>NZ_JBWBRA010000001.1:4330000-4683141 GCF_056279295.1 Aeromonas sp. TECH754 | reverse complement strand
CCTTTCCCCCGTAGGGCGTATGCGGTATTAGCAGTCGTTTCCAACTGTTATCCCCCTCGACTGGGCAGATCCCCAGGCATTACTCACCCGTCCGCCGCTCGCCGGCAAAAGTAGCAAGCTACTTTCCCGCTGCCGCTCGACTTGCATGTGTTAGGCCTGCCGCCAGCGTTCAATCTGAGCCATGATCAAACTCTTCAATTTAAGTTTGTTTGCGTCGCTACCGAAGTAGTTCAGCGGCTCAATGAATTGCTGAAATAAACTGTTCGACTTCTTATTGCTAAGAAATCGTCTTGGTCACTTCACCAGACATTGAAAATCAAAAATTAATTTTGATGCTCGATGCTGTGAGTGCCCACACAGATTGCTTGATTCAAATTGTTAAAGAGCAGGGTTTGAAACTATAACCCCCACCGAGTTGCTTTGCAAGCCGGACCAGACGCGCACTGCGCCGTGCTGATGGGGTCGCATTATAGGGGCCTGATTCTTTCTGACAAGCAAAAACTATGTGTTTTTTTGAGAAAAACGTTCAAGTGTTTAATCAACAACCAGATCGTACAAGGCGCCAGCAGAAAGGGACTCGTAAATGATCGATTCTGTGCTGAGTTGGCCAGGAGTGGCGGGCACCATGCTCTGTATCTGGTGCATGTATATAGGAGAGATGGGACTGAGCAATAGAAAAGGGCCCTGATGGGCCCTTTCAAACTCGCTATAGCGATAGATCAGATGGAGAAGCTGGAACCGCAACCACAAGTCGTAGTGGCATTGGGGTTGGTCACGATGAAGCGGGAACCTTCCAGACCTTCGGTGTAGTCCACACTGCCACCGACCAGATATTGCAGGCTCATGGGATCGATCACCATGGTCACCCCGCTCTTCTCGACAATGGTGTCCCCATCGTTGATCTTCTCGTCGAAGGTGAAACCATACTGGAAACCTGAGCAGCCCCCCCCAGTGATGTAAACCCGCAGCTTGAGCTCGGAATTTTCTTCTTCGGTAATCAAGGTCTTCACCTTGTTAGCCGCCGCATCCGTCATCTGGATTGGCAACGGGGCTTCTGCTACTGCACTCATTACTGACCTCACAACCGTTAAATCCACAAACATGGAAACTGCGAAATTATCCAATACCCGACCATTTAGTTCAAGTATTCACCGCGCTGTTACTGTGCCGCAGGCAGAGGGGCGGGTTGCGCCACTACAGGCTTGAGCACTTCGCTCCACTCGACCAGCAATTCCTGAGCGGGTTGGCGACCCTCTTTGGCAATGACGACCCGCACCTGATCCGGGATGAAACCTGCCGGCAGTTGCCAGTTCCCTTCCAGTAGCTGGAAGTAGCGCAACGCATAGCGCCCCTCCCCCGCCTTCATGCCAAGATCCCGACCGCTGAGGATCTTGGGCTTGTTTGCCAGACTCCCCTCCACTTTAATCTGTACCTGCCCACGAAACAGCTCGCGCTTCTTGGCTGGCTGGGTCAGGGCCAGGCGATAGTGGTAACGGCCGGGGATGCTGGTCTCCTGCAGCGTCAGATTGTCTATCACCACCCCGACCTGCTCACCACTGGGGCGCATGATCCGCTCGAAGAAGGCCAGCTGGCGCTTCTGCTCCTGCACCTGCGCCTCCTGATCCTTGAGGGTCTGCTGCAACTGCTCGAAGGCCGCCTTCTGGGTCGCCAGCAGAGTATCCTTTATGCCCAGATCCGACTTGAGATGGCCAATCGCCTTGCTCTGCCGCTCCAGGGTTTCCTGCTGTACCATCAGCAGGCTGCTCTGGGCCAATTCTTGTCGATTACCGACGAAGTAACCGATGATCGCCCCCATCATCAGCACGACCAATACCTTCAATATTCGGGACATAGGGCCTCTTTATATGACTGCGTCGCACAGGGCCACTCTTCCCTCACTATACGCGACATCTTTTGATTGATACGGATAAACAAAGAGTTAACCGGCCGTCACACTGCTTTCTCCCCGTTTTTGACGCGCCGCAAGCCGTAAAGTTCGCTCCAGGATCTGGGAATAGATGGGGCGCCCCCCCAGCCATTGCGCCACCAGGGTCGCGCCTATGGTGGTGATCATCATGGGCAGGATCAGCTGATAGTTGTCCGTCATCTCGGTCACCAGCACTATGCCGGTGATGGGGGCACGCACGGTGGCGGCAAACAGCGCCCCCATACCGGCAATGGCGAAGGCACCCGGCTCTATGCCAAGTTCGGGGAAGGCCGCATGAAACAGGTGGCCGAATACCACCCCGAACAGGGTGCCGAGCGCCAGGGTCGGTGCAAAGACCCCGCCCGGTGCGCCGGAACAAAAACAGATGAGCGTGGCGATCAGCCGCACCGAGAAGAGCAGGAACAGGGTCGCCATCGCATATTCATTGCCCAGCAAATGCGGAATGAGCTCGGTACCGCCGCCGGTGACCGAGGGGACAAACAGCGACAACACGCCGAAGGTGCCCGCCACCAGCATGCCGATGGCGACGAAGCGATGGCGCTTGTTCTGGTGCAGGGCCAGATAACCGTCCTGACAGGCAAGCACCAGCTTGTTGAAGACGAACCCCAGTACACCGAAGCAGCCCCCCATGAAGAGGAACAGCCAGAGCGCCTTCAGGGCAGGGGCATCGTAGTGAGGCAGGCTTATCACCGGCCCCTGCCCCTTCATGTTTTGCAGCATCAGGGTCGCCATGACGGCGGAGATCCCGACCGCCTTGATGGCGAGGAAGGAGTAACGAAACTGCGGCCGCATCTCCTCCATCACGAACAGTATGCCCGCCAGTGGGGCGTTGAAGGCGGCGGCCAGGCCACCCGCAGCACCAGCGGCCAGCAGGGCATGACCATGCTCCTTGGGCAGCCGGAAGATATCGGCCACCATCTTGCCGAGGTTGCCGCCGATCTGCACCGAAGGTCCCTCCCGTCCCAGTACCATGCCGGAGCTCAGGGTACAGATGCCGCCGAAGAACTTGACCGGCAGCACCCGCCACCAGCGCACCGGCCGCAGATCGTCCATGGCCCCCTCGATCTCGGGAATACCGGAGCCGCCCGCCTCCGGGGCAAAGGTGTGGGTGAGGAAATAACCGATCATGCCCAGCAGGGCGCTGAAGCCAAATCCCAGCAGGCCGAGTTGCCACCAGGGGCGATCGGCCAGCAACTCGAGCCGCTGCTCGGCGAGCCAGTGCACGCCGGATTCAAACAGTCCGCAGACCAGTCCGGCCAGGATGCCGACCAGGGCCGCCAGCAGCAACACCAGTAGCGGCATCTTGTCCTGCAAAATGAGGCTTAGAAAGACGGGTCTGCGGTGTGACGCAGGCGATTCAGCAGAGGAGAGAGATTGTTGCACCATGGGATATCATATTCATCTAATCAGATTTGGAGATACCCGGCGGCGGCCCGGCTGCCCAGCACAGGGCCTTTCTGCTATAGTCGGCCCGTTTCATGTGCCACGGAGCAAGCCAGGGGCCCGGGTAACGAGAGCGCAAAGCATACTCCACCACCTCCTGGCTGCCGAGCCTCATTCGGCCATCTTCCCCGGCACGACAACCAAAATCCCATTAAGGATGATCCATGTCAAAATCAGATCAGCTGTTTGAACAGGCCCGCCAGACCATTCCGGGTGGCGTCAATTCACCGGTCCGCGCCTTCAACGGGGTGGGTGGCACGCCCCGCTTCATCGATCACGCCGACGGTGCCTATCTCTATGATGTGGATGGTCAGGCCTATGTGGACTACATCGGTTCCTGGGGCCCCATGCTGCTCGGCCACAATCACCCCGCCATCAAGACCGCCGTCATCCAGGCGGTGGAGAAGGGGCTGAGCTTCGGCGCTCCCACCGAGATCGAGGTGCTGATGGCCGAGAAGGTGCGCCAGATAGTCCCCTCCATGGAGCAGGTACGGATGGTGAACTCCGGTACCGAGGCGACCATGAGCGCCATCCGTCTGGCCCGTGGCTACACCGGTCGCGACAAGATCGTGAAATTCGAAGGCTGCTACCACGGTCACGCCGACTCCCTGCTGGTGAAGGCCGGCTCCGGCGCCCTCACCCTGGGTCAGCCGAACAGCCCGGGCGTGCCGGCCGATTTCGCCAAACACACCCTGACTTGCGTGTTCAACGATCTGGCGTCGGTGCGCGACACCTTCCAGCAGTACGGCAGCGAGATCGCCTGCATCATCGTCGAGCCGGTGGCCGGCAACATGAACTGCATCCCGCCGGTGCCGGGCTTTTTGGAAGGGCTGCGCGCCATCTGTGACGAGTTTGGCGCCCTGCTGATCCTGGACGAAGTCATGACCGGCTTCCGCGTCTCCCTGCGCGGTGCCCAGGGCCACTACAACATAGAGCCGGATCTCACCACCCTCGGCAAGATCATCGGTGCCGGCATGCCGGTTGGCGCCTTCGGCGGCAAGAAGAAGGTGATGCAGCACATAGCCCCGACCGGACCGGTTTATCAGGCAGGCACCCTGTCCGGCAACCCGGTAGCCATGGCCGCCGGCCTCGCCATGCTGGACCTGCTGCAGGAGCCGGGTCTGTATGAGCAGTTGAGCGCCAAGACCGCCCAGGTGGCCGAGGGGCTGAAGGCCGCCGCCGCCAAGCACGGCATCCCGCTCGCCATCACCCATGTGGGCGGCATGTTCGGCTTCTTCTTCACCGAGGAGCCCGAGATCACCCGCTACGAGCAGGTGACCCGCTGCGACATGGAACGCTTCAAGCGCTTCTACCATCTCATGCTTGAGGAAGGTGTCTACCTGGCACCGAGCGCCTACGAGGCAGGCTTCCTGTCCCTGGCCCACGGCGACAAGGAGATAGCGCACACCCTGGCCGCCGCCGATCGCAGCTTCGCCAAGCTGGCGGGCTAACTCGCCGCGATCCGCATCCGTCGCACTCGGCATCAATAGAAAAGGGCCCACGAAGGGCCCTTTGTCATTTTCGTCCGTGCTCGCACACCGCTCCACTCCCCTTTCTGGTGCTCATCCCGGCACCTCCCCCTCGTTTTGCCACCCTTTGGTGCAACGACCGCGCTCCTGACTGTCACAAAGCGGGCCCACAATTTGCAACTGCATCAGTTGTGCAAGGCCCACTTGACCGAGGTGTGTATGGCAGAGATGAGCCCCATCGATGTGCTGCGGCGCTATCAGGAGTACGAAACCGAGTTGACCCCTTTGCTGCTGGGGCTGCTCACCCTGCCCTCGGAAGCCCTCAAGGGTTATCCCTTCGTGCAGAGCGTAGGCCTGAGCCAGGCAAGCCCCGGCATACTGGCGCCCATTCCCGCCCCGCAGGGGCAGCTAAGACTGGTGGTGCAGGGCCATGGCCGCGAACTCGCCATCAATCTGCATCAGCTGATCGCCTGGCTGATGGGGGACAGGGAGCGGCGCCGCGCCATTCCCTGGTTCAGGGCCGTGTATGTGATCCTGAGCCTGGCGCTGTTTCTCATCGTCGCGACCCTGATCTGGCACGGGCTGGAGCAGCTCTACCTGCTGCTGTGCGGCACCCGGCAGAACCGGCTCGGTGCCTTCAGCGCCATCATCTTCCTGACCCTGGCACTGGCGGTGTTCGATCTGGGCAAGACCATACTGGAGGAGGAGGTCCTGCTGCATAAGGACATCTTCCGCCACAGCGCCATTCGCCGCACCATCACCCGCTTCATCGCCGCCATCCTGATCGCGGTCTCCATCGAGGGGCTGCTGCTGCTGTTCAAGGGATCCCTCGGTCAGCTCGAACTGCTCTGGCCTGCGGTGGGGGTGATGGGTTGCGCCGTGGGCTTGCTGCTGGCGCTGGGGCTCTATGTCTTCCTTGGGGCCAAGGCCGAGGCGGCCCTGGTCGCCTCCAGCCAGCGCCCTCCCCCCGCAACGAGCCAGCCGAAGAGCGGGCCACTCGCCAGACGCGGGCTCCGGCAGCTGAAATGACAAGCCCACCCGCAGTCCGCCAGATGGGCCTGTGATGCCAGGCACCCGAAAGCCCTGACAACGACACGGATAGCGGCTAGCCGGCGGCGCTGACCAGGTGAGGTTGGGGCTGACGACGCCCCGCCTTCCAGGAGGTGTACATGGTCCAGGAGGTGTAGATGACGATGAAGGCCACCAGCCATTTCAGCATCTGCATGTCCATGGATTGCACCAGCATGGCCGCCAGCACCACCCCGATCGGGCCGAAGATGGCCACCGCCAGCACCGCCTTGGCATCGAAGGCGCCCTTGCGGATGAAAGTGCCCGCCGAGAAGACGCTGAGCACGGCGGTGGAGCCCATCATGATGGGGAAAGCTGCCAGCGGGTTCATTCCCAGCAGATAGACCAGGGTCATGCAGGGGGCGAACAGGCCGATGCCGACGTTCATCAGCACGCCGAAGATGAAGTTGCCGACCAGCGCTATCCCCAGCTTGTAGCCGCTCAGCCCCATGGCCTCGCCGCCCAGGGGGAACAGACCCAGCAACCCGGCGAAGATGAGCCCGGCCACCACCAGCAGGGAGACCGCCATCACCAGCCGGATGGTCTGCCGGTCGAAGGAGGCGACGTGGCGCGCTCCCCAGGCGGCTCCCGCCGCGGCCGCCACCATCATGCCGATGAGGGTGACAGGATCCACCTTGACCGCACCGACGAAGATGAGGGACTGGACCACGGTCGGCAGCACGCACTGACCGTTGAGGGTGCCGGGTAACAGGCGGTCATCGATGAGCTTGAACTGCTTGTAGCAGGCGGTCTTCACCGCGAAGCTGCCGACCCCCAGAGTATCGAGAAAGTTGGCGACAAACCCGATGCCCGCCACTGGCCAGAACGGCGTGGACTCAAGTTCGCACTGACGTCGCTTGTGCCACCAGGCACGGAGCAGCATGAAGATGAAAACCAGGGCACAGCCAACAAACAACAGGCGTAAAAAAGTAATGAGCATACGAAGTCCTCCAGCGACGGGCGGCGATTCTAAGGCAGCAAGAATAAAAAATCTTGGTCAGGATCAACCCTTCAGCCGATGCAAACGATTAACCGGAGGCTTTCTCGACAAGCACGCCCGAACGGCTCTGCTAATACTTGTCTATGAGGGCGCAAGCCCGGGTTCATCGGTCGTAATCATGGTCATTTCGCGGCGACCACAGATTCCGATGGTGCATCACCCAAAGAAGGCGGCTAACAACCGCCTTCTTTTTATTGTCCCCGGATCGGAGGGGGCATCAGGACAGGCAGCGGGACAATCTGGGGGCGAGGCGTGCGATCAGCCGATCCGACAGGGGAGTCAGCAGCAGGGGTGGCAGGCAGAGCAGGGCCAGGCTGAGGGCGCCCACATAGACATCCGTCAGCCAGTGGGCGCCGGCGAGAAGGCGGGGGGCAGAGAACAGGGGCACCATCAGCACGGCGACGACCCCGGCCCAGCGCGGCAGATGGCGCAAGGCAAAACCGGCGAAGATCATCAGAAACAGGGCGTGATCGCCGGGAAAGCTGTCACCGGCGGAGTCCTTGGTCGGGATCTCGCTCAGCTCGCTCACCCGCAGTGCCCCCTCCACCATCAGGGTCGGGCTGGGGCGGCTGACCGGCAGCAGGTGGCCGAACTGATTGATGAGCAGGGCACAGCTCAACATGACCAGCCCCATGGCCACCAACCGGTGACGCCCCTGTCCGTCGGCACGCAAGAAACAGATGGCCAGGATCCCGCCCATGCAGGCCAGCACGGCCAGATCGAACAGCCAGTGGTTGGTGATGGCCACCAGATCGGCCCAGCGCGAGGAGCCCCCCAGCCAGCCATTGACCAGCCGGAAGGTAGCGAGATCCCATCTATCCCAGGGGCCATGGCCCGGCAGGACGGCCCAACTGAGGGCAATCAGGCCCCCGACCAGATAGAAAGGAATGAACTTGCTCATGCCGAGGCCTCCTTCAAAAAAGGGTCCATGTTAAAGCAGCGATTGAGTGATCTGAATCACAAAAATGTAAGGAGGCGTACCACACACGGGCACCAGCCATGCTGACCAAGCCACATCCGTCCGCATGGGAGCGGAACAAGCGCCGCCTTGGCTCACCCGTGGCTTGCGGCTAGTATGTGCTTTCCCTTCATTCAGGATGATGACGATGCGCAGCTACCTTCGCATGATGTTGTTTGCTCTCGGTTTGCTGGCTGGCGTGCAGATACCGGGACTGATCGATCTCTATTACCAGCGGCTGGATGCCCGGCTGCAACAGGCCAGCCTCAGTCTGGCCTCCTTCCAGCGCACCGCGGATCAACATTTTGGCGGGGATCTGGCCGCCCTGATCGCCCATTACGGCGCCAGTCAGGATCCCGTCTTCACCCAGGACGCCACCAGCCTGCAACTGCTGGTGAGCCAGCAACAGCGCCTGCAACAGGAGACTGTCTTCCAGGACGCCCCCTGGTATCGGCAGCTGTCCCACCTGTTGCTGCAACCGGATCCCCAGCTCTGGCAAGACACCCTGCACAACTACAGCTACGTGGTGCCCCTCAAGCAGGCCGCCATCTTCTGTGGCCTCGGCGCCGGCCTGCTCGCCGCCCTGCTCGGGGATCTGCTGCTGGCGCTGGTGCTGCTGCCATTTCGCCGGCGCCCCGCCTCCCCCCGCTATATCCGCTGAGCGGTTAGCCACGTCAAATCCTGGCGAGAGCAGGCCTACTCGAAGGGCTCGAGATAGGCCTGGATCGCCTTCTTCAACCAGGCGAGCACCTTGCCGTGGTGGGCGTTCTCGGTCAGATAGACGCCGTAGTCCCGCCACTGCAGGCTGAACTTGTGCTTCAGGGTCAACAGCTCCCCCTGCCGCAGCTGACTCTGGATCAACGGCGAGGGCAGCACGGCCCAGCCCAGCCCGTCCAGCACCGCATCGCGCATCAGCTCGAAGCTCGACAAGCCGATGTGCTGACCGCCGATGGGCAGCAGACTCTTCACCGAATACTCGTCCACGTAGGAGAGCGTGACCTGGGTGTGGCCAGCCAGATCCTGTTGCAGCACCCGCTTCAGACCGGCCAACGGGTGGCTCGGCGCCACCACCATCAGGGTGCGGATCGGGTTGAGCACATCGATGCACAGACCGCTGCGCTCCTGCTCGTCGGTGATGAGGCCAAAGGCCGCATCTACGAACCCCTCCTCCACCAGGGCAGGCAGCTCCGGAGGGGAGGCCAGCACCAGCGAGATGCTGGTACCCGGAAACTGGCGACGCAGGGTGCCCAGCATGTCCCGCCAGACGGGCTCGGGGATGGCATCGTCCCGCGCCACCCGCAGCGCCACCTCGGCGCCGGAGGCGTGATGCTCGCACTTGAGCTTCAGGCTGTTGGCCGCCTGCAGCAGCCGCTTGCAGTCGTCCAGCACCTGCTCGCCTATCTCGGTCAGCCGACTCTGATTGGCCCCTCGTTCAAAAAGATCGACGCCAAGCTCCAGCTCCAGTGCCGCAATCGCCGTGCTGACCGCGCTGCGGCTCTTGCCGAGCCGGCGAGCAGCATGGGCAATGGAACCGCAGTCAGCCGATTCGACAAAGAGTTGTATCTGATTGAGCTTCATAAGGGCCGTGGTTGACAGAGGTTCCTATGACTACCTTAGCTCGCCCCCAACATACAAGGCAAACCCACAGCGTTCGGTTTTTCGACGCTCAGCGATTCCCGAGCCGGCTGTCACCACGGCTATCATCTGCGGGTCGCAGTCACAAAAGGACGTCGTATGTTAATCAGTCGCATGTTATTGGCCCGAGTCTTTCTGACCGGCGCCATCCTCACCGAGGTGGCGGGCACCTCGACCATGGCCCTGCTCCCGGACAATGAAGCCGGATGGCTCAACTACCTGCCCATGTGGGGGCTCATCACCCTCTCCTATCTGTTGCTAGCCAAAGCCGCCAAAACAATCTCTATTGGGATCGCCTTCGCCTTGTGGGAGGGGCTGGGGATCGGCCTCATCACCCTGGTGTCCATGTTGTTCATGGATTACGACCTCGGCACGCAGGAGCTGATCGGTCTGGCGCTGGCCATAGTGGGGATTGTTATGGTGAGCCTGGGGGAAACCCATGAGGAGCCACGCAGCCAGAATGACCCGAGCAAGCTGAAGGAGGCGGTATGCACCCCCTGATCATCGTGCTCGGCGCGGCGCTGCTGGATATCTGTGCCAACATGGCGATCAACCGTTCGGTCGGCTTTCGCTACAAGGGCTGGGGCTTTCTCGGCATCCTGCTGGTGCTCTGCGCCTTCACCCTGCTCTCGGAGGCGGTGAGCACCGGCAAGATCGATCTCGCCATCGCCTACGCCACCTGGGGCGCCATCGGCATCCTCGGCACCGCGCTCGGCGGCCTCTTGCTGTTCGGCGAGCGGCTCAAGCCCATCGGCTGGGCCGGGATCCTGGTGATGGCCGTCGCGGTGGCGCTGCTGACCACCGCCTGACACACTGCCAATCTCGCATAAAAAAGCCGTCCGGTTTGCCGGACGGCTTTTTGTTGGATATAAAATCCACAGCAGGTGACTCAGGCAGCTGAAGTCTCTACCTCATACAGCTCCAGCGGCAAGCCGTCCGGGTCGGCGAAGAAGGTGAAGCGCCGACCGGTCAGCTCATCCACCCGCACCGGCTCCACCTCGATACCCTGTTGCTGCAGATGGCCGATGACGCTATCCAGACTCGTCACCCGAAACGCCAGATGGCGCAAGCCGCAGGCTTCCGGCCGGGAAGGGCGCGCCGGCGGCGCCGGGAAGCTGAACAACTCGAGCTGGCTGCCATCCGGCAGGGCCAGATCCAGCTTCCAGGACTGGCGCTCGGCCCGCAGGGTCTCGGCAATGATGGGCAACCCCAGCAGCTCGTGATAGAAGCGGCGGGAACGCTCATAGTCGCTGGCGATGATGGCCACGTGATGAATGCCGTCAAACAGGGGCATTGTCATATCGACTCCATGTAGACGGGCGGCCAGGCCGCCCGTCTCGTTAGTTGAAGAAACCGTTGAACCAGTTGTCCAGGGCATTGACCGGGTTCGGGTTGGAGACCGGGCTGGCGCAGCTCATGGGTTCCCCCAGCCCCGCCAGCTTGGCCGGCACCTGCAGACTGCCGGGGCAGTCGTTGGTGACCCGGGCACCGCTGCTGCGGGAGAAGCTGGCCCAGCTCACCCCTTCGGGCATGTTCAGGTTCAGGCTGTTGACCCCGCGCTGGCTCATGTAACCGCTGAACAGTTGCAGGGCGCCGCTGGCACCGGTCAGCCCGGCCGGGGTGTTATCGTCGCGACCGACCCAGACACTCACCAGCTCGTTGTTGTCCAGCCCCGCAAACCAGGAGTCGCGCAGCTCGTTGGTGGTCCCGGTCTTGGCGGCCATGGTGGCGCCGGGGAACTTGGCGCTCAGGGCACGGGCCGTGCCCTGGCTCACCGTCTTGGTCATGGCGAACAGGGTCAGCCAGCTGGCCTGGGGATCCGTCACCCGCTTGGCGGCCTCGTCATGCTGATAGAGCTGGCTGCCATCGCTGTTCACCACCGCGCGAATGGCCGACAGCGGCTGCGTCAGCCCCTGGTTGGCGATGGGCAGATACATCTGGTTCACCTCCATCGGCGACAGGGCCACCGCCCCCAGCACCAGCGACGGGTAGGGCTGGATCTCCTGGGAGACGCCGAGCTTGTGCAGGGTGTCCACCACCTTGTCCAGCCCCACCTGCAGGCCGAGGTTGACGGTCGGCACGTTGAGGGAACTGGCCAGCGCCTCCATCAGCGGCACGCTCTGGCGGAACTTGCGATCATAGTTCTGCGGCGTCCAGATCTGGCCGTCCTGCCCACGGATGCGGATCGGCTGATCTTTCAGCGGCGTGCCCAGGGTCAGGCCGTTGGAGAGGCCGGTCAGGTAGACGGCGGGTTTGACCAAGGAACCTATCTGACGGCGGGCATCCAGCGCCCGGTTGAAGCCGGCGTAGCGCGGATCCCGGCCCCCCACCATGGCGACCACTTCCCCCTTGTGCCAGTCGGAGACCACCATGGCCGCCTCCAGCTTCTTCTTGCCGCGCTGCTTCTCGATGGTGGCGAGACCGGATTCCACCGCCTGCTCGGCGGCGTGCTGGGCGATGGGATCCAGGCTGGTGAAGATCTTGAGGCCGGACTGCTTGAGCAGATCCGGGCCGAAGCGGCTCTGGATCTCGCGCTTGAGCAGCCCCATGAAGGCCGGGGTACGGCCATAGCTCATCTGGCCGCGGGTGATGATGCCAAGCGGCTGCTTGCTGGCGAGCTCATATTCGGGCTGGGTCAGGCTGCCGTGGTCCATCAGCAACTTGAGCACCAGATCCCGACGCGCCTTGGCCCGCTCGGGGAAGCGCCAGGGATCGTAATAGGAGGGCCCCTTCACCATGCCCACCAGCAGGGCCACCTGATCGATGTCCAGCTCGTTGACCGGGATGCCGAAATAGAAGTAGGAGGCGAGCCCGAAGCCATAGACTCCTTGGGAGAAGTTCTGCCCCAGATAGACCTCGTTCAGGTAGGCCTCCAGGATCTCGTCCTTGCTGTAGCGGTAGTCGATGAGCACCGCCATATAGGCTTCCTGCGCCTTGCGCCACAGGCTGCGCTCGCGAGTCAGGAAGAAGTTCTTGGCGAGCTGCTGGGTGAGGGTACTGCCCCCCTGCACGGTGCGGCCGGCCAGCACGTTGGCGACCATGGCGCGCATGATGGCCACCGGCGAGACGCCGCCGTGCTGGTAGAAGTCCCTATCCTCGGTGGTGAGCAGGGTCACCAGCAGGCTGTCCGGCACCTCGGCGATACGCACCAGCAGACGATCCTCCCGATCCTCGGTGTTGAGGCGGTCCAGCAGCACAGGGTCCATCTGGGCATAACCGAGCGGACGCTGGTTCTCGAGGGACTGGATCCCTTCCAGCCGCCCGCCGCTGAAGCTCAGACGCAGGCCGCGAGCAGCATCTGCGCCGTCATGGAAGGCGAACGGCCGGCGGATAAGCTCGATCTTGTTGCCATTCACCGCATACTCGCCCGGGGTGTGGGGCTGGCGCACCTGCTTGTAGCTCAGCATGTTGAGCTCACGCATCATCTGGGTCTGGGAGAGACGCTGGCTGGGGTAGAGCTCCAGCGGACGACTGTAGACCATCACCGGCAGCTGCCACTTCTCGCCGTCGAAGCGCTCGCGCACCTTGGTATCGAGATAGATGCCGAAGACCACCATGAAGGCGCCCACCACCAGGGAGAGCTTGAAGCCAAGCCAGAACAGCTTGCGCCAGAGGGTGCCTTTGGGCGCCGTCTTCTTGGGTGCGCTCTTGCGTCTTTGGGTTGCCATAAATCCTCTTTGCTTTCCTTTCTACTTATGATGTCGCATTCGCGAACGTCCGATCAGGCCGCCACAAGGCCAATCGAATCCATGTCTGTGTCTGTGTCAGGTTGTGCTGCACTCGGCGCCGACTGGCGCTAAACAAGAGATGCTCAACCCCTCATCCCCCACCCTTCTCCCGCAAGGGGAGAAGGGTGAGGATCGTCTGCTGGCGCAGGGCTTCGCGATGCTCAGCAGCAACCTACAACCCCATCTTCTTCTTGGTCACCTTGGTCGGCATCGCCTCCAGCGGGTTGTCCGGCCAATAGTGGCGGGGGTAGCGCCCCTTCATCTCTTTTTTCACCTCGCCGTAGGAACCCGCCCAGAAGGCGGCGAGATCGGCGGTGATCTGCAGCGGCCGCTGAGCCGGAGAGAGCAGTTCCACCACCAGGGGCACCCGGCCATCGGCCACGCAGGGGGTGCTGGCCTGACCAAACATCTCCTGGATCCGCACCGGGATCACCGGCGCCTGCCCCGGCTGATAGCGAATGCGCACCCGGCTGCCGGTGGGGGCGGTGAAGTGGCTCGGCAACGCCTCGTCCAACCGTTTGGGCAAGGGCCAGGGCAGGGATTGGCGCAGCAGCTCGGTCAGGTTGAGGCGCTTGAGCTGCTCCAGCCGGGTCATGGCACCGAGGGCGGGCAGCAACCACTCCTCCAGCCGGGCCAGCAGGCTCTCCTCATCCATGGCCGGCCAACCCTCGTCCGGCAGCCAGTCGGCAGCGCAGCGCAGGCGGGCCAGCAGCCCCTCGCTGCTCTCATCCCAGGGCAGCACGTGCAGCCCCTTGCGGCGAATGCCCTGCAGCAGGCAGCGCCCCCTCTGCTCGTCCGACAGCTCGGTCAGCGGCCGCTGGCTCAGCACCAGCTCGCCCAGCACCAGTTGACGCTCGGCCCGCACCCGTTCCTCGCGCTCGTCCCAGTCGAACCACTGGCGCTCGCTCACCAGCTCGGGCAGTTGGCGTACCAGCTCGTCCAACTCCACAGGCTCGGCGATGAAGATGCGGCTGCCACGCTCGTTCTGTCCCATCTCCACGGCAACAATGGCCCCCTGTCCCTGACAGGGATGACCTTCTACCAGATCGCAGCTCACCCCACCACTGAGTTGATAGCGACTGGCACTGCGCAACTTGCCGATCCTGTCCGGCCAGGCGAGGGCGCACAGCAGCCCCAGCCATTGACCTTGAGCGGCCGCAGGCCTTGCGCCAAGGCGATCGAACCAGCGGGCGGCACTCTGGCGCAAGGCACCTTGCCTGCGCTGGAACAGCACGGAGAGACGCTCGGATCCTCGCAGATCCTCCTCCAGCAGCGCCACCAGATAGGCCGCGTCGGCGACAATCCCTGTCAGACCCCCGGCCTCCAGCGTCCGCGCCCGCAGCAACACGCGTGCGAGCCGGGGATGGGTACCGAACGCCGCCATGGCGCGGCCCTCGGCGGTGAGTTGCTGATCCGCTTCCGGCTGCATGGCGCCGAGCGCCACCAGCAACCGCTGGGCACTGGCCAGGGCGGCGGCGGGGGGCATGTCCAGCAGCGGCAGGCTCTCCACTTTGGCTCCCCACTGGGCGGCATCCAGCAGCAGGCCGGTCAGCTCCTGGGTCAGGATGTCCGGCGGACTCTGCTCGGCGAGCCGCTCCTGCCCCTCGCTGCTCCACAGCCGATAGCAGACGCCGGGACCGAGACGACCGGCGCGGCCCGCCCGCTGGGTGGCGGAGGCTTTGGCGATCTGGCGGGTCTCCAGCCGGGTAACGCCGCTTTTGAGATCGAAGGAAGCGCGCCGCTCCAGGCCGCTGTCGATGACGATGGAGACCCCCTCTATGGTGAGGGAGGTCTCCGCCACATTGGTGGTCAGCACCAGCTTGCGGCGGCCCGCCGGGGCCGGCTCGATGGCGGCCTGCTGGGCTGCCATGTCGAGGCGGCCGTAGAGCGGTGCGAGGCGCACGTCATCCGGCAGCCGTCCCTCCAGCCACTGGGCCAGCCGCTCTATCTCCCCCTGCCCCGGCAGGAACACCAGGGCACTGCCGGCATGGGCGGCCAGCGCCTCCAGCACCACGGCGCCGACTTGCGGCTCCAGCCACTGCTGGCGATTGGCGGGGCGATAGTGATAGTCGATGGGAAAGCCGCGCCCCTCTGAGCGGATGACGGGGGCGCCAGGCAGCAGGCGTTCCAGCGCCATGCCATCCAGAGTGGCGGACATGATCAGCAGCTTGAGATCGTCCCGCAGCCCCTGCTGACTCTCGATAGAGAAGGCCAGCGCGGTATCGGCATGCAGGCTGCGTTCGTGAAATTCGTCGAAGATGACCAGAGAGACGCCCGCCAGTTCGGGATCTTGCTGCAACATCCGGGTCAGCACTCCCTCGGTCACTATCTCCAACTTGGTCTGTGCACTGGTGCGACTCTCGCCGCGCACCCGCAGGCCGATGCGCTCCCCCACCTTCTCCCCCAGCTGACGAGCCAGGAAGCTCGCGATGTTGCGCGCCGCCAGACGGCGGGGCTCCAGCATGATGATGCGACCGGGCAGCCGGTTTTGGCGCACCAGCTCCAGCGGCAGCAGGGTCGATTTGCCCGCGCCGGGGGGCGCCTGCAGGATCACGCTCGGATGAGCCGCGATGGCATCAAATAGCTCGGACAGCACCGAGACGATGGGGAGTTGGGACAAAACGGCGAAAACCTTCTGTGGCGACCTTAAAAACGGTGTCCATTCTGCCATAGCATCCGCCACGACCGTAAGCGGATGTCGCCGGCACGCGGCAACAACCCCGGGGCACGCCCCTCATCTCGACACCGAGCCCCGCTACCGGCTTCGCCATGGACCAGGGGCACCTGACAGCGATGGCAAGACAGGATCGGGCTCGCTGCCATAGAATGGGCCATTCCACTGTGCCCACGAGGACCGACGACGCCCATGTCCAAACTCTTCTTCGCCCTGCCTCTGCACGCGCTGGCGCCCGCCCTGATCGACTGGCGCGAGCGGCGTCCCTGGCCCGGCCTGCCAGTGCCCGAGGCCAATCTGCATCTGACCCTGGCCTTTCTCGGTGAGGCCGACGAGGCCACCCAGGCCCAACTGATGGCGGCCGCCGAGCTGCAACACTGCCCGCCCTTTCGCGTCCGGATCGATCAGACCGGCTGGTTCAGTCGTGCCAAGGCCGCCTGGGTGGGGCCGAAGGAGTGGCCGAACGAGCTGAACGTGCTGGCCAGGGCGCTGCGTCGTCACGGCGAGAAGCTGGGGCTTGGCAACGGCGAGCAGGGCTATCGCCCCCACATCACCCTGTCGCGCAAGGCCGGCGAGGCCCCGATTGAGCTGCCGGCGCCGGATTTCACGCTGCTGGCCGATCGCTTCTGCCTCTATCGCTCCGTCAGCACCCCGGAGGGAGTTCACTACGAGCCGCTGGCCTGCTGGCCACTGCGGGCCCGCGCCAAGCAAGACGAAGGCGTTCGCGTCACAGCAGAAAACCATAACGAGAACAATCGATGATCTTCGATCCCCCTTTACAGTCCGGGCAGTTGATCGCCCGCTACAAACGCTTCCTGACCGACGTGCAACTCGACAGCGGCGAGACCATCACCATCCACTGTGCCAACACCGGCGCCATGACCGGCTGCGCCCTGCCGGGCACCCGGGTCTGGTACTCCACCTCGGATAACCCCAAGCGCAAGCTGGCCCACAGCTGGGAGATAGCCCAGAGTCCGGCGGGCCACTTCATCTGCGTCAACACGGCCCGCGCGAACCAGATCGCCAGGGAGCTGATCGAGCAGGATCAGCTCGCCCCGCTGGCGGGGTATGCCAGGCTGCGCACCGAGGTGAAATATGGTGAGGAGAACAGCCGCATCGACCTGCTGCTGGAAGACGACCACAGGCCCTCATGCTACATAGAGGTGAAGTCCGTCACCCTGCTCGATGAGCGCGAGCAACCCGGCATGGGCTACTTCCCCGATGCGGTCACCGCCCGTGGCGCCAAGCACTTGCGTGAATTAATGGCCATGAAGGCGGCCGGCCACAGAGCCGTGCTGCTGTTCATGGTATTGCACTCGGGAATTGAGCGGATGCGCCCTGCGGCCCATATAGATCCGCTCTATAGTCAACTTATTGAGCAGGCTATGGCGGCAGGGGTTGAAATTTTATGCTATCGCCCCCATGTTGGGGTGCAAGGCATGGTGGCACAGAATTTTATTCCATTTGAATCTGGCTACCTGCTACCCGAGGGCTGCGAATAAATACTGGAGTGGGTAACATAATTGGCAAGGCTTGTTTGCCTCCGGTTAACCCTTCTGCTATAGATACGGCCCTCAATTTACGGATGGCACGGGTAGCGTGCTGAATTAGGAGACAGGGCATGCCAACAGGCGAAAACAGGAAATCTCTGGGCCCCCTGGCCATTGCGGGTGTAGAGCCTTACCAGGTCAAAGCCGGTGAGGAGTACATGAATGACCAACAGAAGGTACATTTTCGCAAGATCCTGGGAGCCTGGCGCAACCAACTGATGCAAGAAGTTGACCGCACCGTCGACCATATGAAGGATGAGGCTGCCAATTTCCCGGATCCAGTCGATCGCGCCGCGCAGGAAGAAGAGTTTGCTCTCGAACTGCGGACCCGCGACCGTGAGCGCAAGCTGATCAAGAAGATCGAGAAGACCTTGCTGCTGCTCGAAGAAGACGACTTTGGTTACTGCGAACACTGCGGCATCGAAATCGGCATTCGTCGTCTCGAAGCCCGTCCGACCGCCGACCTCTGCGTCGACTGCAAGACGCTGGCCGAAATCAAGGAAAAACAGATGGCCGGCTGATGCCGACCGTCGAGATGTACAAAAAGGGAGCCTGCGAGCTCCCTTTTTTATTGAGCTTTTGGCCGGTGCGTCCCAAAATGCTGCCTCAATGCATCCTTTGCCCGAATCGCCAACCCCGTGAACACAGCTCCCCCCTCCCGGCGCCGTCCTTATATAGGCCGCTTTGCCCCCTCCCCCTCGGGTCCGCTCCATTTTGGCTCCCTGATCGCGGCGCTCGGCAGCTTCCTGCAAGCCAGATCCCGGCAAGGGCGCTGGCTGGTGCGCATCGAAGACATCGATCCGCCACGGGAGATGGCGGGGGCCAGCGGCCTCATCCTCCAAACTCTGGAGGCCCACGGCCTGCACTGGGACGGGGAGATCATGTTCCAGAGCCAACGGCACGGGCGCTATGACGAGATCATCGAGCAATTGTATCGGGCAGGAGCGCTCTACTGGTGCCGCTGCACCCGGCGCGAGATCATGGCCAGCGGCGGCCTGTACAACGGCCATTGCCGCACGCTGGGGCTGGGGGCACCGGATTGCGCCGCCCGCCTGCGCCAGCATCACCCCGTCTATCGCTTCGAGGATGCACTGCAGGGTGAGATCGCCGTGCCCAGCGGGCTGGCCGAGGAGGATTTCATTGTTCGCCGCCGGGACGGGCTCTACGCCTATAACCTGGCGGTGGTGGTGGATGACATGGACAGCGGCATCACCGAGATAGTGCGTGGCGCCGATCTGCTGGAGCCCACGGTACGCCAGATTGCGCTCTACCAGACGCTGGGAGCCACGGTACCCGACTGGGTGCACCTGCCGCTGGCGGTGCTGGCCGATGGCAACAAGCTGTCCAAGCAGAACCATGCGCCGGCGCTGGCGATGGATGATGTCAGACCGGCCCTGTGGCAGGCGCTCGCGTTTCTCGGCCAATGCCCGCCACCTGAGCTCAGAGCGGGCTCGGTCGACGAGATCGTCACCTGGGGCATCGAACACTGGCAGCTGGCACGGGTCCCGCGCCAGCAAAAG
Source organism: Aeromonas sp. TECH754 (assembly GCF_056279295.1). Lineage (NCBI taxonomy): Bacteria > Pseudomonadati > Pseudomonadota > Gammaproteobacteria > Aeromonadales > Aeromonadaceae > Aeromonas > Aeromonas sp. TECH754. The sequence continues at coordinate 4,664,148 of NZ_JBWBRA010000001.1, read as the reverse complement.
ATCGCTTTGGGAGCCCGATAGGCAGACCCCATTGTTGCTCATTGGCTGAGCACGGCGCCTGCCGAATACCGCCCGTGGTTTTGCTCGCGGGCAGGCCCGAGGCCCCTGAAGAAACCGCACTGTTTCTCATTTGGTCAGGGCTGAGCTATGATAGGCCGCTATTTTTTGGCCTCCCGTCAATTTGAAGTCATGAAGAGGTGTACCATTTTTTCCCAGATCGCAAACTTTTGCCGCAAGGTGCTCGGCAAGGAAGACGGCGAGCAGTCGGTGGAGTCAACCATTCCGACCCACGTAGCCGGCCAGCGTCGTACCTTAAGCCGTGACCAACACCCCATCTCGCGCAAAGAGATCAGCGAGAATGCACTCAAGGTGCTCTACCGCCTGAATAAAGGTGGCTATGACGCCTACCTGGTCGGCGGCGGCGTCCGTGACCTGCTGCTCGGGAAGACGCCAAAGGATTTCGACATCGCCACCAACGCGACCCCGGAGCAGATCAAGGCGTTGTTCAGCAACTGCCGCCTGATCGGCCGTCGCTTCCGCCTGGCCCACATCGTCTTTGGTCGTGACGTGATCGAAGTGGCTACCTTCCGTGGTCACCACCATCAGGTCAATACCAGCAAGCATGTGTCGGCCCAGTCTGATGAAGGCATGCTGCTGCGGGACAACGTCTACGGCACCATCGAAGAAGATGCCGAGCGCCGCGACTTCACCGTCAACGCCCTCTACTACAGTGCCAAGGATTTCACCCTGCACGACTTCGAGGGTGGCATCGAGGATCTGGCCCAGCGCAAGCTGGAGCTGATCGGCGACCCCGAGACCCGCTACCGGGAAGATCCGGTGCGGATGCTGCGTGCCGTGCGTTTCGCCGCCAAGCTGGACATGACCATCAGCCCGCGCAGCGCCGCCCCCATCAAGGAGCTGGCACCGCTGCTGCAGGACATTCCGGCCGCACGCCTGTTTGAGGAGACGCTCAAGCTGTTCCTGGCCGGCGATGGCCTCGCCACCTACAAGCTGCTGCGCGAATACGGGCTGTTCCAGCCGCTGTTCCCGCAGGTGGCCGCCCTGTTCACCCCCCACGGCAACTCGCCGTTCGAGCAGTTCATCGAGCTGGCGCTGATGGACACCGACAACCGGGTCCGCGAAGACAAGCGGGTCAATCCGGCCTTCCTCTACGCCACCCTGCTGTGGGGCTGTGTCGAGGCCCGCGCCCGGGTGCTGGAAAACGAGAGCGGCCTGCCCTGGCACGACGCCTTCATGCTGGCCATCAACGAGGTGCTGGACGCCCAGGTACGGATCATCGCCGTGCCGCGCCGCTTCACCACCGACGTGCGCGACATCTGGGCGCTGCAACAGCGGCTCACCCGTCGCCAGGGCCGTCACCCCGAGCGCGCCATGGAGCATCCGAAGTTCCGCGCCGCCTTCGACTTCCTGCTGCTGCGCAACCGGGTCGAACGGGGCCTGGGCGAGCTCGCCAGCTGGTGGGAACGCTACGTGGCCTCCAACCCGGACGTGCGTCCGCAACTGCAACGGGAAGCGACTCGCCGCCCGGCGAGCGGTGAACGCGCCCCGGCAACGGAGCCCCGTGGCAGTGACGGTGAGAAACGCGGCACCAACAGCCGCAATCGCCGTCGTCCCCGCCGCCGCAAACCCAAAGCGGCCGAGTGATACTCTGATGACCGAGGTCTTCGTTGCCGTCGGCTCCAATCTGGGCAATCCCGTCGCCCAGGCCCGGCATGCCATCGCCGCCCTGGGCAGGCTGCCGGAGTCAGAGCTGCAACAGGCCTCGCAACTTTACGGCAGTCGCCCCATGGGCCCTGCGGACCAGCCGGACTACGTCAATGCCGTGGTGCGACTTCATACCCGGCTCGGCCCCCTGGCCTTGCTGGATCAACTGCAGAAAATCGAGTTGGAACAGGGACGTGTGCGCAAGGACGAGCGTTGGGGACCAAGAACTCTGGATCTGGATCTGCTGCTGTACGGCGAGCAGGTCATCCAGCATGAGCGCCTGACCGTCCCCCACTACGGCATGAAGGAGCGGGAATTTGTCCTGCTCCCCCTTGCCGAGCTCGTACCCGCCCTGGTGCTGCCCTGCGGCACCCCACTCACCGAACTGGTTGCCCGCTGCCCGCGCAATGGTCTCGTGATCCTTGCCGGCGCCACGGGTGAGTAGAGGAGTAGGAGCAACCTTATGAGCAAGATAACCACCACCAGCCTGTTGAAGATGAAGCAGGACGGGCAAAAGATCACCGCTATCACCGCCTATGATGCCAGCTTCGCCAAGCTGTTCGACGACGAAGGCGCTCAGGTGCTGCTCATCGGTGACTCCCTCGGCATGGTGCTGCAGGGGGGGGAAGACACCCTGGGCGTCAACATGGACGAGATGGTCTATCACACCCGCTGCGTGGTGCGCGGCACCAGCAAGGCGCTGGTGGTGAGCGACATGCCGTTCATGAGTTACGCCACCCCGGAGCAGACCTACCAGAACGCCGCCCGCCTGATGGCCGCCGGCGCTCGTATGGTGAAGATGGAAGGGGGCGACTGGCTGTGTGACAGCATCCGCCACCTGACCCGCAACGGCGTGCCGGTCTGCGGTCACCTCGGTCTGACCCCGCAATCCGTGCACGTGTTTGGCGGCTTCAAGATCCAGGGCCGCGACGAGTTCCAGGCCCAGGAGATGTATCGCCACGCGCTCGAACTGCAAGCCGCCGGCATCCAGTTGCTGGTGCTCGAATGCGTGCCGGTCGCCCTGGCCGAGCGCATCACCAAGGCGCTGCGCATCCCGGTGATTGGCATCGGTGCCGGCCCCGCCACCGACGGCCAGATCCTGGTCATGCACGATGCCTTCGGCATCACCTCCGGCTATGTGCCCAAGTTCACCAAGAACTTCCTGGCCGAGACCGGCGACATGCATGCCGCCATCCGCCTCTACGTGAAGCAGGTCAGCGAGGGCACCTTCCCCGGCCCCGAACACTGCTTCAACTGATTGCACGCCCCACGGGCAAGAGCGGGGGCACAGGCCCCCGCTTCGTCATTCTTAACTGGTCGATTCCATCTCTCTTTGAAGTATCTGAAGGTGAACTCTTGATGTTGGTCGTTAACAATCCCGCCGCGCTGCGTGAGCAGATCAATCAATGGCGTCGCGAAGGCCGAGCCATCGCATTCGTGCCCACCATGGGCAATCTCCATCAGGGCCATCTCACGCTGGTCGATGAGGCGCGCAGCCACGGTGAGAAGGTGGTGGTCAGCATCTTCGTCAACCCCTTGCAGTTCGACAAGGCCGACGACCTCGCCAACTACCCCCGCACCCTGGAGCAGGATTGCACCGCCCTGCAAGCCGCCGGCGTGGATCTGGTGTTCACCCCGACGCCAGAGCTGATGTACCCCCACGGGCTCGCCAGCCAGACCTTCGTCGAGGTACCCGGCCTCTCCGGCCTGTTGGAAGGCGCGCTGCGGCCGGGGCATTTTCGTGGTGTCAGCACCGTCGTCGCCAAGCTGTTCAATCTGGTGCAACCGGACGTAGCCTGCTTCGGCCAGAAGGATTATCAGCAACTGGCGCTGATCCGCAAGATGGTGGCCGACCTGGCCATGCCGGTCCAGATCGTCGGCGTGCCGACCGTGCGGGCCGAGGACGGGCTGGCGCTCTCCTCGCGCAACGGCTACCTCAGCGCGGCCGAGCGGACGCTGGCCCCCGAGCTCGCACGCACCATGAACTGGATAGCCCAGCAGATTGAGGCGGGGGATCATCACCTGCCCTCGCTGGTGGCTCAGGCCAGCCAGCGTCTCGACAACGCCGGCTTCAGGACTGATGCCATCGACATCGTCGATGCCGACACCCTCGAATCCGCCACCGGCGAGAGCGAGCGGCTGGTGATCCTGATGGCGGCCTATCTCGGCAAGGCCCGCCTCATCGACAACCGCGTGGTTGCCCTCATCAACGAGCGGCACGACTGACGATCCCGATGGCCAGCCGTCATCCCGGTCAGGCCATCTTGTCGACCACAGTGTTGCGGCGTACCAAGCCGCCTGAGCCCAAGGAAACACCATGTCCAAGAAGGTTTATTGCATCGCCCAGTTCCAGCCCAAGCCGGGCCAGGAGCAGGCCCTGTTCGCCGTGCTGCAGAGTCTTGAGCCCAACACCCTGCGCGAGGATGGCTGCCAGCAGTACATCGTCACTCGCCACATCCCCAGCCCGTTCGCCGGGGGCGAGAGCTTTCCCCTGGTGTTCAACGAGATCTGGCGGGACATGGCGAGCTTCGAGGCACACTGCCAGCGGACCGAGATCAAGGCCTTCTTCGAGCGCTGCTGTCTGGCCGAAGATGGGATCGTCGCCAAGTGGAACGTCTGTGTCTATAGCGATGAACCGGAGCAATACGACGCCCCCGTTCTCTGAGATGGTCCAGCTATCAAGTAAAAAGGCACCCGAGGGTGCCTTTTCTCATGGCGCCAGCACTCAGTGCCGCAGGCCGGTGCCACGGGAGATCAGCCACCAGGCCAACCCGTAGAACACCACGATGAAGCCGATGATGATGAGGTAGGCGGTGCCGAGCGGCACGTCCGAGATGCCGAGGAAGCCGTAGCGGAACGCGTTCACCATGTAGATGATGGGGTTCACCTGGGAGACACCCTGCCAGAAGGGAGGCAGCAGGCTGATGGAGTAGAAGACCCCGCCAAGGTAGGTGAGCGGCGTCAACACGAAGGTCGGGATGATGCTGATGTCGTCGAAGGTCTTGGCAAACACCGCGTTGATCAGCCCCGCCAGGGAGAACAGGATCGAGGTCAGCAGCACGGTGAAACAGACGCTGAACAGATGATGGATCTGCAGCGGCACGAAGAACAGCGACACCAGCGTGACGATGAGGCCGACGCAGAGACCGCGCGCCACGCCACCGCCCACATAGCCGGCGATGATGACGTAGTTCGGCACCGGCGCCACCAGCAGTTCCTCCACGTTGCGCTGGAACTTGGCGCTGAAGAAGGAGGAGGCGACGTTGGAGTAGGAGTTGGTGATGACCGACATCATGATGAGGCCGGGCACGATGAACTCCATGTAGCTGAAGCCACCCATGTCACCGATGCGCGAACCGATGAGGTTGCCGAAGATGACGAAGTAGAGGCTCATGGTGATGGCCGGCGGCACCAGGGTCTGCAGCCAGATCCGGGTGAAACGGGTCACCTCCTTGGTCAGGATGCTCTTGAAGGCGATGTAATAGGTGTTGGCGTTCATGCGCTATGACTCTCTTCCACCGGGGTGATGCAAATAGAATGGGTATTCATGCCTTGCGGCCCTCCTCCACCAGATTGACGAACAGCTCTTCCAGCCGGTTGGCCTTGTTGCGCATGCTCTGCACCTGCACGCCCTGGGCCGAGAGCTGTTCGAACAGGCTGTTGAGGGACTGGCTCTTGTCCAGCTCCACCTCCAGGGTGCGCTCATCCTGCATGCGGCCCTGGAATGCGGGCACATCCGGCACGGCCGAGCCGGGGGCCAGGTCCAGCATGAAGGTCTCGCGACCCAGCTTGCCGAGCAACTGCTTCATGCTGGTGTTTTCAATCAGGCGACCCTTGTCGATGATGCCGATGTTGCGGCACAGCATCTCCGCCTCTTCCAGATAGTGGGTGGTGAGTATGATGGTGACGCCCTGCTCGTTGAGCTGCTGCAGGAACTGCCACATGGAGCGGCGGATCTCGATGTCCACCCCGGCGGTCGGCTCGTCCAGGATCAGCAGCTTGGGTTCATGCATCAGGGCGCGGGCGATCATCAGGCGGCGTTTCATGCCGCCGGAGAGGGTGCGGGCCGCCATGTCGCGCTTGTCCCACAGATCGAGCTGGCGCAGGTATTTCTCGGCACGCACCTTGGCCTCGCCACTCGGCACGCCGTAGAAGCCAGCCTGATGGGTGACTATCTGGCTCACCTTCTCGAACATGCTGAAGTTGAACTCCTGCGGCACCAGCCCGAGCTGGGCCTTGGCCTGCTCCAGCTGGCTGTCGATGTCGTAGCCGAACACCTTCACCTTGCCGGCACTCTTGTTCACCAGTGAGCTGATGACGCCGATGGTGGTGGACTTGCCCGCCCCGTTCGGGCCGAGCAGGGCGAAGAAATCCCCCTGCTTGACGGTGAGATCTATGCCCTTGAGGGCTTCGACGCCCCCTTGATAGGTCTTTTTCAGACCGGTGATTTCCAATGCGTTCATTGCAACCCCTGTGATGGATGATGCGCCCATCGCGAGACAGAAAAGGCGGCCAAGGCCGCCTGCAGACAGTGATGGCGGACCATCATCCTGCCTTTGCCACTTCCGAGCCTTGCTTATTCTTGCGGAACAACCTTGCCGATGAACGGCAGATTACGATATTTCTGGGCGTAGTCGATACCACAGCCCACCACGAATTCGTCCGGGATGGCGAAGCCTACCCAGTCTATCGGCACCTGTACCTCACGGCGAGACGGTTTGTCCAGCAGGGTGCAGATGGCCAGGGACCTGGGTTCACGCAGGGAGAGGATCTCGCGCACCTTGTTGAGGGTGTAACCGGTATCGATGATGTCTTCGACGATCACGATGTCCTTGCCCTTGATGTCATCATCCAGGTCTTTCAGGATGCGCACGTCACGGGTGCTGTGCATGCCGGAGCCATAGCTGGAGGCGGTCATAAAATCCAGGGTGACGGGCAGTTGGGTCTGACGGCACAGATCGGCCAGGAAGACGCAGGAGCCGCGCAAGAGGCCAATCATGACCACTTCATCGGAACCCTGGTAACGGGCGGTGATCTCTTCACCCAATTTGGCGATCCGGGCGGCGACTTCGGCCTCGGAGATCATCACCTCGACAATGTGCTTCATCACATACTCCAATAATGGCCAAGGGTTATTGGCCGTTCATTAACATCAAAACCGAAGATTCTACCATTCCAACCGGAGGGCGTCAGGCATACGTGATGCTTTTATCGGCTTATTTTAATTGATAGAGTTAGCGAGCCTTTTGGCATTATCGGTGACAATACTATAAACACCATAATCAATAACTATTAGATGAAAAAACTATGGAACCACGCGCAGAAATAAGACGTCGGACCCGGCTCTCGCCGGAGGCTCGCCGTGATCAATTGATGGAATGTGCCATCGAGGTGTTCTCCCGTCGCGGCATCGGCCGTGCGGGGCATGCCGAGATTGCCGAGCAGGCCAAGGTATCGGTCGCGACCGTGTTCAACTACTTCAACACCCGTGAAGAACTGGTCGATGAGGTATTGGCCGAGATCGAAGGCTTTGTGCAACAGATCCTCGAGCAGGCTTACAGTGGCCAGGGTCCAGTCAGGGACAGCATCCACCGCCACGTGAAGCTGTTTGTCGATGCGGCCTATGATCAACCAGACCACGCCAGTATCTGGCTGGAGTGGAGCTCATCGGTGCGGGAAGAGGTATGGCCTCGCTACACCCGCTTGCTGGACAAGGCGCTGGAACGCATTGCGCCCCACCTGCAAGCCGCCATGGACAGTGGCGAGATCCAGAGCGTGCTGTCGGCGCAGGATCTGGCCCGCTCCCTGACCGGGTTTGGCTATGTCATGATGCAGATGATCAATCAACCTCAGCGCCCGTCCCGGGAAGAGGTGACCGATTTCCTGTTCAAGTATGTGACGGCCCCCATCCAGGCCGCTTGATGCCCTGCCAATGAAAAGCGGCGCCGACTGTTCAGGTCGGCGCCGCTTTTGTTTGTCTGTTATCCACTCAGATCAAGGCTTGGCATAGCCCCAGCGCTGGGTCAGATCCTGCTCGATACCGAGGTGGTCCAGGATCCGCGCCACCATGAAGTCCACCAGATCCTCGATGCTCTTGGGCTCGTGATAGAAGCCCGGCGCCGCGGGCATGATGGTCACCCCGAGCCGCGCCAGCTTCAGCATGTTCTCCAGATGGATCGCGGAGAAGGGGCTCTCTCTGGGCACCAGGATGAGCTGGCCGCGCTCCTTGATCACCACGTCCGCCGCCCGCTCCAGCAGGTTGTCGGAGGCACCGCAGGCGATGGCCGAGACGGTTCCCATGGAGCAGGGACAGACCACCATCTGCTTGGGGGCAGCCGAGCCCGAGGCCACCGGCGAGAACCACTCCTCCTTGCCGCAGGCCACTATCTGCCCCTCTTTTGCACCATATTGGCGGCAAAGGTAAGCAGACAACTCCCTGGGGGAACTCGGCCAATCCACCTGCCGCTCGGTTTTCAGCACCACCCGGGCCGCCGAGGAGGCCAGCAGATAGACCCGATAATCGGCTTGCACCAGACATTGGAGCAGTCGCAGGGCATAAGGCGCGCCGGAGGCGCCCGTCAGCGCCAAAGTGATCTGTTTATCCATATTAACTTGAGATCTTCTGCTGGAGGCGGGCGAGCAGCTTGTCGTGAATGCCGCCAAAGCCGCCGTTGCTCATGATCAGAATATGATCGCCGGCGCGACTCTCGGCGACCAGGTTGTCGATCAGGCGCTCCAGATCGCCAAACACGGTCGCCGGACGGCTCATGTGGGAAGTGACCTCGCCCAGATCCCAGCCGATGTTGGACGGCTGGAAGAAGAACACCTCATCGGCGCCGTCGAAGCAGGCGGCCAGCTCAGCCTTGTGCACCCCCAGCTTCATGGTGTTGGAGCGGGGCTCCAGCACCGCCAGGATGCGGGCCTTGCCTCCGTTCGCATCAACCCTGGCGCGCAGGCCGCCGAGGGTGGTGTCGATGGCGGTCGGGTGGTGGGCGAAGTCGTCATAGACGCTGACGCCGGCCACCTCGCCTTTGAGCTCCATGCGCCGCTTGGGAGACTTGAACTGGCACAGGGCTGCGATGCCGTGCTCCACCATGACGCCGGCATGGCGGGCCGCGGCGATGGCCATCAGGCCATTGCTGACGTTGTGCTCGCCGATGCACTCCCAGTGCACCTCACCCTGTTTGGTGCCGTCGAGCCACACCTCGAACACCGAGCCGTCGTCCGCCAGCTTGACCGCCTTCCACTTGGCGTCGTCCTGACCCACCAGCTCCACCTCGCTCCAGCAGCCCATCTCACGCACGACACTGAGATTGTGATCGGCCTGCGGGAACAGCACCCGGCCATTGCTCGGCACGGTGCGCATCAGATGGTGGAACTGGCGCTGGATGGCGGCCAGATCCGGGAAGATGTCCGCGTGGTCGAACTCCAGGTTGTTCATGATGAGGGTGCGCGGATGGTAGTGGACGAATTTGGATCGCTTGTCGAAGAAGGCGCAGTCGTACTCGTCCGCCTCGATGACGAAGAAGGGTGCAGATCCTAAGCGCGCGGAGACCGGGAAGTTGCCCGGCACGCCACCGATGAGGAAACCGGGTTCCAGTTTGGCGTACTCCAGCACCCAGGCCAGCATGCTGGCGGTGGTGGTCTTGCCATGGGTGCCCGCCACGGCCAGCACCCAGCGATCTTTCAGCACATGCTCCAGCAACCACTGCGGGCCGGAGATATAAGGCAGATTGCGATCCAGCACATATTCCACGCAAGGGTTGCCACGGCTCATGGCATTGCCGACCACCACCAGATCCGGGGCCGGGCTGAGCTGGGACGGGTCATAGCCCTCGGTCAACTCGATGCCCTGCTGCTCGAGCTGGGTGCTCATGGGGGGATAGACGTTGGCATCCGAGCCGGTCACCCGATAACCGAGCTGCTTCGCCAACACCGCCAGACCACCCATGAAGGTGCCGCAGATCCCGAGAATGTGAATGTGCATACCACTGCCTTTTCCAGTAAAGGGAGCCCGCATTCTACCAAGGTAACTGCAATTTGGCAGACCCAAGCTGACCGATGGGCGCCAACTCTGTCGCAGTGCCCTTGAAATATGGTCATTTGATGCGACATCGCTATAATATCGGCCTGCAAACTTGACTCAAACACTCAGAGGAAACGTCATGAGCCTGAACCTGGTACCGGCTGGCAAGAGCCTGCCCGACGACATCTACGTCATCATCGAGATCCCGCAGAATGCCGATCCGATCAAATACGAAGTCGACAAGGACAGCGGTGCCATCTTCGTTGACCGCTTCATGTCCACCCCGATGTTCTACCCGTGCAACTACGGCTACGTGAACGCCACCCTGTCTCTGGATGGGGATCCCGTCGACGTGCTGGTGCCGACGCCGTACCCGCTGCTGGCTGGCTCCGTCATTCGCTGCCGCCCGGTCGGCGTGCTGAAAATGACCGACGAATCTGGCGAAGATGCCAAGATCGTGGCCGTACCGCACTCCAAGCTGACCAAGCAATACGATCACATCAAGGATGTGAACGATCTGCCCGAGCTGCTGAAGGCCCAGATCCAGCACTTCTTCGAGCGCTACAAAGAGCTGGAAGCAGGCAAGTGGGTCAAGGTGGAAGGTTGGGGCGACAAGGCTGCCGCCGAAGCCGAGATCGTTACCTCCGCCGAGCGTTACGCTGCCGCCAAGTAAGCGTACCCCTCGCAAAAAAGGCGCCTCATGGCGCCTTTTTATTTGCTCTGGGCTGGCGATCCGGCGGATCCCCCTGGATATAGAGATCACGCCCATTCTGCCGGTAAGGGCGATAGTAGCTGTCACCACAGCGGTAGTCCCCACCAGCTTCCCCCACCAGATCGCAGTTGACCGGCAACACCTCCAGCCATTTCACCGCCTGCTGGAAACGCAGCCACTCCTGCCACTCATGTTCCCGCGCCAGCTGATCCCGCAGGGCAAAGGTGTCGGCCGTGGACAGCCCCTGATTGACGAAGACCTGGCCCGCCGCCGCAGGCAACGCCAGCAATAGCAGAAAGAAGGTGGCGACAGCTTTCATGGTGGTTCCCCGTATGACTTATTTTCAAAATTAAATTTAAAGTTTTATCAGATAATTACCAATTCATGTGCATATGAATCAATCCAAATTCCGCCGTCTAACCTAGTTGTTTAATATTACCCGGCGCAGGATGCACCCTCATGAAACTGGCACAAGGTCTGCTGTGGAGTCTGGTACTTGGCTCGGCCACCGCCCACGAGGTCAACTTCAGCTGGCAATGGCAGTCCGCCGACGGCCAGCAGAAACACCTGCAACTGAGCACGGATGATCGTGTCATCTCGGCCAGCCGACACGAGATGACGCTGATCGATACCTCCCTCAACTTCCCGCTGGAGACGCTCTACTCCTACATCAGCCCCCGGCTTTACAGCAGCATCAACCAGATCAACGAGAACAGCCCCGAAACCGCCACCAAATTCCGCAATCTGGAACAGGCGTTTACCCTGCACGACGACAGCCTGGAGTCGGCCCAGTTCTGGCAGGCCTATCAGCAGTATCAGGAAGATGCCTTCTACCAGATGCGGGTGCTGCCCTGCGTTCATCCGGCCAATCGCAAGTTGCCCTGTGTGAGACCCAATTATTCCCAGTTGTTCTATCAGTTCAAGGGGGACCTGAAGGCCCTTGCCCAGCAGTTCTCGGCCAAGGATCTGGCCACCAGCGTCAACCTGTTGCAGGAGTGGTTGAACGCCATTCCCACTCCCCCCGAGCAGATGGATCACTTCGCCCCGCCCCTCCAGGCGCTGCAGGACAACAAGGCCGACAGCGACGAGAAGGCGCTGTTGATGGCCAGCCTGCTGGCCGAGCTGGCGCCGCAATATATGCTCAGCATCATCTATCCGAACATCAGCATCGGCAGTGTCTCCCCGGCCTGGCTCGCCATCACGGCCGACAGCGGCTTGAAGGGAGAAACCGTGGTGATCGACAACCAGCGCCACATCTTGCTGACCGGCTCCCCCCTGCTGGCCCAGCAGATGACCATGGCCCAGATCCCGCTGGTGAGCGAGCCGCTCTACTGACACCGACTCCTCAAACCAGTTAATAATCGATTGATTATTAACTGCCGCATGCCATTCTAGCCGCCCTCGCCCGCCAGCGTCCTGCGTTGACACGCAGCATAGCCTGATCATTCGCGACTTTATTTAACACTTTTTAAACACATCCGATCAGTTTAGGATGAGTACTGCCCCATTCCCTCAATCATGAAATCGTTATAACATAACAAAGGAGTGTCATCAGGATGAAACATCTCGTACTTACTCTGGCGCTGCTGCCGAGCCTGGTCATGGCCCACAACATCAAGGAATCCGCTCAGGTGCCGCTGGTCAATATCAGCGACAAGGGTGAGCTGGTGCTGAAAGACAAAGAGATCAGCTACCAGCCATGGCAGAGCCAGGTGCTGACCGGCAAGGTATTTCTGATCCAGCACATCGCGGGTCGTTCCAGTGCCAAGGAGCTCAACGCCCCCATGATCGAGGCGATCAAGGTGGCCAAGTTGCCCCACGAGCAGTACCAGACCGTCACCATCATCAACAGCAATGACGCCATCTGGGGTACCTCCGGCTTTGTGAAGAGCAGCGCCGAAGACACCAAGAAAGAGTTCCCCTGGTCCGCGCTGGTGCTGGATGCCAAGGGCATGGCCCGCAACGCCTGGGCGCTCGCGCCGGAGAGTTCGGCCATCGTATTGCTGGATAAAGAGGGCAAGGTGCTGTTCGCCAAAGATGGCCAGCTCGATGCCACCGACATCACCAAGGTGATGGGGCTCATCAAGTCCCATCTGTGAATCAGAGAGGAGGGGCGCTGATGGCGCCCTTTCCATAGGGGTTTATGGTTAGTTCCAAGCTGAAAATCTGGCTATTGCTGCTGGGCTGGTTGTGGTTGCAACCGGCACTGGCACAGCACCCGCTGGAAGCGGATCTGCCTGACCACAGCCACCATTGCCTCATCTGTGCCCTCCATCTGGATGGCAAGCTGGCGCTGACCCCGCCCCCCAGCCTTAGCGCTCCGCAGTTTTCCGATTATCCCCCGGCCATTCCCGGCTTCACCAGCACGGGCAACCTCAGCGCCCGCTATTACAGCATCCGAGCCCCGCCAGTCTTTCATCGTTCCCGTTTTTGAATAGCTCCCCTATTAATTGTTTTAAAAGGAATAACGATGAAAGCAGTCACCCTGTTGCTGGCGGCCGCCGCCTTTGGCGCACAAGCGAATCACGATGAACACGAGAGTCACGGTGCCCACGAGCACGGCCACGGCCACCTCAATCTGGTGCTCGATGGCAACCAGCTGATGATCGAGCTGCAGGCGCCCGCCGCCGATCTGGTGGGCTTCGAACATGCCGCCAAGACGGATGCCGAGAAGGCGCAATATGCCAAGGCCATGACCCAACTCAAGCAGCCGGCCAGCCTGTTCCGGCTCGATCCCGCCGCCGGTTGCGCCCTGACCCAGCAGGAGATCAACGCCGCCAAGGAAGAACATGACCATGACCATGACCATGACCATGACCATGAAAAGGCTGGCAGCGATCAGGATGAACACCACCACGAAGACGGCCATGCCGATCTCGGCGCCATGTACACCTATACCTGCGCGGCCCCGGCCAAGCTGACTGGATTGGAAGCCACCCTCTTTACCGTCTACCCGAGCCTGGAGAAACTGAGCGTGCAGGGCATCCTGCCCACCGGTCAGACTGCGGCCGAGCTGACCCCGTCCGCCTACAAGCTGAGCTGGTGAACCCATGAACAACGCCGTGGTTGAGATCCGCGATCTGGCCTTCGCCTGGCCAGGTGGCGAGGCTGTACTCGATCTGCCCGCCCTTCGCATCGCGCAAGGGGAGCGGGTGTTTATCAAGGGGCCTTCGGGTTCCGGCAAGTCGACCCTGCTCGGGCTGCTTGCCGGGATCCAGACCGCCGACCACGGCACCCTGGAGGTGCTGGGCCAGCCTTTGGCTCAGCTCTCCGGCCGCGCCCGTGACCACTTCCGGGCGGCCAATCTGGGTTATATCTTCCAGCAGTTCAATCTGCTGCCTTTTTTATCCGTACTGGATAATGTCACTACTGCACTCACCTTCTCCCGAGAGAAGCGATCCCGCCTGCGCGGCAGTCCGGAACAGGAGGCTCGCCGCCTGCTGGGCGAGTTGCAGTTGCCGGACGAGGCGCTGCACAGGCCGGTCCATGCCTTGAGCATCGGCCAGCAACAGCGTGTCGCCGCCGCCCGGGCGCTGATAGGCTCGCCGCCCCTGGTGATCGCCGACGAGCCCACCTCGGCGCTCGATACCGACAACAGAGCCGCCTTCATCAAGCTGTTGTTCGAGGAGTGCGACAAGCAGGGCTCGACCCTCATCTTCGTCAGCCACGACCCCTATCTCGAACCCCTCTTCCCCCGGGTGGAAAACCTGCAGCAGCTTAATCGGAGGGCCGTATGAGCAGCAGCACCCCTCTCTGCCTGTGGCAGAAAAAACCGACCAATAGCGCTACCCAAACCATAAAAAGGAGGGTGGCATGCTGAAACTCGCCCTGCAAAGTCTCTGGGCCCGTCGCCTCACCGCCGGGCTCACCCTGTTGGCCGTGGCCATCAGCGTCACCCTGCTGCTCGGGGTGGAGCGGGTGCGCACCGAGGCGCGCGAGAGCTTCGCCAATACCGTCTCCGGCACCGATCTCATCGTCGGCGCCCGCTCCGGCCAGGTGAACCTGCTGCTCTACGCGGTGTTTCGCATCGGCAACCCCACCAACAACGTGGGCTGGGACACCTATCAGGCCATCAAACAGCGGCCCGGCATCGCCTGGACCATTCCCCTCTCCCTCGGGGATTCCCACAAGGGCTTCCGGGTGCTCGGCACCACTGGCGACTACTTCCGCCACCTGAAGTACGGCCAGCAACAGTCCCTGCAGATGCGGGAAGGCCGCCCGTTCGAGACGCCGTTCGAGGCGGTGCTCGGCGCCCAGGTGGCCGAGAAACTCGGCTACAAACTGGATCAGTCCATCGTCATCGCCCACGGCGCCGGCAACACCTCCTTCAGCCAGCACGACAACCTGCCGTTCAAGGTGGTGGGGATCCTGGCGCCGACCGGCACCCCGGTCGATCGTACCGTGCACGTGCCGCTGGCCGGCATCGAGGCCATCCACCTCGGCTGGGACACGGGTCGCCACAGCAAGAACGTCACCGCCGAGCAGGCGCTGGCGCAGGATCTCACCCCCAAGACCATCACCGCCTTTATGGTGGGCTTAAGTAATCGCATATTGGCGTTCCAGCTGCAGCGTGGCATCAACACCTACACCGGTGAACCTCTGATGGCCATCTTGCCGGGGGCCGCATTGCAGGAGCTGTGGGGCATGATGAGCGTGATGGAGACGGCGCTCAGCGTCATCGCCGGCTTCGTGGTGGTGGCGGGCCTCATCGGCATGCTGACCACCCTGCTGGCGGGGCTCAACGAGCGGCGCCGCGAACTCGCCATCTTGCGCTCCCTCGGCGCCGGCCCGTCCCATCTGTTCCTGCTGCTGGCGCTGGAGGCCATGGCCCTCACCACCCTCGGCATCGCCCTCGGGGTCGCGGTGCTCTACCTCGGACAGCTGCTTGCCACCCCCTGGCTGCTCAGCCACTATGGCCTGCAACTCGGCCTCGGCCTGCCGAGCGCCTACGAATGGCAACTGCTGGGACTGGTGTGGCTGGCAGGCATGGTGATTGGGCTGCTGCCCGCCGCCCGCGCGTATCGCTACAGCCTGAGCGATGGCATGAGTATCCGGATATGACGATGACGAAAGGAAAGATGACGATGTGGAGAATGCTGGCGCTGCTGCTGGGTGTGTTGGCATTGCCTGCCCATGCCGTAGATTACAAGACAATCGACTGGGATGTGCTCATTCCAGAGGGTGAAAAACTGCTACCGCCGCCCCAGGTCAGCCACGACGGCAACCTGGCCTCGGTGCCGCAGCCGGTCGGCGGGGTCAACAAGAAGCTGGACAACCAGGACTTGCGCATCCCGGGCTTCGTGGTGCCGCTGGAGGGAGATGCCAAGAAGATCACCGCCTTCCTGCTGGTGCCCTACTTCGGCGCCTGCATCCATGTGCCGCCGCCCCCCACCAACCAGGTGATCTACGTGAGCTACCCCAAGGGCGCGCCTGTGGACGATCTGTGGGACGCCATCTGGGTGAAGGGCAAGATGCGCACCATCAGTTCGAGTCACGAGATGGCCACCGCCTCCTACTCCATGGAGGCGACCGAGGTCAGCGTCTACGAAGAGTAAGCCGCTACGCCTATTGTCTTGATGCACAATCAAAATGGTCTCCCTCGGGAGGCCATTTTGTTATCCGGCCTGCACATCGGGCCCCAGCACCGTCTGAGAATCTGTTCACGACCTGTAACGAGAGGTCGTCAGCAAAGTAAAGAGCAGCGCAGGAACCGGAGCGTATAGATATACGTGAGGATTCCGAGCAGCACATGAACCTTGATCACGAGCTCACAGTAAGATCGTGGATAGGTTCTGGGGATTGCTCGTTTGGCTGCTTGGGGTAACATTGAATACCAGCCTGATCCACCCCTGCCATCACGGAGCCAGCATGGCCGATCTTCCGCCCCCCAAGAAAGAGAGTTCCATTCTGAGCAGTCAGGAGCAGACCCTGCGCCTGGCCCGCAGCCGCAACATCGATGGCATGCTGACCCGCAACAGCGACAGCACCTTCGAGCAGCGCGCCACCTTCCGCCAACTGGCGGATCAGGCCGCCCGCCAGCGCAACCTGGAATCCATCATGGTGATGGCGGCGCGCCACTGCGAGGAGACGGCCGCCGGTGGCGAGATGGACAGCGACTGGCTGACCCGCTTCCTGCAGCTGGCCGAAGAGATCAGCATGGTGCCCATGCAGCAGCTGTGGGGGCGGATCTTCGCGCTGGAGGTGGCGACTCCGGGCCGCTTCTCCATCCGGGCCCTCAGCACCCTCAAGGAGATGACCCAGCGCGAGGCCCAGCTGTTCCAGCGCATCTGCGCCCTCTGCTGTCACTACGAGGGCAGCGACGAGCAGCGCCTGCTGCTCGGCATGCACAAGGGCGCCAGCCTGCTCAGCCGCGCCAAAGTCACTCGCATGGGGCTAGGCAAATACCGGGTGCCCTACAGCGCCCTGCTGCTGCTGTTCGATCTCGGCCTGCTGCACCGAGGGGAGCTGGAATCCGGGCCGCTGCCGGCGGACGGGGTCGAGCTCGCCTTTGGCAACCAGCATTGGCGACTGCGCCAGCGTCAGAGCGGCCTGACCCTGCTCTACTACCGCCTCACCCCGGTCGGCAACGAGCTCGCCCTGCTGCTGGATGAGCCGCCGCTGGAGGAGTACCTGCAGGATCTGAAGACCCTGCTGGCGACCAACCTGCAGATAGAGACCCTGACAGCGCCCCCCGCCAGCGCGCCGGAGATCAACGCCTGAATCGGCCGGGAGCCCATCTGGGCTCCCGCTTCACGGCTTGCCAAATTGCGAAAGCAGGGATTTCATTCCCAAAACGGCTCCCAAAAAGCGAATCGATTCAGCAATCTATCGATACCTCGCCCGGTCGCCCTCCTCCGCTGACACATTTTTTTCGAACAACTCCCGTCCAGCCCATTATTTGAGCTTTTTCCGCCACTCTGGTGCACGGCTTGCAGACGGGACTCATAGCCCCAATCCCAGCCGGAATCCCTATGAGAGTCAATCAACCCGTCACCCAGCGTGAGCGTCTCTTTCCCGAGCATCAGAGCCTGATCTCGACCACGGATCTGGAGAGCCGTATCACCCATGCCAACGAGGAGTTCTGCCAGATCGCCGGCTTCGCGCTGGAGGAGCTGCAAGGATCCCCGCACAACCTGGTGCGCCACCCCGACATGCCGAGCCAAGCCTTCGCCGACATGTGGGCACACCTGCGCCAAAACAAGAGCTGGATGGGGCCGGTCAAGAACCGCTGCAAGAATGGCGATCACTACTGGGTCAATGCCTTCGTCACCCCCATTCAGGATGCCAACGGCAAGGTCGTGGAGTACCAATCCGTGCGCACCGCGCCGGATGGGGAGCTGAAGCAGCGGACGGAGCGGGTCTATGCCCAGATGCGGGAGGGGCAACAACCCCTGGCCCTGCGCCTACCAGCCTTCTCCCACACGCTCGTGCTCAACCTCTGCTTGCTGCTTGCCCTGATGGCCATGCTGGCGCTGGGCTATCGCCACGAGTCGGGTTGGCTGCTGGCCACAGCCGTCCTGCCGCTGGCGGGCGCTGCCCTTGTCGTCAACGCCCTCTCCCGGCGCCTTGGCACACTCGGCAAGCTGGCCCGCAACCGCTTCGACAACCCGCTGATGCAGTTGCTTTACACGGGCCGGGTCGACAACCTGGCCGCCGTCGAGCTCGCCATGCGGATGAATCAGGCCGAGTTCAACGCCGTGCTGGCCCGCACCCAGCAGACCTGCCAGCAGATCTTGCGGGCGGCGCAGACGGACTTGCACAACGCCGAGGCCATCACCGACAACCTGCAGCAGCAACAGGCGCAGACCAACCAGGTCGCCACCGCCATCACCGAAATGGCGGAATCCATCCGCGAGGTATCCCACAGCTCGACCGCCTCCTCCGATCGCTTGGACGAGACCGCCGATCTGTTCAAGGAGGGCAATCGGAGCGTGCTAGAGACCATGACTGCGGTAGAAGGAATGCACAGCGAGCTGGTCACATCCAAGGGGGTGATCAACACGCTCGCCACTCAATGCCGGGCCATCGACGGCATCCTGGATGTGATCAACAACATCGCCAACCAGACCAACCTGCTGGCCCTCAACGCCGCCATCGAGGCCGCCCGGGCCGGTGAGGCGGGCCGTGGCTTCTCGGTGGTGGCGGACGAGATCCGCTCCCTTGCCATCAAGACCCAGTCCTCCACCGGCGAGATCCAGAAGATGATCAGCCTGCTGCAGGGCAGTGCCGGGGATGCAGAGCAGGCCATGGAGAAGGGGGAACAGCTCTCTGCCAGTTGCCGGCTCAAGGCCTCCGCCACCGGCGACGTGCTGCAGCAGATAAGCGACCGCTTGCTGCAGGTGGCCGCCGGCAGCAGCCAGATTGCCCAGGCGGTGCAAGAACAATCCCAGGTCACCATGGACATCAACCGCAACGTGCTCAACATCAAGAGCCTCGCGGATGACTCCAGTCTGGGCAGCCAGCACGCGGTGCAGGGCGTCATCGCGCTGGTGCGGCAATTAAGCGAACTGGAGCGGCTGGTGCGCCAATTCCAGCAACGTCCCTCCCCCCATGCAGCCAGCGAATCGCTGTCCAGTGGTCGAGCCCTGCTCGCCCGCTGAGCCGATCCCGTCACAACCAAGAACTAAGTAAGCCGTGCGCTAAAAATGAATGGGCCCGTATCGTCACCGATACAGGGCCCATCGACATTATGGCGCCAGCGCAGGGATTTCTTTATCAGACCCCGACCCCACAAAGCGGCCAGCCGCTTATCCACCCGTACCACCACCGGCTTGCCCTTGCCGCTCTCGGAATAGCGGCTGTGCGACACCGCACTCGACAGGGTGATAGCCCCGAATTCACTCCCCCGCCCAGATGCGCTGTGAGCGTTGGGGGCCAGATGCCCATCACCACCTGTTATTAATAAATTTGTTGATCTGGCCCAGAAAACGCCCCTCTTCCGCTTCTCTCCCCAGCCCCGTTCGGTAACACTGCCATTTGGTAAATGTCTCGTCGGAATCACCCATGAGCCAGACCAGAGCCATATCGCAGGTAAAAAGCAGCAGACTGGAGGCTGTCATTCAGGGGCGGTAGCGTGGTTTTGCAGGTTGGCGCAGAGCGCAGCGAAGCCCAACAGACGAGCATTATCACGTCAACCAGAGCGAGATAAACATGGATTTGGTCGAACGGTAAAACAAATTTGCAGATACGTTTCGCGGTAAACGTTGGGCTTCACTTCGTTCAGCGCCAACCTACGATTTTTAGCCCAACATACGAGATGAGCGCCGTGTAGCGGCCAACAGGTCGGCGAGCGGCCCCCTCAGTCACAGGCAGGCACGGTATTGTGACATCCGATTCGCCAAAGCGAGGCAACAACGGCAGGCAATGGAAAGCCTGTCAGCAAAAGACGATTGTGACTGCCTTATCTTGATCTTGCTACAGCCCCAATACATGTAATTAATCATCTCATGGAACGAGCATGAAAATTGAATGTCCTAAATGCTTTAAAAAAAATGATTTGCATCTTGAAGCAAAAGTTAAATGTGGCAACTGCCAAGAGGAACTGACTGGAAATACGTTTAAAAAACCGATTATATCAGGTGGTGCTATATTAGCTATTGGTCTTGTGAGTGGACAGGTAGCTGACTATGCTTTCTTTGATAATCGATATCCCATGCTGGTCGAGTATTCAATTGTTGATACATGTACCAACTCAGATCAAGATTTGGTAAGTAAAACCATATATATTAATAGAAGAAACATTTGTTTATGCGCAATGACAGATACCATGAATGAAATTTCATATATTAGATACAAAGCTGATAACAAAAGTTTTTTATCAGCTTTTCAAAAAAACTCTAATGAATGCATAAGGCGGGAAGACTAGCTTCACCGCCCCTTTGTTATGATTTATTTGCCACTCTTTGATGGCGCGTTTCCTCTTCCCCCTCCTGAAATACCACCTGTTGTCGAAGGCCAGTTACCACCCGGACCAGGGTGTGACGAAGGGCCTCGATTACTACCTCCCTTACCTGAATTACCTGAATTACCTGAATTACCTGAATTACCTGAATTACCTGAGTGAGAATTTCCACCTTTTGCCATATATCGATACTCTCCATGTAAGTTCACATATCCAGAGACCGTCTGGATATGTGAAGGCTACCGGTAACATAGGGGACATTTGGAGACAAATATGCAACATGATGATTTTTCCGTAAAAATTAAAATGGAGCTTTCTAGGATCGGCTGGAGCCTTAATGATTTTGTTATAGAGTATGACAAATATTATTCATATAAGTCGAAACTCACCCTTGATTCATTCAAAAAACAGTTATCAAGGAAAACGACCAACCATTCTTTACTTAAAAACTACCTTTATTTCATCTATCAACATGAGACATGGCGGAGGTTAGATAATATCAAGCCCTCGTTTGTAGGCGATCATCTTGAGGAAGAGTTTATTTGTGAAATGACCAATATATCCCGCAGCATCACAAGAAAACTAAAAAAAGACTAATTTGAGCCCCCACCGTTCTGAGCGCTGCATAGCGGCCAACAAGTTGGCGAGCTGTCGCCTCAGTCTATTGCTTCCCCCTCCGACTCGCCGAGACGCAGGAGAGCGAATCGGCGGGGGTGCCTTTCTTTTGGTGACTTTACTTTGGCCACACAAAGAAAAATCACTCGCCACAGCCCGAAAAGCTGGCGAAACCCCGTATAACGGCAATCCAGCAGGGATTGTGATGTGAATCATAGGTAGAGGCCAGGCGCTTGACCGAGCGCCTTCCTCTTTGACGGTGCAATACGCTGCACTTATTGCACCCTACATCCATCTCAAAAACGCTCGGCGAAGAAATAGCGGCAGCGATAAAGGGAATGGTTGGCAGGCAATAAACAAGGGGGCAAACGCCCCCTTGTTTATCACTACTCGATATGTGCAAGCGCACCTTAGTCGATCAGCCCCCGCTGCCGCAGGGCGGTCAACAGCTCGTCCACCAGGGCTTCCACCGGCTTGCCGGCGTTAAGTAGATGAATTTCCGGCTGCTCGGGAGCCTCGTAGGCGGAATCGATACCGGTGAAATTGCGGATCTCGCCGGCCCGCGCCTTCTTGTAGAGCCCCTTGGGGTCCCGCTCTTCGCACACGGCGAGCGGCGCATCCACAAACACCTCGATAAACTCGTCGGCACCCAGGAGATTGCGCACCAGATCCCGTTCGGCACGAAACGGCGAGATAAAGGCGGTGAGGACGATAAGGCCCGCATCCACCATTAATTTCGCTACTTCGCCAACCCGGCGGATATTCTCCTGCCGGGCGGCATCGTCGAAGCCAAGATCACCACAGAGGCCGTGGCGCACGTTATCTCCATCCAGCAGATAGGTGTGCTTGCCCTCGGCTGCCAGCGCCTGCTCCAGCGCCCCCGCCAGGGTGGATTTGCCCGCCCCGGACAGCCCGGTAAACCAGAGCACCAGCGGCTTCTGCTCCTTCAACTGCGATCGGCTCTGCTTGCTGACGGCATGCTGATGCCACACGACGTTATTCATCCTGACTCCTTCTCTACGGCTCGTTCCCTCCCCCTCCCCCAAAGGGAGAGGGGATATTAAACCCCTTCTCCCTCTCTGTTTTTAATCGGCGGGAGAAGGGTTGGGGATGAGGGGAAGCGCTTCATCGCGCCCTCTCCCGAGGGAGAGGGCGCCAGGCTTTATTGCTTGCCGCTGTCGTTGCCGACTGCCAGCGCCTGCCAATGGGGGAAGTGCTTGCGCACCAGGGCGTTGAGCTCGATTTCGAACTCGCTGTACTGCCCTGCTTTGCCAGCAAGAGTCACCACCTGGGCCGCCAGCCCTTCCACTATCATGCCGGCACCGACGGTGACGTTGGTCAGCCGGTCGATCAGGATGAAGCTGCCGGTGTCGCGGATCTCTTGGTAGGGATCGAACGCCACCGGATCGGTCAGGCTCAGTTCGCACAGACCGATCTCGTTGAGCTTCAGTTCGCTCGCGTCCAGCTCGTCCAGCTTGTTGATCTCGATGCGGTGGCGAATGACCTCCACCTGGCCACGGGTCTTCTTGGTGGCCAGCTTGATGTCGTAGACCCGGCCCGGTTGCAGGGACTCCTCCCCCATCCAGACGATGTGGGCCAGCACGTTCTGGGTCACCTTGGGCTGGCGAGCGGCGTCCACCAGCAGATCGCCGCGGCTGATGTCGATCTCGTCCGCGAAGGTGACTGTGATGGCCTGACCCGGCAGGGCATACTCCAGATCCCCGTCGAAGGTGACGATGCGCGTCACCTTGCTCTGCTTGCCGGACGGCAGCACCGCCAGGGTGTCACCCACCCGCAAGATACCGGATGCCAGGGTGCCCGCGAAGCCGCGAAAGTCCAGGTTCGGGCGGCTGACATACTGCACCGGCAGGCGCACCGGGTGGCGTTCCAGCTCCCGCTCCACCTCGGCATTTTCCAGCAGGGAGAGCAGGGTCTCCCCCTGATACCAGGCCAGCTTGTCGCTCGGGTTGACCACGTTGTCCCCGTCCAGCGCCGAGACCGGCACTATCTGAATCGTCTCGACGTTGAGCTTCTTGGCGAACTCCCGATACTCGGCGCTGATGCGCTCGAACACCTGCTGGCTGAACTCCACCAGATCCATCTTGTTGACCGCTACCACGAACTGCTTGATACCAAGCAAGCTGGCGATAAAGCTGTGGCGACGGGTCTGATCCAGCACCCCCTTGCGGGCATCGATGAGGATGATGGCGAGATCGCAGGTGGAGGCGCCGGTGGCCATGTTGCGGGTGTACTGCTCGTGGCCCGGGGTATCCGAGATGATAAATTTGCGCTTGGCCGTGGAGAAGTAGCGGTAGGCCACGTCTATGGTGATGCCCTGCTCGCGCTCGGCCTGCAGGCCGTCCACCAGCAGCGCCAGATCCAGCTTCTCACCCGTGGTGCCGAGCTTCTGGCTGTCGGACTCCAGCGCCTTGAGCTGATCTTCATAGATCTGCTGGGAGTCGTGCAACAATCGGCCAATGAGAGTGCTCTTGCCGTCATCCACGCTGCCGCAGGTGAGAAAACGCAGCAGGCTCTTGTGCTGCTGGGCGTGCAGGTAGGTTTCGATGCCCTGCTCTGTGATGGCGGTCTGAATGTGGTTGTTCATGTGTCGATCCCTTAGAACATTTTTTTAGAAATAGCCCTGACGCTTCTTCTGCTCCATGGAGCCCGCCTGATCGTGGTCGATGAGTCGTCCCTGCCGCTCGCTCGAGGTGGTCAGCAGCATCTCCTCGATGATCTCCGGCAAGGTGGTGGCGTCGGATTCGATGGCCCCGGTCAGCGGGTAGCAACCGAGGGTGCGGAAGCGCACCAGCTCCTGCTTCACCTCGTCTTCCGGGCCTATTGGCATGCGCTCGTCATCCACCATGATCTTGATGCCGCTGCGCTCCACCACGGGGCGCACGGCAGCGAAGTAGAGCGGCACTATGTCGATGTTTTCCAGGTAGATGTATTGCCAGATATCGAGCTCGGTCCAGTTGGAGAGCGGGAACACCCGGATGCTCTCCCCCTTGTTGACCTGGCTGTTGTAGACGCGCCACAGCTCGGGCCTCTGGTTCTTGGGATCCCAGCGGTGAGACTTGTCACGGAAGGAGTAGACCCGCTCCTTGGCGCGGGATTTTTCCTCATCCCGGCGCGCGCCACCGAAGGCGGCGTCGAAGCCGTATTTGTTGAGCGCCTGCTTGAGCCCCTCGGTCTTCATGATGTCGGTGTGCTTGCCGCTGCCGTGCACGAAGGGGTTGATGTCCATCGCCAGACCGTCCGGGTTCTTATGGACGATGAGATCCAGCCCGTACTTGGCGGCGGTCTCGTCCCGGAACTTGATCATCTCCTTGAACTTCCAGTTGGTGTCCACGTGCAGCAGGGGGAAGGGGATCTTGCCCGGGTAGAAGGCCTTGCGGGCCAGGTGCAGCATGACGGAGGAGTCCTTGCCGATAGAGTACATCATCACCGGGTTTTCAAATTCGGCGGCCACCTCGCGGATGATGTGGATGCTCTCGGCTTCCAGTTGTTGCAGGTGGGTTAGTCTTTCACGATCCATGTCTGGGTCCTCAGTCATTACCAGCACGCCTTGGCGTGCCGTGGGTTCAGTGCGGCGCCGCGTCTGCAGCGCCGGAAAATCGATTCATCTTTGGCGGGAGATGGCTCAGGCCAGGCTGATCAGCTTCAGATCCGTGCTGCCCACATCGGCAACCTGCGCGCCCCCTTGCTCGCCAAACCAGGCGAGTTGCTCGCGCAGGGCCACCACTTCGCCGATGACGATGAGCGAGGGGCTTGCCGCCTGCTGGGCCAGACCCGCCAGCTCGCCAAGCGTGCCGATCAGCACGCGCTGGCACGGCTGGGTGCCCCGCTCGATGATGGCGATGGGGGTGGTTCGACTTCGGCCATGGTCGACCAGCTGCTGCTGAATGTGTTCGGAGCGCATCAGCCCCATGTAGATCACCAGGGTCTGGTTGGTGACGGCGAGCTGTTGCCAGTCCGGCTCCTTGCCATCCTTCTGACCCCCTTGCTGACAATGCCCGGTGATAAAGACGGCGCTCTGGGCATAGTCGCGGTGAGTGAGCGGAATACCGGCGTAGGCGGTGGCACCGGCGGCAGCCGTGATGCCGGGCACCACCGAGAAGGGAATACCCTCGGCGGCCAGCACTTCCAGCTCCTCGCCACCGCGGCCAAACATGAAGGGATCGCCGCCCTTGAGCCGCACCACCCGATTGCCCGCGCGGGCATATTCCACCAGCAGGCGGTTGGTCTCCTCCTGGGGTACGCTGTGGGCGCCGGCCTTCTTGCCGACCGACACCAGGGTCGCGTCCCGGCGCACCAGATCCAGGATCTCGGGGGAGACCAGCTGGTCGTAGAGCACCACTTCCGCCTGCTGGATCTGTTGCAGCCCCTTGAGGGTCAGCAGGCCAGGATCGCCGGGACCCGCACCCACCAGCACCACTTCGCCGACTTCAGTCTGGGCCTTGTCCAGCCCCTCATTGAGCCAATACTCGGCACTCTGCCAATCCTGCTGCTCGATCAGGCTGCCGAGGGTGTTGGAGGCAAAAGCACGCTCCCAGAAGCGGCGACGATCGGAGAGAGACGACAACACCCGTTTGGCCTTGCCACGCACCCGGCCGGAGAGTTCGGCCAACCCGCCCAGATGGCGGGGCAGCAGGCTCTCGAGTCGCTCGCGCAGCAACCGCACCAATACCGGCGCCTTGCCGCCGCTGGAAACGGCAACCACTATGGGGCTGCGATCGATGATCGACGGGAAGATAAAGCTGGAGCGCTGTGGGTCATCCACCACATTGACGAACAGGCCGAGGGCGTCGGCACTCTGGTAGACCAGGCCGTTGACTTCGAGGCTGTCGGTGGCCGCCACCACCAGGATCTGGCCCGCCAGATGGGCCGGGTCGAATCGCGCTGCCAGATGGGTGAAGCGATCGGCCAGTTCATTGAACGCCGAGTCGAGCACCGGGGAGACCAGGGTCAGCCGGGCGCCCGCCGCCAGCAGCAGGCGCGCCTTGCGCAGGGCAACCTCGCCCCCGCCCACCAGCAATACCGGGCGGCCTTCCAACTTGGCAAACATAGGTAAATAATCCATCAGGGCCCGCTCCTCGGCATACGACGACATCTGGGGCGACTATAGGCAGGCTGCTTATTCCTTCAAAATAATAAAAAATGCTCTTTAATGCGTTTTGGTAATTAGTAAAGCCCTATGCTGGCAAAGCCGAGTGAATGTCCTTGTGGTGCTGAGCACCAGACTCTAGGCTAGTGAAAGTGTTTCATAAGGAGCTTAATAATGAATGAGTCATTGATTGTATTGGGGATCTTCGTGTTCCTGGTACTCGCGACCCTGAGCGCCGGCATCAAGATAGTGCCGCAGGGTTACAACTGGACGGTGGAGCGCTTCGGCCGCTACACCCGCACCCTCTCCCCCGGCCTCAACCTGCTCATTCCCTATGTGGATCGCGTGGGACACAAGATCATCATGATGGAACAGGTGCTGGACATCCCGGCCCAGGAGGTGATCTCCCGCGACAACGCCAACGTCACCATAGACGCCATCAGCTTCGTGCAGGTGGTAGACGCCCGCAAGGGTGCCTACGAGGTCAACGATCTCACCAGCGCCATCCGCAACCTCACCATGACCAACATGCGGACCGTGCTCGGCGCCATGGAGCTGGACGAGATGCTGTCCCAGCGCGACACCATCAACGAGAAGCTGCTACGCACCATGGATGCCGCCACCGCTCCCTGGGGCATCAAGGTGACCCGGATCGAGATCAAGGATGTGCGCCCGCCGCTCGCGCTGGTAGAAGCCATGAACGCCCAGATGAAGGCCGAACGGCAGAAACGGGCCGAGGTGCTGGAGGCCGAAGGGGTGCGCCAGTCCAAGATCCTCAAGGCGGAGGGGGAGAAACAGTCCCAGATCCTGAAAGCCGAGGGCGAGCGCCAGGCCGCCTTCCTCGCCGCCGAGGCGCGCGAAAGGGCCGCCGAGGCCGAAGCCAAGGCGACCCACATGGTCTCAAGAGCCATAGCGGAAGGGGATATGCAGGCCATCAACTACTTCGTGGCCCAGAAATACACCGAGGCGCTGGCCCGTATCGGTGAAGGCCCCAACAGCAAGATCATCATGATGCCGCTGGAGGCGGGCAGCCTGATAGGCTCGGTCGCCGGTATGGCCGAGCTGTTCAACAAGGATGGCAAGGGCAACAAGTCATGACAGCCCTGTTCGAGGGGCTGACCCACTGGCACTGGCTGGGGCTGGGCTTCGCCCTGCTGGCCATCGAGGTGCTGGGATCGGTGGGCTTTCTGCTCTGGACCGGCATAGCCGCACTGGAAGTCGGGATCCTGCTGCTGCTGTTGCCCTTCGGCTGGCAAGCCCAGTTGCTGCTGTTCGCGGTGCAGTCCCTGCTCACCACCTGGGCCTGGTGGCGCTGGCAGCACAGGCGCGATCGCTCTAGCCAGGATGCGGCCAGCACCATCAACGAGCGGATGCACAGCTACCTGGGGCGGGAGCTGACCCTGCTGGATGATGTGATCCAAGGCAGCAGCCGGGTGCACCTGGACGACACCGTCTGGACGGTACGCTGCGAGGTCGCCCTGCCGGCGGGCAGCCGGGTCAAAGTGGTGGGCGCCGACTCCCACATCCTGCTGGTGGAGCCGCTGACCTGAGCGCGGTGCCTGCCCCTCAACCTCGTGAAAAACCCATAAAAAAACGGGCCCGACGCACAAGCGCCGGGCCCGTTTTCAGATGAGGTGCAGGCTTAGTTGGCCTTGGCATCGCTCACTGCAGCTTCCGCCTTGGTAGCTACGTCAGCAGCAGCCTTCTCGACGGTAGCAGAGGCTTCGGAAGCGGCCTTCTCTACGGTAGAGGCAGCTTCGCTAACAGTTGCAGCAACTTCGGCGGCCGGAGTAGCGGCCGGAGCGGCGGCTTCTTCTTTCTGACCACAGGCGGTCAACATCAGACCCAGGATACCGGCTACCAGTACTTTGTTCATGTGCATACCCTCAAAAAAAGATGGAGAGATGGTCTCGACGACCATCACTGTGCGTCTTCACCCCCGGTAAGCAAAGCCATACACCGGGAGCCAGGAGGCGCGCGAAATATAGCGCCATACGCCGCCAATGAAAACGCATATCACAATGATATTTTCTCGTGAGCTGGATGAAAAGAACTACTGCAACGACAAATATTAATATAATCCACCATAGAACATCGTCAATTGCATAATAAAACACCGTTACCCACGCCATTACCAGCCACTCATTGCCGTTTCACCCAACCGGCTCCGGCCCCGAAAATCGACCTCAGTCAGACAGCTTCTGACAGCTCAACCGTTTGCCCTGGCTGTCGCTCTCCCTGGCCAGATCCAGCAGCGCCATCACCGCCAGTGCCTCCGGCGCAGGCACCGGGTTGCTGGCTTCGCCTCTGATGGCGGCGCAGATCCCACGGTAATACGCGCCGTAGTCACCCGCCTCACCGGCCACTGCGTGCTGCTGCACCTGACCATCCCGGATGCGGCTGAGCTGGCCCGGCTCCGGATCCCGGCCCCATTCGGCAGCGGGCGGACGCAGGCCGAGCTTGAGCTGCTCCTCCTGCACGTCCATGCCGAACTTGATGAAGGACCCTTCGCTGCCGTGGATCACGAAGCGCGGCATGGTGGCGGACACCAGGCAGCTGCCGTGCAGGATCACCCGCAGCGCGCCGTAGCCCAGCACCACGTGGAAGTAGTCATCGCTCAGGGCACCGGGGCGCTGCTGGGCCAGATCGGCCTGGATCCAGTCGGGCTGGCCGAACAGCTGCAGCGATTGGTCGAGGATGTGCGGGCCGAGATCGAACCAGAGGCCGGAGCCCGGACCACCGGCCTCGCGCCAGCGCTGACGCACCTCGGGGCGATAACGGTCAAAGTGGGATTCAAACTGGGCAATCTCGCCAAGCGCTCCCTCGGCCAGCAGCCGGCGCACCGTGAGGAAGTCCCCGTCCCAGCGCCGGTTGTGGAAGATGCTGAGCAGCCGTTGCTGCTTCTGCGCCAGCTCCACCAGCGCCTCGGCTTCGGTCAGATCCAGCGCGAACGGCTTGTCGATCACCACGTGCTTGCCTGCCAGCAGTGCCTGACGGGCGATGGGGGCATGGGTGTCGTTCGGCGTGGCGATCACCACCAGATCCACGCTCGGATCGGCCAGCACCTGTTCCAGGGTACCGACCTGGCAACCGGGCAACTCTGCCTGCACCTTGGCGGCATCCCGGCTCACCACCCAACCGAGGGAGAGACCCGGGGTAGTGGTCAAGAAGGGGGCATGAAAGGTCTGGCCTGCAAAGCCATAGCCCACCAGGGCGGCGTTGATTGTGTGACTCATGGGATTCTCCGCTGAACTCTGTCCATTATGATAAGCGTCGGCTGGGCTCTCGCCCAAAAAACAAGGGGGCCCAAGCCCCCGTTTGCGCTCATCAGAGCACAGGATTTATTGCCAACACAAGCCGCGTTATCCATCAGCCCCGAGGAAATGGGCGGCTCGCGCCATCAAGGCTGCAGACAGAGGCGACGGCCCTGACGGGTCATCAGCAGCAACAGCGGCGGCAACAGCAGCCACATGTGCAGCGCCAGCTGGCCGAGAGGATCCGGCATCAGCGCGCCGGTGAGCCCCACCAGGGCGCCGGAGCCGCTCATCTGGAACAGGCCGAGCAGGGCTGCCGCCGTGCCGGCGCAGTGGCCGAAGGGAGCCAGCGCCATGCCTGCCGCGGCGCCCAGGATCATGGCGAAGCCGATGCTGGAGAGGAACACAGGCCCCATCATCGCCAGCGGATGAGCGAGGTGCATGGTCAGGGTCAGCACCACGGCCGAGGCCAGCAGCACCAGCAGACCGATGCGCAGGGTGCGTCTCGGACCCACCCTGGCGATGAAGCGCGGCGCCAGGAAGCAGGCCAGAATGTTCAGCGCCGCGTTGGCGGTAAACCAGTAGCTGAAGCCGTTCATGTCCAGACCCAGCTTGACCATCAGTTGCACCGGCGCGGCGGTGACATAGGCCAGGATCACCGCCATCGCCAGCATGCAGAGGCTGGCGTTGAACAGGAAGCTTGGGCTTCGCAGCACCGGGCTGTAGCGCGCCCAGCTGATCAGTTGGCCATGGCTGTTGGTCTCCTCCGGACGAGTCTCCGGCATGCGCCACAGCAACCAGCTGCCGACGATGACCGCATAACCGGCCATGAACCAGAAGTTCGCCGACCAGCCCGCCTTGGCGGTCAGCCAGCCACCGAGCAGCGGTGCCAGCGCGGGAATGAAGCAGATGGCACCATTGAGATAAGAGATCATCTGGCCACTCTTCTTGGGGCCATAGCTGTCACGCACCACCGAGAAGGCGGCAACCGAGGTGGCGCAGGCGCCGAAGCCCTGCAGCACCCGCGCCAGCATCAGCTCACCCAGGCTGGCGGCAAAGCCGGCGGCCAGGGCACTCAGGCCATAGAGCAGCACGCCGCCCAGCGCGATGGGCTTGCGGCCATAGCGGTCGGCAAGCGGTCCCACCAGCAACTGACCCAACCCCATGCTGAACAGGAACCAGGTGATGGTGCCCTGCATCAGGGTCACCTCGGCGCCGAGCTGCTCGGCCATCTGCGGGATGGCGGGCAAATAGATGTCGATGGCCAGCGGACTGAACAGCACCAGGAGTACAAGCAGAAGAATCAATGGCATCAGTCACCTCAAGCCGTGGGGAATGTCGATTGGGGCGCGAGTCTACTGACTCACAGTAATGAATTGAAATGGTATTTAATCACTTCGGTTATTCCTTTACGGAAAGATGCATCTAGCTTGCTCCTAAACCATCCCAATCCGTGGCCGGGGCGGCCCTGGCAAGGGGTAATTGGCGCTTTGACTAAATGCCCGCCCCGCATAGAATGCGCAGATTATTTTTGCGGAGATGCGTGATGAGCAAGCTTGTCCTGGCAACAGGTAACCAGAAAAAGGTGAAAGAATTGGCCGCCATGCTGGCCGATATGAAGATCCAGGTGATCCCGCAGAGCGAGTTCGCTGTCCCCGACGCCGAGGAGACCGGCACCACCTTCGTCGAGAATGCCATCATCAAGGCGCGTCACGCCGCCCGCATCACCGGCCTGCCTGCCGTCGCCGACGACTCCGGCCTGGAGGTGGACCTGCTGCACGGCCGCCCCGGCGTCTATTCCGCCCGCTTCGCCGGTGTGGGTGCCAGTGACCAGGACAACATCGCCAAGCTGCTGGAAGAGCTCAAGGGCGCGCCAGACTACCTCAAGAGCGCCCGTTTCTGGTGCGTGCTGGTCTATATGCGCCACGCCGACGATCCCACTCCCATCATCTGCCAGGCAAGCTGGGAGGGGACCATCCTCGATGAGCCGCGCGGTCAGCACGGCTTCGGCTATGATCCCGTGTTCTTCGTGCCCGATCACGACTGTACCTCAGCCCAGATGCCGGCGGAGCTGAAGAACCAGCTCAGCCACCGTGGCCAGGCGCTGGCCAAGCTCAAGGCCGCACTGGCGGCGGCCCACTGAGACCGGACTGCACACCGGCATACTGCGGCCGGCATTTCATCTACAATGGGGGCCATCAGCCCCCGTTTTGCTCGTGGTCTCGTCGCTCAACCAACACGCACTGTCATTGACAACGGGGGTCAGACTCGGCCCCCGTTTTGATTTTTTGATTACTGGAAACCCCATGCTGCAACTGCCGCCTCTCTCCCTCTATATCCATGTGCCCTGGTGTGTCCAGAAGTGCCCCTATTGCGACTTCAACTCCCATGCCCAGAAGGGAGAGCTGCCTCACCTCGAGTATGTGGCCGCCCTGCTGGAGGATCTGGATCAGGATCTGCACTGGGCCCAGGGACGCCCGCTCTCCTCCATTTTTATCGGCGGGGGAACACCCAGTTTATTGAGCGTCGAGGCCATGCAGGCGCTGCTGGACGGGGTGCGGGTGCGCATCGCGCTGACCCCGGATTGCGAGATCACCATGGAGGCCAACCCCGGCACCGTGGAGGCGGACAAGTTCGCCGGTTTCCAGCGCGCCGGCATCAACCGCATCTCCATCGGGGTGCAGAGCTTCCAGCAGGAGAAGCTGACCCGGCTCGGCCGCATCCACGGCCCCGAGGAGGCGCGCAAGGCCGCCGAGTTGGCCCACGCCATCGCACTGCCCACCTTCAACCTGGACCTGATGCACGGCCTGCCGGATCAGAGTCTCGACGATGCGCTCTACGATCTGCAGCAGGCCATCGACTGTGCGCCGCCGCATCTGTCCTGGTATCAGCTCACCATAGAGCCGAACACGGCCTTCGCCTCCAAGCCGCCCACGCTGCCGGAGGATGACACCCTGTGGGACATCTACGAGCAGGGCCACGCCATGCTTACCGCCCAGGGTTACCACCAATACGAGATTTCAGCCTACGCCAAGGCGGGCTATCAGTGCCGCCACAACCTCAACTACTGGCGCTTCGGCGACTATCTGGGGATCGGCTGCGGCGCCCACGGCAAGATGACGGATCTGACCAACCAGCGGATCCTGCGCAGCAGCAAGGTGAAGCACCCGAAAGGCTATCTGGATCCCGCCCGCCCCTATCTGGACAACCAGTGGCAGGTGAGCGAGGACGATCTGCCGCTCGAGTATTTCATGAACCGGTTCCGGCTGTTCGAGCCCGCCCCCAAGGCGGAGTTCGAGGCCTACACCGGTCTGGCGCTGGAGCGAGTGGAGACCATGCTGACCATCGCCCAGACCAAGGAGCTGATCGAGGATCTCGGCGACTGCTGGCAGCTGACCTCACTCGGCCATCGCTACCTGAACGTCTTGCTCGAGCTCTTTATGGACGAATGAGGACTTGCTCAGGGTCTTGCTGCAAGACCTTGAGCCAGCTCTGCCGAAGAGAGAAACAACAGGGGCGCCAATGGCGCCCCTGTTGTTTGACCTGGTGCCTTGCGGCAGAAACCCGCTCAGCAGCAGACGCTCATCATCCGCTGTTGACCGGGCTCCCACCGCTTGCCGTGCTTGGCCTTGCGCTGATAGCTGCCCTTGCCCTTCTTGCTCGGCTCGACCCGTCCCTGGAACAGCGGGGAGGTCACCAATGCCTTGAGGTGATTGTCCTGGATGACCCCGCGCTGATGATCGTGAGCGGGCTCGGTGGTGGCGATGACCACCTTCTGCTTGGCCATAACGGCTCCTTTGCGATGACTGAGTCTGATTGTCGGTTGTTCAATGCCTAGCCGAAGTTGACACCCGGTGGCGAAAAACGCGCCGATTGTGCGCTTCCCCTACGCCGAGTGCAAGAGAGGGCGGTACAAGGATTCAGGCTGCGGGCGGCAAGGGTGCCGGGCGGTAGACAACCCGTACCAGACCGCTCGGCAGCAGGGTGCTGGAGACAGGATTGAGGCCGCCGGGCAGGGCCCCCGCAAACAGCGGTACGCCGGCACCTAGGGTGACCGGCACCCAGAACAGGGTCAGCTCATCCACCAACCCGGCCTGCAGTCCCTGGCGCACCAGATTGCCACCGTCCAGATAGAGATGCCGTGCCCCCTCCTGCCACAACGCCCCCAACACCTGCGCCAGCGTCCCTTGCCGGAAGGAGACGTTCGCTGCAGGCTCGGCCGGTCTGTGGGTCAATACCACCACCGGCTTGTCACCGTAGGGCCAGTCGGGAAAGGCGCGCACGACATCGAAGGTGTTGCGCCCCATCAGCAGCGCATCCACGCTCGCCATCAGGGCGTTGTAGCCGGTCTCCTCCGGCGAGTCGCCGGAAAAGGGGGTCAGCCAGTCGAGACTGTCCCCCTCCCCGGCGATGAAGCCGTCGAGAGAGAGCGCCAGGAAGGCGGAGAGTCGGGGGCGCTGGGACGCCGCGTTCATGGATTCAGTGCTCATGGTCGTGATGCTCGTGGCGGGAGGGGGTACCGGACTCCAGGGTTTCGAGGATGGCGCAGTGCTCGGCCGAGCGCGGACCACCGCAGCAGATGTTGGAGAGCTCGCGCAGGTTATCGCGAAACCGGGTCAACTCGATGATCTTCTGCTCCACCTGCGCCAGCTTGGCATCGGCCACCGCCTTCACCTCCTGGCAGGTGACGCTGGCCTTGTTGGTATCGAGATCCAGCAGCTCGCCGATATCGGCAAGGGAGAACCCCACCGACTTGGCGCGGATGATGAATTCCAGCCGCCGCCTGTCCTGCTCGCCGTAGAGGCGATAGCCGGACTCGTTCCGGAGCCCCGGCGAGATGAGCCCGTTCTTCTCGTAAAAACGCAGGGTATCCGCCTTTACCCCGCATGCCCTGGCCAGTTCCCCGATCCGATACATGTCCGCTCTCCCGCTGGCATTGGTACTCAATATAAACCGGCTCTCACTATCACCCCTTTGCCTGTCGATTGCCAGCCAAAGGCAGGAAAGCAGTAGATAACAGGCTCCCGCCCGCTCATTTCCAATCAAAACACTGAAAAGACAAACGTTTCACAAAATGCGGGCAGAAAACGTTTAACACCGCACCACAAAAGGCTTCGCGATTTCAAAAAATCCACCACGGCTCACATTTTCTGTGTAGAATACGCGCCCACAAGAGAGCGTCGCGTCAAGCGGGTATTTCCTAAAATACTTTTGCCAGCTGCCGGTGAGAGTGCTTTGCGAAATCCCCCACTTCCATTTATTTGGGGACTCTCTGTGTTGAGCCTCGCCTCCCATGGAACGGTCCCCGTTATGCTGAGGACGATAGTGTGATGGAACAAGCTCGACCCATTCGCCGTGCACTGCTGAGTGTGTCTGACAAGACCGGCATCCTGGAATTTGCCAAGGCCCTCAACGAGCGTGGTGTGGCCCTGCTCTCCACCGGGGGCACCGCCAAGCTGCTCGCCGAAGCGGGTCTGCCGGTGACCGAGGTCTCCGACTACACCGGATTCCCCGAGATGATGGACGGCCGGGTCAAGACCCTGCATCCCAAGGTGCACGGTGGCATTCTCGGCCGCCGCGATCGGGATGACGCCATCATGGCCCAGCACGCTATCTCCCCCATCGACATGGTTGTCGTCAACCTCTATCCCTTCGCCGCCACCGTCGCCAAGCCAGGCTGTACCCTGGAAGACGCGGTCGAGAACATCGATATCGGTGGCCCGACCATGGTGCGCTCCGCCGCCAAGAACCACAAAGACGTGGCTATCGTCGTCAAGGCTGCCGACTACGGCCGGGTGATCGCCGAGATGGACGCCAACGGCAACAGCCTGCGCCTGGCTACCCGCTTCGATCTCGCCATCGCGGCCTTCGAGCACACCGCCGCCTACGACGGCATGATCGCCAACTACTTCGGTACCCTGGTGCCTAGCTACGGCGACAACAAGGAGGGCGACGCCGAGTCCCGCTTCCCGCGCACCTTCAACAGCCAGTTCATCAAGAAGCAGGACATGCGCTACGGCGAGAACAGCCACCAGGCTGCCGCCTTCTATACCGAAGAGCATGCCGCCCCGGGTTCGGTGGCAAGCAGCCGACAGCTGCAGGGCAAGGCCCTCTCCTACAACAACATCGCCGACACCGACGCGGCGCTGGAGTGCGTGAAGGAGTTCAGCGAGCCGGCCTGCGTCATCGTCAAGCACGCCAACCCTTGCGGCGTGGCCATCGGCACCGACCTGCTGGCGGCCTACGAGCGCGCCTGGCAGACCGACCCTACCTCGGCCTTCGGCGGCATCATCGCCTTCAACCGTGAACTGGATGGCGCCACCGCCGTCGCCATCGTCGAGCGCCAGTTTGTGGAGGTCATCATAGCCCCGAGTGTCAGCCAGGAAGCCCGTGACGCTGTTGCCGCCAAGCAGAACGTGCGCCTGCTCGAATGCGGCCAGTGGACGGCACCGGCCCAGGGCTTCGATCTGAAGCGCGTCAACGGCGGCCTGCTGGTGCAGGAACGCGACCTTGGCATGGTCACGCTCGGAGATTTGAAGGTCGTCAGCAAGCGCCAGCCCACCGAGGCCGAGCTCAAAGATCTGCTGTTCTGCTGGAAAGTCGCCAAGTTCGTCAAATCCAACGCCATCGTCTACGCCAAAGACGGCCAGACCATAGGGGTCGGCGCCGGCCAGATGAGCCGGGTCTACTCCGCCAAGATAGCCGGCATCAAGGCCGAGGATGAAGGCTTGACGGTGGCGGGTTCCGTCATGGCGTCCGATGCCTTCTTCCCGTTCCGCGACGGCATCGATGCCGCCGCCGCCGCCGGCATCGCCTGCGTTATCCAGCCGGGTGGCTCGATGCGGGATCAGGAAGTGATCGACGCCGCCGACGAGCACGGCATGTGCATGCTGTTCACCAACATGCGCCACTTCCGCCACTGATGAGACGGGCCGCCACAAGCGGCCCTCTTTCCAACGAACTATTTCAACTGACTGGTTTGCACCTGCAAATGCAGTGAGTTATCACGAATAGAAGCGAGCGAGACGATGAAAGTACTGATCATTGGTAATGGCGGCCGTGAACATGCCCTGGCCTGGAAGGCCCAGCAATCCCCCATGGTGACCCGGGTGTTCGTCGCCCCCGGTAATGCCGGCACGGCCCACGAGGGCAGCATAGAGAACGTCGCCATCGAGCCCACCGACATCGACGGCCTGCTGGCCTTCGCCAAGCAGCAGCAGATCGGCCTCACCATCGTCGGGCCGGAAGCCCCGCTGGTGAAAGGGGTGGTGAACGCCTTCCGCGCCGAAGGGCTCGCCATCTTCGGCCCGACCGCCGCCGCCGCCCAGCTGGAAGGCTCCAAGGCCTTCGCCAAGGATTTCCTGGCCCGTCACGCCATTCCGACCGCCGAGTACCAGAACTTCACCGAGGTGGAGCCGGCACTGGCCTACCTGCGTGAGAAAGGCGCCCCCATCGTCATCAAGGCTGACGGCCTGGCCGCCGGCAAGGGCGTCATCGTCGCCATGACCCTCGAAGAGGCCGAAGAGGCCGTGATCGACATGCTGTCCGGCAATGCGTTCGGCGATGCCGGCGCCCGGGTGGTGATCGAGGAGTTCCTGGACGGGGAAGAGGCGAGCTTCATCGTCATGGTGGACGGTGAGCATGTGCTGCCCATGGCCACCAGCCAGGATCACAAGCGGGTCGGCGACGGCGATACCGGCCTCAACACCGGCGGCATGGGGGCTTACTCCCCGGCCCCCGTGGTGACCGATGCGGTACACCGACGCGTGATGGAGCAGGTGATCATGCCGACGGTGCGCGGCATGGCCGCCGAGGGTAACGTCTACACCGGTTTCCTCTACGCCGGCCTGATGATCGACGGCCAGGGCAACCCCAAGGTGATCGAGTTCAACTGCCGCTTCGGCGACCCCGAAACCCAACCCATCATGCTGCGCATGCGCTCGGATCTGGTGGAGCTGTGCCTGGCCGCCTGCGCCGGCAAGCTGGATCGGGTCGAAGCCATTTATGATCCCCGCGTCGCCATCGGCGTGGTGCTGGCCGCCGGCGGCTACCCCGGTGACTATGTCCAGGGCAAGCCCATCAGCGGCCTGCCGGTGGAAGAGGCGAGCGGCGAGAAGGTGTTCCACGCCGGCTCCCGGCTAGACGGGGATACCGTGGTCACCGCCGGTGGCCGCGTGCTGTGCGCCACCGCGCTCGGCCACACGGTCGCCGAGGCGCAGCGCCGCGCCTACCAGCTGGCGGATCGCATCCAGTGGGACGGCGTCTTCTATCGCCGCGACATCGGCTGGCGCGCCATCCTGCGTGAGCAGGCCCAATAATCGGGCACTCGTCTCAAGCTGAACATCAGGGCCTGCGGGCCCTTTTTGCTGCCCCTTTTTGCTGCCCTCGGCGGGGTGCCATCGGTCGGACCGGCCCTCAGAACACGGCCATGATGCCCGACTTCCCTCTCTCTCAGTCGGTTCGCAGACGAGCCGCCAATCTGACTCGCATCTCCCTCCGTTTTGCTCTGACCGGCTACATGCCGTCAGCACAATGCACACATTTCGTCACAATTGGTCGCACTTTATCCATACAATTGCCCCGCTTTCATGGCATCATGCTGCATGACACCGCACTCAAATGAGTGCCATAAGAAACTGCAATGTCGTTACCTCATAAGGAAATCCCATGTTGAAAACTGTGCGCCCCCTGCTGTTGCCCCTGATGTTCGGTCTGCTGGCCCTGCCTGCCATGGCCGGCGATCTGGAGCAGCCGATGAAGAATATCGGCTTCAACTACAAGCAGGCCGTCAAGGCTGACGATGCCGCCACCATGGAGAAACACATCAAGGAGATGAAGGCCCAGCTCGACATCGCCAAAGAGAAGAAGATGCCGGACGCCAAGAAGGCGAAGTTCCTGGAAGGCATGAACGAGGTACAAGGTGAGCTGGATGCCAGCCTGGCTGCGCTGCAGGCCGGTGATCAGGAGAAGGCCCGCGCCCATCTGGCCAAGGTCAACGACCTGAAGAAGGAGTACCACACCTATGCCAAGCAGAAGGGCTGATCCCTTTCGCTGGGATGCGCTGGTTCGTCTCACTCACTGGGGAGTGGCGGCCGCCTGTGTCGCCAACCTCTGGTTCAACGAGGCCGGCGAGACCTGGCACGAGCGGCTCGGCTATCTGGCCATCATATTGATTAGCCTGCGACTGGGCTGGGGCCTCTCCTTCGCGAGAGGCCCCGCCCGCCTGAGTGCCCTCATCCCGCATCGGAGCGAGTTCCATCAGCAGGCGGAGGCGTTGCGCGAACGTACGCCCCCCGCCCCCGGCCATCACGGCAGCGGCAAGCTGGCGGTCTGGGCACTCTGGTTGCTCATCCTGGCCACCGCGGGCAGCGGCTGGT
The DNA here is from genome assembly GCF_056279295.1 of Aeromonas sp. TECH754. Lineage (NCBI taxonomy): Bacteria > Pseudomonadati > Pseudomonadota > Gammaproteobacteria > Aeromonadales > Aeromonadaceae > Aeromonas > Aeromonas sp. TECH754. The sequence goes on along the minus strand of NZ_JBWBRA010000001.1, from coordinate 4,625,431 downwards.
TCCAGAACACCGAGCTGGGCTTTGAACTGGGGGCCGACGACTGGCACGAATGGTGCACCTGGGCGCTGCAGGCCATGATAGCTCTGCACCTGTGCGCCATCGTCTATACCTCCTGGCGCCAGCGCCACAATCTGGTGACCCGCATGCTGCCAGCTCGCCGCCGCGCAGCCCCTGCCCGCCAAGAAACGCACTCCTGAGCCAGGCGAGCACCCACCCCGGGTGCTCGTCCCATCCCGGATATCCCGTCAGCCCTCTGTTGCCGCCATTGCATGGCCAGGCACAGTGATCTTCCTGCGCCGAGGTTCACACTCGTGGTCCCCATCCGCCAACCGCTGGCTGAGATTGAACAATTTTCCGATCAGGGTCTCAATACAGCCTTTTGATGAGCCTCATATGAAAGCATTTTCATTCACAGTTCTTAATTAATTCTCGCTGTTCGATTTTCAACCATTTCGATTTCATCAATGCTACTGGCCGAACGAGGTTGTTCGTCGTCCGTTCGAGACTCAGGCAGTGATAACCAATAACAAAGTCGAAGGGAAAATCGTCATGCACAACACACTGTTTCGAACCGCCCTGCTCGCCGCAGCGCTTGGCTCATTCAGCCACAGCGCCAGCGCCGAAGGGGTCATGGTCCACCTGTTCCAATGGAAGTTCAACGATATCGCCAACGAGTGCGAGACCGTGCTCGGGCCCAAGGGGTTCGGGGGCGTCCAGATCACGCCGCCGGCCGAACACAAGCAGGGCAGCGAGTACTGGTGGACCGTCTACCAGCCCGTCAGCTTCAAAAACTTCAACAGCTTTGGCGGTAGCGAGGCGGAGCTCAAGAGCATGATCGCCCGCTGCAACGCCGCCGGGGTCAAGATCTACGCCGACGCCGTCTTCAACCAGCTCGCCTCGGGCACAGGTACCGCCACCGGCGGTGGCAGCTACAACTCGGGTCAATTCCAGTACCCCCAGTTTGGCTACAACGACTTCCACCACAGCGGTGACATCACCAACTACGGCGACAGCAACAACGTCTGGAACGGGGCCCTCTATGGCATGCCGGATCTGAACACCGGCTCCGCCTACGTGCAGGATCAGATCGCCACCTACATGAAGACCCTGCTCGGCTGGGGGGTCGCTGGTTTTCGAGTCGATGCGGCCAAACACATGGCCCCGAGCGAGGTGAAGGCGATCCTCGACAAGGCGGGCAGTCCCAAGGCCTATCTGGAGGTGATAGGCGCCGGCGGTGAGTCCGCCGAGATCCAGCCCAACCGTTACACCTATATCGACAGGGTCACCGACTTCAAATACGGCACCAGTCTGGCCGCCAACTTCAACGGCCAGATCAAGAACCTCAAGACCCTGGGCGAGAGCTGGGGCCTGCTCCCCTCCGACAAGTCCTTCATCTTCGTGGTCAACCACGACCGCGAACGCGGCCACGGTGGCGGCGGCATGCTCACCTTCATGAACGGTGCCCGCTATGAGCTGGCCAACGTCTTCATGATGGCCTGGCCCTATGGCTGGAAGCAGGTGATGTCAGGCTATCGCTTCGCCGACATGGGCAAGTACGAGACCGACAAGGGGGCGCCCGGCAGCACGCCTTGCTCCGACAGCCAGTGGAACTGCGAGCAGCGCCGCCCGGCCATCATGAACATGGCCCTGTTCAACAACCGCACCGAGGGCACCGCGGTCAGCAACTGGTGGGACAACGGCAACAACCAGATCGCCTTCGGCCGGGGTGACAAGGGCTTCGTCGCCATCAACAACGAGAGCGGCAGCCTGGTGGCCTCGGTGCAGACCAGCCTGCCGGCCGGCGAGTATTGCAATATCCTGAGTGGCAACGACTACTGCAGCGGCGCCTACATCACAGTCGATGGCAGCGGCAAGGCCAACCTGAACCTCGCCGGCATGAAGGCCGCCGCCATCCTGGCTGGCTGCACCAAGGCCAGCCCCTGTGGCGGGACCACCCTGCCTGGCAACAAGTTCAGCAGCATGCACCTGCGCGGTACCCACAATGCCTGGGGCAATACCCCCATGACAGTCGATGCCCACCGCGTCTGGTCCGCCACCGTCAACCTGACCGGCGCCGGTGATGCCACCGGGACCCAGCGCTTCAAGTTCGACGTCTTCGGCAACTGGACCGAAAACTACGGCGACAACGAGGGGGATGGCATCGCCGACAAGGGCAGCACCAAGGACATCTACCTCAGCGGCACCGGTCAGTATCGCGTCTCCCTCAAGGAGAGCGACCTCAGCTACCAGATCTCCCCGCTGAACAACAACCAGGCGCCCGTCGCCGTCCTCTCCCCCAAGACCATCAGCGTCAAGCTGGGTGAGAGCGTGGTGTTCGATGCCTCTGCCTCCAGCGACGATGCTGGCGTGGTGAGCTACGCCTGGTCCACCGGCGGCAGTGCCAAGACCGAGACAGTCCAGTTCGATACGCTGGGAACCCGTACCGTCACCGTGACCGTCACCGACGCCGAGGGGCTGACCGCCAGCGCCAGCGCCGTCGTGACCGTTACCGACAACAACGGCGCCTACAACAGCGTGTTGCCGACTCTGAGCTTCCGTGGCACCCCCAACAGCTGGGGGACGCTTGCCATGACGCTGGTCGCCGACAACCAGTGGGAAGCGTTGGTCAGCTTCGACGGCCAGACCAATCAGCGCTTCAAGTTCGACGTCAAGGGAGACTGGACCCAGAACTACGGCGACACCGACAAGGACGGCATCGCCAACCTCGCTGGCAATGACATCACCACCACGGTCATCGGCCAGTACCGGGTGCGCTTCAACGACCAGACCCTGGCTTATAGCCTGACCCCGGTCAGCGTCGGCTATGCGAAGACCTTCCCCAGCCTGAACATCCGTGGCACCCCCAACAACTGGGGTTCCATCCCCATGAGCCTGGTCGGCGATCACCTGTGGCAGGCCAGCGTCACTTTCACCGGCAGCGGTGATGCCAGCGGGGGCCAGCGCTTCAAGTTCGACGTCAAGGGCGACTGGAGCCAGAACTACGGCGACACCAACAAGGATGGCGTGGCCGAGTCGGCAGGCGCCGACATCACCACCGCCGTAGTCGGAGCCTATCTGGTGCGCTTCAATGACCAGACTCTGACCTACAGCCTGAGCGCCCAGTAAGCGACGAGATTCCGGTGGCAGGCGGCGCCATGCCGCTCGCCACCGGATGCAGGCCTCTCCCACCATGACAGAGCCGTGTCACCGGCCCCCCGATCCGGTGACGCGGTTCTGCTTACATCCTCCCTCATATCCCAATCTCCAGCCGCACGGTTCATACGCAGCAGATGAGCTCGCTTACCCCATTTCCCGGCCACCGACTCGCAGGCATACTGGGTCGACATTCCCATGCTGGAGCGCATATGAAACAACTCGAAGCCCTCAAGGCCGAGGGCAGGATTGAAGAGGCACGTCAACACGGTCTGCTGCAGCTCGCCGAGCACCCGCAGCACGCCGAGCTGCACTACGAGGTGGCCGGTCTGCACGACATGCTCGGGCGCGAGACCCAGGCCATTCCCCTCTACCAGAAGGCCATCGCACTGGGATTGAGTGAAACCTCGCTGCGGGGTGCCTGGCTGGGCCTCGGCAGCTCCTATCGCAGCACCGGTCAGTACGCCGAGGCGCTGGCCGCCTTCGACCAAGCCCTGACTCGCTTCCCCGATGCCAATGAGTTCAAGGTGTTTCGTGCCATGACCTGTTACAACCTGGGGCAGCACAAGGAGGGGATGGAGAGCCTGCTGACGGTGTTGGCCGCGACCACAGCGGATCCGTCCCTCATCACATACCGGCGCGCCATGGCGCTCTATGCCGAGGATCTGGACAGGCGCTGGTGAAACGCCAGAAACGACAAAGCCGCTCATGATGAGCGGCTTTGTCTGGATTTGGTGGCCCCTGCCTGACTTGAACAGGCGACCAATCGATTATGAGTCGACTGCTCTAACCAACTGAGCTAAGGGGCCAGAATCTTGCTTTTGCGGCGTGGATTATAGGGGATGGGAGATACCTCGTCCATAGGCAGATCAACCACTTGCCGAGATTTTGTACAGCCTCCGTCAATATCTGTGATCCCCGCGCTGCCAACAACCCGGATAAAACAAAGCCCCGCATGGCGGGGCTTTTTGACAAGGCTTGTCGGCTACTTTCAGGACTATTCGTCCAGGAAGCTGCGCAGCACTTCCGAGCGGCTCGGATGGCGCAGTTTGCGCAAGGCCTTGGCTTCGATCTGACGAATACGCTCACGGGTCACGTCGAACTGCTTGCCCACTTCCTCAAGGGTGTGGTCAGTATTCATGTCGATACCGAAACGCATGCGCAGCACCTTGGCTTCACGGGCAGTCAGACCGGCCAGCACTTCGCGGGTTGCGTTGCGCAGGCTCTCGCTGGTCGCCGCATCCGCCGGCAGGGCCAGGGTGGTATCTTCGATGAAGTCACCCAAGTGGGAGTCTTCATCATCACCGATGGGCGTCTCCATGGAGATGGGCTCCTTGGCGATCTTCAATACCTTGCGGATCTTGTCTTCCGGCATGCCCATGCGCATCGCCAGCTCTTCCGGGTTCGGTTCACGACCCATCTCCTGCAGCATCTGGCGGGAGATACGGTTGAGCTTGTTGATGGTCTCGATCATGTGCACAGGGATACGGATGGTACGGGCCTGATCCGCGATGGAGCGGGTAATGGCCTGACGGATCCACCAGGTAGCATAGGTCGAGAACTTGTAGCCACGACGGTATTCAAACTTGTCCACCGCTTTCATCAGACCGATGTTGCCCTCCTGGATCAGATCCAGGAATTGCAGGCCACGGTTGGTGTACTTCTTGGCGATGGAGATAACCAGACGCAAGTTGGCCTCAACCATCTCTTTCTTCGCACGGCGGGCCTTGGCCTCACCGATGCTCATGCGACGGTTGATGTCCTTGATCTGGGCAATTGACAGGCCGGTTTCTTCTTCGATCTGCTGCAGCTTGCCGATGGCACGCAGCACATCTTCGTCCATCTCGAGCAGACGGGGAGACCAGGCCTTGCCAGCCTGCTTCTGGTATTCGAACCACGCAGTCTCGCACTCGTTGTTGGTGAAGGCCGCGACGAAGGTTTTCTTCGGCATCTTGGCCTGCTCAACGCAGAGCTTCATGATGATGCGTTCCTGCACACGAACCCGTTCCATCATCTCGCGCATGTTGTTGACCAGGCGATCGAACTGCTTGGGCATCAGGCGGAATTGACGGAACACATCGGCCAGCTGGGCGATAGCGGCCTGGGTGTCGTCGTGGGCACGACCATTCTTCTGAATGGAGAGACGGGTTACTTCGTACTGGGCACGCAGTTCACCGAACTTCTCACGGGCGACTTCAGGATCCGGACCACCGTCCCCTTCTTCGTCGGCGTCGTCACCATCCCCATCTTCATCTTCGTCTTCATCTTCGTCTTCGTCAGCCAGGTCATCTTCGCTGAGCTCGGAGCCGATATGAGTAGCGGTTGGCGCCACATCATCAGCTTCGTTAGGGTCGATAAAGCCAGAGATGATATCGGACAGGCGCAGTTGCTCGGCTTCGTACTTGTCGTACTGTTCGAGCAGGTAAGTAATGGCTTCAGGATACTCGGCAACGGAGCTTTGTACCTGATTGATACCATCCTCGATCCGCTTGGCGATGTCGATTTCGCCTTCGCGGGTCAGCAATTCGACGGTGCCCATTTCCCGCATGTACATGCGGACGGGATCGGTCGTGCGACCGATCTCAGATTCAACAGATGCCAGAGCCTGGGCCGCTGCTTCGGCAGCGTCCTCATCGGCGGTGCCACCTTCGGCCATGATCAGGTCATCGGCATCCGGGGCGTTTTCCACCACCTGGATACCCATGTCGTTGATCATCTGGATGATGTCTTCGATCTGGTCAGAGTCGACGATGTCTTGCGGGAGGTGATCGTTCACCTCGGCATAGGTCAGGTAGCCCTGTTCTTTACCTTTGGCAACGAGGAGTTTAAGCTGAGACTGCGGGGTTTGCTCCATAGAACTCATCCGGTTGGTGTTGCTAGGTTGCGCGTACAGTGCGCTGCTGCGCAAATAGCCAATTCTAATAGAAAACCGCCAGACATGCTATGTCTGGTTGCGGCGTCGGTCATGAGAAACCCCTGCCCGCAGTATTGTCGGGGCCAGGCGGTTATAAAATTTTTGCTTTTAATCCCGTCGATTCGGGCAACAGTAGACATATTGGGGCCCATCACTCAAATATCAAGCCCCGCTCTCATTTCTTTTCTCGGTCTGTACCTCTTTGATCAGCATCATCAGCTCCTGTGTTTCCTCAGAGCTTAGTCCCTCCTGAGCCACTTTGGCCTGCAATTCTTCAATCCGTTGCTTCAGAAACTGATTGATGAAACCGACGAAGGTATCCTGCAACTCCCCCAGAATATCCGGCTCCTGGTCGAGCCTGACATCTTCAAACAGGTCGTGCATCGCCAGTTGGGCGAGGATCTCCCCTTCCCGAGTACCGCGCCAATGCTCCAGCAAAATACCGGTGGTGACGGCGGGCTGGGACAGGATCTGTTGATGCAGTTGCAGCAGAAATTTGATCCCCTGCACTCGCAGCCCGGCGAGTTCCGGCATGGCCGGCAACTCGGCCGTCACCGCCGGATACTGCAACATCAGTGCCAGCGCGCGCCGGATCGGCGTCAGCTTGGCGGCCTTGGGTTTGGTGAGCTCGGCCTTTGGCTGGCTGTTGCGGGCAAACAGCTCGGCGATCCGCTGCTTGTTCTCTCCCCAGCGCATCATGCTGGAGAGCCGGGTGATCAACCCCTCCCGGGTGAAGCCTTCCGGCACTCGGCGAATAAGCTCGGCCGCCTTGTTGGCGACTTCGAATTTACCCGCCTCACCGGACAACGCCGCATCCCGCCCCAGGCGTTCGAACATGAAGTCGGCAAAAGGCTGCGCCTCGTCCAGCAAAGCCTCGAATCCCTCCTTGCCAATCTGACGCACCAGGGAATCCGGATCCTCGCCATCCGGCAGGAACACGAACTTGAGTTCACGCCCGTCCTGCAGGTGAGGCAGTGCATTATCCAGTGCTCGCCAGGCCGCCTCACGACCGGCATTGTCACCGTCATAGCAGCAGACCACTTCGGCCGTGGTACGAAACAGGGTATGGATATGGTCGCTGGTGGTGGCGGTGCCAAGCGCCGCTACCGCGTAGTCGATGTCGTACTGCCCGAGCGCCACCACGTCCATGTAGCCTTCCACCACCAGGATCCGGCGAGGATCCTTGTGTGCCTGCTTCACCTCATAGAGTCCGAACAGCTCTCGCCCCTTGTGGAAGATGGGGGTTTCCGGCGAGTTGAGGTACTTGGGCGTACCATCACCGAGCACCCGGCCACCGAAGCCGATAACTCGACCACGCTTGTCACGGATCGGGAACATGATGCGATCGCGGAAACGATCATAGCTGCCGGGACCACTATCACGCGTGATCAGCATGCCGCCGGAGATAAGCAACTGCTCGTGATCCCGGCTGGCACCAAAGCGGCGCCTGACCTGATCCCAATCTGCCGGGGCATAACCGATATTGAAGCGCTTGACCACTTCTCCGGTCAGACCACGCCCCTTCAAATACTCGACTGCCTGGGGGGCATTTTTCAGATTGCTCTCGTAGAAGCGGGCAATCTGGTTCATCAGCTCGAAGAGATCCTTGCTGACTGCCGGCGATGCCTTGCCCGTTCCGCCCGCACTCTGTTCGCGGGGCACCTGCATGCCTTGCATGTTGGCGAGCTCTTCAATCGCGTCGGGGAATTCGAGTCCGTCGTACTCCATGACAAAGCCGATGGCATTGCCGTGGGCGCCACAACCGAAACAGTGATAGAACTGTTTCTCCTGGCTGACGGTGAAAGAGGGGCTTTTTTCGTTATGAAAAGGACAGCAAGCCTGATAGTTCTTGCCGGCCTTCTTCAGCCGCACTCGCGAGTCGATCAACTCGACGATGTCGGTGCGTACGAGCAGATCATCGATGAAGGATTGTGGGATCCTGCCTGCCATAACCGTCCTGTTTCATTACTCGGAAAAATAAAAAAGCCGCGCATTCACAGGGAAGCACGGCTTCTTTCGACTAACAAGAGAAATGCCTGTTACGCCAAGCGGGTTTTCACCTGAGCACTGACGGCGCCGACATCGGCACGCCCCTGAATCTTCGGCTTCAAAACAGCCATGACCTTGCCCATATCAGCCATGACGGCAGCACCACTTTCAGTGATGGCTTGCTCGATCAACGCGGCAATTTCGTCTGCGGTCAGCTGTTGCGGCAGGAATTCCTGCAACACCACGATCTCGGCAGACTCTTTGTCGGCAAGATCCTGACGACCGGCAGCTTCAAATTGGCTGATGGAATCGCGGCGCTGTTTGACCATCTTGGTCACGACAGCGAGGATATCCTCATCATTAAGCTCGATACGGGAATCAACTTCACGCTGCTTGATTTCTGCCATCAACAAACGGATCGTCCCCAGGCGAGCCTTATCTCTGGCAAGCATGGCGAGTTTTTGTTGATCCTTGAGTTGATCCTTCAGAGACACGGCATTATCCCCGATTAGTACAGGCGGATACGACGTGCGTTTTCGCGGGACAGCTTCTTGGCGTGACGCTTAACGGCAGACGCTTTGGCGCGCTTACGGATGGTAGTCGGCTTCTCGTAGAACTCACGGCTACGAACTTCAGACAGGATACCGGCCTTTTCGCAAGAACGCTTGAAGCGACGCAGAGCAACGTCAAACGGCTCATTTTCACGGACTTTGATTACTGGCATGTGCCTTTCACCTCAGTGATATATTGTTAGCTGACCATCAGTCGATCAGCATGTCTTAAAATGGTGCGAAATTATACTCTGGACAGGGAATGAAAGTAAACCCGTAGAGATCGCTCTGGTTTAAAAAACCCGCGAAGGTTACCATAGCCGTCTCATTTTAGCAGTGAAATTTTTTAGCAATGCGTGTATTGGGCATAGAGACATCCTGTGACGAAACCGGGATCGCGATCTTCGATGATCAAAAAGGGATCCTTTCCCATCAGTTATACAGCCAGGTCAAGCTGCATGCGGACTACGGTGGCGTCGTCCCCGAGCTTGCCAGCCGAGATCATGTGCGCAAGACGATCCCCTTGATCCAGGCCGCATTGCAAGAGGCGGGGCTGGGCAAGGATGACATCGACGGCATCGCCTACACCGCGGGTCCAGGTCTGGTTGGCGCCATCCTGGTCGGTGCGACCATAGGCCGCTCGCTTGCCATGGCGTGGAACAAACCGGCCATCGCCGTACATCACATGGAGGGTCATCTGCTGGCTCCCATGCTGGAAGAAAAAGCCCCCGAGTTCCCCTTCGTGGCGCTGCTGGTCTCCGGTGGTCACTCCATGCTGGTGCGAGTCGATGGCATCGGCAGCTATCAGCTGCTGGGCGAGTCCATCGACGATGCCGCCGGCGAGGCATTCGACAAGACCGCCAAGCTGATGGGATTGGACTATCCGGGCGGCCCTCTGCTGTCGCGTCTTGCCGAGAAGGGCACCACGGGCCGCTTCACCTTCCCGCGCCCCATGACCGATAGACCCGGGCTCGACATGAGCTTCTCCGGCCTCAAGACGTTTGCCGCCAACACCATCGCGGCCAATGACAACGATGAGCAGACCCGCGCCGATATCGCCCGCGCCTTCGAGGATGCGGTGGTCGACACTCTGGCCATCAAGTGCCGCCGCGCCCTGAAAGAGACGGGGCTGCAGCGCCTGGTTGTCGCCGGTGGCGTCAGCGCCAACCGCCATCTGCGGGCCCAGTTGGCCGAGCTGATGGAGAGCCTCAAGGGCGAGGTATTCTATCCCCGCACCGAATACTGCACCGACAACGGCGCCATGATCGCCTACGCCGGCATGCAGCGCCTCAAGGCTGGCGTGTTTGAACCCCTGGTCATCAAGGCGGTGCCGCGCTGGCCGCTGGATACCCTGGATCCGGTGTGATCCACAGGATCCATCGCAATATAAAAAAGGGGCCTCAGGCCCCTTTTTGCTTATCTTCGTGGTACGAATACCCTGATTAATACGGACTAATTGGTTCTAAACAGAGCCTCGATGGAGAGCCCCTGTCCCATCAGGATCTCCCTCAGACGACGCAGCCCCTCGACCTGGATCTGGCGTACCCGCTCCCGAGTCAGCCCAATCTCGGCCCCCACATCTTCCAGGGTGGCAGGCTCATAACCGAGCAGGCCGAAACGACGAGCCAGCACCTCACGCTGCTTGGGATTAAGCTCCTCCAGCCAGTGCACGATACTGGCGCGCATATCGTCGTCCTGGGACTCCAGCTCCGGGCCCATGCCACGCTCGTCGGAGAGCACATCCAGCAGCGCCTTGTCCCGATCGCCTCCGATGGGGGTATCCACCGAGGTGATCTTCTCATTGAGCTTGAGCATGCGGTTCACGTCGTCGACCGAGCGATCCAGCGCGTGGGCAATGTCCTCGGCGGTAGGTTCATGATCGAGACGGTGAGAGAGCTCGCGGGCGGTACGCAGATAGACGTTCAGCTCCTTGACCACATGAATGGGCAGACGGATGGTGCGGGTCTGGTTCATGATGGCCCGCTCTATGGTCTGGCGGATCCACCAGGTGGCATAGGTGGAGAAACGGAAACCGCGCTCGGGATCGAATTTCTCGACCGCACGGATGAGACCGAGGTTACCCTCTTCGATGAGATCCAGCAGCACCAGGCCGCGGTTGTTGTAGCGTCGGGCGATCTTGACCACCAGCCGCAGGTTGGATTCGATCATGCGCTTGCGGGCGGCTTTGTCACCACGCAAGGCACGACGGGCGTAATAGACTTCTTCTTCGGCTGTGAGCAAGGGAGAGAATCCTATCTCCCCCAGATAGAGCTGGGTGGCATCCATTACCTTGTTCAGCTCGGGCACCATGAGCTCGTCGGAGATAATCTCCTCAGCCTCGGCGGTGACTTCCTGAACTTCTTCTTCCTCCTCCTCTTGAGACTCCAGCTCTTCGTCGAACTCTAACTCTGCATCCTGCATTACCAGTTGTTCTTGGCTCATGATATGTCTCCCTGACCTGAACCAGAGCAAGACTCAGCTCTCTGGGTTAACGCTTTGGCAAATAGCCCATCGGGTTGATTGACTTGCCTTTGTACCGGATTTCAAAGTGCAAGCGCACATCCGGCGCATCCGTGCTACCCATATTGGCGATGACAGCCCCGCCCTTGACGGAGTCTCCCTCCTTCACCCTCAACTCATCGTTATGGGCATAGGCGGAGAGGTAGTCATCGTTGTGCTTGAGAATAATCAGCTTGCCATAACCCCGCAGTGCGCTACCCGCATAGACCACCTTGCCACCGCTCGCGGCGTAGATGGGTTGCCCCTTCTGGCCCGAGATATCGATACCCTTGTTACCCTGTTCGGCAACAGAGAAACCTTCGACGATCCGGCCTTGCGTCGGCCAGTGCCACGAGAGTGTCGACTGGGAGTTGCTGTTTTTTTGTTCTGTCGACTGAGCGTATGCTGTTGAAGATGCCGGAGCAATGCTTTTTTGTGCGATGAATGGGGTGGTCGTACCTGCTGGTGCAGTCGCCAAAGGTTTCGGACCGGAACTGGTCACTGCCGGTGTCGTCACCGCCACCATCTGGCTGCCGCCGGTCGCGACCGACGAGGGTACGCTGAGCACCTGACCCACATGCAAACCATAGGGTGCCTGCAGGTTGTTGCGCTGTGCCAGGGTCTGGTTGGAAACGTTGAACTGGCGGCCGATGCTGCTCAGAGTATCGCCACGGCGCACCTCATAAGTGCCGTTACTGGCACCGCTGCCTTGGCTGACTGCGCTGCCCACAGCCACCACGGCACCGGATGAGGCGCCATCCAGCCTGAGTTGCTGACCCGGATAAATGTTATAGGGAGGGCTGATGCCATTGAGACTGACCAGCGATGCGACATCCATACCCGAGCGGAACGCGATGGAATAGAGCGTATCCCCTCTGACCACAGTGTAACCACCACCCGGGATGGCGGGCTTGGTCATGCCTTGACGCGTCGGAATGGTCGAGGCGACCGGATCATTGCCCAGACTTTGTACCGGAGCAGCAGTCTTGCTGGAAGAGCAGGCAAGCAGCAGCCACGACAACACGACAACACTGCTACCTTGCCAAACACGCGAACGCATAGTGGATCCTTAACGACTAAACCAGAAATAGGCCGCAATGGCCAAACCAATACAGAGCCAGCCCAGCACATCCACGTAGTGCATCAGCTTGCGCTCCATCTTCTCACCGCCCCAGCTCATCAGTCCCGCCACCAGGAAAAAGCGCATGCCACGACCGATCAGAGAGGTCAGGATGAAGGGCAACAGCGCCATGTGGAGCAGGCCTGCCGTGACGGTAAACACCTTGTAGGGGATCGGCGTGAAACTGGCAATAAAAATCACCCAGATCCCCCACTGCTCGAACCACTGCTCGGCCAGGACAATCTTGTCTTCGTAACCGACCGATATCACCAGCGGCTGCACCACCGGATCCCACAAGGCATAGCCAAGCAGGTAACCAAACAGCGCACCCAATACTGAAAACAGGGTCGCGAGAGCGGCATAATGCCAGGCACGCTGGGGCCTGGCCAGCGCCATGGGGGCCAGCATCACATCCACCGGAATGGGCCAGAATACCGACTCGATGAAGGCGGTGATGGCGAGATACCAGGGGGCATATTTGTGGCGAGCCCAGCGCATGACCACGGCGTAGAGGCGGGAGAACAACTTCACTCAACATCTCCGTCGATAAGAGGAACAAAACGCACCGGCTCCAGCACCCGGCTGGTCAGCTGGGAGCCTGAGCGTTCGATAAGCTGCAGCGTCTGCTGACTGTCACCCACCGGTAACACCAGTCGGCCGCCATCGGCGAGCTGATCAGTCAGTGCCTTGGGCACCTCGCTCGCCGCCGCCGTCACCAGGATCGCATCGAACGGCCCCTTGTTGGGCCATCCCAACCAGCCGTTGCCGTGCTTGGCCGAAACGTTGTGCAGATCGAGCTGACGCAGCCGGCGCCGGGCCAGGAACTGCAGCGACTTGATTCGCTCCACCGTATAGACATGTTCCACCAAGTGAGCCAGCACGGCGGTCTGATAACCGGAGCCAGTGCCGATCTCCAGCACATGGGCCGGATTGTTCTGGATCAGGAGCTCGGTCATCCGCGCCACTATGTAGGGCTGAGAGATGGTCTGACCCTGACCAATGGGCAGGGCCGTATTGTCCCAGGCCTTGTGCGCCATGGCCTCGTCCACAAATAGCTGGCGCGGCACTTTCGCAATCGCCGCGAGCACGCGGAAATCACGAATGTCCTGAGCGATCAGCTGATTCAACAGGCGCTGTACGATCACCGCGTCATCCCTGCAGATCCAGCCAGGCTCCCAGACTCGCCAGACTGCCATAGGCCGTCATGTCGATGGTCAAGGGGGTGATGGAGACATAGCCCTGCTCGATGGCAGCGAAATCCGTACCCTCCCCCGCATCCTGCTGGCTGCCCGGCGGGCCTATCCAGTAGATGGGCTGGCCACGGGGATCCTCGGTGCGGATCACCGCTTCGGCCCGGTGGCGATTGCCAAGGCGGGTCACCCTGATCCCCTTGATCTGCTCGAGGGGCAGATCCGGTACATTCACGTTGAGGATCTGATCGGCGGGCAGCGGGTGCACCATCAGGCCCCGCACCAGCTGGGCCGCATAATGGGCCGCCGTGCCGAAGTGAGTCTTGCCCACCAGCGAGATGGCCAGCGACGGGAAACCGAGGTGACGTCCCTCGGTGGCGGCCGCCACCGTGCCCGAGTAGATGACGTCATCCCCCAGATTGGCGCCGTGATTGATGCCGGCCACCACCATGTCCGGCTCCGGGCGCACCAGCTCATTGACCGCGAGGTGCACGCAATCGGTCGGCGTACCCTTGACCGCATAATATCCAGTTTCACTGATGCGGGTGACCCGCAACGGCACTTCCAGCGTCAGGGAATGACTCGCGCCACTGCGGTTGCGATCCGGCGCGACCACAATGACCTCGCCACAGGCAGTCAGTGCCGTGCTGAGGGCACGAATGCCCTCGGCGTGTACTCCATCGTCATTACTGACCAGAATTCGCATCGGTTGGGTTCCTGAAACCGTGATCGGCCTCTTCGGCCTGCATTAACTCGCGTACCACGCTGGTGGCAAAGGCGCCGGCTGGCAGGGAGAACGACAGGGTCAACACGTCAGCTCCCAGCTCCCAGCTCATCCCTTCCGGTTGCAGCAACAGCGGGCGTCTGTCCTGATCCAGCCCGGCCTTCTCCAGGCCCGCGCACCAGTCGGCGTAAGTGGCCAGCACGCCCTGTTCGAATTCGGCGGCGGCGCCCTGACTGGCCAGTCGACCACGGCCCCACTGGGGAGCGGTCAGTTGCACGTCACCCGAGGCCAGCCGCGCTTCCAGCTCGGGAGTCACCGTCTCCTCACTGAAGATGGAGTGGCTGCCCTTGAGCATCAGACAATCACCGGCCAGCAGCTGGTGAGCCAGTCCCTGCTCGATACGGGCGCTGACGATGGCGTTGAACAGCATGCTGCGGGCGGCGGACAGATAGAGGGAGCGCTTGTTGCGATCATTGATCCGCTTGCCGGCGAACATCGCCTTGGCCGCTTCCAGGTTGTTACCACCGCGGCCGAAACGCTGCTCGCCGTAGTAGTTCGGCACCCCCTGGCTGGCGATAGCCTGCAGGCGGGATGCCAACCCCTCGGTCTGCTCCAGGCCGGTGAGGCGCAGGCTGAAGTGATTCCCCTTGAGGTAACCGACCCGCAGCTTGCGGTTGTGACGCCTGGCTTGCAGGATCTGGATGCTGTCGCTCTGGATCACCGACAGATCGGGTTCGGCCTTGCCCGGCAGGTGGATGCCGAACCACTGCTCGGTCACCGCATGGCGATCTTTCAGGCCGGCCCAGGTCACCGCATTGCGGTTGACCCCGGCCGCATCGGCCAGCAAGCCCGCGACCCAGGCGGTATTTTCGCCGGTCTTGCGCACCCGCACGAAGATGTGTTCACCCTCGCCACAGGGCTCGAAGCCGAGATCCTCGACCACCACGAAGTCACTGGCCTCGGCCTTGAGGATGCCACGGGCGGTCGGCACCCCGTGCAGATAGCTAAGCTGTTCCAACATTATTGTTTCACCAGTAAGACGACGGCTTCAGTGGCGATCCCTTCCTTGCGCCCCGTAAAACCAAGCTGTTCGGTGGTGGTCGCCTTGACGTTCACCCGGTTCAAATCACATTGCAGATCGGCGGCCAGCACCGCGCACATGGCGTCGATATGGGGCGCCATCTTGGGGACCTGGGCGATGATGGTCACGTCCAGGTTGCCGATGGCATAGCCCGCTTGCCGTACCCGGGCAAACACGTCCCGCAGCAGGATCCGGCTGTCGATCCCCTTGAACTCGGCTGCGGTATCGGGGAAGTGACGGCCGATGTCGCCGGCACCGATGGCGCCGAGCAGGGCATCGCTCACCGCGTGCAGCACCACGTCGCCATCGGAATGGGCCAGCAGGCCCTGCTCATAGGGTACCGGCACCCCACCCAGCATGCAGGGACCGACCCCACCAAACTTGTGCACATCAAAACCATGTCCAATGCGGATCATGATGGCTCCTTGAACGATGAATCGGGTTGCGCCTGCTGGCGCCCATTCTGTTGCTCTAAAAACAGCCCCGCCAGAGAGAGATCCTCCGGCCGGGTCACCTTGATATTGTCGGCGCGCCCCTCCACCATCCGCACGGCGAAACCGGCCCGCTCCATGGCGGAGGCCTCGTCGGTGATGCTGGCCCCCAGCGCCAATCCTTCCTCCAGCGCCCGCCTCAGCGGGAGGCTGGGGAACATCTGCGGGGTCAGGGCGTGCCAGAGCTGCTCGCGCTCGACGGTCGCCACTATGGTGCCAGCCGCGTCGGTACGCTTCATGGTATCGCGCACCCGGCTGCCGAGGATGGCACCATCGCACGCCAGGGCCGCCACGATCAGCGCATCGAGATCGCCGTGATGCAGGCAGGGACGGGCGGCATCGTGCACCAGCACCCAGTCCGAGCTCGTCACCTGCAGGGCATTGAGCACCGAGTAGGCGCGCTCGGCGCCGCCTTCGACCCGCAAGATGCGCGGATCGGCCGCGATGGGCAGCGAATCGAACCAGCCATCCTGGGGAGCCAGCGCCACTATCACCTGGCCGATGGCCGGATGGGACAGCAGGCAGCCGAGGCTATGCTCCAGGATGGTCTTCCCCGCCAGCGGCAGGTACTGTTTCGGGCAGTCGGCCCCCATGCGGCTGCCGATACCGGCGGCCGGGACTATGGCGGTCAAACCGGTGGCGGTCAGCCTGCGGTGCGGATCAGTCATCGTATGGGGCACCGTCCGGCTCTGTTTCTTGATCTTTTTCTTTGGGAATGATCCGGTAGAAGGTCTCGCCCTGCTTGATGTAACCGAGATCGTTGCGCGACAGCTCCTCGATGGCCTCCAGGCCCGAGGTCAGATCGTCGATCTCACGGTAAATCAAATTGTTGCGATCCTTGAGAGTCAGATTGTCCTGCTGCTGCCGATTGATGGCATCGGAGAGTTCCCGATAGTCGGAGAGGCCGTTCTTCCCCAGCCAGAAGTCGTATTGCAGCCCTCCCAACAGGAAGAGCAGGATAAGAGTGAATAGCCGCATGCACTGAATCTCCTTCAAGCGGCCTAGTTTCCCATATTCGCAGGCAAGACAAAAGGAAGCCGGTGTGCCAGACGGGCAAGGGGGAAGAAAAAAGCGGGCGAGGCTCGCGGGCCGAATATGAAAAAACCGCGCCGAAGAGCTGGCGCGGCTTTGCAGCCGTCAGACAACCGATACAAAAAAGCCCCGCCACAAGGTGGCGGGGCTTCATGCAGCTCAAGTGAAACTAGGCATTAAGCCTGGTTTTTCACTTCTTTCAGACCGCGGAACGGAGCCTTGGCACCCAGGGCTTCTTCGATACGGATCAGCTGGTTGTACTTGGCAACACGGTCAGAACGGCTCATGGAACCGGTCTTGATCTGGCCAGCAGCAGTACCCACGGCCAGGTCGGCGATGGTCGCGTCTTCGGTCTCACCGGAACGGTGGGAGATGACGGCGGTGTAGCCAGCGTCTTTGGCCATCTTGATGGCAGCCAGCGTTTCGGTCAGGGAACCGATCTGGTTGAACTTGATCAGGATGGAGTTGGCGATGCCGTTGTCGATGCCGCGCTTCAGGATCTTGGTGTTGGTTACGAACAGGTCGTCACCCACGATCTGGATCTTGCTGCCCAGTTCCTTGGTCTGGTAGGCGAAGCCATCCCAGTCAGATTCGTCCAGGCCATCTTCGATGGAGACGATCGGGAACTTGGTGGTCAGGTCGGCCAGGTAGTCGGAGAACTCGTTGGAGGTGAAGATACGACCTTCGCCCTTCAGGTTGTACTCTTTCTTCTCGGCGTCATAGAACTCGGATGCAGCGCAGTCCATGGCCAGAGTGATGTCGGTGCCCAGTTTGTAACCGGCAGCGGCAACGGCTTCGGCGATCACTTCCAGTGCTTCGGCGTTGGACTTCAGGTTGGGAGCGAAACCACCTTCGTCACCCACGGCGGTAGCGTAGCCCTTGGACTTCAGTACCTTGGCCAGGTTGTGGAACACTTCGGCACCCATGCGGATGGCTTCTTTCAGGGTCTTGGCGCCAACCGGCTGAACCATGAACTCCTGGATGTCGACGTTGTTGTCGGCATGCTCACCACCGTTGATGATGTTCATCATGGGCAGCGGCATGGAGTAGACACCCGGGGTACCGTTCAGCTCGGCGATGTGAGCGTACAGCGGCAGGCCCTTGGAAGCGGCAGCAGCCTTGGCAGCGGCCAGAGAAACGGCCAGAATGGCGTTGGCACCAAACTTGGATTTGTTCTCGGTACCGTCCAGATCGATCATGATCTGGTCCAGATTGGCTTGATCCTTGGCATCTTTACCCAGCAGCGCTTGGGCGATCGGGCCGTTGACGGCTTCGATGGCTTTCAGTACGCCTTTACCCAGGAAACGGCTCTTGTCGCCGTCACGCAGTTCCAGCGCTTCGCGGGAACCGGTGGACGCGCCAGACGGAGCGGCTGCCATACCAACAAAACCACCTTCCAGATGAACTTCGGCCTCAACGGTCGGGTTACCACGGGAGTCGATGATTTCACGACCGATCACTTTAACGATCTTGGACATGTGTATTTC
Organism: Aeromonas sp. TECH754; assembly: GCF_056279295.1. Taxonomy (NCBI): domain Bacteria; kingdom Pseudomonadati; phylum Pseudomonadota; class Gammaproteobacteria; order Aeromonadales; family Aeromonadaceae; genus Aeromonas; species Aeromonas sp. TECH754. The sequence goes on along the minus strand of NZ_JBWBRA010000001.1, from coordinate 4,607,200 downwards.
CTCAGGTTTCGTAAAAAAACAACAAAAATATGCCAAAAAAAGCGGCTGCGGCACAGAGCCTCAACCGCATTTATTTTAAATTACTTCAAATTACGCTTCTGATACTCACCGGCAGCCTTCACAAAACCAGCGAACAGGGCGTGTCCATCGCGGGGAGTCGAGGTGAACTCCGGGTGGAACTGCGCCGCTACAAACCAAGGGTGATCCGGAATCTCGATAATTTCCACCAGCTTCTTGTCGGCGGAGAGACCGGTCACCTTCAAGCCGGCCGCTTCAATCTGCGGCAGCAACTTGTTGTTCACCTCATAGCGGTGACGGTGGCGCTCATAGATGGTCGGGCTGCCGTACATCTGACGCACCTTGGAGCCTTCGACCAGGTGGCAGAGCTGGGAACCCAGACGCATGGTGCCGCCCAGATCGGATTTCTCGGTGCGGGTCTCGACGTTGCCCTCTTCATCCACCCATTCGGTGATGAGGCCAACGACCGGGTAGGCGCAATCTTTCTTGAATTCGGAGGAGTGAGCGCCGGTCATGCCGGCCACGTTGCGAGCGAACTCGATCATGGCAACCTGCATGCCGAGGCAGATACCCAGGTAGGGGATCTTGTTCTCACGAGCATATTGCGCCGCCAGGATCTTGCCTTCCACGCCGCGCTCACCGAAGCCACCCGGCACCAGGATCGCATCCAGACCGTCCAGCAGCTCGGCGCCACGGGTCTCGATGTCCTGGGAGTCGATGAACTTGATGTTGACCGACAGGCGGGTCTTCAGGCCACCGTGCTTGAGCGCCTCGTTGACGGACTTGTAGGCATCCGGCAGGGACACATACTTACCGACCATGCCGATGGTCACTTCCGCGGTCGGGTTGGCCTCTTCGTAGACAACCTGTTCCCACTCGGACAGGTCGGCTTCCTTGCACGCCAGACCGAAACGGGCGATGAAGTAGTCATCCAGATTCTGGGACTTCAGCAGCGCCGGGATCTTGTAGATGGAGTCGACGTCTTTCATGGAGATGACGGCGCGCTCGGGCACGTTGCAGAACAGGGCGATCTTGGCACGCTCGTTGGCCGGAATGGCGCGATCGGAGCGGCAGATCAGCACGTCTGGCTGGATCCCGATGGAGAGCAGTTCTTTGACGGAGTGCTGGGTCGGCTTGGTCTTCACCTCGCCGGCGGCGGCCAGGTAAGGCACCAGGGTCAGATGCATGAACATGGCATTGTCGCGGCTCACTTCAGCGGCCAGCTGACGAATGGCTTCGAGGAACGGCAGGGACTCGATATCGCCCACGGTACCGCCCACTTCGACGATGGCCACCTGATGGCCTTCGGCACCGGCAATCACCCGCTCCTTGATGGCGTTGGTGATGTGCGGGATCACCTGAATGGTGGCGCCCAGGTAGTCACCGCGGCGCTCTTTGCGCAGCACGTCGGCGTAGATGCGACCGGTGGTGAAGTTGTTGCGACGGGTCATCTTGGTGCGGATGAAACGCTCGTAATGACCCAGATCCAGATCGGTCTCGGCCCCGTCCTCGGTTACGAACACTTCACCATGCTGGGTCGGGCTCATGGTGCCCGGATCCACGTTGATATAGGGGTCCAGTTTCATGATGGTCACATCCAGACCACGGGCTTCCAGAATGGCTGCCAGAGAAGCTGCGGCAATGCCTTTGCCGAGGGATGAAACAACGCCACCAGTTACAAAAATATATTTTGTCGTCATGCTGAACCTGAAAGAAGTTTAGGGAATTTTAAGGGGTGCTTCGGGGATGAAGCAGGACGGGGAAGCAGTATACCAAAACCCCCTCTCCCAAACAATGAACAAAAATCTATCAGGCTCCCCGCCCCCCCGTCTTGCGCCAAATCAACTTTGTTCGGTTTCCTTGGCCTTGTCCCAAGCCGCATCGAGCTTCTCCAGGGTGCAATCGGTCATTTTCAAGCCTTCCGCGGCAATAAACTGCTCAACCTGACGAAAACGACGTTCAAACTTGGCGTTGGCAAAGCGCAGTACCTGTTCCGGATCCTTGCCAAGATGCCGCACCAGGTTGACGGTGGCAAACAGCAGGTCGCCGAGCTCGTCGCTCACCCGCGCCTCGTCCACATCCACCATCAGCGCCTCTTCCATCACCTCCTCGATCTCCTCGTGGATCTTGTCCACCACGGGGCCGAGGGTCTTCCAGTCGAAGCCGACGGTGGCGCAACGCTTCTGGATCTTGGCGGCCCGGGTCAGGGCCGGCAGCGCCAGCGGAATGTCATCCAGCACGCTCTCTTTATCGAGGGCGGCCCGCTCCTTGGCCTTCTCCGCCTCCCAATTCTGCTTCACCGCCTGTTCGTCCTCGAGGTTCGCCTCGGCGAACACATGGGGATGACGGCGGATGAGCTTCTCGCTCACGGTATCGACGATATCGGCAAAATCGAACAGCCCCCGTTCCTTGCCTAGCTGGGCATAGAACACTACCTGAAACAGCAGATCGCCGAGTTCACCCTTTAATCCCTCCCAATCCCGGGTTTCGATGGCGTCGGCCACTTCGTAGGCTTCCTCCAGGGTATGGGGCACTATGGTCTGGAAATCCTGCTTGAGGTCCCAGGGGCAACCGCCGTTCGGGTCGCGCAATTGCGCCATGATGTCGAGCAGTTTGGGCAGATCATAACGTGGGGACATAAGCGGTTCACTTCATCAAAGAGGGTCAAAGAACAACCGGCCACAAGGGCCGGTCGGTTGATATCACAGGCGCTTGGCGCTGATCACGTCGTTGAGCTGGCTGAGCTTGGACAGCGCCCGGTTGAAGGCGTTGATGTTGTAGATCTCCAGCTCCATGTCGATCTCGGCGGTCTGCTCACGCACGTTGGAGCGCGAGCGCACCCCCATCACGTTGATCTTCTCGTTGGCGAGCACGGTCGTGATGTCACGCAGCAGGCCGGATCTGTCGTTGGAGAGGATGCGGATGGTGAGACCGTAGCCACCGGAGTAGTTCTCCCCCCAGACCGCTTCGATCAGCCGCTCCGGGTTGCGACGGGTCAGCTCCTTGAGCTGCTCGCAATCCTCCCGGTGAATGGAGACGCCGCGGCCCATGGTGATGAAGCCCTGGATGCCATCCCCCGGAATGGGCTGGCAGCAGCGGGCGATATGAGTCATCAGATTGCCGACCCCTTCCACCACGATATGATCCTTGGGCTTGGGCCGGAACGGCGCGTTGGCCTTCTGTTCCAGCTTCGCCAGCAGGCGGCGATCCTCTTCCTCGGCCGTCGGTTTGTTGTAGCGGGTGTCCAGATAGTTGAGCAACTGGTTGATGCGAATGTCGCCGCTGCCGATACCGGCCAGCAGGTCATCCAGCTCCTCCGCATGGAAGCGCTCCAGCACCACCTTGTCCACCTTGGAGAGGGTCAGGTTGTGCCTGTCCAGCTCCTTCTCCAGCAACTCCTTGCCGGCGGCGATGTTCTTGTCCCGATCCAGCTTCCTGAACCAGGTCGCCACCTTGGCCCGCGCCCGGCTGGAGCGCAGAAAACCGGCGTTGGGGTTCATCCAGTCGCGGCTCGGGTTCGGCTCCTTCTGGGTGATCACATCGACCTGATCGCCGGTCTGCAGCGTATAGGTGAAGGGCACGATGCGGCCATCCACCTTGGTGCCGATGCAGCGGTGACCGATCATGCTGTGCACGTGATAGGCGAAGTCCAGCGGCGTCGCGCCGGCCGGCAGATCGATGACATCGCCCTTGGGGGTGAACACATAGACTCTGTCTTCGAACACCTGACTGCGCAGATCGTCCAGCAGAGAGCCGCTTTCCGAGAGATCCTCCTGCCAGGCGAGGAGCTTGCGCAGCCACTCGATCTTGTCCTCGAAGGTGCTGGTCTTGGCGGCGGCCTGGGCCCCTTCTTTGTAGCGCCAGTGGGCGGCAACGCCGAGTTCGGCATCCTGGTGCATCTGATCGGTACGGATCTGGATCTCGACCGTCTTGCCCTCCTCCCCCACCACCACGGTATGGATGGACTGATAACCGTTGGGCTTGGGGTTGGCGACGTAATCGTCGAACTCGCGGGGAATATGGTGGAAATGGGTGTGCACTATGCCGAGCGCCGCGTAGCAATCCTGCAGCCGTTTGGTCACCACCCGCACCGCACGCACATCGAACAACTCATTGAATTCAAGATGCTTTTTCTGCATCTTGCGCCAGATGCTGTAGATGTGTTTCGGTCGGCCATAGACTTCGGCCTCGACCCCGGCCTCGGCCAGCGCATCGCGCAGGGACTGCACGAACTCACGGATGTAACGCTCTCGATCGAGGCGTTTCTCGTCGAGCTGTTTGGCAATCTGCTTGTAGGTGTCCGGGTGCAGGTAACGGAAGGCGAGATCCTCCAATTCCCATTTCAGCTGACCGATACCGAGCCGGTTGGCCAGCGGCGCATAGATGTTGGTGATCTCCTGGGCCATCAGCACCCGGGTCTCTTCATCCGCCTTCTTCGCTTCCCGCAGGCAGGCGATCCGCTCCGCCAGCTTGATCACCACGGCACGCACGTCCTCGACCATGGCAAGCAGCATGCGCCGCACATTGTCGACCTGCTCCGGCGAGGTCTCGGTGCGATGCAGGGTCTGCAGGGAACGGATGGCCTCCATCTCCAGTACCCCTTCCACCAGCTTGGCGATCTTGGTACCGAAGTCTTCCTCAACCTTCTCCTGCTTGAGGAGACCGGTTTCGACGAAGGGGTAGAGGATGGCGGCCTTGAGGGTGGCGAGATCCATGCTGAGCATCAGCAAAATGCCCACCATCTCGACGCCGCGCACCAGCAGGCGGCTGGTGAGCGCCTCGTCGCCGAGGGTCAGACAATACTGGTAGGCGGTTCGCAGCTGATTCTTGTCGCTTTCACTCAGGGAGAGGGAACTGACCCACTCCTCCAGGGTGAAATTGTCTTTCAAATGAATATCGCGCACCGCAACCATGGTATCAATCCTTAAAATTGTGGGGTCGAAAGCCAGTGCTTTCCTGCCCCTCATCAGCTGATGAATGTCTCAAATGGGGATAAACAAGAGACTTTTCAAGGCATGTCATCCTTAAAGGTGACAGGAGTCTCCAACAAACCTTGCCGATCCCTGCGGGTCTAGATTACCCCAATCATTTTCTCTCAGACAGCACTCTGGATTCCAGCTGGCCTATATGCAAGAGCACATCCAGCCCCTACAACATGCCAACTGTCGGGACCGGATGAACGCGTTTATTTTTTCTCAAACAGTGCCATGGATTCCAGATGGCCGGTGTGAGGGAACATGTCCAGCATCCCCAAGCGGGTCAGCCGGTAGCCCTCCTTCACCAGCACCTGGCTGTCTCTGGCCAGGGTCACCGGGTTACAGGAAACATAGACCACTCGCTTGGGGGAAAGTGCCGCCACGTGGCTCATCACCTCCAGCGCACCGGGTCTGGCCGGGTCCAGCAATACCAGGTCAAATCCTTCCCGCGCCCAGGACATGCCGACGATGTCACCGCTCAAGTCAGCCTTGTAGAACCGAGCGTTGTCGATGCCATTGCGCCGGGCGTTTTCCTCGGCGCGCGCCACCATGGCCAGCTCCCCTTCGACTCCCACCACCTCGCGGGCCTGACGGGCCAGCGGCAGGGTGAAGTTGCCGATGCCACAGAACAGATCCAGCACCTTGTCATCCTTGGTCGCCCCGAGCCAGGCCAGCGCCTGGGCCACCATGCTCTGGTTGATGGGGCCGTTGACCTGAATGAAGTCTCCGGGGGCGAATGCAAGAGTCAGACCATCGAGCGAATAGCTCGGCTGGAATTGCTGGCGCAGCGGTTCAATTTGCTCATCCGCCGCCTGCAGATAGAGATCGATACCCTGAGCCTCGGCGAATTCGACCAATAGGGCGCGATCCGTCTCGTTGGGACGACCGGTGTGGCGCAGCAGCATCATGATGCCCTGCTCGGCCTGGATGAACTCGGCGTGACCCAGCTCACGCTGGCTCTTGAGGCGATTGAGGCATGTCCGCAGCGGCTCGATGAGGGCAGACAACGGCGCGCTCAAGACGGGGCAGCCGGTGATCTCCACCAGATCGCTCGACTGGCGGCGACGGAAACCAACCCGGGTGCAGCGACCGTTCTTGTCAAACTTGATGGCCAGCCGGCAGACCCGGCGATAGGCACGGGATTCCCCTGTCAGCACGGGCTCCAGCGCCGGGGCCTGGATGTTGCCGAGCCGCTCGAACAGGCTGACCAGCCCGGCCTCCTTGGCGGCCTGCTGATCCGCCTCACTCAGGTGCTGGGCGCTGCAACCGCCGCACTCACGATAATGGGCGCAGAAAGGGGCGATGCGATTGGCCGCCGGGGTCACTATCTGTTGCAAGGCGGCGTGGGCATACTGCTTCTTGTCATCGATGATGCGAGCCTTGATCCGCTCGCCGGGCAGCGCCCCTTCGACGAAGATGGCCTTGCCCTGATGACGGCCGATGCCGACACAGTGGTGATCCAGACTGTCTATCGTAAATTCAATACGTTGGGGCTGGGTGGATTTCTTTTGGGGCTTGAAAAACTGGGCCATAAAACTTGGTGCCTATAGGTGGCTATGTCATGATTGTGGAATCTGCAGCAGGCCATTGTCCCACAAGAATAATAGTATGACCAAATACGGTCTGAGGGCCCGGACTGTGGCATTCAACCCTATCGCCAATGCTGACCATAAGTGGCCCCTGGATATGACCCGATACGGCCCCAAAGCCCGAGCTGCAACGACCCTTATCTTCTTGCCCCCCTTCATCGCCGGCGGTTTATCAGCATGACCAGATATGGCCTCAGAGCCCGTGTGCTGGCCTTTACCATATTGCCAACCCTGGTCATCGGCGGACTGATCGCCGGTTATTTCACCTTCCACCGCTATCATCAGCTGGAAAACAACCTGATTGATCAGGGCATCAACATCATCGAGCCCCTGGCCATCGCCAGCGAATATGGCATGACCCAGCACAGTCGCGAGTCCCTCAAGCGGCTGATCGGGCTCACCCATCGCAAGAATTCGCCCTTCATCAAGTCCATTGCCGTCTTCACTCAGGACAACCAGCTGTTCGTCACCTCCAACTACCACAGAGACTTCGGCCAGCTGCGGCTGCCCGATGGCACCGCCATCCCGGAGTTGACCAGCGTCTCGTTCAACGGCGACGACATCATCCTGCGTACCCCGATCCAGGCCGAGACCAGCCTGGATGGCTTCCCCTTGCCGAGCGAGCTGGAGCCACCGGTGATTGGCTACATCTCCATGCAGCTGGCCACCGACAGGGCCATCGTCCTGCAATACCGGGACGCCTTCTTCGCCGTGCTCATGGTGCTCATCGGGCTCGCCATCAGCACCCTGTTCGGCTTCAGGCTGGTCAAGAGCGTGACCCAACCCATCACCGATATGGTGCAGGCGGTGCACCGGATCAGGGAGGGGCGGCTCGATACCCGGGTCAGCGGCCAGCTCACCGGCGAGCTGGACATGCTGAAAAACGGCATCAACGCCATGGCCAAGGCGCTGTCGGAATACCATGAAGAGATGCAGCAGAACATCGATCAGGCCACCTCGGATCTGCGCGAAACGCTGGAACAGATAGAGATCCAGAACGTCGAGCTCGACATGGCGAAGAAGCGGGCGCAGGAGGCGGCCAGGGTCAAGTCCGAGTTCCTTGCCAACATGTCCCACGAGCTGCGTACCCCGCTCAACGGCGTCATCGGCTTCACCCGCCAGCTGCTCAAGACCAGCCTGACCCCGAACCAGGCCGACTACATGCAGACCATCGAGAAGTCGGCGCGCAACCTGCTCGGCATCATCAACGACATCCTCGATTTCTCGAAGCTCGAGGCCGGCAAGTTGCAGCTGGAGCACATCCCCTTCAGCCTGCGCGACACCCTCAACGAGACCATGCACCTGCTGGGCCCCAGCGCCCACGACAAGCAGTTGGAGCTCTCCTTGCAGGTGGATGCCGCGGTGCCGGACTACCTCACCGGCGACCCCATGCGCCTGCAGCAGGTGCTGACCAACCTCACCGGCAACGCCATCAAGTTCACCGAGCGCGGCAACGTGGATGTCCGCGTCGAGCAGACCGGCGGCGCCAACGGCAACAAGGTGCGCCTCAAGGTGTTGATCCGCGACACCGGCATCGGCATCTCCGAGGAGCAGCAACGCCAGCTGTTCCAGGCCTTCAACCAGGCCGACTCGTCGATCTCGCGCCGCTATGGCGGCACCGGGCTCGGTCTCGTCATCACTCAGAAACTGGTACAGCAGATGGGCGGCCAGATCCGGTTCGAATCCGAATTCGGCAAGGGCTCCGTCTTCTCCTTCAACCTGGAGCTGGACATCTCCCCCCTGCCCCAGACCGACCGGCTGCCGCTGGACGGGATCCAGGGCAAACGGGTCTGGCTGCTGGAACCAGATCCCTTCGCCCACGCCTCCCTGCACGTCTTGCTGACCGAATGGCAGCTGGATGTCCAATCCCTGTCCATCGACGCGGACTGGCCCGAGATGAACAGCCAGGACATCGTCATCATCGGCAGCAGCACCCTGCATACCCCGCAGCAGGTGATCCGCCGCCTCGATGCCCTGAGCGGGCAACACAACACCATAGTGGTGCTCAGCAGTCACGAGCCTGCCCTGTATGACGCCATGCAGGCTCACGGCGCCCAGCATTGCCTCTCCAAGCCCATCAATCATCGCAAGCTGCTCAATGCCCTGCTCTCCCCGGATGCAGCCAGGAGCCCGCTGTTGCCCGCCCCATCACAGCACCATGTGCAGGAGATAAAAGTACAGGACGTCAAGGTGCTGGCGGTGGATGACAATGCCGCCAACCTCAAGCTCATCGCGGCCATGCTCAAGGAGATGGTGAGCCAGGTGGTGGTGTGCAAGAACGGCAAGGAGGCGGTCAGCCTGGCCCAGAGCCAGCCGTTCGACATCATCTTCATGGATATCCAGATGCCGATCATGGATGGCATCAGCGCCACCCAGGCTATTCGCCACCACTCCCTCAACACCGAGACCCCCATAGTGGCGGTCACCGCCCACGCCATTCCCGGTGAGCGGGAGCGGCTGATCCGCCAGGGCATGGACGACTATCTGGCCAAGCCCATCGACGAGAGCATGCTGATGCAGCTCATCACCGACTTCGCCCATCGCCGCCACCAGAATCACGGGGATCAGCAGATAGACTGGTCGCTGGCAGTGCGCCAGGCCGCCGGCAAGACAGATCTCGCCCTGGAGATGCTGCGCATGCTGCTGGCCAGCTTCGATGAAGTGGAGCCAGTGCTGGAGGCCGCGCTGGCAGGCGGGGTGGATGACGCCGAGGTGCTGGCCCAGCTGCACCGACTCAACGGTGGCTGCGCCTACTCGGGCGTGCCCGGCCTGCAGCGGCTGCTCTCCCAGCTGGAGCAACAACTGCGCGACGGCGTGCCGGTCAGCGAGCTGGAGCCCGAACTGCTGGAGCTGCAGGATGCGCTGGAGCAGGTGCGCCAGGAGGCGCCCCGCTACCTCGGCGCGGCCGACTGAACTGCTTTAGGAGCGGATACCAGCACTGGCACCATGATGCGTATCGCACGGTGCACTGGGCGGCATTCGCAAGGGATCGGGCAAAGCGGCCCGCTTTTTATGGCGGTAAGCCTGACAGATGGTAAAATCGCGCCGTTTCCACAGGAGTCAACATGACCAATAACGATATTCTGCGCCGTCTGCGCTACGCCCTCACCATCAGCAATGACCAGATGGTCGAGATGTTTGCCAAGGGCAATCTGACCGTCGATCACGCCCAACTGCACAGCTGGATGCTAAAAGGCGCAACGGAAGAGGAAGCGGCAGAAGCCGGCTTTGTCGCCTGTCCCGATGCGGCCCTGAGCCAGTTCCTCGACGGCTTTATCGCCGTGCGACGTGGCGTGCGGGAAGGCGCCCCCGCCCAGGTGATCCCGAACCGGATCAACAACAACCTGATCCTGCGCAAGCTGCGGATCGGTCTGGACTACAAAGAAGAGGACATGCTCAGCACCCTCAAGCTGGCCAACTTCAACCTGTCCAAGTCCGAGCTCAGTGCCCTGTTCCGCTCCAAGGATCACAAGCACTATCAGGATTGCGGGGATCAGATCCTGCGCAACTTCCTCATCGGTCTCACTGCCAAGTACCGCGTCTGAGCCATGGGCCAGCGTCGTTGTGCTCAGTCTGCCCGGATGAGTGAACGACGCTGGCCAGCCTCCAGGCCTGGTTTGCGGCAACCCCTGCTGCTGTTCCTTTGCCTGTGGCTGACGGCCTGTCAGCCCGCCCCCTATCAGCTCTCCAGCCGTCATGTCAGCGCCAGCCAGAATGAGCGTATCGCCTTCCTGATCCTGCACTATACCGACGAAGACGACGACCACTCCCTGCGCCTGCTGACCGAGCCCGAGCACAAGGTGAGTGCCCACTATCTTGTCCCGCGCGACACTGAGCAACGCCCGCTCCCCGTCTATCAGCTGGTGCCCGACAGCCAGCGCGCCTGGCATGCGGGCCGCAGCCGCTGGCAGCAGTATGCGGGGCTCAACGCCAGTTCCCTCGGCATCGAGATAGTCAACCTGGGGTACGACGAGCGGGAGGCGCAGCTGCCCGCCCAACTGCGCCACTGGCAGCCCTATACCCCCGCCCAGATCGCCGCCGTCGGCGCGTTGGCACGCGACCTGGTGCATCGTTACCGGATACCGCCAACCCAGGTGCTGGGTCACAGCGACGTCGCCCCCGAGCGCAAGCAAGATCCCGGCCCGCTGTTCCCCTGGCGTGAGCTTGCACTGACCTATGGCGTCGGTGCCTGGCCTGACGAGGCCAGGGTGACGGCCCTGCGCGCAAGTCAGTTGCCCGTCTGGGATGCCCTGCAATGGCAGCAGAACCTGGCTCGCTACGGCTATGGCATCACCCCCAGCGGTGACTGGGATGCGCAGAGCCGCGCCGTGCTGCGCGCCTTCCAGCTCCATTTTCGCCCCACCCTGGTCAGTGGCGAGCCGGATGCGGAGAGCCAAGCCATCCTCACGACATTGCTCGAGCGTTACTTCCCGGCTCCTTGAATCGCCTTTCCCGGCCGCCATCGGCGGTGAACCAGATACCGGTCCCCAACAAAGGTTTCTGATGGCATTGCTGGCCCGTGACTTGCCAGCCCTTCAATGGATCTTCCTGACCTGAACGCCCGAAAACAACAAAGGACGCCGTGGCGTCCCTTGTTCGTTCGATCCCGATAATCCGGCATCAGATCCCTTGGCGGGCTTCCTGCATCAGCAGACGCATGTCGCTGACCGCCTTGGCCAGACCGTCGAAGGCGGCGCGGCCGATGATGGCGTGGCCGATGTTGAGTTCATAGAGCTCGGGGATGGCGGCGATGGCCTTGACGTTGTGGTAGTGCAGGCCGTGGCCGGCATTGACCTTGAGCCCCTTGCCAGCGGCATAGGAGGCACCGGCGGCGATACGCTTGAACTCGGCGTTGCGCTCCGCATCCGTGGTGGCATCGGCGTAACGGCCGGTGTGGATCTCGATGAAGGGGGCGCCACTCGCGGCGGCGGCGTCGATCTGCAGCGGATCCGCGTCGATGAACAGGGACACCTGGGCACCGGCGGCGGCCAGACGGGTCACCGCATCGGTGATCTTGTCGAGCTGGCCGGCCACGTCCAGGCCACCCTCGGTGGTCACCTCGGTGCGCTTCTCCGGTACCAGGCAAACGAACTGGGGCTGGATGCGCTGCGCGATGCCGATCATCTCCTCGGTCACCGCCATCTCCAGGTTCATCCTGGTCTGGATAGTCTGGCGCAGGACCTCGACATCACGGTCGGTGATGTGGCGGCGATCTTCCCGCAGGTGAACCGTGATGCCATCGGCACCGGCCTGCTCGGCCACGAAGGCGGCTTGCACTGGATCCGGGTACTGGGTACCGCGGGCATTGCGCAGGGTGGCGATGTGGTCGATGTTCACACCCAGGTAGATCTCGCTCATTGCTTACTCCTTGATACAGGTCATCTGTTCGGGCTGGCGACTGCGCCAGCCTCGTCAATCCATGGTTCGCCCGGGGCAGGACGCGCCCACGAACGCCAGTATTTCTCTCTTTATGCGGCGCATTTATCCATATAAAGAATCACCACATTAATCCATATCAGCCAGAAACACTGCCTCGACGTTTCAAAAACAGCTCCCGACTCTTCAACTGACGCTTGCCGAGATAGGGCTGCAGTGCCAGCCGGCTGAACCGCTTGGCCGCCTGCAGCAAGGGGGGCGTGTCGAAACGCCCCTCGGCGAAGGCCAGCAGGTGGGCGCCGAGGAACAGGGTACGGGGATCCGGCGCCCGCTCGCAAGCGACAAAGCCGAGCTCGCGCTCGAAGCCATACAGCAGGGCTGGCTGGATCGGGGATTCGTCGTCGGCGGCGTATTCAAAATCCACCGCATAGCCGAGCGCCTGCAATAGCAGGAACTCGAAGCGGCGCAGGGGCAGCTCCGGGGTCTCACCATCCGCCAGCGCCATCAGGGCGCGGGCATAGGCGTCGAACACCTCGGGGAAGGGGGTATGGGCTTCCAGCAGGTAGTAGACCAGCTCGTTCAGGTAGAGGCCGTAGAACAGGCGATCGCCGCCGAGCCGCAGAGAGTGATCTGGACATTCGACCTGGGCGAGATTCTTGAGATCCCCCTTGCCGCGCCAACTCAGAGTGAGAAAGGAGAAGGGTTGTAGCAGCCCCTTCAGAGGGGAGCGTGGCCCGCGAGAACCGCGAGCCACCAGGGTAAAGCGGCCACTATCCTGGGTGAAAACCTCGACCAGCTGACTGGTCTCCCGATAGGGCCGACTGTGGATGACGAAAGCCGGACTCAGCAATCGCTCATCGCCACTTAGTCGTCGCCATAGCCGAGACTGCGCAGGGCGCGCTCGTCATCGGCCCAGCCGGATTTGACCTTGACCCACAGCTCCAGATGCACCTTGTTTTGGAACAATCGCTCCATGTCGAGCCGTGCCTCTGTGCCTATGGTCTTGATCTTCTCGCCCTTGTTGCCGATGACCATCTTCTTCTGGCCGTCACGCTCCACCAGGATCAGGCCGTGGATGTGGTACAGACCATTCTCCTCGACCTTGAAGCGCTCGATCTCCACCGTCACCGAGTAAGGCAGCTCCTCACCGGTGAAGCGCATCAGCTTCTCGCGGATGATCTCGGACGCCATGAAGCGGGACGAGCGATCGGTCACGTAGTCTTCCGGGAAGAAGTGGTTGTTCTCCGGCAGCAGATCCTTGGCCCACTCGCGGATCTTCTCCACGTTGGTGCCCTTCTCGGCACTGATGGGCAGGATGTGGGCGAAGTTCATCTGCTGACCGAGCCACTCCAGGTGGGGCAGCAGGTCTTCCTTCTCCTTGACGTTGTCGACCTTGTTGACCGCCAGCACCACGGGACAGGGCAGGTGGCGCAACTTGCCGAGCACCATCTCGTCATCCTTGGTCCAGTGGGTGCCGTCGACCATGAATACCACCATGGCCACGTCCCCCAGCGAACTGGTGGCAGCGCGGTTCATCAACCGGTTGATGGCCCGCTTCTCCTCGATGTGCAGACCCGGGGTATCCACGAAGATGGTTTGATAGTTGTCCTCGGTGTCGATCCCCAAAATCCGGTGACGGGTGGTCTGGGGTTTCTTCGAGGTGATGCTGACCTTCTGGCCGAGCAGCTTGTTGAGCAGGGTGGACTTGCCCACGTTGGGGCGGCCCACGATGGCGACAAAGCCGCAATATGTCGTATCTGTCATGACAGTTTTTCCAATGCTTGCTGCGCCGCGGCCTGTTCGGCCTTGCGACGGCTGGTGCCGACCCCGACCAGCGGACCCGCCAGGCCATCCACGTCACACTGGACGGTGAATTCCTGGTTGTGGGCTTCGCCCTTGACGTTGGTCACTGTGTAGGTCGGCAGGGATTTGCGGGTTCCCTGCAAAATTTCCTGCAGACGGGTCTTGGGATCCTTCTGCTCTATGCCTGGTTTTATCTCGTCCAGGCGGCTGGCGTACCAGCTGAGCAGCAGAGTCCGCACCGTCTCCAGATTGGTATCCAGATAGACGGCACCGATCACCGCCTCGACCGTGTCGGCCAGAATGGATTCGCGGCGGAATCCGCCACTCTTCAGCTCGCCCGGCCCCAGGATCAGGTGATCGCCGAGGTCGAACTCCCGACCGAGCTCGGCCAGGGTCTTCTCGCGCACCAGGGTGGCGCGCATCCGGCTGAGATCCCCTTCCGCCGCTTGCGGGAAGCGGTGGAACAGCTCGTCGGCAATCACCAGACTCAGGATGGAGTCACCCAGAAATTCCAGTCGCTCGTTGTGACGGGAACCGGCGCTGCGGTGAGTCAGCGCACGGGTCAGTCGGTCCTGATCCTGAAAGACATGCCCGAGACGGGACTGCAGTCTGTTCATCTTGATATTCATTTACTGTATTCCGCCGATGCGGTTGAAGCGCACGCCAGTCGGCACCCAGCTTGGCAAGCTGGAACCTTCTTCGCGCTCAAATTCGAAACTGATCCAGATGGCAACCGCCTTGCCCACCAGGTTCTGCTCGGGCACGAAGCCCCAGAACCGGCTGTCGGTACTGTTGTCGCGGTTGTCACCCATCACGAAATAGTGGCCTTCCGGCACCACCCACTCATCCGGGTAGGTGCCCGGTTGACGGTAATAGCGATCCACCAGATCCGGCATCAGGGGATTGCGCAGGGTCTCGTGAGGGACGGTTCCGAGCTGTTCGGTGTAGCGAGCCAGCGGGATCCCCATCTGACTGAACTCGCCCCGTTGTTCAAACTTGACATCGAGCTTCTTGAAGCCCGGGCACGTTTTCCCTTCCTGCTCCTCGCACTTGGGTCTGATCATCAGCTCCTTGTTGCGATAGATGACCCTGTCCCCCGGCATGCCGACCACCCGCTTGATGTAGTCCACCCGGGTATCCAACGGATACTTGAACACCACCACGTCGCCGCGCTCAGGCTTGCCTGTCTCGAGGAACTGGGTGTTGGTCACCGGATCCTTGAGGCCGTAAGCAAACTTCTCCACCAGGATGAAGTCGCCCACCAGCAGGGTCGGCATCATGGAGCCGGACGGGATCTGGAACGGCTCAAAGATGAAGGAACGCAGGATCAGCACCAACGCGATGACCGGGAAGACTCCACCCGTCTGTTCAATCCAGACCGGCATGGGGGCGACCTTGGCCAGCGTCCTCTCGTCAACATTCGGGCCGGCATTGGCACGGGCCGCCGCAATCTTGGCCGCCCGTTGCTTGGACCAGACCAGCTTGTCGACGGTCCAGATGATGCCGGTCAGGACGGTGACAATCGCCAGGATCAGGGAAAAGGTGCTTGCCATCTAGTTAGTCCTTGCCAACGTGGAGGATAGCGAGGAAGGCCTCTTGCGGCACGTCGACACGGCCGACAGACTTCATCCGCTTCTTGCCTTCTTTCTGCTTGTTCAACAGCTTCTTCTTCCGGCTCACGTCACCGCCGTAACACTTGGCGGTCACGTCTTTGCGCAGGGCCTTGACGGTGCTGCGAGCGATGATCTGGTTGCCGATGGACGCCTGGATGGCGATGTCGAACATCTGGCGCGGGATCAGCTCACGCATTTTCTCCACCACCTGGCGACCGCGATACTGGGCGTTCTCCTTGTGGGTGATGATGGCCAGGGCATCGACGCGCTCACCGTTGATCATGATGTCGAGGCGCACCATGTCGGAAGTCTCGAAGCGCTTGAAGCCGTAATCCAGCGAGGCGTAGCCGCGACTGGTGGACTTGAGGCGGTCGAAGAAGTCGAGCACCACTTCCGCCATCGGGATCTCGTAGGTCAGCGCCACCTGCTTGCCGTGGTAGACCATGTTGGTCTGCACGCCACGCTTCTCGATACAGAGGGTGATGACGTTGCCCATGTATTCCTGCGGCAGCAGGATGTTGCACTCGGCGATGGGCTCGCGCATCTCCTTGATGTTGTTCACCGCAGGCATGGCTGACGGGCTGTCGATGTGGATGGTCGAGCCGTCGTTCAGCTCGATTTCATACACGACGGTCGGCGCCGTGGTGATCAGATCCAGATCGTATTCCCGCTCCAGCCGCTCCTGGATGATCTCCATGTGCAGCATGCCGAGGAAGCCACAACGGAAGCCGAAGCCCAGCGCGGTGGAGCTTTCCGGTTCGAAGAACAGGGAGGCATCGTTGAGGGACAGCTTGTCCAGCGCATCACGGAACGACTCGTAGTCATCGCTGGAGATGGGGAACAGGCCCGCATACACCTGCGGCTTGACCTTCTTGAAGCCCGTCAGCGCCTTCTCGGCACCGTTCTTGGCCTGGGTCAGGGTATCGCCCACGGGCGCGCCGTGGATGTCCTTGATGCCGCAGACGACCCAACCTACCTCGCCGCAACCCAGCCCTTGGGTATCCACCTGCTTGGGGGTGAAGATACCGATGCGATCGACGCCCCACACCTGACCGGTGCTCATCACCTTGATCTTGTCATTCTTCTTGAGCGAACCGTTCTTGATGCGCACCAGAGAGACGACGCCGAGGTAGGAGTCAAACCAGGAGTCGATGATCAGCGCCTGCAGCGGGGCATCGGGATCACCGATAGGCGCCGGGATGCGGGCCACTATCTCTTCGAGCACCAGATCGACCCCGAGGCCGGTCTTGGCGGAGCAACGCACCGCCTCCATGGCGTCGATACCGACGATGTCTTCGATCTCTTCGGCGACCCGCTCGGGTTCGGCGGCCGGCAGGTCGATCTTGTTGAGGATCGGCACCACTTCCAGCTCCATCTCCATGGCGGTGTAGCAGTTGGCCAGAGTCTGTGCCTCAACCCCCTGACCGGCATCCACCACCAGCAGCGCCCCTTCACAGGCCGCCAATGAGCGGGAAACCTCGTAGGAGAAATCCACGTGGCCGGGGGTGTCGATAAAGTTCAGCTGGTAGGTGTTACCGTCTTGTGCCTGGTAGTTCAGGGTCACACTCTGTGCTTTGATGGTAATGCCGCGCTCGCGCTCCAGATCCATGGAGTCAAGCACCTGAGCCTGCATCTCGCGGTCGGACAGGCCGCCACAAGTCTGGATCAGACGGTCCGACAGGGTCGATTTACCGTGGTCGATGTGCGCAATAATCGAAAAGTTACGAATGTGTTTCATCGAGCAAGAATCACTCAAAATTAAGTTAGGGTCGGATATGAGGGCAGGATTTTACTGGATAACCCGGTCGACGGCCAATCTTTAGTCGACGGGCACCACAAATAGCGCCTTGCCAATCAAGCGCTGGCGGGGCAGTGAGCACCACGCCGAGCATGAAAGAGCCAGAAATCAAATCTGGCCGGTGTCAGGAGAGGTTTCGGGTACTGAGTACCACACCGAGCATGCGGGGGCCATATTCCCCTTGCTCGAGCCTTGCGGAAAAGTAACGAACCAGTAAAAAACCGAAGGTCCCACCGAGCAGACAGCTGAGGATGGTCACCCCCTCGCCCGCCGACAACAGCGGAGCCAGCCAGAGCTGCCCAAGGATGGCACCGAGCAGCAGGCAGAACAGCGGCAGTACATAGACCAAGGCCGCACCGCGCAGGATGCTCGCCTGGGGAATACCGAGCCGGATCTGCTGGCCAACCATGACCTCGCCGGTGAGGGCGACCCGCAGCCGCTGCGACTTGATGGGAAAGGCCTTGGCAACGGTGCCGGTGCCGCAGTTGGACTGCTGATGGCAGCCGCTGCAGGCGGAGCGCCGTTCGCACTCCACCCAGGCATGAGTTCCCTCGATGGCCACCACGGTCGCCAGTTCTTCACTCATAGTACTCACCTGACGGCTCCAGACTAACAGCAATGGATTTATCCAATCTGAACACGCCCGTCCCGCCGCGGCAAGCCAAATAGGTGTATCTCGCAGGGAGCTTTATTGCACCGCCTCGTTGCGGGCCAGTGGCTGCACCGATTCGGCGATGCGCTTTGCGGTCTCAGCCGGGACCTCGCCCACCACGGTGATTTCCACCCCGACCTCGTTGACATAACTCACCAGCGAAGTGGCACCCTGGCGTATCAGCTGCTGGCGCACCGCCTGCTTGGGATCGACCCGGGAGACATAGACGGAGAGATCCACCAGGCCGTCGGAGAGCATCATGTAGTCCACCGGCTGGCTGGTGCTGACCAGCTGGTGCCGATCCTGAGAGAGTACCTTGAATCCACCCGGTAACCAGGTCAGGTGCCAGCTCAGGGTCTGCTGGGGTGTGGGATAGGCATCTTCCAGCGCCAGTGCCTCCGGCAGCTTGCTGTTGGCCAGGGTCACCAGCCAGGGCGCCGGTGTCGACTGCCTGTCCAGATCCACCCCAAGCACTTGCTCTACCAGGTTGCCTTCCCGATCCACCATGTCGACCCGCAGCAACAGATGACTCTGCTCGTCAACCCAGAGCACGAAACCGTACTTGTCTGCCTCTTTCGGCACCAGCCTCACCACTTTTGCGACCAGACCGGCCACCCGGCTGCGGCCGGCCAGCACGGGGTCATAGCTCTCCAGCACCCTCGGCAGCGGCATCTTCACCAGGCTCGACCAGACACCGGGGAAGCGGGCGCCCTTGAGGGTATAGGGCTCGTGGGTGTTTTCGAAGAAGGTGTATTCGTTCTGGCGTTGCAGATATTCCACCGTCTTGCCATCGAGGTAGCTCAGATGAGCGACCTCCTTGCCATCGATCACCCCGTGACTGAAGCGAATGGGCTCGAGGCGACCCTGACGGGCCTTGACCATGGATAACTCGAAATTCTGATGCGAAACGGCACTCTGCATCTGCTGCAACAAGGCCTCGGCCGACAGATCGTCGGCCGAGGCCTTGGCACAAATCAGCAGGAGAGAGGCCAGCAGGACACGGCTGGACTGGCGCACGATCTGATCCCTAAAAATGCGTTATTCCTGGATCTGCTTGTCTTGCAGCAGACGTTGTTGCAATTGGTGATCTCGCAAGAAGGCATTGATCCGCTCGCGTTGCTCTTGCATCTGCTGCTCGCTCAGCCCTTGCTGGCGAGTGGTGGCGCGGTTGCCATCCTGCGGATAATGCACGCTCACCGGCGCCGCACTGCCGCCTACCGGTATGGTGTTGAGCACCGGATTGGCCGGCATGCCGTCGCTGCCTTGATACTGCTGCACCCCGAAGATGACGGCGGCGGCAACCGATGCGGCGATGGCGTACTGCCCCATCTGTTGGCCGAAGCGGCGGATCAGCGGTAACACCTTGGCGGTGGTGTGAACCTGCGGCGTGGCAGTCTGCACCGGCTTGGGTGCCAGAATGGTCGGCTCGTCTTCCAGCGCCAGCATGATGCTGTCGCTGAGATCCAGTTGCAGATTGACCGGGAGGTCGCCCCGCATGGCATCACCGATCAGATGGTAACGAGTCCAAGTATCCTGCAAGGCTGGATCCATTCCCAGCTCATCCAGTACCTCCACCTCACTCAGGTCGCCATCCATCAGGGCTGAAAGTTGCTCTTTATTTGCCATAAGTTTGCCTGTCTTTCCCCAGTTTTAATTCTCGATCAGAGGTTGCAGCTTTTTATCGATTGCTTCCCTCGCCCGGAAGATGCGGGATCTCACCGTACCGACCGGACAATCCATGATCTCCGCAATCTCTTCGTAGCTCAGACCTTCCATTTCACGAAGGGTGATCGCTGTTCTCAAGTCTTCAGGCAAGGCTTCTATGGCGGTGAACACGGTGCGCTTGATCTCGTCGGTCAGCACCAGGTTTTCCGGGGTAGCCACCTCTTGCAAGGCTTCACCACCACCATAATATTCAGCCTCATCTGCTTCGACATCACTGCTGGGCGGTCTGCGCCCCTGTGACGTCAGGTAATTTTTGGCCGTGTTGACGGCGATCCGGTACAACCAAGTGTAAAACGCGCTCTCGCCACGGAATGTCGGCAACGCACGGTAAGCCTTGATGAAGGCCTCCTGCGCCACATCCGGTACATCGCCCGGATTGTTGACATACCTGGCCACCAGGTTGACCACCTTATGCTGGTATTTTTTTACCAGCAGGTTGAATGCATTTTTATCGCCACGCTGGACCCGTTCAACCAGCTGTTCGTCCAGTAGATTCTGGTCGCTCATCAGAGCCGTAAAACCCCCATCAGGTTATCGTTTTTCTTTTCCGGCCCTTCCTAAGCGCACAAGTTCAGACAGGAGGAATCAGAGAAAGTTCGCTTGCATTGAAAAAAATGTGATGCGGGCTGCATCACAACCCCCCTTGGGCTACCATGGGGCCAGTTCTTAATCCAGGCCAATGATACTTATGAAAGCAAGTGTTGAATACCTTTGCGACGTACTGATCATTGGCAGCGGTGCCGCCGGTCTGTCCCTCGCATTGCGATTGGCAGACCAGGCCAAAGTCCTGGTTCTGAGCAAGGGGCCCATCAGTGAAGGGGCCACTTTCTATGCGCAAGGAGGCATCGCTGCCGTGTTCGACGAGACCGACAGCATCGAATCTCATGTGAGCGACACGCTCAACGCCGGCGCCGGGTTGTGTGACCCGGCCGTGGTGGAGTTCACCGCCCGCAACGCCCGCGACTCCATCCAGTGGCTGATCCAGCAAGGAGTCCCCTTCGATCAGGAAGAGGATGCCGAGGGCGAATCCCACTATCACCTGACCCGGGAAGGGGGTCACAGCCATCGCCGCATCTTCCACGCGGCCGATGCCACCGGCAAGGCGGTGCAGCTCACCCTGATCGATCAGGTGCGGGCCCATCCCAACATCCGGCTGATGGAGCGCTTCAACGCGGTCGATCTCATCACCACCCGCAAGCTGAACCTGCCGGGCAACAAGGTGCTTGGCGCCTACGTCTGGAACCGCAACGTCGAGCAGGTCGAGGTGATCCGCGCCCGCTTCGTGGCGCTGGCCACCGGCGGCGCCTCCAAGGTGTATCAATACACCTCCAACCCGGATGTGAGCTCCGGCGATGGCATCGCCATGGCCTGGCGCGCCGGCTGTCGGGTGGCAAACCTGGAGTTCAACCAGTTCCACCCCACCAGCCTGTTCCACCCGGAGGATCCCAACTTCCTGCTGACCGAGGCACTGCGTGGCGAGGGAGCCTATCTGCGCCGCCCCGACGGCAGCCGCTTCATGTCGGATTTTGATCCCAGAGAGGAGCTGGCGCCCCGTGACATCGTCGCGCGCGCCATCGACCACGAGATGAAACGACTCGGGGCCGACTGCATGTATCTGGACATCAGCCACAAGCCGGCGGACTTCATCATCAAGCACTTTCCGACCATCCACGAGCGCTGCCTTGCGGTCGGCATCGACATCACCAAGGAGCCCATGCCCATCGTGCCGGCGGCCCACTACACCTGTGGCGGCGTGATGATCGACAACAATGGCCAGACCGATGTTCCCGGCCTCTACGCCATCGGCGAGGTGACCTACACCGGTCTGCACGGCGCCAACCGCATGGCCTCCAACTCGCTGCTGGAATGCGTGGTCTACGCCCATCAGGCGGGGGCCGACATTCTGGGCAAGCTGCCAAAGAGCGTGGAGCCGCCCAAGTTGCCCGCCTGGGACGAGAGTCAGGTGGACGACTCGGACGAGCAGGTGGTGATCCAGCACAACTGGCACGAGCTGCGGCTGATGATGTGGGACTACGTGGGGATAGTGCGCACCAACAAGCGCCTCGCCCGCGCCAAGCGCCGCATCGACTTGCTCAAGCAGGAGGTGCAGGAGTACTACGCGAACTTCCGGGTCTCCAACAACCTGCTGGAGCTGCGCAACCTGTTGCAGGTGGCCGAGCTCATCGTCAACTGCGCCCTGCAGCGCAAGGAGTCCCGCGGCCTGCATTACAACCTGGACTACCCGGATCTACAGCCGGACTCCAAACCGACGGTGCTGACGCCTGACAGGGACTGAACGACCCGAATGCCCCCCAGATGACCCCGCTTCGGCGGGGTCATCTGTTTATGGAAGGGCAATTTATGGAAGGACAATGGGGATTGGAAGAGGACTAGCGGGGTGGCGCGAGCTGGATGGTGCGAGCCAGCATGCGGTAGTGCGCCGGCGCCAGCGCATCGGAGAAGAGCCAGAGCCGAAGCCCAGACCCCTCCCCCTGCAGTTGCAGCCAGAGCACGCCGGGCAGCACGCGGCAACGGGGGCCAAGCCGGTAGCGTCGCCCCTGCCACGCCAACCATTCCCCATCCCAGATCAGCTCCCCCTGCACTTGCAGGGCGCGGCGCCAGGCGAGCCAGAGCGCCGCCAGCCAGCAGGGCAGGAACAGGCCCCACTGCCAGCCCTGGATCAGGCTGGCGGTGGGCCAGAGCAACAACAGAAACAGGAGGCACAGCAGGCAAAGCTGCTGGCGAGAGACGAGAACGGGCATTGGTACCCGCGTCCGGGCGGCGGTGCCGTCAGTCATGATGGCTCTGGTTGCGCGTCAGGTACGGGGGTCAGCGCAGATTGTCGTGACGGGCCTGGTTGCGTTCCAGGATCAGCGGGATCATGGCGGCGAACGCGGGATCTTCCGGCACGCCGTGGCCCATGCTCCAACGGAACAACTCGGGATCCTCGCACGCCAGCAGGCGGATGAAGGTCTGCTGTTGCTCGTCGCTCAGGCCGTCGAACTCATGTTCGAGAAAAGGCATAAAGATCACATCCAGCTCGAGCATGCCACGGCGGCAGGCCCATTTCAGGCGGGACTTTTCAATTGGGCTCAACATGGAACTCTCCTTACAAAGACCCGGGAATGGTAGCAGCTGGATTTTCCGGCTGACAAACATTCCTTCCGTCTTTACCATGCAGGTCACACACTTTCTGCCTCTGGAATGTCATCGTGAGCCTGCCAATCCCTGTTTTACCCACCGAGCCAACCCTTTTCTCCCTCACCGACCTCGCCATCACCAGCCTCAGCGGTCAGGACCGCACCAAGTATCTGCAAGGCCAGGTCACCTGCGACGTCAACGCGCTGCAACCGGGCCAGAGCAGCCTCGGCGGTCACTGCGATCCCAAGGGCAAGCTGTGGAGCGATTTTCGCCTGCTCTGCCTGGCGGATCGTCTGCTGCTGCTGACCAAGCCCTCGGTGCTGGTGCGCCAGCTGCCGGAGCTCAAGAAGTTTGCGGTGTTCGCCAAGGTAGAGATAGGTGAGAACCACGGTCAGGCGGTCGGGGTGGCCGGTCAGGGCACGGATGGCTGGATCGCGACGCGATATGGCCTTCAGGAAACCGGCCTCATCGAAGGCGGCATGGCGGTGCGGGTCGAGGCGGATCGCTGGCTGCTGGTGAGCGAGCAGCCACTGACCATCGACTTGCCCACCGGCAGCGAGTCGCTCTGGTGGGGGCTGGAGATCAAGGCGGGCTTGCCGCACCTGGAGGCGGTGCATCAGGGGGAATACATTCCGCAGATGCTGAACCTGCAGGCGCTGGATGGCATCAGCTTCACCAAGGGCTGTTACATGGGGCAGGAGATCGTCGCCCGCGCCAAGTATCGTGGCGCCAACAACCGCGCCCTGTTCGTGCTGGCGGGGACAGCCAGCACGCCCGTCGCCAGCGGCGATCCCCTGGAGCTCCGCCTCGGTGACAACTGGCGCCGCAGTGGTATGGTGCTCAACGCCTGGCAGCAGGAGGGACAGCTGTGGATCACCGCCGTGCTGCCCAAGGACACCGAGGCCGACGCCCAATTCCGCCTCAAGCAGGAGGAAGCCTCCAGCCTCAGCCTGCGACCCCTGCCCTATTCCCTGATCGACTGACCCCGATCGACAGCCAGAGGCACTAGCGAGGCACCCGCGCCAGCAGTGCCTCTTTCAGCCAGCGCCCCGCCAGCCCCAGCGGGCGAGCGCGATACCACTGCAACTCCAGCCCCAACGCCTGGCTCGCGAGAAAGTCGGGCTCCAGTATCACCACCTCTCCCCTGGCCAGCGGCCGATGCAGCAGGAAGTCGGGGATGGCGGCCCACCCCAGCCCCAGTTTCACCAGCTCCAGGATGCCCAGATCCCCCTCGACCCACCACACCTGGGACGAGAGGCGGAAGCGATGGCGCTCCGTCCCCTCCCGCCGCCCCGTCACCATCAGCTGGCGTGCGCCCTGCAGGTCGCTCTCCCGCAACGGCACCTTGTGGGCCAGCGGGTGATCCGGGGAGACCACCAGCGGCATGCTGACGACCCCGAGCGAGCGAGCGACGAGCTCCCGCTCCGGCTGCTCCTTTTGATAGCTGATGCCGAGCTGGGCGCGGCCGCTCTTGAGCAGTTCGGTCAGATCCTCCATCAGCGGGAACAGCAGCTCCAGCTCCACCGTCGGGTAACGGGCGGCGAACTCCTCCAGCAGGGAACCGAGCCAGGGCAGGTGGGAGTCATCGTCGATGGCCAGGGTGAGCCGCGATTCGATGCCGGTGGTCAGCTCCCCCGCGATCGCCTGCAGCCGCTCGCTCTGGGCCAGCAGGATGCCGGCCTCCTGGCTGATGCGGGCCCCCGCCTCGGTCAGCACGGGGTAGCGGCCACTGCGGTCGAACAGCTCCAGGCCGAGATCGATCTCCAGATTGGCGATGGCGGTGCTCACCACCGACTGCGCCTTGCCCAGCTTGCGTGCCGCCGCCGAGAAGGAGCCCGTCTCCGCTGCCGCCAGCAGCGCCTTGAGTTGTTCCAGAGAGGGGTTCATCGGCCTGTTCCTGTGATGGTGGGGCGTCTCATCCATCTATTTTAGCGATAGATACCAACGTGAATCTATCCAATATAAGCGCTAAATTGGCCGCCATAGAGATTCAGCCATCAAGAAAAGGAGACTGAAGATGCGTAATACTCGTGATCGTCTGCGCCACGCCATTGGCTTCGAGCTCATTGGCCTGCTGATCGCGGCCCCTCTGGCAAGCTGGGTCACCGGCGTCGGCCTCAATCACATGGGCCCGCTGGCCCTGTTCTTCTCGGTGGTCGCCACCGTCTGGAACTATGCCTACAACATCGGGGTGGACAAGCTGCTGCTGCGCTACCAGGGCCATACTCACAAGACGCTGTGGCAACGGGTGCTGCATACCTTCGGCTTCGAGGGAGGCCTGCTGGTCGTCGCTCTGCCGGTGATGTCCTGGTGGCTCAATATCGGCCTGCTGGAGGCGCTGGTGCTGGATCTGGGCTTCGTGCTGTTCTATCTGGTCTATGCCTTCGTCTACAACTGGAGCTATGACAAGCTGTTCCCCATCCCGGCTCGGGTGCAGCAGAACGCACTGGGTTAAGCGAGAGAAACATCGGCAGGTTTACGAGGCACCACCATGCGACGCGGCATGATGGCGCCGGGAGGACAAGGCGCCGGGCCTGCCGGGCGATCAGGCTTGTGCCTTCACCTCGTCGGCCGGGGCCTCTGCCTCGGCTGATTCTTGTGCCAGCAGGGCCTCGAGCTTGCTCTGGTACTGGGTCAGCATGCGCTGGGCCGCCACCATATCCCCCTTGTGCAGACGCTCGAACAGATGGTGTTGCACCACGCCGTTGAGATACTCCACCGTGACGGGTTGATCCAGGGCAGCCAGCAGCTCCTCTTTTTCCAGCTCGGCATTGATTTCATCGGCACTGGTACGCAGCAGACCGGCCAGTTGCACCAACATACGGCGCTCACCTTCGCGCAACAGGCTCAACATGCGGTTTCTCTGCTGCTCATTCTGTTGGGTCATACATTTCCTTACGTCGAATGGGAACAAGCCAGCTCATTCTGCCCTGTCCTTTTCATAGCGTCTATCTCGGGCGCATCACTTATTTGGCGGCCTCGCAGGACATGCACGGCGGGTGCTATTTATGCGGCTGCTAGGTATAGTAGCCTCTGGTTTATGGGCCTGTTTCAACCCATTCTGACGAGATTTTCACGCCATGACCGACGCTATTCTGGTGCTATGCACCTGCCCGGATGAAGCCAGTGCAGAACGCATCTGCGAACGACTGCTGACCGGACACCTCGCCGCCTGCATCAACCAGCTGCCGGGGCTCACCTCCGTCTATCGCTGGCAGGGCAAGATTGAACGCAGCCGTGAAATCCAGCTCATCATCAAGTCGAGGAGCGGGCTGTTCGAGCCCCTGCGCCAGTGCATCCTCGAGAATCACCCCTACGAGCTGCCGGAGATCCTGGCGCTGCCCGTCAGCCAGGGTCATCAGCCTTATCTCGACTGGTTGACCCAGGAGACCTCATGATCCCGTCCCGTCTGCGCGCTCGCCTGTACTATTTTCTGCTCGTCCTGCTGGCGCTGCTCTGCTCCTTGCAGGCCATGCCCGCCCGGGCCAGCGGCAGCGATCTGCTCGCCAGCCTCGGCATCGAGACCCAGGCTCAGCCCAAGTTTCTGAAGGTCGACGAGGCCTTCGTGCTGGAGAGCGAGCAGCGAGGGGACAAGCTGCTGCTGACCCTGCGCATCGCCGAGGGGTATTATCTCTATCGTCACCGCTTCAGCTTCCAGGGGGAGCACCTCGCCTTCCGCGAACCCGAGCTGCCTGCGGGCACCGAGCACGAGGATGACTTCTTCGGCAAGACCCGGGTCTTCTATCAGGAGGTGCAGATCCCGCTCACCCTGACCGAGGTGGGCCAGGGCGCCAGCATCAAGATAAGCTACCAGGGCTGCACCGAGGGCCTCTGCTATCCGCCCACCGATCAGCGGGTGGCGGTGCAACCCATCGTTGCCACGGCAAGCGATGCGGGCGCGGCCGACACAGAGGCTGCCGCCGACACCCCGGCCAGCAGCCAGCAGGATCAACTGGCCGCCGCCCTCGGCAGCCAGGGATTCTGGCTCAGCATCGCCGCCTTCTTCGCGCTGGGGCTGGGGCTCGCCTTCACCCCCTGCGTCTTCCCCATGTACCCCATACTGACCGGCATCATCGCCGGCGCCGGCCAGCGCCTCTCCACCCGCCGCGCCTTCCTGCTCTCCTTCGTCTATGTGCAGGGCATGGCGGTCACCTACACCCTGCTCGGGCTGGTGGTGGCCTCGGCCGGCTTGAAATTCCAGGCAGCACTGCAGCATCCCTACGTGCTGATCGGCCTCTCGGCGATGTTCGTGTTGCTGGCGCTCTCCATGTTCGGGCTCTACAGCCTGCAACTGCCGAGCAGCCTGCAGACCCGGCTCTCCGGCCTGTCCAATCGCCAGCAGGGTGGCTCCGTGGTCGGGGTCGGCATCATGGGGATGATTTCCGGCCTAGTCTGCTCCCCCTGTACCACGGCGCCGCTGTCGGGGGCACTCATCTACGTCGCCCAGAGCGGCGACCTCTGGCTCGGCGGC
This sequence comes from Aeromonas sp. TECH754, assembly GCF_056279295.1. NCBI lineage: Bacteria > Pseudomonadati > Pseudomonadota > Gammaproteobacteria > Aeromonadales > Aeromonadaceae > Aeromonas > Aeromonas sp. TECH754. The sequence continues at coordinate 4,580,038 of NZ_JBWBRA010000001.1, read as the reverse complement.
GCGGCGCTCTATGCCCTGTCGCTCGGCATGGGGCTGCCACTGCTGTTGCTCGGCACCTCGGGGGGCAGGCTGCTGCCGAGGGCCGGCGCCTGGATGGATGTGATCAAGCAGCTGTTCGGCTTTGCGCTGCTGGCGGTGCCCGTGCTGCTGCTGTCGCGGCTGTGGAGCGATCACATTACCAACCTGCTCTGGCTGGGCTGGGGTCTGGCGCTGTGCGCCTATCTCTATCACCACAACCAGCACCGTCCCCACTCCATAGGTCGGAGCCTGTGCGGCTTCATCCTGTTGCTGGTGATGATCGGCGCCGTGGTGACGGGCAAGGACCTGCTGTTGCCGACACCGGGGATCGGTGCCAGCACCCAGACCCAGACGCCCCAATTCATCCGCATCAAGACCCTGGACGATCTCAGGAGCCAGCTCGCCGCCGCCCGGGGCAAGCCGGTGCTGCTGGATCTCTATGCCGACTGGTGCGTGGCCTGCAAGGAGTTCGAGCACAAGACCTTCAGCGATCCCGCGGTGCGGGCGCGCTTCAACGAGATGGTGCTGCTGCAGGCGGATGTCACCGTCAACGACGATGCCGATGTCGAGTTGCTCAACGGCCTAGAGGTGCTGGGATTGCCGACCCTGATCTTCTTCGACCGTGCCGGCAATGAGGTGAGCGGCCAGCGGGTGACCGGCTTCATGGGCCCCGTCGAATTCCTCGCCCATCTGGACAAGCTGCGCTGAGGCCCCGGGGCGACAGCCCCGGGCCAAGCCACGATTTTTCTGGCCATCCCTTGTATCTGCGAGACGCCGTGGCAAACTTTGCCCTTTCCCGTCTCGTTCGTCCGGAGTTTTGATGAAAAAGTGGTTCATCCCCCTGCTGGCCTGCTGGCTTTATGGCTGCGACGCGGGTCCCGGTGAAGAGGCGATCCAGACTCAGGTCACCGCCAGACTGCAGGCCGATGCCGATGCCGCCCTGTTCGATATCAGCGACGTCGCCGTGCTTGGCAAGGAGGAGCGGATGGAGGGGGTCTATCTGGTGAAGGTGGGTTACCGGCTGCACTTCAAGCAGGGGCTGGATCAGTTGCAGATCCTGCATGATGAAGATCTGGTCTACGACAGGGTCGGTCCCTTCCAGCAGGAGATGGGACTGATGGAGCTGGAGCGCAAATACGGCGAGTTCGAGGCTGGTCAGGCACTGGCCCTGGAGAGCGAGGTCTGGATGATGAAGACCGAGCAGGGCTGGCGCCTCGCCGAGCCCGGCCAGACGCAAGCGCCTGATGCTCCCGCCTCCTGATTGCCCTCATGCCCTGCAGCATCCTGGGCTAGCAACCATCCCTTCCTGACTGTCACCCGGCGCCTCCCCGGCGCCGCTCATCGTCTCACAACAGATCCTTCATCCTGTGCCACAGCATCCCCAGCGCCAGCAGGGGGGAGCGCAGGGAAGGCCCGCCCGGGAAGGTCATGTGGGGCACGCGCGCAAACAGATCGAAGCCGCGGCTCTCCCCTGCTATCGCCTCCGCCACCAGCTTGGCCGCCATGTGGGTGGCATTCAGACCGTGCCCCGAGTAAGCCTGGGCGTAGAACACATTGGGGTATTGCTTGAGGCGCCCGATCTGCGGCAAGCGGTTCGCTCCTATGCCTATCATGCCCCCCCACTGGAACTCGATGGCAGTGCCCGCGAGCTCCGGGAAGACCCGTAGCAGCTTGGGCAACATGAAGGCCTTGATGTCCTTGGGATCCCGTCCCGAATAGTTGCAGGCCCCGCCAAACAGCAGGCGACCATCTGCCGACAGCCGGTAGTAATCGAGCGCCACGTTCTGATCGCAGACCGCCATGTTCTGCGGCAGCAGGCGCTGACGCAGCCGCTTCTCCAGCACCTCGGTGGCGAGGATGTAGGATCCCGCCGGCAGCACCTTGCCCCCCAGATCGGGGTTGAGGTCGTTGAGATAAGCGTTGCAGCCGATCACCAGGTAGTCGGCACTGACCCGGCCGTGGGCCGTGGTGACCTGCACCCGATCGCCGTAGTCGATGTGGATGACGCGGGATTGCTCGAACAGGGACACCCCGAGGCTCGCGGCGGCGCAGGCCTCGCCGAGCGCCAGGTTGAGGGGATGCAGGTGGCCCGAGCCCATGTCGATCATGCCGCCAAGATAGCGATCCGACCCCACCACCGACTTGATCTCGTTCTTTGGCACCAGTCTGAGCTCATGCCGATACCCCAGGCTGGCCAGGTGCTCGGCATCCTCCGCAAACCCCGCAAGGTGGCGCGGCTTGGTGGCGAGATCGCAATAGCCCCAGCGCAGATCGCAGTCGATGTTGAACTGCTCGATGCGCTGGCGCACCAGCTCCACCGCCTCCAGCCCCATCAGATCCAGCTCGCGCACGCCCTGCTCGCCGATCCAGCGGGCAAACTGGCTGGTGTCGTGGCCGATGCCGCGAATGAGCTGGCCGCCGTTGCGCCCGGACGCCCCCCAGCCGATGCGGTTGGCCTCCAGCAGCACTACCTTGTAACCCGCCTGTGCCAGGTTGATGGCGGTGTTGAGGCCGGTGAAACCACCGCCGATGATGCAGACATCGGTGTCGAGCTCACCGCTGAGCTCGGGCCACTGCCGGTCGTCGTTGCGGGTCGCCGCGTAATAGGAGGCGACGTGCTCCTGGTGTCCGTGTTGTCTTCCTGTGTGCATGCTCAGCATCCTGCCATGGTCGCATTCGTTTACTAAATTAAACGCATCGTCCTCGATAATACCCAGCCCATGGGTACGGATCCAGCCTGCCGGGATCAAAGAAATGCAAAAGGTGTCCCGAAGGACACCTTATTTACGAGAGACCATCACAGCGCAGCCATAAAAAAGGCGCCCCGTGGGGCGCCTCTTCATGCCTGCAAGGTACGGTAACGAATTACAGTACGTTGATGGCATTCAGGTCGGAGAAGGCTTTCTCCAGACGGGCGATCATGGAAGTCTGACCGGCACGCAGCCATACGCGCGGATCGTAGAACTTCTTGTTCGGCTTGTCGGCGCCTTCCGGGTTGCCCAGCTGACCCTGCAGGTAAGCTTCGTTGGTCTTGTAGAAGTGCAACAGACCTTCCCAGGTAGCCCACTGGGTGTCGGTGTCGATGTTCATCTTCACGACGCCGTAGGAGATGGATTCGCGGATCTCTTCCAGGGTGGAGCCTGAACCACCGTGGAACACGAAGTCCAGGGACTTGGCCGGCAGACCAAACTTCTCGGAAACGTACTTCTGGGAAGCGTCCAGGATGGACGGGGTCAGCTTGACGTTACCCGGCTTGTACACACCGTGCACGTTGCCGAAGGAGGCAGCGATGGTGAAACGCGGGCTGATCTTGGACAGACGCTCGTAGGCGTAGGCCACGTCTTCCGGCTGGGTATACAGGGCGGATTGGTCCATGTGGCTGTTGTCCACACCGTCTTCTTCGCCACCGGTGCAACCCAGTTCCAGTTCCAGAGTCATGTTCATCTTGGCCATGCGTACCAGGTACTCACAGCAGATGTCGATGTTCTCTTCCAGGGACTCTTCGGACAGATCCAGCATGTGGGAGGAGAACAGCGGCTTGCCGGTTTCGGCAAAGTGCTTCTCGCCCGCGTCCAGCAGACCGTCGATCCACGGCAGCAGCTTCTTGGCGGCGTGGTCGGTGTGCAGGATAACCGGGATGCCGTAGGCTTCGGCAACGGCGTGAACGTGCTTGGCACCGGAGATGGCACCCAGGATGGCGGCTTGCTGACCTTCCAGCTTCAGGCCTTTACCGGCGGTGAACACGGCACCACCGTTGGAGAACTGAACGATGACCGGCGCTTTAACCTTGGCAGCAGCTTCCAGTACGGCGTTGACGGAGTCGGTACCGACGCAGTTGACGGCTGGCAGAGCGAAGCCGTTTTCTTTCGCGATGGCGAACACTTTCTGAACGTCATCACCAGTGATCACGCCGGGTTTTACGAAGTCGAAAATTTTCTTAGACATGTTAAATCGTCCTGTTCTCGTATGCCGTTAATAAAAAATGGGGGGTTCATCATGAACTGGCACAGCGGTCACATGATAAACGAAACGGGAGGCTTTTGCCCCCCGTCCCGGGTCAATTAGGCTTTGGCGCGCTGTTCCAGCATCGCAACGGCCGGCAGTACCTTGCCTTCCACGAACTCCAGGAAGGCGCCGCCGCCGGTGGAGATGTAGGAGACCTTGTCGGCGATGCCGAACTTGTCGATGGCCGCCAAGGTGTCACCACCACCAGCGATGGAGAAGGCCGGGGAAGCGGCGATCGCTTCGGCGATGATCTTGGTGCCGGCGGAGAACTGATCGAACTCGAACACGCCGACCGGGCCGTTCCACAGGATGGTCTTGGCGTTCATGATGATGTCGGCCAGGGCCTTGGCAGAGTCAGGGCCGATGTCGAAGATCATGTCGCCGTCAGTCACGTCGGAGACGGACTTGATGGTGGCCGGAGTGGATTCGGAGAACTCGGTGCCCACGACCACGTCGGTGGTGACCGGAATGTTGGTCTCGGCGGCCAGTTTCTTGGCGGTATCGAGCAGGTCGTGTTCGCACAGGGACTTGCCGACGTTGTGACCGGCAGCGGCGATGAAGGTGTTGGCGATGCCACCACCGACCACCAGCTGGTCAGCGATCTTGGACAGGGATTCCAGTACGGTCAGCTTGGTGGAGACCTTGGAGCCGCCAACGATGGCAACCATCGGGCGCTCAGGCTTGAGCATGGCTTTGCCCAGGGCTTCCAGTTCACCGGCCAGCAGCGGACCGGCACAGGCGATCGGGGCAAATTGAGCCACACCGTAGGTAGACCCTTCGGCGCGGTGAGCAGTACCGAATGCATCCATTACAAAGACGTCACACAGGGCGGCGTATTTTTTGGCCAGCTCTTCGGTGTTCTTCTTCTCGCCCTTGTTGAAGCGGCAGTTTTCCAGTACGACCAGCTCACCGGCGGCGACGTCTACGCCATCCAGGTAATCCTTGGCCAGGCGGACCGGGCAGGACAGAGCGTCTTTCAGATAGTTGACGACCGGCGCCAGGGAGAACTCTTCGTTGTACTCACCCTCGGTCGGACGACCCAGGTGGGAGGTGATCATCAGCTTGGCGCCCTTTTCCAGAGCCAGCTTGATGGTCGGCAGCGTTGCCACGATACGTGCGTCGGAAGTGACCTTGCCGTCTTTTACCGGTACGTTCAGGTCAGCACGGATCAGAACGCGTTTTCCCGCCAGATCCAGGTCGGTCATCTTGATAACAGACATATTCAGTCCTCTATATTTTCAGGTAATGTTAAAAACAGTAACCTTGCGCCCGGTGCACGCTCTCAGCATGCGGCCATCATGGCCCGGGTGGTATCCAGCATGCGGTTCGCGAAGCCCCATTCGTTATCACACCACATCAGCATCTTGACGAGGTTGGCATCGCTCACCCGAGTCTGGGTACCATCAATGATGCAGGAGTGTGCATCATGATTAAAGTCTACGGAGACCAAAGGCTCTTCCGTGTAGTCCAGGATACCGCTTAATGTACCTCTGGATGCCCGTTGCAGGGCTTGATTTACGTCACTAACTGTCACTTTTTTACGAACAGTAATGCTCAAATCCATGGCGGTGACGTTGATGGTCGGCACCCGTACCGCGATCGCTTCGAACTTGCCGGCGAAGTGGGGCAGGATACGCTCCAACCCCTTTGCCAGCTTGGTATCCACCGGAATGATGGACTGGCTGGCGGCGCGGGTTCGGCGCAAGTCACTGTGGTAGGCATCGATGACTTGCTGATCGTGCATGGCCGAATGAATTGTCGTAATAGTACCACAATTTATCTCGAATTCTCGATGCAAAGTTTCGATGACGGGCACCACGCAGTTGGTGGTACAGGAGGCATTGGAGACGATCCGCTCCCTTCCCGTCAGCGTCTGGTGGTTCACCCCGAAAACGATTGTCGCATCCACGTCCGCATCCGCCGGATGGGAGAACAATACCTTGCCCGCTCCCGCCCCCAAATGCAGCTCGGCATCCGCCCGCGAGCCGAACACGCCGGTGCAATCGAGCACCACATCCACCCCCAGCGCTCGCCAGGGCAAATTGGCCGGATCCCGCTCGGCGAACAGAGAGATGAGATCCTCCCCCACCAGCATGCTGTTGCCCGCCAGCTGTACCGGATGGTGGAAACGGCCGTGGCTGGTGTCGAAGCGGGTGAGGTGCACCATGGCCTCGGGCGCCGCCAGCTCGTTGATGGCGACGATTTTGATGTTCTTGTCGCGACCGCTCTCGTAGAGGGCCCGCAGCACGTTGCGGCCGATCCGGCCGTAGCCGTTGATGGCAATCTTGATCATGGGAAAAGTGTGTCCTTAGCGACGGCAATGAAGGCCGATGGATGACTCATGACAGCAAGGCATCCTGGAAGACGCCCCGGGCCAGCAGCGCCGCCCCGAACACCCCGGCGCTGTCCCCCAGTGCCGGGGCAATGATGGGCGTGGCGAAGCGGGGATTGAACAGGAAGGGCAGCACCGTCTGCCGGCCTGCGGTATAGAGGCTCTGCACATTGCCGACCCCGCCGCCGATGACGATGACGTCCGGATCCAGGATGTTGACCACGTTGGCCAGCGCCTGGCCAAACAGCAGGTGCAGCCGGTCGATGGTGAGCCTGGCCACGTGATCGTGAGCCGTGGCTGCCGCTATCTTGGCCAGCGACAGGTGGCGTTTGGCCTTGGCTTCGTACCAGGCCTCCAGCGCGGGACCGCTGATGAAGGTCTCGACGCAGCCGCGCTTGCCGCAGTAGCACTCGGGACCGTCCGGTGAGAGCACATTGTGGCCCCACTCCCCGCCGATGCCGTGGTGACCGTTGAGGATCTGGCCGTTGATGACGATGCCGGACCCCACACCGGTCCCCATGATGATGCCGAACACCACCTTGGCCTCGGGATGTTGCTGACGCACCGCCCCCAGGTGGGTTTCCGCCAGGGCGAAGCAGTTGGCGTCGTTGGCGATGAGCACCGGCACACCCAGTTTGCGCTCGAGATCTTCCTTGAACGGCTTGCCGTTGAGCTCGGTGGTGTTGCAGTTCTTCATCAACCCGGTCTGGGGATCCCGCGCCCCCGGCGTGCCCATGCCGATGATGGCAGGACGTTTACCTAGTTTCTCAGCACACTCATCCACCAGCTTGGCGATCTGACCGATCATGTGCTGATAACCGCCGGCACGCTCGGTGGGGATGCGATGGCGCAGCAGCACCTCGTCGCCCGCCAGCACCACGCATTCGCACTTGGTCCCGCCCAGATCGATGCCCCAATCCCACGATGTCTTGCTCATTCTGCCTCCTGCATGGCGAGCCGGCCGAGACGCGGCCCCGCACGCTGTCGCTCATCTTGTGTGTGACCACCGCCACAGAGGACGCAGTGTAACCCGAGCCGGGGCCCCGGCGCAGCTCCCAAACAGTGCGGATGCCACGCACCAGCGTCCTCAAGCCACTGCCGCCGATAACGAAACGGAGCCCGCAGGCTCCGTTGTTAAATCAAGCTCGGTTCGCCTCAGCGCCCGTGGTACTGAGCGGACAGCTCGTGCACCGCGTTGACGAAGACGCCGGCGTGCTCAGGGTCCACATCCTGATGGATGCCGTGACCCAGGTTGAAGACGTGGCCGTTGCCCTCACCGAAACCGGCAAGGATGGTGGCGACCTCTTCACGGATACGCTCGGGAGCGGCGTACAGCATGGAAGGATCCATGTTGCCCTGCAGCGCCACCTTGTCACCGACCCGGCGCTTGGCATCGCTGATGTCGGTGGTCCAGTCCAGCCCCAGCGCGTCGCAACCGGTGGCGGCGATCTGCTCCAGCCACTGGCCGCCGTTCTTGGTGAACAGGGTCACCGGCACCCGGCGCCCTTCGTGTTCGCGGATCAGGCCGTCGACGATCTTGTGCATGTATTGCAGGGAGAAGTCGCGGTAATCCCGCGGGGTCAGCACCCCGCCCCAGGTGTCGAACACCATGACGGACTGGGCACCGGCCTTGATCTGGGCGTTCAGGTACGCGATCACGCTGTCCGCCAGCTTGTCCAGCAGCAGGTGCAGGGTTATGGGCTCGGCGTACATCATCTGCTTGATCTTGGTGAACGCCTTGGAACTGCCCCCCTCCACCATGTAGGTGGCCAGGGTCCAGGGGCTGCCGGAGAAGCCGATCAGCGGCACTTCGCCCTTGAGTTCGCGGCGGATGGTGCGCACCGCGTTCATCACGTAGCCGAGCTCGTCTTCCGGATCCGGGATGGGCAGCGCCTGCACATCGGCCATGGACTGGATCGGGCGCTCGAAACGCGGGCCTTCGCCGTGCTCGAAGTAGAGGCCGAGCCCCATGGCGTCGGGCACGGTCAGGATGTCGGAGAAGAGGATGGCGGCATCGAGCGGATAGCGGCGCAGGGGCTGCAGGGTGACTTCACAGGCTAGTTCGGCGTTGCGGCACAGGGACATGAAGTCCCCCGCGACGGCGCGAGTCGCCTTGTATTCCGGCAGGTAACGGCCGGCCTGACGCATCATCCACACCGGGGTCATGTCCACTTCCTGGCGCAGCAGGGCGCGCAGGTATCGATCGTTCTTCAGCTCTTTCATCCCAGTTCCTGAGTCATATCCAGCATAAAATGGCGGATATGATACCACTTTGTGCGGGGGGAAGGGCGGCCCAAAGAGGGCGCTGCGCCGCTTCGAGTGCAAAGATGTGAAGGGGCGCAAACAAGCGCCCCTCTTTTTCCGTTGATTTCCGCTGGCGTGGGGGCCGTCAGACCCCGTCACCGAGACACAGCTCGATGAGCCGGCGCGCTATGGTGCCGTGGGGCGGCAGCCGGGGCAACGCATCGGCATGGAAGAAGTCGGCGGCCACCAGCTCCTCGTCCTGCACCTTGATCTCGCCGCCATGATAGTCGGCGGTGAAGCCCATCATCAGGCTGTGGGGGAAGGGCCAGGGCTGGCTCGCGACATAACGGATATTGCCGACCCGGATGCCGCTCTCCTCGAACACCTCCCGCGCCACGCACTGCTCCAGGTTCTCCCCGGCTTCCACGAAACCGGCCAGCACGGTGAACATGGGATCCTCGGCCTGATAGTGACGGCGATGGGCCGCCAGCAGGATGGACCGCCCCTTGCGCACCGCCACTATGATGCAGGGGGAGATGCGCGGGTAGACCACATGGCCCTGCAGACACCCCTGCGCCCACTCCCCTGTCTTGGGGGCCATGGGGGCGCCGCACTCGCCGCAGAAGCGGTGGCTGCGGCGAAAAGTCGCCAGTTGCCAGGCGCGGCCGGCGAGCCGAAAACCCACCTCATCCCCCGCCACCATCAGCTGGCGCAGCGGCGTCATAGACCGGGTATCCGCTTCCGCCCCCAGATCCAGCAGATAGCAGGGCAGTCCGTCCCATTCGTCGAAACGCTCGAACGGGAGCTCGCGCAGATCGGCGGGCAGTTGGGTGAGGGCACAGCAGGGGATCTGCCCCTTGTCGTCCAGCAGGACGAGGTGATCGCCCCCCAGCACGAACCAGCGGGCCTGTTCGGTCGATGACATAGATGAAAGCTCTTGGTGAGAAAGACGTGCGAGGCACGGACAAGTGGGGTTTATCTTACGATCGGGCTGGCTCGGAGGCGACCCCAAGATGGCCATCGATTCTCTTGCCGCCCAAAAGCAGAGGGGCCGCCCTGGCGACCCCTCTTTCCTTTCAATCGATCCGTTCGATCAATTCATCCAGCGCTCGCTGCTCTTGCGGCGACGAGGCAGCATGGGTAACAAGATCCCCAGCAGGATGCCGCCACCCACCATGGCGCCACCGCGGATGAACCAGTCCATCTGCATGTCGTGCTCCTGGTTGTCATAGCTCTGGGTCAGGGCATCGTTCTGCTCCTTGAGATTACCCATCTCCTCGCTCTGGCTGGCGAGCTGGGCCTTCAGGCTGGCGATCTCCTTGGTCTGCTCGGCGATCTGGCCATCCTTCTCGGTGAAGCGTCGCTCGTTGTCGCCGTTGAGGTTCAGCAGGCGGGCCTTGGCCTCTTCCAGCGCCTTCTCAACCTGGGGCAGGCGCTCGCGCAGGCTGATGTCGGTCTGCAGCTCGGCGTTCTTGATCCAGCCTTCACGGCCACGGCCGTCCACCACCTGGGTGAAACCGGCCTCGTTGTTCACTGCCTTGACCTCCAGCGGTTCACCGGCCTTGACGCTGCCGAGGATCCGGTACTGGGTGCCCGGACCGTTGTGGATGTAGGTAAATATGTCGTCTGAAACATAACGGGTATCGGCCAGTGCCTGTTGGGCACACAAGCAGATCAGGATCCCGAGAAGGGCGCGCATGGTCGATCGATTCTCTTCGTTGAGTTAGGTGACAGGCGGAATGTTAAGCTGCTGGCGGGTCAAAGGACAAGCAAAGAAAAGCGTCATCCCCCTCCCTGAGAGCTGTCTCGCAACTTCTCCCGTTTGCCACGCGACCATTCCAGACGCCGGAGGCTAGGGCTGACGCAGGGACCGCACCTCTTCGCGCAGGGCCTTGAGCTCTTGCAGCACCAGCGCCTGCTGTTCATTGTGCTGGCGTCGCCACTGCGCATCGTCATCGTTGGTGCGCCCGGGGTGCACGAACAGGCTGGCCATGAAGCCGCTGAGGGCACCAAACAACCCGACCCCGAACAGGATGAGCAGGCTGGCGACGAAGCGCCCCTCCTCGGTCTTGGGCACCAGATCCCCGTATCCCACGGTCGACAGGGTCACCAGCGTCCACCAGAACGCATCATAAGGCGTCTGGATCAGGCTGCCGGGCTGGTCAGTCTCGAGCCAGTACATGACGCCCGAGCCCACCCCCAGCAACAGGAAGAACAGGAACAGGATGCCGGACAGGGTCGTCTCATTGCGCTCGCGGCGAAACATGGAGAGCAGATCCGGCTTGTCCCGCAACAGTTGATAGACCCGCCACAGCTGAATGAGCCGGGCCCAGCGCAGTTGCTCCACCATGGGCAGGCTGCCCGGCAGATAGAACCAGTTTGCCTTGAGGAAGGCCATCTTGTCGGGGGCCCGCCCCCAGCCATAGGCGAGATGGGCAAGGAAGAAATAGCAAATCAGGCTGTCGACGTCATAGAACAGCTGCAGGGTCTGCGGGCTCCATTCGTGATGCCCCCACCAGCGGGCGGCCACCAGAGCAACGGAGATCACCGACAGAAACGCCATCAGCAGATCCATGGTGCGCAGATGAGGTAAGTGCAGATGAGTTAAGTGATGTCGCATACATTTTCCTACTTCAAACACAGTCCGAATTAATAAAAGGGAAGATAATGCCGATAGTCCTGAAGACAAAGGAAAAACCGCCATCAAGAAGGAGAAAGATTATGCAGTTAAACCCGCTGGAACGGCGCATGAGCAACATCCGGCTGGTGCCCAAAGTGGTACTGCTCATGGTGTTCAGCACCCTGTTGCTGCTGGCCAAGCTCTGGTTTGATGCCAGCAATCTGGAGGCCACCCTGCTGGCCGAGGGGATAGAGGCGGCCAAGGCCAATGCCATCGCCGATCGCCTGCTCTGGACCGGCGTCATGGAGACGGCGCTGATGGGGGTTATCTTCGTCGTCCTGCTGCTGACCGGCTCCCGCCTGATGGTCAAACAGGTACACTACCTGGTGGGTCTGCTGGAGCGCTTCGCGCGCAAGGATCTCAGCCACAGCGTACTGCTCAAGTCCCGCGACGAGTTCGGTGACATCGCCAAGGCGGTCGCCCACTCCCAGGACAACCTCAAGCAGGTGTTCGGCACCCAGCGGGTCGCCTGCAAGGAGCTCAACGAGATCGCCTCCCAGGTCACCCTCTGCATGGAGGAGGCGAACGAGGCGATCAATGAAGAATTCACCCAGATAGAGCAACTGGCGAGCGCCATGAGCCAGATGGTCGGCGCCATTCGCGAGGTCGCCAACCATGCGGAGCAGGCCTCCCACGCCACCGCCGATGCCAGTCAGTTAGCCCGGGAGGGCAGCCGCTGCGTGGCCGACACCGTCAGCACCATCGACACCCTGTCCGGCAATATTCAGCGCTCCTCGGACGTGGTCAACGAGGTGGAGCACGGGGTCGATCGCATCGGCTCCGTGGTCGACACCATTCGCAGCATCTCGGAGCAGACCAATCTGCTGGCGCTGAACGCAGCCATCGAGGCCGCCCGCGCCGGCGAGGCGGGGCGTGGCTTCGCGGTAGTGGCCTCCGAGGTGCGCGAGCTGGCGAACCGGGCCCAGGCCGCCACCGTCGAGATCCAGAAGATGATCGAGCAGTTGCAGGGCAACGCCCGCCAGGCCGTCGACCTGATGGCCCAGAGCGTAAAGCAGGCCGACAAGGGAGTGGAGCAGGTCACCCAGGCCGGCGATCAGCTCGCCACCATAGTGCAGCGGGTGCAGGGAGTGGCGGACATGAACCGCCAGATCGCCACCGCCTCCGAGCAGCAGAGCTCGGTCGCCGAGGAGATGAACGCCAACCTGGAGCAGGTCAAACAGGTGGTGGAAGGATCCGTGGTGGTACTGCGCGAGCTGCGCGAGGCCTCCGAACTGGTGGAGCACCACAGTCAGACCCTGGACTCTCATATCCAGGCCTTCAAGCTGGCCTGACCGGGACATTTCGCTATGTTGAGAGGCTCCGCAAGGGGCCTTTTTCATGTATGCCACGGCAAGCTGCCGGAACGGGGAAGGAACACAGCCAGCTCCTGGACAGCCGTCTTATCCAGGCCTTCAAGCTGGCCTGATGGCACTGTGCGCCGTCACGGGGGCTGATCTGACAGGCAGAGACGAGTACAGTGAAAGGCCCCGCAAGGGGCCTTTCTTTTTTCATCACGGCAAGGAGCCAGGATGCAGAACACCCAATCCCCCCAATTGGAGATCAGCGACGACAAGGGTCGGCTCGATGTGCCGCTGATCCACCGTTTCCTGTCCGAGCAGGCCTACTGGAGCCTCGGCATTCCATACGCCACCGTACAGCGGGCCATCCATCATTCGCTGTGTTTCGGCGGCTATCTGGTCGGCCAGCAGGTCGCCTTCGCCCGGGTCATCACCGACCAGGCCACCTTCGGCTACCTGGCCGATGTGTTCGTGCTGCCGGCCCATCGTGGCCAGGGCCACAGCAAGGCGTTGATCGCCGCCATTCTCGCCCATCCCGAGTTGCAGGGGCTGCGCCGCCTCATGCTGGCCACCTCGGATGCCCAGGGGCTCTACGCCGGTTTTGGCTTCGTGCCACCGGCCAATCCCGCCAGCCTGATGGAAAAATACGATCCCGAGATCTACCGGCGCCCCTGAGCCGACGCCCTTTTTCCCCGCCAGATCATGGTTCTCGCCCCCGCGCTGTGACGCGGGGGCGCGGCAATGATAGATTGGCTACCGGCTTTTTATCTCACTCGCAGAACCGTTAATCACAAGGACGGCAACCGTGGCCCAGCATTCTTCTTCTCTCTCGTCTGTTTCCCCCGCTCTTCCCTCCTTGTTGCAAGAGCAGGCCCGGCGCCAATGGCAACGGCTGCTCGAGCTGTCCCCCGACTATGGGGATCTGCCCCTGGAGCGGCAGCAAACACTGCTCACCCTGTTCGGTCTCTCCGACTTCGTCTCTGACTCCCTCATCAAGCAGCCTGAACTGCTGGGGGAAACCCTGGCGTCGGGTGATCTGGAGCGGATCGAGCGCTGGCCCGCCTACGAGCCGGATCTGGCGGCCCTGCTTGCACAGCTGAACGACGAGGAGGCACTCAAGCGCTCACTGCGTCAGTTCAGGCGCAGCCGGATGTTGGTGATCGCCTGGCGCGAGCTGCTGGGGCAAGCCGAGGTGGAAGAGAGCTTCATCCATCTCACCAAGCTGGCGGATGCGCTCATCTGCGGCGCCCGCGACTGGCTCTATGCCAAGCAGTGCAGCGAGCTCGGCACCCCGGTGGATGGCAACGGGGATCCCCAGCCGCTGCTGATCCTCGGCATGGGCAAGCTCGGCGGCGGCGAGCTCAACTTTTCCTCGGACATCGACCTTATCTTCACCTTCCCCGACAACGGCTACACCGTCGGCGGACGGCGGGAGCTGGCCAACCAGCAGTTCTTCATCAAGCTCGGCCAGCGCCTGATCAATGCCCTGCACCAGCCGACCCAGGACGGCCAGGTGTTCAGGGTCGACATGCGGCTGCGCCCGTTCGGCGAGGCGGGGCCGCTCGCTATCTCGTTTGCCGCCATGGAGGATTACTACCAGCACCACGGTCGCAACTGGGAGCGTTACGCCATGGTCAAGGCGCGGGTGCTGGGCACTCGATGCGAACACGCTCAGGCGCTCACCGAGCTGCTGCGCCCCTTCGTATTCCGTCGCTACATCGACTTCGGGGTCATCGACGGTCTGCGCCAGATGAAGGCGATGATCGCCGCCGAAGTGCGCCGCAAGGGGCTGGAGGGCAACATCAAGCTCGGCGCCGGCGGCATTCGCGAGGTGGAGTTCATCGCTCAGGCGCTGCAACTGATCCGCGGCGGCCGCGAACCCGCCCTGCGGGTGCGCCACCTGCCAGAGGCGCTGGCTGCCATCGCCGCCGGTGGCGCCCTCGACGGTGAGCGCTGTGCGCGGCTGCTCGGCGCCTACCGCTTCCTGCGCCGGGTCGAGAATATCCTGCAGGAGATCGGCGATCAGCAGACCCAGAGCCTGCCCACCGAGCCGCGGGATCGCCAGCGGCTGACCTGCTCGCTGGGCTTCGATGACTGGGACGCCTTTATGGCCCATCTCGACGAGGAGATGGCCGCGGTCCATCAGGAGTTCGTCGCCGTGGTGGGGGAAGAGAAAGAAGCCTCCTCCCATCTGGATCAGCTCTGGCTCGATCTGTGGCGCACCGAGCTCGATGCCGTCGAGCTGGAGCAGTTGCTGACCGCGCAAGGGGTGAGCGATGCCGCCCCGCTGTGCGCCGCGCTGCTGCGCTTCAAGGAGGAGTACCGGCGTCGCCAGGTCGGCCCCCAGGGGCGGATAGCGCTGGATGGGCTGATGCCGGAGCTGCTGCGGCTGGTGGTGGCCAGCGAGCAACCGGGCCGGCTGTTCGAGCGGGTCTGCACCCTGCTGACCCGCATCTTCACCCGCAGCGCCTACCTGCAACTGCTGGCGGAAAACCCCGCCGCCCTGCGCCAGCTGGTGCGGCTGTGCGATGCCAGCCACCTGGTGAGCGAGCAGCTCGCCCGCTACCCCATCCTGCTGGACGAGTTGCTGGATCCCCAGCACCTCTACCACCCGACGCCGCTCGATCAGTACAAGCCCCAACTGCGCCAGTTCCTGCTGCGCATCCCGGAGGAGGACGTGGAACAGCAGATGGAGGCACTGCGCCAGTTCAAGCAGGTGCAGTTGCTGCGCATCGTGGCCGCCGACATCGCCGGCGCCCTGCCGCTGATGAAGGTGAGCGATCACCTCACCTGGCTGGCGGAGGCGATCTGTGAGGAGGTGGTCAATCAGGCCTGGGCCCAGATGAGCGAGCGCTACGGGGTGCCTCCCGAGGTGACTGCGAGCGGTCGGCGCGGCTTCGCCGTGGTGGCCTATGGCAAGCTCGGCGGCATCGAGCTCGGCTACGGCTCGGATCTGGATCTGGTGTTCCTGCACGGCGGCGATCCCAACGGCTACACCGATGGCCGCAAGCCCATCGACAGCCGCCAGTTCTATCTGCGCCTGGCCCAACGGATCCTGCACCTGTTCAGCACCCGCACCCCGTCCGGCATCCTGTACGAGATCGACATGCGACTGCGCCCGAGCGGCGACGCCGGTCTGCTGGTCTCCTCGCTCTCCGCCTACGAGCAATACCAGCAGAAGGAGGCCTGGACCTGGGAACATCAGGCACTGGTGCGGGCCCGCCCCATCTATGGCGATGACGCCATCGTTGCCGAGTTTGCCCGTGTCCGCCGCGCCGTGCTGGCCAAGGAGCGCGATCTCCCCACCCTGGCCCGCGAGGTGCGCGAGATGCGCCAGAAGATGCGGGATCATCTGCTCAAGGCCGGCGAGGGGGAGTTCGATCTCAAGCAGTCTCCCGGCGGCATGGTGGACATCGAGTTCATCGCCCAGTACCTGGTGCTGGCCCATGCCAGCGGCGAACCGGAGGCGTTGACCCGCTGGTCCGATAACGTGCGCATCTTCGATGAGTGCGTGCTGGCGGGGGTGCTCAGCCTGGCGCAGGCGGAGAGGCTGAAACAGGCCTATCTGGAGATCCGCAACCTCGGCCATCGCCTCAATCTGTCGGAGATCTCCCGCAAGGTGGGGGACGATCAACTGCGGGTCGAACGGGACCATGTTCTGGCGGTCTGGCGACAACAGCTCGGAGACTAAACAACAAGGGGCGCCACGGCGCCCCTTGTCATTCGGGAAGAAGGCTCACACCCTGCGTCAGCGCCCGCCGGCCACGTCGATAAAGGTGCCGGTGGCGTAGGAGGCTTCGTCGGACAGCAGCCAGGCGATGGCGGCAGCGACTTCTGCCGGTTGACCGCCCCGTAGCAGTGGAATATTCCCCTTAATACGCTCTACCCGGCCGGGCTCACCACCATCGGCATGCATGTCGGTGTAGATGAAACCGGGCCGTACCCCATTGACTCGGATCCCCTGCGCCGCCACCTCCAGTGACAACCCCTTGGTCAGCACGTCGATGGCCCCCTTGGAGGCGGCATAGTCGACATATTCCCCCGCAGAGCCGAGGCGGGCGGCGGCCGAGGAGACATTGACGATGGCGCCGCCGTTGGTCATCCGCCGAATGGCTTCGCGACAACAGAGGAAGTAGCTGGTGACATTGGTGGTCAGCGTCTTGTTGATCCGCTCGGCGCTCATCTCCAGCACCTTCATTTGCGGTTGCAAGATGCCAGCATTATTGACCAGATGAGTGATGGGGCCGAGCCGGGCGTCCATCTCGTCAAACAGTCGCACCACCTCGGCCTCGACGCTGACGTCGGCCTGCACGGCGATGCAGGAGACCGGATGCTGCGCCCGGATCTCGGCCACCAGCGCCTCGGCAGCTGCCCGGTCATGGCGATAGTTGATACAGAGCCAGTAGTCCTGCCCCGCCAGATGACGGGCGGTCGCCGCCCCTATCCCCCGACCACCCCCGGTGATCAATGCAATCCTGTTCATCCCGTCTCCTTGTCCGTGTTCTTTGCTCGCCCCCGATACTACCCCATGGCAAGCCCGCTGCCACGGTCGCCATGGGACTGTCTTCCTTGTCGTGAGGCTATCCAGCAACTGCATTTTTCATGAACACAAGTCGCCACGGCGCCGGTCTTGTTGAATGAGCGTCGTCAACGCGACCCGGAATGATCCAGTTGTACGAGCAGGATCGTAACAGGATCCGTGAGTCACAGCCTCCCTGAGAGCAATGCCGGAGGTCAGCTCCTCACCTAGATGACGTCACGCGGACACCCGACCAAGACTGGCCGAGTGCCGAAATGTCCAAGGAGTCAAAGATGCACGCAATCCGCAACACCCTCAACCGTCTGGCCGTTGCCGCCCTGGCGATGGCGGCTGTCTCCCTCTCTGGCGCAGTCATGGCCGCCAATACGGGGCAGCATGGCGAGGATCAGGTTCAGTGTATGGCGGCGAACAGCTGCACGGGTCAATCCGTCTGCAAGGATCAGAGCACCCGCAGCATGACCCGGGAAGAGTGCAACACCAAGGGTGGCAAGGTTCGTTAAGCGGACGACCCCACACTTGCGTGGCCGGTGCCTGTGAAGGCAACCGGCCTGTTTTTTTTAGGCTTTTTCCCGCCGAACAGCAGGATGTAAAGTCGCCTTTGACGGCAATCCCCGCTTGAGGTTGCAGGAGCCGGATCACCGCCAGATAGATAAATAAAACGGGCCCGAGGGCCCGTTGTCATGCTGATGGTCGATGGAGGCGAGCTTACTTGAACAGCCCCTTGAGCAGCTGATCGGCCGCCCCCTTGATCCTCTCGTCGTCGGCCTTGTCACCCAGCAGCTTCTTGAGGCCGCGCTCGGCCTCCTTGCGAGCCTTCTCCTCCAGCACCTTGTTGTTGCTGAGCAGCTCCTTCACGTCGAGCCGGTAGCTGGGCGCCTGCCAGTGGCCGCCGATGCGCACCGGTATGGTGATGTCCTTGAGATCATCCACCGTCTTGCCGCCCTGCCCCTTGCTGCTCTCGACCACAGAGGTGAGGAACAGGAAGTCGAGGGTCTCGGGCACCAGCGCGGTCTGCCCCTGGCCCTTCACCCGCAGGGCCGGTGCGAACAGCTGGATGTCGTCGCTGCGCGCCACCCCGTTTGCGAGCTGGAAGTTGGCCGTGAGGGCGCTGAAGTCAGTCTTGCGCACCTCCTTGACCTGCTCGGCGCCCTTGCCGGTCAGGGTGGCCCGCGCCTGGCGGATCATCTCCGCCAGGTTGATGCCGTGCAGCGCACCATCACTCAACTTCAGGCTGACAGTGCCCTGCATCTGGCTGCGCAGGGCCTGCTCGGAGAGACCGCGCCCCTGTACCTGGATGTCCAGATCCCCCTTGCCTTCCAGTCGGTCGTTCTGGGCCAGGGTCTGCAACAGCGGACGCACGTTCACCCCCTGTACCCGCTTGTGTACCTGATAGCTGGCGGGTTGCTGGCGGGCATCGAGCACCCCGCTGGCGCTCACCTGTCCACCGGCCACCCCGGCACTGAACTGGCTGAGGCTGAGCTGACCCCCCGCCAACGCAAGCCGCAGATCGACGGCACTCAAGTCCAGTCCTTTCACCCGCAGGCTGCCCAGTTGCAGCCGCCCGGTCAGGTCGAGCTGCTTAAGGGCACTCAGATCAGGCTCCACCGCGGAGAGGGCCTGCGCCGCCTGAACGGGCGCGGCCTGCGCCGGGCTGGCCGTCACAGCCGACGGGGCGGCCGCCTTGGCCGCCTCCTGCTTGCCGAGCCAGGCGTCGAGATCCAGCTTGTCGCCCTTGAGATCGAACTCCACCCTGGGCACGGCCCCGAGCTGCACCACAGACTCGCCGCTCAGCAGGGCTTCATCGGCGCTCACCACCAGCTTGCTCAGGGTGATCTTCTGTTTCTCCAGCTCGGCGCGGGCGAAGCCTGCCAGCTTGAGGGCCAGCTGCTGGCGTGGCAGCGCCTCCCCATTCAGCTTGGCCTCCAGCTTGGCATCCGAGACCTCCAGCAGTTGCAGCTCCTTGTCGAGCCGGGCCTTGAGGGTACCGTCCAGCGAGCCGGCCACGGCAGGCCGATCGCCAGTCCCCTCTGCGCCTTGCAGGCTCAGGGTCAGGCTGCTCCACTCCCCGAGCGCCAGTCGATCGGCCTTGAGGTTGAAGGCATCCAGTCGCTGCCCCGGCGCACTCAGGCTGCCGCTCAGGGTCAACTCTTTCAGGGCGCTGGCCCGCGCATCCTCGGCCAGCTTGATCTGCGCCTGCCCCTTGATATCGAAGGCCAGCTTGCCTTGATCCCCCTTGGCGGCCAGGGTCACCGGCACCCACTGGCCCAGGGTCAGCTGGCCCAGCTTGAGGTCAAGCCGCTCGAGGCGCGATTCGGTGCCCTTGCGATCGTCGCGCACCAGGGCGCTGGCCTGCTCGAGCACCACCCCCTGCAACTCGATCTGCCAGGGCTTGCGCTCCTGCCCGGGCGCCGGGCTGGCGGGCTTACCTGCGGGTGGCGCGCTCTTGCTCTGATCCTTCACGAGATCCTGCAGGTTGGAGCGGCCATCGGCCTTGGTCTGGATGAACAGATGGGCCCCGTTCAGGGTGATCTCGCCTATCTCCAGCCGATGGGAGAGCAGCGGCAGCAGGGCGACCGAGGCCTCCCCCCGCTCGACGCGGATGAGATCCGGCTCGGCAAACCCGGCGGGGTTGCGAAGCTGCACCCGCTCGAGGGAGAGGCCGAGGCTCGGCCAGAAACGCCAGCCGATGTCACCCGCGATCACCAGCTCGCGGCCGGTGTTCTTTCTGACTTGCTCAGCCAGCTGGGGCTTGAACTGGTTCGGGTCGATCAGGCTGACCAGGGCGACGATGGACACCAGGGCGGCCAACGCCAACCCCAGCAGTATGTAAATGATCTTCTTCACGATGGGCTCCTCAATGCAGATCCTGTGGCTGACTATACCACCGGGGGGATGACAGATGACGCACTCCCGCCAAAACGGGGAAATGGCGAGACAGGGATGGTCGCGGCGGCCTCTCCCTCTCCCGGCTCGCCCACAAGGATCTGGCGCTGGCGGTCGCCGGCTGTGGCTGGGGCTGCGGGTCATGCTGCCCTATCTGGCCTCGGCGCTGCTGATCCTGCCCCGGCTTTGGATGGGAAGCGGCTCCTGACGGCACCCGACAACAGGGGTATACTGGCGCCTCTTGGCATCGGAGGAGAGACGAGCATGGCGAGTGATTGGGACAACATTCTGGCGGGCGGCCCCCTCACCCAGACCGGGGAGATAGCGAACGACCGCATCCGCGGCCAGGCCTTGCTGGCCCAACTCAACGCCTCCTCATCGGGGGATCACGCCTTGCGTCAGCGTCTGTGCGGCGAGCTGTTCGGCCAGTGCCCGGAATCGTGCTGGATCAGCACCCCCTTCACCTGCGAGTTTGGCCGCAACATCCACATCGGCGAGAAGACCTTCTTCAATTTCAACGTCACCATCCTCGACGTGGGCGAGGTGCATATCGGCAACCACGTGCTGCTGGCTCCGAACGTGCAGATCTACACCGCCACCCACAGCCTGGACCATCTGGAGCGTCGCGGCTGGACCGCCTACAACCAGCCGGTGCGCATCGGCGATGACTGCTGGATAGGCGGCGGCGCCATCATCTGTCCCGGCGTCACCATAGGACCGCGCACCATCATAGGGGCCGGCGCCGTGGTCACCCGCGACATCCCCGCCGATTCCCTCGCCGTGGGCAACCCGGCCAGGGTGATCCGCACCTTGAGCCCGGACGAGCCCCGGGATCCGGAGGCCATGCCATGAGCCGAGCGAACGACGGCGCCATCATTCACCTGCTCGGCCGGAGCGAACCTCAAGATCGGGAGCCAACCTCATGATCTGGCTGGCCCTGCTGCCCCTGCTGTGGACCGGCTGGATCGGGATTCAGGATGCCAACTGGTGGCCGCTGGCCCTGATCACCACCATGAGCCTGCTCACCGCGCTCGCCTACGCCCACGACAAGCGCCAGGCGGTGCGCGGCGGTTGGCGCGTGCCGGAATTCCGACTGCATCTGCTGGAGCTGCTCGGCGGTTGGCCCGGCGCCCTGCTGGCCCGTCACTGGTTGCGCCACAAGACCCAGAAGGGGAGTTATCGGCTGGTATTCTGGGCTATCGTGCTGCTGCACCTCACCCTGTGGGGACTCTGGGTCGGGCGCCCGCTCTGGCAGGGACCCTGACCCGCGCCCCAGGGGTATTGCCGCTCGCAAGCGGCTGTGAGACAACGATAGCCAGCGAGATGGATCCTCTCGTTTATGCATCGGCAAGGAGTCGTGTATGACCATGTGGACAGGCATAGTCCTGATTGTCTTTATCAGCGTGTTGTTCGGCTACCTCGGCAAGCGCGCCCGCTACCGGCTGGGGGACGTTCGCATCACCGACCGCCTCGGCAAGCAGGACATGATCATCAAAGAGCTGCAGGAGCGGGTCGCCAACCTGGAGGCCATCGTCATCGAGGAGGAGAAGCGTCGGCCGTTCAAGGATCTCTGAGCCGCACCAGTTTTCATGCGACCTCCTTGATTCCAGGGTTGACCCTAACACCCGCGTCATAGGCCAAGGAGCTGACTCGCGGATTGCACACAAATACCAAGTGATAAGTACAGCAGCCCTGCGTATACGCTTGAAAAATACATTTTTAAGCAGGCATCTGAAGATCACTAACTAATTGCTTAGATGAAGTAGATTCTAAAGAGCTTCTTTTAGTTTGTAGCTTCTCAAGCAAATAGTGATTGGCCAAATCGAATTCAGCAAATATCGTACCCCAAGTCTTAACATAACCTTTTATTCTATCGTTTTTTGTACTAAACACTAATCCAGGCTCGTTTTTAGCTTCTGCAGTCTCTAATGCGGAATTTATATCAAAATCTCTTTCGGAAATCTTCCTACCAACTAGAATTATTTCAAACCTCATTTTCTCCATAGAAAACCCGGCATGCTCAGAAATAATTCGCGCATAGTTTTTTATTTGCTTCAGATGTTTTTCATTTAAAGAAATTGATGGCCTCTTAATTTCTATAATTGTGCACTGGTAGTAAGATTCCCCTCGAGAATTAAATGCCATGTTTTTTCTTGCCAAGAATAAATCTACTTGCCGCCTAGCTCCCTCAATGTTTATAGCTTCGTCAAGTTCTGCTGACTCGAAGTCATCTTTATCTATTGAGTCTATCCCATTAACCATATTTCTAAGGTTTAATGATATTTTTTGAAAATCATCTTCCTCCGCACCAAGAAGAGTATATTTGTTCCCAAACAGCCACGTATTACTTTCTATAATCCCCTGTAAGTCTGGCGTTTCAAGTACCTTCCTATAATGTTCAACCATTATTTCGCGGAGTTTGTGTACAGCCATTCCTCTTCTTTCTAGAACCTCGATAGTACTAATAATATTTTCCAAAGAGGAACTTTTAATTTGCTCCGATAACAGATTAATCTGTTTTTCATCTAAATTTAAGACGCCACCTAAGACATCAAGTATCGTATCATTTTCATTTGACACAAGTATCCTGTCTATCAGAGCTATCAGAATTTTTAATGGTTTTTCCTTGATGTTATTGAAAATAGCTGGATCAGCGAGATAAAGGCTCTTAACAAAAGACTTAGTATTTTGCTTCCTCCATATAGCCTCTTCTTTATTTAGATGCTTATGCTCAGGAAAATACCCTTTTAATTCATACTCTTCTATTTTTTCATCTACAAAATCACGGAGAAATTGCTCATATATTTCACTACTAAATTCATTTATGAATTTTTTTAGCTTCTTAAATTCATATGACTGAGGAGTCACCTGTGGTTTATCTGTAAAATTTAACGATGTGCCATTTTTTTCAAAGTTATCAAACCAATCTGATCTTGCATAAGTACTAAGATGAAAGTTAGGCTTCTTGTTGAAACTACTTAAGTCTCTATGCAAGATTCGTCCATCATGGTTTACAACATAGTTATATGACTTCTCATCGCCCGGTTTATTTAACCATCGGATAAGGTCAATTTTGAAATTAATATTATCGATGGATATTTGTTTTTCTACTAGCTTGTACTCTGGTATCTTTATTTCTGCTCCATTTATGATTAGCTTGCGATCTGGGTTTAGGATCAAACGCCAACCAAAATAGCTTTCTAGCCTTCTTTCTATAGAGTTAATCTCAGGAAGGTTATTATGGAAATTATTAAGCATCACACAAGTGCCCGATTTTAGATCACTTAACAATGCATGCTGGTTTTCGCTATCAATCTCCTCCGCCAAGAAATTTCTGAGCCTTGAGCTTTCTATTTCAATTTTAGAGTTCGAGTTATGACATTTGGTATACCACGTTGCATTTGAGCAAAGTAAATGAAAGGCTAACCTTCCTTTACCATGTGCGCCTTGTACATCATCATCTCCCTGTTTAGATGACTCATTAAACCTAGAGAAATGTGAATCACATTCATTTATATCAATCCCTGAGCCATCATCTAAGATAGTTACAGAAACTAAGCCATGCATATCATTGTGTTCAATTGTTACATTGACATGCTTTGCACCTGAATCAAAGCCATTGGCAATTAGCTCAATAATTGATTGAAACGGATCTTTCCTCCATTTAGTAAAATGCTTTTTAATACCCTCATGAGTAATATCAGCAGTACCACTTATTTTCACGTTACCCATTATTTAGTCCATTATGGCTAGTAGGTTCGATTAGCGAAGCGTAATCGGACGTTCGCGAAGGGATCATATTATATTGAGGAGAACGCTTCCGCTATAGATTTTTGAAAGGTGGTGCGGTGTCAACCACTTTCACTACATAGCTATATTTGAGCGGATTGATATGGGCATAATCCAAATGACAGAGGTTATCCACTTGCTCCCGGATCAGATGTAATCAGAAATCATACTGGTCAGAACCCCAGTTATCACGCTCGTCGTATGTGTGTTAGTTTCTGTTCTCGGCTTGGAATACCAAGAAAAATCGCACGAACGGGTGGCCAATAAAAAACGGCAACCATTGGTTGCCGTTTTGTCTTCTATCTATCACGAATAGACCCGGTGCGGTATCAACCTGCCCGCTTGGCCAGACAGGCTTCGGCGGCGCCGAGGGCCGCATCCACCAGCTCGCGGGCGACGCCGCCCTTGGCGACCCGCTTGGCCAGGGTGGCTTCCAGCTCCAGGTTCGGGTAGACATCCTCTCCAACCACTGGGCTGAAGCGTTGGAACTCGGTCAGGGACAGCTCCTCCAGCGGCTTTTTCAGCGCGATGGCATGAACCACCACCTCGCCGACGATATGGTGCGCCTCACGGAACGGGATGCCCTTGGCCACCAGATAATCCGCCAGCTCGGTTGCGTTGGCATAGCCCCCCTGAGCGGCAGCCTTGGTGCGTTCGACATTGACCTTGAGATCGATCAGTACCAGCGCCGCCATGTCGAGGCAGTCGTGCCAAGTATCGAGCGCGTCGAACAGCCCCTCTTTGTCTTCCTGCATGTCCTTGTTGTAGGCCAGCGGCAGCGCCTTGAGGCTCATCAACATGCCCATCTGGGCGCCGACCACTCGGCCAGTCTTGCCACGAATAAGCTCCAGCGCGTCCGGGTTCTTCTTCTGCGGCATCAGGGAGGAGCCCGAGGTGACCGCATCAGACAGTTCGACGAAGCCCGCCTCACCGGTGTTGTAGAAGATGAGATCTTCGGCAAAGCGCGACAGGTGAGCCATGGACAAGGACGCCACGTGCATCAGCTCCACCACGTGATCCCGGTCCGACACCGAATCCAGGCTGTTGCGGGTGGCGCCGCTGAAGCCCATGTCCAGCGCCAGCGCCTCGCGGTCAATGGCGTAGGCAGTGCCCGCCAGGGCGCCGCAGCCGAGTGGACTGGTGTCGAGGCGCTTGAGCGCATCCTGCAGACGGGAATAGTCCCGCTCCAGCATCTCCACATAGGCCAAGGCCCAGTGGGCGAAGGTGACCGGCTGGGCACGCTGCAGGTGGGTGTAACCCGGCAGCACAGCGGCCTGATTGGCACGGGCAGAGGCGACCAGCCCCTGTTGCAGCGCAGTGATGGAGCCGAGCAGCAGCTCCCCCTGTGCCTTGCACCAGAGTTTGAGGTCGGTGGCGACCTGATCGTTGCGCGAGCGGCCGGTGTGCAGCTTCTTGCCGAGCGTCCCCACGGCATCGATGAGCTTGCCCTCGACCCAGGAGTGGATGTCTTCCGCATCCGAGCTCAGGATCTGCTGCGGATCCTGCTGCACCGAGGCCAATAGCTCGGCCATCGCCTGTTGCAGCTGCGCCTGCTCGTCACTGGTCAATACGCCGACCTTGACCAGGGCGCGGGCCCAGGCCATGGAGCCCTGGATATCCTGCTCCGCCAGCCGGTAATCGAAGCGCAACGAGTCGTTGAACTGCTTGAATCTGCTGTCTGCGCCCTGACTGAAGCGTCCACCCCAAAGTGCCATGCTGCTCTCCTTGAATGCGTTGCCGGCGGCGCCTTTGCGCCTGCCGTACTCGCGCGACCCCTGGCCTGCGCGACTGAATTCTGCCTTGTTATCTGCTGCGTGGTTATCTCACAGCCGCGGCCAAGGCGCTGCCGCTTTCGTCACATCCCGCCGCTTATAAGTGAGGGGGCCAAGCCCCCTCACCGGTTTTCTGCGGCTTGACACCTCAAGGCTTAGCCGTGGGTGTGGTCGCCACCGATGGCCTGATGCTGCTCCTTCATGGCGCGGATCCGGCTCGCCAGGGTGTAGAGGCGGATGAAGCCTTCGGCGTGGCTCTGGTCATACACTTCGTCGGCACCGAAAGTGGCGAAGTCTTCGGAGTAGAGGCTGTTGGGCGACTTCTTCTGCACCGCGGTGACCTGACCCTTGTACATCTTCAGGATCACTTCGCCGTCGAGATCCTCGGCGATGGCGTTGGCGGAGGCGACAATGGCCTTGCACAGCGGGGTGAACCAGCGACCGTCATAGACCAGATGGGAGAACTCGGCCCCCAGCTTCTCGCGCCATGCGCGGGTCGGCCTGTCCAGCACCAGCTCTTCCACGGCACGCAGTGCGGCGACCATGACGGTACCACCCGGAGTCTCGTAGCAACCACGGGACTTCATGCCCACCATGCGGTTCTCGGTGATGTCGATGCGGCCCACGCCGTGCTTGCCGGCACGCTCGTTCAGGGTGGTCAGGATCTGGTGCGGGGTCAGCGGCTGGTCGTCAACGGCGACAACTTCCCCTTGAGCCACGGTCAGCTTGACGTATTCCGGCTCGTTCGGTGCCTGCTCGGCGGAGACAGTCCATTGCCAGACCGCTTCGGACGGCTCGTTCCAGGTGCTCTCCAGCTCGCCACCCTCGGTGGAGATGTGCCAGGCGTTGGCATCGCGGCTGTAGATCTTCTTCAGGGTTGCCTTGCAGGGGATGTCGCGGGCTTCCAGATAGGCCAGCAGATCTTCACGGGAGCGCATGTCCCACAGACGCCAGGGGGCGATCACTTTCAGTTGCGGGGCCAGGGCCGCCACGGCGCCTTCGAAGCGCACCTGATCGTTGCCCTTGCCGGTACAACCGTGGGAGATGGCATCGGCCCCTTCCGCCAGGGCCGCTTCCACCATGGCTTTGGCGATGATGGGACGGGCCATGGAGGTGCCCAGCAGATAGGTGCCTTCGTAGACGGCGCCGGTCTTCAGGGTCGGGTAGACGTACTCTTTGACGAACTCTTCGCGCAGATCCTTGACGATGCACTTGCTGGCGCCGGAGGCGATGGCTTTGTGCTCGATCCCTTCCAGATCGTCACGCTCCTGGCCGACGTCGGCGACGAAGGCGATGATTTCCGCGTCATAGTTCTCTTTCAGCCAGGGAATGATGGCCGAGGTATCCAGTCCGCCCGAGTAAGCCAGTACGATCTTGTTGATTCCGCTCATTTACTTCTCTCCATGATGATTCGATAAGGTGTTTGATTCAGGCTCGGTTGCCGCGTCACTTGTGCCCAAGCAGGGTCAGCAGCACGGCGTTCTGGATATGCATCCGGTTTTCTGCCTCATCCATGATGAGGGAGGCTGGGCCGTCCATGACCTCCGAGGTGATCTCCAGCTCCCGGTGCGCCGGTTGGCAATGCAGCACGTGCTGGATGCCGGTCCGGTCGAGCAGGGCTTGGTTGATCTGATAAGGCATGAAGATATCTTTTACCTGCTCCATTGGCGTGTTGTCACCCATGGAAACCCAGGTGTCGGTATAAACCACGTCAAACCCTTCGATATCTCCGACATCGTCGCTGATGTGGATGGTGGCGCCGGAATCGGCCGCCAGCGCCTGGGCCTGCAGGAAGATCTGGGTATCCGGGCCGTGACCCTTGGGGCAGATCAGGGTCACGTCGGTGCCCAGAGTTGCCCCCAAGAGCAGCAGGGAGTGGCTGACGTTGTTGCCATCGCCGAGGTAGGCGAGCTTCACCTTCGACAGATCGTCATAGTGTTCGCTAATGGTCATAAAGTCGGCCAGCCCCTGGCAGGGGTGGTAGAGGTTGCACAGGCTGTTCACCACCGGCACGCTGCCGTGCTCCGCCAACCCCACCAGGGTCTGATGGTCGAACACTCTAGCGACGATGGCGTCACACCAGCGCGACAGGTTGGCGGCGAAATCCTGCACCGATTCGCGCTTGCCGAGTGCGCCATTCTGCTGATCCAGGTAGACGCTGTGGCCGCCGAGCCGGGCGATGCCGATGTCGAAGGTGACCCGGGTGCGCAGGGAGGGCTTCTCGAACAGGGTGACCACGCTCTTGCCCGCCAGTGCCTGGCCGTACTTCTTGGGATCGGCCTTGACCGATTTGCCGAGCGCGATCAGCGCCTCGATCTGGGCCTTGCTTAAATCGCTGTCTTTCAGAAGGTGTTGCATCGGATTGTCCTTTTCCCGGTGAATATCAGTGCGAGCCGTTGGGGGCACTCGTGACCTGCGTGCCCACGGCGCCGCCCGCCAGCAGCTTGAGCAGCTGATCCGGGTAGCGCCAGCTGGCGACACAAACTGGCTTGCCCAGGGTCTGGGCGGCGTGCAGCGCGGCCTTCACCTTGACCGCCATGCCGTCGCGGATAACGCCCTTCTCCATCAGGTCCAACGCGCTCTGCTTGTCCAGTTGCGGCACCAGCTTGCCCTTGCCATCCAGGATGCCACTCACGTCCGACAGCATCACCAGATCGGCGCCCAGGGTCTCGGCAATGGCGGTGGCCGCCTGATCCGCGTTGACGTTCATCAGCTGGCCGTCGGCGGTGATGCCGATGGAGCTCACCACCGGCAGGAAGCCCTGGGCCAGGATGCCCGCCACCAGTGCCGGGTTGCCCTGCTGGCAGTCACCGACCGCACCGAGCTCGGGATCGAGCGGGGTCACCTGACAGAGGCCGCCGTCGGCCAGGCAGAGCCCCACCGCCGGGATGCCGGTGGCGATGGCCTTGGCCATCATCATCTTGTTGGCGGTGCCAGCCAGCGCCCCGGCGATGAAGGGGATCTGCTCGAACGGGGTCACCCGCAGGCCGTTCTTCTTGGTGGAGGTCAGTCCCAGCCCCTTGAGCAGATCGTCCACCAGGCAGCCGCCGCCGTGCACCAGCACCAGGGGTCTGTGTTGCTCGTCCAAAAAGCTCTTGAGGGTGGCGAACAGGGCAGTCAGCGCCTCGTCATTCTCGATCAGGGCGCCGCCCAACTTGATTACCAGTGTCTGCTTGTCCATCTCTCGATCCTTCCTTAAATCAGGCCGCTGGCCGGTTCAAACCCAAACTTGATATTTATGCACTGAATGGCCTGGGAGGCAGCCCCCTTGAGCAGGTTGTCGATGGCGGAAACCACCACCAGCATGTTGCCCTGCTGCTGCCAGGCCAGATCGCAATAAGGAGTGTTCGCCACCCCGCGGATGGAGGGCATCTGGCCGGTGAGACGCACCAGCGGCTTGCCTTCGTAAGCCTTGAGATAGGCCTGATCCACCTGGGCCTGCGTCACGCCGTCCGCCAGCTGCACATAGAGGGTGGCCAGGATGCCGCGCACATAGTTGCCAAGGTGAGGCTGGAACAGCACCTCCTTGCCGAGGTGGTGGCTGATCTCCGGCTGATGCCTGTGGTTGAAGGTGCCATAAGGGCTGAGGCTCACTTCGCAGAAGCTGGTACCGATGGCCGCCTTGCGGCCGGCCCCGGAGACGCCGGAGACCGCATTGATGATGGGCTGCCAGCCGTTGGCGATGAGACCGGCCTGCTGCAGCGGCTTGAGAGCGCACAGGGAGGCAGTCGGGTAGCAGCCGGGCACCGCGATCAGCTGGGCGGCCTGGATGGCATCGGCATTCCACTCCGCCAGGCCGTAGGCGGCCTTGTCCAGCCACTGCTCGCTCTGGTGGGTGAAGCCGTAGAAGGAGGAATAGAACTGCTGATCCTTGACCCGGAAGGCGCCGGAGAGATCGAACACCGGCAGCCCCTTGGCCAGGAACTTGGGCGCGAGCTCCGCACTCACCTCGTGGGCGGTGGCCAGCAGCACCAGATCGGCCTGGGTCAGGATCCGGCTCATGCCGTCCTTGTCCAGGGGCAGCAGCGGCTGATCCAGCGCGCCGACCCACTGGGGATGCAGGGAGGAGAAGCGCTTGTGCGCATCCTGACTGCCCGCCGACACATAGAGGCCGGCCAGCTTGAGGTGTGGATGGTTCTGGACCAGTGCGGCCAGTTCGGCTCCCGCGTAGCCACTGGCACCGACGATAACGGTGTTAAGCATTGTTGAATATTCCAAGTCTGGGTTCGAAGTTCACAGCATGGTGCTGTGGTGCAAGGGGTGATCTATCGCCCCTTTGACGCAGCGTGTGCGGAGGGGCAATCAGGCGGGTGTGTGT
The DNA here is from genome assembly GCF_056279295.1 of Aeromonas sp. TECH754. Lineage (NCBI taxonomy): Bacteria > Pseudomonadati > Pseudomonadota > Gammaproteobacteria > Aeromonadales > Aeromonadaceae > Aeromonas > Aeromonas sp. TECH754. The sequence goes on along the minus strand of NZ_JBWBRA010000001.1, from coordinate 4,550,159 downwards.
CGTCGGTTACAGATCAGGTGACAGAACATTAACTTTCCCTTACAACTAGAAGCCTTGTCGATGAGCGCCTGAAAAGAATATTCATGCACTCACTTTGCATTTGTATTTTCTAACAGAAACATTCCGGGGACGCAAGGAGCAGCTGATGGCCAATCTGGATTTTTTTTCACTTTATAAGAATATTATTGCGATTCCCTCGATCAGCAGCACCGATCCCCGCTGGGATCAGAGTAATGAGGCGGTGATCCGGCTGCTGGCGGACTGGTTCGGCCAGCTCGGCTTTCACTGCGAGGTGACGGCGCTGCCGGACTTGCCCGGCAAGTTCAACCTGGTGGCGACGATCGGTCAGGGGGAAGGCGGCCTGCTGCTGGCGGGTCACACCGACACTGTGCCCTTCGATGAGGGGGGCTGGAGCAAGGATCCCTTCAAGGTGACCGAGCAGGGCAACCGCCTGTACGGGCTTGGCACCATCGACATGAAGGGCTTCTTCGCCTTCATCGTGGAGGCGCTCAAGGAGATCGATCTCAAGACGCTCAGCAAGCCGCTGCGCATCCTGGCCACCGCCGACGAGGAGACCACCATGGCCGGCGCCCGCGCCATCGCCGCAGCGGCCGAGATCAAGCCGGACTACGCGGTGATCGGCGAGCCGACCGGGCTGGTGCCCGTGGTGGCCCACAAGGGACACATGTCCGAGGCCATCCGCATCACGGGCAAGAGCGGCCACAGCTCGGATCCCGCCAACGGCGTCAATGCGCTGGAGATCATGCACCAGGCCATGGGCCAGGTGCTCAAGCTGCAGCACAGCCTGAAGGAGCAGTACGCCGACCACCGATTCGCGGTGCCCCAGCCGACCCTGAACCTGGGTTACATCCAGGGGGGCGACAGTCCGAACCGCATCTGCGGCTGCTGCGAGCTGCACATCGACATGAGACCCACTCCGCAGGTGGGGCCGGACGAGCTGATGGGCATGCTGAAAGAAGCGCTCTCCCCCATCGAGATCCACCAGCCGGGCTGCCTGCACCTGCAACACCTTCATGAACCGATCCCCGCCTACGCCTGCGCGGACGACTCGGATCTGGTGCGGGAAGCCGAGTTGGCGAGTGGCCGGGCGGCCGAATCCGTGAACTATTGCACCGAGGCCCCCTTCATCCAGCTGCTCGGCTGTGAAACCATAGTGCTGGGACCCGGCCACATCGCCCAGGCGCACCAGCCGGACGAGTATCTGGATCTGTCGTTCGTCAAACCGACCACGGCGGTGTTGCAGCATCTGATCCGGCGTTTCTGTGTTTAGGACGAGGGGATTGTAAGTAAGTTACATGACATGCCGGGGCGGGACAGGTGAAGGAAATACATGTTCTGAATCGGCTTGTTATTTGACCTTGCGCAGACAATCTGGCTAGATTGTCCCCCTAAGATGACGGAGCATATGTTGTAATCGCACAACAATAAGTGAGGCTGCCTCTCACCGAGGAAGGTTGAGGCACCAACAAAAATAAGGATGTGGAATGAACGAAAAGTACGCCGCGCTACGCGCCAACGTAGGCATGCTGGGCCAACTGCTGGGCAAGTCCATCAAGGATCATCAGGGACAGGCCTTCCTCGACAAGATCGAGACCATTCGTCAGCTGGCCAAATCCTCCCGCAAGGGCAATGAAGCAGACAGGGAACGCTTGCTCGAGACCCTGCGCACCCTCTCCGATGACGAGTTGCTGCCCGTGGCACGCGCCTTCAGCCAGTTCCTCAACCTGGCCAACGTGGCGGAGCAGTTCCATACCATCTCCCGCCGCTGCGAAGAACAGGTCTGCACCCCGGATCCGCTGGAGCAGATGTTCGCCAAGCTCGAAGCCTCCAACCTGTCCAAAGAGGCCATCATCCAGGCCGTGCGCGAGCTGGACATCGATCTGGTGCTGACCGCTCACCCCACCGAGGTGACCCGCCGCACCCTGATCCACAAGCACGTGCAGCTCAACGACTGCCTGGAAGCGCTGGAGCTGTCCGATCTGCTGCCCCGCGAGCGGGACAAGATCCTCAATCGCATCGAACAGCTGGTCAATCAGGCCTGGCATACCAACGAGATCCGCGAGCAGCGGCCGACCCCGGTAGACGAAGCCAAGTGGGGCTTCGCCGTGGTGGAAAACAGCCTCTGGCCCGCCATTCCCGAATTCATGCGCAACCTGGACGAGCGCCTGCAACACCATCTGGGTGTGCGGCTGCCGCTGGATGCCGCGCCGGTCAAGTTCACCTCCTGGATGGGGGGTGACCGTGACGGCAACCCCTTCGTCACCGCCAAGGTGACCGCCGAGGTGCTGGAGCTGGGCCGCTGGATGGCGGTGAGCCTGTTCAACAAAGACATCCGGGAGCTCACCTCCGAGCTTTCGATGGCCGACTGTACCCCCGAGCTGCGCGAGCGGGTCGGCGACAACCCCGAGCCCTACCGCGCCCTGGTGCGCGAGCTGCGCGAGCAACTGCGCGAGACCCAGGAATACCTGACCGCCAAGGTGCAGGGACAGGTGAGCGAGAGCCGGGATCTCATCAAGACCACGGCCCAGCTGCGTGAGCCGCTCGAGCTCTGTTACCACAGCCTGCACGCCTGCGGCATGGGCAACATCGCCGACGGCATGCTCTTGGACGTACTGCGCAAGCTGGCCTGCTTCGGCATCCATCTGGTCAAGCTCGACATCCGCCAGGACGGCGAGCGCCACGGCCAGGTCTTCTCCGAGCTGACCCGTTACCTCGGCATGGGTGACTACGCCGAGTGGAGCGAGGACGACAAGCAGGCCTTCCTGCTCAATGAACTGAACTCCCGCCGCCCGCTGATCCCGACCGACTGGGAACCGAGTGCCGAGACGCGCGAGACCATCGACACCTGCCGGGTGATCGCCGAGCACGACCCGGATGCATTCGGTATCTACATCATCTCCATGGCCGGCGCCCCGTCCGACGTGCTGGCGGTGCAGTTGCTGCTCAAAGAGGCCGGTTGCAAGTTCCGCATGCCGGTCGCACCGCTGTTCGAAACCCAGGAAGATCTGATGGCGGGCACCGCCGTCATGGAACGCCTGCTGTCGGTGGACTGGTATCGCGGCTACATCCAGGGCCGCCAGTACGTGATGATCGGCTACTCGGATTCGGCCAAGGATGCGGGCATGATGGCCGCTGGCTGGGCCCAGTACGCCGCCATGGAATCCCTGGTGGCGCTGGCCGAGGCCAACAACCTGCGCCTCACCCTGTTCCACGGCCGCGGTGGCACCGTCGGTCGCGGTGGCGCCCCCGCCCATCAGGCGATCCTGTCCCAACCACCGGGATCCCTGCGCGGCGGCCTGCGGGTGACCGAACAGGGCGAGATGATCCGTTTCAAGTTTGGACTGCCCAAGGTCGCCCTCAACAGCCTGAACCTCTACACCAGCGCCGTGCTGGAGGGGAATCTGCTGCCACCGCCGAAACCGAAAGAGAGCTGGCGCGCCGTGATCGAACAGGTGGCCGAGGCCTCCTGCGAACACTATCGCAGCATAGTGCGCGGCCATCCTGACTTCGTGCCCTACTTCCGCGCCGCCACCCCGGAGATGGAGCTTGGCAAGCTGCCGCTCGGCTCCCGTCCCGCCAAGCGCAAGCCGAACGGCGGCGTCGAGAGCCTGCGCGCCATCCCCTGGATCTTCGCCTGGACCCAGAACCGGCTGATGCTGCCGGCCTGGCTCGGCGCCAACAAGGGCCTGCAGCAGGCCATCGACGATGGCCACAAGGCCGTGCTGGACGAGATGAGCCGTCAATGGCCCTTCTTCCGCACCCGTCTCGAGATGCTGGAGATGGTGTTCCTCAAGGCCGACCTCTGGCTGGCGGAGTACTATGATACCCGTCTGGTGCCGCGAGAGCTGTGGGCGCTCGGCACCCAGCTGCGTCAGGAGCTCTCCGACTCCATCCGGGTAGTGCTGGAGCTGCGCCCGCAGGGCGACCTGCTCGATGACCAGCCCTGGATCCAGGAGTCCATCAAACTGCGCAACCCCTACACGGATCCGCTCAACGTGTTGCAGGTCGAGTTGCTCGGTCGCTCGCGCAACCACGCCGAGACCCTGCACCCCGAGCTGGATCAGGCGCTGATGGTCACCATCGCCGGCATTGCGGCAGGCATGCGCAATACCGGTTGATCGCTGGCTCGTATCAGACGCAAAAAGGGCGCCACTGTGGCGCCCTTTTTATTTCCGTGCATATCCCCACCCAATGCCCGACAAGTCTTAGGCGATGCGGTTGCGGCCGAGACGTTTGGCCTCGTAGAGGCGCAGGTCGACGCATTGCAACCAGTCATCCACCCGTTGGTAGTCCGGCTGATAGAGGCTGATCCCCACGCTGATGGTGACGGTGATTTCCCGCTCCTGATACAGGAAGGGATGGCACTCTATCTGCTGGCGGATGTGATCCATCAGGGCGTGAGCATCGTCGAGGGTAACGCCGCGCAGCAGCATGATGAACTCCTCCCCACCGAAGCGCGCCACCAGATCGCTGCCGCGCATCGCCTGCATCAGCAACTGGGCCAGCGTCTCCAGCACCACATCCCCGGCGAGATGGCCATGTTCGTCGTTGATCTGCTTGAAGAAGTCGATGTCGATCAGGGCCAGACAGCAAGTTTCCCCTTCGGCCGGATGCTGCAGAAAACGTGCGAGCAGGAGATTGGCCTGGCTGAAGAAGTGACTGCGATTCGGCAGCTTGGTGAGGAAGTCGTGCTCGGCGTTGAAGCGCAGCACCAGCTCCATCCGGCTGCGCTCATCCTCCAGGTTGCGGGCGTGGACCAGAGTGCCGAGGGCCGTGGTGAGCGGCTCAAGCAGGGTCACCAGGGTCTCGTCGAAACCACCCGGGCGATTGGCCAGGGCGATCATGCCGATGGCCTCCCCCTTGTGGCGCAGCGGGATGCCGAGGAAGCAGTCCAGATGGGGATGACCGCGGGGGGAGGTGCCACGGCTCGCCGGATGGTGCGGCAGATCGTTGCAGCACACCAGGGTGTTGTGGGTCACCACATGGCCGAACAGGTTGTCGAGTTTGCTGAAGATGAGCCCGCCCCGGCTCTGGCGCTGCTGTTCATACCAGGCGTGGGTGGCCTCGTCCCAGGAGAGATTGGAGATGGAGGGAACGTAGAGGCTGGGCTGCCCGTCTTCGTACTGGACGATGCCGATGAAGCCATAGGCACTCCGGCTGACGCTGAGCAACCGCTCGAACACGGTATCGCAGGCGGAGGCGAGGTTGCGATCGAGCAGAAAGCCCTGATGGGCGGCGACTATGATGTCGAACAGCTGGCCCTGCTGCTCGACGCGCTGCTCGGCCAGCACCTCGGGGGTGATGTCGTGGGCCAGCTTGATCACCCCGAGCAGGGTGCCCGCCTCGTCGGTGATCGGGGTGTAGGTGGCGTGGATCCAGACGCTCCTGCCACCACGGGCGACACGCAAAAAGGCACCGGTCTGGATCTCGCCGCAGAGTACCCCCTGCCAGAAAGCATCGTGCTCCCCATGCAGCTCGGGAGGGAGCAGCAGCAGGTGGGACTGACCGATCAACGCCTCGGGCTGATAGTCGAGGATGGTGCAGAACAGCGAGTTGACCGAGACGATGCGGCCAGCGAGGTCGAACTCGGCGATGCCATAGGCGCGATCGAGGGCGGTCAATCGGGCGAGGGCGTCATAACGGCCGAGAGCGTCAATATCGAGAGTGCTGAACACTGGGGTATTCATGGCTACGATTCCTTTCGTATCGCCAACAGATAGCCACATCCAGTGTAGACATGCGGGATCAAGATCTCCGCTCATCGGTACGTGCATTTTCAGCCGCGCTCGGAAAATCATGCCTCACACGCAAGCCGGATCGGGGCGCCTCTTGCCACGCCAGTGGACTGGGCGCAGACTGTCTGGCCTTGTTCCGGCTCGAGGAAATCTGATGACACCCGCTATCAACCTGCTGAAAAAACTCAAGATCCCCCACAAGCTCTACCCCTACGAGTGCGAGGCCCACGACGATTTCGGCAAACATGCCGCGACCCAACTGGGCCTGCCTGAGGCGCAGGTGTTCAAGACCCTGATCGCCCATCACGACAAACAGGCGGTGGTGGCCATAGTGCCGTCATCGGGCCTGTGCAGCCTGAAGCAGCTCGCCAAGGCGGCGGGGCTCAAGAAGGTGGAGATGATGAAACCGGCGGAGGCCGAGAAGCTGACCGGTTACAAGGTGGGGGGCATCAGCCCGCTGGCCCAGAAGAAGCTGCTGCCGACCGTGCTGGACGACTCCGCCATGGCCTTCGACGAGATCCTGGTAAGCGGCGGCAAGCGCGGCCTCTCGGTCGGGGTGGCGCCGCAAGACATGCTCACCTTGATGAAGTGGATTGCCGCCCCCATTGGCGAGCACCATGACTAGGCAGCAGAGTGAATAGAAAGAGGCCCCGCAATTCGGGGCCTCTTTCGTTTTAGCTAGCCTCACCAGCCATGGCGCCGACCGACGATCCGGGCATTTAGTCTGCCTGAGCGCGGCAGGCGGCGGTGAGATCGGAGAGCCGCAACCGCTGGCGCCCCTGCCCATCGAAGTTCTCATCCGCCAACCAGCGCTCGAAGCTGGCACGCAGCGCGGGCCACTCGCCATCGATCACCGAAAACCAGGCGGTATCCCGATTGCGGCCCTTGTCCACCCGCGCCTGACGGAAAGTACCCTCGTAGCTGAAACCGAGCCGCAGCGCCGCATGGCGCGAGGGCCAGTTGAGCGCGTTGCACTTCCACTCGTAGCGGCGGTAGCCGAGCCCGAAGGCATTGTCCATCATCAGCGCCATGGCCGCAGTTGAGAGCCGGGTCCGCTGCATGGCCGGCGAGAAGTGCAACCAGCCCACCTCTATGCTGCCGGCGGCAGGGTCGATGCGCAGATAGCTGGCGAGCCCCAGCGCCTGGCCGCTCGCCTCATCGACAATGGCATAGAACTGGGGATCGGCCTTGGCGGCGCACTGCTGCAACCAAGCCAGCATGGCCGCCTCATCCTCGAAGGGACCGCTGGTGAGATAGGTCCACATGGCCCCGCTGTCGGCAGCAAACGCCTGCCAGAGCGCGGCGCTGTGGCGCTCGGGATTGAGCGGTTCCAGCCGGCAGCCCCAGCCATTCAGCTCGCGATGGGGAGGAAACTCGGCACCGCGCCAATCCGGCACGGGAACCCCTGTGGGTTGGCCAAATTCATTGATGATTTCAACAGGCACAGGCAACCCCCCCTTCCAGCAAGACACCGGCCTCACTGCCGGTGGCCACGGCGAAGCCGTCCTGGCGCCACCAGTGCAGGCCGCCGATCAGCTCCTTCACCCGAAAGCCCAGCGCCGCCAATTTGCAGGCCCCCTGGGTCGAGCCGTTGCAGCCGATGCCATCGCAATAGCAGACATAGACCTTGTCTCTCGACAGGGCCGCGGTGCTGGCCGGGCTCATGGTGCGATGGGGGAAGCTGATGGCCCCCGGGATATGGCCCTCGGCGTAGTGCGCGGGGGAGCGGGTGTCGATGACCACTATCCCTTCCTCCCCGCTCAGCAGATCGGCAGCCAGATCCGCCGGATCCGTGCGAAAGGCCAGCTGGGCCTCGAAGAAGGCGCTGGCCTCGACGGGGCTCGCCACGCCTGTGCTCAATACCTGACTCATGTGAGATCTCCTTGTGATTAAGCCACGACTTCCGTGGTGACGACTGTCCTGACCGAGTTCGCGATGAAACACTCCTCATGGGCCTGATGGTGCAGCCGCTCCAGCTCCACCAGGCCTGGCTGGCGTTCACCGCCAAACAATACCTGAGGACGCAGGGTGACGCGGGTGATTGACTGGCGACCCCGCTCGTCCGCCTCCATGACGCCGACCGCCTCGTCCCGGTAGCTCTCCACCCGATAGCCCGCCCTGGCCACCAGCCAGAGGAAGGTCAGCATGTGGCAGCTGGAGAGGGAAGCGACAAAGGCCTCCTCCGGATCGACGTGCTCCGCCACCGAATAGGGCAAGGGCACCACGTGGGGAGAGGAGGAGGCGGGCACCCGCACGCCACCGTCAAATTCCCAGCGATGGGCCCGACTGTAACGCTGATCCACGAAGGGCTCGTCGCTCCCCCGCTGCCAGCTGATCACCGCACCAAACTCCGACATCCCGACTCCTTGTGATGGACAATATCTGCTCCGTTCACTCAATGTAGCGAGAAAATGGCCTTGCCACGCCAACCAATTTCGCCAAGATAGACAGACCAATTATGTGACCCCAGTTAGCCCCGGAGAGAACCATGACCGCCCTGCCGACCCTCTTCGCCGACCAGCAGCAAAACGACCTGCCCCTGCACGAGCAACTGGTGCGGACCTTGCGCGGCGCCATGCTGATGGGGGGTCATCTGCCCCAGTCCACTCGGAGGCTGCCATGACCGCCCTGCCGACGCTCTTTGCCGCCCAGCAGCAAAGCGAACTGCCCCTGCACGAGCAACTGGTGCGGACCTTGCGCGGCGCCATCGCCATGCTGATGGGGGGTCATCTGCCCCAGTCCACTTGGAGGCTGCCATGACCGCCCTGCCCACCCTCTTCGCCGACCAGCAGCAAACCGATCTGCCTCTCCATGAACAGCTGGTCCGCACCTTGCGCGGCGCCATACTCGCGGGTCACCTGCCCCAGCACAGCCGCTTGCCCGCGAGCCGCATGCTGGCGCGGGATCTCGGCATCTCCCGCAGCACGGTGGAGCTGGCCTACGGTCGGCTGGAGGCGGAGGGCTATCTGGTGCGCAAGGTGGGGGCCGGCAGCTTCGTGGCGCTGGCGGCAGTGCGCCCGACCCGGCGGCCACCCCAGTCGGCGGCGGGACTCTCCCGTCGTGGTCAGGAAATGGCGGCGGGGGGCGCCTGTCACGACGTGCCGCAAGTTGGCAGCTCGTTCGCCTCCAGCCAGCCGGATCCCCGCCTCTTCCCCCAGGCCATCTGGGGTCGGCTGATGCAGCAGCAGTGGCGCCAGAATGCCGGTGACTGGATGAACTACGGGGATCCCCAGGGGCTGGAAGCCCTGCGCAGCGCCATCGCCAGCTATCTGGTGCAATCGCGCGGGGTGCAGTGCGAGCCGGAGCAGATCCTGATCCTCACCAGCTCCCAGCAGGGGATCATGCTGGCGACCCAACTGCTGATCGATGCCGGTGATACGGTCTGGGTAGAGGAGCCGGGCTATCCGGGGGGGCGCACCGCCATGGAGAGCGCCGGTGCTCGCCTTCATCCGGTAGCGGTGGATGAAGAGGGAATGGATCCCATCGGCGACCACCCGAAGCCACGCCTCATCTACTGCACCCCGGCCCACCAGTATCCCCTCGGGGTGCCCATGAGCCTGCCGCGCCGGATGGCCTTGCTGGCCGAGGCCGAGCGCCACGGCGCCTGGATTTTGGAAGACGATTACGACGGGGAATATCAATACGATCAACGCCCCCTGCCCGCCCTGCAGGGGCTCGACAGCCAGGGCAGGGTCATCTACGTGGGCACCTTCAGCAAGGTGCTGTTTGGTTCCTTGCGTCTCGCCTATCTGGTGCTGCCACGCCCCCTGATGGAGGCCTTCAGCCGAGCCCGCGCCGCCGTCGACGGTCACAGCAACCAGTTGCAGCAGGCAGTCACGGCGGACTTCATCCGGGCCGGCCACTTCGCCGCCCACCTGCGCCAGAGCCGGCTGATCTACCAGAGCCGGCGGGACCTGCTGCTGGCCGAGCTGGCCCTGCACTGCCCCGAGCTTACCCCCATTCACAGCGGCGCCGGCCTGCAGTGTGCCGTGCTGCTGCCCCCCGGCGGCGAGGCGCGCTGGACGGATGGCGCCAACGCCCTGGGGTTGGGGCTGCGCCCCCTCGGCCAGTTCTACCTTGGCACGCCGACCCGGGAGGGCTGGCTGCTGGGCTTTGGCTGCCTCGACAACCAGACCCTGCGCCGACTCTGCCGCCAGCTGGGGGAGCTGATGAGGAGCTAGCCGCCCGACCCCGCATTGTCAGGTTCGGAGGGATCCGGCGAGGGCATGCCCAGGCTCTCCCGGCACAGCGCGAGCCAGGCCTCTGCGGTGCGGGAGAGGTAGCGCTGGCCCGGCCAGATCACCCCTAGCCGCCAGCTCAGTTCGGGCAGCAATGGCCGCAACACCAGACCATCCGGGGTCAGCCGCCGGCAGATGGGCTCGGGCAGGAAGGCGACCCCCATGCCACTGCGCACCATGGCGGTGAGAAAGTCCCACTGGCTGCTGCGCGCCGCCACCTGGGGGGTGAAGCCCGCCTGTTGGCACGCCTGCTCCAGCCGCTCGCTCAGGGTGAAGGCCTGGGTGTAGAGCAGGAAGGGCTCCTCTCGCAGATCCTCCAGCCGGATATCGGCGCAGGCCCGCCAGCGCGGCAGATCCGGCAGCACCACCTGGATCGGGTACTGATCCAGCTCCAGCGCACTCAAGGCTCCTTCTTCTTTGGTCGGCAGCATGGTGATGGCGAGATCCAGCTCCCCCTCCAGCACCGCCTGCTCGATGCGCCGTCCGCCGTATTCGACGATGGAGAGCTCCACCCTGGGATAGCGGCTGCGGTAGGTGCGGATGAGATCCGCATAGACGTGCCCCACCATGGGCGGGATACCGAGGGCGAGGCGCCCGTGCTGCAGGCTCTGCAAGTCGGCGAGCTCGGCCTCCAGTTGCTGCATCTGGGCCAGGATGAGCTGACCGCGGGCGAACAGCACCTGGCCGCTGTCGGTCAGGGTGAAGCTGTGCCCCGATCGGTTGAGCAGGGGCTGGCCGAGCTCCTCCTCCATGCTGCGGATCATCTTGCTGATGGTGGGTTGGGTGACGAACAGCTTCTCGGAGGCGCGGGTGAAGCTCTGCTCCCGCACCAGTTCGACGAAGTAACGCAGGGCTCGGATGTCCATGGCGGGGCTCGTGGTGGTGGAATTTAAATAATGCCAAATTGGCATATTTTTCATAATTTAAATTCATTTTTTGCAGGTTTGCCAGCCTCCTATACTGTGACCAGATTCACAGAAAGACCTGCATCATGAAAACCTTCTGCCTGCGCTGGCTACAGACTCCCTTCCAAATCGTCCTGCTCTCCGCCATCTGGCTGCTGGCGGACACAGCGGTACGCACCTTCCACCTGCCCCTGCCCGCCAACCTGACCGGCATGCTGTTGCTGCTCGCCTGCATCCTGCTCGGGGTGGTCAAGGTCCGCTGGTTCAGCGCCGGTGCCCGCTGGCTGCTGGCGGAGATGCTGCTGTTTTTCGTGCCCGCCGTGGTGGCCGTGATCAACTACCAGGATCTGCTGCTGCAAGACGGGTGGCGCATCATGTTGGTGCTGGTGATTAGCACAATCTTGGTGCTTGGTACTACCGCACTGGTGGTGGACAGAGTCTATCGCTTCGAACTGATGCTGGCTCGCCGGAGCCGTCGCCATGTCTGACACCCTGCTCGGCCTGCTCTGCTTCGCCCTCACCCTGCTGTTCTACTACGCCAGCAAGTGGCTCTATGGCCGCAAGCGCATACTGCCGCTGATGCCGCTGCTGCTGGCCCCGGCCCTGCTGGTGGCGGTGGTACTGCTGTTCCACATCCCCTACCACGACTACATGGCCCAGTCCCACTGGCTGCTCTGGTTGCTGGGGCCGGCCACCGTCGCCTTCGCGGTACCGGTCTACGAGAACCGTCAGCTGATGCGCCGCCACTGGTTGTCGCTCTCGGTGGGGGTCATCGCCTCGGTGGTGATGGCGGTGGGCAGTACCGTGCTGCTGGCGCGCTGGCTGCACCTGCCCGATCTGCTGCAGCGCAGCATGGCCATGCGATCCATTACCACCCCCTTCGCGGTGGAGGCGACCCGCTCGGTCGGCGGCAATGCCGATCTCACCGCCCTGTTCGTGGTGCTGACCGGGGTGATCGGCATGGCGGTCGGCGAGAGCGTGCTGACGGTGCTCGCCATCCGCAGCCGGCTCGGCAAGGGGGCGGGCTTTGGCGCCTCGGCCCACGGTGCCGGCACCGCCAGGGCCTACCAGATGGGCAACGAGGAGGGGGTGGTCTCCAGCATGGTGATGATGGTAGCCGGCATGGCCACCGTGCTGCTTGCCCCCCTGCTGGGCCAGCTGTTCTGGTAACGTACTGCTGCCATTTGATCTGCCACACAAGCAGAAGAGGCGCCCTAGGGCGCCTCTTCTCATTTTCTGCCGCAATCCAGCCTACAGGCTGGCGCAGATCTGCCACAGATCGTACTGGATCGCCGCCGCCGTCACCTCGCGACCCGCCCCCGGTCCCTGGATCACCAGCGGATTGGTGCGATAGCTGTCGCTCTCGATGGCAAACACGTTGTCACAGGGCAGCAAATTGGCGAATGGGTGGTGGGGCTCCAGCGCCTCCAGCCCGACCCGCGCCTTGCCGTCGTGCTCGAAGCGGGCGACGTAGCGCAGCACCTTGCCGACCCGGCGTGCCCCCTCGAACGCGGTCTGGATGGGATCATCCAGCGCGTTGAGGCGGTCCATGAACTGATCCGTGGTGACCTTGCGCAGGGGCACCGGCACCAGGTTTTCCAGCTCGATGTCGGCGGAATCCAGCTCGAAACCCGCTTCCCGCGCCAAGATCAGCAGCTTGCGACGCACGTCCTGACCGGAGAGATCCTCGCGGGGATCCGGCTCGGTCAGGCCGTGCTGCCAGGCCTCGTCCACCAGCTCGGAGAAGGGGCGGCTGCCGTCGTACTGCTGGAACAGCCAGGAGAGGGTGCCGGAGAAGATGCCGGAGACCCCCTGGATGCGATCGCCGCTCTGGCGCAGCATCTGGATGCTGGACTGGATGGGCAGGCCCGCCCCCACGGTGGCGTTGTAACGCCACTGCACCTGATGATCGCGACACGTCTGTTTGATACGCAGGTAAAACTCGCTCTCGGCGGCGCCGGCAAACTTGTTGGCGGCGATGATGTGAATGCCGAGTTGGGCGAAGTCCGGGTAGTAGCGGCTCACCGTTTCGCTGGCGGTCATGTCGAGGGCGATCAGGGTATCAAAGCTGTGTTGCTCCAGCTGGGACAGCAGCTCGGGCCAGATCAGCGGCCTGGGATCGAACCTGTCCCGCACCTTGAGGGGATCCAGCCCCTCCTCGTCCAGCAGGCCGCCCTTGGAGTCGAACACCCCGTACAGGGTGAGCGCCAGATTGAGCTCGTGCTCGAGGCGTGCCTTCTCGCGGCCATAGAGGCTGAGCCAGTGGCCGCCGATGTTGCCCTTGCCAAACACCACCAGACCGACCCGGGTCGGGCGGCTGAACAGGGCGCTGTGCAGGGCGATGAGCAGGGGTTCCAGCACCACCTGGCGCAGCACGGCCACCAGGCTCAGGCCATCTCTGGCCACCTGCACGAACGCCAGGGGTTGATCCGCCAGCAGCTGATAGAAGCGGTGGCACTGTTCGGCGTTGTCAGTCACCCCGGCGCCGACCAGAGCCACCAGGCTGAAGCCCTCCTTCTGAATGAGGCCGGTGAAGCTGCCCTGCAGCTGGAAGTCTCGCAGCACCTCGAAGGCCCCTTCCGCTACCTCGAGGGTGTAGGCCAGGCGCAGCACCCGCCGATCCGGCTGGCGTTGCAGGGTGAGCGGGTGGAGGCGATGACGGGCCAGATGGGCCTCTATGGTCGCCACCGTCTGCTCATAGCTGGTCTGGGGCAGCACTTTGAGCTCAATCAGCGCAATCTGATCCACCGAGGAGACGATGCGGGCGCCGCCGGAGCGCGGTGCCCGGCGCAGTATGTGGGTGCAACCCTCGTCCGGGTTGTAGCTGCAGCGCAGGGTGAGGCGCTGGCGGCTGTCGGCCACCGGCTGCAGGGTGCGCGAATGCAGCACCGAGGAGCCGAGGCGAGCGAGCTCGTTGGCCTCCGCCAGGCTCAGCCGCTCCAGCAGGCGCGCCTCCTTCACCCGGCGCGGATCCGCGCTGTAGACCCCGGCCACGTCGCTCCAGATGGTGGTGGACTCGCCGTCCGCCAGCGCCGCCAAGAGGCTCGCGCTGTAGTCTGAACCGTTGCGACCGAGCAGCAAGGAGCGCCCTTCCAGATCCGCGGCGATGAAGCCGGTCACCACGATGCGGCCGGGGTGCTCCGCCAGACGGGCCTTGAGCAACTCGCTGGAGATGGCGGTATTGACCTTGACCAGAGCGCCGTCCTCGGCACGCAGGAAGCTGCGGGCATCGAGCCAGATGGCGGGCTCACCGCGGCTGCTGAGCAGGGCGGCCAGCAGCCGTGCCGACCACACCTCACCGAAGGCGAGCAGGCCGTTGCGCGCGAAGCGATCGAACTGCCCCTCCAGGGTCTTGGCAATCAGCTGGGTGTCGTCGGCGAGCTGCTTGCTCAAGTCGAGCTGCAGTTCCCCCTCCAGCAGACCGTCGATCAGGCTCTGCTGATAGGCGTGCAGGGCGGTGATGGCCTCACCGGCGGCTTCGTCCCCCGCCTCGGCCAGCTCCACCAGCTGGATCAGCCGGTTGGTGGTCTTGCCGGCGGCGGAGACAACGATGAGCTCCTGTCCGCCGACCTGCTGCTCGACAATCGCCGCGACCCGACGATAACAGACCGGATCCGCCAGACTGCTGCCGCCAAACTTGTGCACATGGCGCCGTTTCAACCCTGCTTCTGTCGCCACCGCTCTCTCTCCTTGCTGCTGTTCCATTTCCTTCACCACCTGTTCCTGCATCTTGCTGCCGGCAGCCCGCCCGATCTGGCGTCGGTGAGCGGCTGCCGTGCCGTTGACTAGTTTGCCTGTTGCGCCAACTGCGCCTGCTCAAACCCGTTGGCCAAATCGGCCACCAGGTCTTCGCCGTGTTCTATGCCTACCGACAGGCGCAGCAACTGGGCGCTGATGCCCGCCGCCTGCTGCGCCTCCGGGGTCATGGCCCTGTGGGTCATGCTGGCCGGATGGGCCACCAGACTCTCCACCCCACCGAGGGATTCCGCCACCGAGAAGAGGCTCAGCGCTCCGAGGAAGGCGCGCAGGCCCGCCTCGTCACAATCGAGTTCAAAACTTAGCATGGCGCCGAAGCCGGACTGTTGACGGCGCGCAATCTCGTGACCCGGATGGTTCGGCAGGCTGGGGTGATAGATTTTTTTCACCAGCGGTTGCTGCTGCAGGAAGGCGAGGATCCTGTCCGTGTTCTCCTGATGGGTGCGCAGGCGCGGCGCCAGGGTGCGCAACCCGCGCAGGGTGAGGTAGGAGTCGAAGGCACCCGAGGTCAGCCCCAGGCAATTCGCCCACCACACCAGGGAGTCGGCCAGTGCGGCTTCCTTGGCAATCGCCACCCCGCCCACCACGTCGGAGTGGCCGTTGATGTACTTGGTGGTGGAGTGCACCACCACGTCGGCGCCAAGGGCCAGCGGTTGCTGCAGCAGTGGCGAGAGGAAGGTATTGTCCACCGCTACCTGGGCGCCCACCTCGTGGGCCGCGGCGGCGATGGCGGCCACGTCCACCACCCGCAGCAGCGGGTTGGAGGGCGTCTCGACCCACACCAGCGCCGGTTTCTGCGACAGCGCCTCGGCCAGGGCGGCTTCATCCCCCTGATCGACGAACTGCACCCGGTAGTGGCCCTTGGCCGCCAGATATTCGAACAGGCGCCAGGTGCCACCGTAGCAGTCGTGGGGGGCGATCAGCAGATCGCCGGCCTTGAGCAGGGCGGTGGTCACCAGATGGACGGCGCCCATGCCGGTGCCGGTCACCACCGCGCCCGCCCCCCCTTCCAGCACGGCCAGCGCATCCGCCAGGTTGGTGCGGGTCGGGTTGCCGGAGCGGGCATAATCGTATTGACGGGGTTCGCCAAAATCGGCAAAGGTGTAGTTGCTGGAGAGGTAGATGGGCGGCACCACTGCGCCGTGCTGCGTATCTGTCTCAATCCCGGTGCGAACCGCCAGGGTGGCCTTGTGGGTCATGTCTCTCTCCTTGATCTGTCGCTGGACGGTGGCCACTGTTGCCCTGCCACACCCGCCTTCTGCCATTGCTGGCCCATGGTGCACCACCTTACGCCAGCCCAAAAAAGCCGTCAACACTTCTAGACGTCTAAATGGCTTTGCTGTTGGATTGCCATCTAATTCCGTAAGGGTTAAAATCCGCGCTCACGGCAAAATGAGAACAGGTGAATCATGGGTACAGAGTGGAACGGCGACTACGTCAGCCCCTATGCGGAACACGGCAAGAAGAGCGAACAGGTCAAGAAGATTACTGTCTCGATTCCGCTCAAGGTGCTGAAGGTGCTGACCGATGAGCGCACCCGTCGTCAGGTGAACAACCTGCGTCATGCGACCAACAGCGAGCTGCTCTGCGAAGCCTTCCTGCACGCCTTCACCGGCCAGCCGCTGCCCGGTGACGACGACCTGCGCAAGGATCACCCGGACAGCGTCCCTGCCGAGGCGCGCGCCATCATGGAAGCGCTCGGCAAGGAAATCGAAGATTTCGACGCAGAATAACCCTGGCAGCATTGCCTATGCCCAATAGCAATCTTCCTTCGATGACGCGGCCCGGTGCCGCGTCATCGCTATCTGCTCCCCCGTCGGCACCCACGCCCTCGTTCAGCCTGCGCCGCTATCAGCGCGACATCAGCAGTCACAGTCACGACTTCAGCCAGCTGGTTGTTCCTCTCGATGGCCCCATCGAGATCGAGGTGCAGGGCCAGGCTCGTCGCCTGTTACCCGGTTTCGCCTGCGTCATCGCCCCCGGCGAGCGCCACGACTTCGCGGCCGATCCGGCCCTCTCCTTCCTGGTACAGGAGAGTCACTGGTTGCCCGAGGCGCTGGGTGAGCGCCCCTTCATCGAGCTGGACGAGTCCCAGCGTCATTACCTCGCCTTCCTGCGCCAGATGGTGGCCGAGGGTCGCCAGGTGGCCGGCATGGAGCAGGTCTGGCTGAGCCTGCTGGCGGAGGGTCAGGGCATGGGCCCCGCCATCGCCCCCCGCATCGCCCGAGTGCAGCGCCATATCGAGGCCCACCTCGCCGAGCCCCTCACCAACGAGCGCCTAGCCGCCATCGCCTGCCTCGGCCAGAGTCAGTTCAAGCATGTCTTTCGCCAGCAGTTGGGCATGAGCGTCTCCCACTATGTCAGGGCGCGGCGCATGGCGTTGGCCCGCACCCTGCTGACCCAGACCATCTTGCCCATCGGCGAGCTGGCCTGCCGGGTTGGCTACCAGGATCAGGGGGCCTTCGCCGAGCGCTTCCTGGCCGAGACGGGGCTGACTCCCTCACGCTGGCGTCAACAACACGGCCAGTTGCCCTAACCCATCGGCTCCTCACCGAAGACAAGACAGGCACTTGTCGGGCATGCTGGTGATCAGACACAGCATGCAGATTAGAGGAGCAAAGATGCAGACCATAAGCTGGCAGGAATTCGAGATGGTGGAGCTCAGGGTGGGCACCCTGGTGCGGGTCGAGCCCTTCCCCGAGGCGCGCAAGCCCGCCTACAAGCTGTGGGCGGATTTTGGCCCCGAGCTTGGCGTGCGCAAGAGTAGCGCCCAGATCACCGACCTCTATGACGCCGAGGCACTGGTGGGCCGCCAGATAGTCGCAGTGGTGAACTTTCCCCCCAAGCAGATTGGCCCCATCCAGTCGGAGTTTCTGCTGACCGGTTTCTACCGGGCGGACGGCGCCGTGGTGATGGCCATCCCGGAGCAGGCGGTGGAGAACGGCGCCAAGCTGAGCTGAGCCAGCGGCTAGCACGAAAAGCGCAGGCGGCTAAAACAAGAGAGGCGACCCCCGGGTCGCCTCTTTGCGTTCACGCATGCCCGAGCGGCTTATTTCAGCAGGCTGAACAGCAGCGCCGAGACCGCCAGGGCGCCGGTCAGCAGGATGAAGCCATTGGTCCAGCCCTGACGGAAACGGGCCAGCGCCTCCACCTTGTAGATGGCCACCACCGGCATGATGAACAGGATCATGGCGATGACCGGGCCGGAGAGGGTCTCCATCAACCCGAGGATGCCGGGGTTGATCACCGCCGCGCCCCAGATGGCGAAGAACATCAGGGCGATCCCCAGCCTGTCGGAGCTTGCCAACGACAGACCGGTGGGCTTGGCGATCAGACTCTTGAGGCTTTCCCGCGCCCCCAGGAAATGGCCGAGGAAGGAGGAGCTGATGGCGATGAAGGCGATGAGCGGCCCCAGAGTGATGATCACCGGATTGTCTGTGATGTTGGCGAGATAGGAGAGCACAGAGACGTTCTGGGCCTTGGCCTCGGCCAACTGCGCCGGGGAGAGACTCAGCACGCAGGAGAAGACGAAGAACAGCACGAAGCCCACCAGCATGACGGTGGTATTGCGCAGGATCAGACCGCTCCTGGCCTCCGCCTGCTCGCCATATTCACGGCGTTGTACATTGGCAAAGCCCGAGATGGCGGCGGCATGGCTGAAGGCAAATACCGTCACCGGCAGCGCCAGCCAGAGCGTATTGAAGAAACTGCCCCCCTCGAACGCAACCATTTCGGGCCACTGCCACTGGGGGATCAAATAAAAGGAGAGCGCCGCCAGAATGGCCGCCAGGGGGTAGACCATGACGGCGAAGGCACGCAACATCGCCTTCTCGCCGGCCATCATCACGGCGATCATGGCGAACACCAGCACGCCGGAGAGCATCACCCGATTCGGTGCCGCCATGCCGAGCTGATTGATCATGAAGCTCTCCACCGTGTTGGTCAGCCCCACCCCGTAGATCAGCAGGATCGGGAAGATGGAGAGGAAGTAGAGCGCCGAGATGAGGCGACCGGCCATCTTGCCGAAGTGCTCCTCCGCCACCTCGGTGAAGTCGGCATGGGGACGGGAGGAGGAAAGCACGAAACGCGCCAGGCCACGGTGGGCCAGGAAGGTCATGGGGCCGGCCAGCACGGCGACGATGATCAGCGGCCAGATACCGCCGAGCCCCAGGTTGATGGGCAGAAACAGGATGCCGGCGCCGACGGCGGTGCCAAACAGGCTGATGACCCAGTGGGTGTCGTGACGGCGCCAGCCGGTGTGGGCGATGACGGATGGGGAACCGGACAGCTCCCGTGTGACCTCTGCAGATAAACTCATCGTTAATTCACTTTTTGTCAGTATTTAAATCTGAGATTATTGTGCTATTTCAGCATTTAATTCTCAAAAGTCGACACTGGCAGATCCCACTGCCAAAGCCCGGCTCGGCCAGTGAGATTGGGCTTCGGATCTCTTCCTCATAATTCTAAAAATCTGAATTATTGAGTAATTTCGATATATAAGACCAAAATATTACTGATGATTAATTTTTTATTTTGGCAGATGCCGAATTTTCAGAATTACACCATTAATCATCCCGCACCAGAGAGGCTGACAGTGATGATCCACTGCATTTATCGCTACTTGCCAGCGGATATCCCTCTACACCTCCACCAATCCAGCGAATAACACCAAGCAATAAGGCGACCCTGAGGCCGCCCTATGGTGTCGAGACAGCGAGATCCGGGCTTGATCACTGAGCCAGGATCTTGCCCCAGGCCAGCGCCGGATCTCCCATCACGATGAAGTCAGGGTTCTCCAGCGACTCCGTTTCGTTGTAGCTCAGGGGTTGCAACGCCAGGCTGAGGATGCGACCCCCCGCCGCCTCCACGATGCACTGGGCGGCGGCGGTATCCCACTCGCCGGTGGGGCCGAGCCGCACATAACAATCTGCCGCCCCCTCCGCCACCAGGCAGGACTTCAGCGAGCTGGAGCCAAGCGGGATCAGCTCGTAGTTGATGGCCGGATTGAGCCGACGGGTCAGCATCTCCAGCTTCTGGCGACGGCTGATGGCCACCACCAGCGCATCCGGCTGATCGTGTTCGTGGTGCATGGCGCTGATGGGGTAGATCTCGCCAGCGGCCTCCTTGAAGGCGCCGTGGCCGCGCACCGCCCAGTAGAGCACGTCCGACTCGGGGGCGTAGATGACCCCGAGTACCGGCACATTGTCCTGCACCAGGGCGATCAGGGTGGCGAAGTCACCGCTACCGGCGATGAACTCGCCGGTGCCGTCGAGCGGGTCCACCAACCAGTACTGGCGCCAATTGGCACGCTGACTGAAGGGCACATCGGCCGCCTCCTCGGTCAACACGGGGATATGGGGAGTGAGCGCCGACAGCGCTCCCTTGAGGTAGGCATCGGCAGCAAGATCGGCACTGGTGACCGGGGTCGCATCCTCCTTCAGCTGACGCTCGAACTGACCGCCGTGATAGATCTCGTGAAGGATCCTGCCTGCTTCGCGGGCGATCTCCTTGACCCCAGGCACCCAGGCCAACAACTCCTGCATATCGCTACCCTCTGTCTTTGATTATCTTTGCACCCCAAGGGGCTATTTTGCCTGCTCCGCCAGCCATTTCTGGGCCAGCAGCAGGGCACTGATGCTGCGCGACTCGGTAAAGTCCGATCGTGCCAGCAATTCGTCGATGCGGTTCAGTGGCCAGGGGATTACCTCGAGGGGCTCCGGCTCATCGCCGATGCGCTGCTCCGGGTAGAGATCCCGAGCCAGCAAGATGTCCATCCGGCTGGAGAAGTAACCGGGGGCAAGCGACACCTGCTTGAGGGGAATGAGGCTGTTGGCCCCGAAGCCCGCCTCCTCCATCAGCTCCCGGTTGCCCGCCTCGAAGGCGTCCTCGCCCGGATCGATCAGTCCCTTGGGAAAGCCCAGTTCATAAGAGTGGGTGCCCGCCGCGTATTCGCGCACCAGCAGCAGGTGATGGGCGTCATACAGCGGCACCACCATGACGGCGCCCCGATTGCCGCCCCGCATCCGCTCGTATACCCGCTCTTCCCCGTTGCTGAATTTCAGGTGCAGGGATTCCACCTTGAACAGTCGGCTCTCGGCCACGATTTCGGCCTTGAGGATCTCCGGCTTGCTCTTGTCCTGAGCCAGGGTCTCGACACTGAGGTGTACGGGTTTGCGCTTGTGGGGGTCACTCATCGGGGCTGACTGCTCGTTAAAAAATCGTGCTTCAAGAGTAAACGACTCGCACCGCGAACACCACGGGGCCGAGGCGGGAAAGCGGCCTTAAAGATCCACTGGAATGCCGCTCTCCCATGCTCGACCACTCGTGGCACCCAGCTATCACGTGCCCACCTCGAGGCCGCCGGGCGCTGCCCTCTTGCCGCCCGAGCCGGCCGCGAAGTGCGCCCCCGGTGGAGGGCGCCTCGCCATCAGGGGCGTTGCACCAGGTGATACTGCTTCTTGCCCCGGCGCAGCAGCAGGAAGTGGTGGCAGCGCCAATCCTGCTCGGACAGCGCGTCGCCTTCGGCCGGGCGGCCGTTGAGGCTGATGGCACCGGCGGCCAGCAGCTCGCGAGCCACTCTCTTGGAGCCGGCGAGGCCGCTGGCCACCAGCAGTTCCACCAAATCTCCCTCCCCCCGCCACTCGGTCGTCGGCAGGCCGCCACCCGCCAGCTGCCGCAGTTGCGTCTCGTCTAGCTCCCCCACCCGGCCGCTGAACAACAGCGCGCTGATGGTGCGTGCCCCGGCCAGCGCGGCTTCTCCGTGCACCAGGGTGGTCAGCTCGTCCGCCAGCACCTGCTGCGCCCGCTTACGACCCTGGCGGCCTGCGTCTTCAGTCTCCAGTGCGGCAATCTCGGCCAGCGGCAGGAAGCTGTAGTAGCGCAGGAAGCGGTAGACGTCCTCATCCGCGCAGCCGAGCCAGAACTGGTAGAAGGCGTAGGGGGAAGTGAGGGCTGGATCGAGCCAGATGGCACCACCCTCGGTCTTGCCGAACTTGGTGCCATCGGCCTTGGTGATGAGCGGCAGCGTCATGCCATAGACCTGGGCCTGATGCAGGCGGCGGGTGAGATCCATGCCGCTGGTGATGTTGCCCCACTGATCGTTGCCGCCGATCTGCAGGGTGCAGCCGAGCCGCTCGTGCAAGACGGCAAAATCCTGGGATTGCAGCAGGGCATAGGAGAACTCGGTGAAGGAGATGCCCTGATCCGGCCGGGCCAGGCGCTGGCGCACCGATTCCCGCGCCAGCATGGCGTTGACCGAGAAGTGCTTGCCGACGTCGCGCAGGAAGTCGAGGGCCGACATCTGTCCCATCCAGTCGGCGTTGTTGACCAGTTGCGGCGCCGCCAACCCCTCCCCCGCGGGCAGCAGGGCGGCGATCTGGGCCGACAGGCCGGTGACCCAGCCTCGCACCGTCTCGGCACCGTTGAGGCTGCGTTCGGTCGCCTTGAAGCTGGGATCCCCGATGAGCCCGGTGGCGCCCCCCACCAGCGCCACCGGTCTGTGGCCGGCGAGCTGGAAGCGGCGCAGCATCAGCAGCGGCACCAGATGGCCGATGTGCAGGCTGCCGGCGGTGGGATCGAAGCCACAATAGAGGGTGCGCGGCTCGGCCAGATGGGCGGCCAACGCCTGGGGATCGGAATTCTGGGCGATGAGGCCGCGCTGGGTCAGCTCATCGAGCAACTGGGGGTCTGTCATGGGATCTCCGGGGTGCGGGGAAAAGCCCTCATATTCCCGTCGGGACAGTCCCACGGCCATGTCCCTCTGGGGACAGTTTTAGCCCCTCGTGCTAGCATGCCGCCGTACGGGGCAATGCCGCTCCTCGACGGGAACCCGCCCATCATGATCAACCCCTCGCTCACCCGCGCCCTGACCGCCGCCGTCGACGCCCTGCACGGCAGCGCCTTCCCGGCCACCCTGGTGCGGCTCGTCCAGCAGCAGGTCCCGTTCGATTGCGCCCTGCTGCTCGGAGTCGGCCAGCGCCCCGTCTATCTCTACGACAACCTGAGCCATCAGCGGGCGCTGCTGTTCGATCGCTACCTCGCCGGCGACTTCGGTCAGGATCCCTTCATGCAGGCGCTGGCGAATGGTCTGGCGGCCGGGGTCTGGACCCAGGCAGAGGTCGGGCCGCTGGATCCGGACTACCAGCGGCGCTTCTATCAGGCCACCGGCTGGCAGGAGGAGGTCGGACTGATCCTGCCCATTCGTACCGGGCTGACCCTGGTGCTGTTTCTGGGGCGCCTCGGTAAACGTCGCCCTCTGAGCACGGCGGAACGGGCCAGGCTGGAGGAGCTGTTCCCGCTGGTGCACTCCCTCTGCCGCCAGCATTGGCTGCGGCTCCAGCCTGTCTCGGTGGATCACCCCCTGCTGGCGGAGAGCGCCACCGGGCTGGGAGGAGCCGACGTGAAAGAGGCGGTGGCGCAGGCGATGGCCAGCGTCGGTGGGGATCTGCTGACCCGCCGGGAGCGGCAGGTGGCCGGCCTGCTATTGCAAGGGCTGGATACCGAAGCCATCGCCGCGGCGCTGGGGATAGGCAGCGGCACCGTGAAGAATCACCGCAAGCACCTCTATGGCAAGCTGCGCGTCGGCTCACAGGCCGAGTTGTTCGGTTTCTTCCTCAATCACCTGATCACCTCACCCGCCGGTGGCGCAACCCCTGCCGGGCTTCCCCCAACCCCATAACACAACACCCCGCCGAGGCGGGGTGTTGTGTATCGACATTTGTATCAAATGCGGCCCTGATAACGCAGCGGGAAGCGGCCCTGCCCGTCGGGCTGACCGAGGAAGGGCAGCCCCTGCTTCATCTGATCCGGCAGCTCGGGGCCCGGCTTGAGAGTCCCCTGGAACAGGTACTGACGGTTCGCCTGCAGCTCCAGCTTGCCCTGCACCTGCACCGCTTCCGAGCCCTGTTTGAGCTCGGCCACCAGCCTGGAGTCGAGACAGGTCAACTTGACCTCCGGCTCCCCCAGTACCAGCTTGCCCGCCGGGGTATCGGCCTCGGCGCCATACCAATAGAGGTTGCCATAGAGGTTGTCACACCAGGGATTGCCCTGGACGAACTGATCCACCTTGAGCTGCAACTGGCCCGCCGCCGTCAGCGGGAAGGGCAGGCGCATGGGCACCCGCTCCAGCAGCCAGGGTGCGGGCACGTTGAGGGTGATGTCACGGCCGAAGGCCGCGCCATTCCAGCCGATCACCCCCTGACCATTGAGACCGCTGCGCTCGCCGAAGCGCACCGAGGCCTCGGGGGCAAAGCGCAGCAGCGACCAGCCGTTGAGATCCCAGCGCAACTGGGTCAGCGACTCGCTGGCGTATTGCAGCCGTGCCACCTGACCGTTCCAGAGCGTGCCGCTCACCCCCTCCAGCCGCACCATGTTGGCGGGCAGCGGCAGATAGCGCACCACCAGAGTCGCGGGCAACTGCACCAGCAGGAAACCTAGATAGGCCACCAAAAACAGGATTGCTATCAGAATGTTACGTTTCATTGGGGACGACTCAGTTGCAAACGCCTGACCTTGACCAGACCCGGTGCCAGATTCTCGCGGGCCACTTCGATGACTTGAACCTGCACTCCGTGCTGATCGGAGAGGGTCGCCAGCCAGAGCAGCAGCGCATCGAACGGCACTGTGTCGATCCATACCTGCAGCTCCTGCCCCTGGGGTTGCAGGCGGGCGATCTTGATCTTCTGGTTGAAGGCGGTGCGGTTCACCACCCCGTCCAGGGTGCCGCTGGTGTCAATCTGGCGTCCGCTGCTGCCCTGCATGGCCAGCACCTCCTGCCCTTTCTCCTTCAACCAGGCCAGCGTCTGCTGCTGATTGATCACCTGCCGCTCCCGCTCGGTGATGCGGTTGGCGACGGGCTGCCAGATGGCCCAGTAGCAGAGCCCGATCAGCAGGCAACTGCCACCCACCCCTACCAGCCGTTGTTCACGGGTACTGATGCCACGCCACCAGCCTTGCAGTTTGTCCATCATGATGATTTACCCTTGAGCACCAGCGCCCCCTCGACCTTGCCCTCGGTGCTGCGCACCTCCCCCTGTTGCACCTCGAAGCGCTTGCCCGCCAGTTCGCGGAAACGCTCTATCTCGGTGAAGCCGGGCGCCGTGACCTGCAGCCGGAGCTCACCCCGCGCCGCGTCGAAGCGCAGCACCTCGGGTTTGAGACCCGGCACCTCGGCAAACACCGGTGCCAGCTCGGTCAGCAGCAGCAGGATCCCGTCCTGAGGCGCCTGGCCCAGCGACTTGAGGTGCTGGGTCATCTGGCTGCGGACGTTGACGATGCGGGTCTCCCCCGGGAAGATCCGGGTATAGACCTGCCGGACCTCGGCCTTGAGCGCCTGATCCTGCTCCGCCAGCTGATAGAGATGCACGCCGCGCTGGGTCAGGGCGACCAGCAGCAGGAGTCCGGCCACCACCGCCACCTTGCGCCACTGCAGCCAGTAGCGGGAGTATTCGGTCTGCGGCCGATAAGGCCCCTGCAACAGGTTGGCCTGGCAGCCGAGCGCCCCCTTGGCCAGCAGCAGCATGGGCAGCTCGGGATCCGCCGCCAGCCAGTTGGCACCGGCCATGGCGGGCGGCGGGGTATGGCTGTGAATGGTGACGGGCTCGGGCTGGGTCGCCAGCAGCATGGCCAGCAGGGGCTCCTCGGCCACTATGCCCTGGCGAGGGCCCTGGCGCAGCAGCCACTCCTCACCGAGCTGCAAGGCGGACCAGCCCTCGCTGGCCAGCGGCAGAGTCAGCACATCGGGAAACAGTTGCAGGCTCTTGAGACCGGCCTGCTGCAACCAGCCGAGCCAGGTCTGCATCTTCGCCTTGTCCACCGCCATCAGGTCCACCTCATTGCCCTGGTGACCCAGCACCACCAGATGCAAGGCGTCCACGTCGGAGGCGATCTGCTCTTCCAGCAGATAAGGTAGCGCCGCCGCGGCCTGACGGCTGTACTTGCCCGGCAGGCTGACCCGCCGGAAGATAAGATCGCTGCCGGGCACCAGGGTCACCACGGGGCGGCCGCCGGCACGCTCCTGCAGCTCGCCGAGGGCATGGGCCGAGGCCAGGGTGCCGGAGGCGATGATCTCCTGCTCCTGCGTCGACCACACCAGCCACTGCACCGGCTGCTGCGCATTGGTCCCCAACCGGATGACCAGACTCTCGCTCACAAATAATTCTCCTGCCATGGCCGCCAACATCCATGTCGATGGGCGGGGTCGCAGCCTCGGCTGCTATGTTGGTAAGGGGGCGGACAAGCGGGGCCTTGGGCCAGCCGTCTCCCTGTTATTCGGCGCCGTCGTTCAGACGGCGCAACATCACCAGCTTGTTCTCTTTGCTGCGCTGGAACACCGTCTTCAGGCGGGCCCGCGCATCCCCCACTTCCGCCAGCAGACTGGCCTCGAAGTAGTCGCTCTTGATATCCAGGGCCTTGTCGAGATCCACGATCGAGCTCGAGGCCACCGGCAGCTCATCCGTCATCTCCTTCTTCTCCTTCCACCCCTTCTTGGGGCGGCGAGTCAGCACCTGCTTGGCGTCGTCAAGATCGATCTTGCCCTGATAGAGGCCGACCAACAGCGCCGCCCGCTCGGGCTTGATGGTGTTGATGTTCACCAACAGCTTGTCATTTGGCAGGGCACAGACGTAGGGGGCCAGCCGGGCATAGAGTTCGCCGCTCATGCCGCGCACCGCCCTCAGTTCATCGGTCCCCAGCATCCACTGGTTGGCCGCCAGATAGGGGGGATTGAGCCCTTCGTAGTAGGCATCCTCGGCCCCGTAGCTGGAGACCAGCTGGGTATCCTTGTCGGTCCAGTCGCGGATGGCATCGGTCAGTTGCACCGCCTCGAACTCCTCGACCTCCAGCGCCTCGAGCAGGGCCCGGAACGCCTTGACCGCAAAGGGCTGCTTCTCCAGATCATCGCCGCTCTCTCCCTCTTTCAGGGGGACGCTCAGGCTGTTGAGGTTGAAGCAGGACTGCAGATCCCGCACCCGTCCGGACAGGGTGCCGTCATCCACCGGGAAGACCCCGTCCTCACGGGCCCAGTTCTGATTCAGGTTCACCACGTCCTTGTCGTCCTTGAAGTCCTGGTTGAGCACCTTGATCACCAGTGCCTCCGCCGACATGGCGTACCACCATGCCTGTTTGCCGATGGTGAGGTTGCTGGTACGGCGCAGCTCGAGCTGCAGCCGGCCGCTCATGTTGCTGGCGACGATCACCATCACCGACAGGATGAGCAGCACCACCAGCAGGGCCATGCCCCCCTGGCGGCCGGGACTGGTACGACGATCAGCTGCCATTGTTGGCCCTCTGGCCGCCGGCCACGATCAGGCACTGATGACGACGGATGGTACCGTCATCCTCAGTGACGGTCAGGGGAAAACGACGATCAGCTGTCATTGTTGGCCCTCTGGCCACCGGCCCCGATCAGGAACTGCCGGCGAATGGTACCGTAATCCTCCAGATCCAGCTCCACCGCCAGCCCATAGGGCAGCAGCTCGCGCTGGGTCCACTCCTCCTTCCACTGTCCCTTGTCGTAGAAGTAGAGCCGCAGCGCCGTCACCCCGGTCAGTACGAGCTGAATGCGGGGTTCGGTGCCGATCACCGGATCCGGGTAGAGGTAGCTGAGACGCTCCAGGGTCTGCTCCTTGAGCCGCCAACCGACCCGCTGCAAACCGGAGCGCGGCAATATGCCGTCCGGATTCAGCCAGCCACCGCGAATGAAGGCCATGCCCCAGTCATCGCTCTGCTGGCCGAAACGGGAGGCCGCCAGCAGCACCTTGTTGTTCTCGCCGTCGATGCGCCCGCTGCGGGGCACCATCTGGCTGACGTCCCGCTCCAGCAGGCTGAAGGCGAGTTGCAGCTCGGACAGCCGCGTCTCTTTCTTCTTGGCCACCTCGTCGCTGGTGAGCACCCCCTGCAACACCTGGTAGGCGCCCATGCTCAGGCTGGCGAAGATGGCGATGGCCACCAGCATCTCCAGCAGGGTAAAACCCGCCTGACGGTTGCTTAAATTCAGATGAACTTTCATCGACTGATATAGGTCCGGATCATGGTCACGGGGCTCTCGGCCTTGGGTGCGGTGCGCACCTCCATGTCCAGCGCCTTGAAGTTGTTGTCTGCGGTGGCGACACCGCGATAGCGCCAGTACCAGGTCTGCCCGGCCAGCTCCTCCTCCCCTTCCACCCAGCTGTCTCCCGGCCACTTGGACTCGAGCTTCTGTTGCACCAGCTGGTTCTCCACCACCCAGGTCGCCAGGGTCTTCTCTTCCAGATAGTTGAGGCCGGACAGGTGCTCGCTGGCGGTCTTCATCACCGCGAGCCCGGCGATGGCGAACACCGCCAGCGCCACCATGACTTCCAGCAACGTCATGCCACGGGCATTGTGCCGCCCCAGGCCACGGACGCTCACTCTTCTTCCTCTTCGTCTTGCAGCAGGGTCAGACGGCCGAACTCGTCCCCCTTGACCGTGCGCAGGTAGGGGGTCTCGTCATCCTGCTGGGTCAGGCTCAGCACGAAGGGGGTGAGTTCTCCCCCCGGGAAGATGAGGATCTGGGGGGTACGCTCCCGCTCGTCACGTCCCTGCTCGGTCTTCTCGTCCGAATCGGTGCGCCAGCTGAAGCCTTCCAGTTCGACGCTCAGGGTCATCTCCTCCGGCAGCTCTACCGGCCCCAGGATCTTGTCGCCGGTCAGCGCCTGCCATTTTCTGTCTTTGGCCGCACGGGACATAAACTGCCAGCCATGGTCCTCGAGCCGTAGCCCCAGCAGACGGCCATCCATCACCGCATACTCCTGCGCCTGCTGCAGGGTCGCCATGAAACGGCGCGCCTGTTTGTCCAGCTCCTGATCGCCCCTGACGCCCCCCATGCTGAGGACGACGGCGGTGGCCACCAGCCCCATCAGCATGGCGACCAGCAACACCTCCAGCAGGGTAAAACCCGCCTGACGATGTGCCTTCATGGAGACAGGCTCGGTAGCGTGACGACAGCAGACTGCGGCCCCTTCTGCTTGGCGGCACTCAACAACGCCTCCAGCAGGGTGAAGCCGGACTGGCGAGACGGGGCCTGCCTCATACGGACAGACTCGGCAGGCGGTTCAGCATCAGGGCGCCATCACGCACTTATTGGAAATCCTTCAGATTCCAGTTGCCGATGTCGTCATCGGTACCGGCTTCGCCATCCAGCCCGCTGCTGAAGATGTCGATCTTGCCGAACTGACCCGGGCTCAGCAGCTGATACTGGTTACCCCAGGGATCCTGCGGCAGGCGCTTGATGTAACCCCCTTCCCGGTAGCTGCGCGGCTCGGGGGATGCGGTCGGCTTGTTGACCAGCGCATCCAGTCCCTGCTCGGTGGTCGGGTAGCGGTTGTTGTCCAGCTTGTACATGTCGAGGGCATTTTCCAGCGCGACTATGTCGGAGACCGCCTTCTGTTGATCCGCCTTCTCCTTGTTGCCCATCAGGTTGGGCACTACCAGGCTGGCCAGGATCCCCAGGATCACGATGACCACCATGACTTCCAGCAGGGTAAAACCGGCTTGACGACGCTTGTGCATGACTACTTACTCCTAACGAATTGAGACGGCCCGTGCCATCAGAGATTGACCATATTGTTGAGTTCAAGCGGATTGACGGCAGGAACGACCGGGGTCAGCTGCACGTCCGCCTCATAAATTCACCATATTGTTGAGCTCGAGGATCGGCTGCAGGATCGACATCACGATAAACAGCACCACCCCGGCCATGGAGACCACCAGCATGGGCTCGAACACCCCGAGGGCGATGTTCACCTGGGTTTCGAACTCCCTGTCCTGGTTGTCCGCCGCCCGCTCCAGCATGCTGTCGAGCTCGCCGCTCTGCTCGCCGGAGGCGATCATGTGCAGCATCATGGGCGGAAAAATTTTGGTTTCAGCCAGCGCCTTGCGCAGGCTGGTGCCCTCGCGCACCCGCTCGCTGGCCTCGCCGATGCGAGTACGGGCGAAGTCGTTGGAGAGCACCTCCCCCGAGATCTTCATCCCCTCCAGCAGTGGCACCGCGCTGGCATTGAGGATGCTCAGGGTGCGGGCGAAGCGGGCGGTGTTGAGACCGCGACTGACCCGGCCGATGACCGGCAGACGCAGCAAGATGCCGTGCCAGTGGCGGCGCCGCCCCTCGTCGGTGAGCCACCAACGCCAGACAAAGCCCGCCAGCCCCAACGCCAGCAGGAACCAGAGCCCGTAGTGCTGCATCAGTTCGCTGGTGCCGATGAGGAAACGGGTAGTCGCCGGCAACTGCTGGCCCATGTGTTCGAACTGGGCCACCACCTTGGGCACCACGGCGGTCAGCAAGATGGAGATGACCCCCACTGCCACCAGGGTGAGGACGATGGGGTAGATCATCGCCTGCAGCAGCTTGGTGCGCATGTGCTGGCGCTGCTCGGTGTAATCGGCGAGCCGGTTCAGCACCTTCTCCAGGTGGCCGGACTTCTCGCCTGCCGCCACCATGGAGCGAAACAGCTGGTCGAACACATGGGGGAAGGCGCCGAGGGAGTCGGCAAGGGAATAGCCCTCCACCACCTTGCTGCGTACCGTCGCCACCAGGCTGCGCAGATGGGCCTTCTCGCACTGCTCGGCCACCGCCTTGAGCGCTTCTTCGATGGTGAGCCCGGCACCGACCAGGGTGGCCAGCTGACGGGTGATCAGCGCCAGCTCCGAGGTGGAGGCGCCGCGACGGAACAGCACGAAGCGATTCGCCTCCCGCTTCGCCTTCTCGGTGGTCTCGTTCACCTCGAGCGGGGTCAAGCCCTGCTCGCGCAGCAACTGGCGCACCTGGCGGGCGGAGTCGCCCTCCATCACCCCGGATTTGTTTCTGCCCCGGCCGTCGAGAGCCTTGTATTCGAATGCTGCCATCTTAGTCTTCCCGGGTCACGCGCAGCACTTCTTCCAGACTGGTCTGGCCCTTGAGCACCTTGTCGATGCCGTCGCGACGAATGCTGGGGGTATGGCCGCGGATCAACCGCTCGATGGCGAGCTCGCCACTGGCGCTGTGAATCGCCTCGCGCACCGCATCGTCGATCACCACCAGCTCGTGGATACCAGTTCGGCCGCGATAACCGGTGTGGTTGCAGTGCTCGCAGCCAACCGGGCGCCACATCTGCTGATCCGGCGCCAACTCCATGCCCATGGCGAGCCGCTCCTGCTCGGTGATGGGGTGCTGGGCACGGCAATCCGGGCAGAGGGTGCGCACCAGCCGCTGGGCCAGCACAGCGAGCAGGGATGAGGAGAGCAGGAAAGGCTCGATCCCCATGTCCCGCATCCGGGTGATGGCGCCGATGGCGGTGTTGGTGTGCAGGGTCGACATCACCAAATGGCCGGTGAGGGATGCCTGCACCGCAATCTGGGCGGTTTCGAGATCCCGGATCTCCCCCACCATCACCACGTCAGGATCCTGACGCAGGATGGCGCGCAGGCCACGGGCGAAGGTCATGTCTACCTTGCTGTTGACCTGGGTCTGACCGACCCCTTCCAGGTCGTATTCGATGGGATCTTCCACCGTCAGGATGTTGCGATCCCGCGAGTTGATCTCGGACAGCGCCGCATAGAGGGTGGTGGACTTGCCCGAACCGGTCGGGCCCGTCACCAGGATGATGCCGTGGGGCTTGCGGATGAGTTCGCTGATGATGTTGCGGTTGGCCAGCGTCATGCCGAGCTGCTTGAGCTCGAGCCGCACGTTGTTCTTGTCGAGCAGTCGCAATACCACTCGCTCGCCGTAGCTGGAGGGCATGGTCGACACCCGCACGTCCACGGCGCGGCCGCCGATGCGCAGGGAGATGCGGCCATCCTGGGGCACCCGCTTCTCGGCGATGTCCATGCGGGACATGACCTTGATGCGCGACACCAGCAGGGAGGCGAGCTTGCGATGGGGCCGCAGTATCTCCCGCAGCACGCCATCGATGCGGAAGCGAATGACCAGCACCCGCTCGAAGGTCTCGATGTGGATGTCGGATGCCTCTTCTTTTATCGCCTCGCTCAACATGGCGTTGATGAGGCGAATGATGGGGGCATCGTCGTCGGCGTCGAGCAAGTCCTCACTCTGGGGCAAGCTCCTCCGCCAGGGCGAAGAAGTCCATCTCGTTGCCAAGATCCTCCATCAGCTGGCGTGCCTCGGAGGAGTCGCGCTGATAGTGGGCCATCAGCAGCTCCTCGAATGCCTCGCTGTCGAGCTGCTCGATGGCAAAGCCGCAGCCCGCCACCCGCCGCACCTCCAGCAGGGTCTGGGGAGTGACCCCCTGACGACAGAGCAGCACGGGCGCGCCTTGCCGCTCGGTCAGGATCACCCCGAAGTTGCGGGCGAAGGCAAACGGCAGCTCGGGCAGCTCGGCTGGCAGTTCGCTGTCATCGAGTTGATAGGCTGCCATCAGGGCTGCCCCTGCACGAAAGGTTGCCCCTGCGCCGGCGCCTGGACTTGCACCTGGGGCTTGACCCCGTTGGCAGTCGCCTGCTGCTGCGCCTTCATCTTCTCGATCTGTTGCTGTACCTCGGGGGACATCATCACGTCCTGACCATAGGCGGGCAGCACCTGGCGAGCGGGCGAGGTGGCATAACCCTCCTCGGCGGCCAGGTTCAGCTGTTCGGCACGGAACAGGGTGTATTTGTTGCTGGAGACCCCGGAATAGACGTTGGCATCACGCAGAATGGTCGGTCGGATAAACACCATCAGGTTGCGCTTGGAGGTGGTGTTGGAGGTGGAGCGGAACAGGTAACCCAGTACCGGGATATCCCCGAGCAAAGGCACCTTGGAGATCTGCTCCTTGGTCTGTTCGTCCATCAAACCGCCCAGCACCACGGTCTCGCCGCTCTTGACCAGCACCGCGTTCTTGACGGTACGGGTGTCGAAGGTGGGGCCGAGGTTGGCGGTACCGGCCGCCTGGGCCTGGGCCACACTGGACACCTCCTGCTCGATGTTGAGCAGCACCGAGTCCCCTTCGTTGATCTGCGGCGTCACCACCAGCTTGGTACCCACCGTCTTGCGCTCTATGGTGTTGAACACCTGATCGCTGGTGGTGGAACTCTGGGAGCCGCTCTGCACCGGCACTTCCTGGCCGACGTTGAAGGAGGCTTCCTTGTTGTCCATGGTGACGATGCTCGGGGTCGACAGAATATCGTTCTTGGTATTAGTCGACAGCGCCGTCACCAGCATGGCCCAGTCGCCCTTGTAGAAACCGGCGGCCATGCCGCTGAAGTTGCCAAGCAGGTTCTCGAGTCCGTCGGTGTTGCCGTTGTCCTTGTAGTCCTTGCCCGCGATGATCGCAGGACCAATGGGCAGACCGGTGTTGGTGAACTGGGTGCCGCCGCCGTTGGCATTGGCCCACTGCACCCCGAGGTTGAGGCCGTCACCGTCGGAGATCTCGACGATGAT
Organism: Aeromonas sp. TECH754; assembly: GCF_056279295.1. Lineage (NCBI taxonomy): Bacteria > Pseudomonadati > Pseudomonadota > Gammaproteobacteria > Aeromonadales > Aeromonadaceae > Aeromonas > Aeromonas sp. TECH754. Next base: position 4,517,137 of record NZ_JBWBRA010000001.1, on the reverse strand, counting down.
CGCCTCCACCAGCACCTGGGCACGGCGGATGTCGAGCTTGGCGATGACCTGCTCCAGCTCGGCCATGACGTCCGGCTGGGCGGTGATCACCAGCGCATTGGTGGTCTCATCCGCGGAGATGGCGAGCTGGCCGCCGCCGATGCTGGCGCCGCCCCCGGTGTTGGTTGCCGCACCGCCGCCCTTCTTGTCGGCCGCGATGCTGGAGCTGACGCCCTTGAGCACATCCACCAGATCCTTGGCCTTGCCGTATTTCAGGTAGAAGACCCGGGTGTTGCCCTGGCTCTGCAGATCCCGGTCAAGCTGGCGCACCATCTGGATGATGCGGGCCCGCGCCTTGGGTTCACCACTGATCACCACCGAGTTGGTGCGCTCGTCCGCCACCACCTTGGGGGAGAGCAGCAGGGAGGCGTTGGCGCCCTGGTTGCTGCCATCCTTGTTGAGGTTGGTCACCAGCCGCACCATCTCGCCGGCGGAGGCGTATCTCAGCTTGATGACATCCATATCCTGATCGCCCGCACGATCCACCCGGCGTACCACTTCCACCAGTCGATTGACCACGGCGGCACGCCCGGTGATGAGCAACACGTTGGACGGCTCGTAGTGCACCACGTTGCCGCCGCCGGCGTTGTCGTTGAGCTGGCGCAACAGGGGCGCAAGTTCACGCACCGAGACGTTGCGCACCGGTACCACCCGGGTCACCATCTCGTCGCCCACGCCAGGGTTGCTATCATCCACCACCGGGATGGCGGAAGTCTTGGCATCCTTGGCCCGCACTACCTTGAGCACCCCGTTGTTCATGGGCACCACGGCGAAACCGTAGACATCGAGCACGCTCAGGAAGAACTGATAGTACTGATCCTCGTTGAGCAGATCGTAACTGCGGACGTTGATCTTGCCGCGCACCGAGGGCTCGATGATGATGGTCTTGTTCAGATTCTTGCCGACCGTGTTGATGAACTCTTCGATGTCGGCATTCTTGAAGCTGGCGGCATACTCGGTGGCCCAGGCTGAGCCTGCCATCATCAAGGCTGCCGCGACCGTGGCAAAGCGCCAGCCTTTCCCTTTATTTATCATTCTTGGTGCTACTCCAATTCATTATTCTGACAAGCCGATATAAACGTCGTAGGGCTGTCCTTGCCGCTCTACGGTGACGGTCATTTCCGTGGCACCGGCCATCTGTTGCATGGCCTGCATGGCCTGGGCGTTATCCCGCAGATCCAGACCATTGATGCTGACCGCCAGATCTCCTGCGACCAGCCCGAGTTGATTGAACACTTCCGGATTGCTGCCCGGGTTGAGGCGATAGCCGACCATGCGACCATCCACCCGAACCGGGGAAATATTGAGGTAATCGGTGATCTTGCCCGGGTTGCCCATCAGCTCGCCGCGCACCGAGGAGAGCTTGTTCTCCTTTGGCGGTGCCACCTTGGGCAGGGGTTTGCCGTACTCTTCCCCGTCCAGCATCAGGGTCTCGTCACGACCGTCGCGCAAGATGATGACCCGATCCGCGAATATCTGGCGGATCTTGGCCTGGGTACCGTCGATGTAGTCGTCGATGCCGTAGGAATTCTGCAACCCGTTGTGGGCGATGATGGCGATGGATTTGGCAGGATCCGAGCTCGCCAGCACCCCGTTGAGCTGGGCGCTGAGCTGAGTCTTGGGGGCATCGGCCGCGACCACCTGGGCCGCCTGATCGGCTTGCAACTGCTGCGCCTTGCCAAACAGCGAGAGACGGCTGAGGCCGCTGAGATCGAGACGGGAGGCGCCCGCCCCCTGGCTGGTGGTGATCGACGGCTGCCAAGGCTGGCTCTGGGTGACTTGGGTCAGGCTGAACAGACGCCAGGTCAGTCCGGCGCACTGCTGCGCCAGCAGCAGCAGCAACAGCCAGAACAGCGGCTGGCTGAAACGGGAGAATGGCACGCGCTTGCAACGGGCCAGAAGGGGGCTCAACAAATCATCCCTGAACGGTAGCGGCATGGTTATCAACATGTTCTGGCATCCAAATCGGTTGGCTATTGTGTACGGCAATGGCCCCAGAGACAACCAACCGGATGGGATGAAGCGGCGAAAATCCAGATTCCGTCACACCACAAGGCCCCCTGTTTCTATCCCGGGGCCCGCCTCTGGTATAATCAGGCTCCTCTTTTAGCCATCCCGGAGCCGATCCATGCCGAATCCAGCAGAAAGCAGCACTCAGGTCCGCCTCGACAAGTGGCTGTGGGCGGCGCGTTTTTACAAGACTCGCAGCCTGGCCCGCGATCAGATCGACGGCGGCAAGGTGCACTACAACGGCCAGCGCAGCAAACCGGGCAAGGTCGTCGAAACCGGTGCCCTCATCCGTGTCTGGCAGGGCCAGGACGAGCGAGAGATCAGAGTGCTGCAAGTCAGCGAACAGCGCAAGTCCGCTCCCCTTGCCCAGTTGCTCTATGAAGAGACCGAGCAGAGTCTGAAGAAGCGGGCCGAGAACAGCGAGGCGCGGCGCTTCAACAGCCAGTTCGCCCCGAGCCCCGAGCGTCGCCCCGACAAGCAGGAACGGCGCCAGCTGCTCAAGGTCAAACAATACTAATCCGCCCGGATGGCCATTTTATGACGGCAGCGGTGCGGATAAGTTCCTAACCCGCTGTTTAACAATGTTTTTATCTTTTTCCCCAAAGAAAACCCTAGGAATGCATGATGAGTAACCAAGATCTCCTGTATCGCTATCTGTTCGAAGAGTACGAAGTGCGGGGGGAGCTGGTCCAGCTGGATCGTACCTACCGTCACATAGTCGAAGCCCAGAATTACCCGGTACAGGTGCAAAAACTGCTGGGTGAGTTGCTGGTTGCCACCAGCCTGCTGACCGCCACCCTCAAGTTTGAAGGCTCGATCACGGTACAGTTGCAAGGGGACGGTCCGGTGCGTCTGGCAGTCATCAATGGCGATCACAACCAGCAACTGCGCGGCGTGGCACGCTATGAAGGGGAACTGCCGAGCGACGGCAAGCTGCAGAGCCTGGTCGGCAACGGCCAGCTGGTGATCACCATCACCCCGGATCAGGGGGAACGCTATCAGGGCATCATCGCCCTCGAGGCCGACACCCTGGCAGGCTGCCTCGAGCAGTACTTCGCCCAGTCCGAGCAGCTCGCCACCAAGCTCTGGATCCGCACCGGCCATCACGAGGGTTCCCCCCGCGCCGCCGGCATCCTGCTGCAGGCACTGCCAGCCCAGAGCGAGGATCACAGCGAAGATTTCGATCACCTGACCCAGCTCACCGCCACCATCAAGGATGAAGAGCTGTTCGGCCTGGAAGCCGAAGAGATCCTCTACCGTCTCTATCACCAGGACAAGGTGCGGGTATTCGATCCACAGGGCATAGAGTTCCGCTGCACCTGCTCCCGCGCCCGCTGCGAAGGGGCGTTGCTGCAGATAGAAAAGGAAGAAGCGGTGGCCATGGTGCAGGAGCTCGGCAAGATCGACATGCACTGCGACTATTGCGGCGCCGAGTACCAATTCGATGGGATCGACATCGAAACCCTGTTCAGCAGGGCTCCCGATAATGATGCAAACAAGTTACACTAAATGAAGGCGGGCAAAACCCGCCTTTAACTTAAATAACAAAAAAATGCCCTATTTTATAAAGTTTGATGGCGATCGCTAAAAACTACCACCTAGGTAGTAGTATGGACGTCAGATAGAACCCTACAAAACCTCTGAACCCAGGAGAATATAATGACTATCGTGGTAGAACCCGCCCTGGCCCAACAACTGAAACTGGACCAGTACGGCATCAAAAACAGCCAGGAAATCGTTCGCAACCCCTCCTACGAGCAGCTCTTCGCAGAAGAGACCCGTCCCGACCTGGAAGGATTCGAACGTGGCGTCGTCACCGAACTCGGCGCCGTCAATGTCAATACCGGCATCTTCACCGGTCGTTCCCCGAAAGATAAATATATCGTCAAAGACGCCACTACCCAGAATACTGTGTGGTGGTCTGACCAGGGTAAAAACGATAACAAGGCAATCACCCCGGAAGTCTGGTCACATCTGAAATCCCTGGTGACCAAACAGCTCTCCGGCAAGCGTCTGTTCGTGGTGGATGGCTACTGTGGCGCCAACCCGGACACCCGCCTGGCGGTGCGTATCATCACCGAGGTAGCTTGGCAGGCGCACTTCGTGAAGAACATGTTCATCCGCCCGAGCGAGGAGGAGCTCAAGACCTTCAAACCGGACTTCGTGGTGATGAACGGTGCCAAGTGCACCAACCCGGACTGGCAGGCACAGGGCCTCAACTCCGAGAACTTCGTCGCCTTCAACATGACCGAGAAGATGCAACTCATCGGCGGCACCTGGTACGGTGGAGAGATGAAGAAGGGCATGTTCTCCATGATGAACTACTTCCTGCCCCTGCGCGGCATCGCCTCCATGCACTGCTCCGCCAACGTGGGTCAGGACGGCGACGTGGCCATCTTCTTCGGCCTGTCCGGCACCGGCAAGACCACCCTCTCCACCGATCCCAAGCGTCAGCTGATCGGCGATGACGAGCACGGCTGGGATGACAACGGCGTGTTCAACTTCGAAGGGGGCTGCTACGCCAAAACCATCAAGCTCTCCGAGGAGGCCGAGCCGGACATCTACCACGCCATCCGCCGCGACGCGCTGCTGGAGAACGTGACGGTCGCGGCCGACGGCACCATCGACTTCGACGATGGCTCCCGCACCGAGAACACCCGGGTCTCCTACCCCATCTATCACATCGAGAACATCGTCAAGCCGGTCTCCAAGGCGGGTCATGCCACCAAGGTGATCTTCCTGACTGCGGATGCCTTCGGCGTGCTGCCCCCGGTCGCCAAGCTGACCAAGGATCAGACCAAGTACCACTTCCTGTCCGGCTTCACCGCCAAGCTGGCCGGGACCGAGCGTGGCATCACCGAGCCGACACCCACCTTCTCCTCCTGCTTCGGTGCGGCCTTCCTCAGCCTGCACCCGACCAAGTACGGCCAGGAGCTGGTGAAGCGGATGGAAGCGGCAGGTGCCGAGGCCTATCTGGTCAACACCGGCTGGAACGGCACCGGCAAGCGCATCTCCATCAAGGACACCCGCGCCATCATCGACGCCATCCTGGATGGTTCCATCGAGCAGGCGCCCACCAAGGTGCTGCCGATCTTCAACCTAGAAGTACCGACCGAGCTCCATGACGTGAACCCGGGCATCCTCGACCCGCGCGACACCTACGCCGACAAGGCGCAGTGGGACGCCAAGGCGGTGGATCTGGCGGGGCGCTTCATCAAGAACTTCGAGCGCTTCACCGACAACGACGAAGGCAAGGCGCTGGTCGCGGCGGGCCCGCAGCTGTAACCCGACTCCGCCATTTCGTTGCATTGCATACCGGTCAGCCTCGCTGGCCGGTATTTTTTTGGCCGATGCGCGGCATATGACGCCCCCCAAGCCTTGCCTTGCGGGCAGTTGCGCGTTAGATTCAGCCAAACTTTATACAATATACAATTTTGCAACCTACCCCGTGACCCGAGCATGAACCCACCCTACAAGACCCGCACCCAGATGGTGATGGAGAACCTCCGCAGCCGGATCCTGCGCGGCGAGTTTGCCGCCGGCGCTCCCCTGCGCCAGGATGCCATCGCCAAGGAGCTGGCGGTGAGCCGCATCCCGGTGCGCGAAGCCCTGATGCAGCTGGAGGCACAGGGGCTGGTGAAGTTCGAGGCCCATCGCGGCGCCGTGGTCACCATGCTGGACGCCTCGGCCATCGAGGAGCTCTTTTATTTGCGAGCCTTGCTGGAAGCCGATACCCTGTTCCACGCCGTCGACCTGATGACGGAGGAAACCTTCGCCAAGGCACAAGCCATCCTGGCCCAGTTTGATCTGGCGCTCGAGTCCGGCACCCAGATAGAACACTGGGCAGAATTGAACCACCGTTTTCACGCCACCCTCTATCAGGCTGCCAACCGCCCCCAGGCGCTGGAGCTGATCGCCCAGATCAATCTGAGCTGTGATCGCTATGTACGTTTCGAGCTGCTGTTCGCCCAGGACGGGGTGGACAAGGCCGAGCGCGAACACGCCAAGCTGCTGGAACTGTGCCGCGCCCGCCGCAAGCACGAGGCGGTGGTGCTGCTCAAACAACACATCGAGGCGGCCGGCCAGTCGATCCGACAGATCCTGGCAGGCAGCCACCATCAGTGAACACTCACATCACCACAATCTGGCAGTAACGACATGAATCATTTCGAGATTATTGAAAGCCGCGTCGCCCAGGTCAGGGTCACTCTGGCCAGTCAAGAACTGGACGCCTTCATCGTTCCCCACGACGACGAGCACCTGGGGGAGTACATTCCCGCCTATGCCGAGCGTCTGGACTGGATCACCGGTTTCAACGGCTCCGCCGGGCTCGCCATCATCTTGGCGCAGCGGGCGGCTCTGTTCATCGACGGTCGTTACACTGTGCAGGCCCGCATGCAGGCACCGGCCGAGTTGTTTGAGTTTCTCCACCTGAACGAAGATCCCCATGTGCAGTGGCTGGCGGAACAGCTGCCATCCGGCGCCCGGGTCGGTTTTGACGCCCGCCTGCACAGCCTGGCCTGGTATCAAAATGCCAAGGCGGTGCTGGCGGATCGCGGTATCGAACTGGTACGGGTCAAGCAAAACCCCATCGATCAACACTGGATCGACCGCCCCGCCCCCACCAAGACTCCGGTCATCCTCTACAGCGAGGCACTGGCGGGACAATCGAGCCAGGCCAAGCGCGAGCTGCTGGCCAGCGATCTGCGCAAGCGCGGGCTGGATGCGGTGCTGCTGACCCAGGCCGAGCCCATCAACTGGCTGCTCAACCTGCGTGGCCGCGACGTGGAGCGCCTGCCGGTGGTGCTGGGCTTTGCCGTGCTCTACGCTAACGCCAGCATGGATTTCTTCGTCGACACCGACAAGATCGACTGCATCGCCTTCAGCCGTCACGTGGGCCAGGACGTATCCGTCTATCCCATCGACAAGCTGGGTGACGTGCTGCGGCGCATCGGTGAGGATCAGCAGAGAGTGCTGGCCGATCCGAACACCGCCAACGCCTGGACCCAACTCATCATGGAGGAGGCCGGCGCCATCCTGGTGGCGGGTCAGGATCCGACCATGCTGCCAAAAGCCTGCAAAAACGAGGTGGAGCTGGCCGGCATGCGCGCCGCCCACCTGCGCGACGGTGTCGCCGTCACCCGCTTCCTCGCCTGGCTGGATCGACTGGTCGCCAGCGGCGCGTACGAAGGGGTGGATGAAGGGACTCTTGCGGATCAGCTGGAAGCCTTCCGCCACGAGCAGGAGCACTATGTCGAGCCGAGCTTCGACACCATCTCGGCGCTGGGTCCCAATGCCGCCATGTGTCACTACCGTCACACCAACGGCGTGCCGCGCACCTTCGGCCAGGACAGCATCTATCTGGTGGATTCCGGTGCCCAGTACATGGATGGCACCACCGACATCACCCGCACCGTCAAGATCGGTGAGGTGAGCGAGGAGCACAAGGCGATGTTTACCCGGGTACTGCAAGGCCACATCGCCCTGGATCAGGCTCGCTTCCCCCGCGGCACCGCCGGCATCCAGCTCGACGTGCTGGCCCGCATGCCGCTGTGGCAGGCCGGTTACAACTATGACCACGGCACCGGTCACGGCGTCGGCCACTTCCTGAGCGTGCACGAAGGCCCGCAGCGCATCGCCCCCAAGGGCAGCCTGGTGGCGCTGCAACCGGGCATGGTGCTCTCCAACGAGCCGGGTTATTACAGAGAAGATGCGTTCGGCATCCGCTGCGAGAACCTGGTGATAGTGACCGAGCAGGAGCCACGCGGCGAGTTGCCGATGCTGGGCTTCGAGCGGCTGACCTATGTGCCGTTCGATACGCGCCTGATCGATCGCAGCCTGCTGAGCCAGGACGAGTTCCGCTGGATCAACGACTACCATGTCGAGGTGTTCCGCCGCCTGAGCCCGCTGCTGGAAGGCGAGGATCTCGCCTGGCTGGAGCAGGCGACCAGCCTCATCTAAGCGCAGACAATCGAGGTTGTCCGGTGAAACAGGGCCTGCGGGCCCTGTTTTTCATCCCCGTTTTGACCTGTATCAACGCCCCTCCCCCTCAGGTCAGGACAATGGCCGCCATGAACTCCGAACAACCCGGCACTCGTCGCAGTGCCCGTGCCAGCCAGGCACCCGAGCACCCCAGGCTCAGGCGGGAGCAGTTGACGGTCAGCGCCATGATCCGCCTCTACTGCGACCACCATCATCAGGATCCCGACTGCCGGCACTGCCGCCAACTGCGGGACTTCGCCCACCAGCGGCTGCGCCGTTGTCGTTACGGCCAGGGCAACAAGCCGACCTGCGCCAACTGCGACATTCACTGTTATGCCCCCGCCATGCGCAGGCAGATCCAGCAGATCATGGGCTGGAGCGGCCCGCGCATGCTGTGGCATCACCCCTGGCTCGCCCTGCGCCACCTGCTGGACAGCCGTCGCAAGGCCCCCAAACGACCCCAGGGCAGACCGCTGCCGCCCTGAGTCATTCCCCTCTTGCACAGGCCCGCATCGCTCACTACCCTGTGGCTCCTTATGACTGCCACCCGGCAGTCCCTATCCAGCGACAGGAGCCCGGATGCACCCGCCCCCCATTTTGAGAGTGGCCCGCCACGCCGACATGCACGCCATAGGGCGGCTCGACGCCGACGTCTTCGGGGAGGAGGTCTATCCCGCCTTCTTCTTCCGTCAGGCCATGGATCTCTGGCCCGAGCTGCTGATCGTGGCGGAGCTGGATGGCAAACTGCTCGGCTATGCCCTGGGAGGAATGGGACAGGATCGGTCGCAGGGCTGGCTGCTGTCGCTGGCGGTACTACCCGAGGCGCGCGGCTTCGGCCTGGCCGAGCAGATGATGTTGCGGGTCGAGCAGGCGCTGACCGCCTTGCAGATAGCGCGGGTCAGACTCACCGTAGACCCTGCCAATCCGGCCCAGCGGCTCTATTTTCGCCTCGGTTATGCCTTGCTGAGCGAGGAGCCGGGCTATTTCGGCCAGGGCGAGGATCGTCTGCTGCTTGAAAAATCGCTGGCCTGACCCCAAACAGGACTCTATCAACACCTTAATTTTATAATTGGTTACACTTTGCGGGTTTAATGCGCAATCCGGTTGGCGTAAAGTTGAACGCAACAACCAGATTAACCCGATGCCCGCCCAGGAGGCTCATCATGTTGAAACGTATCACTCTCGTCACCCTGCTGGCCGCGACCACCGCTATCACGGGCTGTGCCAACAGCGACGTCTACTCCGGCGATGTCTACACCAAGGATCGCGCCAAGCAGGTACAGACCGTCAGCTACGGCACCATAGTCTCCACCCGCGCGGTCAAGATCCAGGGTGAGGACAACGCCATCCTCGGCACCATAGGTGGCGCCGTGGTCGGTGGCCTGCTCGGCAGCACCATAGGTGGCGGCACGGGGAGCGACATCGCCGCCGCCGGGGGCGCCATCGCTGGTGCCGCCGCGGGCAAGGCGGCCGGAGACAAGTTGAACCAGGTCGATGGCGTCGAGCTCGAGATCAAGAAAGAGAACGGCGAGGCCATAGTGGTGGTGCAAAAAGCCAGCCCCACCTTCGTGCCGGGCGCTCGCGTTCGCATGACCCAGGGCAATGGCAGCATCAACGTGGCCGTGGTGAACTGACGCCCGCTAGCTGATTCGTTCGAACATAAAAAAGGTGAGCCAAGCTCACCTTTTTTCATTTCTGTCATCCGCTGGTGCCGCGTATCAGGCGCCCAGATGCAACCAGGCCGCGATCGCCAGTTGCAGTCGCACAAACGCCGCCTGCTCGAACAGCGCCATCAACCGCTCCTCTCCGTCCTCCGCCGCCTGCACCAGCGAGGCCTGCTGGATCAGCAGCTCTGGCAACCAGGAGGGAGCGAGGGCGCCTGCCGCCTCGACCATCAGAGTACAAGCCTGCAGGATCCCGAGGCAGGCCTGCTGCCGCGTCACTCCCTCGCTCTCCAGCCAAAGCTGCTCGTGATGCTGCCAGTGCTGCAGGCCGAGGCTGATGCAGGCCCCGGCGTCGAGTCCGCTCACATCCGGCAGGGGTTGCGGCGCCAGCGCCTTGCCAAGGCCCGCCAGCCGGTAGCCGCGCTGGGCCTTGGATTGGGCACCCAGCCTGATGCCGTCCAGCTCCGCCAGTCTGGTCGCCAGCCCGAACAGGGCGCTTGCGTCGCCGCTTTTCAGCTCCAGCTCGAGCTCGTCGATGGCGGTACGGCCCAGGGGGCCCACTATCTCCCCCCGATCCCAGGCCAGCTCGATCTCGGCACTCTCTCCGGCACTCTCAAACGCGATCAGCCAGTGCTGACGCACGAAGTCGGTTCGAAACTGGGCAGCCAGCCCGGACTGGATCTCGTCGCGCACAGCCAGACCCGGCCAGATATCGGCGGGGAAGCTGGCCAGGGTCGGTAATTCGCCCGTCACGGGGACGTTGTATTCGGGGCGGGCGTGCAATCCACCCACCGCCTGCCCCCGACATTTAATCGTCTGCTCAGAAAAATTATCGCTGCGGCGGATCCGCAATCCCATGTCGAGCCGACGCAGGGCAAGGTCCGACGTGTCGAAATAGACATTGCCGAGTTCCAGTCGACCATGGGATATAATGTCGAGTTTATTCAGTAGGTTGGATATTTTCTCTTGAATGTCGCGCACGACAAAAAACTTTATCTCGATCTCAGTTTGCATAGTCATTCCGGGCGGCAGGCAACTTTGGGGGGCATGATCCCGATCGCGAGGATATAATGCCAGCGAATCATCAGGATTAATTCGCGGTTTTAATAAGGGCATAGTTCGGTTATCCTGCGCCCCTCCTAAAATCGTATCGAGTGTTTTTTCACCGACACAGGTTTGGCCATGCCAGTAAATACTATCTTGGGGCTTTTCGCCAAGTCCCCCATCAAGCCGCTGCAGAAGCATATCGTCAAGGTTCACGTGTGCTGCGAGCAGCTCATTCCATTCTTTGATGCCGTTGCCGAAGACCGTTGGGACGATGCCGAGAAGATCCGGCAGCATATCGCCCAGCTGGAAAAAGAAGCGGACATCCTCAAACGTGAAATTCGTCTGAAACTGCCTCGCGGCCTGTTCCTGCCGGTCGCCCGTACCGACCTGCTGGAGTTGCTGACTCAACAGGACAAGATTGCCAACCGTGCCAAGGATATTTCCGGCCGCATGCTTGGTCGTAAAATGGAATTCCCCTCCGAGATGCGCGCCGACTTCATGGCCTATCTCAAACGTTGTATCGATGCGACCGCCCAGGCCGAAAAAGCCATCAAAGAACTCGATGAGCTGCTCGAAACCGGCTTTAAAGGACGTGAAGTTGAAATGGTTGCCGAGATGATCCATCAGCTGGATCTCATCGAGGACGATACTGACACCATGCAGATCGGGCTGCGCCAACAGCTGCAAGCCGTTGAGCAAAAATACAATCCGATCGACGTTATGTTCCTCTACAAGATCCTCGAATGGGTAGGTGACCTGGCTGACCAGGCCGAGCGCGTTGGCGCCCGTCTGGAACTGATGCTGGCTCGTTCGTAATCGACTGACTGGGTAGACACTACTAATGGACATTATCGCAAATTACGGCACCACCCTGGTGCTCGTGGCGGCCTTGTTCGGCTTCTTGATGGCCTGGGGCATAGGGGCGAACGACGTCGCCAATGCCATGGGCACATCGGTCGGCACCAAGTCCCTGACCATCCGTCAGGCGATCATCATCGCCATGATCTTCGAGTTCGCCGGTGCCTATCTGGCTGGCGGCGAAGTCACGGCGACCATCCGCAACGGCATCATCGACACCAATGCCTTTGTCAATACACCAGACGTGCTGGTGCTCGGCATGATAGCCTCCCTGCTGGCGGCAGGTCTGTGGCTGATCCTGGCCTCCTACTTCGGCTGGCCCGTCTCCACCACCCACTCCATCATCGGGGCCATCGTCGGCTTCGCCGTGGTGAGCGTCGGCCCGGAAGCGGTGCAATGGAGCAAGTTTGGCGGCATCGTCGGCTCCTGGGTGGTGACCCCGGCCATCTCCGGCATCATCGCCTACTTCATGTTCATCAGCGTGCAGAAGCTCATATTCAACACGGACAACCCGCTGGCCAACGCCAAGCGCTATGTCCCGTTCTACATGTTCCTGACCGCGCTGGTCATCTGCCTGGTGACCATCAAGAAAGGGTTGACCCACGTCGGTCTGCACCTGAGCGACGGTGAGGGCATACTGCTCTCCATCGCCATCTCGGTAACCCTCTCCATCGGTGGCTGGTTCTATATTCGCGGTCAGCAGTACAACCCGCAAGATGACAGCAAGATGCACTTCGCCAACGTGGAGAAGGTGTTCGGCATCCTGATGGTGATCACCGCTTGTGCCATGGCTTTCGCTCACGGCTCCAACGACGTGGCCAACGCCATAGGTCCGCTCTCCGCCGTGGTCTCCACCGTGGAAAGCGCCGGCCAGATCACCGGCAACTCCCACATCGCCTGGTGGATCCTGCCGCTAGGCGGCATCGGCATCGTCATCGGCCTCGCCACCATGGGTGAGAAGGTGATGGCGACCGTGGGGACGGGTATCACTCACCTGACCCCGAGCCGCGGCTTCGCCGCCCAGCTCGCCACCGCCGCCACCGTGGTGATCGCCTCCGGTACCGGCCTGCCCATCTCCACCACCCAGACGCTGGTGGGTGCCGTGATGGGGGTGGGTCTGGCCCGCGGCATCGCGGCCCTGAACCTCGGCGTGCTGCGCAACATAGTGATCTCCTGGGTCATCACCCTGCCCGCCGGCGCCATCCTGGCCATCGCCATCTTCTACGTGCTGCAGGCCTGCTTCTCATAAGCTTCCAAGCACAGGATCCCGATGACAAAAAGCCCGAGTCACTGACTCGGGCTTTTTTTGCTCCCAGCTCCCCTGCGGGAGAGGGGCCGGGGATGTAGGGGAGAATAAGCCCCTGCGTTGGGCTCCTGATCAAGGTAGGGCTTCGCTGCACTCAGCACCAACCTACGCGCCAACCCGCTTCCCTATTCCTCGATAAAGGTCCAGTCATCGCGCACCCGGCTGATGGCATCGAGCCGCAGTCTGGCGAGTTGCTCGCGGATCGCCTCCCCCTTGAAGCCTGCCGCCACTATCTCCTTGACCGGTACCGCCTGCGCCGCCTCGAGCGCCTGGGCCACATAATCCGGCTGGCTGTAGACCTTCTCCTCAAACCCTGTACGACCGTGGAAGTCGGCGCGGCAGGTGTCCAGCAACTGGGCGAAACGTTCCGGCCTGCGCCAGGCATCCGCCTTGTCGAACAGCTTGAGCAGGGTCGCGGGCTTGAGTTCGAAGGCGATGTGGATATGGGTGTGCAGATCGCTCACCAGCAGCGCCAGATCCCGGCAGTCGTTCGGCACCCTGAACCGCTCGCAGAAATCCCGGATGAGCGGCAGCCCCTTCTGGCCGTGGCCGTGATGGCTCGGCCAGAACGCGGGCGGTGTCAGCCCCTTGCCAAAGTCATGGCACAGCGCGGCAAAGCGCACCGCGAGCTCCGGGGAGAGCCGGCACGCCTGATCCAGCACCATCATGGTGTGGATGCCGGTGTCGATCTCCGGGTGCCACTTGGCCGGTGCCGGCACCCCGAACAGGGCGTCCAGCTCGGGGAACAGCGCCTCGAGGGCGCCGCATTCCCGCAATACCTCGAAGAAGACTCGGGGGGTCTGCCCCAGCAACACCTTCTCCAGCTCCTTCCAGACCCGCTCCGGAGTCAGGTGGGCGAGTTCACCGGCCTCTGTCATCTCACGCATCAGGGCCAGGGTTTCGGGTGCCACGGTGAAACCCTGGGCATGGAAGCGGGCGGCGAAGCGGGCGACCCGCAGGATGCGCAGGGGGTCCTCGGCAAAGGCCGGGGAGACGTGACGCAGCAGCCGTGCCTCCAGATCCCGAATGCCGCCATAGGGATCATGCAGTTGCCCGGCATCATCCTCGGCGATAGCATTGACGGTGAGATCCCGGCGCAACAAATCTTGTTCGAGCGTTACCTCGGGATCCGCATGGCAGACGAAGCCGGTATAACCCTGCCCCTGCTTGCGCTCGGTGCGCGCCAGTGCGTACTCCTGCTGGGTCTTGGGGTGGAGAAACACCGGGAAGTCACGGCCAACCTGGGTGAAACCGAGATCCAGCATCTGTTGCACGGTGGCGCCGACCACCAGATGATCCCGGTCCCCCTGTGGCAATCCCAACAGGCGATCCCGGACCGCCCCCCCAACCAGATAAGTTTGCACGCGCACTCTCCCTCGATAAACCTGCACCTATGATACCGCTTTTGCCCGCCATAGACGACGATACCCTCGCTCATGTCCCTCGGATCGGGGCAATGCGCCGGGCCAGACAAGCACAGAATGCCTCCTGCTCATCCACTTCTTCTTTCAATAATCCGAGCCCGATCACCCCCGTCGTTTTAGCCGCTGGGCAGGATGCCCCTCTTATGGTATCCGGGTCTTTGACATCCCCGTGGGGAGGCTTTAACCTGCCGCCCATAACAATGGAATGGATCCTTATGTACACACAGTTCTTCGGTCTGTCGGAGCCGCCGTTCTCCATCTCGCCCAACCCCAAATATCTCTATATGAGCGAACGTCACGGGGAGGCCCTGGCCCACCTCAACTACGGGTTGCAGGACGGGGGAGGCTTCGTGCTGCTCACCGGTGAAGTGGGCACGGGCAAGACCACCGTCTCCCGCTGCCTGCTGCAGCAGTTGCCGGCCGACACCGAGATCGCCTACATCCTCAATCCGTCCCTGACCGAACGCGATCTACTGGCGGCCATCTGCGACGAGTTCCAGTTGGCCTATGACAAGGACGCCGGCCTCAAGCTGCTGTTCGATCTCATCCGCGATCACCTGCTGGCCAACCTGGCGGCGGGCAAACGCAGCGTGGTGCTGGTAGATGAAGCCCAGCACCTGCTGCCCGGCGTGCTGGAGCAGTTGCGGCTGCTCACCAACCTGGAGACCGACGAGAAGAAACTGCTGCAGGTGGTGCTCATCGGCCAGCCCGAGCTGCAGCAGATGTTGCGCCAGCCCCTGCTGCGCCAGCTGGCCCAGCGCATCACCGCCCGCTATCACCTGCTGCCGCTGTCGCGTCAGGACGTGGACGCCTATGTGCGCTTCCGGCTGCAGGTGGCCGGCTGTATCCAGCCCATCTTCAGCCCCAAGGCGATACTGACCCTGCATCGCCTCTCCGGCGGCATCCCGCGGCTCATCAACCTCATCTGCGATCGCGCCCTGATCGCCGCCTTCGCCCGTGGCAGCCACAAGATAGTGCACGGCGACATCAGCCAGGCAGCCTATGAGGTGAGCGGCATCCGCGACGAGGGCAGCTGGCAATCCGGCCTCACCGTGGCCCTGGTGGGGGCCCTGCTGGTTGCTACCGGCTGGTGGGGCTGGCAGTTGTTCGGGGTCTTCCCCGCACGTCCTCTGGTCAAAGTGGAGGTACCGGTCAAGGTGGACGAGACCCCGGAGCAGCAGGAGCAGCTGACCCACGCCATCAATCAGGCGCTGGAGCCCGATAGCGCCATGCAGAATCTCTACAAGGTGTGGGGCTACCAGACCGAGCTGGAGGAGGCAACCTGCGACAACGCGCCACGCGCCGGTCTGCGCTGCCAGGAGGGCGACGCCTCCCTGGCGGAGCTGCAGGCGCTACAACATCCGGCCCTCATCAGTCTGACCGACGAGACCGGCGGTCTCTACTACGCCACCCTGGTGAATCTCGGGCCGGACAAGGCCAACCTGCTCATCGGCAATCAGAGCTGGCAGGTGGACCGCCAGTGGCTGTCGGACGTCTGGGGAGGCAGCTACACCCTGCTGTGGCGCATGCCCAAGGGCGGGGTGACCCTGATCGGCAGCAATGCCGGTGCGACCCAGGTGCAGTGGCTGGACAATGCGCTGAACCGCGCCATGCAGCAACCGGATCGCAAGGTCAGCCGCTTCGATGCCGAACTCAAGAACAAGCTGCAGCAGTTCCAGCGCGAGCAAGGGCTGACCCCGGACGGCATCGCCGGCAGCAATACCCTGCTGCGGCTGAACGTACAGGCCGGTGAGCCCATGCCCAGGCTGGAAGATGACTCCCTGCGCAACAGCGTACCGGTCGATTTGGACACCATGGCCGCCGAGCCCATGGACCCCCTGGTGGAGGAGGCTTCCTGATGTCTACCCTGCTCAAGGCCCTGCGCCGGGCTGATCAGCCCCAATTTACCCCCCACATGCCGCTCATGGGCCTGCCAGTGAGTCAGGAGGAGGAGCCGAACC
Organism: Aeromonas sp. TECH754; assembly: GCF_056279295.1. Taxonomy (NCBI): domain Bacteria; kingdom Pseudomonadati; phylum Pseudomonadota; class Gammaproteobacteria; order Aeromonadales; family Aeromonadaceae; genus Aeromonas; species Aeromonas sp. TECH754. The sequence continues at coordinate 4,500,846 of NZ_JBWBRA010000001.1, read as the reverse complement.
GTCGCTGGATCTGGTGGCTGCTGGCCCCCCTCGCCCTGCTCATGGGCGCGGGCGCCAACTACGGCTGGCACCTCTACCACCTCAAACCCATAGAACAGCGGGTCGAGATAAAGGAAGTGGTGACACCGCCCTTCGTGCGGATCGAGCCCAAGCCGCTGGTCACGCGGCCCCTGCCCCCACCGCTGCCGGAACCCGTGGTCGTTCCCAAAGCCGCCGCACCGGCCCAGGCCCCGGCAACCTCGGCCGCCAGCAATGGCAGCCAGAGCCTGGCCGAGCGCATCATGCAGGCGCTCAACAACACGCCGCTGCAGGAAGAACCCAGTCCGGCACCGGCGGCCAGCAGCCCGCAGGCCATGCCCCTCGGCGCCCTGGATCCGGCCCTGAAACAGCAGGTGCCGCCGCTGTCCTACGGGGCTCACAACTACTCCTCCGATCCGGCCAAGCGGGCCGTGGTGATCAACGGGCGGGAGCTGCGCGAAGGCAGTGAGGTCGCCCCGGGGGTGACCCTGGTCGCCATCGCCCAGGATTACATCATCCTGCAGATCGGCGGCCAGCACGCCAGTCTCAAGGCGCTGCAGGACTGGCGCGGATAACCCGACTGGCCAGCCTCGCTGGCCAGTCATTTATTGCAAGAGGGAGCCCGAGAGCTCCCCTTTTTAATCGATCAAACGAACACAATATGAGCACAACGTGAGCAACTCAGACAACGCGACTTTCGCCACCCGGGCGTTGCACTGGTATCAGCGTCAAGAATGCTACACGTTAGCCGTTTTTGTTTTAAATCAATAATATGAGCATAATGTGAGCAACTCAGACAACGCGACTTTCGCCACCCGGATCCTGGACTGGTACCAGATCCACGGCCGCAAGACCCTGCCCTGGCAGCAGGACAAGACTCCCTACCGGGTCTGGATCTCCGAGATCATGCTGCAGCAGACCCAGGTCGCGACGGTGATCCCCTATTACGAGCGCTTCATGGCGCGCTTCCCCGATGTGGTTGCTCTGGCCGACGCCCCCGTCGACGAGGTGTTGCACCATTGGACCGGGCTCGGTTACTACGCCCGCGCCCGCAATCTGCACAAGGCCGCCCAGACTATCCGCGATCAGCACGCCGGCCTGTTCCCGGAACAGCTGGAGGAGGTGATGGCGCTGCCCGGCATCGGTCGCTCCACCGCCGGGGCCGTGCTCTCCCTGTCGCTGGGTCAGCCCCACGCCATCCTGGATGGCAACGTGAAGCGGGTGCTCACCCGCTGGCTGGCGCTGCCGGGCTGGCCCGGCCAGAAGCAGGTGGAAAACGATCTGTGGGAGCTGGCGACCCGCCTCACCCCCCGGCTCGGCGTGGCCCAGTACAACCAGGCCATGATGGACATGGGGGCGACCGTCTGCACCCGCAGCAAGCCCGCCTGCGAGCGTTGCCCGGTCCAGCTCGATTGCCAGGGGCTGTCGCAGGGCAAACCCACCGCTTACCCCAACAGCAAACCGAAGAAGAGCATCCCGGCCCGCGCTGGTATCATGCTGATCATTCGCCAGGGGGAGCAGCTGCTGCTGGAGAAGCGGCCGCCACAAGGGATCTGGGGCGGGCTCTATTGTTTCCCGCAGGTCGAGTCGCTGGCCGAGGTGGAAGGACGCTTGCAATCGCTGGGGCTGGACGAGACCGACTATCGAGAACTGACTGGCTTTCGCCACACTTTCAGTCACTTTCACCTCGATATCCGGCCTTTGCTGATCGAAATGGCTGCCCCGCCGCCCCCGCTGCTCATGGAAGCGGATTCCCGACTCTGGTATAACTTACGCCATCCTGCCGAGGTGGGGCTGGCGGCCGCCACGGCCCGTCTGCTCGCCTACCCGGACTTACAACCCTGACTCGCAACCATAGAGGTCAACATGAGCCGTACCGTATTTTGTCAGCGTCTGAATAAAGAAGCGCCGGGTCTGGATTTTCAACTCTACCCCGGTGAACTCGGCAAGCGGATCTTCGATAACATCAGCAAGGAAGCCTGGACCGAGTGGCAGAAAAAGCAGGTGATGCTGATCAATGAGAAGAAGCTGAACATGATGAATGTCGAGCATCGTCAGCTGCTGGAGAAGGAGATGGTGAGCTACCTGTTCGAGGCGGGCGAAGTGGCCATCGACGGTTACACCCCTCCCAGCCAGTAAGCGCTATCGGTGAGCAAGGCGCAGAGTGCCAAAGCGTGGTCATGGACCATCATCCCTCTGCTGGCGCAGCCAACGGGGGATGAGCACGCCGGCAAGTGGTCATCGGCGACCCTCTCTCTCCTTGCCCGCAGCCAGTGAATTTTACCTGTGAGCAGGGTGACGCATTCTCACTCCTGGCCCTCGATGGCCCTATCTCCCCTGACTCACAACCGATGAATGACGGGCGGCCTCGCCGCCCAGCTTGAGGATCTTATGGGTCGAATTTTTTGGCTGCTGTGCGCCTTGCTGTTTCTCTCTGCCTGCTCCTCCTCTCCCAAACCCGGTGCAGAGGACGAGGATCTGGTCGACGGCAAGGACGTGCGCGGCTTCGAACACATGATCAGTGCGCTATCCCATAACGTGAACGAGATCTGGGGGCGTGAGGCGCTGTTTGCGGGCAAGTTTGACTACGTCAAATACACGGATCAGTACAAGAGCCGGGCCCACATCGACTTCGCCAGCGGCCACATCATGGTGGAGACCGTCTCCGGAATCGATCCTCGTGCCCACCTGCGCCGCGCCATCATCGAGACCCTTTTGACCCCGGACGATCCGGCGGAAGTGGATCTCTACTCGGATCGGGAGATCATGCCCGGCGGCGAGCCCTTCCTCTATGGCCAGGTACTGGACAATCAGGGACAGCCGATCCGCTCCGACTGGCGCGCCGAGCGCTATGCCGACTACCTGCTTACCACGGCCATGAAGAAGCGCACCCTCGGTATCCGCACCATCTTCTTCGTCGACATGCCCATGGTGGCGAACCACGAGGACAGGCGCGGTTACAAGTACGCCAGCATCATCCGCGATGCCTCCCGCAAGTACGGCGTCGCCGAGAGCCTGATCTATGCGGTGATAAAGACCGAGAGCAGCTTCAACCCCTACGCGGTCAGCCACGCCAACGCCTATGGCCTGATGCAGGTGATCCCGGCCACCGCCGGGCGGGATGTCTATGTGCGGGTCAAGGGCAAGAATGGCCAGCCGACCCGGGAGGACCTGTTCAACCCGGCCTACAACATCGACGTGGGGACCGCCTATCTGCATCTGCTGCAGACCGTCTATCTGGCAGATATCCAGGATCCCCAGTCCCGTCGCTATGCGGTGATCTCCGCCTACAACGGCGGGGCCGGCGGGGTGCTCAACACCTTCTCCAGCAACCGCAAGGCCGCCCCGGACATGATCAACCGGCTCTCCCCCGAGGCGGTCTATCAGGTGCTGACCGAGCAACATCCCAAGGCGGAGGCACGCCGCTACCTCTACAAGGTCAATCAGGCCGAGAAGGGGTTCAAGCGCACCGTCGCCAGCCGGGCCGGCTGACCGGATGCAAGAAGGGCGCTCATGGAGCGCCCTTCTCATTGCCAGTCGTCTGCCGGCTTACTTGGCGATGAAGCCGCCCTTGCTCTGGGGCGCCGCGCCAACCTTCTCCAGGCTCTCGACCTCGACCTCGGTCTTGTTCCAGCTGTGGTCAACCTCGCCACGGATGCGGATCACATCGTCCGGGCCCACCTCGGTACCACGCCACACATCCTGATCCACTTCCACTTCCACCTCGCCAGTGGCGTCGCTGAACAGGTAGTTCTCACCGCCCAGATGCTTGACCAGCTTGCCCTCCAGCGTCACCCAGTTGTCATCGGCCACGTCTTTCAGCTGTGCGACCGACACCTTGTTCTGCTCCTGCGGGCCGGTATAGGCCGCCATGGCGAAAGAGGATACGGACATCAGGGCCACCAGGCCGATTACGCTTGCTTTGTTCATTTCATGCTCCTGTTCGTTGCGGTATGAGGTCATCTTGCTCCTTCCTGCGTGAAACAAACGTGAAGCGTCCCCCATCTGGGGGAGCCGAGTGTGACCGTAATCGATTTAATCGACATCGCCTGCTGCAGAATTTTATTCGGCCAAATACTCTGCTATGTGGCAAATGGGTCCCCAGCCCGTCATGCCATCGAGGAACAGCCCGCAGGCACGCCCTGCTTCCAACTCAATGAGAACGACAACATGAAAAAATGGCTTCTATGCGTGGTGGGACTCCTGGCGCTGAGCGTTCAGGCTGCCGACAGTCGCCCCGCCTTCTCCCGCATAGTGATGTTCGGTGACAGCCTGTCCGATACCGGCAAGATGTACGACAAGATGCGCGGCTATCTCCCCTCCAGCCCACCCTACTATCAGGGCCGCTTCTCCAACGGGCCTGTCTGGCTGGAGCAACTGACCCAGCAGTTCCCGGGACTGAAGATCGCCAACGAGGCGGAAGGGGGCGCCACCGCGGTGGCTTACAACAAGATCTCCTGGAATCCCAAGTATCAGGTCATCAACAACCTGGACTACGAAATCACCCAGTTCCTGGCAAAGGACAGCTTCCAGCCCGACGATCTGGTGATCCTCTGGGTCGGTGCGAACGACTATCTGGCCTACGGCTGGAACACCGAGCAGGATGCCAAGCGGGTGCGCGATGTCATCAGCGACTCGGCCAACCGCCTGGTGCTGAATGGCGCTAAACAGATCCTGCTGTTCAACCTGCCGGATCTCGGCCAGAACCCGTCGGCTCGCAGCCAGAAGGTGGTGGAGGCAGCCAGCCATGTCTCGGCCTATCACAACGAATTGCTGCTGAACCTGGCTCGCCAACTCGCCCCCACCGGCCTGGTCAAGCTGTTCGAGATCGACAAGCAATTCGCCGAGATGCTGCGCGAACCGCAGCACTTCGGCCTGAGCGACACCGAGAATGCCTGCTACGGCGGCGGCTACGTATGGAAGCCGTTCGCCTCCCGCAGCGCCGGCACCGACAGCCAGCTCGCCGCATTCACCCCGCAGGAGCGGCTCGCCATCGCCGGCAACCCCCTGCTGGCCCAGGCCGTCGCCAGCCCGATGGCCCGCCGCAGCGCGAGTGAGCTCAACTGTGAAGGCAAGATGTTCTGGGATCAGGTGCATCCCACCACCGTCGTGCACAACGCCCTGAGCGAGCGGGCCGGCGCCTTCATCGAGCAGGAGTACGAGTTCATCTCCCGCTGATGACCTCCATGACAACAGGCCGACATCCGTCGGCCTTTTTGCTCGTCGCTCTTGCCATCAAAAAGCAACCCATATGACACCCGCCACAAATTGGAGCCATATTGGCCCCTTCTCCTTTCAACTCCTCTATGATGCGAATAGTTATCACAATATGTTTTATATCAGTTGCTTGTGATTAAAAAGAAACGGGCTACGTTTAAACATGTTGTGACTGGACACAGGCTCAACCCAAAGAGGTGAGGCGATACGAGTTCGATCTCTCCACAGATAAAATTGCAGAGGCTTCATATGAACAAAACACTGATTACCTTGCTGGTCTCAGGCTTGCTTGCGGCCAACGCTCAGGCGGCCGGACAAGACAATACCTGGTATGGCGGTGCCAAATTGGGTTGGTCCAATTTCTACGGTGTCGATGAAAGCAACGCCATCCTCTCCACCGATGAAGACAACGATGAAGTGGGGGCAGGTCTCTTCGGCGGTTACCAGATCAACCAGAACCTCGGGATCGAGCTGGGTTATGACTACCTGGGCAAATACAAGTACAGCGGCACCCGCAACGCCGCTGTCTTCAATGACTCGGTCGAGGCGCAACTCGCCCAGCTGACCCTGAAACTCGGCTTCCCGGTCGCGGATAATCTGGATCTCTACGGTCGCCTCGGCGGCGGCTACGGTTGGACCAGCAGCGACGCACTGGACAACGATGGCCGTGCCGTCTTCGTCGGTGCGCTCGGCGCCGAGTATGCCCTGAACCTGGACTGGGCCGCCCGCCTCGAATACCAATACAGCACCCCTTACGGCAGCAGAGAAGATACCGGCCTGCGCATGGACAACGGCCTGCTCTCGCTGGCGGCCGTTTATCGCTTCGGTCAGGTCGCCGCAGCCCTGCCGGTCGCAGCACCGGCTCCGGCCCCCGAGCCCGTGATGGTCGACAAGCAGTTCACCCTGAGCTCGGACGTGCTGTTTGACTTCAACAAGGCCACCCTCAAACCGGAAGCCGGCCAGGCACTGGATACCCTCTACAGCCAGATCGAGGAAGCCAGACCCAAGGATGGCTCTGCCACCGTCATCGGTTATACCGACCGTATCGGCTCCGATGCCTACAACCAGAAGCTCTCCGAGCAGCGGGCACAAACCGTGGCCAACTACCTGATCGGCAAAGGCTTGCCTGCTGGCAAGGTGAACGTGGAAGGGCAAGGCAAGAACTCCCCCGTCACCGGCGACAGCTGCACCAGCAAGTCCAAGCGCGAGCTGATCGTCTGCCTGGCCCCGGATCGTCGGGTCGAGGTCAAGGTACAAGGGGTCTCGGAGGTTCAACAATAACCTCAGCCCATAGCAAGCAGATAACAAAACGGGAGGCCTTGGCCTCCCGTTTTTCATTTTGCATCATCAGCTCGTCTTGCGCACTTCCGTGGCGATCTGGTCGAGCAGTTGCTGCCAGCCCTGCCCCAGTTCATCCACCAGGACACCGTAACCATCAGCAGGCAACACCCGCTCCTGCTGGAAAGGGACATCCCGCAGCACGACTCCTTCCTCCGTCAGCAGCCGCCAGCGGCCACTCAACAGGGCACGGCCATCCTCCCTGCTGTGGAAGCGCTCCACCGAGATGCTCAGCACGGGTCCTTTGCGGGCCCCATCCTGGCGCACTACCCAACCCGGCAGGCGGCTGGAGAGGCCGTTCAGGGTCAGCTGGCTCAACTGGGCGTCAAGGGATCCCGCCCAGCGATGGTATTCGGCAAAATGCAGCTCGTTGCCGGCTAGCTGATAGACCAGGCTGATCCTGTCCAACTGGCCGGACAGGGTAATGGGTCTCAGTACCAGCTGGTGCTGTGGCTGCACCACGGCGGTGCCCATCGGCTCGCTGCCGGTATCGAGCGAGTAGTAGTGCAAGCTGGTCGGGGTCGAGCTACAGCCCGCCAGCAGCCCCAGCAAGGCCAGGGTCATCATCCGTTTTTTCATCATTTTCCTCGCTTGGGCTCGAGATCCTGGGGGAATGGATGCGATCGAAGATCAACGAGCTTGGCCTCTTGATCAAGGGTTGGCAAAGTCAGGGACATCATCATTTTCCTCGCTTGGGCTCAGGATCCTGGGGACGGGAGCGATCGAAGATCAGCGAACTCGGCTGCTCATTCAGAGAATGGACCAGAGGCTGCAGCTCGCTCATCAGCTGGTTGAGGGACTGCACCGACTGTCGCAACTCCTGATTGGTCTGGGAGCTGGCATCATAGGTCTGCAGTGTCTCCTGCAACTGCTTGAGGCTCTGATTCAGGGACGCTGGCAGCTGCTGGGTTGAGTGCTGGCCGGTAAACTGCTCCAGATTGGCGCTCACGGCGCTCACGTGCTTGAGCGTCTTGTCCAGGGTCGCCAGGGTACTGTTGACCTGTGTCAGCGTGGTCGCCATGTCCATGTCGACGAACTTGTCGAGGATGAGGTTCACCTTGCGCTCAATCTGATCCAGCCCGGCCTGCACGGTCGGGAACACCTGATAACCCGCCAGTTTGGTCGGCTGATAGGCAGGGGCATCCGGATAGAAGTTCAGATCCACCACCTTGCCACCGGTCAGCAGACTGGAGGTCTTGAGCGCCGCGCGTAGACCCTCCTTGAACTGCTGGCCGAACAGGGCCCGCCACTGCTCTTTCTCGGCGTTGGCATAGCGGTGGGACAGCCGCTGCACCTCGATACGCGCCAGCACCGGGATCTGGCGGCTCTTGAAGATCTGCACGCCCTTGTCGTCGATGAGGTATGGGGCCGAGATGACGGTACCGACCCGGATGCCACGGTACTGCACCGCCGCGCCGGGGTGCAGCCCCCCCACGTTGTCCTCGAACAGGAAGACGTAGTCGATGAACTGGTTCAGGCTACCGGCCAGCACGCTCGCCTCATCCTGGAACAGCACAAACTCCTCCTGCTGCTTGACCGGCTCGCCGGGCGACCAGCCGGGCGGCAGGCCCATGGTGATGCCGCCATCGAGCAGACTCTCGAGGGAGTCCATCTTGACCTTCATCCCCTCGCTGCTCATGGAAACCTCAAAGCCCGGGGTCAGCCAGAAGCGGGAGTTGCTGCTCACCAGAGTGTCGTAGGGCGCATTGATGAAGAGCTGATACTGCATCTCGCTCTTCTCGGGCAGGAACTTGGCTTCCTCCACCTGACCTATGGTGAAGCCCTGATAGTTGATGGGCGACCCCACCCCCAGCGCACGCGCATCACGACTGCTGAGAGAGAGCCGCAGCCCCTTGGCATCCAGCGACGCCAGCGGCGGCCTGTCCAGCATGGCGTATGAGCCGCTGGCCCGCCCCTTCTTGCCGGGGGAGAGCTCGATATAGGCGCCGGAGAGCAGAGTGCCGAGGCCGGAGACCCCCTCCCGGCCGACTCTGGGTTTGACCACCCAGAACTGGCTGTCCTTCTTGAGCATGCCGGCGGCGGCATTGGTCAGCCGAGCCTTGAGCACCGCATGACTGTAGTCATCGCTGAGCTCCACCGCCTCGATGCGACCCACCTCCACTTCCCGGGAGCGGATCACCGTCTTGCCCGCCACTATGCCCTCGGCTGTCGCCACGGTCAGGGTGAAACTGGGGCCCTGTGAATACCAGTGCTGGAACAGCATCCAGACTCCGATGAACAGTGCCAGCAGGGGCACCATCCAGATAGCGGCGGCCGAGCTCAGAAAGTCCGAGCCGGGTTTCCACCTTTTCTTACGCTCACTCACGTTCGCGCTCTCCTTGTTGTAAATCCCAGATCAGGCGGGAATCGAAACTCATGGCGGCCACCATGGTGATCAGCACGACCCCGGCAAAAGCAACGGCCGCGGGGCCTGGGTAGATGGTCATCAGATTATCGAGCCGGATGAGGCCAGCCAGAATGGCCACCACAAAGACGTCGATCATCGACCAGCGTCCCACAAATTCGGTCATGCGGTAGAGCTTGAGCTTGCCGAGGGGTGAGCTGGCATGACCGCGCTGCACCATGAAACACAGCCACAGCAGCGCCAGGATCTTCACCATGGGCACCACCACGCTGGCAATGAAGATGACGGCGGCGATGGGATAGGAGCCCATGGCCCACAGCAGTATCACCCCGCCCAAGATGGTCGAGGGGCTGTCATCCCCCAGAAATACGGTGTCCATGATGGGATAGAGGTTGGCAGGGATATAGAGGATCACCGAGGTAATGAGCAGCGCCCAGGTACGGTTCAAGCCGCCCGGTTTGCGCGGATGCAGATGATCGCCACAGCGCGAACAGGTGTCGGCACCGGCCTCGCTCAGGGCGCCGCAGATATGGCAGCCCACCAGCCCGGATTGCAGGGCACTGGCCTCGGGATCCAGCGCTCTGGCCTCTGTCGGGCCGAACAGCCGTTGCCACAGCCACATTCTGTCCAGCGACGAGATCATCTTGATCAGCAGCAGGGTGTAGCCGACGAAGGCCCAGAACGACAGCCCCATCTTGATGTCGGCCATGCCCATCAGCTTGACCAGGGAGATGAGCACCCCGATCAGGAAGACATCCACCATCAGCCAGGGCTTGATCCGGCACAGCAAGCGGCCGAGGGAGCGCAGGGCGTTGCTGTGCATGTCTTTGTCGAGGCGCCACAGCACCAGCATGATGGAGCCGATGTAGACCAGCGGCAGGCCAATCAGGGTCAGGCTCAGCACGGCCCCGAGAAACAGGTAGCCCTGATCCACCAGGGTGGTGATGCACTGCAGGAAGCTCATCTCCTGCCCGAGCCCCTTGGCCGAGAACGACATGAAGGGGAAGACGTTGGAGAGCCCGAACATGATGAGGGCAGCAAAACCGTAGGCCAGCGGCCTGCGCTCCTGCTCAGGCAGATAACGGCTCAGGACGTGGCCGCAACGCGGGCAGCCGCTCGCCTCTCCCACCGCGAGCGTCGTCGCCGGCACCAGCAGATCGCACTCTTCACAGGCCGTCGCGTCATGGGTATAGGTGGTTGGGTGTTGGTGTGAAACCGAATGCAAGATAAGACCCCAGCAGGAGGCCGCGAACGACCAGAGTCGCCAATTATTGCAGCCACCGCCATTAACCACCAGCCCTGTTCATGTACAGAACCTTAAGCACTGCGAGATACATTGGCATGAGACGCCACCGGGCAAAGTTGGCCGTTGGGCCGATTCGGCCCGGCATCAGGGGATCCAAGGGCATATTTATCCGCCGTTTTGCTCAAGCCCCCAAACATCCAGCCCTGTTCGCAAGCGCTTTCGTGGCGGGGTAGAGAATGACTTTGACAAGCCAGTGACCATTTAGCACAATCAAACGCCACTTTTTTCCGCGGGACAATAATTTATGACAACTGAATCCCCAAGCTACTCCACCATCGAGCAGGCCTTCTCCCTTGGGAATGGGCAAGATTCTGCCCTCAACTGGTTGCGCAAGAATCGCAGTCAGGTCGCCATCTTCCTGGTGAGCGGCATCAAACTGGAAGGGACCATCAGCGGTTTCGACCAGTACAGCGTGCTGCTGACCGACGCCCATGGCAATCAGCAACTGGTCTACAAGGCCAAGATTTCCACCATCGCCATGCACTCGGGTCGTCCTGCCGTCAGCATCCAGCGGGCTCGCAAGCCACGCGTCTCCATGGCACCGCGTCCCCACGGCACCCCTGGCCGTTATGACGACAATCAGGGCGGTAGCAGCGAGCAGTAATGCCCGATCTTCGTCATCCTGCAGCCCGTTGCTGCGTCAGCCGATGACCGACGCCCATCCCCACTCTCATGTTTATTGCCTGTCCCGGATGAGAGTGGGGCTTTTCTCTGCCCCGACTCGATGACCCGCTAATCCAGCGAGCCAATCTCAGTAGCTCAATCCGACCGGTTTTCCTTCCTTGATCATGCACACCTGCATGCTGGCGGCCTCTCCGGCCTGGGCACCTATGCCCGTGTCCTCGAACACCAGACAATTGCCAGGCTCAACCCCCAGTCGGCTCGCGACCAGCAGGAAAGTATCCGGATTGGGTTTGTGCAGCTCCACATCGTCGGCGGTCACCACCACGGGGAAGTAACGATCCAGACCGGTGTTGCGCAGCACGGCTTCGGCATTGACCCGGGGGGAACCGGTCCCGATCCCCATGGGGATCTGGCCGTGGTAGCGCTTGACCAGCTCCAGCATGGCCGGGAAGGGGCTAGCCTTGTGCAGGTTGGCCACGTAGTGTTCGGTCTTGCAGCGCGTCACCAACAGGGGATCCAGTGCAATCTGCTGCACCTCGGCCACCAGCAGCGCTATCTTGCGGCTGGGCATGCCACCCAGTTCATAGAACCAGTCAGCATCGAACTTGAAACCAAACTCGCGGGCGGCATGCTCCCAGGCGGCCAGGTGCAGCGGCATGGAGTCCACCAGGGTGCCGTCGAGGTCGAAAACCAGGCCTTGAAATCCGGATAGGGTCATGGTGCGGGATCTGTCTGTCGAAAATGGGCCCCCATTCTAGCCAGACCCATGCCTCATCGCCATGCAGCAGATGACGAGAAACGCTTGCTCCCGCATTTATATCGGGCAGTCCCCTGCCGATGGCCGGAGCGCCCCTGATAAAACCGCCGGTAAAGGTGGCCGGCAATCCCCAGCACGGGCTCAGCGGTAGGCCAGGGTGCAGGCCCGCCCCTGCGACTTGGCGTGATAGAGCGCCTGATCCGCCTGATCCGTCAGGGTCTGCCAGCCCTTGTCCGAAGAGGGGATGAGATAACTGAAGCCGATGCTGACCGTGAGCACCTCCGCCACCCGGGAAGCCGGATGGGCGATGTGCAGCTCGCCCAGCGCTAGATGGATCTGCTCCGCCAGCCGCTCAGCCTCCCCCGGCTGCGGGGCGCACAGCAGGATCACAAACTCCTCGCCACCATAGCGGGCCACCAGATTGGTGCGACGTCGCTCCGCCTCCTGCAGCATGGCTGCCACCCGTTGCAGGCATTGATCCCCCTTGCCGTGGCCGAAGTGATCGTTATAGGACTTGAACTCGTCCACATCGATCATCAACACCGCCAATACCCCTTGATGACGGCGCGCCCGCTCCCATTCCCGCTGCATGGTGATGTCCCACTGGCGGCGGTTGGCGATGCGGGTCAGGGGATCTTCCAGCGATAGCAGGGAGAGCCGCCGATTGGCCTCCTCCAATGCCCGGTTGCTCTCGGCCAGCTGGCGGGTGCGCTCCTGCACCCTCTGCTCCAGCTCCCGGTTGAAACGCTCCAGCTTGGCTTGCGTGCGTTGACGGATCAGCAACTGGGAGAGTACGGCGGCATATTGTTTGAAGATCTCGCTCTGATACGTTTTGAGCGGGCGACGCCAGAGCAGGTTGTCGGCGGCAATCCAGCCGATGGGGGTGGCCCCGTCCCACAGCGACACCATGGCATTCCAGCCGCGGCCCACCTCCTGCTTCTCGTAATAGAGCGGGGCATCTTCCAGCACCAGCACATAATCCTTGCGTCGCAGCGCCTGCTGCACCGTGGAATGATCGGGAATGGGGCTGATGAAATGGCGCTCATCAACCAGCTCACCCGCCTCGTTGGTACCCCAGGTGCCGTGCATGGTCTTGAATTCGCTGTCGACGAGGAAGATGGCGATGCGATCAAACTGCAACTCCTGGCGAGCCAGCGCCACCGCGTCGTGCAGCAGCTCGTCCTCGCTGTCACAGCGAGAGAGCTGGACCCCGACCCGGTGCAGCGCCTGCAACAGGCCGAGAAAGGAGTCCTGCAAGGCCTGGCTGCGGACGAGATCGGCCTGGGTATGGAGCCGTTTATCCCGCTCCATGTCGACCTGGCTGGCGAGCCGTCGGCTCTCCAGCTCGGCGGCGAGATAGTGCATCAGCAGCTGGATGCTCTGCTGCTGGCGCCTCGGCAGGCGATCGAGCCGGCGCCGGGTCTCCAGATAGACCACGGCCTCCAGCCCCTGGTGACGCTTGAGCGGGAAACAGGCGCGCAGACGCGGCGACTCGGGTTCGACGCTCTCCCAGAGCGCATTGGCCGCCGCCAGCGGCTCCACCAACAATTGGCCAAGATCGAGGGAACGTTCGATGAAGATATGGGGCAAGGCGAGGGTATCGAGGGCATCCGCATGCAGGCAGAGCAATCCCAGCTCGGGCCTATAGCTGTAAAGCTGGGGCGTCGGCGCACGCAGCCACAGGTAGATCTGCTCGGCCTCGGTCTTTTCCCTGACCGCCGCCAGCGTCACTTCACAGAGTTGCTCAAAGCTGGTGAAGTGCTCCGGAGCCCATTCTTGCATGCCAAATCATCCTTGAATTGTATCCAAGCGAGTATATCGGCAAAGCCAGGCCATTCATTGACCTGGCACTCAAAAGCGCGATCCAGAGCCCAGTTTTTACAACAGATTCAATGCCTGCATGGCGCTGCGGATCCGCTCGCGGGTCGCGTCCGACAGCGGCATCACCGGCAGACGACACTCCTCGCTGCACAGACCCAGCAGGGAGACCGCATACTTGGCACCCGCCGGGCTCGGCTCGACGAACATGGCCTGGTGCAGCGGGATCAGTTTGTCCTGCAGCTCGCGGGCTGCCTGCCACTCACCGGCCAGGGTCAGGCTCTGCACCTCGGCCACCAGCTTGGGGGCCACGTTGGCGGTCACCGAGATGCAGCCCTGACCACCGCCGATGTTGTAAGCCACGGCGGTGGCGTCTTCGCCCGAGAGCCAGGCGAATGGCTTCTTGATGAGCTGACGCTCGGTCCAGGGACGGGCCAGATCGCCGGTGGCATCCTTCACCCCGACGATGCGTGGCAGCTCGGCCAACCTAGCCAGGGTCGCCGGCTGCACGTCGACGATGGCGCGCGGCGGAATATTGTAGACGATGATCGGCTTGGTGGTGGCGTCATGCAGCGCCTTGAAGTGGTGGAACAACCCTTCCTGACTGGGGCGATTGTAGTAACCGGCCACGTGCAGGGTTGCATCCGCGCCCGCCTGCTCGGCATGACGGGTGTATTCAATGGCCTCGACCGGATTGTTGGAACCCGCCCCGGCGATGACGGGCACACGACCCGCCACCTGCTTGACCACCAGCTCCACCACCCGGCAGTGCTCGTCATGAGTCAGGGTCGGGCTCTCTCCCGTGGTACCGACCGGCACTATGCCGTGGGTGCCCTGTGCTATGTGCCACTCCACCAGACGAGCCAGTGCGGCCTCATCCAGCTGGCCCTGACGAAACGGGGTGATCAGGGCAACTATCGAACCTTGAAACATGGGATTTCCTTCTCCTGAATAGGGTTAACGGCCAATAAAAAGCCCCGGCACGAGGGTCGCTACCGGGGCTGGAATCGTCTCAGGGATGAGAGGTTACGCGCGCACGTCAGCAGGCCCATGGGTCAGGCTTTGTTTATGCTTTCGTTTCGATACGCGCAGCCGCATTGCATCATCTCTGGGTAAATTGGGTGTCTTGGCATATTTCGGGAACACGGCATAAATGTCAAGGCGAAAGCGGCCATGTATAATGGCCGCCCAAAATTGTGTGGAGAGACCCAATGAGCCGTCCTGCCGGAGCCATCAGCCAGAAAAACAGTGCCGTCAGCCAGATGCTGGAACGCAACCAAGCCCTCTTTGTCGGCAAGCGGCTCCTGGTCTGTGGTGCCCTGGAGGATGACTATCCTCGCCAGCTGGCCGAGCTGACCGACTCCCTGACGGTGTTCACCACCGATTATTGCTACTACCTCAGCCAGCAGAAGGCGCTGGGTGACAACATCCTGTTCGATCACCAGCTCGGCGGCGCGCCCCGCTTCGATGCCCTGCTGCTGCTGATGCCCAAGGCCAAGGCCGAGGCGCAATACCTGCTCGCCATGATGACCCCCCTGCTGGACGCCGGTGCCGATCTGCTGCTGGCGGGCGAGAACCGGGGCGGCATCAACGGCGCCGACAAGCTGCTGGCGCCCTATGGCGGGCAGCCCATCAAGCGGGACTCTGCACGCCGCTGCTCCCTCTATCACGGTGAGCTCAGCAAGCCGGTCGCCCCGTTCGAGCTGGATGCCTGGTTCAGCCGCTATGAGTGCCAGGCCGGAGACACGGATCTAACCGTGATGGCGCTGCCCGGAGTCTTCAGCGCCGATGGCCTGGATCTCGGCACTCAACTGCTGCTGGCCAGCCTGCCACCCATGACGGGCAACCTGCTCGATTTTGGCTGCGGCGCCGGGGTCATCGGCTCGGTACTGGCCAAACGCAACCCGACCCTGGCCGTCAACATGGTGGACATCAGCGCACTGGCGCTGGAATCCAGCCGCCGCACCCTGGCCATCAACGGTCTGCAGGGGCGAGTCTATGCCTCCGATGTCTATTCCAACGTTGCTGAAAAATTCCAGCATATTGTCTCGAACCCTCCCTTCCATGCCGGGCTCAAGACCTTCTACACCGCCACCGAAACCTTCCTGGCCAGGGCCCCCGAGTTCCTGACCGCCAACGGCGCCCTGACCATCGTCGCCAACGCCTTCCTGCGATACCAACCTATACTGGATACTCACTTCAAACAGACCGAAATCATCGGCAGTGACTGCAAATTCAAGGTGTATCTGAGCAAAGTATAAATAAATGTAACGGCTGTAATAAAACGAGTAGAGAGTGCCATACGGGATCTGTTAAGGTACCAGAAAAACGTTTACCACCCCTTAAGGGGTGTTTTTTTGCAGCAAGCTGAAAACCTTTTCACGCAGGGAGAGAAATACGATGGCAGGCATATTGACCATGATTCTGGCAGGGGGCGAAGGCACTCGTCTCCAGCCACTGACCACCACCCGCAGCAAGCCTTCGGTACCCTTTGGCGGCAGTTACCGCCTGATCGACTTCGTCCTCAACAACTTCGTCAACGCCGACTTTCTGCGCATCTACGTGCTCACCCAGTTCAAGTCCCAGTCCCTCTATCTGCACATGAAGAAGGGCTGGAACATCGTCGGCATCACCGATCGCTTCATCGATCCCATCCCCGCCCAGATGCGAATGGGCAAGCGCTGGTATGACGGTACCGCCGACGCCATCTACCAGAACCTGCGCTTCATCGAGACCTCGGATCCCGAGCACGTCTGCATCTTCGGCTCCGATCACATCTACAAGATGGATGTGAGCCAGATGGTAGCTTTCCACAAGCAGAAGGCCGCCGCCATGACGGTCGCCGCCTTGCGCATGCCCATCGAGGAGGCGAGCGCCTTCGGGGTGATCGAAGTGGATCAGGAAGGACGGATGATCGGCTTTGAGGAAAAACCCAAGCATCCCAAGCATATCCCGGGAGATCCCAGCCAGGCGCTGGTCTCCATGGGCAACTACATCTTCGAGACCGAGGCACTCTATCGCGAGCTGAAGCGGGATGCCGCCGAGGAAAATTCCAGCCACGATTTTGGCAAAGACATCATCCCCAGCCTCTACCCGCGTACCCCTGTTTATGTCTATGACTACAGCGGCAACCGGATCCCGGGGGAGAAGCCCAATGTCTACTGGCGCGACGTGGGGACGCTCGACTCTTACTGGCAGGCGCACATGGATCTGGTCGCCGACGATGCCCCTTTCTCCCTCTACAACCGCAAGTGGCCGTTGCACACCCACTACCCGCCGCTGCCACCCGCCACCTTCATCGACACCGATGATTGCAAGGTCAAGATCGCCAACTCGCTGATCTCGGGCGGTTGTTTCATTCAGGGGAGCCAGATCCAGCGCTCGATTCTGGGGTTCAGCTGCAACATAGGCCCCTGCAGCCACATCAGTGAATCCGTGCTGCTGGGGGACGTAAAAATAGGGGAAGGCTGCTCAATTCGACGCGCCATCATCGATAAAAACGTTGAAATTGCACCCGGCACCGTGATCGGTGAGAATCTGGACCATGACCGAGAGAGGTTTACCGTATCTGAAGGCGGTATCGTCGTGGTACCTAAGGGAGCAAGAGTTGGCTATTAACCCACTGAAAATCCTGTTTGTGGCCTCTGAGGTTGAGGGGCTGGTGAAGACCGGGGGCCTGGCGGATGTGGCCAGGGCCCTACCACTGAACCTCGCCAGAGAGGGTCACGACGTTCGCATCATCCTGCCCTTCTACAAGACCCTCAAACGACGGGATGAGGCCAAGCTCATCGCCTCGCGCTGGCTGCCGACCCCGCCAGACAAGGCTGACATCAGCTATCGCATCCATCAGTTGGAGCTGGACGGGATCTGTGTCTACCTGCTGGATTGCCCTCAGTACTTCGAACGCCCCCAGCTCTACGCCGAGAACAATCAGGCCTATCCCGACAACGGTGAGCGGTTTGCCTTCCTGGCGGCGGCAGCCCTGCACGCCTGCGAGCAGCTTGACTTCGCCCCCGATATCGCGCACTGCAACGACTGGCACACCGGCCTGCTGCCCCTGCTGCTCAAGACCCGCCATGCCCGCAACCCGTTTTTCCAGCGCACTCGCTCGGTGATCAGCATCCATAATGCGGCCTTCCAGGGCGTGTTCGATCGCGCCCAGTTCTGGGCCGTGCCCGAGATCGCAGACTACGAGCAGCGCATCAACTACGACTACGGCCACATCAACCTGCTCAAGTGCGGGGTGCTGTATGCCGACAAGATCAATGCGGTCAGCCCCAACTATGCCAGCGAGTTGCTGACCCACCTGGGGGCACACGGCATGGCCAGCGTGTTCCAGCAGCGGGCAAGCGACCTGCGCGGCATTCTCAACGGCTGCGACTATCAGGACTGGGATCCCGCCTTCGACCCCCTCCTGCCCGCCACCTATGACGGTGACGACCTCACCGGCAAGCAGATCTGCAAGCAAGTGTTACAACAGGAAACAGGTCTTCCCACTGATAATTTGCCAATTTATGGCATGGTGTGCCGCCTGACCGAGCAAAAGGGGGTGCACCTGCTGATCCCGGCGCTGGACAAGTTCCTGCAGCATCAGGTGCAGGTGGTGATAGTGGGCTCCGGCGATCCCTCTCTCGCCAGCCAGCTGCAGGCCATCGCCCAACAGCACCCGGACAAGTTCGCCTTTATCAATGCCTATGACGACCGGCTGGCGCATCTGGTGGAAGCCGGCGCCGATTTCTTCCTGATGCCTTCCCTGTTCGAGCCCTGTGGTCTCAACCAGATGTACAGCCTGGCCTATGGCACCCTGCCGCTGGTGCGCGCCGTCGGTGGCCTCAAAGACACTGTGGTGGATTGGGATGCCGATCCTGCGCTGGCCACCGGCTTCTGTTTCAACGATCCCACCGCCAGCACCCTGCTCGATGCCATGCGCCGCAGCCTGCTCCACTACCTGCAAGAGCCCGCGCGTTTCGCCCAGGTGCAGCACAACGCCATGCAGACCCGTTTCAACTGGGCCGACTCCGTCATTCAGTACGAGAAGATGTACCGCGATGCGCTGGCCTCAGTTTGACGCCGATTGCTGAAGTTTTGCGCCCTTAATACGGCTTTATCCGTCAACAGCGAAAAAAGTCCCCTTTGGCTGTTGACGCCCCTCCAAAACTCTATAAAATCCCCGACCGCAGTGATGCGAAGGTGGCGGAATTGGTAGACGCGCTAGCTTCAGGTGTTAGTGTCCCACGGATGTGAGGGTTCGAGTCCCTCTCTTCGCACCATACTGCAACATGCTCCATCGATGGCATGTAAAACAAGATTGATGACAATGTGCGAAGGTGGCGGAATTGGTAGACGCGCTAGCTTCAGGTGTTAGTGTCCCACGGATGTGAGGGTTCGAGTCCCTCTCTTCGCACCATGCTTTTATCAGACAGCATGTAAATCCAGACTGATAACCCAATGTGCGAAGGTGGCGGAATTGGTAGACGCGCTAGCTTCAGGTGTTAGTGCCCCCCGGGTGTGAGGGTTCGAGTCCCTCTCTTCGCACCATGCTTTTGTCAGACAGCATGTAAATCCAGACTGATAACCCGATGTGCGAAGGTGGCGGAATTGGTAGACGCGCTAGCTTCAGGTGTTAGTGCCCCCCGGGTGTGAGGGTTCGAGTCCCTCTCTTCGCACCATGATTCTGACATGTTAAAACAGAGCGATGCGCCCAACCGCATTTAAAAACCAGATGGGAAAAACAGTGTGCGAAGGTGGCGGAATTGGTAGACGCGCTAGCTTCAGGTGTTAGTGTCCCACGGATGTGAGGGTTCGAGTCCCTCTCTTCGCACCATCTATTATGCAAAAGGCCCATAACGCGAGTTATGGGCCTTTTGTTTTTGTCGGCGTCATGGCTATGCTCTTGATAACGCTAGGCCACCGTAGGGACGACCCATGATCCTGGATACCGACATCCACAACTTCTATGAACATCTGGTGCTCAAGGAGATAGAAAAGCAGGGACTGGGGCAGACACTGACCTCTCACCAGCTGGCCGATCTCTGCTGCCTGACCCTCAATCAGCTTCCCTCTCACTACATCCGCCACAACGTCGACATGATCTATTTCACACCCGATGCCAAGCGCGCCGAGATGGAGCAGAAGGTAGTGGAGTCACTGCGTCTGGCCCACGACAAGATCCAGACCACCCCCTCTCGCTGACGACGACCCGCACGCTACAGCCAGCTCTGCTGCCAGAGCAGGGCCACCACTCCCGTCATGCCGGCGACGGGCAGCAGGATCAATGCCGGCCTCAGCCTGGGCTCCAGCATGACCCAGGCCGCCAACAAGAAGCTCAGGCTCCAGATGCCATATTCTTTCTCCTGGCCCCAGGCCAGCACCGCCAACAGTCCCGCCAGCAACAGGCACCGTACTATCCAGATCATGATGAACATCCCTATCGCACACTTTGATAATAATTATCATTTGTATTTTATATCTGTGCAATCGGATTTTTCTATGGGTCTTCCTCATTTCCGTGGCATCTATCAAGGCTCAAAAATAAGTTATGAGATCAACTAATCTGTGAGTTTTTCAATCAAATCTGCCTTTTTGCTAAATATGTTGGAATTTACCGCCCCCGGTTTATGGTAGATTGCGGCTCTTTTTGGGTGAGCCCCTCGGGATATGTGTATCCACAGGACGAGAGGAGCTGACCTTGGCGAGCAAGAGTTTAGGAAGTATCTATGCAAAACCAACACATTCGACTACCGGGCATGGCGCAGGTCTTCGCCTGCCTTGCCATTTTCCTGGCCCTGGCCTTCTCCTTCACCAGCCTGCTCGATCTGCCGATCCAGCTGGCACTGTTCATCGCCTGGTTCGTCATCATGGGGCTCGGCATCCGGCTCGACCATGACTACAAGTCGCTGGAGCAGGCCGCCGTCGATGGGGTTGCCAAGGGGATGGGGGCTATCCTGATACTGATCTCCGTCGGGGCCCTGGTCGGCACCTGGATCGCGGGGGGCATAGTCCCCAGCATCATCTACTTCGGGCTCAAGGTGATACACCCGTCCATCTTCCTGCTGGCAACCCTGGTCATCTGCTCCCTTACCTCGCTGGCGACCGGCACCTCCTGGGGCTCTGCCGCCACCGCCGGCATCGCCATGATGGGCATAGGCCACAGCCTGGGGGTACCTGCGCCGCTGGTGGCCGGCGCCGTGCTCTCCGGCGTCTACTTCGGTGACAAGCTCTCCCCGCTCTCCGATTCCGTGGTGCTGGCCTCCACCATGTCCAATGTCGACGTGGTGGAGCACATCAAGGGCATGCTGCCCATCAGCCTGTTCTCCTACGTCATCACCGCCGCCCTGTTCACCCTGGCCGGCCTGCAGTATTCCGGCAACGTGAGTCTGGAGCAGGTCAATCTGGTGATGGAAGCCCTCGACAGCCAGTTCAACATCACCCCGCTGGCCATAGTCCCCGTGGTGCTGGTGCTGGGGTTGCTGGCCAATCGCAAGCCGGCCTTCCCGGTGATCAGCTTCGGGGCCTTGCTGGGGCTTATCTGGGCCATCGCCTTCCAGGACATGGATCCGGTCAAGGCGATGCACTCCGCCTACAGCCCGTTCGCCATCGTCTCGGGGGTCGACTTTATCGACAACATCCTGGGCCGTGGCGGCATGGAGTCCATGCTGGGCTCGGTGGCTGTCATCATCTTCGGCCTGGGGTTCGGCGGTTTGCTGGAGAAGGTCGGCATTCTGGCGGTGATCGCCAGCGCCTTCGAGAAGCGCATCAACAGCGTCGGCAGCCTGACCAGCCACACCATCGGCACCGCCTTCCTGGCCAACGTGTTCGGTTCGGCCATGTATGTGTCGCTGATTCTGACCCCCAAGATCATGGCCAAAAACTACGACCGGCTGGGACTGGCGCGCAAGAACCTCTCCCGCAACGCCGAGTTCGGCGGCACCCTCACCTGTGGCATGGTGCCCTGGAGTGACAACGGCATCTTCATGGCCGGGGTACTGGGGGTGGCGACGCTGGATTACCTGCCCTACATGTGGCTCAGCTTCACCTGCATCATAGTGACCATCACCCTCGCCTATCTGGGCAAGGCGGTGAACCGGCTCCCGGTGATCGAGGCGGCCAGCTCCCGCTAATCGTTGCGAGATCAATGACAAAGGCGCCGTCACGGCGCCTTTTATTTGAGCGGGATTCGAGGTTAAGCTGGCAGCCAACCCAGTTGCTCGTGGCAGGATGCCCAGATGAACTTCACCTTTCGCCAGATCCGCTATTTCGTGGCCGTGGCCGACAGCTTCTCGGTGAGCCGCGCCGCCGCCGAGCTGCACATCTCCCAGTCAGCCGTCACCAGCGCCATCCGCGAGCTGGAGACCGAGCTTGGCGCCGCCCTGTTCGAGCGCAATCCGCGCGGGGTCAGCCTCACCGCCCAGGGTCACCAGTTTCTACTGCACGCCAGGCGTATCCTCGGTGCCATGACGGAGGCGAGCCAGTCCCTCAAGGCGGTGGCACAGCAGGATCAGGGCCAGCTCACCATAGGTGTGACCACGCTAGTCGCCGGTTACTACCTGTCGGAGGCGATCGGCCGCTTTCGTCGCGCCTTCCCGGCGGTGCGCATCGAGGTGAAGGAGGACGAACAGCCATTTCTCGAACACCAGATCGTCAACGGCGAGATAGACGTGGGGATCCTGATGACCAACCGTACCATCCGTCAGGAGGCATTCGATACCGAGCTGCTGACCCGCTCGCCACTGCGGCTCTGGCTCGCCGCCAACCATCCCCTCTGCGCCGAATCGACGCTCTCCCTCAAGGCCCTCGGCGACGAGCCCATGATCTCCCTCACCGCCGATCAGCTGGATCAGATCATTGGCTCCGGCCTTCGCCGCTATGGCATCTCGCCCCGCATCGTGCTGCGTACCGCCTCGGTGGAGGCGGTACGCAGCCTGGTGGCCAGCCAGCTCGGCATCGCCCTGCTACCGGATTTCGCCTATCGTCCCTGGTCGCTGGAACAGGAGCGGGTCGAGGCTCGCCCCATCAAGGAACCCATCCCCGCCATCGACATCGGCCTGGTATGGCGCAGGGGCTCACGACTGGAGTGGACCGCCCGCGAGTTCATCGACATAGTGCGGGATCAGAGCCGATTGCGAGTCCGTCAGCAGGCCAGTCGCTAGCGATACAGACAGCCTGACCCGCTCACCCCACAGAAATACAGATTCATATGCGATCGATATCGATTTAACTGATACCCAAGCCGTTAAAAATTGAAATTCTCATTACTGCCCGCGTCTCCTAGGCTCATAACTGGTTAACAGGATGTTAATTGCCATTGTGCTATCGCCATGGCCCCAGATCATGCAAGGAGAGCAAGATGAAACTGACCCCCCTGACCCTGGCCCTGATCCCCGCCCTGCTGGCAGGCCAGACCCAGGCCGCCCCCACCGAACTCGGCAAGGGCGAAGGCCAACTCAATATCGTGGCCTGGGCCGGCTACGTCGAACGTGGTGAGACCGACAAGAGCTACGACTGGGTGACCGGCTTCGAGCAGGAGACCGGCTGCAAGGTCAGCGTCAAGACCGCCGCCACCTCGGACGAGATGGTGGCGCTGATGAACGAGGGGGGCTTCGACCTGGTGACCGCCTCCGGCGACGCCAGCCTGCGCCTCATCGCCGGTGGCAAGGTGCAAGCGCTCAACCTGGCGCTCATCCCCAGCTACGGCAAGATAGATCCCCGCCTGCAAAATGCCCTCTGGCACACGGTCGATGGCAAGCATTACGGCGTGCCCTACCAGTGGGGTGGCAACATCCTGATGTACAACACCAAGGTGTTTCCCAAGGCACCTGACTCCTGGAGCCTAGTATTCGAGGAGCAAAAGCTGCCGGACGGCAAGTCCAACAAGGGGCGGGTGCAAGCCTTCGACGGGCCCATCCACATCGCCGATGCCGCCCTCTATCTGATGAGCCACCAGCCCGCGCTGGGCATCAAGGATCCCTACGAGCTGAACGAGGATCAGTACAAAGCCTCCCTCGAGCTGCTGCGCCAGCAACGCCAGCTGGTAGGCCGCTACTGGCACGACGCCTCCGTCCAGATCGATGACTTCAAAAATGAAGGGGTGGTCGCCTCCGATTCCTGGCCCTATCAGGCCAATGCTCTGATCGCCGACAAGCAACCCATCGCCACCACAGTGCCCAAGGAGGGCGTCACCGGCTGGGCCGACACCAGCATGGTGCACAGTGAGGCCAAAAACCTGACCTGCGCCTACAAGTGGCTGGAGCATTCCCTCAACAACAAGTTGCAGGGGGATCTCGCCTCCTGGTTCGGCTCGGTGCCCGTGGTACCCGCCGCCTGTGAAGGCAATGCCTTGCTGGGGCCAGAGGGCTGCAAGACCAATGGCATCGACAACTTCGACCGGGTTCACTTCTGGCGCACCCCGGTGTCCCAGTGCAAGAGCCAGGGTACCTGCGTGCCTTACTATCGCTGGGTGTCGGACTATATCGCCATCCTGGGCGGGCGCTGATCCCCTTCAGGCAAACAACTCCTGACATAGCCCTCTTGCGGGCCGGGGGGAGACCCGGCCCGGTTCGATGACAAGGACGTACCATGACAGCCGTACAATTTGACCGGGTCAGCCGCCACTACGGCGAGGTGAAGGCGGTCGACGATATCTCCTTCCAGATCCCGTCCGGAGAATTCTTCACCCTGCTGGGCCCGAGCGGTTCCGGCAAAACCACCTGCCTGCGGATGATCGCGGGCTTCGAATATCCGAGCCTGGGCGAGATCCGGCTGTTCGGTGAGCCCTGCTCCCAGGTGCCGCCCTATGATCGCAACCTCAACACCGTGTTTCAGGACTATGCCCTCTTCCCCAACATGGATGTACGCGACAACATCGGCTACGGCCTGATGATCAGGGGGGTGGCCAAGGCGGAGCGCTATCGCAAGGTGGACGAGATGCTGGAGCTGGTAAGGCTGCCCGGTGTCGGCAATCGCCGCCCCGGCCAGCTCTCCGGCGGCCAGCGCCAACGCATCGCCATCGCCCGCGCCCTCATCAACCAGCCGCGCATCCTGCTGCTGGACGAGCCGCTCGGCGCGCTGGATCTCAAGCTGCGCGAGCAGATGCAGCTCGAGCTGAAGGCGCTGCAGCGCCAGCTCGGCATCACCTTTATCTTCGTCACCCACGATCAGCAGGAGGCGCTCTCCATGAGCGACCGCATCTGCATCTTCAATCAGGGCAAGATCGAGCAGATCGCCCCACCCGATGAGGTCTACGACGCCCCCGCCACCCCCTTCGTCGCCCGCTTCGTCGGCACCGTCAACCTGTTCGAGGGGGAGCAGGCCAAACGCCTGTGCGGCGATAGCCAGCAGATGATGGTTCGCCCTGAGCGGATCCGGCTCGGCGAGGCCGGCAGTCCCGGCTGGTCGGGAGAGATCCGCGAGGTGGAATATCTGGGGGCCTTTGTGCGCTATCGGGTCGACTTGGGGGAGCGGCTCGAGATCATCGTCAACCACCCCAACGAGGGGCAGGAGCGTCTCCCCCGTGGCAGTCGGGTCAGCCTCAACTGGCCGGAGCAGGCCATCCACCGCCTGAGTGTCTCAGGATCGGGGACTCAGCCATGAGCCTCCCCCACAGTGCGAGTCTTGCCATGAGCCACGCCCTTAACCCTCGACCCAACCCGCTTCGACGTCTCTCCACCCTGCTCTACGGGCGGCCTGGCCTGCTGCTGGGGATCCTGCTCGGTCCGCCCCTGATCTGGCTCGGGGTCATCTACGTGGGCTCCCTGCTGATGCTGCTCTCCAACGCCTTCTTCGGGCTGGACGAGTTCAGCGGTCAGGTACGCCATGAGCTGGGCCTGCAAAACTTCGTCGCCCTGCTGCGGGTGGAAAATCTGGACGTCATCGCTCGCACCGTCAGCATGTCGCTGCTGGTGACTCTGGCCTGCGCCCTGCTCGGCTTCCCCATCGCCTACTACATGGCGCGCTACACCAGCGGCAAGACCCGGGCTCTGTTTTACCTCGGCATCATGTTGCCGCTCTGGTCGAGCTATCTGGTACGGGTCTACGCCTGGAAGCTGATCCTGGCCAAGGAGGGAGTCATCAGCTGGCTGGCGCACGGCCTGGGGCTGGACTGGTTGCTGGACGGCATTCTCTCTCTGCCGATGATCGGCGGCCCCTCGCTGTCATTCTCGCGGCTCGGCACCTTCATCGTGTTCGTCTACGTCTGGCTACCCTTCATGATCCTGCCGATCCAGGCGGCGGTGGAGAGGATCCCGCGATCCTTGCTCGAGGCGAGCAGCGATCTCGGCGCCACCCCGGCCCAGACCTTTCGCACCCTGATCCTGCCGCTGGCACTGCCAGGGGTGGTGGCGGGATCCATCTTCACCTTCTCCCTGACACTGGGGGACTACATCATCCCCGGCATCATAGGCAACTCGACCATGTACATAGGTCAGGTGGTCTACATGCAGCAGGGCACGGCGGGCAACCTGCCCTTTGCCGCCGCCTTCTCGCTGGTACCGATCCTCATCATCGCCATCTACCTCACCATCGCCAAGCGCTTAGGAGCCTTCGATGCGCTCTGATACTGATCTCTCGCTCGCTGCCTGTACGCGGGTGCCCAGCCTGATCACGATTATCCACCTGACAACCGCCAAGCGTCTGGGGGCCTTCAATGCGCTCTAATCCCTCTATCAATCAGAACCATGACCAACGCCCATCCCGCCTGCTGAAATATGCCGCCATCGGGGGCTTGCTGTTCCTGCATATCCCGATCCTGTTCATCTTCCTCTACGCCTTCACCAGCGAGAGCAAGAGCTACCAGTTTCCACCGCCCGGTCTGACCCTGAAGTGGTTCGAGGTGACGCTGAACAGACCCGATGTGTGGCGCGCCATCCAGTTGTCGCTGGAGGTG
This sequence comes from Aeromonas sp. TECH754, assembly GCF_056279295.1. NCBI lineage: Bacteria > Pseudomonadati > Pseudomonadota > Gammaproteobacteria > Aeromonadales > Aeromonadaceae > Aeromonas > Aeromonas sp. TECH754. Next base: position 4,474,523 of record NZ_JBWBRA010000001.1, on the reverse strand, counting down.
GCGGGGCTCGCGACTCTGGCAGCCATGGTGCTCGGCACCCTGGCGGCGGGGGCGATTGCCCGCAGTCGCTTCTTCGGCCAGGAGGTGGTGTCGCTGCTGCTGGTGCTGCCCATCGCCCTGCCCGGCATCGTCACCGGCATAGCGCTGCGCTCCGCCTACGGCCTGCTGGAGATCCCGTTCAGCTTCTGGACCATCGTCATCGGCCACGCCACCTTCTGTGTAGTGGTGGTCTACAACAACGCCCTGGCGCGGTTTCGCCGCACCAACCAGTCGCTCATCGAGGCATCCATGGATCTCGGTGCCGACGGCTTCCAGACCCTGCGTTACGTGATCCTGCCCAACCTCGCTACAGCTCTGCTGGCGGGGGGCATGCTGGCATTCGCCCTGAGCTTTGACGAGGTGATCGTCACCACCTTCACCGCAGGCCAGCAGACCACGTTGCCCATCTGGATGTATCAGGAGCTGATCCGCCCCCGGGATAGGCCCGTCACCAACGTGGTGGCCCTCATCATAGTGGCCTTCACCACTATCCCCATTCTGCTTGCCTACTACCTCACCCGCGACAGCCAGGATGTCGCTGGCAGTGGCAAATAACGACTCAACGCCCGTGCAAGGATGCCACATGAAGCTCAATACCCAACTCTTGATCGACGGCCAGTTTGTCACCGGTGACAGCCAGGCCGAGCCCATCCTCAACCCGGCTACCGGCGAACTGCTTGCCTCGGTGCCCGAAGCCTCGTTCGAGCAGGTAAACCGCGCGGTAAACGGCGCCCAACGCGCCTTCGCCCAGTGGAGCCGCACCACCCCGGCCCAGCGCAGCAACCTGCTGCTACGCCTCGCCGATGCCATCGAGCGCCACGCCGAGGAATTCGCGGCGATCGAATCCCTCAACTGCGGCAAGCCCTATCTGGCGGTGTTGAACGACGAATTGCCGGCGGTGGTGGACTGCTTCCGCTTCTTCGCCGGCGCGGCCCGCTGCCTGCAGGGGCCGCTAGCAGGGGAGTATATTGAGGGGCACACCAGCATGATCCGCCGGGATCCCATCGGCGTGGTGGGCAGCATAGCGCCCTGGAATTACCCGCTGATGATGGCGGCCTGGAAGATGGCGCCGGTGCTCGCCGCCGGTAATACTGTGGTGCTCAAACCCTCGGAGCAGACCCCGCTCACCGCGCTGCGGCTCGCCGAGCTCGCCAGCGAGATCTTCCCCCGTGGCGTCATCAACGTCCTCTGTGGCCGTGGCGAGAGCGTGGGTGCGCCGCTGGTGGAGCACCCGCTGGTGCGCATGGTGTCGCTCACCGGTGATATCGCCACCGGCCAGAAGATTTTGCAGAGCGCCGCCCGCACCATGAAGCGCACCCACCTCGAGCTGGGAGGCAAGGCGCCGGTGATCATCTTCGACGATGCGGATCTGGAGGCCGTGGTGGCGGGCATTCGCACCTTCGGCTTCTACAACGCCGGCCAGGATTGCACCGCCGCCTGCCGCATCTATGCCCAGGGCAAGATCTACGACAAGTTCGTCGCCGCCATGACGGATGCCGTGGCCTCCATCAAGGTGGGCGGTCAGCGCGAGGAGGGGGTGGAGATGGGGCCGCTCATCTCGGACCGGCAGCGTAACCGGGTTGCCAGTTTCGTGGAGCGGGCCCAGAGCAGCGGCCACGTGGAGGTGACGACGGGGGGCAAGATCCGCCCCGGCAACGGCTTCTTCTTCGAGCCGACCCTGATCGTCGGCGCCCGCCAGGAGGACGAGATAGTACGGCGCGAGGTGTTCGGCCCCGTGGTGTCGGTGACCCGCTTCAACGACGCCGAGCAGGTGGTGCAGTGGGCCAACGATTCGGACTACGGCCTCGCCTCCTCGGTCTGGACCCGGGATCTGGGCCTCGCCAGCAAGGTGGCGAGCCACCTGCAATACGGCTGCACCTGGATCAACACCCACTTCATGCTCTGCTCGGAGATGCCCCACGGCGGCATGAAGATGTCCGGTTACGGCAAGGATCTCTCCCTCTACGCGCTGGAGGACTACACGGTGCCGCGCCACATCATGGTCAAACTCTGAAAAGCACAAGGCTGGCCCTCGGGCCAGCCTTGTCGCCTCAGCAATTCCCCCTCTCCCCTCTGAATGCCCCAACACCTGCCCCTCATGCCAGGCGGCAAATGTCTGTGCTTATGACCATCGCCATAACCAGTGGTGATCCAGGATCAGCAAGCCAAACAGCAGCATCAGGTGATAGATGGAGAAGCGGAAGGTACGCATCGCCTGAGCGGGGCGATCAGAAACCTTCAGCAACCAGCCATGCCAGCAGAACCAGAGGTTCAGCACCAGGCTGCCGACCAGATAGATGAAGCCAGACATGCCGATCAGGTAGGGCAACAGGCAGATCAGGGTCAGCACCAGCAGATAGAACAGGATGGCCGTCTTGGTGAACGCGATGCCGTGGGTGACCGGCAGCATGGGAATATTGGCGCCGGCATATTCATCGCGCCTGTGGATAGCCAGCGACCAGAAGTGAGGCGGTGTCCAGGCGAAGATGATCATCACCAGCAGCCAGGGCTCGGCCGAGAGCTGCCCCGTGATACAGGTCCAGCCGAGCAGTGGCGGCATGGCTCCTGCCAGCCCGCCGATGACGATGTTCTGCGGCGTAGCCCTCTTCAACAGCAGGGTGTAGACGACCGCATAGCCAAACAGGCTGGCCAGGGTCAGCCAGGCGGTCAGGGGATTAACGCCCCAATAGAGCAGGGCAAACCCCAGCAGTGCCAGCCAGAGTGCGAAGCTCATCGCCGATCGGGTAGCGATCCGTCCCCTGGCGACCGGCCGCCAGCGCGTCCTGCGCATCCGGGTATCAAGATCACGATCCAGAACGTGGTTCATGGCGGCAGCGGCGGCCGCCAGCAATCCTATGCCCAGCAACCCCAGCACCATGTTGTCCAGAGAGGCGATCGTCGGCTCGGCCAGCAGCATGCCGACCCAGGCCGTCAGCAGCAGCAAGGCCACCACCCTGGGCTTGGTCAGCTGGTAGTAATCTCGCAGCAAGAGGGGGTCGAACAGCGGTGACAGCGGCTTGTCGTTCATATCCGGCTCCTGATCGCCTCGTGCGACGGCAAGGAAAGGGTGGAGGGGTGAGAAATAGATCGACGGGACAGCACGCAGAGCACCAGCAGATGCGCCGCCACCAGGTTATGGGCGAGGGCATTGGCCAGTGGCAGGGCGAGGTGGATGTTGGCCAGCCCCAGCACTATCTGGATGAGCAGCAAGGCCAGCAGCAGGATTCCCAACAGACGCAAAGGGGAACGCAAGACAGCCCCCTGACGGATCAGCCCAAATGCAAACCCTCCTACCAGCAAGGCGGTCACCAGGGCCCCCAGACGGTGGGCTATCTGGATTGTCTGGCGCGCCTCCTTGCTGAGCACTCCGAACTCGTAGCTGGTATGGCCCAGCGGCAGATGGAAGGCCTCTCCCCACGCCAGTTGATCCTGCCAGCCAGCCTGACAAACCGGCAGCTCCACGCAGGCCATGGCGGCATAGTTGGAGGAGGTCCAGCCACCCAAGGCTATCTGGATCAGCAGAGCGCCGCAGGCCAGATTGCCCAGCCAGGGCAAGCCCTGGCCGCAGGTAATGGGCGGGCTCTCGCGCATCAATTCGACCCGATAGAGCCACAGCAGGGTCAGCAGCATGAATCCTCCCAGCAGGTGCATGGTCACCACCAGGGGATGCAGTGCCAACGTCACCGTCCACATGCCAAGCGCCGCCTGTCCTATCACCAGCATCAGCAGCGCGCCCGAGAGGTGGCGCATGCGACCGCCCTTGCCCCAACCCAGTACAAACAAGATGACAATCACGGAACCCAAGGCACCGGCAAAGTAGCGATGCACCATCTCGCTGCGCGCCTTGTGGGGCTCTAATGGACTATCCGGATAGTGCAGGGCCGCCTGCTCGGCGTGCGCCGCCTGGGGAATGACCAAGGAGCCGTAGCACCCGGGCCAGTCGGGGCACCCCAGCCCTGCATCGGTCAGGCGGGTATAGGCACCGAGCAGGATAACCAGCATCGCCAGGGCGATGGCCGTCGACGCCAGCCTCTTTTGTATATTCATTCGGCGCCTCGCTGATACTTGAGCAACTGTTGCAGATCAGAGAGCACCGCCTTGCCAAATAGGGGCCACTGGGTCGTACTGGCTGGTACCTCGTAGCGCAGTATGGCCAGCCCTTGCGGATCGACCAGCATCAGATCTCCCGCCTCTCCCCCGACGCCGACCTCGGGGGGCTGTGCGTCGAGCCGCACCAGATCGAGCTTGTCCAGATTGCGACCAAGGGCACTCTGGATCCGCTGCATCAATACCGGCACCTGCTGGCAGGGCACCTCACAGCGCCCTGCCTCCAGATACACCAACCGCCATCTGGCCTGGCTTGCCGGCAGTGGCTGCAGCAGATAGATCTCCCGGCTCAGCCACTGTCCCTTGTTACGGGTGCCGGGTTCGAACCACCCCTGTCTCAGGGTCAGCGAAGCCAACGCCACCGGCAGCAGGATCACCAGCGCGAAGGCGGCAGGGATCTTCCATCTGGCCCACTGGTTCATGGTGACTCCCTCCTTGTCAGCACCAGTCCGCCCACCAGCACCACCAGCGCCAACCCTAGCCACTGCAACGCATAGGCCCTGTGCTTCTGTGGTGGCATGACGTTCTGTTGGTAGTGGTAGATAAATGGGGAATGCTGTTGATAAAAGACGGCATCGGCGAGCGGCAGACCGATGACCTGACGGATGGAGTCCGTTCTGACGGACTGCAACCGGTTTGGATAGGGGCCAGCCTCTATGTTCTGGCCAAGCAACATGCCTCCGGGTTTGACTCGCAACAGCCCCTCGAATTCGAGGGTTGTAGGGATCACGGGTTGCGGCAGTTGCTCCCGGCGAGCAGGCGCGGGCAGCCAACCCAGGTTGACCAGCAGCAAGGGCGCCTGTGACGAGGAAGCCGCGCCGCTGGCACGGACCGGGATGATCACGTCATAGCCGATTTTTCCCGCCACTATCTGATTGTCCAGCAACCAGACATAAGGAGAAACCCACTCAACCCGCCCTTGCAGCGGCATGCCATCGAGCCGCTCCGGGGCTTGCCAGTCAATCTGCGCCAGCGTCAAGGGGGTCACCAGTTGAGCCGCCGCCGTCTGCTCCAGCCAGGCCTCCTTATCTGCCGCCCGTTGCCACTGCCAGAGCGCCAGCTTGCACAAACCGGCAGCCACAACCAGAGTCAATATCGGCACTATCCAGCGCCGGTGATGGAAGGGTCGTTGCTTGTGCCATGTCGCCATTTCACGCATATAACGGAGGGCCCTAACATGTTGATCAAGATAGTGCTGGTGCTCATGCTGCTGCTCATTATCGGGCAGCTGTTTCATGCTCTCTGGCTGATGATGATCACGGGCCAAACCCAGAAGATGTCTGCCCCTCTGGGGCGCCGCGTGTTCTTCTCATTGCTGGTGATCGCCATCTTGCTGCTCTCCCTCGCGATGGGCTGGCTGGAGCCCAATCCCAGGCCCTATTAAAAACCCCCTCAGAGCAGGTAGACAAAGACAAAGAGACAGAGCCAGACCACGTCGACGAAATGCCAGTACCAGGCAGCCGCCTGGAAGGCGAAGTGGCGTTCGGCGGTAAAGTGGTCTTTCAACACAATACGCAGCCAGATGATGCCGAGGAATACCGTTCCCAGCGTGACATGCAGGCCGTGGAACCCTGTCAGGATGAAGAATGTGTTGCCATAAATACCCGAGTCAAACCGCAGGCCCAGTTCCCGGTAGGCATGCATGTATTCGTAGCCTTGCAGCCACAAAAAGGTCAGTCCGAGCAATACGGTGGCAAGCAGCATCCACTTGAGGCGATTGCGTTGGCTATTTTCCAATCCCGTATGGGCAAACAGCAGTGTCACCGAGGAGCTGAGCAGGATCAGGGTATTGATGAGGGGGATCCCGTGCCAGGGCATCGCCTGGGTTTGGGTGCCGCCAGGGGTATTGAGCATGGGCCAGTGCGCGGAAAAGTCCGGCCACAACAGTTGCGCCGTCATCGCCTTGTTGCCGGCGCCATCCAGCCAGGGCATGGCCAGTTGCCGCGCGTAAAAAAGCACCCCGAAAAACGCCAGGAAGAACATGACTTCGGAGAAGATGAACCAGGCCATGCCCTGCCTGAAGGATCTGTCCATCTGGGCGCTGTATAACCCCGTCATGGACTCGTGGATGATATGGCGAAACCAGCCAAACAACATGAAAACCAGCAAGGCGACACCGGCCATCATCAGATATCGACCAACACCGGCTTGCTGGCTGGCGATCTCATTGACCAGATGGCCAGCCCCGAAAGCCAGCAGGAACAGGGCCATGGCACCCATGATCGGCCAGCGACTCTGTTCAGGGACATAATAAGTCTGGTTCACCTTGGCCATGGTTATTTCCTCTGTGCAAGAACTGGCGTCGGCTTGGACTGAGTGACGTCATAGAGTGAATAGGAGAGCGTGATGGTGTTGATGTCATCAGGCAGGTCAGGGTCGATATAAAACTTGAGAGGCATCAGCTTGCTTTCCCCTGCCTGCAGTTCCTGGCGGTTAAAGCAGAAACATTCCACCTTCTTCAAATAGGCGGCGGCAAGACCGGGCGACACCGAGGGGACGGCCTGGCCAATCATGCGGCGATCGGTCGGATTGAACACCCGATAGTTGACCTGCTTCATCTCGCCCGGTCGCACCGACAGCCGCTGCGTCTCCTGGCTGAATTGCCACGGCATCTGGGTATCGGCATGAGCCAGGAACTCGACCTGGATGGTACGCTTGTCATCCATCACCGCGCGTTCGGTCGTGGCCGGTTGTCCGGCCGTCTTGCCATTGAGACCGGTGATCCTGCAGAAGACGTCGTACAGGGGCACCAGTGCAAAGGCGAACCCGAACATGGCTAGGATGACCAACGCCAACTTGCGCAGCAGGGGACCGTGATTGACCTGGGTCATATGACCTCCTTACTTCACTTCCGGTGGAGTCTTGAAGCTGTGGTAAGGAGGGGGGGAAGGGAGAGTCCACTCCAGTCCTTCAGCTCCTTCCCACACCTGGGCGCTCGCCTGCTTGCCCCCTCTGATGCACCGGATCACGCCCCAGACGAATAACAGTTGCGACAACCCAAAGGCAAAGCCGCCGATGCTGATGAACATGTTGAAGTCGGCGAATTGCAGCGCGTAATCCGGGATGCGACGAGGCATACCCGCCAGGCCGACGAGATGCATGGGGAAGAACAGCATGTTGACCGAGACCAGCGAACACCAGAAATGCCACTGCCCCAGCCGCTCGTCATACATATGCCCCGTCCATTTCGGCAACCAGTAATAAGCGGCGGCGAGGATGGAGAAGACGGCGCCAGTGACCAACACATAATGAAAATGGGCCACGACGAAATAGGTATCATGATATTGAAAATCGGCCGGGGTCATGGCCAGCATCAATCCTGAAAACCCACCTATGGTAAACAGGGTAATAAAGGCGATGGCGAATAACATCGGCGTTTCGAAGGTCAAAGAACCCCGCCACATGGTGGCAATCCAGTTAAATACTTTCACCCCGGTTGGCACCGCAATCAGCATGGTGGTGTACATGAAAAACAATTCGGCCACCACCGGCAATCCGGTGGTAAACATGTGGTGCGCCCAGACCATGAAAGACAACAAGGCGATGCTGCTGGTGGCATAGACCATGGAGCGATAGCCAAACAATTTCTTGCGGGAGAAGGTGGGTATGATGCTGGAGACGATGCCGAAAGCCGGCAATATCATGATGTACACCTCAGGATGACCGAAGAACCAGAAAATATGCTGGAACATCACCGGATCTCCACCGCCCGCCGCATCAAAGAAGCTGGTGCCGAAATATTTATCCGTCAGCACCATGGTCACCGCAGCCGCCAGCACCGGCATGACCGCAATGAGCAGGAAGGCGGTGATGAGCCAGGTCCAGACAAATAGCGGCATCTTCATCCAGCCCATGCCCGGGGCCCGCAGATTGAAAATGGTCACGATGACATTGATGGCCCCCATGATGGAGGAGATGCCCATGATATGGATGGAGAACACGAACAGCGCCGTGCTGTTGCCACTGTATTTGGTCGACAAGGGCGCATAGAAGGTCCAGCCCGAACTCGGGCCACCGCCATCCATGAACAGGCTCGACAACAGGATCAGAAAGGCAAATGGCAGTATCCAGAAACTCCAGTTGTTCATCCTGGGCAATGCCATGTCAGGTGCCCCGATCATCATCGGGATCAACCAGTTGGCCAAGCCGGTAAAGGCGGGCATCACGGCACCAAAGACCATGATGAGGCCGTGTACCGTGGTCATCTGGTTGAAGAACAGGGGCTCAACCAGTTGCAACCCCGGCTGGAACAGCTCGGCCCTGATCACCATGGCCATGGTGCCGCCGGTGAAAAACATGGTCAGGGCGAACAGCAGGTAGAGGGTGCCGATATCTTTGTGATTCGTGGTGTATAACCAGCGTCTCAGGCCCGTTGCGGGTCGGTGGGAGTGGTCTGCGTGCAAGGTATCCGTGATTCCATCACTCATGCCGACTCCTATTTTTCCTGCTTCATAAGAGACTGCACTTCTGCAGCCTGAATGACATCACCGGTATTGTTACCCCAGGCGTTGCGCTCGTAGGTCACCACGGCGGCGAGCTCCTGCGCCGTAAGCTGCTTGCCAAAAGGCTGCATCGCCGTTCCGCTCTTGCCGTGCATGACCAGATCCAGATGATGGGATTTATTCTCTGCAAGCGTGGTGATCTTGCTGCCCTTGAGCGCCGGGAAGATGCCCGGCAAGCCGGTTCCGGCGGGCTGATGGCAGGCGGCGCAGTGACCCAGGAAGATCTTCTCCCCCATTTCCATGGCCTGAGGCAGCGTCATGACGACGCTGGCCAAGTCTTGCTGCTGCGCCTTGGCCGCAGCCTGGGTCTCGGCGGTCTTGGCAATCCAGCCATCAAAATCTTCGGCCGTTTTTGCCACCACCACTATGGGCATGAAACCGTGATCCTTGCCGCACAGCTCCGCACATTGGCCCCGATAAATACCGGGGGTGTCTATCTTGGTCCAAGCTTCGTTGATGTAGCCGGGGTTCGCATCCTTCTTCACTGCGAAGGCGGGAACCCACCAGGCATGAATGACATCATCGGATGTCATCAGAAAGCGAATTTTCTTGCCAACGGGTAATACCAGCGGTTGATCGACCTCCCGTAAATAATGCTCCCCCTTGGGAACCTCACCCGATATTTGTTTTTTATCTGTCGCCAGCAAGGAATAAAACTCGACGGGATGCTCCAGATATTTGTAATGCCACTTCCATTGCGAACCCGTGATAAGCACCGTCAGATCGGCTTTCGACGTGTCTTCCATCTTCAATAATGTCGAGGTGGCCGGTACCGCCATCGCCACCAATATCAGCACGGGAATGGCAGTCCACAGCAATTCAATGCGGATACTTTCATGGAATTGGGCCGCCTTGGCACCACGGGATTTACGATGATGGATGATCGACCAGAGCATGGCACCGAACACGAGCAAGCCGATCAGACAGCAGATATAAAAGATCGTCATGTGCAAGTCATAGACCCGCTGACTGATGGCGGTCGCCCCGCGCGTCATGTTAAAGGTTATTTCACTGGCAGAAACGCCGCTGCTAGCGAGCCACATTGGCCATAAGCCATGGTTAATTGCATTTTTTCCCACATTGCACTCCCTGTGCACGTTAGAAAAGATGGCAGACATTCACCACTGACAATGCTAACCATCTGAAAATAATGCATTTATTAAAATCAAACTCACATTCAAGTATTAGTCCATATTCTGAAAAAACCAAAACCGGCCTGGCTGACCACTGCACATCACTGGAATTTCCAGCAGTCTTGAGGCCGCGCGAGAAGTCGACCCGACCACAGGGACTGATACATGACACAGCTCTAAACCCTTAACTGCCAGACCAGCCAGAGAGCCATAGTCAACTTCTATCACCCCCCCATCACAGATGAGCAAGGGGCCATTAAGGCCCCTTGTTGTTTGATACCACCCCCTGCTACAGCATGCTGACGACATGATCACCTGGCGTGATCCCCCTTGTTGGCCTCCTTGTCCAGCAAGTGGGCCAGCAGCTCTCGCAGTGCCTTGATCAGCGCTGGCTTGCCCGCCAGTCGCAGCATCTTCACCAACTCGGCCCAGGGGGAATACTGCCAGATGGTGGCGATCAGCAACCGACGCTCGTCAGGGGTCAGTTCGCCCAGACTGTTCACCCGAGTGGCCAGCCAGCGTTGCAGGCTGTACTGGCACAGCTCGAACGGCTTGTGATGATGGGCAAAGCATGTCAGCTCCTGCCATTCATATTTCTCCAGCGCTGGCATCTTGCTGGCTGCATCCCCGCTCAGGCATTGCCAGACCAGCTCCGTATCCAGCTCTTTGAGTTCTCCCGCCAGCAGGGTCGGCAACTGGCGCACAAAGCACTGCCGCCATTGGGCCAGCTCCGGCTCCCACTCTGCTTTTAGCGGTTTTAGCAACAGGGCCGCATGACTACCGCTAGCCGCATCCCGCTGCAGGCCGACACGCAGTACCCTCAGCCCCGCCTTGCGCCAGAATGGCAGCAAATCGGTACTGGCAGAAAAGGCGGACCCCAGATAATCCATTCCCTGAGCGCGATAATGTTCCTCCAGCTTGCCCAGTAACAGGGACCCCAACCCAAGGCGATGCAACGCTGGATGAATGGCGATGCGCATGACCCTGGCATAGCTGCGATCCCCTGCCGTGGTGAATCCGGCATGGGCCAGCAGTGACTGGGGCAGCAGATGGCCGCGAGGACGTCGTCGTCCGGCCCAGATATCCTGAGCCAGCGCCGGAGCTATGTTGCCCTCGCGCGCCACCAAGGCCACCCCGAGCAGACTCTGCTCCTGCTCCAGCAGGTGGATGTCGAGAACGGGGCTCTCCAGCAGATACCTGAGATCGCTCGGGCTGGTCTGATAGTGTGCCAGCACCAGCAAGCCGAACACCTGATGGAGCTGCGCTTCATCCTCTGCCAGCTCATCTTGTCCAATCTGCCGCCAGTTGGGTGCCGTGGGGTATTGCGGTGGCTGGACCTCGGCGTCGAGACCGAGCAGTCGAAACACCAGAGGCTCCAGCGGATCATGCCGACTCCAGCGGATGGGTTCAGCCAAGTGCAGCTCCTGCCAGCCCGGCGTCTGCTGATCCAGCACCCGCTTGAAGCGAAGATGGAAGCCGCGCCCCGTTCCCTCATAGCCGTGCTCGGTCGTCGCGAAGACGATGCGGCTGTGGCGGGCCAGCATGACCTCCAGCAACGGGGTTGGAATGGCGGCAGCCTCATCCACCAGCAGCAGATCCGGTTGCAAACTGCCCTGCACCAGTCTGTCTGGTGACACATATGACAGCCTGGCCAGCGCGTCAGGACTATCCACCAACGCGGTGGCCGCATGGGCAAACAGCGTGGCAACGGTAGCCTGGGAGGGCGCCGTCACCATTATCTGCAAGGCGGGATCCTGCTGCAGCAAGTCGGCAGCGGCGAGGCCAAGCAGCGCACTCTTGCCACGGCCACGATCCGCACTGAGCACCAGGGGGCGCCGACGATGGCCATGCAACACCTTGTGAATGGCAGGCAAGGCAAGGGACTGATCGGTACTCAGTGGCCGACTCGCTCCCAGAGGTTGCCAAGGCTTATCGAGCGGTGGGAGCAAGCCAGTGGATGGAGGCAAGGAGAGCGCGGGATCCCCCGCCAGCAGCCGCACCAATCGGGTAATAAAACCGTTCCCCGCCCGCTCAACGTCCTCCGGCTGGGCAACCAGTCGCAACTTGTCCGGATCTGGATAGGTGGTCCACTGTGCTCGCGGCGGAGTCAGCAGCAGCAGCAAACCACCGGCGCGCAGGGTGCCGGCCAGCGCACCAAAGGCATCGGGATGAAAGCCGCTGAATGCGTTGAACACCAGGGTGTCGCATTCCTGACCTAGGCGTTGCAAAGCCTTGGCGGCAGGCAGTGGCGAATACTGGGCAGGGCCATCCCCCAGCCAGAAGACGGCCTCGCCGAGCAGAGGCTCGGCACGGATGATACAATCGACCTCATCCCCCTCCAGCCAGATCAGACGCCGCTCACCGCGTTGGGTGAGATACTGGCGCAGCGCACCCTGCTCGACAGTTGTCATGAGGCGCGATGATCGCCGGATTTAGTTCGAGGTTCGAACATCCCCTCCCCCATCTGATCGATGAAGGTATGGGCCTTCTGCACCATGAAGCGCTCGGCATCCGCCGGATTGACAAACAGATCGGAACGAATGAAACGGTGGGTCAGCAGGACACCGTCCACCTCTTTGGTGATGCGGCCCGCCAACCTGTATTGACCCCCTTCTGCCGCAGGCTCGGAGTAGATGAGATAGCCCGCATACTCGGTGGGCGTCACCTCGGGAGTTGGCGGTGTCTGGCTGTTGAACAGGGAACTTAATAGTTTCTTGAGCATGATCATCTCCTCTCTGATGGCCGCATTGTCCCCAAGGGGTGAATGGCTGGCAAGCAAGGGATCTTATTACTAATTGTTATTTGCACTGCAAACCATTCTCATTTAGATTTCATCTCATTCCAGTATGAGGTCAGTATTATGTACGTGTGTTTGTGCCGCGGCATCACAGATACCCAGATCCGCAAAGCGGTACAGGCAGGCAAGACAGAGTTCAGGCAACTGAAACAGTCACTGGAAGTCGGTGCTCAATGTGGCAAATGTGTGCGAATGACCATGGAGATCATCTCCACCGAACTCGACAAGATTGAATCGGATCAGGCGCCACTCTATTACGAAGTGGCCTGACCCCCTCTTCTCCGCACTCTGATCCGTCAGCCGGATCCCAGCATGTTCAGGCGAGCGAAATCGTCAGCCCCCTTATTGTCATCTTTCTGGACTAAGCTCTAGTGATCGATGCCCAAGGCTCAGCCACAGGCACGAACATAAGGAGTAATGTCGATGAAAGGAGATTCCAAAATCATTGCCCACCTCAACAAGGTGCTGGCCAATGAGTTGGTTGCCATCAACCAATACTTCCTGCACGCCCGCATCTACGATGACTGGGGCCTCAAGGGGCTCGGGCACAAGGAATACCATGAGTCCATCGATGAGATGAAACATGCCGATGAACTGGTCAAGCGGGTGCTGTTTCTGGAAGGACTGCCCAACTTGCAGGATCTGGGCAAATTGCGCATCGGTGAGACGGTAGAGGAGATGCTGCGCTGCGATCTTTCGTTGGAAATGGATGCCATTCCCGACCTGAAAGTGGCCATCAACTATGCCGAATCCGTCCATGATTACGTCAGCCGTGACCTGTTCCAGGACATTCTGGAAGACGAAGAGGAACACGTGGACTGGCTGGAGACCCAGCTCGACCTCATCGAACGCATCGGTCTGGAAAACTATCAGCAATCCCAGTTGCACTCTGAGTCATCCTGAATAGTTATGCCATGGAATATCCGCTTCCCAACCCGCTCCGGCGGGTTTTTTCATCTTTGAACGCATAGCTTTTCACCATGTTTATCCATATGAAATATAACGTTATTTTTGTTAAGTGAGTCGCAAAAGGCGGCAGTCTTAAGGTGCACTATTGGAACCCCTTCGTGGGACTCAAAATAACAAGGCATTAAAGGACTAAACCATGCACTTCTCACTCGACAAGGTGGCGCTGGGTTGCGCCATCGCCCTCTCCCTCACCGCCTGCAACGACAACAGTTCCCAGGCACCCGCGGATCCCGTTGCCACCAAGGCGACCCTGATGCAAACCATGAACGATGCCCTGCGCGAGAGCCAGGCGCTGGATCCCTACGGCTTCGCCATCGACGAGCAGAGCATCGCCAAACGCAAGGCGCTCGATACCTCCCTGCTCAAGCGACTGGATGCCCTGGATCCGAGCGTACTGAGTGAGCGGGACAAACTGTTCTACGACATGATCCGCTGGGATCTGCAGATCAATTTGACTGGCTACGACCTGCCCCAATCCCAGATCCCCATCCACCACTTTCGCAACAGGGTGGTGGATCTCGCCGATGAAGTCGGTGCAGCACCCGCCAGCGGCAGGGCCGCCCGCACCGTCAGCGGCGGCTTCGATTATTTCGCCCAGAGCTCGGCCGAACGGGTGGCGCCGGGGGATGCAAGCTGGCGACGGGATCTTGACCGCACGGCCGCGACCCCAGCGCAAACCATCAAGGCACGAGCAACGACGGCGCCGCTGGCCTGGTATCAGGAGCATCTCAGCTGGCTCAAGGCTTATGACGCCTATCTGGCCGAGGTGAAACACCAGTTTGAGCAGGGCAGTGCCCGGGGCAACACCCTGCCGGATGAGCTGGTGGACCGGCTGCTGGCTCAACTGAATGGCAAGCTGGATGGCGAGGCGATCGCCGACTCCTACCTCGGTTGGCAGCAGTTTCCAGGGGATGCCGACGAGGCGTTGCGCACCAACTACAAGGCCGTGCTGGACAGCATCAACCGCCGCTATCTGGCGCTGCGGGACTATCTGGATTACCAGCATGGCGGTGCCTACGGGGTGCGTCTGGGCAGCGGCGAGTGCGATGACGGCTTCTGCGGCATGACGGATGGCCGCGACTGGTATCGCTGGCTGCTGAAGAAGCACACCACCACCGAGATGACACCGGAAGAGGTGCATGAACTTGGGCTGGCCGAGGTGACCCGGATCTTCGGCGCCATGGTCAAGGTCTGCCACACGGTCGGCAAGTGCGACAGCGAGGATGTGGCCCAGAGCAAGCAGAGCGGCCAGATCTACGCCTTCTTCCAGTACCTCAACGAACCGGCTTTCTTCTATCGGAACCCGCTGGCGGCCTGGTCTGCCGGCCTGAACCCGGACAGCACGGCCGGGGCCGCACTGAGCGAGCCCCAGCAGCAGGCGCTGGCCGAGCATGAGCGGGCACTGCGGGAATACAACGCCTTCAAGAGCAAGGCGGCGCAGGTGCTGCCGGACTTCTTCGATGCCGAGCGCACCATTCCCAAGCTGGATTACGAGGTCGTGCCGGTCGCCTATGAGGATGCCCCCTACGGCGGCGTCGCCTGGTATCAGGATGGCAACCCCCAGACAGGTCGCAAGGGCCAGTTCTTCCTCAACACCTACTACCCCTATGGCCTGCAGAGCTGGAACATCAGCACCCTGCTGGCCCACGAAGGCGCCCCCGGCCACCATTTCCAGATCACCATAGCCCAGGAGCTGGCAGCCAAGGATCCCAACTTCCCGCAATACGTGGCGAACGCCTCCTACACCGCCTATGCGGAGGGCTGGGCGCTCTACACCGAGTACCTGGCGGATCACGATATGGGTCTCTATCAGGGGCATGGTCTCTATAATCCGGCGGTGGGGGATGTGAAGGTCGAGGGCTCGCCTGCCTTCAACAACCAGCTGCAGTACTTCGGCCGCCTCAACGAGGAGATGCTGAGGGCCATGCGGCTGGTGGTGGACACCGGCATCCACTGGTATGGCTGGAGCCACGACAGGGCCGTCGGCTACATGCAGGAGAACTCGGCGCTGGGGGCGGGCGACATCAGCTCGGAGGTGCCACGCTACATGGCCTATACCGGCCAGGCCACCTCCTACAAGGCGGGTCAACTGGCCCTGATCCGGATGCGGGAATCCGCCGAGCAGGCCCTGGGCGGCAGTTTCGATCTCAAGGCCTTCCACCACCAGGTGTTGGAATACGGCATGCTGCCCATCTCGGTGCTGGAGCAGAAGAACCGGCAGTGGATAGAAGAGTCGAAGTGATCACAGATACGGCGCCCGGCAAGGCAGCGGGCGCCGCTTTCGATTAGGATACGGCTTAATTACCTTCACATTGCTACGGAAGACCTCCATGGAACTGATTGCACGTGAGATGGCACCCCACAAGCGGGTAGCCCTGGTTGCTCACGACAACATGAAGACCCCCTTGCTGAACTGGGTGCTGCGCCGCAAGGAGGAGCTCAAGCTCCACCATCTCTATGCGACCGGCACCACTGGGACCCTGCTCGGCAAACAGGCACAGCTGCCCATCACCTGCCTGTTCTCCGGCCCCATGGGCGGCGACCAGCAGCTCGGCGCCCTCATCGCCGAGGGCAAGATCGACGTGATGATCTTCTTCTGGGATCCCCTCAATGCCGCGGCCCACGATCCGGACGTGAAGGCACTGCTGCGTCTGGCGGCGGTGTGGAACATCCCGGTCGCCACCAACGAGGCGACCGCAGACTTCATCATGGACAGCCCCCACATGCAGCGCGCCTTCAGCATACAGGTGCCGGACTACGCCGGTTACCTCAAGGCACGCACCGAGTAACCAGCGCCAGACAGCAAAGAGCCGGGCAATGCCCGGCTCTTTTTATTTCAGAATGACGAGAGGCTTAACGCTGCAGGCTCTTCTGGGCGAACTTGGGCCTGGCGTTCATGATCTGCTCCACCTGCTCGTCGCTCATCTTGCCGCGCGACAGCCCAAGCACCTTGTAGGTCAGCAGCGGCCGCGCCGGCAGCGCTATCATCAGGGCGCGGATCTGGTTCTCGTCTTCCTTCTCCCGCACCGGTTTGCCATAGGCATAGGTCAGCACGCCAGCATCCATCAGGTTTTTGACGGCGGGCTCGGTGATCGGCAGGTTTATGACGCTTTTGCGCTGCAACACGAACTCGCGCAGCACCGCCTTCTCGTTGAAGTCGAGGAAGCCGATCATCTGGGCCAGCTGATCCTGCTGACGACGGGACTGCCACTGGTCGCAGGCCCACTCCCAGGCGATCAGGAAGGCCTGGCTGCAGAAGTAGGAGATGGCGAGCAGCATGCCGACCCCGAGCCAGGCGGCATGGACCGTGGCCCATTGGCTGACCGCGCCCTTCATCAGGCCGGCCGGGAACAGCAGAATGATACTGCAGCAGAGCAGCAGCCAGACCATGAGCCAGTTGAGGCGGTTCAGCTGATAGAAATGTTGGATCCACCGTTTCATCGTTCATCCTTCCCAGAGCATTGTGGACAGTAGTCAATCCATAGCAATGACTGTGCCAAGGCTTGGGTCATGAAAAACGGGAGGCCTGAGCCTCCCGCTGGATCCATCCCATGTCGGGCTTAGAACTGCTGGAACCAGCGCTGGATCTGCTTGGGATCCTTGCTCTGGGTCAGGGAGAGCATCAGCAGGATGCGCGCCTTCTGCGGGTTCAGGGTGCCGGCGGCCACGAAGCCGTACTTGGCATCGTCGATCTCGGCGTCCAGAGTGGTGGCGCCGGTCGGTACGCGCGCGGAACGCACCACCCGGATGCCGTCCTCGCTGGCCTTGGCCAGGGTGTCGAACAGGCTGTGATAGAGATTGCCGTTGCCCACCCCGGCGCTGACGATGCCGTCAAACTTGGCATCCACCATGGCCTTGGCGGGCAAGTCGGTCGCATTGGCATAGTTGTAGACGATGCCCACCTGCGGCAACTTGTCGAGCTTGCTCACGTCGAACGGGGTCTTGCTGGTGTGCAGCCGAGCCGGACTGCGCTGGTAGTCGATCTTGCCGTTGTGGATGTAGCCGAGCGGGCCGAAGTTCGGCGCGGCAAAGGTCTGCACCCCTGTGGTATTGGTCTTGGTGACGTCGCGGGCATCCAGCACGGTGTCGTTCATGGCGACCATGACGCCACGCCCCTTGGAATCGGGATCAGAGGCGGTGACCACGGCGTTGTACAGGTTGAGCGGACCGTCGGCGCTCATGGCGGTGGAGGGACGCATGGCGCCGACCAGCACCACCGGCTTGTCGCTCTTGACGGTGAGGTTGAGGAAGTAGGCGGTCTCTTCCATGGTGTCGGTGCCGTGGGTGATGACGATGCCATCCACGTCATCCTTGGCCAGCAGCTCGTTCACCCGCTTGGCGAGCGTGAGCCACACCTCGTCGTTCATGTCCTGGGAGCCGATCTTGACCACTTGCTCCCCCTGCACCTCGGCCACGTTCTTCATCTCGGGCACGGCGGCGATCAGGGTCTCGATGGCCACCTTGCCGGCCTCGTAGTTGGACTGGGTAGCAGACTGCCCCGCCCCGGCAATGGTGCCGCCGGTCGCCAGTATGTGCACGCTGGGCAGCGCCATGGCCAGGGGGGAGAGGGTCATGCCGAGTACGGTGGCGAGCAGGGTCTTGCGGATAGGGAGGGTCATGCTGCAATCCTTCTGATAGTTGACTGCAGCATTTTTATTCTTTTTAAACCGAATTTAAGTGATCACTCTCACCATTAAAAACAAGCAAACAGAATATTAGTCTGTTTTTTACCTCTATGGTGTTAGTTCACTCTACCGAGAAGCCCTTGGCCTCGATCAGGGCGACGATCTCGGCCTTGCTCAACTCGCTCTCGACAACGGCCTTGCGGCTGTCGAAGTCGACGCTGGCCTGGGTGACGGCGCTCTGGGCCAACAGCGCTTTTTGCAGGCTGGCAGCGCAGCCACCGCAAGACATGCCGGATACGGTGAGTTCGATAGTCATGATGGCTCTCCTCTGTGGGTGTGATCTCAGCCTAAAGCTGTCGCCAGCGGCAAGGTCAAGTCACCGATCGTGAACAGCGCCTCAGCGTGCCACCACGGACTCGCGCACGATGAGACGACCAGGGAACTTCTGCCGTTCATCGACCGGGCGCAGGCTCTGGGACAGCTGGGCTTGCAGCAACCTGATGCTCTCCTGCGCCAACAGCTCGCTCGGGTATTCGATGCAGGTGAGCGGCGGCGTCAGCTGATCCGCCAACGGGGATCCTTCCAGGCTGATGACGGAGACATCCTGGGGGATGTTGAGGTTGAACTCCCGCAGCAGGCGCATGGCCTCGGCGGCCAGGGTGTCGTGCTGCACCACCAGTGCGGTAAAGGGCAGGTAGCGGTTGAGCAGGCCGAGCAGGGCCTGCTGGTTGCCGGTGCCATCGATCACCAGCTGGCCGTTGTAGGGCAGGGATTGTTGCTGCAGCGCCTGCTGATAGCCCTGGATGGCATGCTTCCCGGCCGGGGAGTGCTTGTCGTCCAGCATCAACACCAGCTGGCGGTGCCCCTTGCCGAGCAGAAAACGACAGGCGCTCTCGGTGGCGAAGGTCAGGTCATAGCAGAGGTTCAGGTTGTCCGAGTCGCCGACGCCATCGAGCTGGATCAGCCGCTCGTCCGCTTGCAGCGGCTGCTTGGCACCGATCACCAGCACGCCGTCGCAGCGCCCTCCCAGCAACTCGTCGACCGCTTGTTGCTGTTGGGCCACCCCTTCGGCGAAGCGCACCAGCATGCTCTTGCCCGCTCCGGTGAGGAAGCCGTCGATCAGCGGCAACATGCTGGCAAGGTGCCCCCCCAGCTGGGGAGAAAGGATGACACCGATGCAATCGGTCGCCTGGGTGGCGAGAGAGCGGGCGGTCGCATTGGGACGGAAATTCAGTTGCTCGGCCGCCTGCAACACAGCCAGCCGGCTCTCCTCACGCACGCCGCGCGAGCCGCTCAGGACGCGGGAAACGGTGGCTTTGGACACATTTGCGAGACGCGATACATCGGTAATATTGGCCATGGCTTCATCAACGGTAACCGGTTAACAGAATGTCATCCTAGCACAGCCAGGCAGCGCCCGGTACGGTTTGCATCACGGGCCAATGGAAAAGGGTGGCCGTGGCCACCCTCTGCAGGAGAGATCCCGTCGGATCAGAAGAAGTACTTGAAGCGCACGCGGCCACCGTAACGGTCCATGTTGTCTACCTCGCCGCTGTCGACATTCAGCTGCGACCAGTAGGCCCCCAGATAGATGTCGAAGTTGTCCAGATCCAGCACGCTCGGGATCTTGTAGGAGGCGTAGACGGTGTTGATGCTGTGCTTGCCGATCATCTTGCTGAAATCGGCGCTGTTGTTGCTCAGGTTGGCGCTGGTGATGTCGTTGATGGCGTAGATGTAGCCAAGGCCGGCGTTGTGCCAGAGCAGGTTGGCGCCGAGGGTGGTATCGGTTTCATCTTCGGCGTCCATGCGGGCCGCGTTGGCGTTGATGACCAGGGCATCCTGGGTCCAGCTGGTGGTGATGCCGTAACCCATGCGATCGGACACCGAGACATCGTCGCTGGTGACGATGGCGTCGTTGATCACGTTGCCCTCGGCCCCCAGCGCCACCTTCAGGTTCTCCCCCTTCCAGGCGACGACCGGACGCACGATGATGGAGTCCTTGGCCTTGGTCAGCTCATAGCCATGGTACTGCTGGCCCGCAAACAGGTTGGTGCGATCCCCGATCAGGGTGGAGAGCTCCAGATACCAGTTGCCGGTCTCCTTGTTCAGCAGCAGCTGACCCCCCTTGCTCGCCCGGCCGCGACCTTCCTTCAGCATGTAGACGTAACCGTTGCCATCGGAGTAGAGGTCGTTGGCGCTGTCCCCCGAGTGTTCGACGAAGATGTCCTGACCCAGCGGGAACATGTCATAGGCCTCGAAGCGGCCGACCTTCATGCCCCAGTTGCTGCGCTGGCCGAAGCCCAGATAGGCGTCATCGGCACCGGCACCACCGTTGGTGCCGATGGTCGGCTGGATCTGGATCTGGCCGTAGCGGCCATCTTCCAGCTCGCGCACCCCTAGGAAGTTCAGCAGCAGGCGACCGTCCTCGTCCCAGCGGTCGGTGCGGGTCTCGCTGGTCTGGCCCAGCACGTTGCCACGGGTGGTGTTGGAAGCATTGAGGTTGATCTCCGCATCGCCTCCCAGGCTCAGGCGCCCGAAGTCCGTGTTGGTCTCCACCACGGCATTGGCCATGAAAGGGGTGCTCAGAGCCAGGATGGCGATCAGCTGGGCGGACAGGTTCGTCAGTTTCATTATTATCATTCCTTGAGTTTTATGATTTTGATAAATAAGCGTTTTATTTATTTGTCTCTCCGGGGAGAGGGCAAATTCGGGCATGCCTTTTCCCCATCGCAGGGCGATGTGAGACAAGGAGCATGGGTGGTGCGGGCGGGCATCAGTGCCCTGCCCGCGTGCTAACTCAGAGCGGGCATCGACGCCGGCCCCTGCGACGGGGGATCAGAGGGCCCATGTCGCGGCCCCTTCACTGCAACTGGGCAACCAGGCGGCGCCCCGCACCCCGCTGCTGTCGCCGTAGCGGGCGGGCAGCAAACGGGTGATGCAACGATCCGAGAACAGGTAAGGCTCCAGCGCCGCGGGCAACTCCCGATAGAGGGCATCGAGGTTGGAGAGCCCGCCGCCGAACACGATGACGTCCGGGTCCAGTACGTTGATCAGGCTGGCCACGCTGCGGCCGAGGGCGCCGATGAAGTGCCGGTAGTGGGCGTGCGCCTCGGGGTTGCCCAGCGCCGCCGCCGCCATGATCTCCGGTGTGCTCATGGCGACGCCATGGGCCTGGTTGAAGCGGGTGCTGAAACCGGTACCGGAGACGAACCGCTCGATGCAGTTGTGGCGGCCGCAGTAACAGGGCTGAGCCGGGCCATCCAGGGCTGGATCGTAGCCAGGCAAGGGGTTGTGACCCCACTCCCCGGTGATGGCATTGGGGCCGACGATGAGCTGGCGGTTGACCACCAGCCCACCACCGCAGCCGGTGCCGAGTATGATGCCGAACACCAGTCGCCCCGCCTCCCCGGCCCCGTCGACGGCCTCCGACAGGGTGAAGCAGTCGGCATCATTGGCGATGGCAACCGACTGACCCAGCCCCCGCGCCAGATCGCCCTCGAGATCCTGGCCGTTGAGAAACAGGCAGTTGGCATTCTTGATGCGACCGGTCTGCGGGCTGACCGCCCCGGGCAAGCCGACGCCGATGCTGAAGGGGCGATCCAGCTCCTGGCGTATGTCCTCCACCAGCTGGGTGATGGCGGCGAGGAAGTCGGCGTAACCCGTGGTTGGGGTCGGGATGCGCTTGCGCAGCAGGCTGACGCCTTCATCATCGAGCAGCTGTGCCTCTATCTTGGTGCCTCCGATGTCGAGTCCGAGTCGCAACATGATGGTGTTCCTCAGGCGGCCAGCTTGCGGTGCAGCTCGATGAGCTCGGTGACCAGCTCCCGGGCGAGCATGGCGGTCATCAGGTGATCCTGGGCGTGCACCAGGATCAGCTTGACCGGGATCTTGCCCTCCCCCTCATCCGCCTCGATCAGCCGGGTCTGTACCCCGTGGGCGACGTTGGCGGCCTCGGTGGCCTGGCGCAGCAGATCGTCGGCCTCCGTGAACTGGCCAGCCCTGGCCTGGCGCAACGCCTCGAAGCAGAGGCTGCGGCTCATGCCGGCATTGATGATGAGACCCATGACGGTCTCTTCCAGATCGAACATACACACTCCTTGGTGATGGGCGCCGGCCCTTGGGCTGGCGCGCTTTCTCTATACGGGTCGGATGACGGAATAATCAGTCGAAGCCATTCTCGCGGGCGGCGGTGGCGAACCACTGGCCGCTCTTCTTGATGCGCCGGGTCTGGCTCTCCAGCTCCAGCTCGATGAAGCCGTAGCGATTCTTGTAGGCGTTGCTCCAGGACCAGTTGTCGATGAAGGTCCAGAGGTGATAACCCCGGCACTGGCAGCCCTCTTCCAGCGCCTTGTGCAACCAGATGAGGTGATCCCGGATGAAGCCGATGCGATAGTCATCCTGGATCTGGCCATCCTCGCCCTTGAACTTGGCCTCCCCCTCGACCCCCATGCCGTTCTCCGAGATGTAGCTCGGGATGTTGCCGTAGTGGTCGCGCAGGTTGGTGAGGATGTCGTAGACCCCCTGCTCGTAGATCTCCCAGCCCCGGTGCGGGTTCATCTTGCGGCCCGGCATCTCGTAGTAATCGAAGAACCACTCCGGCATGAAGGGGCTGGCGGGGTTGATCGCATTGCTGCGCGCCTTGATCCGGCGCGGCTGGTAGTAGTTGACCCCCAGCAGATCGATCTTGCCGGCCGCCAGCAGGGCCTTGTCCCCCGGCTCGCAGGCCGGCAGCTGGTCATACTCCTCGAGCAACGCCACCAGCTCGGCCGGGTATTCCCCCTTGACCGCCGGATCCAGGAAGCTGCGGTTGAACATCAGGTCGGCGATGTTGGCCGCCTTCAGATCCGCCGGGTGTTGCGAGCGCGGATAGGAGGGGGTCAGGTTCAGGATGATGCCGATCTGGCCATCCTGGCCGAGTGCCCGGTAGCGCTGCACCGCAGCGGCATGGGCCAGCATGGTGTGATAGGCCACGGTGGCGGCGCGGCGAAAGTCCACCACGTTCGGGTAGTGGAAGTCGTAGAGATACCCCCCCTCCACCGGCACGATCGGCTCGTTGAAGGTGAACCAGTGCTTGACCTTGTGACCGAACAACCGGAAGCAGGTGTCGGCAAAGTCGGCATAAGCGGCGATCACCTCCCGGCTCTCCCAACCCCCCAGTTCCTGCATGCTCATCGGCATGTCGAAGTGGAACAGGCAGATGAAAGGCTCTATCCCCTCGGCCTTGAGTTCGTCGAGCATGGCGTCATAGAAGGCGACGGCCTCCGGGTTGGGTTCTCCCCGTCCCGCCGGGATCAACCGCGACCAGGCGATGGAGGTGCGGAAACTGTTGTGGCCAAGCTGGCGCAGCAGGCGAATATCGTCGCGAAAATGCTCATAGAAACCGGACGTCTGCGCCGGCCCAATCTGCTGATGGAAGCGATGGGGAGACTGCTCGAACCAGTGATCCCAGATGGTGGGCGCCTTGCCCCCCTGCTGGCTGGCACCTTCCGCCTGGGCGGCGGACGAGGCGCTGCCCCACCAGAACTGTTCAGGAAAACGATATTGCATCTCTTGTTACTCCAGACTTGAAAAAAGAGGCCGCCAGGCAGCCCCAACAGACAATCAACGGCTGGCAGCCGCCGCCAGCGGACGTGCTTCCACGCTATCGGCTTGCTCTTCCTGTTTGAGCAAGGTGCGCTCATAGGCCTTCAGGAAGGGGTAATACATGGCCGCGGCACTGCACATGCAGAGCAGACTCAGCACCATGGGGCTGATGGCCCAGTTGGCGGCCCAGGAGGCACCGATGGGGCCCGGCGTAGTCCAGGGGGTGAGGGATACCACCCGCTCGACCAGACCGAAGTCCAGGGCAAACCAGGCCAGGGTGGCGTTGATCATGGGCACCAGGATAAAGGGCAGGAAGAAGACCGGGTTCATGACGATGGGGGCACCGAACAAGATAGGCTCGTTGATGTTGAACAGGCCCGGCACCACCCCCATCTTGCCGATGGATCTCAGGTGCGCGGCCTTGCTGCGCAGCAGCAGGAAGGCCAGCGGCAGGGTGGAGCCGACGCCGCCGATCAGCAGGTAGTGATCCCAGAAGCCCTGCAGGAAGATGTGGGGCAGCGCCTCACCCGCCGCCATGGCGGCCTGGTTGTTGGCCAGGTTGGCCATCCAGAACGGGTTCATGATGCCGGTGACGATCAGGGCACCGTGGATCCCGGCGAACCAGAGGATCTGGCACACCAGCACCGCCAGCAGCATGGCAGGCAGGGAGTCGGAGGCGGCCACCAGCGGCTTGACCAGGGACATGATGGCTTCCGGCAGGATCATGCCGGTGGTGTTTTCCAGCAGCAGGTTGAGGGGATGCAGGGTCAGGATGATCACCAGCACTGGGATCAACACCTCGAAGGAGCGGGCAACGCCGGTCGGCACCTGGGGCGGCAGCTTGATGGTGATGTTGTTGCGCTTGAGGAAGGCATAGACCTCGGCCGCATAGATGGCGGTGATCAGGGCCGTGAAGATCCCCTGGCCGGAGAAGTACTGCATCGAGATGGCGCCATCCTTGACCGGCGCGGCCACCAGCATGAAGGACATCAGGCAGAGCAGACCCGTGGTGACCGGATCCAGTCCGTTCTGGCGGGCCAGGCTGGCCCCTATCCCCACCGAGATGAACAGGGTCATCAGCCCCATGCTCAGCTGGAACGGCAGCAGCAGCTGCGGCTGATAGGTGGCCGAGAAGTCGAGCCAGGCGCGGGCGAAGCCCCACTGGGTCTGGGGTGAGAAGGGCGGGAAGATGAACACCAGCATGAAGCTGCCGACGATCATGAAGGGCAAGGCGGCGATGAAGCCATCACGGATTGCCTGCACATATTTTTGCTGGCCAATCCGCCCGGCCAGGGGACTGACCCTGTTCTCTATGGTACTGACAAAGCGTTCGTAAAGGGTATTCATGAAGGTTTCCTTGTGACTTTCACTGGTGGGTGTTGCTCATCAGCCGATCAGGGTGAGGGCGTGGTCGAGGACCTTGTCACCCCGTTGCATGCCGTAATCCATCATGTTGATGGTGTCGACCGGTACGCCGTGGGCCGCGGCCCGCTGCTGCAGCTCGGCCTGCATGTATTTGACCTGGGGCCCCAGCAGCACGACCTGGTAGTGGGGCATCTGCAGATCGAACTCTGCAGCCCCGAAGGCCTGTATCTCGGCGCTCAGCCCCCGCTTGTCCGCTTCCTCTTTCATCTTCTTGACCAGCAGGCTGGTGGACATGCCAGAGGAGCAGCACAACATGATTTTTTTCATTTCCCGATTCTCCAGACGTTCGTAACAGACGGGGCATTCTTGATCGATGGATTTGATTTGGAAACCGGTTTCCGCTAATCATCCATCGATGTGTGAGCGGGATCGGTTATTTCCGCTCAGAAGCGGCTGGAAGTGTGAGCGAAGTAATGAAATGGCAAAATGGTCGCGGATCTTACGGAAACGAAACAGCAAAGTCGTCAGAATGGAGCCAAAGCCCCGTGATGACAGGGGATGAAAGCTCAAAGGGACGGAAAATAGAGTGATGAATCTGCAATGGATGGCAATGCTGGTCGGCATGATTGAGCAGCGCATGGTACCGTTTGCCAATTGGCTGACCCGCAGTCGCCATGTGCTGTCGTTACGGGACGGTTTTCAACTGGCCATGCCCTTCGTCATCGTCGGCAGCCTGCTGGTGCCCATACTGTTTCCTCCCATCTCCCCCGACACCCCGCACGCCTTTGGCCAGTGGCTGCACTGGCTGGCGCGGGAGCTGCACCCCTTCCTGTTTCCGGTCTACTCCCACACCCTGGGGCTGGTGGCGCTGATCATCGCCTTTGGCTCGGCCTCTAGCCTCGCCAAGGCCTATGAGATGCCGGAGCGGCTGTGCGGCCTGGGGGGCTGCATGGCGTTTCTGATGCTGATCGACTTTCGCTCGCTGCAACCCGGAGTGTTTGGCTATCTGGGGGGCGCCGGGATCTTCACCGCCCTGCTGATGGCGTTCTACTCGGTGGAGGTGACCCGCTTCTTCTATCGCCGTGGCTGGTATATCAAGATGCCGGAGGAGGTGCCGGTGATGACGCGGCGAGGGTTTCAGCTGATAGTGCCGCTGCTGTTCATCATGCTGTCCCTGAGCCTGCTGCGGCTCTGGTTGCAGCAGCAGTTCGGGATCAGCCTGCCGGATTTCATGGCCTCCCTGTTCAAGCCACTGATCGTGGGGGCCGACACCCTGCCCGCCCTGCTGATCACCTTGCTCATCGCCCACCTACTCTGGTTCATGGGGATCCACGGCGCCCTGATCGTGACCGGCTTGCTGTCCCCCTTCTGGATGGCCGGGGTGAGTGCCAACCAGGCGGCGCTGATGGCGGGAGAGCCCCTGCCCCACATCTTCCTGCAGGGCTTCTGGGACTATTACCTGCTGATCGGAGGCATAGGCACCACGCTGCCGCTGGTGTTCATGGCCATGCGCAGTCGCTGCCATTCCATCCAGTCGGTGGGCAAGCTGGGCTTCATCCCCTCCATGTTCAACATCAACGAACCCCTGTTGTTCGGCTTCCCCATCATAATGAACCCGTTGTTTTTCCTGCCCTTTATCGGTGTGCCGCTGATCAATGCGGTGATCGCCTGGCAGCTGACCCAGTGGGGCTTCCTCGACCGCTTCATCGCCCTGCTGCCCTGGTCCATGCCCTCTCCGCTTGGCGCCGCCTGGGCGGCGAACGGCAGCTGGAACAACGGCCTGATGAGCCTGGTCTGCATCCTCAACAGCTATGTGCTCTACCGTCCCTTCTTCCTGGCCCACGAGAAGATGGTGCTGGAGCAGGAGCGCGAACGGCTGGGCTG
Organism: Aeromonas sp. TECH754; assembly: GCF_056279295.1. Lineage (NCBI taxonomy): Bacteria > Pseudomonadati > Pseudomonadota > Gammaproteobacteria > Aeromonadales > Aeromonadaceae > Aeromonas > Aeromonas sp. TECH754. The sequence continues at coordinate 4,447,519 of NZ_JBWBRA010000001.1, read as the reverse complement.
AATCCCGGCAGTCGGGACGAGCGTATTGATCGATGCGGCCTGTGGCTGCCCTTGAGGGCGGGGGAGAAGGAATAGGGGGAGGAATGGCGCGCCAGAGCCGTTGTCATGTCGATATCGACGGCAGACTGGCTAGCCCATCAGCCCGAGATAGTTCATCAGCGCGGCCCCCAGGCTGGTGCTTACCAGCGAGCCGAGAGTGGTGGTGGCGATGATGTTGGCGGCCAGCACGCTGTCGCCGCCCATGGCGCGGGTCATCACATAGCTGGCCGCCGCCGTCGGGGTGGAGCTGATGAGAAACAGGATGCCGAGGGCCTGGGTGCTGAAACCGAGCGCCCAGGCCCCCGTCACCAGCAGCACCGGGATGCAGAACAGCCGGTTGGCGGTGGCCCAGCCGGTCAGGGTGGCGCCGCCGCGCAGAGCCTTGAGATTGAGGCTAGCGCCGGTGCAGAGCAGGGCCAGCGGCAGCGTCATGTTGGCGAAATAGTTGCCGGTGTTGATGACCAGCTGCGGCAGCTCGATGCCGAGCAGACCGAACGGCAGCGCCGAGAGGATGGCGATGATGAGGGGGTTTTTGACTATCCCCTTCAGGATGGGCTTGATCCCCCGCCCGCCCCCCAGACTGCGGGTGAGAGTGATGACCGCGAGAATGTTGTAGAGCACGGTGACCGCCCCGACCAGCAGGGCCGCGGCGCCTATGCCCTCGGGTCCATAGGCATTTTGCACATAGGCCAGCCCCATGATCCCCATGTTGCCGCGAAAGCTGCCCTGCACGAAGATACCGCGCAGTTTCTGCTCGCTGATGAAGCGGGCCGCCAGCAGCTCGAGCACCAGAAAACCGGCCAGGGTCCCCAGCAGGCCGTAGAGGATGAGCCAGGGGCTCGGCATGGTGGAAAAATCGGTGCGCACCATGCTCAGGAACAGCAAGGCTGGCAGGGTGACCTGGAACACCAGACGAGAGGCGGATTCGACGAAGCTGTCTGGCAACAGGCCCAGACGCTTGAGCCAGATCCCGAGCAGCAGCACCATGCAGATGGGGCCTGTGATGGAGAGGGAGAAGTGCAGACTTGCCAACAGATCCATGATGCGCGTCCTGTACGAAGCGAGCGGCGGGCCGCCAGCCGGAATGGAGAGGCCATTCTAGCGTCATGGGCTTGTATTCACAGGGGTTAATCACAACAATGTGGTCAATTCCCTGCCTGAGCACCCGATATGGAAAAGAAACTGACCATCCTCGACATCGCCCGCCTCTCCGGCGTCGGCAAGTCGACCGTCTCCCGGGTGCTCAATCAGGATCCCAAGGTCAAGCCCCAGACCCGGGAACGGGTGGAACGAGTCATCGCCGAGCACGGCTTCGTGCCGAGCAAGTCGGCCCGAGCCATGCGCAGCCAGAGCCAGCAGGTGGTGGGTATCATCGTCTCCCGGCTCGACTCGAGTTCGGAAAACCAGGCGGTGCGCGGCATGCTGGAGACCCTCTACCGCCACGGTTACGATGCCGTGCTGATGGAGAGCAAGTTCTCCCCCGCCAAAGTACACGAACACCTGGCCGTGCTGGAGCGGCGGGGGGTAGACGGCATCATATTGTTCGCCTTCAACGATCTCGACTATGCCGCCATGGCACCGCTTAAGGAAAAGCTGGTACTGATGGCGCGGGAATATCCGGGCTTCTCCTCGGTCTGCTTCGATGACGCCGGCGCCGTGCACGCCATGATGACCCAGCTGGAGCTACGTGGCGCCAGGGATATCGCCTATCTGGGGGTCGATAGCTCGGACCTCACCACAGGCCAGCGCCGGCTCGACGCCTATCTGGCTCACTGCGCAGAGCGGGGACTGAAAGCACGCAGCGCGCTCGGGGATCTCAGCCTGCAGAGCGGCTATCGACTGGCCGCCGATCTGCTCACCCCCGGCACTCAGGCGCTGGTCTGCGCCAGCGATACCCTCGCCATGGGCGCGGCCAAGTACCTGCAGGAGCAGGGCCGCGGCGAGGTGCTGGTGACCGGCCTGGGCAACAACCCCCTGCTCACCTTCCTGTTCCCCAATGCCCTCAGCCTGGATCTCGGCTACAAGGGCGCCGGTGAACAGGCCGCCCGCCAGCTGCTCGGCCAGATCGAACAAAACCGAGCACCACAGGCCACCATAGCCCCCTGTCAGCTGCTGTGAGCCCCATCACTACGCATTGAGCAAAATTCACCCGTTTTGTGATGGCTGCCACGAAATGGGAACGTTCCCATTTTGATCGAAAAAAATTGGTAGCATGCTAAATAGGAACTATACCGAGAACGCTCGGGTCGGCAGATTGGCCCCGAAGGGCGATGCATACCAAACTCACTGGAGTCACAGAGGGAAGACTCATGTCAAAGATCAACGCACAACACCTGGCCCAGCTCATCGACAAGATCGGTGGCAAGGAAAACATCGCTACCGTCAGTCACTGCCTGACCCGACTGCGCTTCGTGCTCAATGACCCGGCCAAGGCCGACAGCAAAGCCATCGAGAAGATCCCTTCGGTCAAGGGAAGCTTCACCCAGGGCGGCCAGTTCCAGGTGGTCATCGGCACCGAGGTGGAGGATTGGTACAAGGCGCTGACCAGCGAGATCGGCGTCAGCGGGGCCAGCAAGGACGCCGCCAAGAATGCCGCGCGTCAGAACATGAACCCGCTGGAGCGCGCCATCTCCCACATGGCAGAGATCTTCGTCCCCCTGCTGCCCGCCATCATCACCGGCGGTCTGATCCTGGGTTTCCGCAACGTCATCGGCGACATCAAGATGTTCGACGATGGTACCCATACCCTGGTTGAGATCAGCGCATTCTGGGCGGGGGTCCACTCCTTCCTCTGGTTGCTGGGTGAGGCCATCTTCCACTTCCTGCCGGTCGGCGTCTGCTGGTCCACCGTGAAGAAGATGGGGGGGTCCGAGATCCTGGGGATAGTGCTGGGGATCACCCTGGTGTCGCCGCAGTTGATGAATGCCTATGGTATCGGTGGCTCTATACCCGAGGTATGGGACTTCGGACTCTTTACCATCCAGAAGGTCGGCTATCAGGCTCAGGTTATTCCCTCCATCCTCGCGGGTGTGGTGTTGGCCTGGCTCGAAACCAACCTCAAGCGCATCATCCCAGCCTACCTCTACATGGTCATAGTGCCGTTTGTTGCCCTGTTGGTGACGGTGGTGCTGGCCCACACCCTGATAGGCCCGTTCGGTCGCTGGATTGGTGAAGGCGTAGGCTATGCCGCCAGAGCCGCCATGACAGGTTCCTTCGCCCCCATTGGCTCCGCCATTTTCGGCTTCCTCTATGGTCCCCTGGTCATCACCGGTATCCACCACACGACGAACGCCGTGGATCTGCAGTTGATGAAGGACATTGGCGGCACCCCGATCTGGCCGCTGATCGCACTGTCCAACATCGCCCAGGCGTCTGCCGTGGTCGGTATCATCCTGATCAGCCGCAAGGCAAATGAGCGCGAAATCTCGGTACCTGCCGCCATCTCTGCCTATCTCGGCGTGACCGAGCCAGCCATGTACGGCATCAACCTCAAGTACAAGTTCCCCATGCTGTGCGCCATGATCGGCTCGAGCTGTGCGGCCCTCATCTGTGGCTTCGCTCATGTGATGTCAAACGGCATAGGGGTGGGTGGTCTGCCAGGTATTCTCACCATCAAGCCAGAGTTCTGGGGTGTCTACGCCATCGCCATGCTGGTGGCCATCGTCGTCCCCATCGTGCTGACCATGCTGCTCTACAAGCGTCATCAAGCGACCGGCAAGCTGGCCGTGGATGAGGCCTGATCCCGCACGTCAATAGCAACAGCACGGCGCAGCCCCAGGGTTGCGCCGTTTACATTTCAAGTCCATTCATACGCAACACGAGGAATGACTCATGAGCCAGACTCCTTGGTGGCAAAGCGCCACGATTTACCAGATCTATCCCAAGAGCTTTCAAGACTCCGGCGCCCGTGGCACCGGCGATCTCAAAGGGATCATGGCCCGCCTCGACTATCTCAAGACACTGGGGGTCGATGCCCTCTGGCTGACCCCCGTCTACGTCTCCCCTCAAGTGGACAACGGCTATGACATCGCCGACTACCTGAATATCGACCCCGCCTACGGCACCATGGCGGACTTCGAGGCCCTGCTGGCGGCGGCCCACGAGCGCGGTATCCGCATCGTGATGGACATCGTCGTCAACCACACCTCCACCGAGCACGCCTGGTTCAAGTCCGCCCTCGGGAATAAAAACAGCCCCTACCGCGACTACTACATCTGGAAAGATCCGGTGGATGGCGGCGTGCCAAACAACTGGATCTCCAAGTTTGGCGGCAGCGCCTGGGAACTGGATGCAGCGACCGGCCAGTACTACCTGCACCTGTTCGCCCGCGAGCAGGCGGATCTGAACTGGGAAAACCCGGCGGTGCGGGCGGAAGTGAAGAAGGTGATCCACTTCTGGGCCGACAAGGGAGTCGACGGCTTCCGCCTCGACGTCATCAATCTTATCTCCAAGGATCAGGCCTTCCCGAACGACGACAGGGGCGATGGTCGCCGCTTCTACACCGACGGGCCTCGCATCCACGAGTTCCTGCAGGACATCAGCCGCGACGTGTTCGCCCCGGTGGGCGCCATGACGGTCGGCGAGATGTCCTCCACCTCGCTGGAAAACTGCCAGCGCTATGGTGCCCTCGATGGCTCCGAGCTCTCCATGGTGTTCAACTTCCATCACCTCAAGGTCGACTACCCGAACGGTGACAAGTGGACCAAGGCACCGTTCGACTTCCTCGAACTCAAGCGCATCTTCAACCACTGGCAGAGCGGCATGCACGGCAAGGCCTGGTCGGCGCTGTTCTGGTGCAACCACGATCAGCCGCGCATCGTCTCCCGCTTCGGCGACGAGGGCGAGCACAGGGTCGTGGCCGCCAAGATGCTGGCCAGCACCCTGCACGGCCTGCAAGGCACTCCCTATATCTATCAGGGGGAGGAGATCGGCATGACCAATCCTGGCTATGCCAGCATCGACGACTACCAGGATGTGGAGAGCCGCAACATCTTCGCCATCAAGCAGCGCGATGGCATGAGCGAGGCCGAGATCCTCGCCATCCTGGCCGCCAAGTCACGGGACAACTCCCGCACCCCCATGCAGTGGAGTGCGGCCCCCAACGCCGGTTTCACCACCGGCACCCCCTGGCTCCAGCCTGCCGCCAACTTCCCGGCCATCAACGCCGAGGCGGCGCTGGCAGAGCCGACCTCGGTGTTCTGGCACTACCACGCACTGATCGCGCTGCGCAAGGCGCATCCCGTCTTCATCCAGGGAGATTATCGGGAGCTGCAGCCGGGTCATCGGAGCCTCTGGGTCTATGCCCGTCACTGGCAGGGCCAGACCCTGCTGGTGGTCAGCAACTTCTACGGCGATACGGTGGACTTCGCCTTGCCTGCCGGCATCCAGCAAGGCAAGGGGCGTCTGCTGCTCGGCAACTACCCGGACAGCCCGGTGCAGCCACAGTCCTGCACGCTGCGTCCCTACGAATCCCTGCTCTGGTTGGTGGAATAGATGACTGAAGCAACGACAATGACGACGGCCCGGCCGGACTCCCCGGCACCGCAGAAAGCGCGCGGCTCCGAGTGGCAAAAAATGGTGGCGGGTCAGCCCTATGATGCCGGCGATCCCGAGCTGAAAGCGGCGCGGGAGCGCTGCCGCGCCCTCTATCACCACTTCAACACCCAGTGGCAGGAGAAGCCCGAGCGGGATGCTCTGCTGCAGGATCTGCTCGGCAGCCGTGGCCGCTCCTGCGCCATCAATCCGCCCTTCTTCTGCGACTACGGCGCCAACATCCATATCGGCGAGAACTTCTACGCCAACGTCAACTGCACCATCCTCGATGTGTGCGAGGTGCATATCGGTGACAACGTGCTGCTGGCGCCCGGGGTGCAGATCTACACCGCCGCCCACCCGGTGGCGGTGGTGCCACGGGTAGCCGGGGTCGAGTTCGGCAAGCCGGTACGCATCGGCAACAACGTCTGGCTTGGCGGCAGCACCGTCATCTGCCCGGGCGTCACCATAGGGGACAATAGCGTGATCGGCGCAGGCTCGGTGGTGACCAGGGACATTCCGGCCAACGTGGTCGCCGTCGGCAATCCCTGCAAGGTATTGCGACCGATGACGGCCGAGGAACTGGCGGGCGCACAGCAGATGAATAAACCATAAATCCGCAAAATAAAAGTATAAGAAAGAGGCGCCACGTAGGCGCCTTTATTGTTTCCGCTGACGAGTCCGAATGGACCAGAAGTCTCTGTGGTCTAGGTAAATACCGGGCCAAAGCCGGAGCCCCACAGGATGGCCGTGGTCGCCAGCACGCAGACCAGCAACACTAGGCCGACCGTGACCACAGAGCTCGCATAGATGAAGCCCTGCTCCTTGGGGATATGCATCAGGATAGGCACCCCGATGTAGAGCAGATAGACCGAGTAGCTGAGCCCGATGAGGCCGACGATCATGACGAACCAGAGGTGCGGGAAGAAGGCGGAGAAGCCGACCATGAACAGCGGGGTCGAGGTATAGGCCGCGAGCTCCAACGCCGTCGTGTAGCTGGGGTCCGAGCCGAAGGTATGACCCATCCAGTGCACCAGATAAGAGAGGGCGAATACGCCGACGACGAGGGCGAGATACATGGCCACCGACAACACGAAGGCGCTGTTGGCGGTCAGGGTGATGGGCTCTCCGACGCCTATGCTCCAGCCGATATGCACGGCGGAGTAGTAGGCGCAGACGGATGGGATAAGGGCCACGATCAGGATATGAGTCAGACTGTTTCTAAAACTGTCGTGTCTCTCGTCTATGGTATGCCATTCGGTGTGAGGATGGGCATACAATCCCCATAAGTGATTTAATATCATAGCGTTATTCCTTCTCAGCTTGAATTGTGGATCTTCCTGTACCGCTCTCGCTCCTCTACAGTGTTATCGCCTGTGTCCCTCATTCGGCCATGATGAACCGCCACGGCCACGCGCTTTAAATAAAGTCGCTCCAGACCCCAGGCGTCAAGCCAATCAGCTGGAACCCCAAAAATGACAAAACCCGGAGCTATGGCCGGGCTTGTGAACTCGCGGGAGGCGTCTCTGTCATTCAGGGGCAAACCATTCAACATTCTTTTGCTACATCAAGGCAATACCAGTCGAGCTCTAGTGGATCCAGCATCGGTCTTCTCCACACTTGATAATTGCTGCCATCGGCGCCACGCGTTAGACTCGCAGCCTCACCGGCTCACCTCCAGACGCCAGCCCCATCCCAAACAAGGACGGCGATGAATCAGCTCACTACCTATCTCAAGGCTATCCATCAGCGATCGGGACCAGCCACCATCACACGCCAAAAGAGCGAGCGTCATAGCGAGCAGGACGAAGATGGCACCCTGATCCACCACCAGCAAACCCACTACTGGTTCGCCAATGGGGTCGTCATCTGCCATCAGCAGGAACAAGACGATGTCCCCTGCCAGCAGCTCTGCGCCGAATGCTGGATAAGCTACAGGGTGATCGCCAGCCCTACTCCCATCTATCCCTCACAAAAACTGTTTCACAACCCCTGTCAGGAAGCATTCTGGTTGAAGATGCAGGGCATCACACCGGTGAAGTGATCATGCCGGAAAGCCCGGCACAACCATCAATACTGCTTGGTCTTTGAGGCAAACCCCGCCAGGAAGAGACCGGTCAGGAACATGCCGCTAAACGCCTCTATGGCAGACAACAGCTGCAGCGGCGAGGAGGTCTGGGAGATATCCCCATAACCGAGGGTCACGAAGGTCACGATGCTGAAGTAGAGGGAGCGGCCGAGATGACCATGGGTGACCGACTCCGGCGCCAGAAAATAGGTCAGGGTCGCCAGCAGGATCACCAGCATCGACAACAGCAGGCTTCTGATCGGTCGCTCGCCAAAACCCCAGGTGATGAAGCTGATGAACTTGGCGCCACATCGGAGGTAACACAGCAGGGAGAGCACGGCTTTTCGCAGGATGCCGCCCCGCAGCCAACGCTCCTTGAACAGCTCCCGTGGGCTCGCCAGCGACTTCATCTCGTGCACTTTCTCCTGGTAATAGCACTCGCCGGCATCGACGGTATCCCCCACGCTGGAGAAGAGTCGCTTGGCATTGCGGTACAGCTTGCTGGCCTCGCTGTGATCGATGCGGCCATTCTCGTTATAGACGACCTGCACCTTGTCCAGATTGGTGTGCTCCATGGTGGCATCGAAGCTTTTGGCACTCACGCTGAAGTTCTGCAGCACGGCCCGGGAGGAGTGAAACCGTATCTCCTCGCACTCGATGGTGAAGTCCTGGAACACCCCGTCCTCCAGCGCCAGCTCCCGCTTCTTGGCCCAGGCCCGGTGATCCCACAGCAGGGAATCAAACAGATCGAGGCCAATGACCCCGCCGTTTATCCGCACCCCCTTGGCCGAGCAGTGCCACAGATAGACCTTGGAGTTGTTGATGGCGCCGTCCAGGGAGAGCTCGTCGAGGCAGGTGAAATCCAGCAGGCGACCGGAGATGATGGGGCTCTTCAACTCGACGCCACCGATGTTGAGCAGGCGGTGCTTGCCCAGCACCTGTGCCTCCCCCTTGTTGTTCTCGGAGACGGACAGCAGGCTCTGCACCCGCTTGGTCTCGGCGTTGCCGTGCTTGTTGGCCAACCACATGAGGTAGGGCTCGAAGCGTGACTCGGAACGGATGAGGCCGCTCTTGCGCAGGGACTCCAGCGCACTTGAGGCGGTCTCATAGAGCCTGATCTTGTCGTCGCTCATGTAGACGCAGAGGCTGAGTACGCAGCGCGAGCTGATGAATCTGGCGATCCCAATCTGGAAGATCACCTGTTTGTCGACCTGCTGCTCGGCCATCCAGTCGTCGAAATGGGGCAACGATGCCACCAGCAGATCCCAAATCAGCGGATAGTCATTCTCCCGGCGCCACGCATTGAACTGCTCGGGGGAAAGCTGCCAAAGCTCCATCGCATTCATACATTACCTCGATAGCAAAGATGTCCTGCCAGGCATCGTCAGGAAGAGTCATGGTTCTGAAGGCCTTGGCCTGCTGCAGGGGAAACGGCATTGTGGACGTGCGTCACGCCGCCATACCAGGCGAGCAGCATAAGCCAAGTCACTGATAGGGAACATAGAAAAGGAAAAATGGCGACAGCCTGGTGCGAAACGAGCAGAAAAAATGAACCGCTGAGGCAATGTCGGGAGGCCACGAGCGCAACCGCTCGTTTGGGCAAACCCGTCCGGGCAAGCGCCATTGCGGCTCCTGCATCCGTTCCCGGATCTGGCAGACGAAAAAGCAAGAGGGGATGCCGTGGCATCCCCTCTTCGCATCCTCTGACCGGGTCAGATTACTGCTGCACTTCCTGTACGCCGGAGACGCGGACTTCGACGCGACGATCCGGTGCCAGACAGGTGATCAACTCGTTCTTGCCCTTGACGCCGTCACACTGGGTGCCGGTGACCGGGTCGGCTTCGCCGCGACCTTCGATGGCAATCTTGCTGGTGGCCAGACCCTTGCTGACCAGGAAGTCGGCAACGGTGCGGGCACGGGCTTCGGACAGCTTCTGGTTGTAAGCCTCGGAACCGATGCGGTCGCTGTAACCCACCACGACGGCGCTGCCATCTTTGGGCTGGAATTCAACGATTTGCTTGTACAGACCATCCAGAGCCTCGACACCTTCTGCCTTCAGATCGGCTTTGCCAAAGGCAAACAGCACGTCGGAATTCAGGGTGAAGTTCTTCTCCACGATCACGGGAGCCGGGGCTTCTTCAACAACCGGAGCGGCAACCGGGGCCACGTAGGAAGTGCGGAACGGGTGGTATACCGCTTCCAGGGTCGCAACGCTCTGATTGCTTTCGTACTGCATACCGGTGTCGCTGGTCAGATCAGCCACGTCCCACATGTAGCGATAGCGTGCCTGCAGATCCCAGGCATCATTCAGCTTGTAGGTCAGACCCACACCGGCCATTGGAGATACTTTGCTGTCGCTCACACCCAGACCGTGGGTATGACCCCAGTAGGCACCGGCTTCACCAAACAGGGAGAAATCTTCGCCCAGCGGCAGACGGGCGATACCGGACAGGGTGCCACCCTGGCTTTCGTAGGCGTTGTCGTTGATGCCGCTACTGGTGTTGCCACGACCGGCATACTGGTAGCCCAGCTCGGCCGCGAAGATCTCGTTGAAGTTGTAACCAACGAAGGCATTACCGGCAAACGCGTCTTCGGTACCGCTCTCTACGCCTTCGATCTTGTTCAGGCCGTTGAAGTGGGCAGCACCGATACCGGCACCAAAGTAGACATCATCGCTGGCTTGCGCCGTCGTGGCCGCCAATGCCAATGCAATCCATACAGGTTTCAGTTTTACGTTCATCGTATAGCCTCGTAAATGCTAGTTGTGGGCAAGCGTTGCCCTTGTTATGTATGAGGCCATTGTACGGATGAAAACATGTACAGGAGCTTAAGCGAGGGGGCGATTTACTGACTGTTTTTAATATACTTTCTACCCGATCCGGCACCTTCCTGACGGCCTCCCCATTGTTGCGCCATCCTCCTGGTGTCTGGCCACGGACCTAGCTTCGCCGGGCAGACCGGGGCTGATGATGAGTTGGCGGGTGGGATACTCAAATGAAAAAGAGCGCCAACGCGCCCTTGATGTTTCTCTGACAGGCAAGTCGATCAGCCGGTCAGATCCTTGATGGTCTGGGTCGGACCGTTGGCCTGCACCGACTGGATGCCGCTCTGGGCCGACGCCTTGCTGGCGTACATCTGGCTGGAACCGATGATCTGATGGTTCCTGGCTCTCAGCGTGAAGTGATACTGGCCGTTGGTCCCCTCTTTCAGATCGTATTGCCCCGCCTCGGGAGAATTCGTCTGCACCGACTGGATACCGTTCTGGGCCGCCGCCTTGCTGGTATACATCTCACTATTGAGGATCACCTGATCGTTGCCGGCCTTGAGGACAAAATAGAACTGGTCGTTCCTGGCCAGTTTCAGTTCATAACTTCCCATCGCTCTCTCCTTGTCGTCAGTGGTTACGCCTATCAGGCTAGCCCGCTTTTCATGGGCGGCGACGACGGGGAATGAGAAACATAAAAAAAGACCCTTGTCTTGCGACAAGGGTCTCTTGAATGGCTCCTCCTACTGGACTTGAACCAGTGACATACGGATTAACAGTCCGCCGTTCTACCGACTGAACTAAGGAGGAATTGTACTTTGGAGACCAGATATCGCTATCTCATCATCCTTTATTTGGTGCCCAGAGACGGAATCGAACCGCCGACACGGGGATTTTCAATCCCCTGCTCTACCGACTGAGCTATCTGGGCAAATGGTGCCGGCTACCGGAATCGAACTGGTGACCTACTGATTACAAGTCAGTTGCTCTACCTACTGAGCTAAGCCGGCACACTTTAACCTACTGTGCATGAACACATTTTTATTTCATGGCACCAAAACTTGGTGCCCAGAGACGGAATCGAACCGCCGACACGGGGATTTTCAATCCCCTGCTCTACCGACTGAGCTATCTGGGCGTGGGCGCTATTAAACGGATTTTAAGGCAGGTGGTCAACGGGAAATTTTACTTTTCGTCTCGTTCGTCTCTTTTTTGCGCAGCATCACTCATTTTGGGCACTTCTGCCGCCGAAGCCGCACCCCGTCGGCCCCAGACACGGGACTCCTCCCCCTTCAGCAGGCGGGTAATGTTCTCGTGATGACGGATCAGGATGAGGCAGGAGAGCAGCGACACCGGCAGGGTGTATTCCGGCTTGAGCAGATAGGTAAAGAGTGGCGTCAGCAGCACGGTAACAATGGAGGCCAGCGACGAATAGCCGCTCACCAGCAGCACCAGCAGCCAGGTGACGACTGCGGCGCCCCCCATGGCGAAGCCGATGGGCAGCATGGTGCCCAGCGCCGTGGCGACACCTTTGCCGCCCCGGAAGTGGAAGAAGAGGGGATACATGTGACCGAGGCAGGCAGCCACCCCGATGAAACCGAGATAGACGGGTTTGATCTGCAAAAACCAGGCGAGATAGACGGGAGCCATGCCCTTGAGCATATCGAGCAGCAGCACGATCAGCGCCGCCAGCCGGCCACCGAGGCGCAGCACATTGGTCGCCCCCGGGTTGTGGGAGCCGTGGTCACGGGGATCCGGCAGACCCGTGATGCGGGAAACCAGCACGGCACTGGACAGCGAGCCGCCCAGATAGGCCAGAATAATCATCAAAATCGTCAGGGCCGTCATCTTGGTCGTTTTTACCACGATATGAATGGGGTATGATGCGGGCCACATTCTCCGGCTTGGGATTGCCCGAAAGCGTGTCACCCAACCCGGTTGCCAGCGGCAATCTGCTTGCCAGACCTGCATCCCTGCGCTGTGTAAACAGCCCATCAAGAGTAAAGAAGAAGTACTGTCATGGACAAGGTGTTTATTCGCGGACTCGAGGTTTTGACCACCATAGGGGTATATGAGTGGGAGAAAGGCATACGCCAGAAGCTCTGTTTCGATCTCGAGATGGGTTTTGACAACCACCCAGCCGCCGCAACCGACGATATCAATCTGGCACTGGATTACGCCACCCTCTCACGCAAGATCTGTGATCACGCAGCCGGTACCATAGTCGAACTGGTCGAGACCATGGCCGAGCAGGTCGCCGCTCTGGTGCTGGTCGACGAGCGGGTGCAATGGGTCAAGGTGGTGCTGACCAAGCCGGGTGCCGTGCCCAACGCCGCCGGCGTCGGCGTCGAGATCCTGCGTCATCGCACCCCGGCCTCGAGTGCCCAGTGATGCTCATCTACATCGAGGGTGGCAGGATCCGGGAGGTGATGGCATGACCCGCATCTACATCAGTCTGGGCTCCAATATCGAGCGTAATCGCCACATCCGGGCCGGGCTCGACGCCCTGCAGGCCGAATTTGGCGAGCTTGCCGTGTCGCGGGTATTCGAGAGCGCGGCGGTGGGCTTTGCCGGCCGCCCCTTCTACAACCTGGTGGTGGGGGCAGACACGGTGTTGCCGCTGGCAACCCTGTGCCAACGGCTGCGAGCCATGGAGTTCGCCCACGGCCGCGAGCCGAACGCCAAGAAGTTCGCCCCGCGTACCCTGGACCTGGACCTGCTGCTCTACGGGGATCTCGTCTGCGAGAGCCCGGTCGCGCTGCCCCGTGGCGAGATCCTCACCAACGCCTTCGTGCTCTGGCCGCTGGCCGAGCTGGCGCCGGCGCTGCGCCATCCCACCGATGGCCGCACTCTGGGCGAGCTGTGGCAGGGCTACGACAAGGCCTCCCAGCAGCTGTGCCCCATTCCCTTCCTGTGGGAAGCGTGCGAGTTGCAGCATCATTGATCGACGAGGGCCCCAGGGGCCCTCGTTGTTTATCTGCCGTCCGCTTATCCGTCATCAGCAATGGTGATTGGGCCCAAGCCGGGATGGCTGGCAGTATGGCCTGACACAGGAGATCACCATGCCACTCGATACGATCCACGACTTCAACTGCCGGCTGCTGGCCGAGCTGCCCCACCAGCGTTATCAGCACGAACCCATCCTGGATTACGCCACCGACGAGCGGGTCAAGGCTCGCCTCGGCTGGCAGGCCGAATTCAGCAAGACCCTGTTTCTCAAGTTCAAGGATGGCCGCTTCGCCCTGCTGCTGACCCACAGGGACGGGCGGCTGGACAACAAGGCGGTCAAGGCGAGTCTCGGCGCCAAACCCTCCATCTGCACCCCCGAGGAGATGCAGGCCGAGATTGGCTGCCTGCCGGGGGCCGTCTGCCCCTTCCTTCCCCGCGCCGACATCCCCCTGCTGGTGGACTCCGCCCTGCTGGACCACGCCGCCTTCACCTGGACGCCGGGCCACCCGGAGCAGACCTTCCTGCTGAGCACCGAGCACCTGGCCAGCGTGCTGGCACAACTGCCTTGCCCGGTCAGCTACCTGCCAAACGCGCAGGCCTGATAGCCTCTTCCCGCATCCCGCCAGACCCGCACCGAGGAGCCTAGGCGCTCCTCTTGTCCTGCTTGGCCAGCTGGGCGAAGATCAGCGCCGCCAGCATGGACATCAGCCCGATGCACAGATAGGTGAGCTGGAAGCCCGCGAGCCAGCGTTCGCTGCCCCCGCCCGGCTGGCCGACGGAGAAGAGTCCGAGCAGGCTGGCGGCGATGGCCACCCCCAGGCTCATGGAGAGCTGCATCACCACCGACAGCAGACCGTTGCCGCTGCTGGCATGCTCCGAGCTCAGATCCTGTAGCGTGAGGGTGTTCATGGCGGAGAACTGCAAGGAGTTGATGGCGCCAAACACCGCCAGCCACACCAGCAGCACCCCATGGGGCACCTGATTGTCGATGAAATAGAAGCTGGCGATCATGACCCCCAGCGCCAGGGTGTTGCCGATCAGGATGCGGCGATAACCGATGCGGGGAATGAGCTTGTTCACCAGCGTCTTGGTCAGCATGGCGCCGATCACGGTCGGGATCATGGTCATCCCCGCCTTGCTCGGCGAGAAGCCCAGCCCCAGTTGCAGGAACAGTGGGGTCAGGAAGGGCATGGCGCCACTGCCGAGGCGAGCAAACAGGTTGCCCCAGATGCCGATGGCAAAGGTCGAAGTCTTGAACAGGGCCAGACTGAACAAGGGTTGCTCGGCATTGGCGGCATAGAGCCAGTAGCTCGCCATGGCGGCGAGGCCGAACAAGACCGCAAACAGCGCCCAACCGGTAGAGATATTATGCTCTCCAAGCCCCTGCAAACCGACGGATACCAATACCATACCGACGCTGAATAGCACGAAACCCTGCCAGTCAAACTTGGCCGTGTGCTGGCGCAGATCGGGCATGAAGCTCCAGCTGGCGATGAAACCTATCAGCCCCACCGGCAGGTTGATGAGAAACACCCAGTGCCAGCTTGCCACTTCCACCAGCCAGCCCCCCAGCGCAGGGCCGATGAGCGGCCCCAGCAGACCCGGGATGGTGACAAACGACATCACCCGCAGCAGATCATGCTTGCTGTAGACCCGCAACACGGCGAGCCGTCCGACCGGCATCAGCAGCGCCCCGCCCACCCCTTGCAGCACCCGGGCCGCCACCAGCATGGGCAGGGTGTTGGCGGCGGCGCAAGCCAGGGAGCCCAGGGTGAACAGCAAGATGGCGGCCAGGTAGACCCGGCGGGTACCGAATCTGTCCGCCAGCCAGCCGGAGGCGGGAATGAGCAGCGCCACCGTCAGCATGTAGGCGATGACCACCGACTGCATCTGCAGTGGGCTCTCCCCCAGCGCCGCCGCCATGCTGGGCAGCGCGGTGTTGAGTATGGTGCCATCGAGGGTCTGCATGAAGAAGCCGACCGCGGTCAGCAGGGGCAGCCACTTGCGCTGGGCCGGGGTAACCATCGGTGAACTGTCGGACATAAGCAACCACCTCCTCTTGACCTAAAAAGAGACCCGCGCTCGCTGTTGAAAACGGGGGCGGGTCACATCAGGATATCAGGCATCCGGCTGGCCAAGCATGGCTCTGAGCCGTTCTTCCAGACTGGGCTCGGGGGCCTTGAGAGTCTCGAGGAACAGGGTCTCGATCCCGCTTCGGTCCCGGCTCTTGACGATAAACACCAGCCTGGACTGGGCGCGCCCTTCCGGCCAATCCCCCAGGGTCTGCAGCGGATAGAGCTGACCGTGAACGCCGTGGATCACCACCGGCTGACTCTCCCCCTCCAGGGACAAGATCCCCTTGAGCCGCAGCAGAGCATCCCCGTACTGCGCCTGCACCGCATCGATGGCGGCCAGCAGCCGGGACGGCTTGAGCGGCTCACCGATGCGCAGGGAGAAACTCTCGATGTTGCCGTGCTCGAAGTGGGTCGGCGCCGCGGTGCCCACCTTGGCAGTCAGCGGCGTCAGCCTCGGTTGCAGCGGTGAGGCCAGCCCCTGTTTGGGGGACTCGGTACGCAACCAGGCCAGCAGCTGGCGCACGTCACGCCCCGCCGCCTCGTTGTAGGCGCCGAGCTTTTCCAGCACCGTCGGCGACAGCTCGCCATTGCATGCCCGCTGGATCGGCGCCGCCGGATTCAGGCTGGCAAGCTGGGACTCGACCCGTGCCAGGGTCTCCTCATCCACCAGATCGCCCTTGCTCAGCACCAGCAAGTCCGCCAGCGCCACCTGCTTGACCGCCTCGTACTGGGCCGCCAACTGCTGCTCGATATGGCCGGCATCCACCACGGTCACTGTGCCATCGAACCGATAACGCTGGGCGATGAAGCCCTCTTCCTTCAAGGTAAACAACACGGGAGCGGGATCCGCGAGGCCGGTGGTCTCGATGATGAGCCGCTTGAACGGTTTGATTTTGCGCTGGATGGCCTTCATGAAGAGCCCCTGCAGTGCCTCCACCAGGGAGCCCTGTACCGAGCAGCAGATGCAGCCGGAATCGAGCAGTATCACCTGCTCGTCCACCTGCTGCACCAGATGATGATCCAGCCCCACAGAGCCGAATTCATTGATCAGCACGGCGCACTCACCGAGTTCCGGCTGCTTGACCCAGTGGTTGAGCAAGGTTGTCTTGCCGCTGCCGAGGAAGCCGGTCAGCAGGGTCACGGGAATGCGGGTGTCTTGCATATCGGTCATATCGGGTATTCACCTTGAGTCGGCAGGCTGATGCGCGCGGATGCCTTGCATGTCAGTCATGGAAAAATCTTAGCGGTTGGCAAATAGATCGCCGAGCCAGCGGTTCTCGAAGCGGCCATGGGGGTCCAGCTCGGCCTTGAGGGCCAGGAAGTCGTGCCAACGCGGCAGCAGGGCCGGGAAGTCGTAGAGATCCATCGCCAGGTGCTTGCCGAAGTGGGGAATGCCGCCGAGCGGTACCAGCAACTGCTGCAACTCGCGCATCTGCTCCATGGAGCCCCCCACAAAGGTGCCGTCCGCCGCCAGATAGACCAGAAAGCCAATCCAGCACACCGGCTTGCCATAGGCGGCGCTGAGCCAGGCCTCTGACGCGCCTGTACACCGCAGGATAAAGGGGTAGTGCAACACGCCGGGGTTGGCCTCCTGCCAGGCTTGCAGTATGGCCAACGCCTCGCCCATGCGCGCCAGGGGCACCGCCACCTCGCAGTTGATCTGGGGCGCCGGTATCCCCTTGCAGAGGATCTGGTAGACGTTGCCCACCAGATCCGAGGCATCCTTGAAGCGGCGCACCGTCTCGAAGTGCTCCCCTGCCCGCGCCTCATCCTTGGTGTCTTTTGCCATCTTCTGCAGGGTGGCGTCTATGGTGGCATTCATGGATGCGTCGCCATTGCCCTCCAGCAGCAGCGGCTCGCTGCCGGCGGCGCGATAACGGGCCACCTCCTCGTCGGAGGCGGGATCCACCAGCCAGATATGGCTCTCACCGGTCCAGGCAAACCACCAGCTCTTCACGAAACTGTGCTCGCGGTTGAGCCGCTCGTTGTGCTCGAGCAGGAAGCCATAGTCGGTACTGAATTTGGTGCAACGCATGATGCGGTTTGGCACGGTTCGCAGGGTGACGTCCAGCAGGATGCCCAGCATGCCCATGCCCATCACGAAGGCCCCGAAGCGCGGATCCGTGCGATCGACCCGCAGGATATCGCCATTGGCCAGCATGATGGTCAAGGCCTCCACCGCATCGCACAGGGAGGACTGGTGCAGCCCCTGGCCGTGGGTGCCGGTGCTGAGGGCCCCGCCCAGCGTCTGGATGCCGATGACGCCGGGGGACGCGGGCAGCATCCGCTCCATGGCGATGAGATCGGCATAGATGGTATCGAGTGGCGTGCCCGCCTGATAAGTGACGCTGTGGTCATCCCTGGCAAGCGGCCCGCGCAGGTGATGCAGATCCACCAGCAGCGCCTGATGGCCTTCGGCATAGACGCTGTGGATGGGCTCAAAGGAGAGGCCCGAGCCTATCAGCCGCAACTTGCGGGCCGGGTGCTCGCGCAGCAGCGCTTGCAGCTCGTCGCGATTCTTGGGGCGCCACACCTGATCCAGCGCACCGAGCGGGTTGGTTCTGGACCAGTTGAACAGCACCTCCCGATTGTTGATCGCCTTGATGCTGTGGAATGCCTGGAACCTGACCGTCATGCTGCGCCTCATCGAACCTCAATGTGAGCGCCAATTCTACCGAAAAGTCGCCCGCAAGGCATGGAAAACAAGCCCCTACCGTCGGGGTTGGATAAGGGGGATGACTCCCCCACTCCCTCAGCGCGATTGCTGGGTCAGTGCCAGCAGCATGCCGAATCCCACCAGCAGGCCGCCAAACACCCGGTCGATCCAATGGCGCACCGCCAGCAGACGGGCCCGTACCGACGCGGTGGAGAAGAAGAGTGCCACAGCACTGAACCAGGCCCCGTGGGCCAGCACTATGAAGGCGCCATAGCCGAGCTGGACCGCCAGCGGCGTCTGCGGCTGCACCACCTGCATGAACAGGCTGACGATGAAGATGGTGGTCTTGGGATTGAGCACATTGGTCAGAAACCCGGTGCGCAGTGCCCCCAGGCTGGAGAGGGTTGGCTGGCTGACCACCTCCTCATGGGTCACAGGCCTGGCGCGCAGCATCTTGATGCCGAGGAAGATGAGGTAGGCGGCCCCTGCCAGCTTGATGAGGTTGAATAGCCAGAGCGACTGCTGGATCAGCAGGCCGACCCCCAGCAGGGTATAGGTGACGTGCACGCAGACCCCGGCCGCTATGCCGAGCGCCGTCAGCACGCCGGTGCGACGGGAGAGCAGCAGGCTGTTGCGCGACACCATGGCAAAATCGGGCCCCGGGCTGATGACGGCAAAGAAGGTAATGGCCACTACGGCTAACAGTTCGGTCATGAAAAAGAGTCCTGACGTAGAGAGATATCGGCTATTTTATTTGGCATCAACACCAATAACGAACGATAACTTCTGACATGAATGGTGATAATAACTCACAGAAAGACCTCTCCCTCCCCTCCCTGACGGCACTGCGCTGTTTCGAGGTGGCGGCCCGCACCGAAAACTTCAGCCGCGCCGCCGATGAGCTGCACCTCACCCATGGCGCCATCAGCCGGGCGGTGCGCCTGCTGGAGGAGGATCTGGGGATCCGGCTGTTCGAACGCCGCCAGCGCCGGGTCTTTCTGACCGAGGCGGGTGAGCGGCTCTATCAGGCGGTCAAGGAAGGGCTGGGCAGGATCCGGCAGACGGCGCAGGCGCTGCGCCAGCAGAGCCAGCCCCAGTCGCTGGTCATCTCCTGCGAGCCCACCCTGCTGATGCGCTGGCTGATCCCGCGCTGGCCCGCCTTTCAAGCCCTGCACCCCGAGCTGGACGTACACCTGATGGCGGGCGGCGGCGCCCTCAGCTTTGGCAACGGCATAGATCTCGCCATTCGGCGCAACGACTTTCACTGGCCTGATGACCTTTACAGCCAGCAACTGTTCGAGGAGCGGACCGGGCCCGTCTGTCAGCCGGGCAAGGTGACGCAGTTTTTCGAGCCAGGAGGGGAGCTGCCGGCTCTGCGCGCCTCGGCCCCCCGCCTGCACACCAAGACCCGTCCCGCCGCCTGGCAAAGCTGGCAGGCGCAGGCCGGACAGAGTGCGAGCGACGAAGCGCCGACCCAGACCTTCGAGCACTTCTACTTCAGCCTGCAGGCCGCCGTGGCGGGCCTTGGCGTCGCCATAGGCCCCTATCGGCTGGTGTGTGACGATGTCGCCGCCGGCCTGCTGGTCGCCCCGCTCGGATTCATCCCGGATGGCACCGGCTATCACCTGCTCGCCCCCGCGCCACCGATTCCCGGCAGCCCCCATGAGAAGCTGGCGAACTGGCTGCAATCCCTGAGTACCTGAGCCCTGGCAGGCAAGACAGCACCAGAGGTGGCTGTCGGCCAAACAAAAGCCCCGGCATGAGCCGGGGCTTTTTAGTGGACTGTCTGCGCCATACCGGCGCCAATCCTTATACCGCTTGCTGCAGGATCACCGCATCAGCCTTCTGGGTGTAGGAGGCGATCTCGTTGAAGTTCAGATAGCGATAGGTATCGGCTGCGGTCGCATCCAGCGTCTTGGCGTACTGCAGGTACTCCGCCACGGTCGGGATCTTGCCGATGATGGCCGCCACTGCCGCCAGCTCGGCCGAGGCCAGGTAGACGTTGGCACCCTTGCCCAGACGGTTCGGGAAGTTGCGGGTGGAGGTGGAGACCACGGAGGCGCCTTCCGCGACCCGCGCCTGGTTGCCCATGCACAGGGAGCAGCCCGGGATCTCGATGCGGGCACCGACCCGGCCGAAGATGCCGTAGTAGCCCTCTTCGGTCAGCTGATCCTTGTCCATCTTGGTCGGCGGGGCAATCCACATGCGGGTCGGCAGCTCGCCCTGGTACTTCTCGAGCAGTTTGCCGGCGGCGCGGAAGTGACCGATGTTGGTCATGCAGGAACCGATGAACACCTCGTCGATCTTGCTGCCAGCCACTTCGGAGAGCAGACGGGCATCGTCCGGATCGTTCGGCGCACACAGAATGGGCTCCTTGATGTCGGCCAGATCGATCTCGATGATTTCGCTGTACTCGGCATCCTTGTCCGCTTCCATCAGCACCGGCTTCGCCAGCCACTCTTCCATGGCCTTGATGCGGCGGGTGATGGTGCGCACGTCGCCGTAGCCTTCGGACAGCATCCACTTCAGCATGACGATGTTGGACTTCAGGTACTCGGTGATCGGCGCCTGATCCAGCTTGATGGTGCAACCGGCGGCACTGCGCTCGGCGCTGGCATCGGCCAGCTCGAATGCCTGCTCTACCTTCAGGGTCGGCAGACCTTCGATCTCGAGGATACGGCCGGAGAAGATGTTCTTCTTGCCTGCCTTCTCGACGGTCAGCAGCCCTTTCTGGATGGCGGCATGGGGGATGGCATGGACCAGGTCACGCAGGGTGATACCCGGTTGCAGCTCGCCCTTGAAGCGCACCAGCACGGATTCCGGCATGTCCAGCGGCATCACGCCGGTGGCGGCGGCGAAGGCCACCAGACCGGAGCCCGCCGGGAAGGAGATCCCGATGGGGAAACGGGTGTGGGAGTCACCACCGGTACCCACGGTATCCGGCAGCAGCATACGGTTCAGCCAGGAGTGGATGACGCCGTCACCCGGACGCAGGGAGACGCCGCCGCGGTTCATGATGAAGTCCGGCAGGGTATGGTGGGTCTGCACGTCGATGGGCTTCGGATAGGCGGCGGTGTGGCAGAAGGACTGCATGGTCAGATCGGCGGAGAAGCCGAGGCAGGCCAGGTCTTTCAGCTCGTCGCGAGTCATCGGGCCCGTGGTGTCCTGGGAGCCAACCGTGGTCATGCGGGGCTCGCAGTAGGTGCCTGGGCGAATGCCCTGCACGCCGCACGCCTTGCCCACCATCTTCTGGGCCAGGGTGTAACCCTTGCCGGTATCGGCCACTGGCTGCGGGCGACGGAACACGGTGGAGAACGGCAGACCCAGCGCCTCGCGCGCCTTGTCAGTCAGGCCGCGGCCGATGATCAGCGGAATACGGCCACCGGCACGCACCTCGTCGATCAGCACCTCGGTCTTGAGTGCAAATTCGGCCAGTACTTCGCCCGTGCCGTGACGGGTGATCTTGCCCTCATAGGGGAAGATGTCGATCACATCGCCCATCTCCAGCCGGGAGACATCCACCTCGATGGGCAGGGCGCCGGCATCTTCCATGGTGTTGAAGAAGATCGGGGCAATCTTGCCACCCAGACAGACACCACCGGCGCGCTTGTTCGGCACGAACGGGATGTCGTCACCCATGAACCAGAGCACCGAGTTGGTGGCGGATTTGCGGGAAGAACCGGTACCGACCACGTCACCGACGTAGGCCAGCGGGAAGCCGGTCTGCTTGAGCTCTTCGATGGCCTTGATGGGGCCGATCACGCCATCCTGATCCGGGGTGATGCCGGGGCGAGCGTTTTTCAGCATGGCCAGGGCGTGCAGCGGGATGTCGGGGCGGGACCAGGCATCCGGCGCGGGTGACAGGTCATCGGTGTTGGTCTCACCGGTCACCTTGAACACGGTGACGGTGATCTTCTCGGCAAGGGCCGGGCGGTTCAGGAACCACTCGGCATCGGCCCAGGATTGCATTACCTGCTTGGCGTGGGCATTGCCCGCCTTGGCCTTCTCTTCCACGTCGTGGAAGGAGTCGAACATCAGCAGAGTGTGGGAGAGGCCCTTGGCAGCAAGAGGGGCCAGGGTCGCGTGATCCAGCAAGTCGATCAGCGGTTGGATGTTGTAGCCACCCTGCATGGTGCCGAGCAGCTCGACGGCTTCGGCCGCACTCAGGATGGGCGAGTGAGCCTCACCCTTGGCGATGGCGGTGAGGAAGCCGGCCTTCACGTAGGCCGCTTCATCCACTCCGGGAGGCACACGGGAAGAGAGCAGTTCTTTCAGGAAATCTTGTTCACCGGCGGGCGGGTTCTTGATCAGTTCAACCAGGGCGGCGACTTGCTCTGCATCCAGAGGTTTGGCAACTACGCCCTCGGCAGCACGTTCTGCGACGTGTTTACGGTAGGTTTCAAGCACGACTAATTCCTCTTTGGTCTTTTTTTTGGGTTCGCCCAAGCTCGCGGCGATCGTCCTTGCGGGACACCCGTAGGGTGCCCCCCACTATATAAGTTTTAACGACTAATTAAAATCCAAAGCCTGTACGCTTATCCGCCAAACCATGGTAAGCGATTAAGATCATTGATTTTTTTGCAATGAACAAAAAACACACCATTGATGAGTTAACAAAAAATCAGCATTTTAGCCTTATTCGAAGGTGGTGCCCAATTGCAGATAGAACATGTCGTGCCCCCCCTCCGCCATGCCGTAACCGAGGAAGATGGGGCCGAGGAAGCTCTCCACCCCCACGTAGACGGAGCCCGCGGTGTAGGAGGTCTCCAGGCTGATGTCCTCTCCCTTGTCCCAGACCCCGCCTTGCTCGAGGGAACCGCCGAGGAACAGCGGCGCCTTGAAGGCCCCGAAGTCATTGTCCGCCACCCGGTAGATGTAGCGCAGGCCGCTGAACAGGCTGTAGCGTCCGCTCAGCTGATAATGCTGGAAGCCGGACAAGCGGAACAGGCCGCCGAGATCCTGCACGAACAGCGGCACGTCCTCCTGAGAGGTGGAGCCGCCCCCCTCCAGCATCAGGTTGACGCTGTGGCGTCCCCATGACCAGGGCTTGACCATCGCCAGGTGATAGTTCAGCCCCTCGGTGTTCTCAGCCGGCTCACCCGCCGGCTCGAGCCTGATGTGGGAGTAGCCGCCCTTGATGTCCCAGTAGATCCCCTGATAGGGGAAGTAGCTGCTGTCGAGGGTGTCGTGCTCGAAGCGAACATAGGGACCCCAGGCGGTCGCATCCGCATCCGCATCGGACAGGTTCTGGATGTCGACGCTGCCCACCTTGCCTTCCAGGCCAAGGGAGAGTCGGCTCCAGGGCTGGCGGTTCCAGCCGATGGCGAGATCCACGCTGGTGAAGCTGTACTCCGAATCCAGATAGCGCACGTTCGTGGAGAGCACATCCTCTTCCGGGAAGAAGACCCGGCGCTGGGTCTTGTCATAGGCCAGGCTCGCCTCGCCGAAGTAGGTCTGGGAAGGCTCCAGCGGCGTGTAGAAGTCGGTCTTGAGGTGCTTGGCGGTGCCAAGTGATGCCTCGGTCAGCCACTCCCCGCCCCAGTCATTGACGTTGGTGAGCGTATAGGACATGCCGACGTTGTAGTTGGAGCTGTTCTCGAAGTCATCGGAGAAGCCGAGCTGGAAATTGAGGTAGCCCGGCCCCCAGTTCTTCTCGCTGGCATCGACCACCAGCACGTTCTCGCCGTCACGCTCCACCACCTCGTAGGTGATGCGATCGAAGGACTCCAGCGCGTAGAGGCGGCGGATACCCGCCTCCAGGCTCTCGTAGGTCTGCACCTTGTCGGGCCGCACCTTGAGCATGGCGCGCACTGTGTCATCGGAGAGGCGGGACTTGTTGATGATCTCCACCTTGTCGATGTAATAGGCCGGCTGGCCGCCGCGCTCGGCACGACGGCTCAGCTTCTGGTTGCGGTAGTCGGCATAGGCGGCAGGAGAGAGAGACAGCGCATCCAGCTGGCTGGAGGCCCGCATGGCCACCTGCTCCCCTATCTTGATCCCCTCCGGCATCAGCGTGAAGTCGGCTATCCCCATGCTGCCAAACTCCGGGCTGAGCAGCACGTCCTTGGGCTCCATCAGGGCCTTCTGCTTCTCGGTGCCGACCTGGGTCATGTAAGTGGTGAGCTGGTCTATCATCGCCAGCCCCGACTTGAGGGATTCCCGGGTACGCAGCTTGGCGCCGATGTCCACCGCGATGACGATGTCGGCGCCCATCGCCTTGGCCACGTCCACCGGCATGTTGTTGACCGTGCCGCCGTCGGCCAGAATGTGTCCCTCCCAATCCACCGGCTTGAGGGCGCCGGGGATGGACATGGAGGCCTGCATCGCCTTGGCGAGGCTGCCGTGATCCAGCACGAAGGGAGTCACCGTCTCCATGTCGGTGGCCATGGCGCGGTAAGGAATGGGCAGATTGTCGAAGCTCTTTTGCACCGGCAGGTTGGAGGTGGCATGACGCAGCAGGCTGGCCATGGACTGGCCCTGGAAGAAGCCATCCGGCAACTGGGTCGAATCGCCGTTGATGCCGATGTCGGTGCGCAGCTGGTACTTCTCGCTCTGCTGCTTCTTGCGCAGGGAGAGCTCGTCACGGCCGACCTTGTCCTGATAGCCCTTGTTCCAGTCGATGGAGAGCGTCATGCGTTCCACCTCCTCGGCGCTGAGCCCCATGGCATACATGCCCGCCACGTAGGAGCCCATGCTGGTGCCGACCACGATGTCGACCGGGATCCGCTTCTCCTCCAGCACCTTGAGCACCCCGATGTGGGCTGCGCCCTTGGCGCCGCCGCCGCTCAGCACCAGCGCAATCTTGGGCCTGTCTCCTCTGACGTCCCCTCCCTTCCCCTTGGCAGCGTCGGGACTCTGGGCCGCCGCCATCAATGGCAAGGCTGCCAGCAGGAGCATTAGCAGGTGGGTCCATCCCCGATGAAAGATGCGCATATGAGTGTCCATTGATCCGGTGCGAGCCGGGTGAGCGATGCCGCCGGCCAAGTGTTACCTACTATAAGTTGAGGAACTGTAACCGCAACTCCTTGTGCTGGCGAGATTTCATCGCCATTCGGCTGGCCACCGGCCCGAGCCGACACGGCGCCAATCCAGTCCCTGCCTGATGTGAGCGCAAACGTTAATCGACAATAAACGCCATCCTCACCTCAAGAGAGCCATCCGGCAGCCGCTAATATGAGCTCAACTTTAGGCCCACACCCGAGTCACCCTATGTTCGCAAGCCTGACACTCAAACAGAAAATTCTGGCCACCGTCATCC
Organism: Aeromonas sp. TECH754; assembly: GCF_056279295.1. Taxonomy (NCBI): domain Bacteria; kingdom Pseudomonadati; phylum Pseudomonadota; class Gammaproteobacteria; order Aeromonadales; family Aeromonadaceae; genus Aeromonas; species Aeromonas sp. TECH754. The sequence continues at coordinate 4,422,178 of NZ_JBWBRA010000001.1, read as the reverse complement.
TGGCCGTGGCGCTATCCTGTCTGCTGGTGGGCTACTTCAGCCAGCGCTCGGCCCAGCAGTTGATCGAGACCCGCATGTTCGAGCAGGAGCTGCCGAACCTGACCCAGCGCATCGGCAAGGAGATCGAGAAGGATCTCACCTCGGTCGCCGGCGCCGCCAAACAGCTGGCCAATGATCGCTTCGTGCTGGACTGGGTCGCCCGTGGCATGCCCAAGGAGCAGGAGTCCATCCTCATCGATCAGCTCAAGGACATGACGGCCCAGTACGGCCTGGTCACCGCCTCCTTTGCCGATCGGCAGAGCGCCGCCTACTACAACCAGGATGGTTTCCTGCGCGTCCTGAATCATGACCAGGACAACTGGTTCTACGACTACACCAAGAGCCAGCAGGATCTGATGCTCAGCATCTTCCGCGAAACCAACGGCGAGGTGAAGCTGTTCGTCAACTTCCAGCAGCTCAACGGTCGCGGCCTGGCCGGGCTCGCCAAGTCCCTCGACAGTATGGTCAGCATGCTCGCCAACTTCCGCATCGGTGACAGCGGCTTCGTGTTCATGACTGACGGCAGCGGCAAGGTGAAGCTGCACCCGGACGCCGCCCGCATCGACAGAGACAGCCTGTCCCAGCTTGCAGGCTCGGGTGCCAGCAGCCTGCTGACCAAGCAGCCGTTCGCCGCGACCCACGCCGAAATCGACGGCCAGCCGGTGGTGCTGGCCACCAGCTACATCCCGCTACTCGACTGGTATCTGGTGGCCCAGGTGCCGGAGGCAGAGATCTATGCCGAGCTGGATCGGGCCCGTCTGCACATCCTGCTGGTGAGCCTCGCCATCGCCGTCGGCATGGGGCTGCTCGGGGTGCTGCTGGCCGGCTCGGTCAGCCGCCCGCTCAACGATCTGGCCCGCCTGTTCCGGGAGCTCGGCAGCGGTGACGGGGATCTGACCCAGCGCCTCAAGGTGGAAGGACGTGACGAGCTGAGCCAGGTCGCGACCGGCTTCAACAACTTCGTCGCCAAGATCCACGGCTCCATCGAGCAGGTGGCCAGCAACTCCCGCCAGCTCGCCGCCACCGCCAACGAGGTCGCCAGCAAGGCCCAGCTGACCCAGCATAACTGTACCGCCCAACGGGATCGCACCGTACAGGTCGCCACCGCCATCCACGAGATGGGTGCCACCGTCGGCGAGATCGCCGGCAATGCCTCGCTGGCCGCCGACGTGGCCAAGCAGGCCAACGAGCAGGCCGATGCCGGCGCCCTGGTGGTGGCCAAGGCTCGTCACGGCATCGTCGGGCTGTCGGATGAGATCGAGCAGGTCGCCGGCGTCATCGAGTCGCTGGCCAACCAGACCGACTCCATCGGCAGCATCCTCGACACCATTCGCAGCATCTCGGAGCAGACCAACCTGCTGGCGCTGAACGCCGCCATCGAGGCCGCCCGCGCGGGTGAACAGGGTCGTGGCTTCGCGGTGGTGGCCGACGAGGTGCGCAACCTCGCCAGCCGCTCCGCCGCCTCCACCGCCGAGATCCAGGGCATGATCAACCGGTTGCAGGAGCAGAGTGCCCGCGCCGTCAGCGCCATGACCCAGGGCCGCACCCAGAGTCTGGCGGTAGTGGCCCAGGCCGACGAGGCGGATGCCGCCCTCGGCCAGATCACCGGCCACATCACCCAGATCAGCGACATGAACATCCAGGTCGCCACCGCCACCGAGGAGCAGTCCAGCGTGGTGGGCGAGATCAACCGCAACGTAGAGGACATCAACCAGCTGACCATGGAGACCGCCGACATCGCCCACCAGCTGACCGAGTCCAGCCGCAGCCTGCAACAGCTCTCCGGCGAGCTCGACAAGCTGGTCGGCAACTTCCGGTTGTAACCCGTTCGAATGCAACAAGGGGACGCCATGCGTCCCCTTGTCATTTGTGGGCCAAAGCGGATGCCAGCCTGAGCCCTAGCCACCCTTCTTGCGGTGATACATCTGCTTGTCCGCCTGTTGCAGCAACAATTCCAGCTCGGGTGGCAACGCCGGATCATAGTGGGCTACCCCGGTGGAGCAGGTCAGCCGGTAGGGCTTGCCCGACTCCCGGTTGAAGGCCGCCAGCGCCTCGTCGAAGCGGGCCAGCACCCGTGACACCAGCTCGGGCCCGATGCCGGGCAGCAACACCACGAACTCGTCGCCCCCGAGGCGGGCAAAGATGTCGGCGTTGCGAAACACCCTGGATAGCAGCCCCGCCATCTGGCGCAGGGCGTCATCCCCCGCCTCGTGCCCCAGGGTGTCGTTGATCTCCTTGAAGCGGTTGAGATCGAGGAACAGCAGGCTCGCCTCTCTCCCCTGCCGATGGGAGAGCTGCAGGCATTTCTGCCCCAGCATGACGAAGCCGCGGCGGTTGGTGATGCCGGTCAGCTCGTCCAGAATGGCCAGCTGAATGGCCGCCAGCTCGTGCTCCACCATGCCCGCCAGATCCGCCAGCAGCGCGCGTTGACGCTCATCCAGCCGCCGCGGCATGCGGTCGATGAGGCACAGGGTGCCCACCTTGTGGCCGCCTGCGAGTTGCAAGGGGCTGCCGGCATAGAAGCGAATATGGGGATCCCCCAGCACCAGGGGATTGTCGGCGAAGCGCAGATCCAGGGCCGTATCCTCCACCACGAAGATCTCCTCGCCGAGAATGGCGTGGCCGCAGAAGGAGATGTCACGGGGCGTCTCCTGTGCATCCAGGCCGCAGCGGGACTTGAACCACTGCCGCTCCTCATCCACCAGAGAGATCAGCGAGATGGGCACCTCGAACATGTTGCGCGCCATCCGGGTGATGCGGTCGAACCGCTCCTCGGCAGAGCTGTCCAGAATGGCGAGACGCCGCAAGGCATCGAGGCGCTGTCGTTCGTAATCGGGTATGGCGGGTGCTTGCATGGGGCGATCGTCGTGTGATGTGGCAGGCCTCAGCATAGCAAGAGGCCTCGAACAAATCTCTTTTGTCATGAAAAAACAAAAAAGCCGCTCGAGAGAGCGGCTTTTTTATCAGGGCAGGAAGAGGAGGCTTATTTCTTCTTCTTGGCCTTGGCGTTCGGCAGATCGGTGATGGATCCTTCGTACACTTCGGCAGCCAGACCCACGGACTCGTGCAGAGTCGGGTGAGCGTGGATGGTCAGCGCCAGATCTTCGGCGTCGGCACCCATCTCGATGGCCAGACCAATTTCACCCAGCAGCTCACCGCCGTTGGTACCGACGATGGCACCCCCGATGACGCGATGGGTCTCCTTGTCGAAGATCAGCTTGGTCATGCCGTCGGAGCAATCGGACGCGATGGCGCGACCGGAAGCAGCCCAGGGGAAGGTGGCGACTTCGAAGTTCAGGCCCTGTTGCTTGGCTTCCTTCTCGGTCAGACCGACCCAGGCCATCTCTGGCTCGGTGTAGGCGATGGACGGGATCACTTTCGGGTCGAAGTAGTGCTTCTTGCCGGCGATGACTTCGGCCGCCACGTGGCCTTCGTGCACACCCTTGTGGGCCAGCATCGGCTGACCGACGATGTCACCGATGGCGTGGATGTGAGCGACGTTGGTACGCAGCTGCTTGTCCACTTCGATGAAACCGCGCTCGTTGACGGCAACACCGGCTTTCTCGGCATCCATCAGCTTGCCATTCGGCACACGACCGACCGCGACCAGCACGTTGTCGTAGCGCACCGGCTCGGCCGGAGCGTGCTTGCCTTCGTAGGAGACGTACAGACCGTCGGCGCGCGCCTCAACTGCGGTGACCTTGGTCTCCAGCATGATGTTGAATTTCTTGGCGACACGCTTGGTGTAGATCTTGACGATGTCCTTGTCCGCAGCGGGAACCAGCTGATCGGCAAATTCCACCACGTCGATCTCGGAACCCAGGGAGGAGTAAACGGTACCCATCTCCAGGCCGATGATGCCGCCACCGATGACCAGCAGCTTGCCCGGTACGGTAGTCAGTTCCAGCGCATCGGTCGAATCCCATACGCGCGGATCATCATGGGGGATGAACGGCAGCTTCACCGGACGGGAACCCGCGGCGATGATGGCGTTGTCGAAGGTGACGGCGGTCTTGCCGTCGTCCCCGGTCACTTCCAGCGTATTCGGGCCGGTGAATTTGCCGAAGCCGTTCACAACCTGGACTTTACGCATCTTGGCCATGCCGGCCAGACCGCCGGTCAGCTGGTTGATGACCTTCTCTTTCCACAGACGCACCTTGGTGATGTCGGTCTGGGGGGCACCGAAGACGATGCCGTGATCGGCCAGCGCCTTGGCTTCTTCGATGACCTTGGCGACGTGCAGCAGCGCCTTGGACGGGATGCAGCCCACGTTCAGGCAGACGCCACCCAGGGTGGAGTAACGCTCGACGATAACGGTATCCAGACCCAGATCGGCGGCACGGAAGGCAGCGGAATAACCGGCAGGGCCAGCACCCAGTACCACGACCTGAGTTTTGATTTCTTTACTCATCATGACCTCTTTGTCGTTCTATATCCCCGGACAGCACAGTCTTATGCCAAAAGAAGGCGGCTGCAGCCGTGAAAAAAACGGGGCAAGTTTATAATTTTGTTAATGAAATGAGAAGTGAAAAGGGCGAGCTCTGTGCTCGCCCTCTCATTTACATTTACAGAACCAGTCGACGAATGTCGGACAGCACACCACTCAGGGTGGTGATGAAGCGAGCACCGTCTGCACCGTCGATGACGCGGTGGTCATAGCTCAGGGCCAGCGGCAGCATCAGGCGAGCCTCGAACTCCTTGCCGTTCCACTTCGGTTTGAAGTCGGACTTGGAGACACCGAGGATGGCCACTTCCGGCGCGTTGACGATCGGGGTAAAGCTGGTACCGCCGATGCCACCTAAGCTGGAGATGGTGAAGCAACCGCCCTGCATGTCGGCAGCGGTCAGCTTGCCGGCGCGCGCCTTCTTGGAGATCTCGGCCAGGTCACGGGACAGCTCATGGATGCCCTTCTTGTTGACGTCGCGAACGACCGGAACCACCAGGCCCCCCGGAGTATCTACCGCCACACCGATGTGGATGTACTTCTTCATGATCAGCTTGGTGCCGTCTTCGGACAGGGCGCTACAGAAGCGTGGATGCGCTTCCAGAGCCTTGGCGGCGGCTTTCAGGATGAACACCAGCGGGGTGATCTTCACGTCCAGCTTCTGCTTCTCAGCCAGCATGTTCTGCTCTTTGCGGAACGCTTCCAGCTCGGTGGTATCGGCCTCGTCGAACTGGGTAACGTGCGGGATCATGGCCCAGTTGCGGTGCAGGGCAGGACCGGAGATCTTCTGGATCCGGGTCAGCTCCAGCTCTTCGACCGGGCCGAACTTGCTGAAATCTACCTTCGGCCATGGCAACACGCTCATGCCGTTGCCAGTGCCGGTACCGGCAGCAGGGGCAGACTCGGCGCGCTTGACCGCATCCTTCACATAAGCCTGCACGTCTTCTTTGACGATGCGACCCTTGCGACCGGACGCTTTCACCTTGGCCAGGTTGACGCCGAACTCACGAGCCAGACGACGCACGGCCGGAGAGGCGTGGACGTAAGCATCGTTGGCAACGAAATCGGAGGACGCGGCAGCCGGGGCAACAGCCTGAGCAACCGGGGCGGCAGCAGCAGCGGCAACAGGAGCCGCAGCTTGCGCAACCGGGGCGGCGGCAGGAGCGGCGCCAGCCACTTCGAACACCATGATCAGCGAACCGGTAGAGACCTTGTCACCGGCCTTGACCTTGATTTCCTTGACGATACCGGCGAACGGCGCAGGCACTTCCATGGAGGCCTTGTCACCTTCGACCGCGATCAGGGACTGGTCGGCTTCGACCTTGTCACCCACGGCGACCATGATCTCGGTCACTTCCACTTCGTCACCGCCGATGTCCGGCACGTTGACTTCTTTCGCGGCGGCGGCAGCGATAGGCGCAGCAGCCACAGGGGCGGCGGCCTGAGCCGGCGCGGCCACGGCAGCCGGAGCGGCACCAGCCACTTCGAATACCATCACCAGGGAACCGGTGGACACCTTGGCGCCAGCGGCAACCTTGATCTCGACCACGCGGCCCGCGAACGGCGCCGGCACTTCCATGGAGGCCTTGTCACCTTCCACGGCTAGGATGGACTGGTCGGCTTCGACCATGTCGCCCACGGCAACCATCAGCTCGGTCACTTCGACTTCGTCGTCACCGATGTCCGGTACGTGCACGTCTTTGCGAGCGGCAGCAACGGGAGCGGCCGGCGCAGCGGCGGCAACCGGGGCAACAGCCTGAGCCGGTGCGGCGGTAGCGCCTTCGGCTTCGAAGATCATGATCTGGGAACCGGTAGCAACCTTGTCGCCTACCTTGATCAGGATCTCTTTGACGATACCGGCGGCAGGGGCCGGTACTTCCATGGAGGCTTTGTCACCTTCCACGGCGATCAGGGACTGGTCCAGTTCGACCTTGTCACCCACGGCGACCATGATCTCGGTCACTTCAACTTCATCGGCACCGATATCCGGCACCATAATCTGTTTGGACATTGTGATTTATCCTCTTACGCGTACGTTTATCGCGTTAACCTTGGCAGCCCCATATCCAGCACTTTCTACCTGGATACAGCACTTTATCCTCTTACGCGTCTGTCGCGTTAACCTTGGCAAGGGCCCGTTTTGGCATATAAATCACTGCAAAAACGGATAATTGCACTTGCTTCTACTGTCACTGAACTGGGCAAGGAGCCGCCCGACGGTGACGCCGGACAACTCCTTCGTTCTCTTATGCGTACAGCGGGTTAACCTTGTCGGCATCGATGCCGTATTTGGCGATGGCGTCGGCCACAACCTGCTTGTCGATCTCACCGCGCTTGGCCAGTTCGGTCAGGGCAGCAACGACGACGTAGAACTCGTTCACTTCGAAGTGACGACGCAGGTTGGCACGGCTGTCGGAACGGCCATAACCATCGGTACCCAGTACACGGTAGTTCTCGGTCGGCACGAAGGCACGCACCTGCTCGGCGAAGGACTTCATGTAGTCGGTCGCGGCGATGGTGGCTTCGGAACCCAGCACTGAGGTGATGTAGGGTACGCGGGCGGCGGCGGTCGGGTGCAGCATGTTCCAGCGATCAACGTCCTGACCATCACGAGCCAGCTCGTTGAAGGAGGTCACGCTGAACACGTCGGAACCCACGCCGTACTCGCTCGCCAGGATCTGGGCGGCGGTGCGCACGTGACCCAGGATGGAGCCACAACCCAGCAGCTGTACCTTGGCCTTGTTACCGGCCACGGATTCCAGCTTGTAGATACCCTTGCGAATACCTTCCTCGGCGCCTTCCGGCATGGCCGGCATGGCGTAGTTCTCGTTCAGAGTAGTGATGTAGTAGAAGACGTTCTCAGGCTTCTCACCGTACATGCGACGCAGGCCGTCTTGTACGATCACCGCTACTTCATAGGCGTAGGACGGATCGTAGGAGATGCAGTTCGGGATGGTGCCGGCCAGGATGTGGCTGTGACCATCTTCGTGCTGCAAGCCTTCGCCGTTCAAGGTGGTACGACCGGAGGTCGCGCCCAGCAGGAAGCCACGGGCTTGCTGGTCACCGGCTGCCCACGCCATGTCGCCGATCCGCTGGAAACCGAACATGGAGTAGTAGATGTAGAACGGGATCATCGGGCAATCGTTGGTGCTGTAAGAGGTCGCAGCAGCCAGCCAGGAGGACATGGCGCCCAGCTCGTTGATACCGTCTTGCAGAACCTGACCCTGCTTGTCTTCCTTGTAGTAGGAGACGATGTCACGGTCTTGCGGGGTGTATTGCTGACCGTGCGGGCTGTAGATGCCGATCTGACGGAACAGACCTTCCATACCGAAGGTACGAGCTTCGTCAGCCAGGATCGGAACGATACGCTTGCCGATGGACTTGTCTTTCAGCAGCACGTTCAGGGAACGCACGAACGCCATGGTGGTGGAGATCTCGCGCGCCTGTTCACCCAGCAGCGGGCCGAAGGCATCCAGGGCCGGGATTTCCAGCTTGGTGGTGCTCTCGCGCAGACGGGTCGGTACATAGCCCTTCAGGGCGGCACGGCGGGCGTGCAGGTACTTGTGCTCTTCGGTACCTTCTTCGATCTTCAGGTACGGCAACTCTTCCAGCTGCTCGTCGGTGACCGGCAGGCTGAAACGATCGCGCAGGTGACGCACTGAGCCCAGATCCATCTTCTTGACCTGGTGAGCGATGTTCTTGCCTTCGGCCGCTTCGCCCATGCCATAACCTTTGATGGTCTTGGCCAGGATGACGGTCGGCTTGCCCTTGGTCGCAGCAGCCTTGGAGAAGGCGGCGAACAGTTTACGGGGGTCGTGACCACCGCGGTTCAGGGCGAAGATCTCCTCGTCGGTCATGTCTTTGACCAGCGCGGCGGTTTCCGGGTAACGGTTGAAGAAGTGCTCACGCACATAACCGCCGTCACGGGACTTCATGGTCTGGTAATCACCATCCACGGTTTCGTTCATCAGCTGGATCAGCTTGCCGGAAGTGTCTTTCTTCAGCAGCTCATCCCACTTGCGACCCCAGATAACCTTGGTGACATCCCAGCCGGCGCCGGAGAACAGGCCTTCCAGCTCGTTGATGACCTTGCCGTTACCGACAACAGGACCGTCCAGACGCTGCAGGTTGCAGTTGACCACGAAGACCAGGTTGTCGAGCTTTTCACGCACGGCAACGGTCAGGGCACCCTTGGCTTCCGGCTCGTCCATCTCGCCGTCACCCAGGAAGGCGTAAACGGTCTGCTCGGAGCAATCTTTGATGCCACGGTCGGTCAGGTACTTCAGGAAGCGAGCCTGATAGATGGCGGCGATAGGACCCAGACCCATGGAAACGGTCGGGAACTGCCAGAAGTCCGGCATCAGTTTCGGGTGCGGATAGGAAGGGATACCCTTGCCGTCCACTTCCTGACGGAAGTTGTCCAGCTGCTCTTCGGTCAGGCGACCTTCGGCAAATGCACGGGCGTAGATGCCCGGGGAGATGTGACCCTGGAAGTAAACCAGATCGCCACCGTCTTTCTCGCTGCGAGCGCGGAAGAAGTGGTTGTAGCAGACTTCATAGATGGTCGCGGAAGAGGCGAAGGAAGACATGTGACCGCCAAGGTCCAGATCTTTCTTGGAGGCACGCAGCACGATCATCATGGCATTCCAGCGGATGATGGCGCGGATGCGACGTTCCATTTCCAGGTCGCCCGGGTAAGCCGGTTCGTCGCTGGCAGGAATGGTGTTGATGTAGTCGCGATTTGCCTTTTCAGCCACGTCGACACCACTGATGCGGGCCTTCTCAGCAAGCTGTTCAAGGATGAACTGAGCGCGTTGCGGACCCTCTTCACGCAGCAGGGATTCCAGAGAGGCAAGCCACTCCAGCGTTTCTATCGGGTCCACATCGTTCTTCAGGATATCAGACATGGCTGGTTCCTATTGTTATTTGCACGGCGGTTAAGATGCGCAAGAATTCGACAATAAAGCCTTGTTAGGATTAGTTTTCCTGCTGACGGATCCGACGCATGGATCGCTGGATCCGGCTGTCTTCCCTCTGCATATCCAACAAGGTGTCCTCGATAAAGGCCAGGTGCTCATGACAAGCTGCCCTGGCCCGCTCCGGAGCCCCCGACAGGATAGCCTCGATCAGGCTCGCACGATGGCGACGGATCTTGGCTACCACTCCCGGACGGCGATTCAAAATCTCATTATTTCGTAAAATATTCTGTTCGAGCATGGGGCCCATGGCCCGCAGCAGGTGCAACAGCACCACATTGTGGGAGGCCTCGGCGACCGCCAGATAGAACTGGGTGACGGCGGCGGATTCAGTCACCAGCGATCCCAGCTGGCCCGCCTCTTCGATAGCGGATTGCGCCAGGCGGATCCGCTCGAAATCGGCTTCAGTTCCCCGCAACGCCGCATAGTAGGCACAGATGCCTTCCAGCGCGTGACGAAACTCCAGCAGGTCGTACTGGGCTTCCGGGTGGGTGCTGAGCAGCTCGAACAGGGGATCTGCGATCCCCTTGCTCAGGGCATTCTGCACATAGGTGCCGCCGCCCTGACGACGATACAAGAGTCCTCTGGCTTCCAAACGCTGGATAGCTTCACGCAGAGAAGGGCGCGACACCTGAAACTGGATGGCAAGTTCACGCTCGGGAGGCAGTTTCTGCCCCGGCTGCAAGCTGCCTTCCAGAATCATGCTTTCCAGCTCGGCGACAATGGCGTCGGCCAGCTTGGGCTGAGTAATCTTGATATAGGGCATGGGGCTACTTTGTTAAATTGGTATTACCAATTCTACGATTGGGGCGAAAATTAACAGAGGGGCCGGAAAAAGTCCACCCAAAATATGATCTGAATCAAGATCAAAGCTTGCCACTTAAGGGGTAAAAAGCAGGAACTATGATGTAGCTCATAGAAAATGGTCTGACCAATATTTATGAGCTTTCTCACAGATAACATTTGGCCAACAGCGGGGAAAATGACTTGCCAGCAAGGCAAGTCATTGATTTTAAAAATACAAACTAAAGTTTGGCTTTTTCATTCGGCGTCGAGAAGCTGACGGTAACGAAGCCATTCGAAACTGTCACCCGGATCCGTCTTGCGGCCCGGCGCTATGTCGCAATGACCGACGATTTGCTCTGCCGTGATGGCAGGATACTGGCGAGAGATGGCCCGGGTGAGACTCGCCAGCACCTCGTATTGCAGATCGTCGTATGGTTGCTCGTCCGTGCCTTCCAGCTCGATACCAATGGAATAGTCGTTGCAGGCTTCCCTCCCCTCCCAGCTCGATACTCCCGCGTGCCAGGCACGGGCAATGAATGGCACGTATTGCACCAGCTCGCCATCGCGCCGGATCAGGCAGTGAGCCGAAACCCGCAGTTGGTGGATGTCGGCGAAATAGGGATGGACGGCGGGATCCAGCTTGCCGAGGAAAAGGTCATCTATCCAGGGGCCGCCAAACTGTCCCGGCGGCAGGCTGATGCCGTGCACCACCAGCAGGGAGATGTCGTCCGGGCTGCTCCGCTCATTGTGGTGGGGCGATGGCACACGGCGGGCCTGCTCGCACCAGCCAGCATCATCGATGGAAAAAAAAGCTGTCGGTTGGGTCATCGTCTACTCGACTCGCAATGGAAATATGCCCCGTGACGGAGCGACGACGCCCCCGATACATCGGGAACAAGCGTCTGAATCCATGGGTAAAACTGTGTTAGGCTGAACCATCATTCGCAAGCCACTGGACCCCACATGCACCCGATGGCCCGCCGTCTCTGGCTGCTCGCCTGGCTCTCTTTGCTGGGGCTGCTGACACTTTACTTCTACTCCAGTGCCAGGCCCACGGTGACCGCCGCTGGCGATCTGCTGCTCAAGGCCGATGCCAGCGGACATTATCGTCTGGAGGGTGCCATCAACGGCCAAGCGGTGCAACTGCTGCTGGACACGGGGGCTACCCGGGTGACGGTACCGAGTCAGGTGGCTTCTCGCCTCGGCCTCGTCGCGACCGGTCGCAGCCGGGTCAATACGGCGGCGGGTGAGATCCAGGTGCAGACCGGCCAGATCGAAAGCCTGGCGATGGGTCCACTGACCCTGTACGATTTGTCCGTCTTTATCAATCCGGTGGCCAACGGGGAGGAGATCCTGGTGGGCATGAATGCCCTAGGCCGACTGGAATTGCGCCAGAAAGACAGGCAGTTGCTTCTCAGACCCTTGCAGGAATAAGGCATGTTACAACAGGACATCAGCCGCGCCGTACGCGCCGCACTACTCGAAGATTTGGGCGACGCCCTCACCGCACTGGATCAACCGGATGCCAGCGCCGACATCACGGCCCAGCTGATCCCGGCCGATCGCGTCTCGACCGCCCGGGTCATCACCCGTGAGGCGGGGGTATTTTGTGGCCAGCCCTGGGTCGACGAGGTGTTTGCCCAGCTCGGCGGCGAAGTCAGGGTGGAGTGGCTGGTGCAGGATGGCGAGCGACTCTCCCCCAATCAGGAGCTGTTCCGTCTGCACGGCCCGGCCCGCGTTCTGCTGACTGGCGAGCGCAACGCGCTGAACTTCGTGCAGACGCTCTCCGGTGTCGCAACCCTCACCGCCCGCTACGTGGCCGAGCTGGAAGGCACCGACTGCCGACTGCTCGATACCCGCAAGACCCTGCCCGGCCTTCGCAGCGCCCAGAAATATGCCGTCACCTGCGGCGGTGGCAAGAATCACCGCATCGGCTTGTTCGACGCCTATCTCATCAAGGAGAACCACATCCTCGCCTGTGGTGGCATCAAGGAGGCCATCAGCGAGGCCCGCCGCCTAAACCCCGGCAAGCCGGTGGAGGTGGAGGTGGAGTCGCTGGCTGAACTGGAGCAGGCCCTCAACGCTGCCGCCGACATAGTGATGCTGGACAACTTCGATGTATCCATGATGTGCGAGGCCGTCGCCCTGAATCAGGGGCGCGCCAAGCTGGAGGTGTCCGGCAACGTGACGCTCGACACCCTGGCCGAGTACGCCGCTACCGGCGTCGACTTTATCTCGGTAGGTGCACTGACCAAGCATGTGCGAGCGCTGGATCTGTCGATGCGCTTTGTCTGAAGCGGCTTGAGGCAGAGCCATTCCCTTGACCCTGCCAGATATTACAGGACTCGAAACTTGCAAAAGGCGCCATCGGCGCCTTTTCTTTAGGCAGGATCCCGCGACATAAGGAGTGTGAAGATGGGCCCTCCCTGCCAACAGAAGAGCCACTAGAGACTTTTTAATCTTTGATTATTCTATATTTTTACCAAAACACAGAAAGTTGGTTAACAAAAAATCAACCTCTATTGCTAACCCGAAGCGCTCGGATAAGATACTGCGTGTGGATAGCATTCCACCGGTACTTATCAGGAACCATGGAAAAAAGGAAATTTGACATGAAAAGACAGTCAGGGTTTACGCTAATCGAATTAATGATTGTGGTCGCGATCGTTGCCATCTTGGCCGCTATCGCCTTGCCGGCCTACCAGACCTACACCAAAAAAGCGAAATTTTCAGAAGTTGTCACTGCGACTGGTGCATTTAAAACCGCAGTAGAAGTATGCGCGCAGAAAGACGGTAGTCTAGCAAATTGCGTATCACCCGCAACTAATGGCATTCCAGCGGATGTGAGTGGTGCCTCATCAGCCGATAGTTTTGTTGCGTCAGTTAGCATAGGGGGTACTAGCGCTGCTGTAACAATAACGGCCTTAGGAAAAACACCTCCCTTCACTAGTGGTGAGGAGACATATATTCTCGGGGGTACCTATACTGGCGGCCAAGTCATATGGACAAACGCGGCTAGTGGTAGTACCTGCTTGGCTGCTGGCATCTGCTAACGCATGACCTCTAGCCCCAATAGCGGCCTGGCTACCAGCCTGGCCGCCTCCTCCCTCCTCAGTGAGCCAGACTCACAGCGTTATCTGAGCCAGGCCAAGGCACAGCGTAAGCCTTTTGTGACCTTTCTGATCGAGAACGATATTCTCGACAGCAAGGCATTGGCCGATTTCTGCGAACTGGAATATGGGGTACCTCTGCTGGATCTTGCCGCCTTCGATTTGGCCGAGATCCCGCAGAAATACCTCAATCAGAAGCTGATTGAAAAACACCATGTGCTGCCCATCTACACCCAGGGCCACACCCTCTATATCGCCATGTCGGACCCAACCAATGTGTCGGCACTGGAGGATTTTGGTTTCAGCTTCGGCTTGCATACGGAAGCTTTACTCGTTGAGGAGAGCAAGCTGACCGCTTCTATCACCAAGTTGATGGAGACGGAACAGGATGTACTCGGCGTGGATCATATCGATGAATCCGAGATCTCGGAACTCGAAGTCTCCGATGAGGGTTCACGCCTCAACGAGGGGGTCAATACCACGGACGACGATGCTCCCATCGTCAAGTACATCCACAAGATCATGATGGATGCGATCAAGCGCGGAGCCTCCGATCTGCATTTCGAACCCTACGAGACCAAGTACCGGATCCGCTTTAGAGTCGACGGCATACTGCACGAGATAGCCACACCGCCGGTCAATCTGGCCAGTCGCTTCGCGGCCCGTCTCAAGGTGATGGCGCGGCTCGATATCGCCGAGCGACGCCTGCCGCAGGATGGCCGTATCAAGCTGAAGATATCGCGCAGCAGGTCCATGGACATGCGGGTCAATACCCTGCCCACCATGTGGGGAGAGAAGATCGTCATTCGTCTGCTGGACTCGTCGGCTACGCGGCTCAACCTCGATCAGCTGGGTTTTGACGAACGGCAGAAGGTGCAATACCTGCGCGCCCTCTCCAAGCCTCAGGGCATGATCCTGGTCACCGGCCCCACCGGCTCGGGCAAGACGGTCTCACTCTATACCGGCCTCAACATCCTCAATACCAACGAGGTCAACATCTCCACCGCCGAAGATCCGGTCGAGATCAACTTGCCCGGTATCAACCAGGTACAGGTCAATCCCAAGGCGGGACTCACTTTCGCCAGCGCCCTGCGCTCCTTCTTGCGTCAGGATCCGGACATCGTCATGGTGGGTGAGATCCGGGATCTCGAAACTGCGGAGATCGCCATCAAGGCCTCCCAGACCGGCCACCTGGTACTGTCGACCCTGCACACCAACTCGGCAGCTGAGACGCTGACCCGGATGATGAATATGGGGGTTCCCGCCTTCAACATCGCCTCCTCGGTGACCCTCATCATGGCTCAGCGTCTCGCCCGCAAGCTGTGCGATCACTGCAAGACTCCTGAGGAGGTACCGGACGCCGAGCTGCTCGAGCTGGGCTTTACCTCACAGCAACTGACCGCCGGATTGCGACTGTTCAAGCCGGTCGGCTGCAAGGAGTGCTCGGGAGGATACAGAGGGCGAGTCGGTATCTATGAAATCATGATCATGTCCGAAAACATCGCGAAATTGATCATGCAGGGCGCCAACTCATTGCAAATAGCGGCCATTGCCCAGAAGGAGGGGATGCGCAATCTACGTACTTCCGGCCTGGAGAAGGCGCGGTTGGGCGTCACCAGCCTGGCCGAAATCAATCGAATCACCACCAACTGAGCACGTAGTTCCCAACCCATTCACCCGGGTGATGCCGACGCAGCATCCCTGAGAATACTCTTCAAGCCAAGGCGGCCCGGACAGGAAGCAATATCATCCGGCCACCGTCGCCCAATTGCAGGATGCAGTGATGGCCACATTAGCGCAAAAACAGAACGCTCCAAAAAAAGTTTTCTCCTTCCGCTGGCATGGTGTCAATCGCAAGGGGCAGAAGATCTCCGGCGAGTTGCAGGCCGACAGCATCAACACCGTCAAAGTTGAGCTGCGCAAGCAAGGTGTCAACGTCACCAAAGTCGGCAAGCAGAGTCAGGGCATGTTTTCCAAAGGCGGCGCCAAGATCAAGCCCATGGACATCGCCGTCATCACTCGCCAGATCACCACCATGCTCTCCGCCGGCGTGCCGCTGGTACAGAGCCTGCAGATCATCGCCCGCGGCCACGAGAAGGCGGCAGTACGTGAGCTGATCGGCCAGATCGCCGCCGATGTGGAAACCGGCACTCCCATGTCAGACGCGCTGCGCCGCCACCCTCGCCACTTCGATGCGCTCTATTGCGATCTGGTGGAGGCGGGTGAGCAATCCGGTGCGCTGGAAACCATCTACGATAGGATCGCCATTTACCGCGAGAAGAGCGAGGCGCTCAAGTCCAAGATCAAGAAGGCGCTGTTTTACCCGACCATGGTCATCCTGGTCGCCATCGTGGTGACCTCCATCCTGCTGTTGTTTGTCATCCCGCAGTTCGAGGATATCTTCAAGAGCTTCGGTGCCGAGCTCCCCGCATTCACCCGCTTTGTCATCGGCATCTCCCGCTTCATGCAGGACTGGTGGTATGCGATCTTTGGCGGTATCGCCCTTGCCATTTTTCTCTACGTACGTGCCTGGCGCAGCTCCCAGAAGGTGCGCGACAACACGGACAAATTCGTCCTCACCATACCGATAGTGGGATCCATACTGCACAAGGCAGCCATGGCTCGTTTCGCCCGCACCCTCTCCACCACCTTCTCGGCCGGTATCCCACTGGTGGATGCCCTGGTCTCGTCTGCCGGCGCCTCCGGCAATTACGTCTATCGCACCGCCATCATGGCCATCCGTAACGAGGTGGTGGCGGGCATGCAGATCAACGTCGCCATGCGCACCGTAGATCTCTTCCCCGACATGGTGATCCAGATGGTGATGATCGGCGAGGAATCCGGCGCCATCGATGACATGCTCTCCAAGGTCGCCACCATCTTCGAACAAGAAGTCGATGACATGGTCGATGGCCTCACCAGCCTGCTCGAACCCCTCATCATGGTGGTACTTGGGATACTGGTCGGCGGCATGGTGGTCGCCATGTACCTCCCCATCTTCAAGCTGGGCTCTGTGATACACTGAGCCCCTCGGTCAAGGACCCGCCCAACCGGCATTTATCCGGCCTGGGCATGGTCCTTGACTCCCCCTTTCCCAACACAAGCGGTTGAATATGGTGCTTCTGATCGAGCTGGCCCAGGCACTGCCCTGGCTCTACCTTTCCCTGATATTTATCTTCTCTCTGATGATCGGCAGTTTCCTCAACGTGGTCATCCATCGCCTTCCCATCATGCTGGAGCGGGAATGGCATGCCGAATACCGCGACTACTTCGACAGCAAGACAGAAACGCCCCCCGTCGCGCCCTATAACCTGATGGTGCCGCGCTCCTGCTGCCCCCAATGTGATCATCCCATAGGAGCGCTGGAGAATATCCCCCTGTTGAGCTGGCTCTGGCTCAAAGGACGCTGCCGGGCATGCAAAGCCCCCATCTCGGCCCGCTACCCGCTGGTGGAATTGTTGACGGCTCTGCTATCGGTGGCCGTCGCAACCACCCTCACCCCAGGTTGGGGCGCGCTGGCAGCCCTAGTGCTGACCTGGACGCTAGTGGCGCTCACCTTTATTGATCTGGACAAGATGCTGCTGCCGGATCAGCTCACCCTGCCGCTGCTGTGGGGTGGCCTGCTGTTCAACCTGCTGGGGGGCTTCGTCTCTCTGGAAGATGCGGTGATTGGCGCCATGGCCGGTTATCTGGTGTTATGGAGCCTCTACTGGGCCTTCAAGCTGCTCACCGGCAAGGAGGGGATGGGCTATGGCGACTTCAAGCTGCTGGCCGCGCTGGGTGCCTGGCTCGGCTGGCAGGCCCTGCCCATAGTGCTGCTGCTCTCCTCCCTGGTTGGCGCCATCATTGGCATCGGCCTCATACTGCTGCGCAACCACCATCAAGGTAAACCCATCCCCTTTGGCCCCTATCTCGCCATCGCGGGCTGGATCGCACTGCTGTGGGGCGATAGCATCACCCGCTGGTACCTGAACACCGTCCTCTGACAACGGGATCTCTGAAAAATGTATGTGGTAGCTATTACCGGCGGCATAGGTAGCGGCAAGACGACCGTCGCCAACCAATTTGCGGCCCTTGGCATCGAGGTCATCGACGCCGACCTGATTGCCCGTGAGGTGGTGGAACCCGGCACTCCCGCGCTGGCCGCCATCGCCAGCCATTTCGGTGCCGATATCCTCAATGGTCAGGGAGAGCTGGACAGGCGCGTCCTGCGCGAGCGCATCTTCAGCGATCCGGCGGCTAAAACCTGGCTCAATGCCCTGCTCCACCCACTGATCCGCAACGAGATGCTGCGCCAGTGTGCGGCAGCCACGTCGCCCTACTGCCTGCTGGTGGTACCACTGCTGGTCGAGAACAAGCTCACCGGTCTGGCCGATCGGGTGCTGGTCATCGACGTGGATGAGGCGACCCAGATCGAGCGCACCTGTCGCCGAGATGGGGTGAGCCGAGAGCAGGCACAGGCCATTCTGGCGTCCCAGGCGAGTCGCGCAGAGCGCCTCGCGGCGGCGGATGACGTGCTGGACAACCAGAGTGGTACAAGCGAGACCATTCAGGCGCGAATTTTGGCGCTGCACGAGACATATCTGGTATTTGCCTCTCAACAAGCCCGCCAACTGTGAGTACACTAGGCCGGTTTATGGCTGGCCAGGATTAGGCATGATTTACGATTTCCCCCTCAACGAAAAAAGCCGGACCTATCTTCGTCTGGAGTCCCTGTTTTCCCAGATCCGCGGCAATCTGGAGAGTGACCAGCCCTGGGCACATATCGCCTTCTTCAAGGGGTTGTTCGATCTGCAGGAACTGCTGGAACGCGGTGACCTGCGCGCTGATCTGATCAAGGATCTGGAGCGGCTCAGCCAGCGCCTGAGCCACTGGGCCAGCCTGCCGGAGGTCGATCTCGAGCAGATCCAGCGGATGCAGCAGGAGAGCACCCAGCTTTCCCGCAGCCTGCTGAGCTCCCCTCGCCCCGGCGCCCGCCTGAAAGAGGATCGCCTGCTCGGCTCCATCCGTCAGCGCTTCTCCATCCCCGGCGGACTCTGCGCCTTCGATGTCCCCCAGTTGCATCACTGGCTGGTCACCCCGGCGGTGGCTCGCCATCAGCAGATGCAACTGTGGCTCAGCGACATCAACCTGCTGATGAATGCCATCACTCTATTGCTGCGTCTGTGGCGTGAGTCAGGCAACTTCAGCGAGCAGATCGCCACCAATGGCTTCTTCCAGGATACCGCCGAGGGCGCAGAGCTCATCCGCATCCGCCTGCCTGGTACACCGTCCTGCTACCCAACCCTGAGTGGCCACAAGAACCGCTTTGCCCTGCGCTTCCAGCCAACCACAGAGCAGCAGATCGGCGACGTGCCCTTCCAGCTCGCCTGCTGCTAAGGAGATACCAGATGGTGACCAAGGTGAAGTGCCCGACCTGTCAGACCGAGCTGGAATGGACTCCTGAGAGCCTGTTTCGCCCCTTCTGCAGCAAGCGCTGCCAGCTGATTGACCTCGGTGAATGGGCCGACGAAGAAAAGCGGATCCCCGGCGAGATCAACCCGGAGCTGTTGCCCTATCCCGAGGAAGGGGAGCCGTGGCAATAAGCCAGGTAGCAAAAAGGGCCAACAAGGCCCTTTTTTAATGCGCGGCTCCCACAGATGGCTCGGTTGGCATCGTCTGCAACAAGCCACACCGAATGCCACGGTATCTGATCTTACTGCGCAAGCGGCTCCTGCAAACGGGCGACGATCGGGCCATTGGCATCCGGGAATTGGTATTCGTGCAGCGATGCGAGCGGCACCCAGCGGCACTCCTGTCCCTCCTTGCCAAAGGGCTCGCCACTGAAGTGGGTCACCTTCCAGATATCCAACAGCACCTGCTTGTCGGGGTAATCGTGGTGCAGCTCCATGAAGGGGGAGCAATCCAGCACCCGGATCCCGATCTCCTCCCACAGCTCCCTGTCCAGCGCGGTGAGCAGGTCTTCCCCTGACTCCACCTTGCCCCCGGGGAACTCCCAGCGATCGCCCTGATGGCTATCTGAGGAGCGTTTGGCGAGGAAGATCTCGCCCTTTTCATTCTCGATGACGCCCACCGCCACCCAGATGCGTTTCTTCGATTCCATCTTTGTCCTCACTCTCGCTACCGCACTTCATGCGCCACCCAACCGGCTGGGTGACCCTGAAATAGATGCACCGCCCGGAGGCGGTGCATGGAGACTGACAACGGATCAGGTCAACTGACCGTGGCAGTGCTTGTATTTCTTGCCGGATCCGCAGGGGCAGGGATCGTTGCGGCCGATCTTCTGCTCATCCCGCACGAAGGTCACCGGCGGCGCTTCGGCCTGGGCCTCTTCGTCCGCCAGCTGATTCTCGGCTGCGGCGTGGGTGTAAGTGCGAGGAGCCGCTTCCGCCTGCTGACGCTGTTGCTCTTCCATCGCCTCTACGTCGCGCTCCTGCACCTGAACCCGGCTCAGGATGCTGACCACGTCGCGCTTGAGGGTTTCCAGCATCTGGGTGAACAGATCGAAGGACTCGCGCTTGTACTCCTGCTTGGGGTTCTTCTGGGCGTAGCCGCGCAGATGGATGCCCTGACGCAGGTGGTCCATGGCCGCCAGATGCTCCTTCCAGAGGCCATCCAGGGTCTGCAGCATCACCGCCTTCTCGAAGTTGCGCAGTACCGAGGTGCCGACCAGCTCTTCCTTGTAGGCGTACAGCTTGGTCGCCTCTTCCAGGATGCGCTCGCGCAGCTTCTCTTCGTACAGCTTGTCATCTTCCGCCAGCCATTGCTGCAGCGGCAGATCCAGGGAGAAATCGGCCTTCAGGCGCGCTTCCAGACCCGGCACGTCCCACATCTCTTCCAGAGACTGGGGCGGAATGTATTCGTCGATGATGGCGCCATAGACGTCGTCACGGATGACGTGAATCGTCTCGGAGATGTCATTGGTATCCAGCAGTTCATTACGCTGCTCATAGACCACTTTACGCTGATCATTCGCTACGTCATCGAACTCGAGCAGGTTTTTACGGATGTCGAAGTTGCGACCCTCCACCTTGCGCTGGGCGTTCTCGATGGCCTTGGTCACCCAGGGATGTTCGATGGCCTCGCCCTCTTCCATCCCCAGCTTCTTCATCATGCCGGTGACGCGATCGGAGGCGAAGATCCGCATCAGGGTATCTTCCATGGAGAGGTAGAAACGGGAGGAGCCCGGGTCACCCTGACGACCGGAACGGCCGCGCAGCTGGTTGTCGATCCGGCGGGATTCGTGACGCTCGGTACCGATGATGTGCAGACCGCCAGCGGCCAGCACCTCATCGTGACGGATCTGCCAAGCCGCCTTGATGGCTTTAATCTGCTCGTCGGTCGGGTTCTCCAGCGCGGCGATCTCCGCCTGCCAGTTGCCGCCGAGCACGATGTCGGTACCGCGACCGGCCATGTTGGTGGCGATGGTGACGGCGCCGGTCTGGCCCGCCTGGGCGACGATCTCCGCCTCCATGGCGTGGAACTTGGCGTTCAGCACCTTGTGCGGGATGTTTTCCTTGGTCAGGATGCCGGACAGCAGCTCGGAGTTCTCGATGGAGACGGTCCCCACCAGCACCGGTTGGCCGCGCTCGACGCAGCCGCGGATGTCTTCGATGATGGCAGCATACTTCTCCTGGGCGGTCAGGTAGACCAGATCACCCATGTCCTTGCGCACCATCGGCTTGTTGGTCGGGATGACCACAGTGTCCAGACCATAGATCTGCTGGAATTCGAACGCTTCGGTGTCGGCGGTGCCGGTCATGCCCGCCAGCTTGTCATACAGGCGGAAGTAGTTCTGGAAGGTGATGGAGGCCAGAGTCTGGTTCTCGTTCTGGATCTTGACCCCTTCCTTCGCCTCGACGGCCTGATGCAGACCATCGGACCAGCGACGACCCGGCATGGTACGGCCGGTGTGCTCGTCGACGATGACAATCTCGTCCTTCTGGACGATGTAGTCCACGTTGCGCTCAAACAGGGTGTGAGCACGCAGGCCGGCATTGACGTGGTGCAGCAGGCTGATGTTGGTGGCGGAGAACAGGGAGTCCTCCTCCGCCAGCAGCCCCTCTTTCTTGAGCAGCTCCTCCACGAAGATCTGGCCGTTCTCGGTCAGCAGCGCCTGACGGTTCTTCTCGTCCACCGTGTAGTGGCCGTCACCGGTGTATTCCTCGGAATCTTCCTTGTCCTGTTTGACCAGCAGCGGGATCAACTTGTTGATCTGGGTATACATGGCGGAGCTGTCTTCGGCCGGGCCGGAGATGATGAGCGGAGTACGGGCTTCATCGATCAACACGGAATCCACTTCATCCACCAGCGCGTAGTTGAGCGGACGCTGCACGCGCTGTTCCGGCGAGAACGCCATGTTGTCGCGCAGGTAGTCGAAACCGAATTCGTTGTTGGTACCGTAGGTAATGTCGGCGGCGTAGGCGTCGCGCTTCTGGGACGCATCCATGCCGGGCACGTTGCAGTCGACCGTCATGCCGAGGAAGGTGAACAGCGGGCGGTTCGCCTCGGCATCGCGCTTGGCCAGATAGTCGTTCACCGTCACCACGTGCACACCGCGGCCGCTCAAGGCATTGAGGTAGGCCGGCAGCGTTGCGGTCAGCGTCTTACCTTCACCTGTCTTCATCTCGGCGATGCGGTTGGAGTTCAGTACCATGCCACCGATCAGCTGCACGTCGAAGTGGCGCATGCCGAACACCCGGCGGGATGCTTCACGCACGGTGGCGAAGGCTTCCGGCAACAGCTGCTCCAGCGTCTCACCCTGCTCCAGACGCTGCCGATACTCAGCGGTCTTGGCCTGCAGCTCCTGATCGGACAGTGCCTCGAACTGAGGCTCCATCGCATTGATCTGTTTTACAATTTTGCGCAAAGCCTTGAGCGTTCTGTCGTTCCGGCTGCCGATAATCTTGGTGAGCAGTGTGCTAATCATGGGTACCAACTGTTTTGGTTATATTTGAGCGTTCCGTCACTGGAACCTGAAGAAAAAACCTAACCCCGTCTGGCGTTCAGAAAGCGTGCGGGGTTGACCTGACGACCATCTTTCAATACTTCGTAATGCAAATGAACCCCGGTCGCACGACCGGTACGCCCCATCAGGGCAATTTTCTGGCCTTCATCGACCAGGGTGCCCACATCCACCAACAACTTGGAGTTATGGGCATAGCGGGTCACCAGACCATTGCCATGGTCGATCTCCACCATGTTGCCAAATTCCGGGTGGCGACCTGACCAGCTGACGATCCCCTTGCCGGTGGCCAGGATGGGCGTACCGGGCTTGCCACGGAAATCCACCCCCTTGTGCATCTTGGCGCGGCCGTTGAACGGATCGACCCGACCGCCGAAACCGGAGGAGATCCAGACTCGCTCCTGCTTGACCGGCGAGCCGGAAATAAAACCGGCATCGGTGATATGGTGATTAATGATGAAAGATTCAAGTACCGACAGCTGCTCTTCACGGCTGCTGAGCTGTCGACTGAGGTGTCTCATGGAGTCTTGCAGCTCGTTGAGGCTGACTTCGAGATCGGCATCGTAGGAAGGACCGCCCATGGGAGGCAGTTCCTTGAAGTTGAATTCTTCGGGATCGAGGTCTGCCTTTTCGGTCAGTCGCTCGCCGAGCGCATTGAGACGACCCAGCTGTCCCTGCATAGTGCCCACCTGGGCGGCCAGCATGGCAAGCTGTTCGCGGGCTTCATCGGCCCCTTGCGTGGATTTTTGCTGTTCGGCCATGGCCAGCGCGACTTCCAGCGCTTCCATTTTCTGGTGCCAGCTCTGCCAGAGCCAGCCCCCACTCAGGGCCAATACAGTGAAGAGGATACCGCCGACCCAGGCCAGACGTTGTTTGGGTAAGTGCAACTTGCGGCGCTGCTTACCGTTGAGGATCAGGGTAATGCTCATAGAAATATGTCTTCTCGGTCAGGTGTGGCCAGGAGCCAGCACGGGCAATAAAACCGGGAGATAATCGGTATTAAAGGATGGAATAAACAAATGACAGGACGTCGGTGCGGAGAGATGACCGACGTCCTGTTGCACAGCTATCAGGCCAGAACCAGACCGTTATCGTAGTAAGCGATAGGCGCTTTCTCGCCCTCACCCTCGAAGGTCACCAGTTCCCAGGCCTCCTGCTTGGCCAGCAAGGCACGCAGCAGTTTGTTGTTCAAGGCATGGCCCGTCTTGTAGGCGCGGAATTCACCGATGATGCTGCGATTGCACATATACAGATCACCGATCGCATCCAGCATCTTGTGCTTGACGAACTCGTCTTCGTAACGCAGACCATCTTCATTCAGCACCCGATAGTCATCCAGTACTACGGCATTTTCCAGGCTTCCGCCCAGCGCCAGGTTCTGGGAACGCAGGTACTCGATGTCACGCATGAAGCCGAAGGTACGGGCACGACTGATCTCTTTCACGAAGGAGCTGCCGGAGAAGTCCAGCACGCAACGCTGGTTGCGACCTTCGAATACCGGATGCTGGAAATCGATCTCGAGATCCATCTTGAAGCCGTTGCGATAGGGGTGGAATTCCGCCCACTTGTCGCCGTCTTCAACCCGGACGCTCTGCTTGATCCGCACAAACTGCTTGGGTGCGCTCTGTTCACGGATACCCACTTCTTGCAGCAGGTAGATGAACGGATGCGCACTGCCATCCATCACCGGGATCTCGGGCGCATCAACCTCTACATAGAGGTTGTCGATGCCCATCCCGGCCAAGGCGGCAGACAGATGTTCAATGGTTGACACACGGACGCCGGCTTCGTTTACCAGAGCGGTACAAAGCACGGTATCACGCACCTGATCGGCGTTGGCTGGCAGCGCTACAACAGGATTCAGATCGGTACGCAAGTAAACGATCCCTGTGTTAACAGGTGCCGGACGGAACGTCATTGTGACTTTCCGGCCCGAATGCAGGCCCACACCGGTGGCCTGAACACTCGTTTTCAAGGTTCTTTGTCTAATCATGGGTGTATCCGCTCAACAGCTCAAATTCCTGACCAGATGGTCGTTGCCGGGCCATCTTAGCACAATCCTTAAGCAACAAACAAACCAGAGCCATCAGAGACTTAGTCAGCTTGCTTGCGCAGGAACGCAGGAATATCGAGATAATCCGGTTCGCGACGAGCTTGCGGCTCGGCGTTCACCACCTTGGCCGGGGCCTCTTCCATCACGCGAGACTGCAGGGCTTCGCTGATCAGGGGCTGACGGGCCGGACGCTCTTGTACCATGTTGTTCTTCACCAGCGTGATGTCAGGCTTGCGCTCGGCACCGATACCGGTAGCGACCACGGTAACACGCAGTTCGTCGTGCATTTCCGGGTCGATGACGGTACCCACCACTACGGTGGCGTTCTCGGAGGCGAAGGCCTTGACCGCGTTACCCACGGTTTCGAACTCTTCGATGGTCATGTCCATGCCGGCGGTGATGTTGACCAGGATGCCACGGGCACCGGCCAGATCCACGTCTTCCAGCAGCGGGCTGGAGATGGCTTTCTCGGCGGCTTCTTCGGCACGGTCATCACCGGAGGCAGAACCTGTCCCCATCATGGCGGTGCCCATTTCGCGCATAACGGTACGCACGTCCGCGAAGTCGACGTTGATCAAACCCGGACGGGTGATCAGCTCGGCAATGCCCTGTACCGCGCCCAGCAGGACGTCGTTGGCTGCCTTGAAGGCGTCCAGCAGGGAGATGCCGCGACCCAGCACCTTCAGCAACTTGTCGTTGGGGATGGTGATCAGGGAGTCGACGTTCTTGGACAGCTCCTCGATACCGTGGGCGGCGAAGCCCATCCGCTTCTTCCCTTCGAAGGAGAACGGCTTGGTCACGACGGCCACGGTCAGGATACCCATCTCGCGGGCCACTTCGGCCACGATTGGTGCGGCACCGGTACCGGTACCGCCACCCATGCCGGCGGCGATGAACACCATGTCGGAACCGGTCAGCAGCTCGCGCAGTGCTTCCCTGTCTTCCAGCGCGGCGTCACGACCCACGTCCGGGCTGGCCCCGGCACCCAGTCCCTTGGTGATACCACTGCCGATCTGCAGGGTGGTATTGGCACTGGAATTGCGCAGTGCCTGGGCGTCGGTGTTGATGGTAATGAACTCAACACCCTCGATGTTTTGACGAACCATGTGCTCGACTGCGTTGCCGCCGCCGCCACCCACACCTATCACCTTGATGACGGCTTCGTCAGTGTGGCTATCCATAAATTCAAACATGTTGTCTCTCCGCTTTATTTGCCTGACTCAGCAAAATCTTTTAGAACTCGCCACGCAGCCAGTTGCTGACCCGTTTGACCAGGCCACCCACGCTTGCCTTGGCGGCATATTCCTTGCTACTGCCGGTGGATTGATGGGTACGGCCATATTGCAACAGCCCGACCGCAGTCGAGTACACCGGTGCCTGCACGTAATCACTCAATCCACGTATGTTCATGGGCTCGCCCACCCGGACCTGGCTCTGGAAGATCTGCTCTGCGCACTCCACAATGCCTTCGATCTGGGCCGCGCCACCGGTCAATACCACACCGGCCGCCAGCTGATGCTTGACCCCTTGCGCCTTCAACTCGCTCTGCACCCGCACCAGCTCATCATTCACCATGGAGAGCAACTCGGTGTAACGGGGTTCAATCACTTCAGCCAGTGTCTGCCGCTGCAGGCTGCGCGCCGGACGACCGCCGACACTGGGGACTTCAATATTGTCTTCCTTGCTGACCAGTCGGCCGAGGGCGCACCCGTAACGCACCTTGATCGCTTCTGCGTCCAGCGGCGGTGTGCCGAAGGCGTAGGCGATGTCGCTGGTCACGGTGCTGCCGGCGTAGGGGATCACCTTGGTGTGACGCAGGGCGCCGCCGGTAAACAGCGACATGTCCATGGTGCCACCACCGATGTCCACCACGCAGACACCCAGCTCCTTCTCGTCTTCGGTCAGCACCGCATAGCTGGAAGCCAGTGCGGAGAAGATCAGCTGATCCACTCGCAGACCGACTTTCTCAACGCATTTCTCGATGTTGCGAGCCATGTCGTTGTGGCAGGTGATCAGGTGGACCTTGGCCGCCATCCGTACCCCGGACAGCCCGACCGGATTCTTGATCCCTTCCTGATAGTCGATGGCAAACTCCTGGGGCAGCACGTGCAGCACCCGCAGTTCATCGGACAGTCGCACCGACTTGGCGGTATGGATGACGTTGTCCACGTCCTCCTGGGTCACCTCCTCATCGGAGATGGGCACCATACCGGTCTCGTTGCGACAATCGATGTGCTTGCCGGACAAGCCCAGATAGACGGAGCTTATCTGGCAGTCGGCCATCATTTCTGCCTCTTCCACCGCGCGGCGCAAGGACTTGACGACGGAATCGAGATCATTGACCCCCCCCTTCTCCATCCCGCGCGAGGCGTGGCTGCCCATGCCGATGACATTGAGCTCGCCATCCGGCAGCACTTCTCCAACCAGTACCGCCACCTTGGTCGTGCCGATATCCAGTCCGACAATCAAATTTCTATCTGCGGTGTTGGTCATTCACTTTCTCTTCGTTCTTCTTCCAGCCAACTGCCATTCCGGTGTCGTATCGAAGGTCCACGTAAGCAACCCGCTCACGGGGTTCGATGACCGGAAAGGCATCGATAAACCGCTGCAGGCGAAGCGCAATGTCCGAGCGCCCCACAAACAGCTGAATGTTGCCATCCAGGGTCAGTTCCCAGGCATGGCGGGGGGTCAGATTCACCCCCAGCAACTTGTAACCCTTGGCAGCCAGCTGCGCCTCGTACTGGTGGCTCGCCTCCAGCACCTTGGCAGCCTGATCATCGGGCCCGGACAACTGCATCAGGGGTTTCTTCACCCTGTCCGGGGCACTGAATACCTCACCCTTGGTGTTGACGAAGCGGTTGCCGTTCCAGCGTGCCGCCACCGCCTGTTCGGTGAGGTAGACCTTGATCTTGTTCGGCCACTTCTTGCGGACCGACACCTGGGCTACCCAGGGCAGGGCGTTCAACCGCCCCTGCAATTCGTTCACATCCAGCTCGAAGAAGTTACGCAGCTCGGCGCCATCCAGCACGGCGGTGCGCAACTCATCGGCTTTCAAATATTCGTGTTGCCCCTGCAGCAACAGCTCGCTCATGGGCAACCGACTGGCATCCGTCAGCCAATCTTTAACATCCAGCGCAGTCTGGTAGAGCCCCCACATGACCAGGATGAAAAATGCCACCCCGCCGATGAAGCCCCCCTTGGTGCGCCCCTGTGCCCTTGCCTCCACCCGATCTATCCCCGTTTAACGCGCCATCCCGGCCACTTGCAGACCGGTTCGCCATTATATAGGCCCCGGCTTGGCGGTCAAAATACTCATTGGGCCCTCAGGCACCGGATTTCATGCTATCCACGCTCAATTTCATCTCACCGAGGCGGCGCGCCAGTGCGCCGACGTTCCCCGCCCCCTGGGTCAGCACCAGATCCCCTTCACCGATCAGCTCCGCCAGCACCGCAGGCACATCGTCCGGCGTTGCGACAAAGATGGGTTCCAGGCTGCCGCGAGAGCGGATGGTGCGGCACAGGGCGCGACCATCGGCGCCCGGGATCGGCTCTTCACCGGCGGCATAGACCTCCAGCATCACCAGCACGTCCACCTTGGAGAGCACGTCGGCGAAATCTTCGTAGAGATCGCGGGTGCGACTGTAACGGTGTGGCTGGAACACCATCACCAGCCGCTTCTCGGGCCAACCGGCGCGCGCGGCGTTGATGGTCACCTTGACCTCGCTCGGGTGATGACCGTAGTCATCCACCAGCATGGCCTTGCCACGGCCGGTCTCGAATTCGCCATATTGCTGGAAGCGACGCCCCACCCCTTCGAACTTGGCGAGCGCCTGGGTGATGGCTTCATCACCCACGCCATCCTCGGTTGCGACCGCAATCGCGGCGGCGGCGTTGAGGGCGTTGTGTACCCCCGGCAGATTCAGGGTGACCAGCAGTTCCCCGGCATCCTTGCGGCGCACCCGGAAGCGGCTGCGATGGCTGGTCTGCACGAAGTCCAGCACCTGTACGTCGGCGTCATCGGACAGGCCGTAGGTGATGGTCGGACGGCCGATTTCGGGCAACAGGCCACGGATCACCGGATCGTCCACACAGACCACGGCCAGTCCGTAGAACGGCAGGTTGTGCAGGAAGTCGATGAAGGTGGCTTTGAGCTTGGAGAAGTCGCCGCCATAGGTGTCCATGTGATCCGCTTCGATGTTGGTCACGATGGACACCATGGGTTGCAGATGCAAGAAGGAGGCATCGCTCTCATCCGCCTCGGCAATCAGGTATCGGCTGCTGCCCAGGCGGGCATTGGTGCCGGCACTGTTGAGCAGGCCACCGATGACGAAGGTAGGGTCCCTGTCTGCCTCGGCATAGATGCTCGCCACCAGACTGGTGGTGGTAGTCTTGCCGTGGGTACCGGCGATGGCGATGCCGTGACGGAAGCGCATCAGCTCCGCCAGCATCTCGGCACGGCGCACCACGGGAATGCGCAGCTCGCGGGCGGCCAGCAGCTCGGGGTTGTCCTGCCTGATGGCGGTCGACACCACCACCACGCTCGCCTCGTGCACGTGCTCGGCACTGTGCCCCACGAAGATGTGGGCGCCGAGGGAGGCCAGTCGCTCGGTCACCGCATTGCGCGACAGATCGGAGCCGGAAATCTGATAGCCCTCGTTGGCAAGTACCTCGGCGATCCCGCCCATACCGGCACCACCTATGCCGATAAAGTGAATGCGGCGCACCCGGCGCATTTCAGGGATCACGGTACGCAGTTTTGCCAGTTCAACCTTGGTCATAGTGTTCTCTCAGTCTGCCCAGTTGCGAGGCGTTTGCACTCATCGGCAACCCGTTCGGCGGCGTCGGTAATGGCGACGCGACGAGCGGCCTGGGCCATGTTCAATAGGGTTTCCCTGCGCCCGGCGAGCCAGGAGAGACGCGCGGCCAGGGAAGCCGTCGTCAGTTCGGATTGGGGCAGGAATTCGGCCGCACCGCCGTCGACCAGGGTCAGGGCGTTGCGTGTCTGGTGATCGTCCACCGCATGGGGCAACGGCACAAAGATGGCGGCGAGCCCGGCGGCGGCGACTTCGGAGACCGTCAGGGCTCCCGCGCGGCACACCACCAGATCGGCCCAGGCATAGGCATCGGCCATGTCCTTGATGAATTCGCTCACCTCGGCATCGACCCCCTGTTGGGCATAAGCCGCTGCCACAGTGTCCTTGTTGCCCTTGCCGGTCTGATGACGTACCTCAATGGGCACACCAGCGGCGGCAACGGCGGAAGGAACCACGTCGTTCAGCACCTTGGCACCCAGGCTGCCGCCGACGATCAACAGGCGCAATGGCTCGGCTTCGCTACGCAGCTGGGGGTCCGGCAGGGCCACCACTTCGGGGCGTACCGGGTTGCCCACCACGGCGGTGCGGGCGCTCGGCGCAAAGGCGCCGGGGAAGGCCATCAGCACCCGCTTGGCAATACGCGCCAGCAGCTTGTTGGTCATGCCGGCCGCGGCATTCTGCTCGTGCAGCAGCAAGGGGATGCCGGACAGCCAGGCGGCAACGCCACCGGGACCGGAGGCGAAGCCCCCCATGCCGAGCACCACGTCGGGTTTGATGGTCTTGAGCACCTGACGGGCCTGCAGCACGGATTTCACGATACGGTAGGGGGCGGTCAGCAGACGCTTGATGCCGTTGCCACGCACCCCCTGAATGTCGATGAAGGAGATGGGATAACCGTGGGCAGGCACCAGCTCGGCCTCCATCCGGTCGGCGGTGCCGAGCCAGTGAACGGTCCAGCCCTGTGCCTTGAGGCGATCGGCCACGGCCAAGCCGGGGAACACATGGCCCCCGGTACCGCCTGCCATCACCAATAACGTCTTGCTCACGAAACCTCCCGCACGCGCGCCTGGGCACTGGCCTGGCGCAACTCGAAATCGATACGAATCAACATGCTCACCGCCACCATCATGATGATGAGACTGGAACCGCCATAGCTGACCAGCGGCAGGGTCAACCCCTTGGTCGGCATCATGCCGCTGGCCGCGCCGACGTTGACGAAGGTCTGGAAGCTGAACCAGATGCCGATGCCGATGGCCAGATAGCCTTCATACAGCCGCTCGGCCACCAGCGCCTGGTGCCCCAGCTTGAGTGCCTTGATCGCCAGCGCGAAGATCAGGAAGAGCGCGCCCAGCACACCGACATAGCCCAATTCTTCGCCCAGAATGGCGAACACGAAGTCGGTGTGGGCCTCCGGCAGGTATTCCATCTTCTGGATGGAGTTGCCGAGCCCCTCGCCAAACCAACTGCCACGGCCAAACGCCATCAGCGACTGGGTCAACTGGTAGCCGCTACCGAAGGGATCGGCCCAAGGATCGAGGAAGGAGGTCACCCGCCGCATCCGGTACGGCTCGGCGATGATCAGGGTCACCACGGCGCTCACCCCGACCAGGATGAGACCGATGAACTGCACCAGCCGCGCCCCTGCCAGGAACAGCATGCCAAGGGAAGTCACGAACATCACCACCACCGAGCCCAGATCCGGTTGGGCCAGCAGCAGGATAGCCACCACGAACAGCACCGCCATGGGCTTGATGAAGCCGATGAAGCGCTCGCGCACCTCGCTCTGGCGACGCACCAGATAGCCCGCCAGATAGACGAACAGCGCCAGCTTGCCGAATTCGGCCGGCTGCAGGTTGAAGGGGCCAAGCGGCAACCAACGCACCGAACCGTTGACGCTGCGTCCCACCAGCAATACCAAGACCAGCATCAGGATGGCGAGCAACAGCATGGGGCTGTTGTATTGCTGCCAGCGCGCCATGGGCACCTGCAGCACGAACCAGGAGATGCCGAGCGCCATCACCAGGAACAGGCCGTGGCGCTTGACGAACATGAAGGGATCGTTGCCAAGGGCGATGCCCTCGGGAATGGAGGCGGATGCCACTATCACCAGACCCACCGACATCAGCGCCAGCGCCAGTACCACCAGTTGCCGATCGTAGAGACCGGCAGGGCGTGCCGGTAACAACCAGCGTTGCAAGAAGCCTGCGACGACGCGAAGAGCGTTCATAGGGCTTGTACCAATTCGGTGAAACGATCGCCGCGCGCTTCGAAAGATTTGAATTGATCCAGACTGGCGCAAGCGGGGGCCAAGAGTACCCAGTCACCCGGGCGGGCATCGGCCGCCGCCTTGGCGATGGCGGCATCGAGGGAGGCCACCCGTTCGGTCTGCTCACCCAGGGCGAGCAGCACGTCCGCATCCTGACCGAAGCAATACATATGGTCGATCTGGTTGCCGAGCAGCGCCTGCACCGGACCAAAATCCTGACCCTTGCCCTGACCACCGGCCAGCAGCAGCAAGCGGCCCTTGACCGACTCGCGCACCCCGGCCACGGCGGCCAGAGTGGCGCCCACGTTGGTGGCCTTGGAGTCGTTGATCCAGCGCACCCCATTCACCTCCCGCACGAAGCGGGCACGGTGGGGCAGGCCTTCGAACCGGCGCAGCACCCGCAGCTGTGGCTCACGGGGAATACCGACCGCATCGCACAGGGCCATGGCCGCGAGGGCATTGGCCTGATTGTGGGCACCGACGATCTTCATTTCGTCCACCGCCAGCAGCGGCTCGCCATGCAGGGTCAGCCAGTGGCGGCCAGCCAGCTCACAGCGGCCGTAGCCATTGCAGTCGAGGCCGAAGCTCTGCCACACATCCCCCACATCGGGCAGGGTCTGAGGGTCATCGCGGTTGATTAGAATGTGCTTGGAGTGCTGGTGGATCTCCATCTTGGCGGCGCGGTAATCGGCCATGCCGGCGTAGCGATCCATATGATCTTCGGAGAGGTTGAGCACCACGGAGGCGGCAGCGCGCAGGCTGTGGGTGGTCTCCAGCTGGAAGCTGGAGAGCTCCAGCACGCAGAGCTCCATCGGTTGCTTGAGCAGGTCCAGCGCCGGGGTGCCGATGTTGCCACCGACCCCGACCTTGAGGCCCGCCTCGGCGATCATCTCGCCCACCAGCGTGGTCACCGTGCTCTTGCCGTTGGAACCGGTGATGGCGATGACGGGCACCTGAGTCTCGCGCACGAACAGCTCGATATCACCGATGATCCTGATACCGCGCTCGGCCGCGGCCTTGAGCTCCGGCGTGGCCAGGGCTATACCCGGGCTCGCCACTATCATATGGGCCTGTTTGAGTCGCTCCGCATCCAGCCCATGGATGAGCTCCACCTCGGCGGGCAGTTGCTCCTTGCCGGGAGGATTGGCGCGAGTGTCCATCACCAACGGCGTCACGCCGCGGCCGAGGAAATAATCGACGCAGGAGAGTCCGGTTTTACCGAGTCCGATGATGATGACCATGGCTTATCTCACCTTCAACGTAGCGAGACCGAGCAACACCAGCATCAGAGTGATGATCCAGAAGCGCACGATGACGCGCGGCTCCGGCCAACCCTTCTTCTCATAGTGGTGATGGATCGGGGCCATGCGGAAGATGCGCACACCGCGCAGCTTGTAGGATCCCACCTGCAGGATCACCGAGACGGTCTCCATCACGAAGACGCCGCCCATGATCACCAGCAGGAACTCCTGACGCACCAGCACGGCTATGGTACCGAGCGCGCCGCCCAGAGCCAGGGAACCGACGTCCCCCATGAAGACCTGAGCCGGATAGGTGTTGAACCAGAGGAAACCAAGGCCCGCGCCGACGATGGCGGTACAGACGATCACCAGCTCGGAGGTGTAGGGCACATAGGGAATGTGCAGGTAGTTGGCGAAGTTGACGTTACCGGTGGCCCATGCGATCAGCGCAAAGCCCCCCGCCACCATCACGGTCGGCATGATGGCCAGGCCATCCAGGCCGTCGGTCAGGTTGACCGCGTTGGAGGTACCGACGATGACGAAATAGGTCAGCACGATGAACATCAGCCCGAGTTGCGGCATCACATCCTTGAGGAAGGGCACCACCAGCTGGGTCTGACCATCGTGAGTGGCCGTGCTGTAGAGGAACACCGCCACGGCCAGCGCGACCGCCGACTGCCAGAAGTACTTCCAGCGGGCGATCAAGCCGTCGGTGTTCTTGCGCACCACCTTGAGGTAGTCGTCGGCGAAGCCGATGGCGCCGTAGGCACCCAGCACGAACAGCACCAGCCAGACATAGGGGTTGTCGAGGCGACTCCAGAGCAACACTGAGATGAAGATGGCCGCGATGATCATCAGGCCGCCCATGGTCGGGGTGCCTTTCTTGCTCAGGTGGGATTCGGGACCGTCGTTGCGGATCACCTGGCCGAACTTCATGATCTGCAGGCGACGAATGAGGCGCGGCCCCATCCAGAGCGCCACCGTCAGACCGGTGATGATCGACAGGATGGCGCGAAACGTCAGGTAGGAGAAGACGTTGAAGAAGGTGAAGTGCGGGGTGAGCAGTTCTGCCAGCCAGACTAGCATGAGGCTGACTCCTGACGGCCTTTGACCATCTCCACGATATCTTCCATGCGGGAGCCACGGGCGCCCTTGACCAGAATCGAAATTTCTTGATGTGTATTTATCATTTGCGCAAGCACTTCAAACAACGATGCCTTGTTATCGAAATGTCGGCCAGCCGCGGCATCTGCGGTGTGACGACTCTGTTCCCCTACGGTCAGCACGGCGTCAAGGCCCTGCTCGCTGGCGTGGCGTCCGACCCGGGCGTGTTGCTCGGCGGACTCCTCACCCAACTCCTTCATGTCACCGAATACCAGCACCTTGTAGCCGCCCATGGCGGTCAGGGCATCGATACCGGCCAGCACGGACTCCACGCTGGCGTTGTAGGTGTCATCCACCAGGGTGAGACCACCCCAGCGCTGCACGCAGAAACGGCCCTTGACCGGTGCCATCTGCTCCAGCCCCGCCTTGACCGAGGCGAGCGAGGCACCGAGCGCGAGGCAACCGGCGGTGGCGGCCAGGGCGTTGGCCACATTGTGACGGCCGGGAATGGCCAGGGTCAGGCTCACTTCTCCCTGCGGCGTCACCAGCACGCACTCGGCGCAGCCTTCTGCGTTGAAACGAATGTCACGGGCATGGAACGGCTGGTTCCGATCCTCGATGGAGAAGGCACAGTGAATGCCCTTCTGCTGCCACTTGGGCCAGAACTCGTTGTCGGCGTTGACGATGGCCGAGCCCTGCTCGCGCAAACCTTCGAATATCTCGCTCTTGGCGTGGAACACCCCTTCCAAGGAGCCGAAGCCTTCCAGATGGGCCGCTGCCACGTTGTTGATGATGGCGGCATCGGGCTGGGCCAGGGAGGTGGTCCAGGAAATTTCAC
The DNA here is from genome assembly GCF_056279295.1 of Aeromonas sp. TECH754. Taxonomy (NCBI): domain Bacteria; kingdom Pseudomonadati; phylum Pseudomonadota; class Gammaproteobacteria; order Aeromonadales; family Aeromonadaceae; genus Aeromonas; species Aeromonas sp. TECH754. The sequence goes on along the minus strand of NZ_JBWBRA010000001.1, from coordinate 4,387,542 downwards.
CCGGGTGATTCGCACCCAGCTCCAGCACCGCGAAGCGGTGTTGCGGCTCTAGACGCAGCAGGGTGAGCGGCACCCCCACCTCGTTGTTGAAGTTGCCGGCGGTGGCCAGCACCTCCCCTTCGTGGCGCAGGATGGCGGTCGCCATCTCCTTGACCGTGGTCTTGCCACAGCTACCGGTGATCGCCAGCACCTTGGGGTTGATGCACTCACGCACCAGTTTGCCGAGACGGCCCAGCCCCTTGAGGCTGTCAGCCACGATCAGCTGGGGTACGGCCAGCGGCAGTTCACGTTCCACCAGCAGGGCGGAGGCCCCGGCGGCTACGGCCTGCTCGCAGAAATCGTGGGCGTCGAAGCGCTCGCCGCGCAGCGCAACAAACAGTGCGCCGGCACCCAGAGTACGGGTGTCGGTGCTGACCGCCGTGATCTCGACATCGCCGCCGATCAGACGGGCATCGAGCGCCTGCGCCAGTTCGGCAAGCCTGAGGGTCATCATTTGAATGACTCCAATAGTGTGTGCAAGGCGGCCGCGACGGTTTCCCGGTCGCTGTAGTGCCGCTTGTCGGTACCAATGATCTGATAATCCTCGTGACCCTTACCGGCCACCAGGATGATGTCCTGTTTGCTCGCCTGACCGAGTGCCAGCGCGATCGCCCGGGTTCTGTCGTGTTCGATCTGCACCGCGCCGGGATCGGCAAGACCCGCCACCATGTCCGCCATGATCTGGGCCGGCTCCTCGGTACGGGGGTTGTCGTCGGTCAGGATCACGCGATCCGCATACTGCTCCGCCATGGCGGCCATCATGGGACGCTTGCCGCGATCCCGATCGCCACCGCACCCCACCAGGCACCAGAGCCGGCCTTCGCAGTGCACCCGCAGGGCCTGCAGGGCTTTTTCCAGCGCATCCGGGGTGTGGGCATAATCGACCACGGCAAGGGGCGCATCGCCACCGCCGAAACACTCCATGCGGCCGGTCACCGCTTGCAAGCTCGGGGCCGTCGCCAGCAGGGCGTCGAACTCATAGCCGAGCACCAACATGGCGCCCATCGCCGCCAGCACATTGCTGACATTGAAGCGGCCGAGCAAGGGGGCGGATAATACACCATTCCCCCAGCTGGAGTTAATGCGTGTGTGAAAACCTTGCTGGTGGAACCGGGGATCCTGCGCCGTCAATTGTCGCCCTGGATGGTTTTCAATCGGACCATTGACCCCGAAGGCCACGGCGGCGGGATAACGGGCAAGCCAGCGTTGACCCAGCTCGTCGTCGGCGTTGATGACGGCATGCCGCTCGTCCACCAGCTTGAGCAGCTCCTCCTTGGCGGCGCCATAGGCCTCCATGGTGCCGTGATAGTCCAGATGATCCCGGCTCAGGTTGGTGAACACGGTGGCAGCAAACGGCAGGGCCGCGACCCGGTGCTGGACCAACCCGTGGCTGGAGACTTCCATCGCGACCAAGTCCGCACCCTGCCCTTGCAGAGTTGCCAAGTTGGCTTGCACCTCCACCGCACTGCCCGTGGTGTTGGGTGCTTCCACCAGTTCACCAAACAGGCCGTTGCCGATGGTGCCCATCACTCCGGCCTTGCCCCCCAGCAGGGTGCGCCAGTTCGCCACCAGCAGGGCCGTGGTGCTCTTGCCGTTGGTACCTGTGATGCCGACCAGTTGCAGCTTGCGGGCGGGTTGATCGTAAAAATAACCGGCCAGCTCGGAGAGTCTGACAGGCAGATCCGGGATGCCGAAACAGGGCACGGTCAGTGGCGGCGGAGTAAATTCGCCATCCTCTTCAAACAGGACGGCGGCGGCTCCCTGAGCCACCGCCTGTTCGATGAAACGTCTGCCATCCACCTGGTGGCCACGAATGGCTATGAAGAGGCAACCAGGTCCGACTCGCCGACTGTCCAGCTGGATGTCGGTGAGGGGAAGCGCCGGGGCAGAGAGGCCGAGGGGCTGCAGCAATGAATCAAGTGCGCGGTGCAACATGGGAGGCCTCCGTATGGGCAGAAATGCAGGCGTTCACACCGCGACACAACATGGGATGCGCCCCGAAACAGATGAAAGCCAGAGGCTGATTAAGTGCGCGGTGCAAGAGGTGCCTCCGTACGGGCAAGCTTGGGTGGAACGGCCGTGGGGATGGCATCGGGACGAATGTTGAACAGCTGCAGCACGCCCCCCATGGCCTCGGCGAACGGCGGTGTCGCGACGGCGCCACCGTAGTAGGCGCTGCCCTTGGGCTCGTTGATCACCACCACCATGACGAAACGGGGGTTGCTGGCCGGGGCGAAACCGGCAAACCAGGCCATGTAGTCCTTGCCGTAGCCACCCGCGACCGCGACCTTGGCGGTACCGCTCTTGCCGCCGACCCGGTAACCCGGGATCTGCGCCTTCGGAATGGCGTTGCTGACCACGTACTCCAGCGCCTGCAACATGGCGGTGGCATTGTTGTGGTCGATGACCTGCTCACCCTTGGGCGGGGTGGTCACCTTGATGATGGAGAGCGGCACCCGCTTGCCCTTGTTGGCCAAAGTGGCGTAGGCGGAAGCCAGCTGCAGCGGGGTGACCCGCAGGCCGTAGCCGAACGACAGGGTCGCCCGCTCGATGTCGGACCAGCGGCGACGCTGGGGCAGCATGCCGCTGCTCTCGCCCATCAGGCCACTGCCGGTGTCCATGCCAAAGCCGACCATGCTGAGGGTGTTGATCATCTCCTGCGCCGGCATCCGCAGCGCGATGCGCGACATGCCGATGTTGGAGGAGTAGCGCAGGATGTCGTACAGGTTGGTCGCCTTGTGAATACTCACATCGCGGATCTGCTTGGCCCCGATAAACAGCGGTCCGCCCTGGATGGTGTCCTTCCAGCTGGTCACGCCCGCCTGCAGGGCACTGAGCAGGATCAAAGGTTTGACGGTCGAACCCGGCTCGTAGGTATCGGTCACCACCCTGTTGCGTACCCGGAAACTCTGGTACTGACCGCGGTTGTTCGGGTTGTAGGAGGGGGTATTGACCATGGCGAGCACTTCGCCGGTCTTCACGTCCAGCATCACCATGGAGCCGGAGGTGGCCTTGTTCTCGTCGGTGGCCCGCTTGAGCGCGCGATAGGCCAGTGCCTGCACCCGCTGATCGATGCTCAGTTGCAGATCGTTGGCGTTCTTGCCTTCCTTGACCAGTCCGAGCCGTTCGATGACCCGGCCCTGCCTGTCCTTGCGCACCCGCATCTCGCCGGGGGTCGCGGTCAGCCACTCGTTGTAGCTGCGCTCTATCCCCTCGATCCCGCTGCCGTCGATGTTGGTCACCCCCACCAGGTGGGAGCTGATCTCGCCGGTCGGATAGAAACGACGCGCCTCCGGCCGCAGGTAGATGCCGCCGAGCTTGAGACCCTTGATGTATTCCGCCACCGCCGGGGTCACCTGGCGTTGCAGATAGACGAAGCGCTTGCTCGGATTGGAAATACGGTGCTTGAGAGTGTTGATGTCGAGTTTGAGCACCGCAGAGAGCGCCAGCCAGGCGCGCTCGTTATGGATGGCACCGGACTCGTGCACCGTCTTGGGATCGGCCCAGACCGCCTCCACCGGCACCGACACCGCCAGCTGTTCGCCGTTGCGATCGGTGATCATGCCGCGCACGGCCTGGGTGGAGGTGGTGCGCAGGGAACGCATGTCCCCTTCCTGACGCAGGCGATCGGGATCGATCACCTGGATCCAGGCCAGCCGCAGGATCAGGCCCGCGAAGGCGATACCGATAAAAAATATCAGCGTGCGAAAACGCCACGGGTAGAGTGACGGGGCTTTAGCCTTGGCTTTGTCCTTTGTCGATGCCTTGGGGGCGACCTTGCGTGTCATGGTTGGGTTATTACCTTCTCGGTGGTCACCAGCGGGCGAGCCATCTGCAATTTATCCATGGCCAGACTCGCTACCCGGGAGTGCTCTGCCAGGGTACCTTGCTCCAGCAGCAGGTGCCGCCACTCGATGTTGAGCCGATCCTCTTCCGCCATCAGATCGTTCTGCTTGGCGGTCAAACCGCGGGTCATGTTGGTCACCAGGATCACCGCAAAGGCGGTGATCAGCACAGCGACGACCAACACAATCTGCAGCTTGTGACGCCAGAGATCGCCGACGATCTCTTTGGACAGATGGACGCGCACCTCGCTCATGATCAGTCCGCCAGACGCTGGGCGACCCGCAGCACCGAGCTGCGGGAACGACTGTTTTCGGTGACTTCATGCTCGGAAGGCTTGAGGGCCTTGCCGATCGATTTCAATTTGCGGCCGCCGGCGAGCTGGGCTTCGGTCAACGGGATGCCACGCGGCACCTCGGGTCCCTTCTCGTGCTTGCGGATGAAGTGTTTGACCAGGCGGTCTTCCAGCGAGTGGAAGCTGATGACGGAGAGCCGTCCTTCGGGGGCCAGCGCCTGCAGGGCTCCGTCCAGCGCGGTTTCGATCTCGTCCAGCTCGCTGTTGATGTAGATGCGGATGGCCTGGAAACTGCGGGTGGCGGCGTGCTTGCCCTTCTCCTTGCTCGGGTTGACCCGGGCAATCATCTCCGCCAGCTGGCGGGTGCGAACATAGGGCTCGGTGACGCGATCGTGGACGATGGCGCGGGCGATCTTCTTGGCGAAACGCTCTTCACCGAAGGTCTTCAAGACCCAGGCGATATCGTCCACATCGGCCTTGGCCAGCCACTGGGCGGCACTCTGACCGCTGGTCGGATCCATCCGCATGTCGAGCGGACCGTCCTTCATGAAGCTGAAGCCACGCTCGGCATCGTCGAGCTGGGGGGAGGAAACCCCGAGATCCAGCAGGAAGCCATCAACCTTGCCCAGCAAGCCACGCGCATCCAGATAGGAGGTGATGCCGGAGAAAGGGCCGTGCACGATTTCGAAACGGGGATCCTGGATCTTGGCGGCTTCGGCGATGGCCTGCGGATCCCGGTCGATGGCGATCAGCCGGCCGTTCGGGCCAAGGTGCTGGAGAATGAGACGAGAGTGACCACCCCGGCCAAAGGTACCGTCGACGTAGATGCCGTCCGGCTTGATGGCCAGCCCTTCAACGGCTTCGTGCAACAGCACTGTGATGTGTTCAGCGGCTTGGGTCATTTATAGAGAAAAATCCTGTAGTCGTGGTGAGCTTGCCCAGTCATCCTCGGGCAGGCCCTGAATGTCGTCATTGATCTGTTGTTGCCAGCGGGCTTCATCCCACAGCTCAAACTTGTTGAGCTGGCCCACCAGCATGATTTTCTTGTCCAATCCGGCATGGCTGCGCAGCGGCTGGCTGAGCAGCAGACGGCCATTGCCGTCCAGTTCACACTCCACGGCATTACCGAGCAACAGGCGCTGCAGGCGGCGTTCTGCCGGCTGGGTGCTGGAAAGCGTCTTGAGCTTGCGCTCTATCTCTTCCCATTCGTTCAGGGGATAAAGCAGCAGACAGGGGTGAGCGATGTCGATGGTGCAGACCAGCTGGCCGTCGCATTCGTCGCGCAGCCAATCTCGATATTTGGTCGGAATCGCCAATCGCCCTTTGCTGTCCAGGCTGATGGCGTGAGCGCCACGCAACAAATTGCAGTCCCCGAAGGTGAGTTAAGGGGGCAGATTGCCCCATAAAACCACTTTGATCCACTTTTCCCCACCTTGAAGTTTAAGGACGTGCTGAGGGCTTTTCAAGCAAGGATCTCGGGCATGGGGAACATATTGACGCAGCGTTGGGACACTACCGATTAAATGAGTTGATTTTCCACGAGTTATTTCTGATAGCCACAGAGCGATTAATTGAAATCAATTAAAAAATAAACAAGGTGGAAGGACCATCGAATACTCCCGGACGCCTCAATACGACCATTTCTGATGCCGAAACTATGCACGCTTCGGCCGTAATATCATGATTTTAAAAGCAACCTGGTTGCATCATCCTCAGAGTACCCAGATATCTTGCACTCACATGCAGCATATTTTTCCGGTAATAAAAAAGAGCCTCGCGATAAATCGCAAGGCTCTTCAGGAATAGGTCGGAGTCGGCCTGTAAGCCGGGTTCTGTTCCGGGTTGCCCCGGTAGCAATCATTCCTCTAGGCCAGCAATCGCTCACTGGCTCAAGCAACCTACCCGCCCCCCAACGCGGGCCGCGCCAATAGGGGCCTATTTGGTCTTGCTTCGGGTGGAGTTTACCGTGCCACGAACTGTTGCCAGTCGCGCGGTGCGCTCTTACCGCACCCTTTCACCCTTACCTGATCCCTTGCGGGCCATCGGCGGTTTGCTCTCTGTTGCACTGGTCGTAGGCTCACGCCTCCCAGGCGTTACCTGGCACCCTGCCCTATGAAGCCCGGACTTTCCTCCCCTCCGCCCGTCTGTCCCGAGGGACACAACGACGAAGCAGCGATTGCCCAGCCGACTCCGGGCGCGGATTATAGCCTTGTCCACAGCCCCGGGTAAACCGACAATTGCCGTTTACGTCCATTCAGGGTGCTGACGGCTACATTTCGATAGAGAGTTACACCAGTTTTTATACATCCAGCAGCCTATCTCACTGCTACAACGTCGATTCTCCGCGCCTTTATACGACTCAGTAATGCTCGAGGCCATATTTGTAGAGCGCATTCTTCTTCGCCCCGTGGATCTCGGCGGTGAGGGCGGCGGCTTTCTTCAGCGGCAGCTCGGCCACCAGCAGCCCCAGGGTGCGCAGCGCCTCGGCAGGCAGCTCTTCATCGATCTTGCTGGCTCCGGCCACCACCAGCACGATTTCGCCACGGCAGCGGTTATCGTCCTCGCCGAGCCAGATCAGCATCTCGGAGGCGGGCAGACCGTGAATGGACTCGAAGGTCTTGGTCAGCTCACGGCACACCACCACCTGGCGCTCTCCCAGGATGCGGGCGATTGCTTCCACCGTGTCCTGCACCCGACGCGGGGATTCGTAGAACACCAGGGAACGGGTGTCTTCGATGACGGCCTGCAGCCTGTCGTCGCGCCCCTTGGCCTTCGCCGGCAAGAATCCCTCGAAGGCGAAACGGTCGGTGGGCAGGCCGGCGGCGGAGAGTGCGGTAATGGCGGCGCAAGGGCCCGGCAACGGCACCACCTTGACCCCGGCTTCGCGACAGCGGGTGACCAAGTGATAACCGGGGTCGCTGATGAGGGGGGTGCCCGCATCCGACACCAGGGCCACGCTCTTGCCTTCCTTGATCCGGCCTATCAACACATCGGCCTTCTGCTGCTCGTTGTGATCGTGCAAGGCGAAGGTCGGTACCGAGATCTGGTAGTGGCTGAGCAGGATACCGGTATGACGCGTATCCTCGGCGGCCACCAGATCGACGCTGCGTAAAATGTTCAATGCACGCTGGGTGATATCCGCCAGATTACCGATGGGAGTGGGGACTATATACAGGGTTGGGATGTCACTCATGGGATCTCCGAGTGTCCCGACAATTGTGTCGCCATATTGGCCCGTTTACACTATGGGGAACTTCAACACTGGTCGGGGAATGAACTTGAACCGGGTTACAAAGCAGCTAAGTGTATCACGACTCTTCGGCATCCTACTCGCGGCAGTACTGCTCGCCGCCTGTGCGTCGGAGCCCAATCCATCTTCCGGGCAGCCGGGCATGCCATCGGCGTTCTCGGATCTGACCAAGAATGCCCAGTGGTATCTGGAGCAGGTCGACCCTGCCAAACCGGCCGAAGCCTTCACCTGGCAGGTGATGGCGGCGCGCAGCTACCTGGCGCTCGGCCAGGCCAAACCGGCCGCGGCACTCTATCAGCAACTGCAGAAGCAGGGTCAGAGCCCGGTACAGCAGGCGCAGTTGCAACTGTTGCAAGCACACCTGTTGCTGGCCCAGGGCAATGCCAATCAGGCGCTGATCCTGCTGGAGGGCAAGCCCGAGGTGGCACTCGATGCCGATACCCAGAAGGACTGGTATCGCCAGCGCGTGGTGCTGCAGCTCAATATCAATAACCAGTTCGGGGCTGCCAAGTCGCTGATCCTGCTGGAACCCTACCTGGCCCAGAATGAGCTGTCGACCAACCACCAGCAGATCTGGTCGCTGCTCAAAAGCATGACACCGTCCACCCTGCAGGCACTGGAAGAGGCCCCGGCCCCCGACGTGACCACCGGCTGGCTGCGACTGGCCGCGCTGGTGAACGAATTTGGCGCCCAGCCCAGCCAACTCGCGCGCCAACTCGCGGGTTGGAAGCAAACCTTCCCGAACCACCCCGCCCAGACCGACATGCCAGCCGGTCTGGGTGACTTGGCCGCCAGCGACGCAGGCTCGCTGCAGCAGGTGGCCGTCTTCCTGCCCCTCTCCGGTAACCTGGAGGCGCAGGGCGCGGCCATTCGCAACGGCATGCTGATGTCCTACAAGGAGAATCAGGGGCAATTCACCCTGAACTTCTACGACACCCAGAGCAAGGCGATGGGGGAGCTCTACAAACAGGCGATCCAGGAGGGGGCCAACATGATCATCGGCCCGCTGCTCAAGGACAGGGTCGAGGAGCTGCTCAAGTCCAATCCGACCGTGCCGGTGCTGGCCCTCAATGAGCTGGACAAGCCCATCGTCAACGACAACACCTACTACTTCTCCCTCTCCGCCGCCGCCGACGCGAGCCAGGCCGCCCAGTACCTCTATGGTCAGGGCTATCGCAAGCCGCTACTGATCGCGGCGCAAGGCCGCATTGGTTACAGCAGCATCAAGGCGTTCGAACAAGCCTGGGCTGGCGTCAGCCAGGAGAAACCCGTGGTCGCCACCTTCGGGGCACGCAACGAGGTGCAGGGCATGGTCAAGAACGCCCTGAGCGGTCGTTCCACCGCCCGGGCAGGAGAAATCGTCCAGCTCTCCGAAGCCGCCCCTCGCAGCATCGACGCCGTCTATGTGGTCGCCAACAGCCTGGAGACCCGGATGATCAAGCCCTACGTGGACATCTCGGTCAATCCCATGGGCAGCCTGCCCATCTACAGCAGCTCGCGAGGCTATGACAGCGGGGCCACCGAAGTTGCCGCCGAGCTCAACGGCATGCATATTGCCGACATGCCGCTGCTGCTGGGTGGCTACGAGAAAGAGCGGGAGCAGATAGCCCTGCTCTGGCCACAGACCCAGGGTGACCTGCTGCGTCTGTTTGCCCTCGGCTACGATGCGGTCAGCCTGGCCGGCAACCTGCAGCAGATGCGCAAGGTCAACGCCATGCAGCAACCGGGCATGAGCGGGCAGCTGAGCGTGGATCCCCATGGCAACATAGTGCGCATGCTGGATTGGGCCGTCTACCAGGATGGCAAGCTGGTCAGCGACAGCGCCCTGCCCCAGCCAGAGAGCAGCCCTCATGAAGAAGCTACTGACCAGACTGCACCAGCAGTGGTTGAACCTGTTGCCATCGGCAACGATGAGCAAGGGACAGCACTTTGAGCAAGTAGCTGAACGCTGGTTGCAGGCCCGTGGCCTGCAACCCGTGCTTCGCAACTATCGCTGCCGGGGGGGGGAAATCGATCTCATCATGCGCCAGGGGGAGACTCTGGTGTTTGTCGAAGTCCGATATCGTGCCCACACCAGCCATGGTGGGGCCGCCGCCTCGGTCACCCGGCGCAAACAGCACAAGATCGTGCTGGCCGCCCGCCACTATTTCAAGCAACATGCCATCAACGAGGCCAGTCAGGCCTGCCGATTCGATGTGATCGCGTTCGAGGGCGACCAGCCAGACTGGATCCAGAACGCATTTTAAGAGGACTCCATGACTGATCCCATCAAAGAGAATTACACCGAAAGCATCCAGACCAAGATAGCCGCTGCCGAGGCGCTGCCGGAGGCCATCCACACCGCGGCCCAGATGCTGACCATCTGCCTGCTCAATGGCCACAAGGTGATGGCCTGCGGCAACGGTCCTTCCTCGGCCTTGGCTCAGCTGTTCATTTCCGAACTGGTGAACTGCTACGAGACGCCGCGCCCCTCCCTGCCGGGGCTGGCACTCACCCCCGATATGGCAACCATCAGTGCCATCGCCACCGATCACGGCTTCGAAGAGGTGTATTCCAAACAGATCAGAGCTCTTGGTCAGCCCGGCGACATCCTGGTCGTCATCACCACCACCGGCAACAGCCGCAGCCTGATCAAGGCCGCCGAAGCCGCACTCTCCCGTGACATGACCATCATAGTGCTCGGCGGTGGTGATGGCGGCGAGATCGCCGGCCTGCTCGGTCCCAATGATGTGGAAGTCCGGGTGCCGTCGGCCCGTCGCCCTCGCATTCTGGAGGTGAACTTGTTGACCCTGCACTGCCTCTGTGATCTCATCGACCAGACACTTTTCCCGCAACAGGAAGATTGAAACCATGAACAAGCATATTCTCGTACTTGGCCTGCTCGCCGGTTCTCTGCTGCTGCAAGGCTGCGCCGCCGTCGTGGTCGGTGGTGCCGCCGGTACCGCCAAGGCGACCGGCGATCGCCGCACCCTGGGCGCCCAATGGGACGATCAGGCCATCGAGCTGAAGGCGGCCAATCTGCTGGCGGACAACAAGCAGCTGAATGCGGCCAGCAAGGTCAGTGTCTACAGTAACAACGGCCGCGTCCTGCTGGTCGGTCAGACGCCGTCCGATGCTTACAAGCAGGAGGCGGGCAAGATCGTGGGCCGCATCGAAGGGGTGCGTCATGTCTACAATGAGCTGCGGATCGGCAAACCGGTGAGCATTGGCGTGCGCAGCAACGACTCCTGGATCACCTCCAAGGTACGGGCCGACATGCTGGGCACCAAAGACTTCGACAGCACCAAGGTCAAGGTGGTGACCGAGAATGGCGAGGTGTTCCTCATCGGTCTGGTCACTCGCAAGGAAGGGGATCAGGCGGTCGAAATCGCCCGCCACGTCAGCGGCGTGAAGCAGGTGATCAAGGCCTTCGAGTTTGCCCAAAACTAAGCCGGCGAGGATCAAATAAAAAACGCAGCCAGTTGGCTGCGTTTTTTATTTGATGACTTTCAGGGTCGGCCGACCGCTTGGGCGCGGTGGTTCCGGCTCTGGCTCGGCGGGCGCCTCGGCCTGCTCCAGCCAGAGATCATAACCCGGCTCGGGCGGGAACAGGGTTCCCACACCATTCTCCCGGGCATGGATGGCCAGAATGGCCGCCATGGGGATATAGACCTGCTGCGACACACCACCGAAACGGGCGCTGAAGCTGACAGCCTCATTGTCCATGTGAAACTGGCCTACGGCCCGGGGTGCTATGTTCAGGACGATCTGGCCATCCTGCACGAACTGCATCGGCACCATCACATGGGGAATATTGACGTTGACCACCAGATGGGGGGTCAGTTCGTTATCCAGCAGCCAGTCGAAGAACGCCCGCAACAGATACGGGCGACTGGGTGTCATGGTCGGTTCCATACTCATACGCTGGCACGGATCTCGCGCTCGGCTTCGGTCAGGGAAGCCTGGAAAGATTCACGCTCGAACAGACGTACCATGTAAGCCTTCAGCTCCTTGGCACCACGACCGGTGAAGTCGATGCCGAGGCTCGGCAGACGCCACAGCAGCGGGGCCATGTAACAGTCGACCAGACCGAACTCTTCGCTCATGAAGTACGGCATCTCGCCGAAGATCGGCGCAATGGCCAGCAGGTTGTCACGCAGCTCGCTACGAGCGGCCTCGACGTCAGTGCCCGCCATGATCTTGTCGGCCAGGGAGTACCAGTCCAGCTCGATGCGATGCATCATCAGACGGCTGTTGCCGCGAGCCACCGGATAGACCGGCATCAGGGGCGGGTGCGGGAAGCGCTCGTCCAGATATTCCATGATGATGCGCGAGGTGTACAGCGCCAGCTCGCGATCCACCAGGGTCGGTACAGTGTTGTACGGGTTCAGCTCGGCCAGCTCATCCGGCAGGTTGCTCGGATCAACCTGGCAGATATCTACGCTAACACCCTTCTCCGCCAGGACAATACGCACCTGATGGCTGAACATATCGTTGGCACCGGAAAACAGCGTCATTACCGAACGCTTATTGGCAGCTACAGCCATTGAACCCTCCCGTCATTAAAAAGCAGAAACGGCAATGAAGCATTTCGAACCTCATTGCCGTGCGTCATATTACCCTGATCTGGTCGCTTAGTGAACGTCGCGCCAGAATTCCTTCTTCAACAGCACAGTGAAGATGAAGAAGATAACGATGAATCCGAGTACCCAGAAGCCCATGCGTTCGCGCTCCTGCTGTACCGGCTCAGCCGAGTAGACCAAGAAGTTTACCAGATCCAGTACCGTCTGATCATACTCTTCGTTGTTCATTTCACCGTTGCCGTCAGATTTGATGCCGACAACCTGCTGCACCGACTGCCCATCGACCTCGTGAGTTGCAAACTCGGCGCGGGGCGTTCCCTGCAGCGGCTCCAGCACATGGGGCATGCCCACGGACGGGAATACCGCATTGTTCACTCCGAACGGACGGGTCTCATCCACGTAGAAGGAACGCAGATAGGTGTAGATCCAGTTCGCACCACGCACCCGTGCCACCAGAGTCAGATCCGGCGGCGGTGCACCGAACCAGCGCGCCGCGTCTTTCTCGGACATGGCGCTCTTCATCAGATCGCCGATCTTGGCGCCGGTGAAGACCAGGTTCTCCCGCATCAGCTCCTCCGGGATGCCGATATCGGCGGCGACCCGGTTGTAGCGCTGGTACTGGGTGGAGTGGCAACCCGCACAGTAGTTCATAAAGGTGGTGGCGCCACGCTGCAAGGAGACCTTGTCGTTCAGATCGTACTCCGCCTTGTCGAGCGGAAAAGCATTGCCGGAGGCGAAGGCCAGGCTGGGCAACAGGGCCAGCACTGCAAATATTATTCTTTTCATTTGAATGTCACCCTCTCCGGCAGCGGCTTGGTATTTTCATTCTTGCTGTAGAAGAACAGCAGGACGAAGAACCCGAAATACCCCAGTGAACAGATCTGCGCGAGCAGGGTCAGCGTCGGGGTCGATGGCAGCACGCCCAGCACACCCAAGATGACGAAGCAGACCACGAACTGAGCGATGTTCAGCTTGTGCAGGGTGCTGCGATAGCGCACGGAGCGTACCTTGCAGCGATCCAGCCAGGGCAACAGGAACAACACTACGATGGACAGGCCCATCATGATGACGCCAAGCAGCTTGTCCGGCACCGCCCGCAAGATGGCGTAGAAAGGAGTGAAGTACCAGACCGGGGCAATGTGCTCCGGGGTCTTCAGGCCGTTCGCCACCTCGAAGTTCGGCTTCTCGAGGAAGTAGCCCCACATGTCCGGCTTGAAGAAGATGATGGCGCAGAACAGGAACAGGAAGCCCGCCACCCCAATCATGTCCTTGACCGTGAAGTAAGGGTGGAACGCCACCGCATCCAGCGGCCAGCCTTTCTCGTCCTTGTGCTTCTTGATGTCGATGCCGTCCGGGTTGTTGGAACCCACCTCGTGCAACGCCAGGATGTGCATGGCCACCAGCATCACCAGCACCAGCGGCAGCGCGATGACATGCAGCGCGAAGAAGCGGTTCAGGGTAGCGCCGGAGATGACATAGTCACCCCGGATCCACAGGGTCAGATCGTCACCGATGACCGGGATGGCGCCAAACAGCGAGATGATGACCTGGGCACCCCAGAACGACATCTGTCCCCAGGGCAGCAGGTAGCCCATGAAGGCTTCCGCCATCAGCACCAGGAAGATCAGCATGCCGAAGATCCACAGCAACTCACGCGGCTTCTGGTAAGAGCCGTAGATCATGCCGCGGAACATGTGCAGATAGACCACGACAAAGAAGGCGGAGGCACCGGTGGAGTGCATGTAGCGTAGCAGCCAGCCGTAATCCACATCCCGCATGATGTATTCCACGGAAGCAAAAGCACCCTCCGCCGACGGGTTGTAGTTCATGGTCAGCCAGATGCCGGTGATGATCTGGTTGACCAGCACCAGCATGGCGAGGGAACCAAAAAAGTACCAGAAATTCAGATTCTTGGGGGCCGGATACTTGGCCATGTGGTCGTTGTACATGGCCGTGAGCGGGAAACGATCATCAACCCAGCCCAGCAGTTTGGTAAACATGGTCAGGCCTCCTTGCCATCGGCACCGACCAGAATGGTGGTGTCGCTAAGAAATTGATATGGCGGAATGACCAGATTCAGCGGTGCAGGTACACCCTGGAACACTCGACCAGCCATGTCGAACTTGGAGCCATGACACGGGCAGAAGAAGCCGGACGTGACTCCCTGCACCTGCTCACCGAAGCTGTCTGGCAGATAAGAAGGAGAACAACCCAGATGAGTACAAATACCGACGGCGACGAAGATCTCCGGCTTGATGGATCTGTAACCGTTGTGGGCGTAATCCGGCTGCTGTGGCTCATCGGAGGCAGGATCGCGCAACTTGGCATCGTGTGTTGCCAGGGCATCCAGCGTCTGCTTGGTGCGTTTCACCACCCAGACCGGCTTGCCGCGCCACTCGACGCGAATGAGCTGACCCGGCTCCAACTTGCTGATGTCCACTTCTACCGGAGCCCCTGCCGCTTTGGCTTTGGCACTCGGGTTCCATGACTTTATAAACGGCACTGCGGTAAAAGCAGCTCCTACTCCGCCAACGGCAACCGTTGACCAGGTAAGAAATCTGCGGCGACCGGTATCAACTGGCGCATTGCTCATCCAAAAACTCTCCCATGTGGACTCCGCTCATTCTTATAGTGTCCCCGTTTCCTATCTCCTCTCCCCATGACAACTGCTGCGGAAGCGGAGTGGCAATTGACACAGAAAGACCATGGAAATTTTAAAGAAAAGATAACAATTTGACAAGAAAGAGAAGCGAGGGGCAAAAACAATAAATACACAATTTTTTGTCTTTTGTGACGCGTGGTTAGCATTGGGGTATGTAATGTTACCAATAAAAAAAGCCTGGCAGTTGCCAGGCTTTTTTGACACTCGTGAGAGTGCGTACCAAAAGCGAATTAACGCTTGGAGTACTGCGGACGCTTACGTGCTTTGTGCAGACCGACTTTCTTACGCTCAACCTTACGGGCATCGCGAGTAACAAAGCCAGCTTTACGCAGTTCGCCACGCAGGGTCTCGTCGTACTGCATCAGAGCACGAGTGATACCGTGACGGATCGCACCAGCTTGACCGGAGATGCCGCCACCGTTAACGGTGATGTACAGATCCAGTTTCTCGGTCATCTCAACCAGTTCCAGCGGCTGACGAACTACCATGCGGGCAGTCGGACGGCCGAAGTATTGCTCCAGGGAGCGCTGGTTGATTACGATTTTACCGCTACCCGCTTTGATAAAGACGCGAGCAGTGGAGCTTTTGCGACGGCCGGTACCGTAGTATTGATTTTCTGCCATGTTGCCAGTTCCCGTTAGATATCCAGTACTTGAGGTTGCTGAGCAGCATGAGCGTGCTCTGCGCCTGCGTAAACTTTCAGCTTACGGAACATGGCACGGCCCAGCGGACCCTTCGGCAGCATGCCCTTGACGGCAGCTTCGATTACCATTTCCGGCTTACGCTGAATCAGCTTGTCAAAGCTGATGGACTTGATACCACCCGGGAAACCGGAGTGAGCGTGGTACATTTTGTCGGTAAATTTCTTACCGGTTACGTGTACCTTCTCAGCGTTTACAACGATGATGTAATCACCGGTGTCAACGTGCGGAGTGTATTCAGCTTTGTGCTTACCACGCAGACGAGCAGCGATCTCGGTTGCGATACGACCCAGAGTTTTACCTTCTGCGTCCACAATGTACCAGTCACGTTTTACGGTTTCTGGCTTGGCAACGAAAGTTTTCATTAAGTTAAACCCAATTACCTGTTACAGACCCAATTGCTTATGGGGGCTCTCCCACAAACAACAAACGATGGCCTACCTGTACCCCTTCGAATACAAGTAAAGCTTAAAGTGTTGCTGTCTTATCGACAGCTGTAACGTGGGCCGGGCGATTATAAGTGAAGTTGCCTTAAATATCACCTGCTAATTTCACTGCCATGAAGCTAGCAAATGTCGCCCGGCCCTACCTGCCGCAGATGCCCATCCGACTGGCAGGCTCGGGTATTGTGACTAAGGAAGGTGTACTCTGGCAAGGTATTCGTGCGATTGCATCTCCTGGAGCCGCGAAAGACAGCGCTTGAATTCGAAATTCAGCAGGCCGTTTCCGTAGAGCTCGACCATGGGCACCGCCGCCGACAGGATGAGTTTGACGTGCCGCTCGTAAAACTCATCCACCATGGCGATGAAACGGCGAGCGGCATCATCCGTCCCCGTCCCCATCGGCTGCACATTGGCCAGCAACACGGTATGAAACTCCCGGGCCAGCTCGATGTAGTCGCTTTGCGAACGCGGGGTACAGCAGAGTTGATCGAACTCCATATAAAGTACCCCCTCGCCCATCCCCAGCACGCTCAACTGGCGATGATTGACCTCCAGCATGGCCGCATTGATCTGTGCCGAGCCGCTCAACTGTCCGAAATAACGATCGAGATTGCACCTGGCCTGCTCATCCAGCGGGAAGTGGTAGATCTCCGCCTGCTCCAGGGTGCGCAGCCGGTAGTCAACGCCACCGTCCACGTTCAGTATCTCGCAGTGGCGCTCGATCAATTCGATGGCCGGCAGGAACCGTGCTCGTTGCAGACCGTTGCGATAAAGCTCCTTGGGCGGGATGTTGGAGGTCGCCACCAGCACCACGCCGTGACCAAACAGTGCCTGGAACAGGGTACCCAGCAACATGGCATCGGTGATGTCGGAGACGAAAAATTCGTCGAAACAGATCACATCGGTTTCGCCGGCCAGCTTGCTGGCGATGAGTTTGAGCGGGTCGGGCTGACCGGTCAGCGCCTGTAGTTCTGCATGGATCCGGTGCATGAAGCGGTGGAAATGGATGCGCAACTTTCGCGTCCCCGGCAGACTCTCGAAAAAAGTATCCATCAGCCAGGTCTTGCCTCTGCCCACTCCGCCCCACATATAGAGACCGAGGACGGGAGCGGCGGGCTTGGGCTTTTGCAACCAGCCGAGCAAGCCACGGGATCTGGTCGGAGTCGGGCTGGCGCACAAATCCTGATAGAGTCTCTCCAGGCGGGCCACGGCCATCGCCTGAGCCGGGTCGGCCAAAAAGCCGGGACGCTGCAAATCCTGCTGATATTTTTGCTGCGGGGTCATCCTGTAAACCGCCTCCAAGTCCCTGAATGAAGGACAAAATAGTATCACGCTCTCGGGGTGCACGGTATAGTGCCCACGAGGCATCGCGGCCAATTCGGCCGTCTCAACACTCATCGAATTAGCTGTAACAAGGAGCATCTATGACTCTGTTAAACGGGATCCTGCTGGCGGTCGTCGCCCTCATCATCGGCGTTGTGGTCGGTCGTTTCACTGTCCGCAGCCGGGATGCCGGGCGCCTGGAACAGGAGCTGAAGAAGGCTCACAAGGAGCTGGAAAGCTATCAGGGCCAGATCACCACCCACTTTGCCGACAGCGCCGCCTTGATGGAGCAGTTGGCCGATCAATATCAGACCCTGTACCGCCACATGGCCGAGCAGAGCAAGTTCCTGGCCAAAGTACAGGAGCCGTTGTTCCGCGAGCCCCAGCCTGACGAGGTCAACGATGCCTCCGCCAACGAAGAACCGGGTCTGCCACCCCGTGACTACGCCGGGGCTTCCGGGCTGCTCAAGCAACCCAGCTAGTCCCTGGTGGAACTAATTACGCCTTATCGTGGTCAGACCTTGACGATTGCAATGCAACTTTTTCTGGGAGCTGTTTCTCATATGCGTAAATCTCTTTCTGTGTTCAGTGTATTAGCCCTCAGTGTCGGTATCGCCCTGTCCGCAGCGCCAGCACAAGCTGCCCTGCCGCTGTTGGCGAACAACCAGGAGATGCCGAGCCTGGCCCCCGTCCTCGAGCAGGTCACCCCTGCCGTGGTCAATATCTCCGTCTCTGGCAAGAAGATCACCCGCCAGCGTCTGCCGGAACAATTCCGCTTCTTCTTCGGCCCCAACATGCCTGACGAGCAGGTGAGCGAGCAGCCCTTCCAGGCGCTGGGCTCCGGCGTCATCATCGATGCCAAGAAGGGCTATGTGATCACCAATGCCCACGTGGTCCACGAGGCGGACGAGATCAAGGTCAATCTGAAGGACGGTCGTGAGTACGCAGCCAAGAAGATCGGCGAAGACAAGCAGTCCGATATCGCCCTGCTGCAGATCAAGGCCGAGGACCTGGTGCAAATCAAGTTCGCCGACTCCGACGACCTGAGAGTCGGTGACTACGCCCTGGCCATCGGCAACCCCTTCGGTCTGGGTCAGACCGTGACCTCGGGTATCGTCAGTGCTCTGGGTCGCAGCGGCCTCAACATCGAGAACCTGGAGAACTTCATCCAGACCGATGCGGCCATCAACTCGGGCAACTCCGGCGGCGCCCTGCTCAATCTGCGCGGTGAGCTGATCGGCATCAACACCGCCATCCTGGGTCCGAACGGTGGCAACATCGGCATCGGCTTCGCCATTCCGTCCAACATGGTGCGAGACCTGTCCGATCAGATCGTCAAGTACGGCGAGGTACGCCGTGGCCAGTTGGGGATCACCGGCACCGAGCTGACCACCGACATCGCCAAGTCCTTCGGCTACAACAAGAAGGACGGTGCCTTCGTCAACCAGGTCATGCCTGATTCCGCCGCCGACAAGGCCGGCATCAAGGCGGGCGACATCATCATCAGCATCGATGGCAAGCCCATCCGCTCGTTCGGTGAGTTGCGCGCCAAGATTGCGACCATGGGTGCCGACAAGCAGGTTGCCCTTGGCCTCATCCGTGATGGCAAGGAGCAGACCGTCAAGGTCACTCTGAAGAAGGCCGATGACAGCGAGATCCTCGCCAGCGCCCTGCATCCGGCACTGGAAGGGGCCAAGCTCAGCACCACCACAGAGCCGGTGACCGGCGTGGCCGTGTCCGATATCGATCCGCGCTCCCCTGCCGCCGCCTCCGGCCTGCAGAAGGGTGACATCATCATCGGGGTCAACCGCCTGCGCATCAACTCTCTGGGAGAGCTGACCAAGGCATTGAAAGACAAGCCGGAGGTGCTGGCGCTGAACATCCAGCGTGGCGACTCCTCGCTCTATTTGGTGATACGTTAAGTCCCTCACACCCGCGGCAACCGCCGCGGGTGATTTTTATCCACCGATAATGTTATTCTCTGCGCGCAGCATGTACGGATGAGAATGACATGAAAATCCCACCTTTGATCAGTTACTTGGGCAAGTCTGTCGGCTTTGGCCTCACCGTCGCCGCGCTCCTGTTGCTGCTGTTCCCCAATTTTCGGGGTGGCGCCCCCCTGCCGGGCCTCATCACCAATGCCCGTGAGCTGAGTTTCTCCTACGCCGCCCATCGCGCCGGCCCCGCCGTCGTCAATATCTACACCCGCAGCTTCGCCGGCAATCGCGGCGAGAAGGCCGAACTCAGGCCGCAAGGGCTGGGCTCCGGGGTCATCATGAACCAGCGCGGCCACGTGCTGACCAACTACCACGTCATTGCCGACGCGGATCAGATCATCGTCGCACTGCAAGATGGCCGGGTTTTCAGCGCCGAGCTGGTCGGCACCGACAAGCTGACCGATCTCGCGGTGCTCTACATCGAATCGGACAACCTGCCGGTGATCCCGCAGGATCCTGACCGCTTGCCGGACGTGGGGGACGTGGTGCTCGCCATCGGCAACCCCTACAACGTCGGCCAGACCATCACCCAGGGCATCATCAGCGCCACCGGACGCATCGGTCTCTCCAGCATGGGACCGGACAGCAACGGCCGGCAGGATCTGCTGCAGACCGATGCCGCCATCAACGAGGGCAACTCGGGCGGCGCCCTGGTCAACGGCCGCGGCGATCTGGTGGGCATCAACACCGCCGCCTATCACCTCAACGGCAATCAGGAGAGCTACGGCATCAGCTTCGCCATCCCCTACAAGCTGGCCAAACGCATCATGGACGAGCTGATCGCCAACGGCCGGGTCATTCGCGGCTACCTCGGCATCTCCAGCGTCGAGATCAACCCCATAGTCGCGCGCATGATGAACTTAGGCGATCTGCAGGGCCTGGTGGTGGAGAGTCTGGATCCCGACGGACCGGCCAGCAAGGCGGGCCTCAAGCGCGGAGATGTGCTGCTCAAGGTCAATGGCGAAGCCATCAGCGGCGTGCGCTCCGTCATGGACAAGATCGTCGAGAGCCGCCCCGGCACCAAGCTGCGCATCTCGGTGATCCGCAACGGCAAACCGCTGGAGGTCGAGGTCGTCATCGAGGAAGACGTGCGCTATCAGAACCTGCCAGCCAGCAGCTCGGCCTCCCCCAGCTAACCATATTTCCCGTTTCACAACGAGGGGCACCAGGGTGTCCCTCGTTGCTATTTACCTTTCCGTTATCGCCCCGTCCGTGAGCTGATTCACAGTTTCGCCCCTCAAACCAAGCCTCACTCTGCCCACCAAAATATGGCCCCGATCACACTCGATCAGCCTCTAGCAGCCCTCTTTGGACCTCCGCCCCCCCAAAATGGCGGGATTAAACAGGTCTTTGCCTGGAATTTCCGCTTCGAATCGGAAAAAGGCTGCCTCCTCCACACCGCGCCATCGCCTTAGGGTAGTCACATCCCTTCTGCCAGCCTTGGAGAGCAGACCTTGAATACCGACACTCATGACAGTGCCCTGACCCCGGACAGCCCCGCCTTGCAACGCAAGACGGAGCTCACCCTGGCACGGATCTACCACCTGCTGGCTGATCAGGGCATCCGTCCCAACGAGGTGCAGCAACAGATGCTGGCCTCCCACGTCAAAGCCATGGTGTGGCGCTCCCATAGCGGTGAATCCCTGCCGGAGGTCGATCTCAGCCTGTTCGATGAGATCTCCCCCCTCTCCCTGCGACTGGCCGAACAGGTCGTCGCCTGGCTGGACAAGCTGGCCCACGAAGAGGCCCACCTGTTGTCGGTCCATTTCGAAGTGGCCAAAGAAAATGAACTCAGCTCGGTGCTGGGCCTTTAACCCAAGGAGATACCCCAATGTCAGTTATCAAACTCGTGATCGGAGACAGGCTCGGCAAGGGCCAGAAAGTGGGTGCCGGGGCAGAAGCCGCCGGCGCCAGCGTGACCGTGATCCCCGGCATGGCCGCCGACATGAAGCTCGGTGATGTGATGAACAAGGAGCAGGCGGATCTCGGCATCTCCTTCTGCGGCAGCGGCGGCGCCGGCGCCATCACCGCCCAGACCAAGTACGGCTACAAGTGCCGCTACGGCATGCGCTCCGTCGAAGAGGGCGTGACCGCCATCAACGACGGCTGCGTGGTGCTCGGCTTTGGCTTCATGGACAAGGAAGAGCTCGGCCAGAAGCTGGTCGAAGCCTTCGCCAAGAAGCACGGTCGCGCCTGATGAACGAACACTTCACCACCCAGGTCATCGTCAACGGCAAGGGGGCGACTCGCCAGCAGGCGTTCGCTGCCGCCCTCAGCCAGGTGCAACCCAGCCTGCTCAAGGACAACCCGCGCGTGATGCTGCGGATCGAACCGGTCGAGGTCGCGGTGCTCAAGGCCGAGGAGTCGGTCCGGGTGGAGAAGTTCCTGTTCTTCTTCCTGCCGCGCCAACGCCGCGAATTCCGCGTCCAGCTGGAAATCACGGTCAAAGTCACCAGCCTGGATGCCGACAAAGTGGCTTTCAGCCTTGTCTAACACCACAAAAGGACATGTTGGATGTTTCTAATCATATTTCTCAAGTCACTCATCATCGGCGGCCTGGTCGGCGTCGGAGTGGGGGTCGGGGCGGCACGGATGTTCCACGCCCCGACCGTGCAGGGCATGGGGGCTTTCCGCACCCTGGGGGAGCTCAACTCCTGCGAGGGGGATCCCGCCTCCCACTTCTCCTTCGGTCTTGGCTTCTTCTTCAATGCCTGGGCCTCCACCGTGGCGGCAGGCGCCTTCACTCAGGATGTGGATCACCGCATCATCCCCCAC
Organism: Aeromonas sp. TECH754; assembly: GCF_056279295.1. Lineage (NCBI taxonomy): Bacteria > Pseudomonadati > Pseudomonadota > Gammaproteobacteria > Aeromonadales > Aeromonadaceae > Aeromonas > Aeromonas sp. TECH754. The sequence goes on along the minus strand of NZ_JBWBRA010000001.1, from coordinate 4,365,652 downwards.
TGGGCCACGGCTGCGCTGCTGGTCAAGAACCGGGACATCACCAGTACCCTGCATGACCCCAAGAAGATGGCCATCGCCGGCGGCATCATAGGCGCCATCGTGGTTGCCTTCTTGAACAGCACGGCCGCCGCCGTCCCCGCCGCCCTGCAGGTCACCGCCGTCAAGGTGCTGGTGCCTGCCGCCAACCTCTTGGTCAACACCGTCATGCCGGTGATCTTCTGGCTGGCCGCCATCGAGGCGGGCAAGAAGTCCGGCTTCTGGGCCACCATCTTCGGCGGTCTGGCGCAGCTCATCATGGGCAACGCCGTACCGGGTCTGGTGCTCGGCATCCTGATCGGCAAGGGCGTGGAAGAGAGCGGCTGGAACCATGTCACCAAGGTGATGATGGCGGCCATCGTCCTGCTGTTCGTGCTGAGCGGATTCTTCCGCGGCTTCGACATGAAACTGATCGAGTCCTTCCACCTGGGGATCCCCCTGTGGCTGGAAAATGTCCATAACCTGATGAGCGGCAAATAAAGGACCCCGACATGGATGAGAAACTGAAAAACAACTTCTGGTACGCGGACTGGTCCTTCCCCATCTTCGTCGGCCTGCTGTCGGCCGGGGTCTTTGCCGGAACCCATATGTTTTACCTGTACGGCGTCGGAGCCTTCAACGAGGTGGCCTTCGTCGCCATGCTGAAAGCCGGCATGGACACCGGTGCCTACGGTGCGGTCGCGGCCTTCGGTGCCAGCTTCCTGTTTGCCCGCATCATCGAGGGCTCCCTGGTGGGGATCCTGGACATCGGCGGCGCCATCCAGACCGGCGTCGGCCTGGGCGTGCCTGCCCTGCTGCTGGGTGCCGGCATCATCTATCCGGTAGAGAACTTTGGCGCCTCCCTGGTCACCGGCATGGGGATTGGTCTGGCCATCGGCTATGTGATCATCCTGGCGCGCAAGTTCACCATCAACCAGAGCAATTCCACCTACGGGGCGGACGTGATGATGGGCGCTGGCAACAGCTCGGGCCGCTTCCTCGGCCCCTTGATCATCCTCTCCGCCATGGGGGCCTCCATCCCCATCGGGCTGGGTTCCCTGCTGGGTGCGCTGCTGTTCTACATCTGGAACAAGCCCATCACCGGTGGCGCCATCCTGGGTGCCATGCTGCTCGGCACCTTCTTCCCGGTCGCCCTGGCTTAACCAAATGCCGCCCCGCGGGGCGGCATTTAAGAACCTGTTTGCGATCTGTCGCGAGAGGTCGTCAGCAAGGTGAAGAGCAGCACAGGAACCGGAGTTTATAGACATAAATGAGGATTCCGAGCAGCACATGAGCCTTGATCACGGCCTCGCAGTAAGAACGCAAGCAGGTTCCAAGAGGGATATCAGCATGTACGACATCATCATCAGAGCGGGGCGCCAGGGAAATGGCGAGCTCATCGACATCGCCATTCTGGACGGCAAGATAGCGGCCCTCGGCCAACTGCCAGCAGCATCAGCGGCGAAGCAAACCCTTACTCTAGCGGGTGAGATCGGGGTGAGTGCCGGCTGGATTGACAGCCACACCCACTGCTATCCCGCCTCCCCCATTTATAACGATGAACCGGACAAGGTGGGCGTGGAATCCGGCGTCACCACTGTCATCGATGCAGGCAGCACGGGCGCCGACGACGTGGATGCGTTCCAGCGGCTGGCCGCCGACTGCAAGACCCGGGTGCACGCCCTGCTCAACATCTCCCGCATCGGCCTGTTGCGCCAGAATGAGCTGGCCAATCCTGCCGACATCGATCCTGCGCTGGCCCAGGCGGCCATCCGCCGCCATCCCCACTTTATCGTCGGCATCAAGGCACGCATGAGTGGCAGCGTGGTGGGGGAGAACGGTCTGCAACCGCTGCGCATGGCCAAGCAGATCCAGCGCGATAACGGCAAGCTGCCGCTGATGGTGCACGTGGGCAACACCCCACCGGATCTGGATGAGATCGTCGCCCTGCTGGGGGACGGCGATCTGCTGACCCACTGCTTCAACGGCAAACCGAACCGCATCCTGACTCCGGCCGGTGAGCTGCGCGTCGCGGTGCGCGAGGCGCTGCAACGGGGTCTACGGCTCGACATCGGCCACGGCGGGGCCAGCTTCAGCTTCGAGGTGGCAGAACTCGCCATCCGCCAGGGGATCCTGCCCCACACCATCAGCTCGGACATCTACTGCAAGAACCGCATCAAGGGACCGGTCTACAGCCTGGCCCATGTGATGTCCAAGTTTCTCGTCATCGGCATGACGCTGGAGCAGGTGCTCGCCTGCGTCACCCACCAGGCCGCCGATGCGCTGCGCCTGACCGGCAAGGGACGGCTCGAGGTAGGGGCCGACGCCGATCTGACCTTGTTCGAACTGGCCTCTGGCCCGGCCCTGTTTATGGATACCGAAACCCAGTCGCGTCGCGGCGACCGGCAACTGCGTCCCCTCGCCGCCCTGGTGGGCGGCGACCTGGTTCTGACTCACTATGGGAAATCACACCATGTCTTCTGTCTATGAGAAATATCAGCTCAAACCGGTGATCAACGCCTCCGGCCGCATGACCCTGCTCGGCGTCTCCACCCCGGAGCAGGAGGTGGTTGACGCGGTCAACTTCGGCCTCGGTCACTACTTCGAGGTCAAGGATCTGATCAACAAGACCGGCGCCTACTTGGCCAACTTGCTTGAGGTAGAAGATGCGGTAGTGGTCTCCTGCGCCAGCGCCGGGATCGCCCAGTCGGTGGCCGCCGTGATAGTGCGCGGCGACCCCTACCGGCTGGAGCAATTGCACGCCCACGGTCACGCGGTGCCGACCGAAGTCGTGCTGCCCAAGGGCCACAACGTGAACTTCGGCGCCCCGGTCGGCACCATGGTCAACCTGGGGGGCGGCAAGGTGGTGGAAGCTGGCTATGCCAACGAGTGCTCCCCCGCCCAGTTGGCCGCCGCCATCACCCCCAATACCGCCGCCATCCTCTACATCAAGTCCCACCACTGCGTGCAGAAGAGCATTCTGTCGGTGGCCCAGGCCGCCGAGGTCGCCAGGGCTCATCAGTTGCCGCTGATCGTCGATGCGGCCGCGGAAGAAGACTTGCGCCTCTACTACCAGATGGGGGCGGATCTGGTCATCTACAGCGGTGCCAAGGCCATCGAAGGGCCCACCAGCGGGCTGGTGCTCGGCAAGCGCCAATATGTGGAGTGGGTCAAGCAGCAGTCAGGCGGTATCGGCCGCGCCATGAAGGTGGGCAAGGAGGGGATCCTCGGCCTGACCCATGCCATCGAGCGTTACCTGGAGAAAGAGAAGGAGAGCGGCGCCGCCATGGTGGCCAAGATGACCCCCTTCATCGAGCGGCTCAACCAGTTGCCGGGTGTCAGCGCCAGGGTGGTGTGGGACAGCGCCGGCCGTGACATCGCCCGTACCGACATCGCCTTCGACCACCAGCAGCTCGGCATCAGCACAGTACAGGTAGTGGCTCGGTTGCAACAGGGCAACCCCGCCATCTACTGCCGTGGCTACAAGGCCAACGAAGGCCACATCGAGATCGACGTGCGCAGCGTCAGTCCGGCCCAGCTCGATCAGATCCATGCCGCCATTGCCCAGATCATTCAGGAGAACCGTTGATGTCCCTTACTCCCAACTACTATCGCAACCGTGTCTGTCTCAACGTGCTGGCTGGGTCCAGGCAAAACGCCGTCGACATTTATGAGGCGGCCGAAGGCCACGTGCTGGTCGGCGTACTCTCCAAGAACTACCCGGACGTACCCTCCGCCGTCGCCGACATGCGCGAATACGCCGCCTTGATCGACAATGCCCTCTCCATCGGCTTGGGTGCCGGCGATCCCAGACAGTCCGCCATGGTGGCCGAGCTGGCCCGCCAACTGCAGCCCCAGCATGTCAATCAGGTGTTCACCGGGGTCGGTGCCAGCCGGGCGCTGCTCGGCCAGCCAGAGACGCTGGTCAATGGCCTGATCTCGCCGACCGGCACTCCCGGCATGGTGAAGATCTCCACCGGCCCGCTTAGCGCCGGGCAAACGGATGGCATAGTGCCCATCGATACCGCCATCGCCCTGCTGAAAGACATGGGCGGCAGCTCGGTCAAGTTCTTCCCCATGGGAGGCCTCGCCTGCCGTGACGAGTATCAGGCGGTGGCCGAGGCCTGTGCCCGTCACGGCTTCTGGCTGGAGCCCACCGGCGGCATCGACCTCGACAACGTCGAAGAGATTGTCCGCATCGCGCTGGCGGCCGGCGTCGAGAAGGTGATTCCCCACGTCTACAGCTCCATCATCGACAGTGGCAGCGGCCTGACCCGCCCCGCGGATGTGCGAACCCTGCTCAATGTGGTGAAACGGCTGCTGGCATAACATCAAGCGCGGCACCGGTCCGATCACTGACCGGTGCCTGGCTTGTTGATGATCAGCTTGTTAACATCGGTCCCTTCTCTCGCGACAGGAGTCACGTTTCGTCCATGCTCAAGCTGCCCCACCCCAGACTCCATCAACTGCTGACCCAGCTCCATGCCGAGCCCCTGCCACAGGAGGAGCTGGCCCGTCGCCTCAACGTCTCCACCCGCACGGTGCGCACCGATGTGGCGACCCTGAACGAGCTGATTGCCACCCATGGCGGCCACCTGATCCATCAGCGTGGCAGCGGCTACCAGCTCAAGATCTACAATCAGGGGCTGTTCGACGCGTTGCTGGCGGCTCAGGAGCAGGAGAGCAGCCTGCCGCGCACCAGCCGTGAGCGGGTGCTGCACCTGCAGCTCCTGCTGCTCAGCGCCGAACAGGGGATCAAGCTCGAAGCGCTGGCGGATACCTGGTATCTGAGCCGGGCGGCGCTGCAGGGGGACATGGCACAGGTACGGGAGCGGCTCGCCCACTTCGGGCTCAATATCGACAGCAAGCCACGCCTCGGCATGCGCATCCAGGGCGAGGAGACCGCCATCCGCGCCTGCCTCACCCATCTGCTCTATCGGGAGCAGACACGCAACAACCCGTTGCAGGGCCTGCTGCCGAACCTCTGCCCCAGCAAGACGCTGGAGGTTGTCGGCAATCGCATCCATGCCCAACTCGGTCGCCACCAGTTGCGGCTGGCCGACGAGAGCCTGCAGCAGCTCACCCTCTACTGCGCCGTCACCCTGTTGAGGCAGGCGGCCGGTCATGAGTTGCTGCAGTTCAGCGATGAGGATCTCACCGCGCCCTTGGCTGCGGTGGCGCGCGACGTCTATGCCGAGCTGCCGACCCTGACCGCTCCGAGCGAGCAGGAGGTAGCTTGTCTCGCTATCCAGATCCAGGCGCGCCTCATCGCCGACACCCCGCACCTCAGCGCGACCATGACCGCCGAGAGCGCCCAGCTGGTCGAGCACCTGCTGGATTACATCCACCAGCACTATCCCTACGATCTGCGCCACGACGGCCAGCTGCGCGCCGATCTGCTGACCCATATCAGCGCCATGCTGCTGCGGATCAAATACCAGGTCGGCAGCCACAATCCGCTGGCGGATCACATCAAGCAGTACTACCCCCTCGCCTACGACATCACCCTGGCCGCCCTCTCGGAGTGGATCAAACAGACCCCCTACCACCTGACCCACCACGAGATCGGCTACCTGGTGATCCATATCGGGGTCGGGCTGGAGCGCCACCATGACATCGGCTACAGTCGCCGGCCCCAGGCGCTGCTGTTGTGCGATGCCGGCAATGCCACCTTCCGGGTGCTGGAGGCGCGCATCAGGCGCGAATATCCCCAGCTGCAGCTGACCAGCCTGGAGTCGGTGCGGGATTACGAGGGTCTGGTGCGGATCGTGCAGGACTTCGTCATCAGCACGGTCAAGGTCAGCGAGAAGAACGTCCCCGTGGTGCAGATGGCCCCCTTCCCGACCCAGTACCAGCTGGAACAGCTCGGCAAACTGGTGCTGATCGACCGCACCCGTCCCTATCTGCTGGACAAGTATTTCGACGCCGACCACTTCATGGTGGTCAAGGAACCGCTCAGTCAGGCACAGCTGTTTACCCGCATCTGCGATCAGCTGGAGGCCGAGGATCTGGTGGAGAGCGGATTCAGGAGCTCATTGCATGAGCGGGAACGCATCGTCTCCACCATGCTGGGGGACGGCATCGCCCTGCCCCACGCCCTCGGTCTGCTGGCGCGCCGTACCCTGGTCTATACGGTGCTGGCGCCACAGGGCATCGACTGGGGCAACGGCGAGACCGCCACCCTCATCTTCGTGCTGGCCATCGCCAAGGCCGACTACGAGGAGGCGATGGGGCTCTACGATCTGTTCCTGGCGTTGATGAACGAAAAAGCCAGCAGAAATCTGCTGGCTTGTCGGGATTTTGCCACTTTCAAGGGGCTGGCACGCACCGGATCATGAGGGTAGCCGGAGCGGGGCTCACTCCTCGTTGAAGCCCGAGGTGAACAGCGCCACCACGGCGGCCAGGGCCTCTGCTTCTTCCGGCCCCTCCACCTGGACTTCCACCTGCTTGCCCTGGGCGGAGTCCAGCATCAGCAGGCCGATCACGCTGTCCGCGTCGGCCTCCACCCCGTCCTCGTTGCGCAGCAGCACATGGGCGTCGAAGCCCTGTACCAGCTCGAACAGCATCATGGCCGGTCTGGCATGAATACCCAGCTTGTTTTTGACTTCTACCGAGGCGGAAACTGTCATCTGAGCATCCTGTTGGTCTATCAGACTTGCGGTGAACGTTTGTCCAGCGTGCGGTGACGGATCTGCACGTTCTTGCCAAGCAGACGGAACGCGCTGGCCAGCCGCTCGGCGACAAACACCGAGCGGTGCTGGCCACCGGTACAACCGATGCCAACGGTCACATAGCTGCGATTGTTGCGCTCCAACTGGGGCAACCAGGTCGCCAGCATGTTCTCGATCTGCTGGGTGAACAGCATCACATCCGGCTGGTTGGACAGGTAGTTGGCGACCGGCTCATCCTGGCCGGTGAACGGCTTGAGTTCGGGGATCCAGTGCGGGTTCGGCAGGAAGCGGGCATCGAACACGAAGTCGGCATCTTTGGGAATGCCGTACTTGAAGCCAAACGACTCGAACACCAGCACCAGCTCGTTCTCTTTCTTGCCGAGCACCCGGGTCTTGATGAGCTCGCTCAGGTCGTGAATGCTGAGACTGGTGGTGTCAATACGCAGATCGGCGGTGGAGGAGAGCGGTGCCAGCAGATGGGTCTCCTCACGGATCGCCTCATCCAGTGACAGCTTGTTGCGCGACAAGGGGTGCAACCGGCGGCTCTCCCCATAGCGCTTGAGCAGGGTCGTGTTGTCGGCATCGAAGAAGAAGCTGGAGAACTCCACCCGCCCCTCGTTGCGTACTTGAGCCAGCAGGTTGTCCAGTCTGTCAGGCTGGCTGGGCAAGTTGCGTACGTCTATGCTGACCGCCAGCTTGTCATACTGACTCTCGACCGAGACGATCAGCTGGGGTAGCAGATTCACCGGCAGGTTGTCCACGCAGTAATACCCCAGATCCTCCAGCACCCTCAGGGCGACGGTCTTGCCGGAGCCCGAGCGGCCGCTTACCACTATTAACTGCATCTTGTCCCCTCACGCCAACTTGGCTATGTCGTGCCCGGCATCAGGCCGAGGTCATGATCTGATAGAGCTCTTCATCGCTGGTCGCCTGGCGCAACTGGCGGCAGACCGCCTTGTCGCCCAGCTTGGATGCCATCAGGGAAAGGGTCTTGAGGTGCTGCTTGCACTCGCTTTCCGGCACCAGCAATGCAAACAGCAGGTCAACCGGTTGATTGTCGATGGAATCGAAAGGGATGGATTCGGAGAAGGTCATCAACACGGCAGTCGGCGCAAAGGCGTCGTCGATCCGGCCGTGGGGAATGGCAATACCGGCACCGATCCCGGTACTGCCCATTTTTTCCCGCGCCAGCAGGCTCTCGAACAACACCTGACGGGAGGTGCCGAGGCGCTCTGCGGCCAATTCGCTGATGATCTCGAGGGCGCGTTTCTTGCTGGTACAGGGGACCGCACTCTTGGTGCAGTCCCGACTCAGTATGTGTTCAAGTTGCATAGTTATTTTTGATTTAACTTATCTTTGTGCTTGATGATCTGCCGATCCAGTTTATCCAGCAGGGTATCAATCGCCGCATACATGTCGGCATGCTGCGAATTGGCGAACACCTCCCCCCCGCTGACATGCAGCTTGGCTTCGGCAATCTGGTTCAGTTTTTCGACGCTCAACACCACGTGTACGTTGTTGATATGGTCAAAGTGACGCTCGAGTTTGGCAAATTTGTTGTTCACATAATCACGCAGAGCTTCGGTAATCTCGACATGGTGTCCGGTCAGGTTAATTTGCATAACGTCTTCCTTTTGTTTGCCTAAACCAGGCGTTTGCGCTGATTGGATGGCGGGATCAACAAGGATTCACGGTACTTTGCTATCGTGCGTCTCGCCACCATAATACCCTGTTCGGCCAGCAAATCCGCGATCTTGCTATCACTAAGCGGTTTGGCTGGATTCTCAGCCGTCACCAGCTTCTTGATCAGAGCGCGAATAGCGGTCGATGAGCACTCTCCTCCCCCCTCCGTACTGACATGACTGGAGAAGAAAAACTTCAGTTCAAAAATGCCGCGGGGCGTATGCATGTACTTCTGGGTCGTCACCCGTGAAATCGTCGACTCATGCATCTCCACCGCCTCGGCGATGTCGTTGAGCACCATGGGTTTCATGGCCTCCTCACCGTATTCGAAAAAGCCCTGCTGCTGCTCGACGATGCAGCTGGCCACCTTGAGCAGGGTGTCGTTGCGGCTTTCCAGACTCTTGATGAACCACTTCGCTTCCTGCAGATGGGAGCGAATGAACTGGGTGTCCGTGCTGCTGCGCGCGTTGCGAGCCATCGCAGCATAGGCCTCATTGACGCGAATACGCGGTGCCGAATCCGGATTGAGCTCCACCACCCACTTGTTGCCCTTCTTGATCACGGAGACATCCGGGATCACGTATTGAGATTCGCCTTGGATGATGCCATTGCCGGGCCTTGGCTCCAGTTGCTGGATGAGATCCAGCACCTCCTTGAGGTCGCTTTCCTTGAGACGGGTCTTGCGGGCCAGGGTGCGGTAATCGCGATTGCCAAGCAAGTCCATGTGCTCGCTGATCACCTCCCTCGCCTCATTGAGCCAGGGCAGATCGGGCGAATACTGGCCAAGCTGGATCAGCAGACACTCCTGGACCGAGCGGGCAGCGATGCCGATCGGATCGAAATGCTGCACCCGCTTGAGCACGGCCTCAACCTCATCCAGTTCGACTTCTACCTCATCACTGCTGACTGCAACCTGAATATCCTCGAGGGAGACGGTCAAATAACCGGAATCGTCGATGGCGTCGATGATGGCGAGGGCGATGGCGGCATCCAGATCGCTGAACGGCGTCAACCGCATCTGCCACAACAGATAGTCTTGCAGGTTCTCGGTGGTTTCCCCCTGATAGACGCTGTCTTCCCCATCGTGGATGGGGCCTGCGCTCTGGGCCGTACCGGCCGAATAGACCTCGTCCCAGGTGGTATCCACCGGCAGCTCATCGGGCATCTTGTCCTGGGCCATGGCATCACTGGAGTCCAGCTGACTGGCGTCGACTGCCTCTGTCGGGTTGGTTTCCTGTGCCTCGCTCTCCTCTTGCTCCAGCAAGGGGTTGCTGTCGAGCGCTTGCTGAATTTCCTGCTGGAGTTCCAGCGTGGAGAGCTGGAGCAGACGAATCGCTTGTTGTAATTGTGGCGTCATGGTCAGTGACTGACCGAGACGCAACTGTAATGTCGGCTTCATCTACGTCGGGATATCCTTATGTTCAGCGAGGCAGTCACCTAACAAAAATGAGGGATGCACCCTTACTATAGACTGAATTGATCGCCCAAATAGACGCGCTTGACCTGCTCATCGGCGAGGATATCGGCCGGTGCGCCTTCGGCAATCATCTTGCCGTGGCTGACGATATAGGCCTTCTCGCACACATCCAGCGTCTCTCTGACGTTATGATCGGTGATCAGGACACCCAGCCCCCGTTCTTTCAGATGCTGGATGATCTTCTTGATATCTATTACAGAAATAGGATCAACACCTGCAAAAGGCTCATCAAGCAGGATAAATCTCGGCTCTGCCGCCAGGGCGCGCGCGATCTCGACCCGTCGCCGCTCTCCGCCCGAGAGGCTCTGCCCCAGACTGTCGCGGATATGAGTGATGTTGAACTCTTCCAGCAGCTGCTCGACCTTGTCTTCCCGCTCCTCACTGCTCAAGCCCTTGCGAGTCTGCATGACCCCCATCAGGTTGTCGAACACCGACAGACGACGGAAGATCGAGGCCTCCTGCGGTAGATAGCCGATGCCGTTGCGGGCCCTGATATGCATGGGTTGCAGACTGATGTCCTGATCGTCGATGGTGATGAGACCGGCATCCCGCTGCACCAGGCCCACGATCATGTAGAAGGAGGTGGTCTTGCCCGCCCCGTTCGGGCCAAGCAGCCCCACGATCTGACCGGTACCCACTTCCAGGCTTACGTCACTGACGACCATGCGGCGCTTGTAGCTCTTCTGCAGGCCAACTGCTTTTAACACTGCCATGGCTCGTTTCCTACTTCTTCTGATCGGCGGGCTTGTCGAAATTTTCAACCTGATCCGGCAAGAACACCGTCTTGACGCGCTGGGCCGGGCCCTTGCTCTCGGCAATCATCTTCTGGGTGACGATGTCATAGCGAATGAGATCGCCGTTGACCTGGCTGTCTTCCTGCTTGAGCTGGCCGTTGCCGGTGATGGTGACCTGCCGGTTCTTCAGCTCGTAACGGATGCTGTTGCCATGGGCATTGACCGGCTTACCGTTGTCCAGCACCTGGAAAAAGGTCGCGGGGTTGCCATAGGCGGTCATCACCTCGGCACCCTTCTCGCCGGAGCGGATCACCACCACCTTGTCGGCCTTAATCTTGATGGAGCCCTGAGTGATGATCACATCCTCACTGAAGGTGATGCGGTTATCCTGCATCTCGGCCACCTGCTTGACCGCATCCACGTAGACTTTCTGGGCGAAGTCGGACTCTTTGGCGTTCGCCACGCCGCACAACAGCAGGGCGGTGAGGGCCAGATTAACGTTTTTCATTGAAATAAGTGGCATGGCCTTTATCCAGTAATTCGAAATATTTACGACCAAGGTGACCTCTCAGGCCAACCCCTTCGGTCTGGAATTCCTGACCCAGGATACTGATATGCTGGTTGCTTCTCACATCCTGAGTCACCAGATCCAGTTCCAGATATGGGGTATCCAATGTGGAGATGAAAGAGGCTGGCAACAAGCCATCCAGATGCACCTGGTCACGCAGGATCACGTTGTCATCGGTGTTGAGGACACCGGTCTGCGCCGTCACCTTCCATTCGGCCTCACCCTTCTCATCGAACATGTAGATCACCGGCTTGTCGAAGGTCGCCTGTTCGAGGATCTGGAAATACTCGGCAAACTCCGACTCCAGCCGTTCTGTCCGCTTGCCCTGCTCGTTGAAGCGGGTGGTAACCAGATTCTTGGCGGTGAAGTCCGGCTGATAGTTCTCGACCTTGTTGGTCGGCTCGGGTGCCAGCTCGATATCGCCGATCTGCCACGCCGCCAGCGCCACCAGAAACAGCAGGCCGAACAACAGTGTCTGCTTGTTCATACGGACGCCTCAGGCTGATAGTCGCCGAGCCCCTGCGCCTGCAAGATGAGATCGCACACCTCGCGCACCGCCCCGACGCCGCCCCCCAGGCGGGTGATCATATCGGCGCGGGCCAGCACCAGCGGATGGGCATCCGCTACCGCGATGCCGAGGCCGCAGGCCGCCATCACCGGCAAATCGATGGTGTCATCCCCCATATAGGCCGCCTGTGAGGCATCCAGACCCAGCTTGGTCAGCAGGGCCTCGAAGTGGGGCAGCTTATGATCCGCCCCCTGCACCAGGTGTTGCACTCCCAGACTCCTCATCCGATCGCTGACGATGCGGGAATTGCGTCCGGTGATGATGGCGATCTCGATACCCGCATTGAGCAGGGCACGCATGCCCGCCCCATCGCGGGTACAGAAGGTCTTCAGCTCCTCGCCGTTATTGCCCATATAGATGAAGCCATTGGAGAGCACCCCATCCACATCGCACACCAGCAGACGGATCTGCGCCGCCTTGTCATACTGGCTGCGCGTCACCGGACCATAGAGGGTCGGTACATCTTGCATCAAATCACCCCGGCTTTGAGCAGGTCGTGCATGTTGAAGGCACCCAATGGCCGCCTCGTCTCATCCACCACCAGCAATCCGTTAATCTTTTTGGTTTCCATCAGCTTGACGGCCTCGGCGGCCATCATCTCTGGCCCTACGGTAACACAGTTGGTCGTCATTACCTTGGCGATCGAGGTGTGATGGATATCCACCTGCAGATCCAGGATCCGGCGCAAGTCACCATCGGTAAAGAGCCCGGCCAGCCGGCCATCTGCGTCGACGACCGCCGTCATCCCCAGCCCCTTGCGGCTCACTTCCAGCAGCGCCTGGCTGATGGTGGCATCGATCCCCACCCGGGGCAACAGCTCGCCTTGGTGCATCAAGTCCCCCACCCGCAGCAGCAGGCGCTTGCCGAGCGAGCCGCCAGGATGAGACAGCGCGAAGTCGTCGGCGGTGAAGCCGCGGGCCTCCAGCAGGGCTACCGCCAGTGCATCTCCCATCACCAGCGTCGCGGTGGTACTGGAAGTGGGCGCCAGCCCGAGCGGGCAGGCCTCCTTGTCGACCTTGATGCAGAGATGGACGTTGGCCTCCTTGGCCATGGTCGAGGCCGGGTTGCCGGTCATGCAGATGAGCGGAATACCGCGGCGCTTGAGTACAGGCAACAGAGCCAGGATCTCGTCACTCTCGCCAGAGTTGGAGATGGCAATGATGAGATCCCCGGCGGAGATCATCCCGAGATCGCCGTGGCTGGCTTCGCCGGGGTGCAGGAAGAAGGCGGGCGTGCCGGTGCTGGCCAGGGTGGCGGCGATCTTGTTGCCCACATGGCCAGACTTACCCATGCCGGTGACCACTATCTTGCCGGCGCAGCGCAGCACCATCTCGCAGGCCCGATCGAAGGTCTCGTCGAGGTACTGGTAGAGTCCATCAATCGCTTGCTTTTCAATGTCCAGCACCGCGCGGGCACTGCGACGAAAATCGAACAGTTCAGACACTTTCTCAGGCGTTACAGACATAAATGCACAGCTCCGGGCCGAAATTTGCTGCGGGATTATAAAAAAGTCTGTCGAGATAAGCGAATCGGATGCGGGGTCATCATCCCCTGATGCAAGTTGTTACATAAAACTGTCGTGTATTTGGGGGGGATAGGCGCCCAATAGTTGTTCCTTGCTGTTGCTTAGACCTAGACTAGCCCATAAAATTCGCTCTTCTTTTATACCGGATGGACAATTGTTTGAACGATGACCTGATCACCATCGCCGATCTGAGCTTCAGTCACGGCGATAGGTTGCTGTACGACAGGATCAACCTGACCATTCCCCGTGGCAAGGTCACCGCCGTCATGGGGCCAAGTGGCATCGGCAAGACCACCTTGCTGCGGCTGATCGGGGGCCAGCTGAAACCAGAGTCGGGTCATATTCTGTTCGACGGGGAAGACATTCCCAGCCTCTCCCGCAACCGTCTGTACGAGGTGCGCAAGCGGATGAGTATGCTGTTCCAGAGCGGCGCCCTGTTCACCGGCATGACGGTATTCGACAACGTGGCCTTCCCGCTGCGGGAGCACTCCGGCCTGCCGGAGGAGCTGATCCACACCATCGTCATGATGAAGCTGGAAGCCGTGGGATTGCGCGGGGCCGCCAGACTGATGCCGTCCGAACTCTCAGGCGGCATGGCTCGCCGCGCCGCACTGGCCAGATCCATCGCGCTGGATCCGGACCTCATCATGTATGACGAGCCCTTCGTCGGTCAGGATCCCATCACCATGGCGGTGCTGGTCAAGCTCATCAAGGCACTGAACGATGCCCTCGGCATCACCTCCGTCATCGTCACCCACGATGTGAAAGAGGTGTTGAGTATCGCCGACTACGCCTACATCATCGCCAATCGCAAGGTGGTGGCTCATGGCACCCCGGATCAGCTGCGCGAGGAACACAATCCCGAGGTCGAGCAGTTCCTGAAAGGACTGCCCGACGGTCCTGTTCCGTTTCATTTTCCGGCAGGCGACCTGCTACAGGATCTGTGATGTTGACAAGCCAAGTAAGCAAACTGGGCCGGGGCGGGGTGCGCTTCATCAGCGCCGTCGGCCGCGCCACCATCATGCTGTTTCATGCGCTGGCGGGCCGCCCCCAGCCACGCAAGCACTTTCCCCTGCTGGTACAACAGCTCTATGTGGTGGGTGTGCAGTCGGTCGCCATCATTCTGGTGTCGGGTCTGTTCATCGGCATGGTGCTCTCCTTGCAGGGCTACAACGTCTTGAAAGACTTCGGCGCCGAGCAGAGCCTGGGGCCGCTGGTGTCACTCTCCCTGCTACGGGAGCTGGGGCCCGTGGTCACCGCCCTGCTGTTTGCCGGCCGGGCCGGTTCGGCTCTGACCGCCGAGATCGGCTTGATGAAGGCCACCGAGCAACTCTCCAGCCTGGAGATGATGGCGGTGGATCCGCTGCGCCGGGTGGTGGCACCCCGCTTCTGGGCCGGGGTCATCAGCATGCCGCTGCTGGCCTTCATGTTCAGCCTGATCGGCATCTTCGGCGGCAAGCTGGTCGGTGTCGACTGGCTGGGAGTGGACGAGGGCAGCTTCTGGTCCGCCATGCAGGCCGCCGTCGACTGGCAGGATGACATCATGCAAGGGGCCATCAAGAGCATGATCTTCGCCCTGGTGGTCACCTGGATTGCACTCTTCAATGGCTATGATGCCAAGCCGACATCGGCCGGGATCAGTCAGGCGACGACCCGTACCGTGGTCCACTCATCCCTGGCCGTGCTCGGTCTGGATTTTATACTCACCGCAGTCATGTTTGGATAAGGTAAAGATGAAGTTCAGCAAAGTAGAATTCCTGGTTGGCGCCTTCATGCTGGCTGGTATCGCGGCCATTCTGGCATTGGCACTGCAAGTGGCGGGGATGAGTTTCAAACCGGAAGGAGAAACCTATACCCTGCGCGCCCATTTCGATAATATCGGCGGCCTGAAAGTGCGCTCACCGGTCAAGGTCGGCGGCGTGGTCGTCGGTCGGGTCAGTGACATCAGCCTGGACGCCAAGAGCCAGGTGCCGATCGTCTCCCTGCAGATGCAGAAGGCCGCTGGCGAGTTTTCCGAGACCAGCACCCTCTCCATCCTGACGTCTGGCCTGCTTGGCGAGCAATATGTCGGCCTGGCGCCAGGTTTCACCGATGAGGAGATGGGCACCAACATGCTCAAGGATGGTGACATGATCGAAGACACCAAATCAGCCATAGTGCTGGAAGACCTGATTGGCAAATTCCTCTACAGCCAGTCTGCTCCGGCCACCAATCCGCCAGCAACCAAGGAGTAACCATGTTCAAGAAGATCGCCCTGCTGCTGGGCCTGATGACCAGCATGTTGTTTTCCGTGACCGCCCTGGCAGAAGTCAACGCCTCGGATCCCTATGCCCTGGTGGATCAAGCCGCCCAGCAGACCTTCGCCCGTCTCAAGTCGGATCACGCCCAGGTCAAGAGCAACCCGGATCACCTGCGAGTCATCATTCGCGAAGAACTGCTGCCCTATGTGGACAACCGCTTCGCCGCCTACAAGGTGCTCGGCAACCAGATCAAGGAGACCACCCCGGCTCAGCGTGACGCCTTCGTCGAGGTGTTCACCGAGTACATGGTGAGCTCCTACGCCGATGCTCTCGCCCACTTCGATCAGCAGACCGTCAAGGTCCAGCCTGGCAAGACCCCGGCCGACAGCAACATCACCGCCGTCAGCGTCAGCGTGAAAGAGACCGGCAAACCGGACATCTTCCTCGAGTTCAAGCTGCGCAAGAACAACAAGACTGGCGAGTGGAAGGCCTTCGACATGGTCGCCGAAGGCATCAGCCTGCTCTCCGCCAAGCAGAGCGAGCTCGGTGGCCTCATCCGCCAGAACGGCATAGACGCGGTGATCGCCCAGTTGCGCGAACACAATGCCAAGCCGTTGGTCATCAAGTCATGACATTGAGTGGCGAACTACAGGCGCCACAGGTTGTCGAACTGTGGCAACGCCGGGCGGAGTGGTGGCAAGACGACGAGCTCGAGCTCGGCGACGTCACCACTCTGGATTCCGCCGGGCTGGCCCTGTTGGTAAAGTGGGCCAAAGCCACCCTGGCACGGGGAGGCTCACCACGACTGGTGGGTGCCTCCACCGATTTTTATACCTTGGCCAACCTGTACGGGGTGGCCGATTTGTTTCAATCAACCCCGCCCAACACTGAGGACGCATAATGCAAGTCTCTGAAATTGAAGCGATACTCCTTGAGGCCTTGCCATTGTCCGAAGTCCATGTCAAAGGCGACGGTAGTCACTTTCAGGTGATTGCCGTCGGTGACATGTTTGACGGTATGAGCCGGGTCAAGAAACAGCAGGCCATCTATGCCCCGCTGATGGACAAGATCGCCAGCAACGCCATCCACGCCCTCTCCATCAAGGCCTTTACCGATGCCGAGTGGAAGCGCGAACGCAAATTCCTCTTACCCTCCTGATTTGGTACCCAAGCAAAATGGATAAATTCAAGATCGATGGTCGTTGTACTCTCAACGGCGAAGTGACCATCTCTGGCGCCAAGAACGCCGCTCTGCCGATCCTGTTCGCTACCCTGCTGTGTGATGAAGAGATCCAGCTCTCCAACGTGCCGCGCCTCAAAGACGTGGGCACCACCCTCAAGCTGCTGGAGATGCTGGGGGCCAGCACCAAGGTCAACGGCAACGTAACTGTGCTGACCGGCGCGGTGAACAACCACGTCGCCCCCTACGAGCTGGTGAAGACCATGCGCGCCTCCATCCTGGCGCTGGGCCCGCTGGCGGCCCGTTTCGGGGCGGCTGACGTCTCCCTGCCCGGCGGCTGCGCCATCGGTGCCCGTCCGGTCAACCTGCACGTCCACGGCCTGGAGCTGATGGGTGCCAAGATCACCATCGAAGATGGTTACATCAAGGCCCGTGTCGACGGTCGCCTCAAGGGTGCTCACATCCTGATGGACATGATCTCCGTCACCGGCACCGAGAACCTGATGATGGCTGCCACCCTGGCGGACGGCCGCACCGTGATCGAGAACGCCGCCCGCGAGCCGGAAGTGGTGGATCTCGCCCATTTCCTCAACGCCCTTGGCGCCAAGATCCAGGGTGCCGGCACCGACACTCTGACCATCGACGGTGTCGAGCGTCTGCACGGCGGCAGCTACAGCGTCCAACCTGACCGTATCGAGACCGGTACCTTCCTGGTCGGCGCCGCGGTCACCGGTGGCAAGATCACCTGCCGCAAGACAGATCCTGCCCTGCTGGAGGCGGTGCTGGTCAAGCTGGAAGAGGCAGGCGCACTGATCGAGAAGGGAGCTGACTGGATCAGCCTCGACATGACCGGCCGTACCCTCAAACCGGTCACCATCAAGACCGCCCCCTACCCGGCCTTCCCGACCGACATGCAGGCACAGTTCACCGTGCTGAACGCGGTCGCCAAGGGTACCGGCATGGTTACCGAGACCATCTTCGAGAACCGCTTCATGCACGTGCCTGAGCTGGTACGGATGGGCGCGGACATCGAGCTGCAGGGCAACGTCGCCATCTGCCGTGACACCGAGCAACTCAAGGGTGCCCAAGTGATGGCAACCGATTTGCGTGCCTCCGCCAGCCTGGTACTGGCCGGCTTCGTGGCCGAAGGCACCACCATAGTCGAGCGCATCTACCACATCGACCGTGGCTATGAAGACATCGAGCACAAGCTGCAAGGTCTGGGCGGTCGCATCGAGCGCGTCAAAGAAACCCACTGATGCCACGTTTGATGCAGTGCTAGCCCCTGCTCATGACGAAAAAGGCCCCCGCATTGCGGGGGCCTTTTCTTTTTCAGCAAATGGTCCTGAGCCTTACTCGGGCCGTTATGTCAGCCCACGGATCAGGGCATCGCTGTGCAGTATATGTTGGCGAGCACTGCCGACATCCTGCTGCACCATGGCGATGAAGAGCAGATCAATCAGTGCCAGCTGGGTTGTTCTCGCCGTGATCGCTGTACTGCGGATCGCCGATTCATCCCCCGCATTGAACAGGCAGTGGCTGGCGATCTCCTGCAACGGGCTCGGTGTCACACCCGTGATTGCCAAGATGGGGCAGCCAGAAGCTGTCGCCTCCTTGGCTACCATGTTCATCTCCCGGCGCCGACCGGAGAAAGAAACGGCCAACAGCAGATCTTCCGGTCCCAGGGTCCGCGCCATGGTCAGCAAGACGTGCAGATCGCTCTCGGTATGCGCCTGATGACCGATCTTCAGCAGCTTGAACACCAGATCCCGCGCGACCAGCCCCGATGAGCCCATACCGATGACGATCACACGCTTTGCCTGTGCCAGCATAGTCACCGCACGCTGCAAACGTTCCTCATCGTTGAGTTGCAGGGTTGCCTCCAGCGCCCGCACGTTGTCGGCCATCAGCTTCTCGGCCACCATCAGCAGCGAATCCTCGCTGTTGATCTGGTTGTGCAAACAAACCTGATCGCGCCCCCTCTGCGTGCCGTTCGCCGCCAGATCCAGCCGTAATTCGGTGAACCCCTTGTAGCCCAGCTTCTGCGCAAACTTCACCACACTCGACTGGCTCACTTCGGCCAAGAGCGCCAACTCCAGCGAGGAGAGGTGCTGCACTCTTTCCGGATCCTGGGTGATCACCGTTGCCAGCTTCTGCTCGCTCGGGGAGAGGGAGGGAAAGAGTTGTGTCAGCTTGACTAGACAGCTCATAGGAAAAACGCATCGCTAAAGAAGAGGGACCATTGTCGCATTTTAGCGGAGCCAACGGGGCACTCATTTTCCTGGTATGCGACATTTTTTGTGACTACGAGCTCAATATTCCAACTATTCCATTCCAATTGGAATAAATTATTCCATACTGAGTATATCGTTAATGACTCAATAGTTTGGAGCCTCTCATGAATCTCGACCGCCTGGTCTCAGAAACCCGCAACCCCCTCACCATGAACCTCGATCAGGCCTCTACCCTGGAAATGGTGCGCCTCTTCAATCAGGAGGATCGCAAGGTGCCTGAGGCTATAGAGCGCGAGTTGCCAGTCATTGCCGAGGCCATCGACCGGATCACCGAAACCCTGGCACAAGGGGGCCGCCTGATCTACATGGGTGCCGGCACCAGCGGCCGCTTGGGCATCCTGGATGCCTCCGAGTGCCCTCCTACCTATGGTGTTCCCCATGACATGGTGATCGGCCTGATCGCTGGGGGCAAAGAGGCCATTCTCAAGGCGGTGGAAGGGGCGGAAGACAACGAGCAGCTCGGAGCCCAGGATCTCCTGCACCTGCGACTGAACTCCCGTGACCTGGTCGTCGGCATCGCGGCCTCCGGCCGGACCCCCTATGTGATCGGTGGACTGCGCTATGCCAAGAGCCTCGGCTGCTGCACCGTCGCCCTCTCCTGCAACCCTGGATCCCGGATTGCCCAAGAGGCCGATCTGGCCATCTCCCCTGTCGTCGGCCCGGAAGTGCTGACGGGTTCAACCCGGATGAAGGCCGGTACGGCCCAGAAGCTGGTGCTCAACATGCTGACCACGGGCGCCATGGTCAAGCTGGGCAAGGTCTATCAGAACCTGATGGTAGATGTGCAAGCCACCAACGAGAAACTCGTGGATCGTCAGCAGCGTATCGTCATGGAGGCCACCGACTGCGACCGCGCCACGGCCGAGCAGGCATTGGCCGAGACCGATAATCACTGCAAAACCGCCATCGTCATGCTGCTGGCAGGATTGAGTGTCGATGAAGCCTGCCTCCGACTGAAACAGAACCGTGGTTTTGTCAGCCTGAGCTGCCACGCCCTGGCTGAATAAGTGAATGGTTCAGAAATTCTAAATTAATTTTATTGCCAATCTATTTAGTGATGAGTCAGGGATACCGGGCTCTACCCATTATTTAATGCAGTGATGTCACCAAGTGAATCACTCTTTTAAATAACTGCGCCCGCTCGAATGCGTTATGCCATCAATGGTGTCACCACCGACCTGGCGCTGAATTAATACAATGAAACACTCAATTACGTTAACCAAACAAGTCATCAATATTTACAACAAAGACCGACTGGATTTTATATGGCAAAAATAACCAAGAGTACTATCGAGCAAATTATCCATGCGATAGGCGGCAGCAGTAACGTGGCCAATTGCGGGCACTGCATGACTCGTCTACGACTGGGACTCACCGATAGCCAGCGCGCCGATCGCGACACCATCAAGCGCATCGCTGGCGTCATGGGCGTTATCGAGAGCGACAACCAGTTCCAAATCGTTCTGGGGCCAGGCAAGGCTCAAACCGCCTGTGAAATGATGACGACCATGCTGGGCGAGGGAGTCGGCACCATCAGTGCACCGCTCGATACCGATCTCAAGGATGTGGCGGCTGCCAAGAAGCAGGAACTCAAGCAGAAGCAGAGCAGCGCGGCCCATCGCTTCCTTGCTAAATTTGCGACCATCTTCACCCCGCTGATCCCGGGCTTCATCGCCGCTGGCATGCTGCTCGGCTTTGCTACCCTGTTCGAGCAGACCCTGATACAGGAAGGGCAACAGGCCAGCGGCATACTCGCCGGCGTGATCAGCTACATGAAGCTATTTAGTAAAGGGCTGTTCAGCTTCCTTAGTATCCTCATCGGCTACAACGCCCAGAAGGCCTTCGGGGGTTCTGGCGTCAACGGTGCCATCATCGCCTCCCTGTTCGTCATGGGCTATGACCCGCAGGCCACCGCCGGGATTTACTCCGGGATCAGTGACTTCTTCGGTCATCATATCGACCCCCGCGGCAACATCATCGGCGTGCTGATCGCGAGTATCATCGGGGCCTCGGTGGAACGGCAGGTGCGTCGATTCATGCCCGATAACCTGGACATGATCCTCACCTCTTTCATCACCTTGCTGATCATGGGGGCCGTCACCTTCACCCTCATCATGCCGGTCGGGGTGCAGCTGTTCAACGGCATGTCCTGGCTGTTCATCAACCTCAACGGTAATCCGTTTGGCACGGCCATTCTCGCCGGCCTGTTCCTCATTTCGGTGATGTTCGGTATCCACCAGGGATTTGTGCCCGTTTACTTTGCCTTGATGGATGCCCAGGGCTTCAACTCCCTGTTCCCCATCCTGGCGCTGGCCGGTGGTGGTCAAGTGGGTGCGGCATTGGCGCTCTATACCAAGGCGGCGAAAGATTCACTCCTGCGTACCCAGATAAAAGGCTCCATCATTCCAGGCATTCTCGGTGTCGGTGAGCCGCTCATCTATGGTGTGACGCTGCCACGGGTGAAACCTTTCATCACCGCTTGCTGTGGTGGCGCCATCGGTGGTTTCGTCGTCGGTCTGATCTCCTGGATGGGTCTACCAGTTGGCTTGAATACCGTCTTTGGTCCTTCCGGCATCATAGCGCTGCCGCTCATGACCTCAGACATGGGTATCTTTGCCGGTATGGCCGTCTATGCCCTGGGCTTGGTTGTCTCCTATGGAGCAGGCTTCCTCATCACCCTGATGTTCGGCTGCAAGGACATCGACCTGAGCTGATAGTGATTGCTCAGCCCAACATGAAGATATTCGGTACCACCGAACCCAACTGATGGTTATTTAATACCATCAATATTATGACCGAAATCAGCGGCATTAATTAATGCCGTAGTACCTCTGTGCTTCACAATCAGTAATTGGAGTTTTTATATAATGAAAAAAACAATTATCAGCCTGGCCGTATTATTGGTCACTTCCAGCGCCAATGCCGCCGTTATTTACCAGGCAGAAGATGGTTCCTTTGTCGACCTCTATGCGCGCTTGGGTTTCAACATCAATAACAAGAATGGCGGTGGAGACGAAAATACCTATGGCAAATTTGATGGTCGTATCGGTTTTGATGCCCGTCAGGCGATCAACGACAAATTCGCCGTCATCGGCAAGACTCAATATCAGGTCAATGCCGCCGAATACTCCAATAACCTGAACAACGTCAAATGTGATGGCACCGATCAGATCACCGATGGCAACAACGAAGGGGTCGATGTGTGCAGCAAGTGGTCGGCCAACAGCGACTTCACCGCCCGTTATGTCTGGACCGGGGTTGATATGGCCGAATACGGAAAAATAACCGGTGGACGTGTCACTTCTGGCCTGATCAACTTCACCGATATCGGCGATATCTTTGCTTCCTCCGACGTCGCCATGGCTCGTCAGGCGAACAAGGTCGACCCCACCGCGACCCAGGTCTTCCGTCAGGATGGCACCCTGCAATACGCCAATACCTGGGGAGGCTTGAGCTTCACCACCGCCTATATTCTCGGCAATAGCACCTCCAATCTCGATTATGGCTATAACGCTACCCTCAGCTATGCCATCGAGCTCGGTGAAGGCAGCAAGCTGTTGCCGATAGTGGCATACCAGAATACCAAGTCTGACGAGCAGGATGGCAACGACGAATACTCCTTCTGGGGGGTGGGTGCCCGTTACTACGTGAATAATTTTGTCTTCGGCGCCCTCTACTCCGAAGATGAGGTAAGCAACTACAACGATACCGGCGACAACAGTACCGATGTGGAGTGGGAAGTCACCGCCATTTATAACATCAATGAAAAGTGGGTCGCCAAGATGGGCTATCGTGACCTGGAAAACACCGGCGGTGATGAGCTGCGCCTGCAAGACACCACCCTGGAGCTGCAATACAAGCTGACCCCACGCTCCTCCATCTTCACCGACTATGTCAGCCGCAATGGTGAGAATGGCACCAACAATGCGACCTTCGGTGGCACTTACGCGGATCAGGACTTCTTCCACGTCGGCCTGCGCTACGAGCTGTAATGCAGATATCAGTTAGCTGATACCAAATAATACCGGCGTGGGCGCTAACTTACGCCGGTATTCAGATAAACCATGACATTGTTGATATAACCCGGAGATCGGTGAAGATGAGAAAATGGCTACTCTTGATATCCGGCCTGTTGATGGCTCCCAGCCTCCTTGCCGCGGTCACTCTGACGGTTCCCATGAATTACCAGCTGTTGGCCGTGCAGGGCAAACATCTACCCAGTGCACTGAATAATATCGCGCTCTCTGCCGGTCAACAGAGCGTACTGGTGCAGTTCATCAGTCAAGAGAACCCATACAACGTCAATGAGTTGTCTGCACTGATCCGTTCAAAACCTATCAGGATTGATTTCGTCGCGCCCGAGCAAGGGGAGATCAAACTCAAGCCTCCTATCCTCACCACACCGGACGACATCAAGCGATATGCGAAACAGCCCTCGTTTTCACTGATCAACGAGAAGAGCATCGAAGTTGCCTACCAAGCACAGATGCTCACTGTGCAGGGCTCGCCGCTGAACGCCGATTACAACGAATTGCTGGCGAAGAGCCTCGGCCTCTCCTCTGTGAAAAAGATAGAGATGACACAACTCCCCGGCTCCTCACTTCAGGCAAGTCCATCCACGGCACCACAATCTCAGCCAAACAGTGGATCCACCACTCCCGCTGTCGGGGACGCAGCTCAGGAGCGGATGCAGCAATTGAAGGTGCAATTCATGGCGGCCTCGCCAGCAGAGCGCAAGGCCTTCTTGAGCTGGGCCGTCAGCCAATAACAGCTTGATGAATGGATATCCATTATTCCATGTGACCTCACGCTCACCGAATACCCTTTACCATGCCATTTCATTTGGAGTTCATAATGAAAAAAATGCTCGCCGTCGCATCTACCCTGTTAGTCGCGCTATCCGCCAATGCGGCGCAATATCCCACCCTAAGCGAACGCACCCCGGAAGCGGCGGGATTCAATACCACCAAGTTAAAAGCCATGGATACTTGGATCAATCAGCAGATAGATGCCGGCTACCCCAGCTTTAATCTGTTGATCATCAAGGATGATGCCGTCGTCTATCGCAAGGCCTACGGCTGGTCGAAGAAATATGATCAGCACACTTTAGTGGCCAAACCGTTGAAGGCAACGACGGATACCATGTATGACTTCGCCTCCAACTCGAAGATGTATGCCACGAACTTCGCACTGCAGAAGCTCATCTATGAGAACAAGCTGTCTATCGATGATCTCGTCTCGAAACACATCCCGGGTTTTGGCGACAAGGCCGGTGATGTCATCAAGGGCAAAGACGCCCTGAAGATAAAGGATCTGCTGCATCATACCGGCGGCTTCCCCGCAGACCCCCAGTATCCCAACCAGGCGATCGCCAAGGAACTCTATTCCCAGGACAAAGCTACCACCCTCGAGGCGATCAAGCACACGCCGCTGGAATATCAGCCGGGGACCAAGCACATCTATAGCGATGTCGACTATATGCTGCTCGGGTTTATCGTCGAGGCGGTCACCAAGCTCCCCCTCGATCGCTATGTCGAGGAGACGATTTATCGCCCGCTGGGACTGACCCACACCGTTTTTAACCCCCTGAAGAAGGGTTTCAAAGAGGAGCAGATCGCGGCCACCGAGCTGAACGGCAACACCCGTGATGGTGTCATCAACTTCCCGAACATCCGCACCAAGACACTCTGGGGTGAGGTGCACGACGAGAAGGCCTACTACGCCATGGGAGGTGTCTCCGGACATGCGGGTCTGTTCACCAACACGGGGGACGCCGCGGTGCTGATGCAGCTTATGCTCAACGGCGGGGGCTATGGGGATGTCAAACTGTTCGATGCGAACACCATCAAGCAGTTCACCAGCAGCTCCAAAGAGGATCCGACCTTTGGCCTCGGATGGCGAGTGAATGGTCACTCCTCCATGACCCCGACCTTCGGCACCCAGGCCAGCCCCCAGACCTATGGCCACACCGGCTGGACCGGGACGCTGACCTCCATTGACCCGGCCAACAAGATGGCCATCGTCATCCTGGGCAACAGACCACATTCACCCGTGGTGGATCCCAAGCTGAACCCGAACGTCTTCGTGAGCGGCATGCTGCCCATCTCCACCTATGGCTGGGTCGTCGACCAGGTGTATGGCGCGCTGAAATAATAGGTCGCCACACCTTCGTTCAATCAATGTGGCTGCGTTGTGCCGTGAACCCATTTGGTTCACAAGAGGGTCGTCATCTTTTTGGTGTCGACTTAGGTACGAGGCAGCCACGCTTGCCACCCCGGCTGAATGACAAGATCAGCCAGCTCCCATGCCGCCATGGCCTACTCGATAAAATTCAATTACTACAGCGTGGTCTTATGCCAATTAATTACGATTTGATCTATTCAGACTTAACTGGATTACTCGGAAAAGGCGCCGTATCGAACGATCCTGTGCATCGCTTCGCCTGGTCCACCGATGCCAGCTATTTTCGGATAGTGCCAGAAATCGTTGTCCACGCAGACACCCTCCTCCAGGTAAAACAGACCCTCGCGATTAGCCGACATCATCAAGCACCGGTGACGTTCCGCGCGGCGGGCACCAGCCTGTCGGGTCAGGCGATCGGCGAAGGTATCTTGTTGATCCTGGGTCACGATGGATTTAGAAATATCGTCGTCAGCCCGGGCAGCGATAAAATAACCCTGGGCACCGCGGTGATCGGTGCGGATGCCAATGCGGCGCTCAAGCCATTCAATAAAAAGATTGGCCCGGATCCCGCGACATTGGCCTCGGCCATGATAGGCGGTATTGTCTCCAACAACTCCTCGGGTATGTGTTGCGGCACCGCACAGAACAGCTACCAAACCATCTCTTCGGCCAGACTCCTCTTTGCCGATGGCGCCGAGCTGGACACCGGCTGCGACAAATCCAAAGCCGCCTTCAAACAGTCGCACGGTCAATTACTGGATTCAGTCACCGCATTGGCCCAACTCGTTCGCACCGATGAGGTGCTGGCCCAACGGATCCGTAAAAAATACAGCATCAAAAATACGACGGGCTATAGCCTCAATGCGCTCATCGATTTTGAGGACCCCTTCGACATCATCAATCACCTGATAGTGGGGGCAGAGGGTACCTTGGCCTTTGTCGAGGAAGTCACTTACCACACGGTGGATGAGGCCAGATTCAAGGCCTCCGCCTTGGCGGTCTTCTTCAACATGGTCGATGCCGCCAGCGCTATCCCGCCCATGATTGGGGACAGCGTTGCCGCGGCTGAATTATTGGACTGGGCGTCCATCAAAGCGGTGATGGGTAAGAAAGGTATGCCGGATTGGCTCAGCGAGCTGCCCGAAGGGGCCGCCATTCTGCTGATTGAGTCCAGGGCCAATGATGCCCAGACGCTAGCACTCTACACCCGGGATGTGATCGCCAAACTGGCGCATATCAGGACAGAACGCCCGATCGTCTTCAGCGACGATGCTCATGTTTACAATCAATATTGGGCCATGCGTTCGGGCCTGTTCCCCATCATTGGTGGCGAGCGACCGAAGGGCACCTCGGTCATCATCGAAGACGTCGCCTTCCATGTTGAGCATCTGGCCGCCGCCGCCGCGGATCTGACCGGGCTGTTCATCAAGCATGGCTATCCCGAAGGGGTCATTTACGGCCATGCATTGGCAGGGAATTTCCACTTCATCATCACACCAAACTTTGCATCCCAGGCCGATATCCTGCGTTTCCAGCACTTCATGCAAGATGTAGCCGAGCTGGTGATCCACAAGTACGACGGCTCGATGAAGGCAGAACACGGTACGGGTCGCGCCGTGGCTCCCTTCGTCGAGATGGAGTGGGGAACCGATGCTTATACAATCATGAAGCGCATCAAGCATATTTTCGATCCCGCGGCCCTGCTCAACCCCGGTGTGATCTTGAACGATGACAGCCTGGTACATGTAAAAAACATCAAGCCTTGCTCCGCCGTCGATGACCTGGTCGACAAGTGCATCGAATGCGGCTTCTGTGAGAAAACGTGCCCAACCTCTGCGCTTAACTTCTCACCGCGCCAGCGTATCGCTACCTTGCGTGAAATTGAGCGTCTGGAGCAATCCGGTAATAAACAAGCGGCGACTGACATGCGGGCCGCGGCCAAATACGATGTAATCGATACCTGTACCGCTTGCCAGCTTTGCACCATTGCCTGCCCGGTGGATAACAGCATGGGGCAACTCGTGCGAAAATTACGCACGCCCTATATCAGTACGACCGAACAAAAGGTACTCGATTTCCAGGCCAGGCACCTTGGGGCGGTCAACCGGGTGATTAGTTCGGGTTTCGATATCCTGAGGATGGTCCACAAGATCGGTGGCAAGGAGATGACTCATGCGCTGATGAAAGTTGGCCGCTTTATATCCAGGGAGGTGCCTTACTGGAATCCTGATTTCCCGAAAGGTGGCAAGTTGCCGAAGCCATCCCCCGCCAAGGCGGGCCAGGAAACCGTGATTTATTTCCCGGCTTGTGGTGGAAGGATGTTTGGCCCAACCCCCAAAGATCCTGATAATCGCAGCCTGCCAGAGGTGGTTATTACCCTGCTAGAACGCGCCGGTTACAACGTGATCACGCCGGCAAAGGCCCAGGGTTTATGCTGTGGCCAGCAGTGGGAGTCCAAGGGGGATTTCAAAAATGCCGATGCAAAACGCCAGGAACTGATCGATGCCGTCGGCAAGATGACTCAGGGCGGCAAGCCGCCTGTCCTTGTCGATGCCCTGTCTTGTACCTATCGCACCTTAACCGGCGACCCGGCAGTACAGATCATGGATCTGGTTGAATTTATGCACGATAAGTTGCTGCCCAGACTCAACATCAGCAAAAAGATCGACGTAGCCCTGCATTTGGGTTGCAGCGCACGCAAGATGAAACTCGAGCCCAAGATGCAGGCAATAGCGGCGGCCTGTTCTGCCCAGGTATTCATACCGGCGGGGATCGACTGTTGTGGTTATGCCGGGGAGAAAGGTCTCTATCATCCCGAGATCAACGCCAGCGCACTGCGGAACCTCAAAAAAGATATTCCGGTTTCCATTAAAGAGGGGTATTACGCGAACCGTACCTGTGAAGTCGGTTTGACCCAGCACAGCGCTATCTCTTACCGCCATCTGGCCTATCTGCTTGAGGAGTGCAGTCGCTAAATCATTGGCAGGGCGACAATCAGCCCTGCCGATATTGACTGGTTAATGGGTCTCCAATTCGCCCTGTATTGCCTGCGGCTTGCAGTCCCGGCCTAACGGCGGTGGCTCAGTGCCCCGCCAGCTTCATCTGCTCGACCAGCACGGATCCGGTCTTGAGGCTGGAGCGCTCGTCTTCATCCGTGCCCACCGCGACCAGAGAGCGGAACATATCGGCCAGATTGCCTGCGATAGTGATTTCCTCCACCGGATAGGCGATTTCGCCATTCTCCACCCAGAAGCCGGCAGCGCCACGAGAGTAATCCCCGTTGACGATGTTGACCCCCTGCCCCATCAGCTCGGTCACCAGCAGGCCGGTGCCCATCTCTTTGAGCATGCCCTGGAAGTCCTGACCGGTATTCGAGACCTGCCAGTTGTGGATGCCACCGGCGTGACCCGTGGTGGTCAGCCCCAGCTTGCGCGCCGAGTAGGAGGTGAGCAGCCAGCTCATCAGGCGGCCATCGCGGATGATGTCCATGTCGCGGGTACGCACCCCCTCGCCATCGAATGGAGTACTCGCCAACCCGCCCAGCAGGTGGGGGAACTCCCGGATGCTGAGCCAGTCGGGCAGTATCTGTTCATTCAACTTGTCCAGCAGGAAGCTCGACTTGCGATACAAGCTGCCGCCGCTGATGGCCGTCACCAGATGGCCCCAGAGGCCGGCCGCGGTGTCGGGGTGGAACAGCACGGGGGCATGGCGAGTGGAGATCTTGCGGGCGCCGAGCCGGGAGAGGGTGCGTTCCACCGCCTCGTCGGCGATGCGCTGCGGGCTCCAGAGCCCGGCCAGATCCCGGCTGGAGGAGTAGCCATAGTCCCGCTGCATGTCGCCATCTTGCTCACCGATCAGCACACAGCTCAGGGAGTTGCGTGATGCCGCATAGCCTTTGACGAAGCCGTAGCTGTTGCCATACACCTTGACCCCCAGATGGCTGGAGAAGCTGCCACCATCGGAGTGCTTGATACGGGCATCGCGCCCCAGCGCCAGCCGCTCACACT
Organism: Aeromonas sp. TECH754; assembly: GCF_056279295.1. Lineage (NCBI taxonomy): Bacteria > Pseudomonadati > Pseudomonadota > Gammaproteobacteria > Aeromonadales > Aeromonadaceae > Aeromonas > Aeromonas sp. TECH754. Next base: position 4,336,508 of record NZ_JBWBRA010000001.1, on the reverse strand, counting down.
CGATGGCCAGCTCTATGCCCCGTTGGGGATCCAGCAGGGTGGGATGATACAGCTGCAGATCCGGGGCATCCCAGGCCAGCAATTCGGCATCGGCCAGGCCGGCGCACACATCCGGCGAGGTGTGGCGGGCTATCTCCATCGCAGCCTCGACGGCGGCACGGATCGCCGATGGGCTCAGGTCGGTGGTCGAGGAAGAGCCCTTGCAACCGTCGCGATAGACGGCGATGCCGAGCGCCCCATCCTTGTTGAATTCGATGCTTTCCAGCTCACAACCCCGGGTATTCACCGACAACCCGGTCTGCTTGCTGATAGAGACTTCGGCAAGCCCGGCGCCCAGCCCCTTGGCTATCTCCAGTGCCTCGGCGACGACGGCCTCGAGATGGGCTTGATCCTGGCGGATTTGGTCTTGCTGGTCCATAACTCACATCTGTATGAAGGAAGGAAAGGGGCTAAGCATATCAGACCCCTGCGCCCAGCGGGAGAAGCTGGTAACATATCCCCCAACGTGAATGACAGGAATCAAAGACCGATGAGTCAGTATCAAGACGACAACGAAATGGACGATTGGGGTCCCAGCAAGAGCCAGCTCAAGCGCGACGCCGAAGCACTGCAAAAGCTGGGGGCAGAGATCGTTTCCCTGAGCCATAGCGAGCTGGAAAAAATCCCGTTGGATGAAGAGCTGGCCGAGGCCATCGAGCTGGGCCGCAAGCTCAAGCCCAAGAAGGACGAATCCTTCCGCCGTCACCTGCAGTTCATCGGTCGCCTGATGCGTAGCCGGGATATTGAGCCGATCGAAGAGGCGCTCTCCATCTTCAAGAACCGCCACTCCACCGTGAATGCCCGTCTGCATCGGCTGGAGCAGTGGCGTGAGCGCCTGATCACCGAAGGTGACAGCGCCCTCAATGAACTGATGGCCCAGTTCCATGAGCTGGATCGCCAGAAACTGCGCCAGTTGATCCGCAGCGCCAACAAGGAGCGGGAGCTGAACAAGCCGCCGGTGGCCTTCCGCGAGATCTACCAGTATCTGCGCGGCGAGATCGAAGACCTGCTGTAACGGGTGACGCTGCCGCCAGTGTGAGCAATACCGAGACATAAAAACGGGGCCAATTTGGCCCCGTTTTTATAGTGTCCCTCTGGGCATCAGCTGCCCGCCATGCACTGGGTGTGGGTCCCTGGCTGCAGATAGGGCATCAGCAAGGGCGCCATCCCCTTGAGCACCTGCACCGGCAGCGCCGAGGTGAAACGGAACTTGTCGGACTGGCTGCCCGGCACATAGGCCGTCAGGGTGCCGAAGTGATCGTCCCCGATGTAGAAGACGAAGGTCGCAGTCCGGTTGCGGGCCAGCGAGCTGGTCACATTGCCGTAGCGACCCACCGTCTCGATCCGGTTATCCCCGGTCCCCGTCTTGCCCCCCATAGACAGCACAGTGCCATCCGGCAAGGCAAAGGCACCGGCGATACGTCGCGCCGTCCCCCCTTCCACCACCTTTGACAGGGCATTGCGCAAGGCATTGGTCACCTCGACGGGCAGCACCCTGGTGCCTTGGGTATTGGCCGGTTCAAACACGGTGGCAAAGGGCGTGTCCTTGGCAAAGGAGAGATGCTCAATGCGCAGGGTCGGTGCACGTACTCCGCCGTTCTGGATGATCCCCATCAACTCGGCCAGGGCGGCAGGTCTGTCACCCGAGCTGCCGAGGGCGGTTGCGAGGGAGGGCACCAGATGGTCGAACGGATAGCCCAGCCGCGCCCAGCGCTGATGGATGTCGAGGAAAGCCTCGACCTCCAGCATGGTGCGAATGCGGCTATCCCGGGCGCTGCGATGGCGGGTCTTGAACAACCAGCTGTAGACCTCCTGACGCTCATCCCGGCTGGCTGCGACCGCATCGGTGAAGGTCGCCTTGTCGAACTCCTTGAGGTAGGAGAGCAGCCACAGCTCCAGCGGGTGCACCCGCGCGATATAGCCCTGATCCGGCAGTGAATACTTACCCGGGCCATAGCTGGTGTAGAGCTGCTCGATCCGTTTGTCGGTCAGCTTTTCCCGCGGCAACCGCTTGGCCAGGAAGGCCGCAAAGTCAGCCTGCGACGCCTCCGGCATCAGGTAGCGATGCACGGCAGCGAGTCGCACCGCGCTGGGCTTGAGGCCATCCAGGAAGGTATCGAGCTGCTCCTCCGTAGTCTTGCCGCGATACTTGCGCCAGAAGCGCAGCAGGTAGGTCTGACCCTCCTTGTCGGCGAACTTGGCCAGGTACTCGGTACGACGCGGATCCTTGTCATCCTTGAGCAGTTGGGCGCGGTTGCCTTCCTTGTAGAGACTGTAACGGACGATGTCCCGCATCAGCCGCACGAAGGGCAGGTTGATGGATTCGCGCAGCGCGTCGCGAATGGGTGGAATGCGGCCGTTGTCCTCTTTGCGGAAGTTGTTGAAGGTGTGCATGCCTCCACCGGTGAAGAAGCCCTCATAAGGGCTGGCAGAATACTTGCGATCCAGCGCCGCCTCCAGCATGACCGGCAGGCTCTTGTCCTTGGCGGTCATCAGGTAGGAGATAGCCCAACGACTGATGTTGTCCTGGTTGGACACCTCTACCTTGCGCAGGCTGTCGGCCGGCATGCTCTCATAGCTGTCATGCAGTTCGGTGACGATCTCCAGATAGGTGGTCAGCACCCGCAGCTTGGCCGTGGAGCCCAGCTCCAGCTTGCTGCCCTCGTTGATGTCAAACGGCTGATCCGTGTTATCGGTCTGCACCCGCACCTTGACCCCTTCCGGCGTCTTCTCGAACAGAGTGAAGCTGTACTTCACGTCCCCCGTCTTCTCCGGCGAGAGCAGGCGCTCACCAAACAGACCGACCTGGGAGGCGAACGTCGGATCTGCCAGCTGTTGCAGATAACGGGAGATATCGTTTTGCAGCGGCATGTTGAGGGTGGTGTCTGCGGTCAGGTCCATACGGTCCAGATCGTAGAGCTGTACTCCGAGCTGGCGGCTGAGGCGGGTACGTGCCACCTGCAGTCCCTTGTTGTTGTTGACCCGAGTGATCGCCGGCGCCTGCAGGAAATCGCGGAAACCGAGCTTGACCTTGAGCGCAGATTCCATCAGTGCCGGGGAAATCATGCCCTCCTGCACGAACAGACGCAGATAGCTGTCGGTCAGGGTCGACAACGCCTCCCGCCCCTGTGCCAGGTAGTAGGAGGGTCGACGGTGGGCAATCATCAGGGAGACGACCTGACGCAGCGCAAGCCCCTGCTCGGCCAGGGTGGCATCCTGATTGCGGGCGGGATCCAGCAGACGATTGACCTCGTCCACATTGGCCCCGAACCAGACCCAGAGGCCATCGCCCAGTCCATGCACTTCCCCATAACCCGGAGCCGCAGAGAGCGGTACCGAGTTGAGGTAGGCCCAGGCAACCAGCTTACGCGCCGCCAACGTCTCCGGCCCCAGCCGGTAAGCCCGCACACTGGCCGAGACCATCTGGCGGATCTTCTCGGTCGGAGACAGCGTCAGGCCGTCGGGAGAGTGACGATACTTCTCGACCTGGGTGGCAAGGGTACTGCCGCCAGCGGATTGATCCTGCATGTCCAGCGCCTTGCCCACCTGAGACAATGCCGCCTTGCCAAAGCGAGGCCAGTCCACCGCCGGGTTGGCCAACGGCTGCTCATTGCTCAGCAGATCCCGGTTCTCGATAAACAGCAGTGACTGTATCACCAGAGGAGGAATGGAGCTGAAATCCGGATAGTAGTGCGTCGGATACTTGTACTGATAGAAAGGCTCAGCCCGGCAGTCGTGCAGGGTCAGCCCGGCCTGCACCTTCTCGGTATAAGGCACAAAGAAGCCATGGCTGGCGTAGTTATAGAGCGCATCGGAGAAATGCACCTGCTCGCTCACTTGATAACCACGCTGGATGAGCCGCTCCTGGATCATCGGCATCAGCACATAACCGAGCCTCTTGTCGAAGGGACCATCATCCGGGAACGCAATCTGCTTGCTGGGGCCCTGCTCGAGCTGATAGGTCAACTCGGCCGCGTAATGGGAGATCTCCTGCGACTGCAGGCGGGAGGTCTTCATCTCATAGCCCACCAGAACGATCACGGCGGCCAGACAAAGTAAAAAGATGAAGCAGAACAACCAACGCCACCAGGGACGACGCTTGCGCTTCTGTTGCCCGCCCGCGTCCGGGACGGATGAATCCTGAGATGCCACTTTATTCAAATCCGTCTGTTTTGATGCGCCCATATCAGCCCCACAATGGTTACGCAATTTATTGTCTTTCACTCAAGCTTAGTCGTTTCAAGTCAATGGCTTGAAAACTATTGACTGGCTTGATGCGATGGTAACAGGGCAATTATTAAAAAGGGAGTCGATTGTTGCAGTACGGTGAGAGATCCGATCTGATGAGCCGAAATGAAACACCGGCCAGAGGCCGGTGTTTCATGATAGCGAGGCGGCTTTATTTGCTGCTGCTCATGCCTTTCAGCTTGGTGCTCAGTTCCTTGCGCTCCTTGGAGAGCTCGGCATTCTTGATGATGTGATCATCAACCCGCTCCTCATAGTCGGCACGCATGTTGGCGATGATGGCCTGCACTTCATCAATGCTCATGCCTGGTTTGATGTAGTCGCTCAGGTTGTCGAGCAACAGCACCCGCTTCTGGTTATCACGGATCTTCTTCTCGTTGTCGACGATCTCGCGCTTGAGCTTGTTCTGACGACGAGACATACGCACATATTCCAAGACATCGCTGAAAGTAGACTTGTTTACTTGTTCCATATCGATACCACTGACTGAAGGTTAATGAAAACAGGTTGGTCATCCCCATACCAGAGCAGAAACGAATACATGGTACAGGCACACCCAGAATGTCCTTTACTCTACCGAGTTATGATGTAGATACAACCCCAATCGCGGGCCAGCATGAGGTTGGCTGACAGAAAGAGAACAACAAGGTGGTGGAAATGATAATTCAGCAAGCGGGAATTTCAGGCAATAAAAAAGCCCGCTCGATTGAGCGGGCTTCTTCTAATTGGGTGCCTGGCAGTGTCCTACTCTCGCATGGCGAATGCCACACTACCATCGGCGCTACCGCGTTTCACTTCTGAGTTCGGCATGGGATCAGGTGGTTCCACGGCGCTATGGCCGCCAGGCAAAAAACTTCATCTGGAAAGCTGACGTGAGTAACGACTGTCACCTGGTGAGGTGGTCGCTATCACTGAATTAGGTAAGTAGTTCATGCACTTGCTACAAGGCCCAGAACACTTCTTGGGTGTTGTATGGTTAAGCCTCACGGGTAATTAGTATGGGTTAGCTCAACACGTCGCCGCGCTTACACACCCCACCTATCAACGTTGTGGTCTCCAACGGCCCTTTAGGACCCTCAAGGGGTCAGGGATGACTCATCTCAGGGCTCGCTTCCCGCTTAGATGCTTTCAGCGGTTATCGATTCCGAACTTAGCTACCGGGCAGTGCCACTGGCGTGACAACCCGAACACCAGAGGTTCGTTCACTCCGGTCCTCTCGTACTAGGAGCAACTCCCTTCAATCATCCAACGCCCACGGCAGATAGGGACCGAACTGTCTCACGACGTTCTGAACCCAGCTCGCGTACCACTTTAAATGGCGAACAGCCATACCCTTGGGACCGACTTCAGCCCCAGGATGTGATGAGCCGACATCGAGGTGCCAAACACCGCCGTCGATATGAACTCTTGGGCGGTATCAGCCTGTTATCCCCGGAGTACCTTTTATCCGTTGAGCGATGGCCCTTCCATTCAGAACCACCGGATCACTATGACCTACTTTCGTACCTGCTCGACCTGTCCGTCTCGCAGTTAAGCTGGCTTATGCCATTGCACTAACCTCCTGATGTCCGACCAGGATTAGCCAACCTTCGTGCTCCTCCGTTACTCTTTGGGAGGAGACCGCCCCAGTCAAACTACCCACCAGGCACTGTCCGCGAGCCCGATTCAGGGCCCTGCGTTAGAACATCAAACATACAAGGGTGGTATTTCAAGGACGGCTCCAGCGCAACTAGCGTCACGCCTTCAAAGCCTCCCACCTATCCTACACATGTAGGTTCAATGTTCAGTGCCAAGCTGTAGTAAAGGTTCACGGGGTCTTTCCGTCTAGCCGCGGGTACACCGCATCTTCACGGCGAATTCGATTTCACTGAGTCTCGGGTGGAGACAGCATGGCCATGGTTACACCATTCGTGCAGGTCGGAACTTACCCGACAAGGAATTTCGCTACCTTAGGACCGTTATAGTTACGGCCGCCGTTTACCGGGGCTTCGATCAAGAGCTTCGCTTGCGCTAACCCCATCAATTAACCTTCCGGCACCGGGCAGGTGTCACACCCTATACGTCCACTTTCGTGTTTGCAGAGTGCTGTGTTTTTGATAAACAGTCCCAGCCATCTGGTCACTGCGACTCCCAACTGCTCCATCCGCAAGGGACTTCACTGTCAAGAGCGAACCTTCTCCCGAAGTTACGGTTCTATTTTGCCTAGTTCCTTCACCCGAGTTCT
>NZ_JBWBRA010000001.1:4247500-4325000 GCF_056279295.1 Aeromonas sp. TECH754 | reverse complement strand
ACTGCGCTGGCGCCCACGGTCCACCCTGACCCACCCCTTGCTGTGGTCGCTGCATCTGGCTTATCTCTTCATCCCTCTGGGTCTGCTCACCCTCTCGGCTCAGGCCGCAGGCTTGCCCATCACGCTCTCGGTCGCCAGCCACCTGCTCAGTGCCGGCTGCATAGGCACCATGATCCTCGGGATGATTGCCCGGGTGTCGCTCGGCCACAGTGGCAGGGCGCTGCAGGTGGGGCGCAGGATCACGGCGGCATTTGCTCTCGTCATACTGTCTGCCCTGATCCGGGTGTTGATCCCGCAACTCTGGCCCGCCTTGACCCTGCTGGGCTGGAACCTGAGTGGCTGGAGCTGGATAGCGGCCTATGGCCTGTTTGTCTGGATCTATGCCCCCATCCTGAGTCAGCCCAGGGCCGATGGGCGCCCAGGCTGATCAGCGGGAACTCGCCGCGGGATAATGGATCAGGTTATGGAAGACGGCGGGAGCTATCCCCAGATTGCGGTAACCGTGGGGACGGTCGGCGGCGAACCGCACCGCCTCTCCTTGCCCGAGTGAACGCCAGTCTCCTTCTATCAACACCTCCATCGCGCCGCTGATGACAATGACGTGCTCGATGACCCCCGGCTCGTGGGGCTCGGATTCCCGCTGATATCCAGGCAACAGGGTGAGCTCGAACAGCTCGAAACCAAACCGGCTTTCATAGGGAAATAACGGTGCCACCTGCATGCCCTCTCCCGCCGGTTGCTGGCGGATCTCGTCGGCGCTGCGATAGAGCGCCTCACCCTGCACTGCCGGAGTCGGCTCGATGAAGCTGGAGAAGGAGACCCGAAAACCGGTAGCAATCTTCCACAGGGTCGCCACCGTCGGGCTGGATTCCCCCCGCTCTATCTGTCCCAGCATGGCCTTGCTCACCCCGGTCTCGCGGGCGGCCACATCCAGGCTCCAGCCCATCTCGCCACGCAATGCCTTCAGCCGCTGAGCCAGATGACGATTCATCTCCTGCATGTTCTCCCCCTTGAATGTTGCCTGACCACCTTGTGCGCTATAGCGCACACCGTTATAGTCAAAGCCACATTGTACGTAATAACGCACAAGCTATCAGCATCCAACAAGGAAGTGACATGCCCTTTGCTCTCCCCCACCTGGTCGCAGGTCTGATCGCCGTCATCGTCGGCTACACCAGCTCGGTCGTGCTGATCATCCAGGCGGCCACCGCCGCTGGCGCCGATGCAGCCCAAGTCTCTTCCTGGCTATGGACACTCGGGATCGGCATGGGAGTGAGCTGCATCGGCCTCTCCCTCTATTACCGCATCCCGGTGCTGACCGCCTGGTCGACCCCGGGTGCCGCCCTGCTCATCACCAGTCTGGGCAACTTCAGCCTGGGGGAAGCCATCGGCGCCTTCGTCGTCTCTTCACTGCTGATCACCCTGTGCGGCATCAGCGGCTGGTTTGATCGCTTGATGCGCCATATTCCCGCGCCCTTGGCCGCAGCCATGCTGGCCGGAGTCTTGCTCAGATTCGGACTGGATCTGTTCAGGGTCGCGCCGCAGGATCCTCTGCTGCTGGGGGCACTGTTACTGGCATTTCTGATCGGTCGCCACCTCTGGCCCCGCTATACCATGGTGCTGGTGCTCGCCACCGGCATGCTGCTCTGCATCCTGAGGGGGGAGCTGCAGCTCAGCACGGTTCATTGGCAACTCTCCAGCCCGGTGTGGACCTGGCCCGAATTCTCCTTCGATGCCTTGCTGGGCATAGCCCTGCCGCTGTTCATCGTCACCATGACGTCGCAGAACATGCCCGGCATCACCATACTGCGGGCCCACGGCTATCAACCTGCCACCTCTTCCCTCATCACCTGGACCGGCCTGACCGGTCTGCTGCTGGCCCCTTTCGGCGGCTACGCCTTCAACCTGGCCGCCATCACGGCCGCCATCTGCATGGGCAAGGAGGTGGATCCCGATGCCAACCGCCGCTGGCCCGCCGCGGTCTGGGCCGGTTGCTTCTACCTGCTCACCGGTTGCTTCGGCGCCACAGTGGTCGCCCTGTTCAGCGCCTTCCCCGCAGCCCTGGTCACCTGCGTGGCCGGCCTGGCACTGCTTAGCACCATCGGCAGCAGCCTGCATGGGGCCTTGCAGCAGGATGAGGAGCGGGAGGCGGCCTTGCTGACCTTCATCATCACGGCGTCCGGGATCAGCCTGCTCGGGGTCGGCGCCGCCTGTTGGGGGCTGCTGGTCGGCATAGGGCTATATAGCGTCAACCGGCTGCGCGCCTGACCTGACCATTTGGGGAGACTCCAGTGAGACGCAGCACATAATTCGGCAAACATGGTTCACAGTTGAAACCAATTGCCGTCTAGTGAGCCAGAGGCGCAGCGCCTTCCCAGAATGCGCCTCGTCAGACTCAACATTGGAGAACAAGAATGAGGAATCAGGCTGTCATTTTATTACTGGCTCTGCTGGGCACCAGTGCTCAGGCCGCCGACGCGGATCGGGAACTGGCGCGCGAGCTCGCGCTGCAACAGAAGAACCTGCTGCCCCTGCTCGGCAATCAGCAGTACCAGAGCCCGCTGCCCAATCTGCTGCAGAAGGCCAGCCCCAGGCTGAAGCGGCAGGCCACCGATGCCGACCGGGCGGCCATCGACCGGCAAGGGCTGACGGGGGAAGTCACACAACTGATGCAGTTGCGGTTGGCCAACCCAGAACAGGCGAGCGCACTGAAGCAGGGCGTCGAACCGCTGATCGCCTATGTGCCGAGCGGTGATGAACAGAGCTGGAGCGCCATCGAAGCCTTCGATACGGCCGGCAATCCCGTCTATCTCGATGTGAAGCAGCCACCGGCCCGGCCGGTCCTGGTGGTGGAAGCCGATCCCGTCAAGGCCAAGAATGCCGGCCTGAAGGTGATGCGCAGGGCGCTGGCCGAGGCGGACTTGCAGTCTGCTCCCCGTGCCGCCAACAGCACGGCGCCACTCAAGACCAGCATCTTGAAGAAGATCCGGCTGAGCGATGATCAGGAGCCCTGGCTGCTCGGCGCCGCCGAGGTCTATGCCGTGGTGGCCGGGGTCAATCCCAGCCGGGACGAGCCGGCAGTAGACATCGTCGACATGCCCTACCTCGACTATGACAACACCGACTACAGCCCGAACCAGATCCTGGTGTACTGGGATCGCTACCGCTGGGGCGCCGTCGATGTGGTCATGATGGAGCAGGATGACAACGTCAACTACAAGGAGCTCAGCGCCCTGCTGATCGAGGCGCTCAAACTCGGCTTCACCGCCGGCGGTGTGCCTGAGGCCCTGCCCTTCCTCGACCTCGGCGGTCGCATCGTCAAGGCGCTGCCCGACTCCTGGATGACCAACAACGACGACTACCTGGATACCTTCTACACCCTGGAGCAGGATCAGAGCTATCAACAGTATCCCGGTGCCGCCGGCAATGCCGTCATCACGCTGGAGCCCAAGGAGATCCAGCCGACCCGGCCCTGACGCCCGGCCATAGCAAAAAAGCCAATGAGGTGACTCATTGGCTTTTTTTGTTGCTGCTGCAAATGGGATCAGGCCTGACTTTTGGGTCTCACACCCAGGGTGTGGCAGATGGCGTAGGTCAGCTCGGAGCGGTTCAGGGTATAGAAGTGGAAGTCCTTCACCCCTTCCTGGCTCAGTACCCGCACCTGATCGATGGCGATGCTGGCGCCTACCATGTTGCGGGTGGTCTGATCGTTGTCCAGCCCCTCGAAACGCTGATGCATCCAGCGCGGGATCTTCACGTTGGTGAAGCCGGCAAACTTGGCCAGGGTCTGGTAGTTGGAGACCGGCAGTATGCCCGGCACGATTTCGGCATCGATGCCGATGGCGGCGCAGCGATCCCGAAAGCGCAGGTAGGTCTCCACGTCGAAGAAGAACTGGGTGATGGCACGGTTGGCACCGGCATCGATCTTGCGCTTGAGGCTCAGCAGATCAGACTGCGCGCTGCGCGCCTCGGGGTGGCCTTCCGGGTAGGCGGCCACCGAGATGTCGAAGTCGGCCTCGGACTTGAGCAGGGCGACCAGATCGGTGGCATACATGTCGGGCTTGTCGATACCGGGGGGCAGATCGCCGCGCAGGGCGACGATGTGACGGATGCCGCTGTTCCAGTAATCGCGGGCGATGGTGCGCAGCTCGTCACGGCCGGCATCGATGCAGGTCAGGTGCGGGGCGGCGATGAGGCCGGTGCGTTCCTTGATGTCCTTGATCACCTTGTGAGTGCGGTCCCGGGTGCCGGAGTTGGCGCCATAGGTGACGGAAACGAACTTGGGTTCCAGCACCTGGAGCCGCTCGATGGATTGCCACAGGGTGTTTTCCATCCCTTCGCTGTTGGGCGGGAAAAACTCGAAGCTGACCGAAATGTTGTTGCCCAAATCCGCCAGACTCTGGTTGAGTGCCTCAACCTGACGCGCACTGTGAAATCCCATCTGTTATCTCCCTGTCCTGCCACCGGTTCCTCTACGTCGAAACGGATGTTTGGACGTCTAAACGTCTTTCTATCTTTATGAGAAAACCGATCAAAGTCAACACCGATTTACCGCCAGATCCTGTCTTGCCGGTTTTTTTATTTGGCAATTCAGCATAAGTAACGATTGGCCCCCATCCCAAAATGCGCCTAGGCAGGCTATGATGCGGGCGGATCGTCCTGGACGTTCTGAATCTGCGTGTGATTGTTTGGCCGGGTCTTACCCGGCCTTTTTTTAACTTATTCTCCCACCTGCCGATAATCGATTGAGTCATCAGCAGGAACCCCATCATGGAAGATCACCCCGGCTTTGCCACCGATTTACTGTTCGATCGCTATCAGGGCGAGGTGACGGATCATGAAAGGTTCTGGGCCGTCACCACCCCGAGCGCTCCGGATTACTATTTCGGCAACTACCTGCTGCTGCCGACCCCGCCCCACGATCGCGACAAAGGCTGGCTCGAGGCCAGCTTCGACCAGCTGATCGGCCAGGATCCCAGGATCCGGCATCGCACCTTCCAGTGGCCGCTGGCCGAGGGGCAAAACAGCCGGGTCGCAGGCTTCGTGGCATCGGGTTACCAATACATGGAGTGCGTGGTCCTCGCGCTGGACGAGTGCAGCTGGCAAGCACCGGCCGGGCCGACTGTCGGTCCGGCCCGGGCCTTCACCACCGCCGATTGGGATGACTGGCTGGCGCTGGAACTGGGTGAGCAGGATCTCGACCATTCGGAAACAAACTACCTGCCCTATCTGCAGTCACGCCGACGCCTGTATCAGGCCATGATTGCCGATGGATTGGGGCAGTGGTGGGGGATCTGGCAACAGGGTGAGCTGGTCGCCAGCTGCGGTCTGTTCTTCACCGGCAGCATGGGGCGCTTTCAGCTGGTGCGCACCCGTCAAGACTGGCGCAACCGCGGGCTCTGCCGTCAGTTGCTGAGCGAGGTTGCCCGCCAGGGACTGGCGCAGGCCGAGCGCCTCATCATAGTGGCCGATGAGCACTACCATGCCCAGCGTGTCTACCGTTCGCTGGGCTTCACCCCTGTGGCACGCATCGGTAGTCTTTGTCGCTGGCACTTATCTTAATAACAGATGGACATGAAAACGGGAGGCAATGCCTCCCGTTGTTTATGCTACTACCAATCACTGCTGTGGTGTTTCCAGCTCGTTTGACAGCGCCTGTTCGACCTCGGCCGACGGGGTCGATAGAGGCGCCACCGCCGCCGAGGCGATCGGGGTCATGGCTGGCGTCTCCTGAATCAATGCGGGCAGCGTCGCAGCGGCCGCCGACGGGGCAGTCACGGCGGCATCCCTCGGAACTGCGGGATCGGCGACAGGGGTGGCCAGGGCCGCACACTGACAATCCTCTACATGAGCTTGCTCCGCCTGATGAGGGGGATACCAGCCCTTCAGCCCTTGCTCCAACTGCTGCGCCGCCGCCACGGGGGCCAGCTTGCCGAGCAACACCGCCTGGCTCACCTCGGCCAGCTCGTCCCCCAGCTTGGGCGTGCCGCGGGAGAGGATCTGGGTGGCGACCCGGATGGTGGAGTCACACTGATCCCGCCACTCCATCATCTCCTTCGCAGCCGGGTTGGTGACCTCGAAGAAGTGGTTGGAGAGGGAGAAGAAGCCGGGCAGCGAGTTGGTGTAGAGCTCGGCAAACTGGGAGGTGGTCAGCCACTGCAGGAAGACCATGGCCGCCTCCTTGTTCTTGCTGGCCGGGTTCATCCCCATGCCGATGTCGGTGTGATCGGTGAAGAAGCAGCCGTCACCCTGCTTCGCCACTGGCGGGCGCATGACGCCAAAGTCGACCTTGCCGGTGAAGGGGGCAATCTCCCAGGAGCCGGCCGCATAGAAGGCGGCCTTGCCCTCGGTGAACAGCGCATTGGTGCTGGCATAGTCGCGGCTCTCGCCGCCTTCCCCCAGGTAGGAGCGCCAGCGGGCCAGCTCCTCGAACACCTTGACGTATTGCGGGTTGTCGAGCCGCTCCTGGCCACCCAGCAGCGCCAGCCGGCCATCCTCCCCCTTCCAGTAGTTCGGACCTATGTTCTGGAAGCCGAGCTCGGATGCCACCCAACTCTCGGATCCGCTCATGGCCAGCGGCACATAGCGACCATCCGCCTTCACCTTGTCCAGCGCGGCGAAGAAGTCGTCGCGGGTCTGTGGCACTGTCAGCCCCAGCTCGCTGAAGATCTGCTTGTTATAGAAGAAGCCGTGAATGACGGAGGCCATGGGCACGCAGAAGGTCTGGGCCCCGGAATCCGTCTGCCAGGGGGACTGGGCGAAGCTCGGGAAGTTCTCCATCCCGGCCATCTCGCTCAGCTCCGCCAGATGACCCGCCTTGAACAGGGCCAGGGAGTCGTCGAACGGACGACAGGTGATGAGATCCCCCGCCTTGCCCGCCTTCAGACTGGCCCAGAGCGTCGGTATGTAGTCGACGTTCTGCACCCCGCTGAACTTCACCGTCACACCCGGATGGGCCGCCTCGAAGGCGGGGATGATCTTCTGCTCCCACAGAGCCTTGTCATCGATGCGCCAGCTCTCGATCACCAATTCACTGGCCATCAGCTGGCCACACAACAGGAGACTCAGGGCCCCGATCCACTTGTTAGTCATAAGCCCTCCTACACCTTGAAATGCGCGATCAATTGCTGCTGTTTAGCCACCAGATCCGCCAGCACTTCACTGCTGCTGGCCGATTCCCGTGCCTCCCGTTCGGTCTCGTATGCCACGTCGGCGATCCCGGCGATGTGGCGGGCGACCCCCTGGCTGACCGAGATCTGCTCCTGGGCCGCATGGGCCACCTGATCCGCCATCGACTTGATGGCGCTCATCCGCTCGGCGATGGACTCCAGCGCCAGGTCCATCTCGCGAGTCTGCGCCACGCAGTGGTGGGTCTGCTCCTGGCTGCGGCCCATCACCTCCATCACCTGCCGGCTCGAGCTCTGCAGGTTCTCGATCATCGCCTGGATCTCCTCGGTCGAGGTCTGGGTCCGGTTCGCCAGTGCCCGCACCTCATCCGCCACCACGGCAAAGCCGCGACCGGCATCACCGGCCCGGGCCGCCTCGATGGCCGCGTTGAGCGCCAGCAGGTTGGTCTGCTCGGCAATGCTGCGGATCACGTCCAGGATGCTGCCGATGTTGTTGCTGAATTCCCCCAGCTGGTGAGTGATGCCGACCGCCTCGGCCATGGCGCCCGCCAGTTGTTCGGTGATCTGGCGGGTCGTCGCCACTTGCTTGCGACCGGCACGAGCCTCCTCGTCGGCCAGATCCACCTCCCGTTTGGTACCGTCGGTGGAACGAGCCACCTCGGTGGCGCTCACCTCCAGCTCGGTGATGGCGGCGGCGACCTGATCGGTCTGGCTCTTCTGATCCTGCACCCTGGACATGGCCCGCTCGCTTATCTCGGCGGCGCGGCTCGCCTCGTCCACCAGATGGCGGGAGCCGGCATTGATCTGGGAGAGCAGCTCCCCGGTCTTGTCCGCCAGGGTATTGATGGAGCGGGTCAGACTGCCGAATTCACAACGGCTCTGGTAGTCGATGCGCCGCGTCATGTCACCGGTCGCCATGCGATCCAGTTCCCTGTCGATCAGCTGCAGCGGACGCTGGATACTGCGCGCCGTGGTGTAGCCGATGATGAGCGCGGCGGCAGCCGAGATGGCCGCCACCAGCAGGATCCAGAAACTGGCGCTGCTGACCGCATCATCCGCACTGAGCCGGCTCTGGCTGGCGATGCTGCCCGCCGACTTGCCCATCTCGTCGAGCAGCGCCAGGCTGTTGGCCAGGCTGGCGTCGAGCTGCTGGTTCAGGCTCTGCAAGGAGGCGGCGAGTTGCTGGGCCTGGCGCATGGTGGCCAGCAGCCCCTGCGGGCCGAGCGCCAGCTCCTGCATCCGATCCAGATTGACGATGAAGCGCTGCCGCACATCGTCGGGGACCAGCACTCGCTCGAGCCGCTTGCGAGCCATCTCGATATCCTTGCCCAGCACCCGCTCCAGCTCGTTGAGGTCGGTGCCGCTATCGGCCCGGCGAATGTTCTTCAGATCCCGGGCGATGCCGGAGGTGATGAGCTCGGCCTTGTTGCGCATGGATCGCTTGGCAGACGCCTGCTGCAGCAGCAGATCCGCCGCCCACTGGTAGGTGTCTTCCAGCCGGATGAAGGCAAGTTCCAGCTGATGACGGCGATCCAGCGCCGCTATCCACTGGCCATGCCGGGCCAGTACCTGATCCGCCAGGCCGTAGAAACCCTGGGTGGCGGCATCCACCTGGCGGAAGCGCGCGTTGGCCTCCGCCACGCCGGTGAACCTCTCCATCTCCTTGCTCAGGGTGGCGAAGTGCGCCTGCTGAGCCTTGAACTGGCTGGCCAGTTGCGGCAACTGGGCCGCCTCCTCGCTGGTCCTGTAGGTCAGCACCCAGCGGTTGCTGTCCTGCAACGCGCCCTTGAGGCCGGCGACGGCGATCACCAGAGGGGTGGCACGATCTGATACCTGGGACAACCCCTCGTTGATGCCCCGGATCTTCAAGATACTGATGAAGCCAAGCAGGACCAGCAGCAACAGCATCAGCACAAATCCGGCGATGATCCGCTGCACGATAGATAAACCCATAGAGACATCCTCACTCGTTGGGAAAAATGACGTGGACGCAGAGACTATCGGCAGGGGGAAGCGATGGGAGAGTAGCAAGTGGGGCTGATAACGGATGAGCTCACGAATAATGCCCGGTTTCGGACAGAAAAGGGCCCGGACAGAGCCGGGCCAAAGAAACGTGCTTGTTGATATCGGCCTTGGGACGGCCGACCTCGTCAACTCATCAGAAGCGGTAGCCGACACCGACCATGAAGGCGACCGGATCGATGGAGGTATTGATGGTACCCACCGCGGTGTGTACCTCGGTATCGATGTCCATGATCCAGGCGGAGGCGTTGACGAACCAGCGGTCGTTGATCGCCATGTCCAGCCCCACCTGACCCGCCAGCCCCCAGGAGGAGTCGACGTTGACATCCGTCCCCGCCAGCGCGCCGCGCCCCTCTTCATCGAAGAACACCGTGTAGTTGATGCCGGCGCCGACGTAAGGACGCACCTTGCTGTTGGCATCCCCGAAGTAGTACTGGGCCATCAGGGTCGGTGGCAGGTGCTTGACCTTGGCCACCTCCCCCAGTCCCGGGGTCGATACCGAGTGGGAGAATGGCGTGGCGGCCAGCAGCTCTACCCCCCAGTTGTCGGTGATCATGTAGGAGAGGGTCAGCCCCAGCTGCATGTTGCTGTCGATGTCCAGCTCGCCGGTGCCCAGCACGTCGTCACTGCTGGTCTGGGGGGAGACGAAGGCCAGGCCACCACGGACCAAGATATCGCCGGCCTGGTGAGCCATGGCGACAGGGGACGCAAAAGCGGCTGCGACTAACAGAGGAAGGATCTTTTTCATCACGTATTTCCTTTTTGTTTTCTTTCTATGTTGTAAGCCCGAAAACTATAAAAGGATGTGAATGAACGGTTATTGATTTGGCTCAATAGTTATCAAGAAATAGATGGATGTGTGCAATAGCTTTAATTGGCGGCACAATGACCAACAATTGATTTTTTGTTCCAATAAAAACAAATAGTTAAGTTTAAACTGCAGAATGAAAAGCGCATTTAAATGCAAACGAAATACACCTTTAAGCTCATGAAAATCCCCCCTGGCAGTTGTTTAACCAGCGCTAACCGCGTATTTTATTAAAGCAATGTAGCCGGGCTGTAATTTAATCTTTATGAAACCACAAACGCGAAGAGACAAAGTCATCGGTATCCTGGCCGCCATCTGGGGCATAGGCTCCTTCCTGTTTATCTTGCTGGGCTTTGTTTTCGCCCTCGCTTTCTTGATGCTGACCCACTAATTCCCCTGCCCGACCCAATCCCTGTCAGAGCCATAACCTGCCGGTATGACCAGGCTGGCATCACCCGCCAGCCACTCGGCCTGCCGACAGTGCGCCACTTGCCTGCAAGAACGGGAGGCCGCTGCTGAAGGGAGCCAGGTTCCCTTCCCCCAACAAAAAAGGGGCCCGTGGCCCCTTGCTTGCTCAATCTCGGCTTACTTTCCCAGCAGCGGTGCCAGGAAGCGCGCCGTGTGGGATTCCTTGCAGCGGACCATCTCCTCCGGCGTGCCGGTCACCAGGATACGGCCGCCACCGGCGCCCCCTTCCGGGCCGAGATCGACGAT
Source organism: Aeromonas sp. TECH754 (assembly GCF_056279295.1). NCBI lineage: Bacteria > Pseudomonadati > Pseudomonadota > Gammaproteobacteria > Aeromonadales > Aeromonadaceae > Aeromonas > Aeromonas sp. TECH754. Next base: position 4,314,329 of record NZ_JBWBRA010000001.1, on the reverse strand, counting down.
CCAGTCGGCGGTTTTAATGACATCGAGGTTGTGCTCGATGATGACGATGGTGTTGCCTCTGTCCCGCAACTGATGCAGCACCTTGAGCAGTTGCTGGATGTCGTGGAAGTGCAGCCCTGTGGTCGGCTCATCCAGGATGTAGAGGGTCTGGCCGGTGTCGCGCTTGGAGAGCTCCCGCGCCAGCTTGACCCGCTGTGCCTCGCCGCCGGACAGGGTGGTGGCGGACTGGCCGAGCCGGATGTAGGAGAGGCCGACGTCCATCAGGGTCTGCAGTTTGCGCGCCACCGCCGGCACCGGATCGAAGAACTCGCGGGCATCCTCTACCGTCATCTCCAGGATCTCGTGGATGTTCTTGCTCTTGTACTTCACCTCCAGGGTCTCGCGGTTGTAGCGCTTGCCCTTGCAGACGTCGCACGGCACGTAGACATCCGGCAGGAAGTGCATCTCCACCTTGATGACCCCGTCCCCCTGACAGGCCTCGCAGCGCCCGCCCTTCACGTTGAAGGAGAAGCGGCCCGGCAGGTAACCGCGGGAGCGCGCCTCCTGGGTGCCTGACAACAGCTCGCGGATCGGGGTGAACAGGCCGGTGTAAGTCGCCGGGTTGGATCTCGGGGTACGGCCGATGGGGCTCTGGTCGATGTCCACCACCTTGTCCAGATGCTCCAGTCCCTCGACGCTGCGATAGGGCGCCGGGGTCGACTCGGTCGCCTTGTTCAGCTCGCGGTGAGCGATGCGGAACAGGGTGTCGTTGATCAGGGTCGACTTGCCGGAACCGGACACCCCAGTGACGCAGGTCATCACCCCTATGGGCAGGTCCAGGTTGACGTTGCGCAGGTTGTTGCCGCTCGCCCCCTTCAATTTCAACCACTTGCCGGTGAGCGGCGTGCGTTCGGCAGGGATGGCGATCTGCTTGCGGCCGGAGAGGTAATCACCGGTCAGCGAGGCGGGGTTGGCGATGATCTCCTCCGGCGTGCCCTGCGCGACGATGGCGCCACCGTGCACCCCGGCGCCGGGGCCGATGTCGAGCACATGGTCGGCGAGCCGGATGGCGTCCTCGTCGTGCTCCACCACTATCACGGTGTTGCCGAGATCGCGCAGGTGGGTAAGGGTCTTGAGCAGGCGCTCGTTGTCGCGCTGATGCAGACCGATGGAGGGCTCGTCCAATACATACATGACCCCCACCAAGCCGGCGCCGATCTGGCTCGCCAGCCGGATACGCTGCGCCTCACCACCGGACAGGGTCTCGGCGCTGCGGGACAGGCTCAGGTAGTTGAGGCCGACATTCACCAGGAAGCCGAGGCGCTCGACTATCTCTTTCAGGATCTTCTCGGCGATCTGGGCACGCTGGCCGGTCAGCTCGATCCCGGCGAAGAACGCCAGTGCGTCGCCGATGGATTGCTCGGCGATGGCGGGCAGGTTGCGGTTATCCACGAACACGTGGCGCGCTTCCTCCCGCAGTCGGCTGCCACCGCAACTGGTGCACGATTTGTTGGCGATGTATTTGGAAAGTTCTTCGCGCACCGAGTTGGATTCGGTCTCCCGGTAGCGGCGCTCCATGTTGTGCAGGATCCCCTCGAACGGGTGCTTGCGCACCACCACATCGCCGCGATCGTTCATGTAGCGGAACTCGATCTCGGTGCGACCAGAGCCACGCAGGATCACCTCCTGGGTCTTGGCCGGCAGCTCCTCCCAGGGGCTATCCAGATCGAACTTGTAGTGCTCGGCGAGGGATTTGAGCATCTGGAAGTAATAGAAGCTGCGCTTATCCCAGCCTCGGATGGCGCCACCCGACAGGCTCTGGCTCGGATCGTGGATAAGCTTGGCGGGATCGAAGTATTGCTGCACCCCGAGGCCGTCACAAGTCGGACAGGCACCGGCCGGGTTGTTGAAGGAGAAGATCCGCGGCTCCAGCTCAGACATGGAGTAACCGCACTCCGGGCAGGCGAAGTTGGCGGAGAAGATCATGGGCGGGGCCCCCTCCTCCCCGTCCATGGGCGCCACCAGCACGATGCCGCCGGAGAGGGTCAGCGCCGTCTCGAACGACTCGGCAAGGCGCAGGGCCAGATCGGCGCGCACCTTGAAGCGGTCCACCACCACCTCGATGGTGTGCTTCTTGTGCAGCTCAAGGGGGGGAGGATCGGAGAGATCGCACACCTCACCGTCGATGCGGGCGCGGATATAACCCTGGGCCGCCAGATTCTCCAGCAACTTGGTGTGCTCGCCCTTGCGATCGCGCACCACCGGAGCCAGCAGCATCAGCTTGCTGCCCTCGGGCTGGGCCAGCACCAGATCCACCATCTGGCTGATGGTCTGGGCGGCGAGCGGGATGGCGTGGGTCGGGCAGCGAGGCTCACCGACCCGGGCGAACAGCAGCCGCAGGTAGTCGTAGATCTCGGTGATGGTACCCACGGTCGAGCGCGGGTTGTGGGAAGTGGACTTCTGCTCGATGGAGATGGCTGGCGACAACCCCTCGATATGATCCACGTCCGGCTTCTCCATCAGGGAGAGGAACTGGCGGGCATAGGCGGAGAGGGACTCCACGTAGCGGCGCTGCCCCTCGGCATAGAGGGTATCGAACGCCAGGGAAGACTTGCCGGAGCCGGACAGACCGGTGACCACGATCAACTTGTCGCGGGGCAGGATCAGGTTGATGTTCTTGAGATTGTGGGTGCGGGCACCCCGGATCACGATCTTTTCCATCTTTTTGCACGCTCGATACACACATCAGAGCGAATCAGTATGGCATAGAGACTACTGGATGAATAGACAGGTTTTATCCATCATCCCTCCCGGGATCAGAGATATTCCTTGGCCCAGCTCACCGCCTGCAAACGGTTCTTGACGTTCAGCTTCTTGAAGACGTTATAGAGGTGGGACTTGATGGTGTGCTCGCTCACGAACAGGTTGTCGGCGATCTCGGTGTTGGAGGCCCCCGTCATCAGGTGGCGGACGATTTCCTGCTCGCGGGCCGTCAACAGCGTCTGATTGCGCAGCGGCTGCCCGCTCCCCTTGCGGTAGTAATCCACCAGGTCGCACAGCAGGTGACGCGGGATCCAGTACTCCCCCTGCAACACCTTGCGGATGCCGATCACCAGTCGATCCAGACTGTCCTGGCGGAAGAAGAGCCCGCTGGTGTGGGGCCACATCAACAGCAGTTCCCGATCCGGGCTGGTCGGGGCATTGAGCAGCACCGCGCTGGCCTCCCCGAAGCGGCCGCAGATAGCCTTGCTCCAGTCCGCTTGTTGCGCCGACTTGAGGTAATCCAGATCGATCAGAAACAGCGGCTGGCTGTCAGCCTCCGACGGTTCTGGCAGCGCATCCAGCGCTCCGACCAGCAGGATAGACAAACCAAGCTGCTCGCCGAGATGACGCTGGAAACTGACGGCTTGTGCATTATGTTCGGTGATCAGCACTAGGGGATATTCGGGCGTCATCAAGAAAACTTCCTTGCACATTCGGGTCAGAGCTTTTCGGCAAGAAAGAGTACCAATCCCCCTCCCGGCTGCAGCATTAAAAAAGTATTAGACGCCGTAGCGACCCCTTTGAAGCTCGGTAATTTATCAACCAATACAAATGACTAGCACACCCTCCCCATATGGGGGGACTGCTAGTGCCAACCCACACCTTAACAGCACTCCCGCCTTGGCGCAGCACTCCGTGGTGCAGCTCCCTTGCTGGCGGCCCCACACCTCGGGTAAGTTACTCAGGAATCCAGCGATTGATCGACGCCCCCCGGACAGGGAAGGTGTGCCATCGTGCTCGCCAACTGTTACTATTGCGGGCAAACGCTGCGACGGGCGGTCGGTCATTGCTCTGATTGCAGAGGACACCGTCACGACAGGAGTGAGGATGCGATTCACCACAATGGGCGCAACTCACCGACAATAAACGAAATATTGAATGGTCCGGGCATCAGGCCTGGCCGGTATATAAGGTGGAAGAGAGATTATGGCCAGTCGAGGCATCAATAAAGTCATTCTGATCGGTAACCTGGGGCAAGACCCGGAAGTGCGCTACATGCCGAGCGGCGGTGCCGTGACTAACATCACCCTGGCCACTTCCGAATCCTGGCGCGACAAACAGACCGGTGAGCAGAAAGAGCGCACCGAATGGCACCGTGTAGTGTTCATGGGTAAACTGGCCGAAGTCGCCGGCGAGTATCTCAAGAAGGGCTCCCAGGTCTATGTCGAAGGCAAGCTGCAGACCCGCAAATGGCAGGATCAGGGTGGTCAGGAGCGTTACACCACCGAAGTGCTGGTCGACAGCTTCACCGGCGTGATGCAGATGCTGGGTGGTCGTCCGCAAGGTGGCGCAGGTCAGGGCATGGGTGGCCAGCAGTCCCAGGGCAACTGGGGTCAGCCACAACAGGCAGCACCACAGCAAAACATGCAGCGCCCCGCCGCCGCACCGCAGCAGAACATGCAACAACAGGGTGGTTACAGCCGTCCTCAGCAACAGCAGCAACCTCAGTCCGCGCCGCCGGTTTACAACGAGCCACCGATGGATTTCGACGACGACATTCCGTTCTAGGATCCGACGTAAATCACTGCCAGGCCCTGACTGTTCAGGGCCTTTTTTTGCCTACTTCTGACGCAGCCAGCCGCCCCCCATCATGTTATTGCGACTATCCAGCCCGTCTCGTCTCTCCCGCCTGCCGTTGTGGTTATCATCATGGCGAGTCATCCGTCCGAGGAGATGCATGGGGCCCCTTATCCGTCTGCTGAGCATCATGCTGTTGCTGCATATCGGCCCCCTTGTCGCCGAGCCACTGCGGGTCGGTGTCAGCTTCGCCATCCCCCCTTACGTGATAAAACACGAAGGCCGCGGCATCGAACTCGATCTGCTGACGGAGGCCTTTGCCGGCAGTGGTTACCAGATCCAGTTCGAATACCTGCCGTTGGAGCGCACCTTCCGCATGCTGGAGAGCGGCAAGCTGGACGCTATCATCAACGTGAAGCCCCGCATGCAGGGCAAGGCCTATCTGTCACAACCGGTGATCACCTTCCACAACCGGGTCTTTACCCTCGACAAGAATCAGGTCCACAGGCTGGAGGATCTGACAGAGCTGCGTGTCAGCGCCTTCCAGCGGGCGCGGCAGATCCTGGGAGCGGATTTCGCTCGCGTGATCGATCAGAATCCTCGCTATGAGGAGGTTGCCAGACAAGAAGGGCAGGTACAGCGATTGCTGCTGGGGCGCACGGATGCCGTGATCCTGGAGCAGAGGGTGTTCTACTACTATCTTGCGCAACTGAGTGGCAGTGAACCCTACTCCGGCCGCTATAACCCCAACCTGGTGAGGCAATTCGGGCTGTTCGCTCCCACCCACTACCACTTCGCCTTTCGTCAGGCGGCGCAGCAACTGTGGTTCGATCGCGAGCTGACCAGGATGAAGAAAGATGGGCGCTATGAGCGGATCTTTGCCGCCTACGGCACGAGCTCATCCACCGAAAACATAAAAGCCAGCCCATGACAGGCTGGCTTGATACTGGCTCCGAAGGAACTGCAGCAGAGGGAGCGTTACTTTATCGCGCTGCCATTTTTCAGGTCGGCTTTCTGCCGTTTGGCATCGCGCTTCTCTTTCAGTGACATCTGCGGTTTTTTCTTGGCATCTTTGCCGTGATGCTGTTCTTTGTTGCTCATCATCAGACTCCAAAAATGTTACCCGGACAGTTGGAACCGAGATTCCAGCATGTCAGCCAAATCATAGATCACAGTACGCTAGCAGTGACGACCGAGGATCGCACTGACACCAGCATACCCCCAATCTCCCACTGGGATCCAGCCTCACCGGATAACCGCAGATCTGCGGCCAGAAGCCGCATCGAGCGCATGGCGCGAGCATCGGGAAAATCTCCTGCAATAGCCCATCGAGTCCAATCTTGGATAACACCAAACGCCCCACCCCACCGTTCTGCCAAGAGTGGCGACTGGGCACGACCTCCCTCTCCTGATCTCCCCCAAATGCCCTTACCTCCCCATGCTCGAAATGCGACGTCCATGGATCGCAAGCCACCGGATGTTGCCTGAAACAGGGTGAAAACAGTCAGGAAATGGCACTCAACCTGCACTTTTAAGCGCGAGGCGACGATTGCATAAGGGCATGTCCCTGGAGTGTGCTAGGGTGGACCATCACCTGCCGCAGGAGTGCGCCATGAAGAAGCTGGAAATGAAAGACCTCACCGAGGCAGAGAAAACCGAGATCACCTTGTTGCTGCAGAAGGCACAGGCCAATGCCGACCACACCCTGACCAACGGGGAACGCAACAAGATCCGTGAAGAGGGGCGTCTGAAAATCGCGGCGGATCGGGCAAAGGTCGCCAAAGTGGCCTCCGCACTGGCCCGAGAAAAGGCCAAGGAACGAGCCAAGAATCAGGTATTGCCCGATACCTTCAGCTGGGCCGACTCCGTCAGCAACAAGTACCGCAGCAAGCGCTAGCCTCTGCATGCCCGTGTCAGGACGCTAACCTTGCCGTCCGGACATGGGCAGATCATCCTCGCTACCCTCCCTCTGAATACATCTATAACTCTCTGGTACAGAACAGTTTTTAAAAAATAAACAGCTGCAAACCCTATGTGTGAAGGTAATTAACACCAAGATAAAGATTGCCATGACGAGGGGAGCGTGTTTTAATCAGTCTCGATGGTTCGGTAGTTCAGACCTGATTATGTTAGGCAGTCATTTTAAAGCAGTGATTTGTGCGTAGAGTTGTCCTAGATGATTCTTGCCAGATAATTTCCTTCTTTAGTGCTCCTCATACGTATTGCTGACGAAAAATCATGGATTGCCGCAACCGTGGCGTTTCAATATCACTATTAAGGAAATTATTATGTCTAACAAAATGACTGGTACCGTAAAGTTCTTCAACGCTGAGAAAGGTTTCGGCTTCATCTCCCCTGCTGACGGTGGCAAAGACGTGTTCGTACACTTCTCCGCTATCCAGTCCACCAGCTTCAAAACTCTGGACGAAGGTCAGCGCGTTGAGTTCACCATCGAGCAAGGCCAGAAAGGCCCGGCTGCTGCCAACGTAGTTGGTCTGTAATTCAAGCCAGGAAGCCTTCCCGTTTATCGGAAAGACCTTCTGCAAGAATTGAAAAAACCCGCCTAGGCGGGTTTTTTGTTGTCTGATTTTCGGTGGAATCTTCCTCTATCCGTATCGGATATAACATCGATCATCACCTTACGATCCGCCCTACCGCCAATTTCGTCCTCATTTGACCAAACCAAGACGCAGCAGCCTCGTCATCCAGATACGAGATGACTCGTATCGACGCCTCCCTTCACCGATCGCTACACCGCCCATTCAACCACCCGACCAACAGTGTCCAAACACACCAGCCTTCATCATTCAGACCCAAACTGCGACTACAAAAAAAGGGCGCCGACATGGGCACCCTCTCGCTTGCCGAGATCTGCGTTTATAGCGGCAGGCGGATCCTCGCCTCCAACCCCCCTTGGGAGCGGTTGTGAAGGCTGAGCTCTCCGCCATGCTGATGCACCAGAGTGCGGGCGATGGCGAGCCCAAGCCCCACACTGCCGGACTCGATATTGCGAGCCTCGTCGAGCCGCACGAAGGGCTTGAACACCTCCTCCAGCTGGCTTTCAGCTATGCCCTGCCCACGATCGCAGACCCGGATCAGCAGTTCATCCTCACCACGCTCCAGCGATACCTCAGCACTGCCCGCGTACTTGATGGCATTGCCGATGAGGTTTTGCAGCACCCGCCGCAGGGTATTGGCACGACAGGCATAGACTTGCTTGCCCTCGGCCAGGCAGATGACTGGCTGACCGGTGTCGGCGTAGTCGTCACACAGGCTCTCCAGCAGACTGACCAGATCCAGTTCCCGGGTCGCTTCCTGCTGTCCCTCTTCCCGGGCAAAGCTCAGGGTGGCCGTCAGCATCTGTTCCATCTGCTGCAGGGTCTGCTGGATCCGCTCCTTGTCCTCTCCGTCACTCAGGAATTCGGTGCGCAGGCGCAGGCTGGTGATGGGGGTGCGCAGATCATGGGAGATGGCTGCCAGCATGCGGGTCCTGTCCTGCACGAAGCGGGCGAGCCGGGTATGCATACGGTTGAATGCCTGGATGGATTCGCGGATCTCGGTCGGCCCCTCCTCCTGCAGCGGCTCGATGTCCTCCCCCCGCCCCAGCCGATCCGCATTGGCGGCCAGCAGCTTGAGCGGCAGGGTGGCCCGGCGGAACAGCCAGATCATCAGGCCTATCACCAGGCTCGCCACCAACAGCAGGTTGAGGGTCGTCTGCCAGGACCAGCTCGCCGACTCCTTGTCCACCAGAGAGCTGAATTGCAGCCAACCACCGTTTGGCAACTGGATGGAGCCATAGAGCCGCATGTCCTGAGGTGGCGGCATACCGCCGCGATCCTTCATCATGCGGTTATGATGCCGCCAGGCCTGGCTACGCTGGAACTCCTGCTTCAACTCGGCACTGATCTCCACCGCCAACTGCGGCGGATAGTCGAGCTTGGCCCGCACCAGTTTCTCGAAACGGGGGCTGCGATTATCGGGCTGCAACGGCTCGTCGGCGAGGCGCAGCAACAGGGTCTCACTGCGGCTCGCCTTCAGGATCTCGTGATAGAGCGAGGGTGGGGAAAGGGTGAGCAACCGCACCACAGAGACGATGCGTTGCATGGCATTGCGGCTGTTGACGTAGCCGAGCGCCTCTTCCCGGTCCGAGCGGTAGATCTGGACGCTGAGCAGCTGGATCAACACCAGCCCCACCAGGGCAACCAGCACGATCTGGCCGGTCAGTCCCTTTGGCAAGACTCTGGTGCAGAGTTGCTTGATCATGGTCACCGGCTCACTCCTGGGTCACGTCGGCGGCAAACAGGTAACCGCCGCCCCAGATGGTCTTGATGAGCTCGGGATTCTTGGGATCCCGCTCCAGCTTGCGCCGCAGCCGGCTCACCAGGGTATCGACGGCGCGATCGAAGGCCACCGCCTCGCGGCCACGGGCCAGATCCAGCAGTTGATCCCGACTCAGCACCCGCTGCGGCCGTTCGAGGAACACCTTCAATAGATCGAATTCGGCGGTGGAGAGGCTCATCCCCACCCCTTCCTCATCCACCAGTTCCCGACGGTTGATGTCGAGCAACCAGCGATCGAAACGCAGATCCCGGGTCAGGGTGTCCGGCGCCGGCTGGGGCTCGGCCTGGGTGCGACGCATCACCGCCTTGATCCGGGCCAGCAGCTCACGGGGATTGAACGGTTTGGCAAGATAGTCATCGGCCCCCATCTCCAGCCCTATGATGCGATCCGTCTCCTCTCCCATGGCAGTCAGCATGATGATGGGCAGGCGGGATTTCACCCGCAGCTCGCGGCACAGGGTCAGGCCATCTTCCCCCGGCATCATCAGATCCAGTACCAGCAGATCGAACTCCCGCTCATCCAGCAGCCGCTTCATCTCCTTGCCATCGCGGGCACAGCTGACCCGCATCCCATGTTGTTCCAGAAAGCGTTTCAGCAGATCGCGGATCTCGCTGTGGTCATCAACCACCAGAATATGAGGGCTACCTTGGTTCATCACTGTCTCTCCCGTGTTCGAGCTGGAGCGATTATACGAAAATCAACCGGGCGGATTATGTCAAACTGTGCCAGAGCGGCAGGATGCCACACTCTGCTACAAAATAGGCTCCAACTGGCAAAATTCAGACAAGTCCTCGGTGTCTAATTGTGGTCAAGGCGAATAAGCCTGCCCCAAACTCAATCCGCAAGGAGTTACACCATGAATGCACTGACCAAGACCTTCCTGACCGCCACCCTGATGCTCGGCCTGCCCCTCGGCGCCTATGCCGCCAGCGAAGCCGTGGCCACTGCCCAGCCCGCCACGCCTACAGCGGCGGTTGCAGCAACCGGCTGCCCCATGGATGGCACCGGCATGATGGGCGGCAAGCACCATGGGGGCCGCCACGACAAGATGGCTCGCATGCAGAACATGACCCCGGAACAGATCCAGGCTCACCTGCAGCAGCGCTATGACAAGATCGAGGATCCGGCCAAGAAGGCCGAGTTCATCAAGAACCTGGGCCTGCGTGCCGACGGTATGACCAAGCACGCCGAAGTGATGAAGCAGTTCGCCGAAGCAAACCAGTAAGTCCTTTTTGACCCCAAACAGGGTGGCCTCGGCCACCCTGTTTTGTTTCCTCCGTTCCACCTGCCTCCCTCGGTGTCTTGCCCCACGAGCCCGCCATTTCCTCGCCTCGCCCATCCGGATTATGTGAGCGATAACAAATGCTTATGTTCAAAATGGCTAATAATGACGGCTCCAATGACAAGGACGAACAAGGCCGGGCCAACAATAGGCAGGAGTCGTTATGGGGTGGGGTCTGGGAGCAATCAAGGGACGATCGTGGGATTCATGGCGCTGGTGTGCGCCCTGACGGTGATCGGCATCCAGCTCTGGATCACGCCGGCGCTGCTCGGCCAGAGCCAGGGCATCGCTGCGCACCACCTTCCAGGATCAGGGGGAGGAGCAGACGCTGATGCGGCTCGTCATCACCCAGCTCGGCAGCCGCCTGCAAACCCTCAAGCAAAACATCGATGCCCTCAGTGCTGGCGATGCCGACCTGGCCGCCCGCATCAAGGTGAAGGGGCAGGACGAGCGGGATCACATCGCCCTGTCGGTGAACCGCTTCATCGCCTACCTGCAACAGATGATCGCCACCGCCGCCGAGGAGCAGAGCCGGGTGACCGAGGAGATCAACCACCACATGGTGAGCATCCGCGACATGCTCGGCCTGTAGCTGGAGAACGGTCGCAACACCGCGCAAAGCGCGGCCTCCCTGCTCAGATCCAGCCGCCAGCTGGTGCACCGCTGCAAGCTGTAACGGCAGACGCCGGGCAGCAAAAAGGGGCCCGTTGGCCCCTTTTTCTGACCAATCAAGCCGGCTTACGCCTTGGCTTTGTCGGCCAGGTTCAGGGTCTTGACGGTCTCGCCTTCGAACTTGATGAGGACATTCTTCTGCGCGGCTTCGTTATCCTTGAACAGGGTCTTGGTGGTCTCGGCCAACATGGGGGATACCTTGTTCAGGGCGCTCAGATCATAGGTCCACACTTCCAGGCCGGCTTCGGTCTGGGTACTGGCCGGGGCACCCAGCTTGTCCTTGATGGCTTGCTTGTTGGAGCCGCCTTCCTTGATATCCAGCGCCTTCTTGATCGCTTCGTTGGAGGCGCTGTCCATGGCGGTGCCGGCCATCGCCTTGGCGCTGCTGGTGACACTGCTGGTCACGGTATCGGTCAGGGAATCCATCAGGCCGGCGTGGGCAACCAGAGGCAGGGCAGTCAGGGCAATCAGAAGGCACTTCTTCATTAAGATACATCTCACAGGAATAAAAAGAGCGCGCATCAGACCAGTGAGCAGGGACGGAGTCAAGGTGAACCCAAGGTCAAGCCGCATTCGGGGGGGAAGGAGGCATCTTGATGGCGGCAAGACACCTAACCGCAGAGTTGATCCTTGCCCGCCAGCTTGGCCCGATAGAGTGCCCTGTCGACCCTCGCCATCAGCTGGCCCAGGGCCTCCTCCGGCTGGGACTCGACCAGGCCGAAGCTCATGGTGATCGACTCCTGCCCCTTGACCCTGGCATGGCCCAGCTGCTGACGCAGCTTCTCGGCCACCACGTACGCATCCACCAGACGAGTGTTGGGCAGGATCAGCATGAACTCGTCGCCCCCCCAGCGGGCGAGCAAATCGATTTCACGGATGCAGCCCCGCGTCAGTCGCACTATGTCGATCAGAGTCATGTCGCCGACGCCGTGACCGTAGCGATCGTTGATCTGCTTGAAGTCGTCCACATCCATGGCGACGACGGAGAAGGGCTCCTTGAAGCGCTTGGCCCGCTCATATTCCAGCCGTATGGTCTGCTCCAGTCGATAACGGCTGGCGGCCCCGGTCAGGGAGTCCGTCTCCGCCAAACGACGGTTCTCCTCCACCTGGCGTTGCAGCTCCCGGTTGAGCAGCTCGAGCTCGGCGGTGCGCTCCACCACCTGCTGCTCCAGCGAGCGGTTCTGCAGCTCCAGCCTTGCATAGAGCAGCTTCTGGGCATGAATATCGCGATGAGCGCCAATCATCCGGGCCACGGAGCCATCGGGGTTGCGCGTGATCACCCGGCCGTAGTCCTCGATCCAGACGTAGTCGCCCTCCTGGCAGCGGCAGCGGTATTCGACCTTGTAACTGGCCGCCTCCCCGCTCAGATAGGCATCGAAACAGGCCATCACCCGCTCCAGATCGTCCGGGTGGATCACATTTTCCCAGGTGAACACAGTGTTGTTGAGGGAGTGCGGTTCATAACCCAGCATCCGGTACCAGCCGGGGTTGCGGTAGACGAAACCCGTGTTGGCATTCCAGTCCCAGATGCCTTCACTGATCACCTCGAGGATGCCGTGCACCACCCCCTCGCTGACGTCAGAGATCCTTATTCTGTCCGTTTCCAGCTCCATCCGAGATCATCCTTTTCCTCTTTCATCCCCGCCCGCGCGAAGATATAAACATTGAGTGTAGAAGCCTCGCCTATCTTCTCCAGCCCATATTATTCCTGACTTCGCCCAGGATCCGTCGTGATGGTTATCGGCCAGGAGTGGATCCGTGTGAGCAAAACTTAGCCCACGTCATTCAGCCCGGTGCGGCTTTGAAGCCGGGGTGATGCGCATGGCGGTAGTGACTGGGGGCCAGACCGTGCTGGCGCTTGAAGGCGGTGGAGAAATGGTACTCGCTCTTGAAGCCGCAGAGCCGGGCCACCTCCTTCACCGGATCGGCCCGGCTGGCCAGCAACAGGGCGGCCCGTTGCAGCCGCAGCCGCTGCAGCAACGCCATCGGGGCCAGCACGAAATGCTGCTGACAGAGCCGATAGAGCTGACGATCGGAGAGGTGCAGTGCCCCGGCCATGCGGGCTATGTCCCAGCACTCGCCGAGCGCCTCTTTCAATAGCAGCTCGAGGCGCAGAGCCAGCCGCTCGCCACGACTCTGACCCTCCCCTTTTTGCAGCAGGCGGCGCAGATAAAAGCCGAGCTGCTCCACCAACAGGGCGCTGAGCTGCGGGTCCTGATGGCGCTCCTGCTCCGCATAGAGGTTCTCCAGGGTGTGCAACAAGCTGGCTTGCTGGGAGGTGCAACCCAATCTGGGGTGGCTGGCGAAGGCATCCCAGGCCGTTCCCTTGTGCAGCAGCAGCCACACCAGATCCCACTCGCCACCCGGCGCCGGTCGTTGCGGATCCGGCAATGGCGGCTCTGATAACCGCATCTCTGCCAATGGTGATTCTGGCAACCGATAGCAGAGCGGCTGACCCGCCGGGATCAGCGCCCACTCCCCGCTCTGGATCCGCTCAAGACGATCGCCGATCAGCACCTCCCCCTCGCCCCCCAGGGTGAGCAGGAAGCAGTGCACATCTTCGAAGCGGCGCGCGATCCGGTAGTGGCTTTGCAAGCGGGAATGGCCCGCCAGCCAGACCCGCTCTTGTGCGAGCGCGGGCAACAGGCTATCGCAGCAGATCTGCTCGCGGCAGTCGGGGGAGACTTCGATCACTTCCAGATTGGCGGTTTCAGACATCATCAGGACGGGCTCAGCCATGTCAGACATTTCGGCTCGAGCATAGCATGGAGGGCATCAACTCAGAGGAAAGCAGCCATGCACATAGATCACATCGCCATCTGGGCTCAGGATCTGGAAGCGCTCAAGGCATTCTACTGCAAGCTGTTTGGCGGGCAGGCGAATGAGCGCTACCACAATCCGACCAAGCAGTTCAGCTCCTACTTTATCCGCTTCGAGGGGGGCGCCAGCCTGGAGCTGATGCACACCCCCATACTGTTTCCGGCAGATCTGAGCCTGCCGCACCCGCTGCAGGGGCTGGCCCATCTTGCCTTCGCCCTCGGCAGCGTGGAGGCGGTGGACAAGATGACGGCCCGCCTCAAGCTGCTCAAGGGGGCAGATGTGAAACACCTGGACGGCCCCCGCTGGACCGGGGACGGCTATTACGAAAGCACCTTCCTCGACCCGGAAGGCAATCGGCTGGAGTTGACCATCTAGCCCATAGGGATAGAAGCAAGTTGGCCAAAGAACAGGCTGGCCATCCGGGTCAGCTCTTTCGACTAATCCGCAGTGTGGGGCTCATCGCTTCCTGCAGTGGCAGACACAGGTTCAACAAGCGCTCCCTGTATGCGCAGTCTAAGTACAGGTAACAACCTGGACGGACCCTCGACGCAGTTCCCGGAGAGTTGCATGGGCCTCGACTGAAAAATGACACGGCCTGGGTAGATGGATATAGAGGAGTATTTTTGGATTGTAACGCCCCGCTCAATAGCGGGGCGTTCGATACCGCCGGGGGAAACAAGCAGTCAATCAGCCCGGATCACGGCCAGCGGAACTGACTGCGCGACCCGCAGATGCCCTGCATGATTGAGATGAAGATGATCCCCGGAATCATATTGTGCGCTGAGTTGCGAGATGCATTTCGGGTCCCGCACCAGCAGGTCGCTGTCGATAACGGCATCAAACTCCCCGCTGGTCCGTATCCAGTGATTCACTTCCTGCCGGGCAACCTCTTTTTCAGGCTGATAAAAGCCCTCAATTCCATACTCACCGGTTCCCCGCAGGGGTACCAGGGTTACACCTGTCATGCGGATATGACGTTCCCGCGCCATCCGCAGTAATTGCCGATAGGCGTTGATCAGCACTGTTGCCGACGGTAGCGGGTTTTCCGGATCCAGTGCCGTACCTGCCAACCCGATATCATTCAGCCCGACCTGCACGATACAGGCAGTGACACCGGGCAGCTCAAGCACATCACGCCCAAAGCGTGACAAGGCAGAGATACCTACACCGTCTTTCAGTAAGCGGGAACCCGACTGCCCGGCATTCACCACTGCAATATCTTCGGCAATAAAGCGCTCCGCCAAAAAATCCGTCCAGCGGCCATAGGTGTCCATCTCCACACCGTTGCCATCCACCATAGAATCGCCGATAACCACCAGAGTGCTGCCCGCAGACTCCGACTGAACCTGCACACTCTCAACCAGAAAACGGGAACTGATGTTCTGGCCGTCGCCGACCTCTTCCCTGATGGCCCGATTACCCGACTCGAGCAACGAAAAATGACGGGCATCCCAGTGGAAGGTATTGACCGGTATCGGTTCCGGCAGATAGGTCCGCAGAGTGATCACAGATAATGACGGAATATGCAGTGATATTTCATCGCTGCACAGAATACCCCCCGCAGGAATGACCGCACCGGTTTGTCCGTTAAAGGTGACAGGCAGTGCGCCGCACAGATCAGGCACGGACATATAGCTCTCACCCATGATCAGCGGCTGTGCGCCATAACGGTTGGAAAAGATCAGCCGCAGCTTTTGGCCACCCCGGCTGATGCGCAATGCCTGTCTGAGAGTCTGATCTCCATGCATTGCCGGTATATCCGACGGAAACGGGAACGCCTCTCCTGATGCAGGCTGAGAGGTTGAAAGCCAGGTGCATATCCACTCGTCACGCATTGGCAGGGCCGAAGGCACTGAATAGGACATCAGAAATTCTCCTGAGATTAATGCGCGTCCGGTGGGGTCGTCATGGCATCAAACATGTGCATGGCGATATCTATCATTGCCATCAGGCGCGCCCGGCTGACGCCATCCCGGGCCTGGATGGAAATCCCGTGAAACAGGGTCGCCACATAATCCCCGAGGGCCTGTATATCCGTGTTTTCCGGTAGATCGCCGGACTCAACACCCTGCCGGATGCGCTCTACTATGCCGTCAATCCGCTCCCGGCGGTAACCGGCCAGCCATGCCATGATCTCTTCGTTGTCACGGCCATAGTTGGTCAGCGACAGCACCACCATACAACCGTGCGGTCTATCGTCCCGGGTGTAGTTTTCAACCGCATCAACAAGCAATTGCCTGACAGCCTGGCGGGTATCCGGCTGTGTCAGGGCCGCGTCAGCAAAAGCACCTT
Organism: Aeromonas sp. TECH754; assembly: GCF_056279295.1. Taxonomy (NCBI): domain Bacteria; kingdom Pseudomonadati; phylum Pseudomonadota; class Gammaproteobacteria; order Aeromonadales; family Aeromonadaceae; genus Aeromonas; species Aeromonas sp. TECH754. Next base: position 4,298,383 of record NZ_JBWBRA010000001.1, on the reverse strand, counting down.
CTTCGGCCAGATAAAGCGCTATCGCCTCACGAAAGAGATTCTCCTTTGAGCCGAAGGCGGCATAAATACGGGCAGAAGCAATCCCCAGTGCAGCAACCAGATCAGACAGGGATGTCCCTTCATAACCCCGCTGCCAGAACACCTCCTTTGCCTTGTGCAATGCCTCTTCACGATCGAACTCTCTTGGTCTGCCAGCCATAACACAGTCTCCACATCAGTCATTTCAGACAAAGGCTACCAGTTCATTGTCGACTAACAAAGAATTATTTTTTGTTGATTGACAAAGATTTAGGCACCCTCTTAATCTATTCACTGTTGATCGACAAACAATAGGTGCCATCGCAGCAGGCGGAGGCTCTGTCTACGACCTGCTGCGGGTATTTTTTATCAATCATTCAGACGGAAAAGGTATGAACACATCACTCATCAGGGCATTGCTGGCAGCCGTCATGCTGTTCCCATTGCATGAGGCTGCCGTCGCGGCAAATGCACAAAGCCCGGCAGCGACATCGGCTGCAACGCAGGTTAATGAGGCAGATTTTCAGCATCAGTATGTGGACGTTGCGGGACAGAAGATGCATTACGTGACGACGGGAAAGGGAGAGCCGGTGTTACTGATCCCGGGCTGGCCGCAGACCTGGTATGCATGGCGTCATGTGATGAGCAGACTCGCAGCCGAAGGCTATATGGCGATAGCGGTTGATCCACCGGGCACCGGTTATTCCGCACGGCCGCCCACGGGTTATGATACCGGGGCGGTGGCAACCATCTTGCACAGGATGATGAATCAGCTGGGCCATAAGCAATATTCGGTTGTCGGTCACGATATCGGCATGTGGGTTGGTTATGCGCTGGCGAGTGACTATCCCGCAGACATTAAAAAATTAGCGCTGACCGAGGCCGTTATTCCTGGTCTGGCGCCGGCACCGTCCATCTTTGTCGATCCGCAGGAGAATATTTTCCTCTGGCACTTTATGTTTAATCAGGTGCAGGATTTGCCGGAAATGCTGACGGCCGGCAAAGAACGGGAATATCTTAATTTTATTTTTGACAACTGGTCTTATCGTCGTGATCGCGTCGCCGCACAAACCTATATCGATGCTTATTCTTCACCAGGCGGACTGCGTGCAGGATTTGCGTATTACCGGGCGATCCCGCAAACCATAGCGCAGAATAAACAGCGGGCCGAGAAAAAATTGATGATGCCGGTTCTGGCCATCGGCGCAGATCATGCCACCCGTGATGCACCACAGCAGACGATGCAGGGAAGAGCGGTAAATCTGCAGGGCGCTATGCTCAGTGAATGCGGTCACTTTGTCACGGAAGAGTGCCCGGAGCAGTTGATGACAGTATTGCTACCGTTTTTGAGAAAATAACTGCACCGCTAATTTACGAGTGATATCAAAATAGGCCTCCTGGTTGGGGGCTTTATTCTTTATGGTCGGAATAAGCAGACCTGTGACTTTTAATTAACGATGGTTCAGCCTAGATTTATATTAGAGAAACGTAATCGGGCATCAGAAACATAATTCTCCCTTCTCCCCTTGCGGGAGAAGGGTTGGGGATGAGGGGAATGAAAAAGAGATTACGCAGTAAACGTTGGACTTAGATACTCTCAGCCACAACCTGCACAATCGGTAGGTTGGTACTGAGCCTGCGAAGCCAAACATACGATATAATATAACCCAACCAACGGGTTACAGACTATTTATATAGGCCTACTTGGTTGCAGATGCACCACTAATTACATGTGAGCTCGGTGTTGATTTAACATTTGCATTAGGGTTATCAATCTTCAATGTTGAGTTTGCAGACCGAACATTTAAACTAACAATGTCATTTTTTGAATTTTTTACCAATGATGAATTCCCAATTTTTAACGTTGAATTTACAACATAAATAGTTAAGACCGCATAAAACAACACCAAATAAACTCTAAAATCACGACTAGGTTTTTGGGGTGGGTTATTTAATAATGCAATTGTAGATATGAACAATATTAAAATAACACCTATCGATACAAGTATTAATGGTGTCATGGTTTTATCCGAGTTTAGTGCAGATGCGGCAGCCGTCACAATAAATGTAATTACTGCACTAAATAGCCCCAACTGCTCTATATTTTTCTTTCCTTGTAATGCAGATTCATTTATAACTGTCTGTTTCAGCTCACGTTCTATTTTTAGAGCCGTTGCCTCTGTGAACTTCCTATCTCTAAGGCGCTCCCTATACATTATTGAATTATTATGGAACATGGCATTTTTTTGATAGTAATCAAAGCTCATTATATAATCAATTTGCTTCTCAGCATTGAGATAATCTTTATTTTCAAGTGTGTCTCTGAATAAATTAAGCTCTAGATTATAAGTATGTTTAATCAGCTCTGAATATTCACCACCCCATTCATCAATGCATCTCCTATACAGTTTTATTGCTTTAAATGCATACTCTTTATCCTCTCCAAAAATGTGTGCTGCAGTATGTATAAATTCAATGTTATGTGGGTATTTATCTACTAAATCAAGAGCGATACTTCGGAGAGAGGAAGGTGTCTTGGTTATATTCCAAAGTAATTCTAAACGAGCAAATGAAAGTGACTCCACATCGATAGAATTACCAATAGCCAGCCTATTATCAATTAATGATATCAACACACTCGCAAGCTTATACTTGCTTGCTTTCTCAAAAAACGACCACCATTTTCTCGACTGCGTTACTGGCCACATAACTTTATTATATGTTCCGATTTTTGAGAACTCGGTCAAAAAGTTATCAAACTCTATTTCAATCGCACTATGGTTATCAGCGCTCATCAGCGCAGTCAGTTCATTCTGCATCTCATTTATTTTTTGATGCAGCATTTTAGCGCTAGATTCTATACCGGTCATTCATGTCCCTCATAAATACGTTTAAATGGCTAATGAATATCTTGTGTCAATACTATAGAAAATGATTATACGATTATTTAATCCCCCTCCCCCAACCTCTCCGCCAATCCCGAATACCGCTCGGTCTTTTTCCTTACCGCCTGTGCCAATAGCGCGCGATCGCCGTAGAGCGCGAGGCGGGCCTTGGCGCGGGTGATGCCGGTGTAGACCAGCTCGCGGGTGAGCAAGGGGCTGGGGCTGTCCGGCAGCACCAGCACTGTGTGGGCAAACTCCGAGCCCTGGGACTTGTGGATGGTCATGGCGTAGACGGTCTCGTGGGGTGGCAGGCGGCTCGGCAAGAGTGAGCGCAGGCTGCCGTCCGGCTGCTCGAACCACACCTTCAATCTGCCGGTGTCATCGGGCAGACAGAGCCCCATGTCGCCGTTGTAGAGGCCGATGCCGTGGTCGTTGCGCACCACCATCACCGGGCGGCCCGCATACCAGTCGCCATCCCGCTGGATAAGACCGGCCCTGGACAGGGCGAGCTCGAGCCGTTGATTCAGCCCCTCCACCCCGAAGGGGCCGTCCCGCAGGGCGCAGAGCAGCTGAAAGCCGTTGAACGCCTTGAACACGGCGGCGGGATCCTCTCCCGCACGGGCCGCCTTGAGGTAGGCGCCGTAACCTTCCACCCCCTGGGCGATCAGCGCCTCGTAGGCCTCCCCCACCCAGGGGTGCAGGCTGATGTCCTTGAAACCCTGACTCCAGACCGCCTCCAGCGCCGCACCGTCGCCGTCGTTGCAGGCCCGCGCCAGCTGGCCGATGCCGGAATACTTGTCGAAGCGCCAGCTCTTGGTGAGCAGGCAGAGGCTGTCGCGCACGGTTGCCCCTGCTGGCGTGCCCTGCAGCCGGTAACCGGTCTGGCGGGAGAGCCAGTGTGCCTGCTCGGGGCTCATCCCCTGGGCGGTGAAGCTGCAGATATCGCCGAGCACGGCCCCGGCCTCCACCGAGGCGAGCTGATCCTTGTCACCAAGCAGGATCAGACGAGCCTCGGCAGGCAGGGCGGCCAGCAGGCGCGCCATCATCGGCAAGTCGACCATGGAGGCTTCATCCACCACCAGCAGGTCCAGATGCAGAGGGTTGCCGGCGTGATGGCGGAACTGGCTGCGACCGGGGATGACCCCGAGCAGCCGGTGCAAGGTGCCCGCCTCGGTAGGGATGGCGGCCACCACCTCGGGAGCCAGGTCCAGCGCCTGCAGGGCGCTGCCGATACTCTCGGTCAGCCGCGCCGCCGCCTTGCCGGTGGGGGCCACCAGCCGGATCGCCGGCGCCTTGCCTCGTTGCAGGCCGGTCTCCACCAGGATGGCGAGCAGCTTGGCGACCGTGGTGGTCTTGCCGGTGCCGGGACCGCCGGAGATCACCGCGAAGGGGCGTGCCGCCGCCGTGGCCGCCGCCAGTTTCTGGCCGTTGCAGCACAGCGCCTCGGGCACCAGGGCCTCCAGCACGCTCAGCTCGCTCGCCGCTTGAGCGCTGGCCAGCAGGGCCTCGACCCGGGGCCAGTCCACCTCGTGCGGGAACACCAGATCCAGGTATTTCTCCACGAACTGGCGGGCGGAAAAATCGGTCGCAAGCCGGGCCTTGAGCAGGGCGCCGAAGATGAGGCCATGATCGCGGGCGAACAGGCGGGACAGGGCCGGGGCTATGTCCGGCCGCTCATGCCCCCCTTCTGGCGCTTTCTCGCTCAGGGCGCGCAGATGGCGGGCTACTCCCTGCTCGTAGTCGTGGTAGCGGGTGAGGTAGAGCCGCCCCTGCCACAGCCGCAGCGGCCAGCGCGGGGCTGCTGCTTCATGCTCTTGCGTGCCGACCAGGGGGCTGGCCGCAAACAGGGCGGGCCAGCGGGCCGGATCTTCAAGATCCGCCAGCAGATCCCGGCTGGGCTGCGGATCCAGCCCGAACGGGCGCAGGGATCCGGAGGCGAGCATCTCCAGCGGCAGGCAGACATGGCCGCGGCCCAGCTCGAAGCAGGCGAGCGCCGCCCCCAGCACCAGCTCGGGGCTGGCGCCGAGATCCGCCACCAGCCTGGCAAATTGCAGATCCAGCTGGCGAATGCGGCCTGCAAGGGCAAGTTGCTTCAAGCGTTCGATCATTGCTGTGCCCGTCATGCGTCCACCTTGTTCAATTCTTCTAAACGATACTCGTCAGGCATCACACCTTCACTAAACAACTTGTCGAGCCCCAGCACCAATTCACGGCCGGGACGGGTGTGAAACACGCCGCCTTCGGGCATGCCGCGCAGGAACAGATAGAAGACGCCGCCGAAGTGCCGGTCGAAGTCGTAACCCGGCAGCCGCAGGGAGAGCAACCGGTGCAGCGCCAGCGAATAGAGCTGGTATTGCAGGTCGTAGCGATGCTCCGTCATGGCCGCCGCCAGCGCGCTCTGGTTGTAATCCGCCGGGCTCATGCCGAGGTGGTTGGATTTGTAGTCGAGCAGATACCAGCGCCCCTGCCATTCGAACACCAGATCGATGAAGCCCTTGAGCATCCCCTGTACCGTGCTGAAACTTAACGGCTTGTTGCCGGCCGACAGCGGATCGTGGCGCTGGCACAGGGCGGTCAAGGCGCTGGCGGTCACCCGCCCCATGGGCAGGAAAAACTCCAGCTCCACCTGTTTGCGATCCGGCGCCAGATCCCGCAGCCGCAACGGCTCGCCGCTCTCCGCTTGCGGCAAGGGCAGCGGCAGTTCGGTATCGAGCACCGCCTCTACCTGTTGTTGCAGCACCGGGGCCCAGTGCGCATCGAAGCCATCCCGCACCAGCAACTCGGCGATGTGCGCGCACAGCGTATCGCCCCCCGCACTCTGGAAGTCGATGGTCTCGAACAGGCTGTGCAGCAGGGTGCCGGGACGGGCCCCCTTGGGGAAGCCGAAGATGGAGGGCTCGGGCGCCGCAACTTCGCCTGACTCCACCAGCAAGGTAGTGGCCTCGGCGGCGACCTCATCATCGAAGCCGGGATTGGCCAGCACCCCCTTGCTGTGGCCCTGCCCCTGGGCCGCGAGCCCGGAATAGGAGCTGATCCACCAGTCCCGCTCCAGCGTTCCCGCAAAGTGGCGCACCTGGGGCTCACCGAGCGGCTCCAGCTCCGGCGGCAGCGGGGCCGGCCGGGTCAGCGAGGGCTCACCGACCGTTACCCCTGGCAGCGCCGCTGCCAGCTCGGCCAGCGCCGTGGCCAGGGTGCTTGCATCTCCTTCCTCCCCTTTCTGCAGCAGGTAGCCGATGGCGGTATGGTGCAAGTCGGTCTGCTCCGACTTGCCATTGCCGGATCGCACCGGCGCCAGCCCGAGCCAGGTGGCATAAACGCCCCGGGTGAGCGCCACATAGAGCAGCCGCAGATCTTCGGCGAGACGCTCCTTGTCCGCCTGCGCCAGGGAGCCGTCGGCCCCGCTGAGATCCAGGATGGTGCGGTTCTGCCCCTCCTGCTCCTCGTGGAACAGCGGGGTCTCGGCGGCGCGATGGCTGCAGATGAAGGGCAGGAACACCAGCGGGTATTCCAGCCCCTTGGACTTGTGGATGGTGACGATCTGCACCAGCTTGCGCTCGGATTCGAGCCGCAGCACCTGCTCCGCCACCTGGCCGTTGGGGTGGCTCACCGCCTCCCCCAGCCAGCGCAGCAGGGCGTATTCCCCGTCCAGCTCGCAGCTCGCCTGTTGCAGCAGCTCCGCCAGATGGAGGAAGTTGGTCAGCCGCCGCTCCCCATAGGGGCTCGCCAGCAGGGAGGCGGCCAGGTTGCGCCGCTTCAGCAGCGCCCGCAGCATGGCCAGCACGCCGCTGCGGTGCCAGATCTTGCGGTACTCCATGAACTCCTGCACCGTGCTCTCCCAGGCCCGCTCGTCCGAGGCGAGGGCGTCCAGCGCCCTGGCGTCGAGATCGAACAGGCCGGTGGCGAGCGCCGCCCGCAGGCTGCGCTCCTCGCTCGGGTTCTGGCAGGCGTGCAGGATCAGCAGGATCTCCCGCGCCTCCACCTGGGCCAGCACGCTCTCGCGATTCGACAGATAGACGGAGGCGATGGCGAGCCGTGCCAGCTCCTGCTGCACCAACCGCCCCTCGGCGCCGGTGCGCACCAGCACGGCTATGTCCCCGGCCTTGACCGCGTTGTCCCCCAGCAGCGCCTTGCTCTCCCGGGCCAGGCTCAGCAGGCGGTGGATCTCCGCCGCGGTGGCGCGGGCCATCAGGCTCTGGTACTCCCCCCGGTTGAAGGTGGGCTGGCCGCTGAGCTGCCAGCAGTGCAACACGGGAGCGGCCTGCCCCTCCAGCATCAGCGCACGGCTCTTGCCCTGCGCCTCCACCGGCAGGAAGGGAATGTCCGCCTCGTAGATGAAGGGATCACTGGCCCGCTCGAACAGACCGTTGACCGCCGTCACCAGCGCCGCGCTGGAGCGATAGTTGCGGCCGAGGCTGTAGTGGGCACTCACATTTCGCCGCGCCTGGATGTAGGTGAAGATATCGGCGCCGCGAAAACCGTAGATGGCCTGCTTGGGATCACCGATCATCAGCAGCGCGGTATCCTGTTTGCCGCCGTATAGGCGGTGGAAGATGCGGTATTGCTGGGGGTCGGTGTCCTGGAATTCATCGATCATGGCGACTCGGTAGCTCGCCCGGATACGCTCGCACAGGCGATCCCCCAGCCTGGAGCCGAGCGCCCCGTCGAGATCTTTCAGCAGATCGTCGAACGACAGCTGATGGGCCTGGTGCTTGCTGGCCTGCATCCGCTCGCGTACCACCCTCGCGGCCCGTTGCAGGATCAGATCCCGGATGCCGGGGCGGCTCGTCAGCAGCGCGTCGATTTGCGTGAACAATGGCAGGGTCGGCAGCGCCTTCCCCTTGCTCAGCTTGGCTTCCAACACTTCCTGACCGAAGCGCTCCAGCTCCTTGGGGATGGCGTAGCCGCTGGCGGGATCCTGCGCCCAGTCGCCGATCTTGGCGAGCCAGCCTTCGTAGTTCTTGCCGGTGTAGAGCTTGATCTGACCCTCGGTCTGGCGGCGGATCTCGTCGGTCTGCGCCAGCCAGGCGCTCTTCACTGCCGCGATGCGCAGCATGGCCTCCCGATGACGCTCGGCGAGCGTCTCCTCCCCCAACGGCGGGCGGATCACCAGCTCGCCGTTGTCGAGCCAGCCGTTCATCTCCCGCAGCAGGGCGGCGGGGCTCGGCCAGATCTTGCGCACGGCGCGGGCCAGCGCCTCGTCCACCGGATAGAACTCGGCGCGCCAGTAATCGCTCACCGCCTGCAGCCTGAGCTGGCTGTCGTCGGTCAGAAATTCCGTTTCAAACAGGGCGCCGGATTCGAAGGCGTTCTGTTTCAGCATCCGCTGGCAGAAGCCGTGGATGGTGAACACCGCCGCCTCGTCCATCTGCCGCTCGGCGGCGAGCAACCGGCTGGCCGCCAGGGCATGGTCCTCGACCTCCGCCAGCAGACCCGCCAGCAAGGGATCCTTGTCCGGCTCGGCGACGCTGCCACGCAGGAAGGCGAGCCGGGCCTGGTGGATGCGAGCGCGGATCCGCCCCCGCAGCTCGGCGGTGGCCGCCTCGGTGAAGGTCACCACCAGGATCTCGGTCACCGCCAGCGGCCGCTCGTGGGCGCTGGGCTGGCCCGCATCCGCCCCATCCTCGATGAGGGGACCGTGGCCCAGCAGCAGGCGCAGGTAGAGGCCGGCGATGGTATAGGTCTTGCCGGTGCCGGCGGAGGCTTCGATCAGCCGTTCACCGTGGAGGGGGAAACGGAGCGTATTCAGTGAATTAGCCATCATTTCAACTCCTCAAGGCGGTGATGCAGCGGGGTCAGGTGCTCACGGGCTAGGTCCCGCAACTGGGTCAGCACCTCGTCGTTGAGCTCGGGGAAGCAGCGGGCGACGTAAGAGTCCTCCCCTTCCCCCGTCACCATGTAGCCGCCGTTGAAACGGGCCAGCGCCACCTTGTCGGCGGCCTCCGGCTTGTCCGGGTCCTTCTCCATCGCCTTGAGCCACTCCCAGGCGGTGTTCGGGAAAAACGGTAGCGGCCGCTTCATCCCCTGTTGCCAGAGCGCCACCAGCGCCGCCAGTTTGGGCCGCGCCTCGTCGGCGGACAGCACCGGCAGCCGCCAGCTCTGCTTGGCGTCGAACAGCAGGGTGTCGCCGGGAGTATCGCTCAGGCAGAGGCAGAGGTGCTGCACCCAGCCCAGCAGCAGATCCTTGCCGTTGAAGCTGCCGGGTTTGATCACCAGGGCGCGGCCTTTCTGGGTGTCGATCCAGCCCTGCAGCTGACCCTGGGTCAGGGCGATGTCGATCTCCACCGCCCGCTTCTCACCCTCTGCCTCACCGGCAACCCAGGGCCGCAGCCGCGCGGCCAGGCCGCCCATCTGCTCGTCCAGATCCTCCAGCAGCAAATTGCCGAACCAGCCTTGGGGCAGTTGGCCGCTGAGGCGCAGCCGCTCGCGCCGCACCGCGCTGTCGCCCTGTGCGAGGTGGGATTCGAGCAGCAGGGCCTTGAGCTGATAATGTTGCAGGCCATCCAGCTCGAACGGCTCGCTGTCCTCGATGCTCGCCTCATTCAGCTCGAACCACACCTTGAGGCGGCGGTTGAGGAAATACTTGGCGGGCTGGCGATAGAAGCGCAGCAGCTCCGCCAGCTCCAGCCCCTGCTCCTTGCCCCATTCGGGGGGCAACGGCAACTCGCCGCTCTGAAAATTGGCGGCTCCCGGCACCGGGTTGAGGGCCGGCAGCCAGTCGGCGGCATAGGTGAACAGCCGTGAACCCGGCTCGGGATAGAAGTAGCTGTGGCTGTAAGGCGTGAGCGGGTGCTGGACGATCAGATGCTTGAGCAGCCGCTCGCCGGAGGCCTCGTCGGTGAGCGCCTCATCCCCCGCCAGCACAAAGCCCTGGCGCACATAGTCGATGAGCTCCGCCAGCAGCACCGAGGGCACCTTCTCGCTGTTGTCCTCGGCGCTGAAGCCCTGATAGCTGATGTAGAGCCCCTGCTGGGCGCTGAGCAGCGCCTCGAGGAAGAGGTAGCGGTCGTCGTCCCGGCGGGAGCGATCGCCGCGCCGGGAGGCCACCGCCATCAGATCGAAGCCCATGGGGGCCAGAGTACGTGGGTAGACACCGTCGTTCATGCCGAGCAGGCAGACCTGCCGGAAGGGGATGGAGCGCATCGGCATCAGGGTGCAGAAGTTCACCTGGCCGGCGAGGAAGCGCTGGCTGGAGCGCGACTCCCCCAGCACGCTGCCGAGGTAATCTTGCAGCAACGCCGGGCTGATGGGCTGCTCGAAGTGGGTCTCCCCCAGCGCGCCTTGCCAGTCGGCGAGGGCCGTGCGGATCAGTTGCAGCAGTCGCTCCTCCTCCTCATCGGCGAGGTAGAAGCGCGTCAGCAGCTCGTTGAGGCAGGCGGTCCACTCCGCCAGGCTCTGCGCCTGCTGCAGGCGCGGCAGGAATTCGGCGAGGGAGTCGACAAACCAGGCGAGCTTGCCGAGGGCCAGGCCTTGCTGACCCTCGATATCGGTGTAGGGCAGTATGCCGTCCACCGGCTCTCCGTCCCCCATGGCAAAGCCGAGCAACATGCGGCGCAGGCCGAACAGCCAGCTGTTGCCGGACAGCGGCGGCAGCGCGAAGCGGGTGGGATAGGCATCGTCCAGTCCCCAGCGGATGCCGGTCTCCTGCACCCAGCGCCGCAGCTGGTTGAATTCGTCGTCATCGAGTTCGAAGCGACGCAGCACGGCGGGTACCTCCAGGATGGCGAGCAGCTCCCCCGCACCGAAACGGGCGTTCGGCAACCCGAGCAGGGCGAGGAAGCTTTGCAGCAGCGGGCTCTCCTGGCTGGCGGCCCTGTCCGACACGGCGAAGGGGATGTGGCCGCGCGCCCCCGGCTTCTCCTTGCCGAAGACCGCCTGGATGTAGGGACCGTAGCTGTTCACATCCGGCATCATCACCACCACGTCTTTCGGGGTGAGGCTGGGATCCGCCTCGAACAGCGCCAGCAACCGATCGTGCAGCACCTCCAGCTCGCGCATGGGGCCGTGGCAGGCGTGGATCTGCAAGGATCCATCCGTCGGATCGATGGGGCTCTTGTGCTGGCTGCCATCGAGATCAAACTGACCCTCCCCCCGCGACGCCAGCTCCAGCACGTCTTTCTGGATGCAATGCAGCAAGCTGGTTTCGTCGATATCGACGAAGGCCTCGATCTGCGGCACCTCCAGCTCCATCAGCTGGTGCAGATAGTCCCGCCCCAGCTTGCCCATGGAGGCGAGCAGCGGGTTGGTCAGGCCCTGCAACGCCTCAAGATCGGTGCCGGGCTTGAGCTTGCCGGCCAGTCTGGCGAGGGTCTTCCTGTCCAGCAGATCCCCCCAGTAGTAGCGGCAGGGGTTGGTGACGAACAGGTGCACCTCCACCTCGTCCCGGCTGCCGATGGCCAGCAATGCCTCCACGTAGCGCGGCGGCAACGCCGAGATGCCGAACACGAACACCCGCTGGGGCAGCTTGCCCGGCAGCGCGGCGGTGCGTTGCAGCTCGTGGATAAATTCCTCGTAGAGGTTGGCTCTGTGATAGCCGCTTGGGCTCAGCGCCAGGGTGCGGGCCACCAGCTCGCGCCACAGTTCGGGCTGCCAATCCTGGCCGCTCACCCCGGCCAGCGCCTGGCTGTTTCCATCGACCAGGCCGCCCCCCTCTTCCCAGCGAGCGATCCAGTCCGGCCGGTAGACCAGATATTGGTCGAACAGATCCGCGACCTTCTGGCACAGTTGCCACAGCCGCACCTGTTCAGGTTCGCTCCGGGGACCTTCTGGCTGATCGGTGCCTCCCAGATAGGCGGCCAGAGGGGCGAAGGCGGGCCGCTCCAGCAGGGCGGGCAAGATGGTCATCAGCTGCCAGCTCATGGCGCCCTTGTTGTAGGGGCTTATGCAAGGCACGTCCGCCAGCACCTGGGTGAACATCTCCCAGATGAAGCTGGCAGGCAGGGGAAAATCGATGTTGGCGGCGATGCCGAACGCCCTGGCCAGCTCCAGCTTGAGCCACTGGGCCATGCCCGGGCTCTGCACCAGGATCTGTTCCCGCTCGAAGGGGTGGGCGAGCGGCGCCTGCCGGATGCGATCCACCAGCAACGCTTTGAGCAGATCCAGCTGATTGGAGTAGTAGAGGGTAAACATAATCAACTCCCGCCGATTCAAGAGAGAGGCGTGCAGGCAAGCAGGTCGCGCCCCGTCACGTCATATGAGCTGGGATTGTCGGGGATCGGGGGGGAAGATGCAAAAGGCGCTTGTCGGCGGGGATCACAGCCTCAGCAAGGAGCGGTCATGAGGGCGGCGAAAGGCGGGCATAAAAAGGCCGGTGCTGCTGCACCGGCCAAAAGGCGTTGGAAAACTTAAACTTGCAGAGACTTACCAGTGCTTGCCGAGACGGGCATCCAGGCTGAAGGCGCCGGCGCCGGCCGCCGCCAGGGCCAGGAAACCACCGGCCACTGAGAGGTTCTTCATGAACATCAGCATCTGCATCTGTTCGGCAGGCTGATAGTGGAAAATAAAAGCGGCCATCAGGGTGAAACCACCCATCAACACGGCGATGCTGCGGGTGAACAGACCCAGCATGATGGCGAGACCGCCACCCAGCTCCAGCAGGATCACCAGCGGCAGTATGGCGCCGGGCACACCCATGGCCTCCATGTAGCCCTGGGTGCCGGCATAACCGCTGATCTTGCCCCAGCCTGCAATCACGAACATCAGCGCCAGCAATACACGACCCACCAGCAGTGCCACGTCTTTCATCTTGTCCATTTTCAGATTCCTTTGATTACCCATAACTCGTTAATAGTGTAAGACCGAAATGTTAACTCATTAATTTCGCCAAGATTTATTTATCAGGGCAGATCAAACAGCAGGGCCTCACTCGCTCGGGAGGCACTGAGCGACCAGCGCTGCTCGTCACGACTGAGCAGGCCATCGCCGGGGCGGGCAGCCAGACCGTTGCCAGTCAGCTCCCCTGAAATCATTTGCAGGTATCCGTGGCGTCCTTGCAATGCCCATTCGAGGGTCTCACCCTCGGCGAGCTGCAACCGCCACACCTTCGCCTGCTGGCGGATCCTGAAGGATCCTGCTTCGCCATCCGGTGACGCCACCAGCGTCAGCCCCGGTTGGTTTTCAATCTTCTTCTGCTGATAGCCCGGGGTCGTGCCGACTTCGTTCGGCTCGATCCAGATCTGCAACAGGGAGAGCGGCTCGGTCTGCGAGGGGTTGTACTCGCTGTGCCGGATGCCGGACCCTGCGCTCATCAGCTGGAAATCCCCCGCCGGGATCTGCTCGGCATGGCCGAGGCTGTCCCTGTGCTCTATGGTGCCTTTCAGCACGCAGGTCAGGATCTCCATGTTGGCGTGAGGGTGGGTGGCAAAACCGCCACCCGGCGACACCAGATCCTGGTTGATGACCCGCAGGACAGAGTGCCCCATCCAGTCCGGGTCATAGTAATGACCGAACGAGAAGCTGTGACGTGCGTCCAGCCAGCCAAAGTTGGCCTTGCCTCGCGCTTCTGCGGCTCTCAATTTCATCATGGTGTGCTCCTCAGGTACCAATAGGGTTGCTTAACGCTGGCGACCATCACCCAGACCGAACGGGATGCGGTAGCTGCTGTTCTCGTTGCCCAGGCTGACCGTCAGGTTGCCCTGGGTGCGGCTCGGGATCTGCACCAGCTGGGTGCCAGTCAGGTTCGCATGGACGGACGCCAGCACATCACCAGACTCGTCACGCACCTCCAGCATGGGGTTGGACTTGCCGTCGATGGCGGCGCCCGCCTGCCAGTTGACAACCAGCACGCCAGGGGCGGCACTGAAGTTGGCGGGTACGGCAGCCTGAGCTACACCGGCGGTCATCAGGCCTGCAACGGCCAGCATCTTGATTACGTTTTTCATGTTTCACTCTCTTGTTTTATATGTCATTGCCAAGGCCGGGTCGGCCCGAATCAATGCATCCATGCAAGAGGTTATTCAAATATAGTGTTGTTCTTTTACTGACATCAGACATCTCATCTTGGGTGTCACAGTCCTGAACTATCGCTTATTTGGCCGCTCGGCCTTCCTGCCGAAGCGTTGGTTGAATATTAAGGTCACTTGCCCTAAGTTGTTAGCGAGATAATCTGGCAAACATGTTCAAAAAAATTGAAGGGTAGATATGGCCAAAGAGACGAACAAGGAACGGGCGCTGACCCTGGAGGCCATCCGGGTGCTGGATGCCATCGACCGTCGCGGCAGCTTCGCGGCCGCCGCCGATGAGCTCGGCAAGGTGCCCTCGGCACTGAGCTACACGGTGCAGAAGCTGGAGGACGAGCTGGACGCCATGCTGTTCGATCGCAGCGGCCATCGCACCAAGTTCACCCCCGCCGGCCGCATGCTGCTGGAGCAGGGTCGGGTGCTGCTGGAAGCCGCCGAACACCTGGTGGGCGAGACCCGGGCGCTGGCCCGCGGCTGGGAGACCGACATCACGGTCGCCGTCGATGCCCTGGTGCCGGTGCAGGCGCTCTACCCACTGGTGGAGCGGCTGGCCGAGCTCACCGACACCCGGCTGCGGTTTCGCGCCGAGGTGCTGGCGGGCAGCTGGGAGTGTCTGGAGGATGGCCGCGCCGACCTGCTCATCTCCTCCCTCAACCCCGATCTGACCCTGACCGGCATCAAGCACCAGCTGTTGCAGGAGGAGGTGATGCTCTACGTCGCCCACCCGGATCACCCGCTGCACCAGGAGGCCGAGCCCCTGGCGGACGATACCCTGCGCCGCTATCGCGCCATCGCCATCGCCGACACCGCCCTGCGCAAGCCAGTGCTCACCTACCGCCTGCTGGACAAGCAGCCGCGCCTCACCGTCAGCACCATGAGCGAGAAGCGCGACGCCCTGCTGGCGGGCATCGGGGTCGGCACCATGCCGCTGAGCTGGATAGAAGAAGACATCAAGGCGGGGCGCCTCAAGGTGATAGGGCCGGAATATCGGCATCAGCTCCAGGTCGCGCTGGCCTGGCGGCGGGATACCATGGGCAAGGCCAAGAGCTGGCTGGTGCGGGAGATCCCCAAGCTGTTTCCCTGCAAGGGGGAATAAGCCGTCTAGGGGGTGAGAACAGCAAGAAGTAGCGAAAGATGCGCCTCTGCCTTGACGGCGGGCTCAGATTTGGGGAAAAGAAAAAGCGGATCTCTCGCGAGTTCCGCTCAATGCCAGGAAAGAAAAAAAACCTTGCGGTTTAAAAACCCTTAATTTGGAAGCAAACAATCGTTTTCCAGGCCGCTGGGGCCGCGAATCCGATCCGGTTCGGATTATGTGCGATGTGCCGTGCATCACCAGCAAAATGTTGAAAGGTTGAAGGATATGCACCACAAGGTGTCATTATCTGCCACCGGCCTCCTTCCTGGCCGGGCCACGCCGGTCTATGTCGGCGGTTTTACTTTGCTCAGGTTCGACAGGTGTCAAAACTTGAGCCCAAAACAAAAAAAGAACTCACGTTCTGACAAGACACAAGATGCAGATAAAGGATTAGTTGCATGACCTACAGCCAGACCCTGGCCAACCAGATTCTCGACACCCTGAAGAAGGCCCTGACCGACAAGGGGATCCGTTACCAGACCCTGGCCGAGGCCATGGGCGTCTCCATCGCCACCATCAAGCGGATGATGAACAAGCCCTCCCTGCCGTTCGACACCCTGCTGGAGATCTGCCATCTGGTGGGGTTGTCATTCGAGGAGTTGCTGGATCGCACTCAGGACGCCCAGAGCCGGCGCGCCGTCTTCACCCAGGAGCAGGACGAGGCATTCCACAAGGAACCCGGCCTCTACGCCTTCCTCGCCAACATCTTCTGGCGCGACAAGGCGCTGGTGGATCTGAAGCGGGAGTATGGCCTGACCGATGCGTCCTGCTACCTCTACCTGCGCAAGCTGGAGCGGCTCGGCATACTGCAGCTCGGCCTCGACAACAGCTACCACTTCCTCATCAGCGAGCGCATCAGCTTCGAGCAGCACAGCCGCTTCGCCCGCCAGCAGGCGCGCCAGGCCATGGCGGTGCTGGGGGACTATCTGGTGGAGAACATGCACAAGTCCAACAACTACATGGCGTTGTGCCAGCTCCACCTGGACGAGGCCGAGGCCATGGCGCTGATCGATCGGATGAAGGAGTACTGGCATCAGGAGCTCAAGCTGAACCGCCCGGCCATCGGCCAGCGGGAAGACACCAAGACCTACACCATGTCGCTGCAACTGGCCGACTGCGGCTACCAGAGCTTCGACGATCTGATCCCCAATATCGACAACTGATCCCCTGGCCGGGCGCGAGGATCCTCTCTCTGTACAGGATCCTTGCCCCCATCAGGACAGGATCCCCTTCCTCATGCCCGGATCTTCCCCTGACTCTCCGTTTGCGTTCCCGCTCTCGTCCCCAACGGGGGCAAGAGTGCGCGGGTGTCCAGACAGATGCGGATCGCCATTGAACCCGCCAGTGCCTCGCTAGCGCACTGTCTGCGCCTGCGGTCGTCCTCCGATGACGGGCTGCAGCGCCCGGGTGTCCAGACAGATGCGGATCGCCATTGAACCCGCCAGTGCCTCGCTAGCTCACTGTCTGCGCCTGCGGTCGCCCTCCGATGACGGGCTGCAGCGCCCGGGTGTCCAGGCAGATGCGGATCGCCATTGAACCCGCCAGTGCCTCGTTAGCGCACTGTCTGCACCTGCGGTCGCCCTCCGATGACGGGCTGCAGCGCCCGGGTGTCCAGGCAGATGCGGATCGCATCGGAGCGCCAGTGCTCGATGTCGCAATCCACCAGACTCCCCTGCTCGTCATAGTTGACCCGCACCAGCCGCAGCACGGCGCTCCCCTGCGCCAGATTGAGGGCGCGGGCGATGGTCCCGCGCGCCGCCGAAGGAGTGATCTCCAGGCTGGCACCGCCCTGGCCTATGCCATAACGCTGCGAGTAGAGCTCGGTAAGAGAGCTCGCCAGCGGTGCGCTGGCGATGTCGGGGAAGCGGCTCGCCAGCAGATGGTGGCTGACGTGCAACACGGGGCGGCCGTCGATGAAGCGCTGGCGGCGGATCTCGTAGAGCGGCGTGAAGGGATCCAGCCCCATCCAGCGGCACAACTCGCTGCTGGCCAGGGCGCCACCGTGGGCCAGCACCCGGGTCTCGGCCACCCGTTGCTGCTCGCCGATCCAGTGGTGGAAGTGGGTGTGGATGGCGGGATCGTAGGTGAGCCGGGGCGGCGCCACGAACCAGCCGCGCCGCTCGGCCCGGTAGATGAGACCGTCCGCCTCCAGGCTGGAGAGCGCCTCCTTGACGGTGATGCGGGTGGTGGCGAAGCGCTCGCTCAGGGCGCGCTCGGCGGGCAGCTGCTGCCCCGCCCCCAGCTGGCCGCTGCCGATATAGCGGCGCAGGATCTGGCAGATCTGTTCACTCTTGGAAGGGGGTCGGCTGTCGGTCACTGTCGGGTTCCTGTGGCTCATGGCTGGCATAGACCAGTGGCTCTCGGCCATGAGTTGTAACCCGGCTGGATGACAGCCCGGTGACAGCCTCTGTGGCATCCAACCACCATCCCTGCGCCCCGCTCACTCTGTCATCACGGTGTCCGCCCGCCTCATCTTGACGCTCTCTGGCCAGATTTGTCGCCCCGTTCACTTTGTCATCAAACTGCCACGCAAACGCCCCGTCACCGTCATATTTCCCCTCTAGCATCCCTCTCGAACCTTAACTGACCTAGTCCAGAGGGATGGGATGATGAAAACCTTGATCGCAAGTGCACTGGCCATGGCGGCCATCAGTCAACCGTTGTATGCGGCCGACAATATCGCGGATCTGGAAAAAGCCGCCCGTGGCGAAGGCCAGCTCAACAGCATCGGCATGCCCGACAGCTGGGCCAACTGGAAGGACACCTGGCAGCAGATCGGCAGCGTCTACGGCATCAAGCACCAGGACACCGACATGAGCTCGGCCCAGGAGATCGCCAAGTTCGCCGCCGAGAAGGCCAATGCCACCGCCGACATCGGCGACGTGGGCGGCGCCTTCGGCCCGGTCGCGGTCAAGCAGGGAGTCACCCAGCCCTACAAACCCTCCACCTGGGCGGACATTCCGAACTGGGCCAAGGATGCGGACGGCCACTGGATGCTGGCCTACACCGGCACCATCGCCTTCCTGATCAACAAGGATCTGGTCAAGGCCGCCCCCACCAGCTGGCAGTCCCTGCTCGGCGGAGACTACAAGGTGACGCTGGGGGATGTGGGTGTCGCCTCCCAGGCCAACAACGGCGTGCTGGCGGCGGCCTATGCCACCGGCGGCAGCGAGAAGAATCTGCAACCGGCGCTGGAGCTGTTTGGCAAGCTGGCCAAGCAGGGCCGTCTGTCACTGAACGACCCGACCATCGCCAACATCGAGAAGGGTGAGGTGGAAGTGGGGGTGCTGTGGGACTTCAACGCGCTGAACTACCGCGACCAGATCGACCCCAAGAAGTTTGACGTGGTGATCCCGAGCGACGGCTCCGTCATCGCTGGCTACACCACCATCATCAACAAGTGGGCCAAGAACCCCAACGCCGCCAAGCTGGCGCGGGAATACATCCTCTCCGATGCCGGTCAAGTCAACCTGGCCCGTGGCTATGCCCGCCCCATCCGCAGCAATGTGGTGCTGCCGGATGATGTGAAAGCCAAGCTGCTGCCCGCAGAGCAATACGCCAATGCCAAGCCGGTCAGTGACCATGCGGCCTGGGAGCAGAGCTCCAAGGCATTGCCGCGCCAGTGGCAAGAAACCGTCATGATCAACATGCAATAAGGACGCGCCAGTGCAACACAAGGTGATAGTGGTACTTGTGGATGGCTTGTCTGCCGAGGTGGCCCATACCATGGGCTACCTCACAGGCATGGTGGAGGCAGAGCGCGGGCTCTACACGACCCTGACGTGCGCCCTGCCCTCCCTCTCACGGCCACTCTACGAATGCATCCTGACCGGCGTGCCGCCCGTGGCGAGCGGCATCACCCACAACGGGGTCAGCCGGCTGAGCCTGCACGATTCCATCTTCCATCTCGCCCGTGCCGCGGGTAAAGGCACCGCCGCCGCGGCCTATCACTGGGTCAGCGAGCTCTACAATCGCAGCCCCTGGCAGCGGCTGCGGGATCGCTTCACCCATGACGAACAGTTGCCGATCCAGCACGGCTGCTTCTACTGGGACGATGGCTACCCCGACAGCCATCTGCTGCTGGACGGCGAATGGCTGCGCACCCAGTACGAC
This sequence comes from Aeromonas sp. TECH754, assembly GCF_056279295.1. NCBI lineage: Bacteria > Pseudomonadati > Pseudomonadota > Gammaproteobacteria > Aeromonadales > Aeromonadaceae > Aeromonas > Aeromonas sp. TECH754. The sequence goes on along the minus strand of NZ_JBWBRA010000001.1, from coordinate 4,279,277 downwards.
CCCGACTTCCTGCTGATCCATCCCATGGGGGTGGACGACGCGGGCCATCGCTTCGGGCTGGATTCCCGCCAGTACCGCAACCAGGCGCGGCGCATGGACAGCCTGCTGGCCGACCTGCTGCCCCAGTGGCTGGGGGAGGGTTATCAGGTGCTGATCACCGCGGATCACGGCATGAACGAGGATCTCAGCCACGGCGGCACCCTGCCGGAGGAGCGCACCGTGCCGCTCTGGCTGTTTGGGGAAGCCTTCGTGACCCAGTGGCCGGCCGGCCCCGCACTGCAACAGACCCAGCTCTGCGCCCTGATGGCGGATCTGCTCAGCGTGCCTCACGACAAGCCGAGCGGCCCTCAGCTGCTCAAGGCGAGCCATCAGCGGGAGGTGCACTGATGATGCCCGCCGCCACTGACACACTGACAGCACAAGGCACACGCCAGGGCCGCACCCGCCGCCACTGGCTACCCGCCCTGGTGCTGCTGCCCTTCGCCCTGCTGATGATGCTGTTCCAGCTCGCCCCCATGCTGTGGGTGCTGGTGGGCAGCTTCCAGACCCCGGACGGCTGGGGACTGGCCCATTACCGGGAGATCCTGAGCTCTCCCTTCTACCTGCAATCCTTTGGCAACTCGTTTCGCATCGCCGGCATCGCCAGCCTGGCGGGGCTCGCCATCGGCACCCTGGGGGCGGCGGCCCTGCGCCACAGCGGCGAGGGGATCAAGCGCCTGCTGCTGGCCTTTGTCACCATGACCAGCAACTTCAGCGGCGTGCCGCTGGCCTTCGCCTTCATCATCGTGCTCGGCATCAACGGCGCCATCACCCTGCTGCTCAAGTCCTGGGGCTGGATCGACGGCTTCAACCTCTACTCCGGCAGCGGCCTCATCCTCATCTACACCTACTTCCAGATACCGCTCGCCCTGCTGCTGCTCTACCCGGCCTTCGATGCCCTGCAGGATGACTGGCCCCAGGCCGCCGCTCTGCTCGGCGCCAGCAAGCGGCAATACGTGTGGCACGTGGCACTGCCGGTGCTCACCCCGGCCCTGCTCGGCACCCTGATCATCCTGTTCGCCAATGCGGTGGGGGCCTATGCCTCTGCCTATGCCCTCACCACGGGCAACTTCAACCTGGTGACCATCAGAGTGGCCAGCCTGGTCTCCGGCGACATCTTCCTCGAGCCGAATCTGGCGGCGGCGCTGGCGGTGATCCTGATGGTGCTGCTGGGGGTGGTCACGGCCGCCAACCAGTGGCTGCTGAAGAAGAGCTATGTGAACAAGGGGAACCAGCATGCGTGACCTGAAACCAAGCTGGCCACGCTGGGTGCTTGGCGCCCTGGTGGCGACCCTGTTGCTGCCGCTGCTGGCCACCTTCCTCTATTCCATCTCCACCCGCTGGGGCGCCACCCTGTTGCCGGACGGCTTCACCCTCGACTGGTATCTCAAGCTGTGGGGGGATCCCCGCTTCCTGGCGGCGTTTGGCCGCAGCCTGCTGGTCTGCTTCGCGACTCTGCTGCTGGGCACCTTTGTGCTGGTTCCCACCGTGCTGGTGGTGGCCTACTACTTCCCCAAGCTGGATCCCTGGATGAATCTGCTGATCCTGTTGCCCTTCGCGGTCCCCCCCGTGGTCTCCTCGGTGGGACTGCTGCAGATCTATGCGGACGGCCCCCTGCCCATCATCGGCACGCCGTGGATCCTGGTGGGCACCTGGTTCACCATAGTGCTGCCCTTCATGTACCGGGCGCTGGCTAACAACCTGCAAGGGATACCGCTGAAAGATCTGATGGACGCCGCCCACCTGCTCGGTGCCAGCAGCACCCGCGCCTTCGCGCTGGTGGTGCTGCCCTGCCTGCGCAAGGGGCTGCTGGCGGCGCTGTTCCTGTCGCTCTCCTTCCTGCTCGGCGAGTTCGTGTTCGCCAACATGCTGGTGGGCACCCGTTACGAGACGCTGCAGGTCTATCTCTACAACATGCGCGCCACCTCGGGGCACTTCACCAGCGCCCTGGTGATGAGCTACTTCCTGCTGACCCTGCTGCTCACCTGGGCGGCGAACAGATTCCATCGGTGATCCAAGATGTTTCATCTAGAAGTCAATCAGTTACACAAGTCCTACGGCGAGACCCGGGTGTTCGAGGGGATCGAATTCGGCATCCGCAAGGGGGAGCTGGTGACCCTGCTCGGCCCCTCGGGCTGCGGCAAGTCCACCCTGCTGCGGGCCCTGGCCGGGCTGACCCCGGTCGACGGCGGCCAGATCCGGGTCGCCGGTGAAGACATCACCTGGCAGGCCCCCCAGCAGCGCGGCATCGGCATGGTGTTCCAGAGCTATGCCCTGTTCCCGAACATGACGGTGTGGGACAACGTGGCCTTCGGCCTGCGCATGAAGCCCCAGCCGGGGCGGGAGCTGGCCAGCAGCGTGCGGGAGGTGCTGGCGCTGGTGGAGCTGGAAGATCTGGCGAAGCGCTACCCGAGCGAGCTCTCCGGTGGCCAACGCCAACGGGTTGCCCTGGCCCGCGCCCTGGTGGTACGGCCCAGAATATTGCTGCTGGACGAGCCCCTGTCGGCGCTGGATGCCCGCATCCGCCGCAGCCTGCGCCAGCAGATCCGCGAGATCCAGCAGCGGCTCGAGCTGACCACCCTGTTCGTCACCCACGATCAGGAGGAGGCGCTGACCCTGTCGGATCGGGTGTTCCTGATGGACAGGGGGCGGATAGTGCAGAGCGGCAGCCCGGAGCAGATCTACACCCAGCCCGCCAACGCCTTCGTGGCGAGCTTCATCGGCCACTACAACCTGCTGACCCCCGAGCAGGCCAAGTCCCTGCTCGGCCCGCAGGCGCATAGCCAGCTGGCCCTGCGCCCCGAGTCCATCAGCCTGCTGCCGGCAAGCACCGAAGGCCATGAACACAGCCTGCCCGGCATCGTTCGCCAGCAGCAGTTGCTCGGCAACGTCATCCGCTACCAGGTCGAATGCGAGGCCGGGCTGCTGACGGTGGACGTGCTCAACCGCTCGGCCAGGGATCTGCTGGCGGTGGGCACCAGGGTCACCCTGGCGGTGGCCAGAGATCAGCTGCGTGAGGTAGCATAAGCGATGGATAACTCTCACTTTTTACGCGGCGCATTGCCGCCGGCAACCGTATTTCCGACCAGAGGGAGCCGACATGGCGCTGGCACTGTTTGATTTGGACGAGACCCTGATTGCCGGGGATTGTGCCAGCCTCTGGCTGGAGTACATGGTGGCCCAGGAGCTGGCGCCGGCGACCATGGTGGCCGAGGAGCAGGCCATGATGTCCCTCTACCATCAGGGCAAGATGGACATGCATCAGTACATGGCCTTCACCCTGCGGCCGCTGGTGGGCAAGGACAGAGCCTGGCTCGAACAGCAGTGCCAGCACTTCGCCGAGCGGGTGTTGCGGGAGCGGATCTACCCGGAGGGACTGGCCCGCATCGAGTGGCACCGGGAGCGGGGTGACCCGCTGGTGCTGATCTCCGCCTCCGGCGAACACCTGGTGGCCCCCATGGCCCGGATGCTCGGGATGGATCACTGCGTCGCCATCCTGCTGGACGAGGAGGCCGGCATGCTGACCGGCCAGACCCGCGGCACCCTGAGTTTTCGGGAGGGCAAGGTGGCCCGCATCGAGCAGCTGTTTGCCGGGCACTCCGGGATCTGGCAGGAGAGTCACGGCTACAGCGACTCCCACAACGATCTGCCACTGCTGCGGGCGGTGACCCATCCCCATGCGGTCAACCCCGCTCCCGGCCTGCGCCAGGTGGCCGAGGAGCTGCACTGGCCGATCCTCGACTGGCAGTTGGCGGGTTGAAAGCAGAAGGGACCCTCAGGTCCCTTCGTTGCTCAGCGCGGCGAGCCGGGGCTGTGACGCCCCCGCCTCCCCCGGCGGTTGGCCGAGGTAGATGCGATTCTTGCCATCGTGCTTGGCGCGATACACCTCGGCATCCGCCAGTTCCAGCAGGGCCTTGGCATCCAGCCCTGGCGCGCTGGCCACCAGCCCGCCGCTGAAGGTGATGCCAAGACCGGGTTCCCGCCAATCCAGCGAGGCCACCCCTATCCTGAACTGCTCCAGCAGCATGTGGCAGAAGTGGATGTCCGGGTTGACCAGCAGCACCGTCAGCTCCTCGCCGCCGTAGCGGCAGACCCAGCCATGATCCCCCAGCAAGCGGCCGCCAAGCTTGGCGACCCGCTTGAGCACCACGTCCCCGGTCTGGTGGCCATAGGTATCGTTGACCCGTTTGAAGTTATCCAGATCGAGCATCGCCAGACAGAAGGGCTGGTGCTCAAACAGCAGCAAGCCCAGCCGCTCGTCGAAGAAGCGCCGGTTGTAGAGGCCGGTCAGCTTGTCCATGTTCGCCTGCTGGCGTACCTCGTGGTAATCCTTGCTCACCTCCGCCAGCTCGGCATAGACGTGCCTGAGCTCGCGCATGCCGCCCTGGGGCACCTCATCTGGCTGCAGTCGACTGGCGCGGATCATGGCGGAGATCTCGTCCAGCATGCGCCTGAAGTAGCGGGCCCAGACCAGCGCCAGCAGCGCATAGAGCACGCAGGCCAGCACCACCACTCCCAGCACGTTGAAGGAGGCACTCGTCACCACGGCCTGGAAACTGGCCGCCGGTTGCACGCTGATCAGCACCCAGTTCCAGTGAGGCAGCCGGCGATAGGCCACAAACTGCTGGGTCTCGGTATCGAGGAAGATGCCCTCGGTGTTGCTAAAACGCGAGAGCCAGTGGGGGCTGGGCATGGTCTTGAGCAGCCAGCTCGCATCCGGATAGGCCAGCACCTTGCCGGACTGGTTGATGATCATCTGGTAGCCCGTATTGGGCTGGTTGTTCAACTGGGCCGAGAAGGGGGCCAGCACCATGTCGATGGCCACCACGGCCTGGATCTTGCCAGCCCGATCGGGCAGGGCCCGCGCCAGGGAGATCATCAGCTTGTCGTGCAGCTTGCCGTAGCCCTGATAGGGATCGGTCCACACCAGCTGGCCCGCCTGCTGACTGGCCAGCCGATACCAGGGTCGCGTCCTGGGATCATAGTCGGCGGGCACCTCGGGTCTGGGGTAGATCAGGAAGTCGCCCCTGGCAGTGCCCACATAGGCGGAGTCGAGATCCGCCATGACCCCCTTGTAGAGCGCCCACTCCTGCAGATAGCGTTCACTGTGCCCCAGCTCGGCGCCGCTGAAATCCTCGACCAGCACCTGGTCGTAGATCAGGTTGAACTGGCGTTCCAGCTCGTTGAGGTAGGGCTCGATGAAGGTGTGTTGCAACTGATTGTTGGTGGCGAGCAGACGCTGCTGCAGATCGAGCTGGAGGCTGCGCTCCATGTGCAGGTAGTAGATGCTGCCCAGCATCAGCACCGGCAGGAAAAGCAATGCCAGCCCCAGTCGCATCCTGGCAACCAGAGACCAGTTTCGAGTGGTATCAACCCGCGTGTCGTGCTTGGCCAATCCAGGCCCTCGGCTATCGTCAGATGCGATGTAGTGTGAGAATATCAGCCCCGCCGAACGGCGTCCAAGAGGAAGCTTGCGATGGGCAGGACGAAAAGGAATTTGCGCAGATGTTGAACCAGGACCTGCTGACGGCGCTTCACTATTGCGCCGTGATCACCCTGACCGGGGCCGTGACATCGGAATATTTTCTGTTTCGGCGCGGCATGTCCATCGAGCAGGTGCGCAAGCTGCTGCTCGCGGACAGCCTGGTGGCGCTGGCGCTGCTGCTCATCTTCATCACCGGCGTGTTGCAGGTGCTCAATCACGATCTGGCGCCGAGCGTCCTGCTCGCCAATCCCGGCTATCGCATCAAGCTGCTGCTGTTTTTCTGCATGGCCATCAGCATTTAGCTACCCCAGCCGGCTGTTCCAGCGCTGGCGCCACTCCCTGCGTCAGGGACGAGCGCCCATGGTGTCCATTCAGCAGCAATTCTGGGTGGTCTGGATCCTGCGCGGCAACCTGCTGTTGCTCGCCCTGATCCCGCTGCTGGCCAAGCTCGCCAACAGCTGAGGTGGTGCCCTTTCGCAGCGATGTTGGCTAAGCCAGCACCTGCGCCGCCATTTGCGGCTACCCGCCCTGATCCCCCTGCTGGCGAAACTCGCCAACGGCTGAAGACCGAGCTCATCTCGCAGCACTGCCGGCTGAACCCGTACCGGTGTCATCATCCCGCTGCCGCTCGCTCTGCTGACCTGGCTCGCCCATCGCCGACAGGCGGGCGGCAATCCACTCCAACCCGCTGATCAAAGAGTGAAAATGGCGGGCGACAAAGCCCCCCGCACACGGGTATCGTACTGAACAGAGGCCGTGGAGTGCCGCTGTGACCGTTTTTCAGGGATGAATCCGTATGCGTTCGAACATGATGTTATTGATGGCCGCCGCCATCTGGGGGCTGGGCTTCGTGGCCCAGCGCCTGGGGATGGATCACATGGGGCCCTTCACCTTCAATGGCCTGCGCTTCCTGCTCGGCGCCGTCTCGCTGCTGCCGCTGTTGTGGTGGCTCAAGTCGCGCCAACCCAGCGCGCCATCCGGGTCATCGTCCGCCGAGCGCCGGCTGCTGCTGACCGGCGGCCTCATCGCCGGCACAGTGCTGTTCAGCGCCGCCTCCCTGCAACAGGTGGGGCTGCTCTACACCACGGCCGCCAAGGCGGGCTTCATCACCGGGCTCTACATCATACTGGTACCCGTCATCGGCCTGGCCCTGCGCCACAAGACCGGGGCCAACACCTGGGTCGGCGCCCTCATCGCCATGGCCGGGCTCTACTACCTCAGCGTGACCGATGACTTCACCATCGGCTACGGGGATCTGCTGCAGGTGATCGGTGCCCTGTTCTGGGCCATTCACCTGCTGCTGCTGGATCACTACTCGAACCGGGTCGCGCCGATCCGCCTCGCCGGGGTGCAATTCGTGGTGTGCGGCCTGCTGAGCCTGGCCACCGCCTTCGTCATCGAGACCCCGACCCTGAGCGGTGCCGTATCTGGCTGGCAGGCGCTGCTCTACGCCGGGCTGGTGTCGGTCGGCATCGGCTACACCCTGCAGGTGGTGGGCCAGCGCGGCGCCCACCCGGCCCATGCCGCCATCATCCTCAGCCTGGAGACGGTGTTTGCCGCCATTGGTGGCGTGCTGCTGCTCGGCGAGACTCTCGATGAACGGGCCATCGTCGGCTGCAGCCTGATGCTGGCGGGCATGCTCATCTCCCAGATCCGCCTGAGATGGTGGTGGAAGTCGCGCCGGGACAAGGTGCCCAACCAGTCCTAGCCGGGTTGTGGTCTGATGCTGGCGGGCATGCTCATCTCCCAAATCCGCCTGAGATGGTGGTGGAAGTCGCGCCGGGACAAGGTGCCCAACCAGTCCTAGCCGAGTGAGTCATCATCGGCCGGTTGTGGTCTGATGCTGGCCCATATGCCTGATCTCCCAGATCCGCCTGCGCTGGTGGTGGAAGTCACGCCAGGTTGCCCCACGACAATGCAAAGAGGAGCCATCGCTGGCTCCTCTTGGTTTTATCTCGCATATCGACTGCTTTTCAGTCTGGAAGCAGTTGCTCTGGCTATCAGGCTTTGACGCTGGAGCAGAAGCTGACGTCGTCACGCAGCGGATCATTGCTCACGCTGTGATAGAGCTCGAAGCAGGGGCCGTCGCCGAAGGCCAGCCCGGCCGCCACTATCTCGCCGACGTGCTCCTGCCACAGGGGGCCGTACTGGCTTCGGTCCGTGATCACATAGCGGGACTGGGCATAGCGGCCGGCGGGGATAAGCTGGGTCTCCACCTCCCCCTCCCCCCGGCTCCCTACTGGCACCGTGATGCCGATGTCGGTGCGGCACTGGGCCGGTGGCGTCACCTCGGGGTTGTCGTGGTAGATGAAGATCCACTCCCCGCCCTCGAGTCCGCGCGCGGCTGCCCATTGATGCAGCCGACCACAGACCACGTCATAGCCCTCGCCATAGGGGCCGGTCACCCGGATATAGGTCAGGGTGCGGGCATCCATCTCGACGGTTTTCATGTTGTTGCTCCTTGCTGATGAGTGGCCTTCAGCATAAGGGGGTAACTCGTCCCATGCGTGTCCCTCCTTGCTCTCCTGGTGTCCATTCTTGCGCTTGTCGCGGCGAAACTCGCCAGGGGTGCAGCCGTAGTGGCGACGAAACGCCTTGGCAAAGGCCTGGGAGCTGGCGAGCCCCGCCCCCAGCGCGATGGCCGTGACGCTGGCATCGGTGTAGCACAACTGCCAGGCCGCCCGCTGCATGCGCAGGCGCCGGCACATCTCCCCCGGCGCCTCCCCCACCACGGCGGTGAATACCCGGTGGAAGTGGAAGAGGGAGAGACAGGCCCGCTCCGCCAGCGCCTCGATGGAGAGCTCGGGATCCTGCTCCAGCGCCCTGATGGCCGGCCGCAGGCGGGCGCGATAGTCGATCATGACAGGTTCACTCTCATGGCAATCTCACTCACTCTCATGGCAATCTGACCCGCCCCATATGCAGGGCATCGACGAAGCGCCCCTCGCGAAACGCATAGGCGGGGGAGCAGCCCTCCTGCTCGAAGCCATGCTTGCGGTAGAGCGCGATGGCGGCGGCGTTGTCGCTGTAGACCGTCAGCTCGAGCCGTTGCAGGTTGAGCCAGTTGTCCGCCAGATCCACCGCCGCTCCCAGCAGGGCCGAGCCCACCCCGCGCCCTGCCCAGTCATCGCGCACGCCCATGCCAAAAGAGCCCACATGGCGGCGTCGTGGGTTCGGCTCGATCGAGAGCCCCAAATTGCCGACCAGCAGGCCGTCCACGATCGCCACCAGACCGTGGCCGCTGTATTCGCTGAGCCGCTGCTGCCACATGGCCAGGGTCGGATAGGGCAGTTGCAGGGTGCCCGCCTGGGCCCTGGGCATGGCATAGAGATCCCGCAGCCCCTGGGCATCCCCGGCCTCCGCCTGACGAATCCTGATTTCAATCATCCCCTTTCCTCCCTGATGTGTGAACGTCCGTCCAAAATAGCGCCCTTTGTGTCCGTAGCCAACTCCATTAGGGCTACCTATCAAACACTTAGAGCTGACCGATTGGCCCCGCTCGCGCCCCTTGCCGTATCGTGCCTCCATCATCACAAGGAGATGCCCCATGACTGACAAGACCCTGCACAGCGCCAACGGTGCCCCCGTCGTCGACAACAACAACAGCCTGACCGCCGGCCCCCGTGGCCCGGTGCTGATGCAAGACATCTGGTTGATGGAAAAGCTGGCCCACTTCGACCGGGAGCGCATCCCGGAGCGGGTGGTGCACGCCAAGGGCTCCGGTGCCTATGGCACCTTCACCGTCACCCACGACATCAGCCAGTTCAGCAAGGCGGATCTCTTCAACAATGTCGGCAAACAGACCCCGGTGTTCCTGCGCTTCTCCACGGTCGCCGGTGAGAAGGGGGCCGCCGATGCCGAGCGCGACGTGCGCGGCTTCGCCTTGAAGTTCTACACCGAGCAAGGCAACTGGGATCTGGTGGGTAACAACACCCCGGTGTTCTTCATCCGCGACCCGCTCAAGTTCCCGGACTTCATCCATACCCAGAAGCGGGATCCCCGCACCAACCTGCGCAGCGCCACCGCCGCCTGGGACTTCTGGTCCCGCCACCCGGAATCCCTGCACCAGATCACCACCCTGTTCAGCGATCGCGGCATCCCCAAGAGCCTGCGGGAGATGAACGGCTACGGCAGCCACACCTTCAGCTTCATCAACGACGCGAGCGAACGTTTCTGGGTCAAGTTCCACTTCAAGACCGAGCAGGGCCACAGCTTCTACACCGATGAGGAGGCCGCCACCGTGGTCGGCCAGGACAGAGAGAGCAGCCAGGCGGATCTGTTCAACGCCATCGAGCGGGGCGACTTCCCGCGCTGGAAGGTCTATGTGCAGGTGATGCCGGAGGCCGAGGCCCAGACCTACAACATTCATCCATTCGATCTCACCAAGGTGTGGCCGCACAGCGACTACCCGCTGATCCCGGTCGGGGTGCTCGAGCTGAACCGGAACCCGGACAACTACTTCGCCCACGTGGAGCAGGCAGCCTTCACCCCGGCCAACGTGGTGCCCGGCATCGGCTTCTCGCCGGATCGCATGCTGCAGGGCCGACTGTTCTCCTACGGCGACACCCAGCGCTATCGCCTCGGGGTCAACCACGGCCTGCTGCCGGTCAACGCCCCGCGCTGCCCATTCCACCACGGTGCCCACCGCGATGGCGCCATGCGAGCCGACGCCAACGGCGGTGCCAGCCCGAACTACCAGCCGAACCGCTTCGGCACCCAGCAGCCGAGCGAGCAGCACGAGCCGGCCCTGAGTCTGGAAGGGGCCGCCCTGCACTACGATTTCCGCGATTACGATGACGACTACTACAGCCAGCCGGGCAACCTGTTCCGCATCATGGACGAGGGCCAGCGCACGCGGCTCGCCGCCAACCTGGCGCGCTCCCTGGTCAACGTGGAGGATGACGCCATCGTCCAGGCCCAGCTCAAGCACTTCGAGCAGGCGGATCCCGAGTACGCCGAGCGGGTCGCACAGGCACTGACCGCCATGAAGGGCTAAGTCGCAGATAAATATAATAAAGGGGCCAACAGGCCCCTTTTTTCACCAATAAAAACGGAGCCCTGAGGCTCCGTACATCAATTCATCTCAATCCCGAACGCAGCGCCTTCGCGCTCTGCCCGCTCCCGACCCAACAGGCGTTTGTACCACCAGCCATTGCGACGACGTTGGATATCGACAAGGAGTGGAAGAGCGACGCGCTGCCCGCCCCGATACTCCGATCATGACCAATAAAAACGGAGCCCTGAGGCTCCGTGCATCAATTCATATCAATCCCGAACGGAACGCGCTTCGCGCTCTGCCCGCTCCCGTACCAACAGGCGTTTGTACCACCAGCTACTGCGACGACGTTGCATATTGGAAGAGCGACGAGCCATTACTTGGATCCCAGTCAAGAGAAGAAAGAGCCGCATTATGCGATAGAGATCACGCCCATGTCTGTAGCTGGATCAAGAAAAGAGTCACTGGCCCACCCTGATCGTTTCTCTGTTGTCGCCGCTTGCCGCAGCAGGCTGACGCAGCTGAGGCTCACGCCAGATCAGGGGGCCGTTGCTCTCCTGCGCGTTCTGCGGGCCGCACTCCAGCCAGCCGTCTCCCTGCTGGATGCGGGCCCCCAGGGAGTATTTCTGATCCTGATACCAGCAGACCCGCTCGGGCAGTGCGCCGAGTGGCAGCACCAGATCCGTGCCCACCGGGCGCGTCAGGGTATTGGGGGCAGCCAGCGCCGGGGCAAGCGCACTCAGGACAAGCAGACGGCACAAGGATTGGATCATGGGAGGGTACCTGTGGTTCGGGGGAGTGATCCCTACAGCGACCATAGCCGTCGCCAACTTGACCAATAAATGTCTGCTCGTCTGGCATTCCGGAAGCAATATGGTAGCCTGCCTGCGCCCGCCGCTTCCGCCGTGGAAGGGGCGGCCCAGTTCAGGCGAGCTTGTCGGGGAACGACAAGATATAGCCTTATTAATCAAACAATTACTTGGATATGTCGTCGATGCGTATCATGCCGTTGCTCCAGGCTGCCTGCTTGAGTCTGATGTTGTCCGCCTGCGTTGCCCCCCTGCTGATGATGAGCCCCACCAGCCAGCTGATGTGGGCCCTGCTCAAGCCCCTGGTTGGTTTCGATCCGAACGAAGCCAACCTGTTCGAGCAGCCGCTCATCAAGGATCGCATGACCGCCATGCTGGGGCCCAACTACGACAGCACCATGCAGCTGCTCAAGACCGCCAACGAGTTGCAGCAGGAAGGCCCGCTGTTCTATGTCGTCTCCCGCTACGCCCCGGTGCCGGATATCGCCAAGCAGGCGGGCATGGTGTGGAATGCTGACACCAACCAGCTCTCCGTCATGCTGCAGAAGAAGGATGGCGCGACCCAGGTGTTCGGTGAAAACCTGACGGCGGCCACCCCGAGCTGGCCGAGTACCATGCAGGATTGGCAGAGCCAAACCGCCTCCACGGCCACCGCGACCACCCTCGGCGGCGTTGGCCAGGCCATGACCGGCTCGGGCGGTTCCCTGCTTGGCAACATGATGGGCGCCATGCAGCAGAGTGCGACCCAGGCCATCTCCAACTCCGCCAAACAGGCGGTTGGCAACGCCACGGGGGCGGTGCAACAGCAGGCTGGCAAGGCTGTCACCGATGCTGCGGCGCAGGCCACGAAAGGAGCCACCAGCGGCTTGCAGCAAGCCAACCAGGCCGTCACCGACTCCGCCAGGCTGGCGATAGGCGACGCTGCCTCCACGCAGCAACAAGCCAGCAAGGCCGTGGCCGACACCGCCAAACAGGCGGTCAGCGGCGCCACCAGCACAGTGCAGCAACAGGCCAGCAAGGCCGTGGCCGACACCGCCAAACAGGCGGTCAGCGGCGCCAGCAGCACAGTGCAGCAGCAGGCCAGCAAGGCCGTAGCCGACACCGCCAAGCAGGCGGTCAGCGCCACCACCAGCACCGTACAGCAACAGGCCAGCCAGGCCGTAGCCGATACTGCCAAGCAGGCGACCAAGGCCGCAGAACAGGGCGACCAGGCCAGGGCGGACGCCGAGGCTGAGCTGGAGAAACTGCTTAACTGATATCAGGTGGCATATCCCACCATGCAAACAGGCCACCCTAGGGTGGCCTGTTGTTTATCTGCGATGAGGCAGTGAAACCTTAAAAGTGACGATCCTGCTCGGAGGACTTGGCCACCTTGTCTTCGCTGTGCTCGATGGCGGTACGGATGAGATCGACACCAGCCCGGATGATCAGCACCCCCATGTTCACCAGCTTGACGCAGACCCACAGGAAGGTGATCAGCAGTATCAGCTTGAGCACCGTCTGAAACGCTTCGAGGAAATTCTGCTCAAGCTGGTTGGTGAGGCCGCTGGCGCTGGTCCTCAGCCAGGTGTAAACCTCACGCACGAAGGGGATGCGGCTCGGCATCTCCAGCACGTCCAGTGCGGCGGGCAAGGCCTGGAAGATGACGATGCTGCCAAAGAGTATCAGGATGACGCCAATGCCTATCCCCAAGAAAAAACCAATCTGTCGCATGGAAGGCCCCAAGCAGTGTTGAATGAGAAGAACAATAGCCGCCAATAGTAGGGACTGCCTCGGCCGACGGCAATCCTTGCGGCTCAGTTTGGGCCCGATCCGCGCCGTGTCAGCCGGGATTTCATCAGGAATTCATTGCCCAAGTATCTGATTTCTGTGACGCTTACCCCCATTCACTCCCCCGTGGACCCGCCATGTTTCGATCCTGTTTTTTCCTGCTCCTGCTGCTCTCCCCCTGGCTTGGCGCCCAGGCCGCCTCCACTGCGGCCGCCTGCGTGATCCGCCAGCAGCAACAGTTGCTGCTGGTCCGGGACAGGATATCGGATCGCTACAGTCTGAGCGGCGGCTATATAGACCCGGGAGAGAGCGCCGAACAGGCTGCCCTGCGGGAACTGTTCGAGGAGACCGGGCTGCGCGGCCGGATCACCGCCGAGCTGGGTCAATGGCAACGGGCCCGGCTGTTCGCCTGCCAGACCCTGGATCCCATCCAGGCCCAGACCGGCACGGGCTTCGTCTCCATACTGCAGGCCCCCAACCTCGGCGGCGAAATCCAGAGCGCCAGGCTGATAGCGCCGGCCCTGCTGCCCTCTGATCAGCGTCGCTTCCCGGCGCAGCTCGACTGGCTGGCCCCGAGGCTCGCAGAGGTGCCCGAGAGCCCGGTGCAGTGGCAGGCCGACTTCAGCGCCACCGACGCCGGAGCCAGCGGCGCCCTGCACAGGGCCGAGCTGCCGCTGATCCAGCGCCTGCAAGGCTGGCTTGGGCCAGACGCCCTCTGGCCCCTGGCCGGCAACCTGCTCGGCAGCGCCCCGGTCCAGCTCGGGCTGGCACTGCTGCTCTTGCCACTGCTCGGTTGGCCGAGGCTCTACCGGCTGCTGTTTGCCATGCTGCTGCTGACCCTGCTGGTGCAGCTCGGCAAGGAAGGGCTGGGCTGGCCAAGGCCCTTCCACCTGGACCCCAAGCTCGCAGAGCGAAGCGCCCAGGGCTTCGGCATGCCAAGCGGCCACACCGCCTCCACCCTGCTGTGCTGGGGTTTGATACTCTGCTCGCTGCCGGGGATCCGGGCCTGGCAAGGCATCATCCTCGCACTGTTGCTGGCGAGTCTGGCCGGGCTGGCCCGGGTCTGGCTCGGGGTGCATTTCATCTCGGATGTGGCGGTGGGGCTCGGGCTCGGCGCCCTCTTGTTGGCCCTGCGCAAACCTCTCTTCGCCCTGGCAGACAATCGCCTTGCCTGGTGCGCCCTGTGCCTGACGAGCCTGCTGGCAGGCTGGCTGACCCAATCCAGCGCCCTGGGGGCGCTGGCCATGTTCACCCTGGGGCTGGTATCGGGTACTCTGTTCCCACTCGAACGACACCCTGTACCCGCCATCCGTTGCGCCCTGCTGGCCCTGACGGTCAGCCTGGGTATCGGCGGCTTGCTGCTCGCCCTGCCGCTGCTCACCAGCAGTTCCCTGCTGATCCTGGCGGGGCAGGGATTGCTCATCGGTTGCCTGGGGCTCTGGCTGAGCGCCGGTCTCTGGTGGTCGCTACGTTTAATCCACCCCGGCTCCGCGCACCGGGGCCCAACCCCTACGTGAAGGGAATGCAATGCCTATGAAAAAAGTCGATTTGGCCAAGATAACCCTGGGGGTGCTGTTCCTCAGTCTGCTCATCATCTCGTGCTTCATGGTGCTGCGCCCCTTCCTGCCCGCGTTGGTGTGGGCCACCATGATCACCATCGCCACCTGGCCGCTGATGCAGATGGCCCAGCGACTGCTGTGGGGCAAGCGGGCCCTGGCCGCCCTGCTGATGAGCAGCATACTGCTGCTGATGTTTGTCATTCCCCTGTTCATGGCCCTGGCCAACGTGGCGGAGAAGGCCCCCATGCTGATCGCGCTTGGCACCGAGTTGAGTCACTCGCCGCCTCCCGCGCTGCTCTGGTTGCAGCAGTTCCCGCTGGTGGGTGGCAAGCTGTATGAGTTCTGGCAGCAGATACTGGCGAGCGGTGGCCAGGTGCTGTTCGCCAAGCTGGCCCCCTATTTCGGCCAGACCGCTCGCTGGCTCGCCTCACAGGCCGGCAACCTCGGCCTGCTGTTCGTCCACTTCCTGCTGACGGTGGCCATCTGCGGCCTGCTCTACCACTCCGGGGAGAAGGCGGCGGACGGCATTCGTCGCTTCGCCCACCGGCTGGCAGGCCAGCGCGGTGACAACGCCGTCGTGCTGGCCTCCCAGGCCATCCGGGCCGTCGCCATGGGGGTGGTGGTCACCGCCCTGGTGCAGTCATCGGTGGCCGGGCTCGGCCTGATGATCGCGGGCATTCCCTACACCATGATTCTGGTGGTGCTGATGTTCCTGCTGATCGTGGCCCAGATAGGCCCCTTCCCGGTACTGATCGCCAGCGTCGGCTACCTCTACTGGAGCGGCGACACCACCTGGGGCACCTTCCTGCTGGTGTGGTCCCTGCTGGCGGGCACCATGGACAACTTCCTGCGCCCCTTCCTCATCAAGCGCGGTGCCGATCTGCCGCTCATCCTCATTCTGGTGGGGGTTATCGGCGGCCTGCTGGCCATGGGCATCATCGGCCTCTTCATCGGCCCCGTGGTGCTAGCGGTGGGCTACACCCTGCTGGATGCCTGGATCAAGGAGGAGGATCACCAGAGCAGCGACAAGGCGCTGGCGCCTCCCCAGGGCAAACAGATGCCATGATGCAAGACGCCGCCCAATGGGCGGCGTTTTTCTTTCAAGATCAACGGCTGTGCTCCGGCAGTTTGAAAGAGCCAGCATCCGCCTAGAACCAAAGTTCGAACTCCTTGGCCCAAATCCGAACCAGGGTTCGAGCCACCACCGCCTCCCCCCTACCCTCCCGAATCGCCGCCCGCCACAATACCTCCACCATTTCGGAGGTACAGAAGATGAACGAACTGAGAGCAACACGCGCCCTGATCACCGGTGGCGCAAGCGGGATAGGGCTGGCCATCGCCGAGGCACTGGCCCGTGAGGGCGTGGAGCTGATCCTGGCCTCCCGTCGCCAGTCATTGCTGGAGCAGGAGTCTGCACGCCTTAGCGCCCAATACGGGGTGAAGGTGCTGCCGCTGGTGCTGGATGTGTGCGACGGCGCCCAGGTGCGCGCCCAGCATGCACAGGCCAGCGCATTGCTCGGCCCCATCGATCTGCTGATCAACAACAGCGGGGTCGGCAGCGACTATCTGGTGCAGGATCTGCCGGAATCCGAGTGGGACAGGGTGATGAACACCTGCGCCAGGGGGACCTTTCTGCTGACTCAGGCCTGCCTGCCGGACATGCTGGCCCGGCGCCACGGCACCATCATCAACATCGCCTCCCAGGCCGCCAAGAACGGTTATGCCAGGGCCAACGTCTACTGCGCCGCCAAGTTTGCGGTGCTGGGATTCGCCAAGGCGCTGCGCGAAGAGGTGCAACATCAGGGCATACGGGTGCATACCCTCTGTCCCGGTCTGGTGCAGGTACCGCCCCCGGCCTGCCCTAGTGAGCGCAAGCCCGGCTGGTTGCAGGTGGAGGATCTGGCCGAGGCAGTGCTCTACACCTTGCACCAACCCGCCCACGTGCAGCTCGACGAGATCGGCATGACGGGGATCTGACCCAGTCGCGCCATAGGACGACAGCAATGATATGGGGCGCCGAGGCGCCCCATGTGGTATTTCACGCTGTTATTGCCAGCTGTGGCGAAATATCAGGCAGGTTGATGCAGGGTAATACAGTGGATACCACCACCACCGGCGGCCACAGGATCTATGTCTATCTGCACGACCGTCCGACCCGGATAGAGGCGGGCCAGCAGATCCCGGCAATGACGGTCGGCCTTGGCATCCCCGAACTGGGGTGCGATGACGGCGCCGTTGATGGGCAGGTAGTTGATGTAACCGGCGGCAAAGTCCGGGCTGCGGCTGAATTTATTGTCTCGCCCACCCAGCGGGGGCGGCAGCTGATGCAGCTCCAGCTTGTTGCCATCGGCGTCCGTCGCCTGCTGCAAGATGGCCAGGTGCTGACGGGTCACCTTGTAGTCGTAGGAGTCGGGATCGTTGTCCATGTTGATCACCACCACCCCGGGGCGCACGAAGCGGGCGTAGAAGTCCACGTGGGCATCCGTGATGTCACGGCCCTTGATCCCCGGCAGCCAGATGATCTTGCGCAGCCCCAGGTTGGCCTTGAGCTCCGCCTCCACCTGCGCCTTGGTGAGGCCAGGATTGCGGTTGCTGTTGATCCAGCTGCTCTCGGTCATGATGGCGGTGCCGTTGCCGTCCACCTCTATGCCGCCCCCCTCGCCGATAAGATCGCTTTGCAAATAGTGGGCATCCGTCTGCCGGCCCACCAGGGCGGCAACCCTGGCGTCATAGCTGTGCTCCTGCTTGTCGCCCCAACCGTTGAAGTTGAAGTCCATCAGTCCGAGCGCGCCCTGCTCATCCTGCACGAAGACACCGCCGGTATCCCGCAGCCAGATGTCGTCCAGCTCGGCGTTGATGAAGCGGGTGTTGTGCTCACCGCACAGCTGGCGCGCCAGATCCTCTTCCTCCTCGTGACAGAGCACGCACACCTGGGTGTAGGGGGTCATGGCCTTGACCAGCCGGCCAATGGTGGCCTGCACATCCTTGTAGTTACGACCCCAGATCTCGCTGTTGGCGCCGAAGGCCACCCAGACCTGGGCCTGGGGCGAGGATTCTTCCGGCATATGGTAGCGACCGGCGACGCTGGTCTCGCCGGCGGCGAAGGCCGAGCGGGCACCGGGCAGGCTGCCAAACCCGGCAATGGCGCCGAGGGCGACCAGCTGTTTCAATACGTGGCGTCGGGAAAACATCTTTCTACTCCTGAGGTTCAGAGGCTGCTCTTGAAGCGAGTCCAGGCTCGCATGCGGGCACGCATCTGGGATTGTGCAATGTCTTTGCCCGGAATGAGCCGCTGGTAGCTGGCCTCATCCAGGTAAATATCCGGGTTGCTCGTCATGGTGGTATCCACCATGGGTTTGGCCCTGGCACTGGCGGTCGGATAGCCGGTGCTGTTGGTGATGGCCGCCATGTTGGCCGGGCGCATCACGAAGTTGATGAAAGCGTAGGCATATTCGGGATGGGGGGCATCGGTCGGGATCGCCATGGTGTCCATCCAGACGGTGCTGCCCTCCTTCGGCAGCCGGTACTCAAAGTCGATGGTTTTGCCCGCCTCGGCGGCAGCCCGCCTGGCCTGGGTCATGTCACCGCTGTAGCCTAGCGACAGGCAGAGATCCCCATTCACCAGCTGGGTCACCGGCTGGGACTGGAACTTGCGGATAGAGGGCTTGAGCCCCTTGAGCAGGGCCAGCGCCGCCTCCAGATCGTCCGCCTTGCCGCTGCGCGGATCCCGCTTAAGGTAGTGCAGCACCACCGCCAGCACCTCGTCGGGGGAGTCGATGACAGAGATGCCGCAATCCGCAAATTTCGCGGCCAGCTCGGGCTTGAACAGCATGTCCAGGCTGTTGACTGGGGCATCCGGCATCCGCTGCTTGATCGCATCCGCATTGTAGGTGAGCCCTATGGTGCCCCAGGTGTAGGGCACCACCGCCTCCTTCGCATGGGGGTAGGCCTGCTGCAGCCGCACCAGCTCGGGGTCCAGGTCGCCGAGGTGCTGCAGCTTGCCCTTGTCGAGCGGCTGCAGGCTGCCCGCCCGCATCAACCGCTCCGCCACCGTATCGCCGGGAAAGATCAGGTCATAACCGCTGCGACCCGCCATCAGCTTGGCCTCCAGGGTCTCGCTGCTGTCCATCACGTCGTAGATGACCCGGATCCCGGTCTCCCTGGTGAAGGCGCTCAGGGTATCGGGGGCGAAGTAGTCGGCCCAGTTGTAGAGCCGCAGCACCTTCTCCTCCTGCGCCTCTGCGGCCTGGGCCCCCAGACTCAGCAGCAGGGCCAGCCCCATGGCTATCTTGGTCAGGGGGCTCATGATGGGCGCCCTCCCAAATGGCTGCGTCCGTCCAGGCTCAGCAGGGCGCCATACATCTCGGGACGGCGATCCCGATAGATCCCCCAACAGAGCCGCTCCTCGGCCATGGCGGCCAGGTCCAGCGCCTGCACCAGCACCCCCTGACTATCCCTGTCCGCCTCGGCCAGCAGCGCCCCCTTGTGATCCGTGATGAAGGAGGAGCCATAGAAGCGCATCTGCAGCTCGGGATCCTGGGTCGCCACCTCGCGGCCGATGCGGTTGGCGGCGATCACCGGCATGATGTTGGCGGCGGCATGGCCGCGCTGGGTCAGCTGCCAGTGATCCCGCGAATCGAGCGCGGCCGCCCCCGGCTCGGAGCCGATGGCAGTGGGATAGAGCAGCAGCTCGGCCCCTTGCAACGCCATGGCGCGGGCCGCCTCCGGGAACCACTGATCCCAGCAGATGCCGACCCCGATGCGGCCGGCGGCGGTGTCCCAGACCCGAAAACCGGTATCGCCCGGGCTGAAATACTCCTTCTCCTGATAGCCGATGGCGTTGGGGATATGGGTCTTGCGATAGACCCCGAGCAGGCGACCATCCGCATCCGCCATCGCCAGGGAGTTGAAGTAGGCGTTGCCGGCACGCTCGAACCAGCTGATGGGCAGCACCACTCCCAGCTCACGCGCCAGGGCCGAGAAGCGACGCAGCACCCGGCTCTGCTCGAACGACTCCGCCAGCGCCAGATGGCCGTGGTATTGCTCGATGCAGAAGTAGGGAGTGGCGAACAGCTCCTGCAACAGCACCAGGTTGGCCCCCTTGGCGGCCGCCTCCCGTACCAGGCTCTCCGCTGTGTCCAGATTGCGCTCCAGCTCCCAGCTGCAGGCAAACTGTGTGGTTGCGACGACGATATTGCTCATCCGTATACCCTCCCTGACACATGTTCCCGCTGACAGGCGACTTGTGTGGTTACGACGACCTTGCTCATGAATCTCTCCTCCCTGATCCCATCATGGCGCCTCGCCAGACTCACCCGGCGAGGCAGTCCTAATCCTTATCCCCGCAGTGGCCAGGCCGGCTGCTGCTGGGTGATGCAGTGAATGCCGCCGCCGCCGTGGGCCAGCTGGTTGATGCGCACCGGCACCAGCTGCCGCTCCGGGAAGGCGAGCCTCAGCACCTCGCCCGCCGCCTCGTCCGCCTCGACCCCATAGGCGGGCATGATGATGGCGCCGTTGGCGAGGTAGAAGTTGGTGTAGGAGGCGCAGAACACCTCGGCATCGCTGTCCACCGCCTCGCTCGCCTCGAACAGCTCGCGGCACTCGAAGGCGCGACCTCTGGCATCGGTCGCCAGGTCCAGGGCGCGGCGATTCTCCGCCACCACCCGGCCATAGGTGGAGTTGGCATCCAGGGTCGCGTCTACCAGCAGCTGGCCGGGACGGCTGAAGGCGCAGACGCCGTCCACGTGGCCGTCCGTCATGTCGCCGGTGACGTGATCCGGATCTCCCGGCAGCCAGATGGTCTTCTCGATGCCGAGCAAGCGGCCGAAGATCCCTTCGATCTCCCCCTTGTTCATGCCGGGGTTGCGGTTGCTGTTGAGCAGCACGGATTCCGTGGTGATCAGGGTGCCCTCGCCGTCCACGTGGATGGCGCCCCCCTCGTTGGCGAGGAAGCTGCCGATGCACTCCAACTCCAGGCTGTTGAGAATGCGCCGCGCCAGCCCCTCGTCCAGGCCGTGGGCCGACTTGCCCCCCCAGGCGTTGAAGCGCCAGCTGATGCCAGCGGTGCCGAGCTCGGGGTGACAGATAAAGGTGGGGCCAGAGTCCCGGCACCAGCTGTCATCCACCGGCAGAGGGATCAGGGTGACCCGATCGCCGCACAGGGCGCGGGCTTCTGCAATGGCACCGGGATCCACCACCAGATTGACCGGCTCGAAGCAGGCGATGGCCTTGACCACCCGGGCGAAGTCCTGCTGCACCTCGGCCAGGGTGACGCCCCAGCCGTTTTCCCACAGCGCCTTGTTGTGCGGCCAAACCATCCAGGTCGCCGCATGTCGACACCACTCGGCGGGCATAAACCAGCCTGTTGCCACCATTCCCAGCTCGCGCATCTCACCCTCTCTGATTAGGTACTATTAAGGTTGCTGACGATGGGAATAGACTATTCTCGCGAGCGATGGCGAACAAACGATCGATTTTCGGTAAAAGTGATAAGCGGAGCTAATCAATTATGTTCAAACACTGGCCTCCCCTCAACGTGCTGCGGGGCTTCGAGGCCGCCGCCAGGCTCGGCAGTTTTCATCAGGCGGCCCAGGAGCTGCACCTCACCCAGTCCGCCATCAGCCAGCAGATCCGCTCCCTGGAGGAGCTGCTGGGCCAGCCCCTGTTTCATCGGCAGGGGCGCTCGGTCGCCCTCACCGATGCGGGCCGGGATCTGCTGTCCACCACCCAGGATGTGTTGCTGCAACTGGCGGTGGGGATCCAGCGGCTCGAGCAGTACCGCAAGCCGAACCAGCTGGTGCTCAACACCACGACGGCCCTCGCTAGGCTCTGGTTGCTGCCCCGGCTGGCCGACTTCCATCGTCAACATCCAGAGATCGATCTCTGGCTATTCACCAGCGACGAGGCCCCCAACATGGCCGAGCAGACCATAGATCTCGCCCTGCGCAGCGACATCGAGGCCCAAGCCGAGTGCAGCCATAGAACACTGCTGGCGGATCGGCTGCTGCCGGTGGCGACCCCGGCCGTGTTGGCCCAACCCGCCGCCGAGCGCACCACGCTGCACGGGGAGCGGGAGCTGGACTGGCACCACTGGACGCTGAAAGGAGGAGAAGATCTGCAACTGCGCACCCAGGGCCTCAACTTCTCCGATCCCGGTCTGCTGCAGGACGCCGCCGGCGCCGGGCTGGGGGTGGCGCTGGTGAGCGAGCTGCTCTCCCGCCCCGCCCGCCGGCAAGGTCTGTTGCTGCCACTCTCGGCTCACCGGGTGGCCGGCCCTCGCTGGAGCCTGCTGGTACATCAGGAGAGCGAGAGCAGCCCCCAGTGCCGCGCCTTCTGCCACTGGCTGGAGCAGCAATTTGCCGAGTCGGTCGCCGCCATGGACGAGGAGACGACTCTCTGAAGCGGGTCACTGAATCCGCCGAGGGGGCGTGGTTAAATGGATGGCTTCCCCCTTGCCGGACATCGCCGTGACCCTGTCTTCCGCCCCCCAGCCACAACCGTCCTGGCCCGAACATCTGCAGGCCTCCTGGCTGCGCTGCGCCCACCAGACCAGCCGGGAACACTGGCATCCACCCCACAGCGCCAGGGGCCAGACCCTGCACAGTCTGCGCCAGCGCAAGCGGGACTTGCTCACCACCGGTGAGATGGCGCTGGAGGATCTCTAACGAATTCATGGAGGGGCGGCCCTGCGCCCTGCTGCTGACCGACGAGAGCTGCTGCCTGCTGGCCCGCACCGGCCATGGGGAAACCCTCGCCGAGCTGGAGGCGCTCGGTTTCGGCCTCGGCGCCTTCTTCAGCGAGGGGCGCATCGGCACCAATGCCATCAACCTGGCGGCCCTTGCAGGCATGCCGCTCGTCGTCAGCGGTCCCCAACACTTCAACCGTACCCTGCATCCCTGGCACTGTTGCGCCAGCCCGGTCTACAACAGCAACGGTCGTCAGGTCGCCATAGTGGCGCTGATCTGCAAGGTGGCAGTGGCGGCGGCGGGGGATCTGGCGCTCACCGTCGGTGCCGGCCGCGAGCTGGCCCACCTGCTGCAGATGGAAACCCTGATGCAGGAGTCCCAGCGCCACCTGAGCGAGCTCTACGCCCTGCTCGATGGCATGGATGACGGCGTACTGGCCTGGGATCCCCAGGGGCGGCTGCGCTACCTCAACGCACTGGCGGCCCAGCGGCTGCGGCTCGACCCGGCACTCTGCCTCGGCCAGCCGCTGGAGCGGCAGTTGCGGCTGCCCCAGCGGTTGCAACTCGCCATCGAGGGACAAGCCCCTTTAAGCCATGTGGAGCTGACCCTGGAGCGGGTGGGGGAATGGGCCAAAGAGCCGTCAGGGGAGTTCATCAACGTCCTGTTGAGCCTCAAGCCGCTGCCCGGACCGGATGGCGTCAGCTTCATCGCCCTGCTGCACCCACTCGATCGGCTGCGCGCCATCCATCAGTTGCGCCAGACGGTGCCGGAGATCGAAGCACTGGTCGGGGTATCGAGCGCCATGCGCAAACTGCTGCGCCATGCCCGCCAGGCCACCCAGAGCCAGGGGCCGGTGCTGCTGCGCGGAGAGGAGGAGGTGGGCAAGGTGCAGCTGGCGGAGGCGATCCATTTTGGCAGAGATAGCGCCGCCGGTCCCCTCATCATCCTCAACTGCCAGGCGCTGCCAAGCGAGCGGATGGCGCTGGAGCTGATGGGCTCCGACGAATCGGGCCAGGAGCGGGCCGGCAAGTTCGAGCTGGCCCACGGCGGCACCCTGGTGCTGGAGCAGGTGGAATATCTGCCCGCCCCCATGCAGGCGGCCCTGCTGCAACTGCTCAAGACCGGCCGGCTCCAGCGCTTCGACTCGGCCCGCATCCTGCCGCTCAGGGTGAGGATCATCGCCACCAGTAGCGCCGCGCTGGAGCAGCGGGTGCAAGAGGGTCTGTTTGGCCGCCAGCTGCTCTATGCCTTGCAGGCCTGTGAACTGCAAGTACCGAGCCTGCGTGAGCGCCTTGCCGACCTGCCCGCCCTCATCGACCAGCAACTGAGTGCCCAGGGGCGAGCGCCCGTCCGCCACTTCAGCCCGGCGGCCCTCGACTGCCTGCTGGCCTATTCCTGGCCCGGCAATCTGGGGGAGCTGCGCAGCGCCGTCGAGCACGCCCTGCTCCACAGTCAGGAGGGCCCCATACCGCCGCAGGCACTGCCGGCCGCCATTCGCCACGGCCATCAACTGCTGGCCGGTGAGGTGGTGGGGCAACCCCTGCTCAGTCTGGCCGAGCTGGAGCGCCAGGCCATACTACGCTGCGCCCACGCCTGTCAGGGGCAGGTCAGCCTGATGGCGCAGCACCTTGGCATCAGCCGCACCACCCTCTGGCGCAAGTTGAAGCTGTGGCAGATCACCCCGCGGAGGCAGGACTGACGGGCACTATGCGCCAGCAATAAAAAAGAGGGGCACTGGCCCCTCTCTTGTCATCACTCGTCTATCCATTCGTCCTATTCACCAAAGCGCCCCTGCGCCAGGGCCTGAAACGCCTGGATCGCCTGCTCCGCCTCGGGGCCGCTGGCCCTGAGTTCGATCTCGTCACCACAGCGCACATCCAGCATGGCGAGCCGGGTCAGGCTGCGGGGATTGACCCCCTTGTCGCCCTTGTAGAGGGTGAGCTCGGCCTCGAACGGCTTGAGTGCCGCCACCAGTTTGGCGGCTGGCCGCACGTGCAGACCGTGGGGATTGCACACCCGGTGACGCCAGCTCAGCTGAGACTGCTCGGGGGCGGCTGCCGGGATGACATTAGTGCTGGCCTCCCGCCCCTCCAGCATGGCGACCTTGGCCTGCAGACCCGCCAGCGCCTCTGCCGCCACCTCGTCGAGACCGAGGCCTGCTCCGGCCGCCACCACGGCGGCCAGAGTGCCTTCGACCAGCGGCGCCGGGCTGAGCCGCACCCTGGCACTCAGCTCGGGGGGCAGCAACTCGAGAGCGGTCTCGGCACTCAAGAGAGCACTGCCGAGATCCATCAGCACCAACACACCGCTGCCATCATCCGCCAGCTCTATCGCACTCATCACCGCGATGGCATCCGTGCCGATGGGATGCTCGGGATCATCGACCCCGGCCGCCAGCAGCAATCGGGCCGGGCTGCCCATCTGGCCGACCAGCGCCTGCAAACCCGCCGCCAGCACGGCGCTGTGAGAGACTACTACGATACCGATCATCTCATAGCCTCGCTCTGTCACGCAGGGCCGTCAGCAGCAACAGGCTGGAGGTGGCCCCCGCGTCCTGATGGCCGATGCTGCGTTCCCCCAGATAGCTGGCGCGCCCCTTGCGGGCCTGCATCTGTATGGTCGCCTCGGTACCGGCCGCCGCGGCCAGCACCGCCTTGTCCAGTGCCTCGGCCAGGGTCAGCTCCTGCTGCTGCGCCTGTTGCAACGCGGCCAGGGCCGGCCACCAGGCGTCGCACATGGTCTTGTCACCGGGTTCGGCACGGCCACGAGAGACTATCCCCTCCACCCCGTCGGCCAGCATCTTGGCGAGCTGCGCCAGGGTCAGGCTCTGGCAGGCCTCGGCGCTGGCCGCCGCCCGGATGAAGAAAGTGCCGTAGAGCGGGCCGCTGGCGCCGCCGACGGAGGAGAGCAGGGTCATGCCGGTGGTCTTGAGCACCTGGCCTATGTCTTTGTCCGCCACCGCGGGCAACTTCTCGGCGACCTTGGTGAAGCCGCGCTGCATGTTGAGTCCGTGGTCACCATCGCCGATGTCGGTATCCAGCGCGGTGAGATAGGCGCGCTGCTCGGTGAAGATGTGCTCGCAATCGAGCAGCCAGTTGACGATCTGATGCTTGCTTAACATGAGGGTAAGGGCTCCTTAGCAGCCGCGACGCAGGGCGGGGGTGTGAACGGGAGCATCCCACAGGCCCATCAGCTCGTCATCCACCTTGAGCAGGGTGATGGAGATGCCGGTCATGTCGAGGGAGGTGCAGTAGGGGCCGATCAGGTTGCGCACCAGATGGATGCCCGCCTCCTCGCACAGCACGGCGAGCCGGCCATAGACGCCGTACAGCTCGGAGATCGGGGTGCCTCCCAGGCTGTTGACCAGGGCGATGACCCGGTCGCCCGCATTCAGCGGCTCGATGAAGCTGTGCTCCTCCTGCCAACTGGCGGAGGCTCTGTCCCAATGACGCAGGGTACGGCCATAGGGGGTGTTGTCGGCCAGCTCCTTGAACATGTCGCCCACCAGGGTATCGAGATCGGTGAAGGGGCGACGGGCTATGCCGGGTTCACCGTGGATGCCGACCCCGAACTCCATCTCGTTGTCCGCCAGGGTGAAGGAAGGTTTGCCGGCTGCCGGCACGGTACAGGCATGCATGGCGACACCTATGGTGCGGCTCTGGTTGTTGATGCGACGGGCCAGCGCCTCGCAGCGAGCCAGCTCATAGCCCGCCTCGGCGGCGGCACCGACCAGCTTCTCACACAGCACAGTGGTGGCCACACCGCGACGACCGGCGGTGTAGAGGCTGTCTTTCACCGCCACATCGTCATCGATCAGGGAGAAGCCCACCTTGATCCCGTCGCCGTGCAACAGCTCCACCGCAGTCTCGAAGTTGAGCACATCGCCGGTGTAGTTCTTCACCAGAAACAACACGCCGGCGCCACCATCGACCGCCTGGCCACACTCGTACATCTGATCCGGGGTCGGTGAGGTGAAGATCTCGCCGGGGCAGGCACCATCCAGCATGCCTTTGCCCACCAGACCGCCGTGCATCGGCTCGTGACCGCTGCCACCGCCGGAGACCAGTGCCACCTTGCCCATGACGGGGGAGTCGGTACGGGTGATGTAGTGGGGCTCGATACGAACCTTGAGCTCGGGGTGGGCGGCGGCCATCCCCATCAGTTGTTCACGGACCACGGCGTCGATGGCATTGATCAGCTTCTTCATGGCTCACTCCTTTGGCTTGCCACCGCGCAGGTGACAGATGGTTGATGGAGCCAGTCTAACGGGATAAATCGGGATAAAAATGACGGTCGTTCCGGTTCGGATTTGAAACAGAAAGCGGCGTCGCTGCGTTCCAATCTGGAACGCAGCGATCCGATAAAGATGGAAACTGTTAGCCTCCTCACAACCATGAAAAAGGGCCCCCGCAGGAGCCCTTCGTCATTCAGCCGGTAATTAGATGGCCCAGCCACCGGCATAGAAGATCACCAGCGCCACGGCGATGATGACGGTGCCGGGGTTGAGCTTCTTCCACTCGGCGGCAAACAGGCGACCCACCACCAGTGCCACGAAGCCCAGCATGATGCCGGTGACTATGTTGCAGGTGAGCACGATGAAGACGGCGCACAGCATGCCGGAGAGCGCATCGACCGAGTCGCTGAAGTCCAGCTTGGTGACGTTGCCCAGCATCAGCAGACCGACGTACATCAGCGCCGGCGCGGTAGCGTAGGCCGGTACCAGGTAGCTCAGGGGGGAGAGGAAGATCATCAGCAGGAACAGCACGCCAACCAGAGTGGCGGTCAGGCCAGTCTTGCCACCGGCGGCGGTGCCGGCGGCAGACTCGATGTACACGGCTGCCGGTGCGCCACCGACCACGCCCGCCACCATGCTGCTGACGGAGTCGGCGGTCAGGGCCTTGCCACCGCTGATGATGTGGCCACGCTCGTTGATGAGGCCAGCCTGGCCCGCCACCGCACGTATGGTGCCGGTCGCATCGAACACCGCAGTCATCACCAGTGCCAGTACGGTCGGGATCACCACGGGGTTGAGGGCGCCCAGCAGATCCATGCTGCCCACCAGGGAGCCCTTCTCACCGGTCAGGCTCGGCATGGCGAAGAAGCCCTGCCAGGTCACCTTGGGATCGAAGGCAAGCCCCAGCGCGGAGATGGCGACGATCACCATCAGGATGCCGCCCGGCACCTTGCGACGCTCCAGACCGAAGATGGCGGCCAGGCCCAGCACCGTCATGATGACGGGGAAGGAGGTGACCTCACCGAGCTGAACCGGCAGACCGGCCCCTTCGTTCTTGATCACCATGCCGACGCCATTGGTGGCGATCAGCAACAGGAACAGGCCGATACCGATGCCGGTGCCGTGAGCGATACCGGAGGGCAGGTTGTCCAGGATCCACTGGCGCACGCCGGTCACGCTGATCAGGGTGAACAACACCCCCATCAGGAAGATGGCACCGAGGGCCACCGGAATGCTCAAGCCCTGCCCCAGCACCAGGCTGAAGGCGGTAAAAGCGGTGAGGGAAATCGCGCAGCCGATGGCCATCGGCAGCTTGGCCCAGAGCCCCATCAGCAAGGATCCGAAGGCGGCGATCAAACAGGTCGCCACGAATACCGGCCCCTGCTCAAACCCCGCGACACCCAGCATGTTGGGTACCACTATGATGCTGTACACCATGGCCAGGAAGGTAGTCAACCCGGCCAACAGTTCCTGGCGCACATTGCTGCCGCGCTCAGAAATGGAAAAATAGGAATCCAGCAGGCCGCCCTTCCCTGCTTGTGCGGCGATGTCTTGCGTTGCCATAACTCATCCTGAAAGTGTGAAGGAAATCGTTTGCTTTTATGGCTGCGCAAAATAGCAAGAATTTGCCGGGATTGCAGCGACTTCTCCGAGTTTTTCCACAAAGTCACACAATAAGGCCCCAGTTGTAGCCAATCAGCTCGCTTTCAGCTGAACCCGCCCGACGGAAGACTGCTTCTATACTGCAAGGGTCCAGACATCAGACCGGAGATGGCCCATGCACACTCGTAACCTGCTGAACGATATTCCCTCCCCTCTGCCCACCGAACTCTTTCAGGATCTGGTCAGCACCAATCACCTGCGGATAGAGCGCATCGTCTCCCAGGGCCACCAGACCGCGCCCGGCGAGTGGTACGATCAGGACGAACATGAATGGGTGTTGATCGTGCAGGGGGAGGCCAGCCTGCTGTTCGTTGACCCGCAGACCCAGGAACAACAACTGGTACTGCTGGGACCTGGGGATCACATCAATATTCCCGCCCGCCAGAAGCACAGAATCGAGTGGACACACCCCGAGATGACCACCATCTGGCTGTGTGTCTTCTACTGAATGGATGATGCCAGATCGCATCGTGCAGGGGATTTATGGGTGAAAACATGAGGATATGGAAGATTTCAGAAATGAAAAAAGCCCAGTCTTTCGACTGGGCTTTTAAAGTGTGGCGGAGCGGACGGGACTCGAACCCGCGACCCCCGGCGTGACAGGCCGGTATTCTAACCAACTGAACTACCGCTCCGCAATTTGGTTAGCGCTTTGCTAATTCTGCTGCCGTTCAACGAGGTGTCATCCTCTCGGCCAATGACGTGACTTTGCACATCATCGTTTAATTGGGTGCCTGGCAGTGTCCTACTCTCGCATGGCGAATGCCACACTACCATCGGCGCTACCGCGTTTCACTTCTGAGTTCGGCATGGGATCAGGTGGTTCCACGGCGCTATGGCCGCCAGGCAAAAAACTTCATCTGGAAAGCTGACGTGAATAACGACTTAGGCGTTTGCCTTGTCACTATCACTGAATTAGATAAGTAGTTCGTTCACTTGCTACAAGGCCCAGAACACTTCTTGGGTGTTGTATGGTTAAGCCTCACGGGTAATTAGTATGGGTTAGCTCAACACGTCGCCGCGCTTACACACCCCACCTATCAACGTTGTGGTCTCCAACGGCCCTTTAGGACCCTCAAGGGGTCAGGGATGACTCATCTCAGGGCTCGCTTCCCGCTTAGATGCTTTCAGCGGTTATCGATTCCGAACTTAGCTACCGGGCAGTGCCACTGGCGTGACAACCCGAACACCAGAGGTTCGTTCACTCCGGTCCTCTCGTACTAGGAGCAACTCCCTTCAATCATCCAACGCCCACGGCAGATAGGGACCGAACTGTCTCACGACGTTCTGAACCCAGCTCGCGTACCACTTTAAATGGCGAACAGCCATACCCTTGGGACCGACTTCAGCCCCAGGATGTGATGAGCCGACATCGAGGTGCCAAACACCGCCGTCGATATGAACTCTTGGGCGGTATCAGCCTGTTATCCCCGGAGTACCTTTTATCCGTTGAGCGATGGCCCTTCCATTCAGAACCACCGGATCACTATGACCTACTTTCGTACCTGCTCGACCTGTCCGTCTCGCAGTTAAGCTGGCTTATGCCATTGCACTAACCTCCTGATGTCCGACCAGGATTAGCCAACCTTCGTGCTCCTCCGTTACTCTTTGGGAGGAGACCGCCCCAGTCAAACTACCCACCAGGCACTGTCCGCGAGCCCGATTCAGGGCCCTGCGTTAGAACATCAAACATACAAGGGTGGTATTTCAAGGACGGCTCCAGCACAACTAGCGTCATGCCTTCAAAGCCTCCCACCTATCCTACACATGTAGGTTCAATGTTCAGTGCCAAGCTGTAGTAAAGGTTCACGGGGTCTTTCCGTCTAGCCGCGGGTACACCGCATCTTCACGGCGAATTCGATTTCACTGAGTCTCGGGTGGAGACAGCATGGCCATGGTTACACCATTCGTGCAGGTCGGAACTTACCCGACAAGGAATTTCGCTACCTTAGGACCGTTATAGTTACGGCCGCCGTTTACCGGGGCTTCGATCAAGAGCTTCGCTTGCGCTAACCCCATCAATTAACCTTCCGGCACCGGGCAGGTGTCACACCCTATACGTCCACTTTCGTGTTTGCAGAGTGCTGTGTTTTTGATAAACAGTCCCAGCCATCTGGTCACTGCGACTCCCAACTGCTCCATCCGCAAGGGACTTCACTGTCAAGAGCGAACCTTCTCCCGAAGTTACGGTTCTATTTTGCCTAGTTCCTTCACCCGAGTTCTCTCAAGCGCCTTGGTATTCTCTACCCGACCACCTGTGTCGGTTTGGGGTACGATGACTTGTAATCTGAAGCTTAGAGGCTTTTCCTGGAAGCAGGGCATCAATGGCTTCACCACCGTAGTGGCTTCGTCTCGTGTCTCAGCGTTGTATCTCCGGATTTGCCTAGAGATACCGCCTACGCACTTTCACCAGGACAACCGTCGCCTGGCCCACCTAGCCTTCTCCGTCCCCCCATCGCAATTACAAGTCGTGCAGGAATATTAACCTGCTTCCCATCGATTACGCCTTTCGGCCTCACCTTAGGGGTCGACTCACCCTGCCCCGATTAACGTTGGACAGGAACCCTTGGTCTTCCGGCGAGGAGGCTTTTCACCCCCTTTATCGTTACTTACGTCAGCATTCGCACTTCTGATATCTCCAGCATACCTCTCGATACACCTTCGCAGACTTACAGAACGCTCCCCTACCACTCACACATACGTGTGAATCCGCGGCTTCGGTGCCTGGTTTGAGCCCCGTTACATCTTCCGCGCAGGCCGACTCGACTAGTGAGCTATTACGCTTTCTTTAAATGATGGCTGCTTCTAAGCCAACATCCTAGCTGTCTGAGCCTTCCCACATCGTTTCCCACTTAACCAGAACTTTGGGACCTTAGCCGGCGGTCTGGGTTGTTTCCCTCTTCACGACGGACGTTAGCACCCGCCGTGTGTCTCCCGGATATTACTTACTGGTATTCGGAGTTTGCATGGAGTTGGTAAGTCGGGATGACCCCCTAGTCCAAACAGTGCTCTACCCCCAGTAGTATTCGTCCGAGGCGCTACCTAAATAGCTTTCGGGGAGAACCAGCTATCTCCGAGTTTGATTGGCCTTTCACCCCCAGCCACAGGTCATCCCCTAACTTTGCAACGTTAGTGGGTTCGGTCCTCCAGTTGATGTTACTCAACCTTCAACCTGCCCATGGCTAGATCACCCGGTTTCGGGTCTACACCTTGCAACTAGACGCCCAGTTAAGACTCGGTTTCCCTACGGCTCCCCTATACGGTTAACCTCGCTACAAAATGTAAGTCGCTGACCCATTATACAAAAGGTACGCAGTCACCCCGAAGGGCTCCCACTGCTTGTACGTACACGGTTTCAGGTTCTATTTCACTCCCCTCACAGGGGTTCTTTTCGCCTTTCCCTCACGGTACTGGTTCACTATCGGTCAGTCAGGAGTATTTAGCCTTGGAGGATGGTCCCCCCATATTCAGACAGGATGTCACGTGTCCCGCCCTACTCGATTTCACAACAAGGTCGTTTTCATGTACGGGGCTATCA
>NZ_JBWBRA010000001.1:4020000-4242500 GCF_056279295.1 Aeromonas sp. TECH754 | reverse complement strand
TCATGTAACCAGCCTTGAAGGCCAGGGAAGCTGCGATCTTGAACGCCAATTCGGAGGAGTCGACATCGTGGTAAGAACCGTAGTGCAGACGCACGCCCAGATCCATTACCGGATAACCTGCCAGCGGGCCGGATTTCAGCTGCTCACGGATACCCTTGTCAACACCCGGGATGTATTCACCAGGAATCACGCCGCCCTTGATGTCGTTAACGAACTCATAGGCTTTGCCGGCTTCCAGCGGGTACATGTCGATGATGACGTGACCGTACTGACCACGACCACCAGACTGCTTGGCGTGCTTACCTTCGATGTCCTTGACGGTTTCACGAATGGTTTCACGGTAGGCAACCTGCGGTTTACCTACGTTCGCTTCAACCTTGAACTCGCGACGCATACGGTCAACGATGATGTCCAGGTGCAGCTCACCCATACCGGCGATGATGGTTTGGCCAGATTCTTCGTCAGTCCATACGCGGAAAGACGGATCTTCCTGCGCCAGACGGCCGAGTGCCAGACCCATCTTCTCTTGGTCAGCCTTGGTTTTCGGCTCAACGGCGATGGAGATTACCGGTTCCGGGAATTCCATACGCTCGAGGATGATCGGTGATTTTTCGTCACACAGGGTGTCACCAGTGGTCACGTCTTTCAGACCGATGGCAGCAGCGATATCGCCTGCGCGAACTTCTTTGATCTCTTCACGCTTGTTGGCGTGCATCTGAACGATACGGCCAAAACGCTCGCGCTTCTCTTTAACGGAGTTCAGCACGGAGTCGCCGGAGTTAACCACACCGGAGTAAACGCGGAAGAAGGTCAGGTTGCCGACGAACGGGTCGGTAGCAATCTTGAACGCCAGAGCGGAGAACGGCTCGTCATCGGAAGCATGACGCTCGTCTTTGGTCACGCCATCCAGCTTCAGACCGTCGATGGCGGCTACGTCGGTCGGTGCCGGCAGATAGTCGACCACGGCATCCAGCATGGCCTGTACG
Source organism: Aeromonas sp. TECH754 (assembly GCF_056279295.1). NCBI lineage: Bacteria > Pseudomonadati > Pseudomonadota > Gammaproteobacteria > Aeromonadales > Aeromonadaceae > Aeromonas > Aeromonas sp. TECH754. The sequence continues at coordinate 4,241,514 of NZ_JBWBRA010000001.1, read as the reverse complement.
CCCTTGTTCTTGAACGCGGAGCCACAGGTAACCAGGATGATTTCGTTGTTCAGAACACGCAGACGAAGAGCTTTCTTGATCTCTTCTTCGGTCAGTTCTTCACCACCCAGGTATTTTTCCATCAGGTCTTCAGACGCTTCAGCAGCGGCTTCAACCAGGGTCATGCGCATTTCTTGCGCTTGCTCCAGCAGCTCGGCCGGGACGTCTTCGTAATCGAAGGATACACCCTGGTCAGCTTCGCTCCAGTTGATGGCTTTCATCTTGACCAGATCGATAACGCCCTTGAAGTTCTCTTCTGAACCGATGTTCAGTTGCAGCGGAACCGGGTTACCTTTCAGGCGGGTCTTGATGTGCTCAACGCAGCGCAGATAGTTGGCGCCAGTACGGTCCATCTTGTTGACGAACGCGATACGGGGAACCTTGTACTTGTTAGCCTGACGCCATACGGTCTCAGACTGTGGCTGTACGCCACCTACGGCACAGTACACCATCACGGCACCGTCCAGGACACGCATTGAACGCTCTACTTCGATAGTAAAGTCAACGTGGCCCGGGGTATCGATGATGTTGATACGGTGCGGTTGGAACTGTTTGCCCATACCGGACCAGAATGCGGTGGTCGCGGCGGAGGTGATAGTGATACCACGCTCTTGTTCCTGTTCCATCCAGTCCATGGTGGCAGCGCCATCGTGAACTTCACCGATCTTGTGACTTACACCGGTATAAAACAGAACGCGCTCGGTAGTGGTTGTCTTACCGGCGTCGATGTGAGCAGAGATACCGATGTTACGATAACGCTCAATGGGGGTTGTACGAGCCATTGTCATCCTCTTACTAGGAGCGTGCCCCTAGATAACTGAAGGTGCGCAGAGCCAAGAGACCCTGCGCAAGCGGATTACCAGCGGAAGTGAGCGAAGGCCTTGTTCGCTTCAGCCATACGGTGAACGTCTTCACGTTTCTTGACAGACGAACCCTTATTGTCAGCGGCATCCAGCAGCTCGCCAGCCAAACGCTGAGCCATTGATTTTTCACCACGTTTACGAGCGGCATCAACCAACCAGCGCATTGCCAGGGCATTGCGACGGACCGGGCGAACTTCTACCGGTACCTGATAAGTTGCACCACCGACACGACGAGATTTAACCTCGACGGACGGACGGATGTTGTCCAGAGCGACTTCGAACAGGGCCAGGTGCTCTTTGCCAGATTTGGTGGCAATGATGTCCAGGGCGCCATAAACGATGGCTTCTGCAACAGATTTCTTACCGTCAACCATTACTACGTTGACAAATTTAGCCAGCAGCTCTGATCCGAACTTAGGATCCGGCAGGATTTTACGCTGACCAACAACACGACGTCTTGGCATTTCAAATTCTCCGTAACTTCAGGGATTACCCAAAACTAGAAAGTTATCTAACTAGAAACGAATTAACGTTTGGCCTTACTTAACGGAGAACCATTAAGCTTTAGGACGCTTCACGCCATACTTGGAGCGAGCCTGCTTACGGTCTTTAACACCGGCACAGTCCAACGCACCACGAACGGTGTGATAACGAACACCTGGCAAATCCTTGACACGACCGCCACGGATCAGAACAACGGAGTGCTCCTGCAGGTTGTGACCTTCACCGCCGATGTAGGAGGTGACTTCGAAGCCGTTGGTCAGACGTACACGGCACACTTTACGCAGTGCAGAGTTAGGCTTCTTCGGGGTGGTGGTATATACACGGGTGCATACGCCACGCTTCTGAGGGCACGCTTCCAGCGCCGGCACGTTGCTTTTTACAACGAGCTTGATGCGTGGCTTGCGAACCAACTGGTTAATAGTTGCCATCAAAAGGCTCCTGATAATGACTTCATAAACGTGTGAAAAATCCTCCCCGCAGATACGGGGACGCGAAATTTTATGCCCTGTTGTCTGGGGAGTCAAGATTTATACAATTTGTACTGCCAAAGGGCAAATGACATCCTGACAGGAATGTGATAACCATCTGAGCTACCAAGTAAAAATCGAAACTAACCGGCCCAGGTCTGTGGCGATCCCTGCTCGGCGATCAGCCTGATCAGGCCGGGCATATCGAGTTCCATCCCGATCCGGCTCTGCAATCCCCGCGCTCGCAGGTCTTCACCCATCACATAGAGCGGGATCCCGCCCAGGCGCGTACACCATTGCGGGGCCGTCGTCGCCACCACGGCGTCCTGCATCAGCACCAGCGTATCCCCGGCATCGCGATAACGCAGCGCCTGCTCCAGATCCTGACTCAGGAAGGGGGAGTTCAATACCAGCTGTATCATGGGGACCTCAGAAACTGATGTGGATGGTGCAACCGTTCCACCGATGGCGAATCTCCGCTGGTGACGACATCGTCACGGGGATCAGCAGATCCGCAGCCGTCAGGCCCCGTTCGCTCAGCGACGCCTCACAGACATAGACCTCTTCGATATCGTACAGTTCCAGCATCTTGAAGGTCGGTGCGTAGTGGCGTTGCAATATCTCTTGAGGCGATTGCTCCCTGACCAGTTGCAACACCCCGTCCCCGAGCAGGAACAGGGCAAGGGATTCGGTCAATGCCGAGGTCGCCAGCAAAGCATCCAGTCCCTCCCGGCCACTCGCCGTGCCGTGGGGACCACGCCGGCAGATAAAGGCGATCTTGCTCATCGTGCCTCCCTAGAACTGAACGAAGCGATCGGCGGTCAGGCTGGCTTCGGCCAGTTGCCCCAATCCACTTAGACGAAACGGTGCCTGCAGGTTGAACTGCGCCTTGCCGACCCCTTTCGCCTCGCTCTCGTCGAGCACACCGCGGCGCATGGCCGCCGCGACACAGACATCGATGGCGATACCTTGCGCCAGCGCCAGCTCACGCCACAGCGCCACCAGGTCGGTCTCATCGGACGCAGGGGCATGCAAGCCGTTGCCGTTATGCACCCCGTCCTGGTAGAAGAACAGGTGAGACAGGCGATGACCCTGCTCGATGAGGCTCAGGGCAAAACGATAAGCGGTGCTGGCCGTCTGGGTGCCATAAGCGGGCCCGGTCACCAGCAGGGCAAAACTCAGACTCATATCCGGGCTCCTGCACAGGTTTTCATCCATTCTACCCCAAAGACGAAAGAGCCCCTCCAAAGAGGGACTCTTCCTGTCACTCTGGATCAGACGTAGGCGATGGCTTCGACTTCGACCAATACATCCTTGGGCAGACGCGCCACTTCCACACAGGAGCGGGCCGGTGCGGAATCACCGAAGTAACGGGCATAGACCTGATTGAAGGCCACGAAGTTGTTCATGTCGCTCAGGAAGCAGGTGGTCTTGAGGACCTTGCCGGTATCGGCACCGGCCGCCTTCAATACTGCAACCAGATTCTTCATCACCTGCTCGGCCTGCGCTTCGATGCCACCGGCGACGATATCCATGGTGGCGGGATCGAGCGGGATCTGCCCGGAGGTAAAGACCAGCTCACCCAGCTTGGTGGCCTGTACATAAGGGCCAATCGCGGCGGGAGCCTTGTCGGTTGCAATCACTTCTTTAGCCATTCTTATCTATCCCCTTCTATGGCGCTTATTCGCTCTCTTCTTCACCCTGCTTGCGCTGTCGGATATAGAGATACACGGTATGTTTGGAAATATTCAGCTTGTCGGCGACCAGATTGATCGAATCCTTGATGTCAAATATGCCCTTCTCGAACAGCTGGGTCACGATAAAACGGTTCTTGGCATTGTTGGCCACGGACGGATCGCGGTTGATCTCGTCGATGGTGTTGTCCACCGTCTGAGCGACCAGCTCCTCCACGCTGTTGGCGAAGGTCTCCGGCGATTGACGCTCCACCTGCTGCGGCGTCGGGAAGAATTCGGCCACGAACTCGTGGAAAGGCGCATTGATATGCAAGTTGATACAGATAAGGCCGATCACCTGCTTGTCGCCATTGCGGATGGCGATGGTACTCGACTTCATCAGCGCACCGGTCCGGCTGCGGGCGAAGTAACTCTGGGTGTAATCCTGACCCGTACTCTCGATGTCTTTCAGCATCCGCAGGGCCAGATCGGTGATCGGTGCCCCCAGGGTCCGGCCCGTGTTGAAGCCGTTCGCTATCTTGATCACCGACTCGTGCAGATTCTCCAGGGAATGCAGCACCACCTCACAGTGCTTGCCGAACAGTTCGGCCAGACCTTCGATGAGGCCCTCATAAGAGCGTAACAACTCCCTGTCTTCGTCTGTGAAAGCACGACCGCTCAGCTGCTCTTCGGGAAGCAGCACCTCCTCGATACCGACCGCCATGTTCTACCCCTGTAATAACCATTCAACTTTCCCGAGTTTTCAATTGCGGGGGATCAATGTCAACTTTTTTTGATTTTTTGCTCTATAAGCTTGCACTGGATCATCCCCTGCCCCAGCCCGGTGCACGGCTTGCAGCCTGTTCCAGACAAAAAAAGGGCCCCTTCAAGGGGCCCTTTCTCATCACTGCAGCGGAAGATTACTCTTCGTCAAAACTGCCGGCTGCGTTGAGCAGATCCGCCAGATTTTGCTGAGCTTCATCGGCAGTCACCTGCGGCACACCGACAGCACGAGCTGCGGCGGCACGCTGGTTGATCCGGGTGTGGTGGTAGGCAAAGCCGGTACCAGCCGGGATCAGACGACCCACGATCACGTTCTCTTTCAGGCCACGCAGTTCATCACGCTTGCCGCCAACGGCCGCTTCGGTCAGAACCCGGGTGGTTTCCTGGAAGGAAGCCGCGGAGATGAAGGACTCGGTGCTCAGGGATGCCTTGGTAATACCCATCAGGATGTGACGGTAGGTGGCCGGAGTCTTACCCTCGGCAACCAGTTTACGGTTGGCAATCTTCACACGCGCCACTTCAACCTGCTCGCCTTCGATCAGGTCAGTGTCGCCAGCGCTCAGGATCTCGCACTTGCGCAGCATCTGACGAACGATGACTTCGATGTGCTTGTCGTTGATCTTAACGCCTTGCAGACGGTAAACGTCCTGCACTTCGTTGGCGATGTAGTTGGCGACCGGGCTGATACCGCGCAGACGCAGGATGTCGTGAGCAGACTCAGGACCGTCCGCCAGCACTTCACCCTTCTCAACTTTTTCACCTTCGAACACGTTCAGGTGACGCCACTTCGGAATCATCTCTTCGTAGATATCGCCACCGTCAGTCGGGGTGATGACCAGACGGCGTTTGCCCTTGGTCTCTTTCCCGAAGGAGATGGTGCCGGAGATCTCGGCCAGGATAGCCGGTTCCTTCGGTTGACGTGCTTCGAACAGATCCGCAACGCGCGGCAGACCACCGGTGATGTCCTTGGTACCGCTGGATTCTTGCGGGATACGCGCAACCGCGTCACCCACACCCACGTTGGCACCATCTTCCAGGTTCACGATCGCCTTGCCCGGCAGGAAGTACTGGGCGGCTACATCGGTACCCGGGATCATGACATCCTTGCCGTTCAGGTCGACCAGTTTCACGGTCGGACGCATCTCTTTACCGGCACTCGGACGCTCGTTGACGTCCAGTACGACGATAGAGGAGAGACCGGTCAGCTCGTCGGTCTGACGAGTGATGGTCACACCTTCGATCATGTGTTCGAAGTCCAGACGACCTGCTACTTCGGTGATGATCGGGTGAGTGTGCGGATCCCAGTTGGCGACGGTGTCACCGGTGCTCACGGCCTGGCCATCCTTCACTTCCAATACGGAACCGTAAGGCAGCTTGTGGCTTTCCTTGGTACGGCCCATCTCATCCATGATGGTCAGTTCGGTAGAACGGGAGGTGATAACCAGCTTGTCGGCACTGTTGGTAACGAACTTGGCGTTTTGCAGCTTGATGCTACCGGTGTTCTTGACCTGGATGCTGCTCTCGGCAGCAGCTCGGGATGCGGCACCACCGATGTGGAAGGTACGCATCGTCAGCTGGGTACCCGGCTCACCGATGGACTGGGCGGCGATAACACCGACAGCCTCACCCTTGTTCACCAGGTGACCACGGGCCAGATCACGGCCGTAGCAGTGAGCACAGTTACCGAAGTCGGTCTCACAGGTGATGGCAGAACGTACCTTCACGCGGTCGACGGAGTTGCGCTCCAGCAGGTCACACAGATACTCGTCGAGCAGAGTGTTACGCGCTACCAGCACTTCTTCTTCGGTACCCGGCTTGATCACGTCTTCGGCAACCACACGGCCCAGCACGCGCTCACGCAGCGGCTCGACTACGTCACCACCCTCGATCAGCGGAGTCATCCACAGACCTTCGGTCGTACCGCAATCGTCCTCGGTGATCACCATGTCCTGTGCCACGTCAACCAGACGACGGGTCAGGTAACCGGAGTTCGCGGTCTTCAGTGCGGTATCCGCCAGACCTTTACGAGCACCGTGAGTGGAGATGAAGTACTGGAGTACGTTCAGACCTTCACGGAAGTTCGCCACGATCGGCGTTTCGATGATGGAGCCATCCGGCTTGGCCATCAGGCCACGCATACCGGCCAGCTGACGGATCTGGGCGGCGGAGCCCCGCGCACCAGAGTCGGCCATCATGAAGATGCTGTTGAACGAGGCCTGTTCTTCCTCTTCGCCCAGGGAGTTGACGTTACGCTCCTTGGACAGGTTATCCATCATGGCCTTGGAGACGCGATCGTTCGCGCTGGCCCAGATATCGATAACCTTGTTGTAGCGTTCGCCAGCAGTCACCAGACCGGACAGGAACTGGTCCTGGATCTCGGCAACTTCGGCTTCGGCAGCAGCAACGATGTCTTTCTTGGCATCCGGGATGACCATGTCATCGATACCAACAGAGGCACCAGACAGAGCCGCATAATGGAAACCAGTGTACATCAGCTGGTCAGCGAAGATGACGGTGTCCTTCAGGCCCTGCTTGCGATAGCAGGTGTTCAGCAGACGAGAGATGAGCTTCTTGCCCAGCGCCTTGTTGGAGACACTCTTGATCCAGTTCTGCGGATTGGCAGCCAGATCAGCCTCTTCGGCAGCGGTCAGCACCTTGGGCTCGTCGATCAGCGCATATTCCATGCCTTTCGGCAGGATCAGGCTCAGGATCGCACGACCAACGGTGGTGTTCTTCATCTCGGTGTGCGCGACCAGGGAATCATCAGCCTGACGCAGGTATTCGGTGATGCGCACTTTGACACGAGCATGCAGATCGGCCAGACCGGCGCGATACACCTTCTCGGCTTCTTTCGGGCCGGCCAGCACCATACCTTCGCCCTTGGCGTTGATACGGGCACGGGTCATGTAGTACAGACCCAAGACCACATCCTGGGAAGGAACGATGATCGGCTCACCGGAAGCAGGCGACAGGATGTTGTTGGTAGACATCATCAGGGCGCGTGCTTCGAGCTGGGCTTCCAGGGTCAGCGGTACGTGGACCGCCATCTGGTCACCATCGAAGTCCGCGTTATAGGCGGCACAGACCAGCGGGTGCAGCTGGATGGCTTTACCTTCGATCAGGGTCGGTTCGAACGCCTGGATACCCAGACGGTGCAGGGTCGGTGCACGGTTCAGCAAGACCGGGTGTTCGCGGATCACTTCGTCCAGGATGTCCCAAACGACAGCTTCTTCGCGCTCAACCATCTTCTTGGCGGCCTTGATGGTGGTCGCCAGACCGCGGGATTCCAGCTTGCCATAGATGAAGGGCTTGAACAGCTCCAGCGCCATCTTCTTCGGCAGACCGCACTGATGCAGACGCAGGGTCGGACCTACGGTGATAACGGAACGACCGGAGTAGTCGACACGTTTACCCAGCAAGTTCTGACGGAAACGACCTTGCTTACCCTTGATCATGTCGGCCAAGGATTTCAGCGGGCGCTTGTTGGAACCGGTGATGGCACGACCACGACGGCCGTTGTCCAGCAGGGCATCCACGGACTCTTGCAGCATGCGCTTTTCGTTGCGCACGATGATGTCCGGGGCGGCCAGGTCCAGCAGGCGCTTCAGGCGGTTGTTACGGTTGATCACGCGACGGTACAGATCGTTCAGATCGGAAGTCGCGAAACGGCCGCCGTCCAGCGGTACCAGCGGACGCAGGTCCGGCGGCAGCACAGGCAGCACTGTCATGATCATCCACTCCGGCTTGTTGCCGGACTGCAGGAAGGCTTCCATCAGCTTCAGACGCTTGGTGGTCTTCTTGCGCTTGGTCTCGGAGTTGGTCTGTTCCAGCTCCTCGCGCATGGTCTTGACTTCACCTTCCAGATCGATGGCACGCAGCAATGCAAGGATTGCCTCGGCACCCATCTTGGCGTCGAACTCGTCGCCCCACTCTTCCAGTGCGTCCAGATAGTTCTCTTCGGACAGCATCTGGCTGCGCTCGAGGTTGGTCATGCCGGGTTCGATCACTACATAGGATTCGAAATACAGCACGCGCTCGATGTCACGCAGGGTCATGTCCAGCAGCAGACCGATACGGGACGGCAGGGACTTCAGGAACCAGATGTGGGCAGTCGGGCTGGCCAGCTCGATGTGGCCCATGCGCTCGCGACGGACCTTGGTCTGAGTCACTTCTACGCCGCACTTCTCGCAGATCACACCACGGTGTTTCAGGCGCTTGTACTTGCCGCACAGACACTCGTAGTCCTTCACCGGTCCGAAGATACGGGCGCAGAACAGACCATCACGTTCCGGCTTGAAAGTCCGGTAGTTGATGGTCTCAGGCTTTTTGACTTCACCGAATGACCAGGAGCGGATCATGTCAGGAGAGGCCAGACCGATCTTAATACTGTCAAACTCTTCGGTCTTAGTCTGAGCCTTCAAAAACTTGAGTAAGTCTTTCACGTGTTTCCCCTGTCAGGAGTCTAACCTCGGCGCCCCTTTCGGGGCGCCCACGTCAATTCTCGAACAATAAGAGCGAGCTCTTACTCTTCGTCCAGCTCGATGTTGATACCCAGAGAGCGGATTTCCTTCAACAGTACGTTGAAGGATTCGGGCATGCCCGGCTCCATACGGTGGTCGCCATCCACGATGTTTTTGTACATCTTGGTACGGCCATTCACATCGTCAGACTTGACGGTCAGCATTTCCTGCAGAGTATATGCCGCACCGTAAGCCTCCAGGGCCCACACTTCCATCTCACCGAACCGCTGGCCACCAAACTGTGCCTTACCACCCAGCGGCTGCTGGGTAACCAGGCTGTAGGAGCCGGTAGAACGCGCATGCATCTTGTCGTCTACCAAGTGGTTCAGCTTCAGCATGTACATGTAACCCACGGTGACCTTACGCTCGAAGGCGTTACCGGTACGACCGTCGAACAGGGAGATCTGACCGGATTCCGGCAGATCGGCCAGCTTCAGCAGGGCCTTGATTTCGTGCTCTTTGGCACCATCAAAGACAGGTGTAGCAACCGGCAGACCCTTACGCAGGTTACCCACCAGGGTACGCACGTCGTCGTCAGACAGTTCGGCAATGTTCACTTGCTGGGTGTCTTTCTCGCCCAGGTCATAGACCTGTTGCAGGAATTCACGCATCTCGTGCAGCTCGCGCTGCTCTTTGATCATGCGGTCGATTTTCTCGCCGATACCCTTGGCCGCTAGACCTAAGTGCACTTCGAGGATCTGACCGATGTTCATACGAGATGGTACGCCCAACGGGTTCAGTACGATGTCGACCGGACGGCCGAACTCGTCATGAGGCATATCTTCGACCGGGCAGATCTTGGAGATAACACCCTTGTTACCGTGACGGCCCGCCATCTTGTCACCCGGTTGGATGCGACGCTTGACTGCCAGGTAAACCTTGACGATTTTCAGTACGCCCGGCGCCAGATCATCACCCTGGATAATCTTGCGACGTTTGTTCTCGAACTTCTTGTCGAAGTCGGCTTTCAGCTCGATGTGCTGTTCAGCGATCTGCTCAAGCTCGATCTGCTTGGCTTCATCTTCGATGGCCAATTCAAACCACTTGGTACGATCCAGCTTGTTCAGACGATCTTCGCTGTAACCGGCGGCCAGCAGCAGGTTGCGGGAGCGGCCAAAGATGCCGTCTTCCAGGATCTTGAACTCTTCGGTCAAGTCCTTCTTCGCTTCCTTCAGCTGCATCTCTTCGATTTCTTTGGCGCGCTTGTCTTTTTCCACGCCATCGCGGGTAAAGACTTGCACGTCAACCACGGTACCGTACACACCGTTCGGCACACGCAGGGAGGAGTCCTTCACATCGGAGGCCTTCTCACCGAAGATGGCGCGCAGCAGCTTCTCTTCCGGGGTCAGCTGGGTTTCACCCTTGGGTGTTACCTTGCCTACCAGAATGTCGCCGCCCTTCACTTCGGCACCCACGTAGACGATACCGGACTCGTCCAGCTTGGACAGAGCGGCTTCACCCACGTTCGGGATGTCGGCAGTGATCTCTTCCGGACCCAGCTTGGTGTCACGGGAGATACAGGCCAGTTCCTGGATATGGATGGTGGTCAGGCGATCTTCCTGAACCACGCGCTCGTTTACCAAGATCGAATCTTCGAAGTTGTAACCGTTCCACGGCATGAACGCGACGCGCAGGTTTTGGCCCAGCGCCAGTTCGCCCAGATCGGTAGACGGACCGTCAGCAACCACGTCGCCCGCCATGACCGGCTCACCCAACATCACGCAAGGACGCTGGTTGATACAGGTGTTCTGGTTGGAACGGGTGTACTTGGTCAGGCTGTAGATGTCGATGCCGGCTTCGCCTGGCAGCAGCTCATCTTCATTGACCTTGATAACGATACGGGAGGCATCGACATAGTCGATCATGCCGCCACGCTTGGCCACTACGGTTACCCCGGAGTCAACGGCCACGGCGCGTTCCATACCGGTACCTACCAGCGGCTTGTCAGCGCGCAGAGTCGGTACGGCCTGACGTTGCATGTTCGAACCCATCAGGGCTCGGTTAGCATCATCGTGTTCCAGGAACGGGATCAGAGCAGCAGCCACAGAAACGATCTGTTGTGGGCTCACGTCCATGTACTGGATCTGGTCGGCGTTCATAAAGGTGGATTCACCCTTATGACGGCACGGGATCAACTCATCTTTCAGACGGCCCTCTTCGGAGGTCGCAGCGTTCGCCTGGGCGATCACGTACTTGCCTTCCTCGATGGCGGACAGGTAATCCACTTCGTCGGTGATCACACCGTCGATGACCTTGCGGTACGGGGTCTCGAGGAAACCGTACTCGTTGGTGCGGGAATACACGGACAGCGAGTTGATCAGACCGATGTTCGGACCTTCAGGAGTCTCGATAGGGCACAGACGACCGTAGTGAGTCGGGTGTACATCTCGAACTTCAAAGCCGGCACGCTCACGGGTCAGACCGCCTGGGCCCAGCGCAGAAATACGGCGCTTGTGGGTCACTTCGGACAGCGGGTTGTTCTGGTCCATGAACTGGGACAGCTGGCTGGAACCGAAGAACTCTTTGACCGCGGCAGAAATCGGCTTGGCGTTGATCAGATCCTGTGGCATCAGGGTGTCCAGGTCGCCCAAGGAGAGACGCTCCTTGACCGCACGCTCGACACGCACCAGACCGACACGGAACTGGTTCTCAGCCATTTCACCGACAGAACGAATACGACGGTTACCCAGGTGGTCGATATCGTCCACCTCGTCATTGCCGTTACGGATGTCGATCAGGCGCTTCATGACTTCGACGATGTCGTCTTTGGTCAGCACACCCACGCCGGTCTCGTCTTCACGACCCAGACGGCGGTTGAACTTCATCCGACCTACGGTAGACAGGTCGTAACGCTCGGAAGAGAAGAACAGGTTCTCGAACAGCTGCTCAGCCGCTTCGCGAGTGGGCGGCTCGCCCGGACGCATCATGCGGTAGATCTCGACCAGTGCTTCCAAACGGCTGGAACTGGAGTCGATGCGCAGGGTCTCGGACATGTAAGCGCCGTGGTCCAGTTCGTTGGTGAACAGAACCTCGAAGTGCTTGAAGCCGGCTTGGGACAGGTTGGCAACCGCTTCCAGGCTCAGGGCCTGGTTGGCAGTCACGACCATCTCGCCAGTCTGCGGATGTGCGTAGTTCTTGGCTGCAACTTTGCCAACAACATACTCCACCGGCACCTCAATCTGGGTGATGGCGTCTTTTTCCAACTGACGGATGTGGCGCGCGGTCACACGACGACCGGTTTCGACCACCACGGCGCCATTGGCAATGATGTCGAAGGTCGCAGTTTCACCACGCAGGCGCTCGGGCACCAGGTCCATCATCAACTTGCCATCTTTAACCTCGAAACCAATGGTCTCGAAGAAGGTGGCCAGAATCTGTTCGGAACTGAAGTCCAGAGCGCGCAGAATAATGGATGCCGGCAGTTTACGACGACGGTCGATACGGACAAACAGGTTGTCTTTCGCATCGAACTCGAAGTCCAGCCAGGAACCACGGTAAGGGATAACGCGGGCGTTATACAGTACCTTACCGGATGAATGTGTTTTGCCTTTATCGTGGTCGAAGAAGACGCCCGGGCTGCGGTGCAGCTGGGAGACGATGACCCGCTCGGTACCATTGATAACAAAGGTGCCGTTTTCGGTCATGAGCGGAATTTCGCCCATGTAAACTTCTTGTTCCTTGATGTCTTTGACGGTGCCGGCAGCTGCTTCACGGTCGTACAGAACCATACGAAGCTTGACACGCAGCGGCGCGGAGTAGGTCACTCCACGGATCTGGCATTCTTTTACGTCAAATACCGGCTCACCCAGGCGATAGCTGACATACTGAAGCTCAGCACTACCGGAGTAACTGGTGATCGGGAAAACGCTACGGAAAGCGGCCTCTAGGCCATATTCACCTTCCGGGTCAGCCTCGATGAACTGCTTGAAGGAGTCCAGCTGAATGGACAACAGATAAGGCGTGTCCAGTACCTGGTCTCGCTTACCGAAGTCCTTACGAATGCGTTTTTTTTCGGTATAAGAGTAAACCATAGGGTTCCTCAGCTCGCTGATAAGTGACCCACTCTGTCCCGCGGGACAGCTCTGTCTCAACACCGTTTTGTGTTGGCCCGGACGATGAGGCGGTCCGGATTGCTGGTGCACCGAGAGTCGTAAACGGCGTGAAATGCTCTCAGTCTACAGCGCAAAAAGGCTGGTGAACAAATATTCACCAGCCCTAGCCTGTTTTATCAGGCTAATCTACATAAATGCAGATTATTTGATCTCAACAGAAGCACCAGCTTCTTCAAGCTGCTTCTTCAGAGTTTCAGCTTCGTCCTTGGAGACGGCTTCTTTCAGGTTGGTCGGTGCAGCTTCTACCAGGTCCTTGGCTTCTTTCAGGCCCAGACCAGTGGCAGCACGAACGGCCTTGATGACGGCAACTTTGTTGGCGCCAGCAGCAGTCAGAACTACGTCGAACTCGGTCTTCTCTTCTACTGCTTCAGCGGCCGGACCGGCAGCTACAGCAACAGCGGCAGAAACACCGAACTTCTCTTCCATTGCTTCGATCAGCTCAACAACTTCCATTACGGACATGGAAGCAACGGCTTCGATGATTTGGTCTTTAGTGATAGACATGACAAAAATTCCTGATGTTGAATAAACTCAAACAGCCTAAATAGGCGAGAATCAAGCAGCAGCTTGTTTCTGGTCGCGAACAGCAGCGATAGTACGAACCAGCTTGCCAGCAGAGGCTTCCTTCATGGTAGCCATCAACTTCGAAATCGCTTCGTCGTAGGTCGGCAGCGTGGCCAGACGATCAATTTGTGCTGCGGCGATAAACTCACCGTTAAAAGCGCCAGCCTTGATTTCGAACTTTTGGTTCGCTTTGGCAAACTCTTTGAACAGACGAGCGGCAGCGCCCGGGTGTTCGTTAGAGAAAGCAATCAAGGTAGGACCAGACAATACGTCGTTCAGGCAACCGAATTCGGTACCTTCAACCGCACGACGCAGCAGGGTGTTACGCACAACGCGCATGTACACACCGGCTTCGCGAGCAGATTTACGCAGGCTGGTCATCTTTTCTACAGTCACACCGCGAGAATCGGCTACAACTGCAGAAAGAGCGCCTTTGGCAGCTTCGTTGACTTCAGCAACAATTGCCTTTTTGTCTTCGAGTCCCAATGCCATTGGCTTAACTCCTGGATTGAATCCGGGTCTATAGACCCAGTACTGACACATCCCCCCTACCTTCACAACAGAGGGGAACGATGCGGTAGCAGGATTCCAGAAGAGAAAGAAAACTTTCTCGCTGGGTTTCCGGCACCGTCTACGCAGGCAGGATTAAGGCCTTGCAGCCACCTGCGGTCTTGGACGGAGGTCGAAACCCCCAACCAATCAAGGCGCAAAATTATAGATTAAATTTTGCGCCTTGTAAAATCCATCAATTAGGCCTGAGCTTCCAGAGAAGCTTGGTCTACGGCAACACCGGCACCCATGGTGGTGGAGATGCTGACTTTCTTGATGAAGATACCTTTGGCGGAAGAGGGCTTGCCCTTTTTCAGAGCAACCAGCAGCGCTTCCAAGTTTTCTTTCAGCTGAACTTCGTCGAAAGAAACCTTACCAAGAGTGGTATGGATGATACCATTCTTGTCATTGCGGTAACGAACCTGACCGGCTTTAGCATTCTTCACAGCTTCAGCAACGTTCGGGGTAACGGTACCCACTTTCGGGTTAGGCATCAGACCACGCGGGCCCAAGATTTGGCCCAGTTGACCAACAACACGCATGGCATCCGGGGATGCGATCACGACGTCGAAGTTCATCTCACCTTTCTTGACCAGCTCAGCCAGGTCATCCATACCAACCAGTTCAGCACCGGCAGCCTTGGCGGCTTCGGCGTTGGCACCCTGGGTGAACACGGCGACGCGAATGTCACGACCGGTACCGTGCGGCAGTACAGTAGCACCACGTACGTTCTGGTCGGATTTACGAGCATCGATACCCAGGTTGACAGCAACGTCAACGCTTTCAACGAACTTGGCAGTAGCCAGTTCTTTCAGCAGGGCAATGGCTTCGTTGATGGAGTACTCTTTGGTACCGTCAACTTTTTCGCGAATAACGCGCATACGCTTGGAAAGTTTTGCCATTGTCTTAATCCTCCACTACCAGGCCCATGGAACGAGCGGAGCCTGCGATGCAACGTACTTTTGCATCCAGATCGGCACCAGTCATATCCGGCTCTTTGGTCTTGGCGATTTCTTGCAGCTGGGCAACAGTCACCTTACCAACTTTGTCTTTGTTCGGCTTGGCGGAACCAGAAGTGATACCAGCGGCTTTCTTCAACAGGAAGGAAGCAGGCGGAGTCTTGGTTTCGAAGGTGAAGGAACGGTCGCTGTAAACGGTGATCACGACCGGAGTCGGTGAGCCTTTTTCCAGCTTCTCTGTACGAGCGTTGAACGCCTTACAGAATTCCATGATGTTAACACCGTGCTGACCCAGGGCAGGACCAACGGGAGGGCTGGGGTTAGCACTGCCAGCCTTAACTTGCAGCTTGATATAAGCTGTGACTTTCTTAGCCATTACAAAAATACCTCAAAAATGGGTTCTAACGCCTCGGAGACATGCTCCTGCAAACGGCTCCCCAACAAATAAAGGGGCAGCGAATTATAGAGATATTCGCTGCCCCTGACAACCGTTAAACGTACAGAGTTTAATCAGCCTTTTTCGACCTGACCAAAATCCAGTTCTACCGGCGTTGAGCGACCGAAGATCAGTACAGAGACCTTCACGCGACTCTTCTCGTAGTCCACCTCTTCAACGGTACCGTTGAAGTCAGCGAACGGACCATCGGCAACCCGCACCATTTCGCCCGGTTCAAACAGGGTCTTGGGCCGCGGCTTGTCGTGGGCATCTTGCAGACGATTGAGGATAGCATCCGCTTCTTTATCGGAGATAGGAGCCGGACGATCGGAGGTGCCACCGATGAAGCCCATCACACGCGGTACGTTACGCACCAAGTGCCATGTGGTTTCATCCATCATCATCTGAACCAGGACATAGCCCGGGAAAAATTTGCGCTCACTCTTGCGCTTCTGGCCAGCACGCATCTCGACCACTTCTTCGGTCGGGACCAGCACTTCACCGAACATCTCTTCCATGCCATGCATCTTGATATGCTCACGCAGGGATTTGGCAACCCGGCCTTCGTAGCCGGAAAATGCCTGCACGACATACCATCTCATACGTTGTTCACGTTGTTCAGTCATGGCTTTTCCTTACACACCGGTAATCAGGTTGACCAACCACACCAAGGCACCGTCCAGGATGAACAGCAGCAGGCCCATCACGGCGGTCACCGCCAGCACAATCAGGGTTGTCTGAATGGCTTCCTGACGAGTCGGCCATACGACCTTGCGGACTTCCAGGCGTGACTCACGGGCGAATGCCAGTGTTGCCTTACCCTTGGTGGTTTGCAGGGCCACAGCACCCGCTGCAGCGATGACAACGACCACACCCAGGGCGCGAACGGCGGCAACAACATCATGGAGCAGGTAGTTACCTACTACAGCTGCCGCCAGAATGATGAAAACCAGACCCCACAGCAGGGTATCCTTGCTTCCGCCCTGTCCCTCAGAACTAACACTCATACAACCCACCTGTATCTGACGTAACCAAAGACACAAAAGCCCCGTACGAGACGAGGTATATGGCAGGGGCGGCAGGACTCGAACCCGCAACCATCGGTTTTGGAGACCGCTGTTCTACCAATTCGAACTACGCCCCTGCATAAGAAAGCCCCTATTATAGGGGCTTTGCTTTATTTATGTAAGCCAAGATTAAGCGATTACGCTAGCTACAACACCCGCACCTACGGTACGGCCACCTTCACGGATAGCGAAACGCAGACCGTCGTCCATCGCGATCGGGGCGATCAGGGTAACAACCATTTTGATGTTGTCGCCTGGCATTACCATTTCAACGCCTTCCGGCAGTTCGATGGTACCGGTCACGTCGGTAGTACGGAAGTAGAACTGAGGACGGTAGCCCTTGAAGAACGGGGTATGACGACCACCTTCTTCTTTGGACAGAACGTACACTTCAGATTCGAACTTGGTGTGCGGCTTGATGGAGCCCGGCTTGGCCAGAACCTGACCACGCTCTACGTCTTCACGCTTCACGCCACGCAGCAGGGCGCCAACGTTCTCACCAGCACGACCTTCGTCCAGCAGCTTGCGGAACATTTCAACACCGGTACAGGTGGTGGTCACGGTGTCTTTGATACCGACGATTTCGACGGACTCACCCACTTTAACGATACCGCGCTCTACACGACCGGTTACTACGGTACCACGGCCAGCGATGGAGAAGACGTCTTCGATAGGCATCAGGAACGGCAGGTCGATTGCGCGCTCCGGCTCCGGGATATAGGTATCCAGGTGGCCAGCCAGCTCGATGATCTTCTCTTCCCAAGCGGCGTCGCCTTCCAGCGCTTTCAGCGCGGAACCACGGACTACCGGCAGGTCATCACCCGGGAAATCGTACTCGGTCAGCAGTTCGCGCACTTCCATTTCGACCAGCTCGAGCAGCTCTTCGTCGTCGACCATGTCGCACTTGTTCATGAACACGATCATGTACGGGATACCAACCTGGCGACCCAGCAGGATGTGCTCACGAGTCTGCGGCATCGGGCCGTCAGTCGCGGCTACAACCAGGATCGCGCCGTCCATCTGGGCAGCACCGGTGATCATGTTCTTAACGTAGTCGGCGTGACCCGGGCAATCTACGTGAGCGTAGTGGCGGGCAGCGGTGTCGTATTCTACGTGGGAGGTGTTGATGGTGATACCACGCTCACGCTCTTCCGGCGCCTTGTCGATCTGGTCGAAGGCGAAAGCTTTACCACCGAAGTGCTTGGCCAGCACGTTGGTGATGGCGGCGGTCAGGGTGGTTTTACCGTGGTCAACGTGGCCGATGGTACCCACGTTAACGTGCGGTTTATTACGCTCAAATTTTTCTTTAGACATGATCGTCCCTCTAAACTAACGCTGAGTACGCGGTGGCAAGCTAACCACAGAACAGTTTATATGATGGATTTGAATCAGGGGGAGTAGAGAAGCTGGAGGCTGACAGGCTGGTTCGATTGCCGAACACACCCTAAGGTGTGGCTCTCAGAATTACCTGAGCCATATCAGCATCTTGGAGCGGGCAGCGGGAATCGAACCCGCATCATCAGCTTGGAAGGCTGAGGTAATAGCCATTATACGATGCCCGCATTTCTCTCACCCAAAGAACTCAAACCGCAGAGAAATATGGTGGAGGGAGAAGGATTCGAACCTTCGAAGGCAGAGCCGTCAGATTTACAGTCTGATCCCTTTGGCCGCTCGGGAACCCCTCCAGTGCACAAATGCCACAACGGTAATTCTGCTTGCACCCGCTGTTTTTATCGCTTTTGCCGGGCAAATAGGCGACAGACATCTAAGCGTCGCGCATTTTATGGTAAGGATTTTGGGGATGCAACCATTGCACTCGGCAAAATGTGCATTATTGCCGGGAACTATGCAAAAAAGTGCTCCTTCCCTGTCCGAACCGGACGCGTCCCTTGTCGCTCCCGATCCCTTGGTGTATGGTCGCCCTGCCCAAGAAACAGTGATGACATCATGACGACAGAGCATAACCCCTATTTGCAATTCACCCGCGAACAATGGGCGTTATTGCGCGATGCGGTCCCCCTGACCCTGACTGAAACCGACCTGCATACCCTGCGCGGGATCAACGAGAAGGTGTCATTGCGGGAAGTAGAAGAGATCTATCTGCCCCTCTCCCGTCTGCTCAATCTCTACGTCAAGGCCAAGCAGCGCCGCAGCCGGGTACTGGAACAATTTCTCGGCCAGTCCCGTGGCAAGGGCACCTATATCATCAGCATCGCCGGCAGCGTGGCGGGGGGAAAGAGCACCACTGCCCGCATCATGCAGGCACTGCTCGAGCGCTGGCCAGAGCATCCGCGGGTGGAGCTGGTCACCACCGACGGCTTCCTCTACCCGAACAAGGAGCTGGAAGAGCGCGGGCTGATGCGCCGCAAGGGCTTCCCGGAATCCTATGACATCCGCCACCTGGTGGAATTTGTTGCCAAGATCCGGGCCGGCCACGAGCGGGTCGAGGCGCCCGTCTACTCCCACCTCATCTACGACATCCTGCCGGATGAGAAGAAGGTGGTGGAGCAACCGGACATCCTGATCCTGGAGGGACTGAATGTGCTGCAGAGCGGCATGGACTATCCGCAGGAGCCCCACCGAGTCTTCGTGTCTGATTTTGTCGATTTCTCCATCTATGTGGATGCCGACGCCGAGCTGCTGCGCACCTGGTACATCGATCGCTTCCTCAAGTTCCGCAGCGGCGCCTTCTCGGATCCGGACTCTTACTTCCACCACTATGCCAAGCTGGCGGAGAGTGAGGCCACAGAGATTGCCAACAACATATGGCAAGATATCAACTACCTGAATCTACAAGAGAATATTCTGCCGACCCGGGAGCGGGCCAACCTGATCCTGACCAAGGGCCAGGAGCACGCCATCGAGCAGATCAAGCTGCGCAAGTGATGGCCAGGGTAAATAAGCAGAGGGGGCCGTTGGCCCCCTCTGCTTTTGGTGTCTGCTAAGGCTCAGTCGCCACGGCGCAGGGAGATCTCTCCTCCCAGATAGAATTTTATCCCTTCCTCTGTCTCCAGCCGCAGGGCGCCGCGATCGTCGATACCACGGGCGATGCCGCGGATCACCTGCTCCCCCATCAGCAACCGCACCGGTTGTTCGGCAAAGTAGTCGAGCCGGTTCCAGCTATCGACGAAGCTCCCCAGGCCGCTCTGCTCGAAGGTGACCATGGCCTGTTGCAGGTGCAGGAGTACGCAAGCCGCCAGCTGGTTGCGATCCACCAGTTCGGCCTGGACGTGGCGCAGCTCTGACCACGCCTGATCGATCTGCTCGGCCTGCCGCTGTGGCATCGCCAGATTGAGACCTATGCCGATCACCAGGTGACAGCTGGCGCCGGCGCTGCCGCTCATCTCCACCAGAATGCCCGCCAGTTTGCGGCCCTGATAATAGAGATCGTTCGGCCACTTCAGCTCGACGCCCGGGTAACCGAGAGATTCCAGCGCCTCCACCACCGCCACTCCGACAGCCAGGCTCAGCCCCATGGCCGCGGCCATGCCCTGCTCGAGCCGCCAGTACATGCTCAGGATCAGCTGGCAGCCGAAGGGGGAGACCCAGGGCTTGCCGCGACGCCCCCGACCGGCGGTCTGGCATTCGGCCAGGCAGCTCTCGCCGGAGCGCAGTTGATTGACCCGCTCCAGCAGATATTGATTGGTCGAATCGATCACCGGGAAGCAATGTACCGGCGCCATGGGCGCCAGAGCCTGCAGCTGCGCCTCGTCGTACAGTGCCATGGGCACCGCCAGCCGGTAGCCCTTGCCGGTCAGGCTGAACAGGTCCAGCCCGAGATCCTTGAGCGCCGCCATGTGCTTGCTCACCGCGGCACGGCTGATGCCGAGCTGTTCGCCGAGCTGTTCGCCAGAGTGGAACTGGCCATCGCTGAGCAGGCTGATAAGGGTCTGCCGAATGGGGGTGAGAGTCATGCCAGCACCTCGTCGAGCCAGGTCTCACCGGTGAGCCCCATGAAGCGCACTTCATGCTCCAGCAGCACCCCGAACTTCTGCTCCACGCTGTCCCGCACGTGGGCCGCCAGGGCGATCAGCTCCATGGCGCTGGCTCCACCGAGGTTGACCAGCACCAGCGCCTGCTCCTGATGCACGGCGGCGCGACCGATGGCAAAGCCCTTGAGGCCGCACTGATCGATGAGCCAGCCCGCCGCCAGCTTGGCCTGCCCCTCCCCGGCCGGATACAGCGGCATCTGCGCATGCCGCGCCTTGAGCGCCTCCGCCAGCGCCATGGGCACCACCGGATTCTTGAAGAAGCTGCCGGCGTTGCCGAGCAGGTTGGGATCCGGCAGCTTGGCCATGCGAGTCGCGCAGACGGTGTCGAAGATGGCTTGCGCCGTGGGCTCATCGCCGAGTACCGCCAGCGGGCCATAACCCGCCACCGGTTGCCAGGCCTTGGGCAGGCGCAGCCCGACGGCGGTGATGAAGTGGGAATCTTGGCAGGCGTGCTTGAAGATGCTGTCGCGATAGCCGAACTGGCAATCGGCGGCCACGATACGCTCCAGCTCGCCCGTCTGCCAGTTGAACGCCTCCACGTAGGCGCAGAAGCGGGCCAGCTCGACCCCATAGGCACCGATGTTCTGCACCGGTGCAGCACCGACCGTACCCGGGATCAGCGCCAGGTTCTCCAGCCCGTGCCAGCCCTGCTGCAGGGCGTGGCACACCAGCTGATGCCACTGCTCACCGGCGGCCACATGCAGCAGCCAGTGATCCCCCTGGTCCTGCGCCTCTATGCCCTTCATGCTGTTCTGCACCACCAGACCGGCGAAGTCATTGCAGAACAGGATGTTGCTCCCGCCCCCCAGCACCAGCCGCGGCAGGGCCGCCAGCTCGGGGTTGGCCAGCAGTGGCCTGAGATCATCCAGCTGGGTCACTTCGGCCAGCCAGAGACAGTGAGCCTCAAGGCCCAGGGTATTGAGGGCCACCAAGGGGGCGTGGGGGGTGAGTTTCATCTGCGTGTCCCGACATAGAGCAAGGGGGCAGTTTACCCCAGATCCTCCGGGACGAAAAACCCGGGTACTTCTCGGACTCATTTCGCTGGAGTAGAGTAACTCCTTCAGTCCGTTGAGGAAGCACGAATGAACAACCAATTTGCCGTCATCGGCCTCGGCCTGTTTGGCAGCGCCCTGTGCGAGGAGCTGCAACGCCAGGATGCCGAGGTGCTGGCCATCGACATCGATGAGGTCAAGACCCGCCAGATTGCCACCCTGTGCAATCACGTCATCGTCGCCGATGCCACCGATGAGGCCACGGTCGCCGAGCTGGGCCTCTCGAACTTCGATATCGTCTTCGTGGCCATCGGCGACAACCTGGAGACCAGCATCCTCACTACCCTCGTCCTGAAAGAAGCGGGCGTGAAGAAGGTGTGGGTCAAGGCCCGTGACAAGTTCCACGCCAAGATCCTGCAGAAGGTGGGCGCCGACAAGGTGATCAACCCGGAGTGGGACATGGGCCGCCGGGTCGCCCAGAGCATGCTGGACAACCGGCTGTTCGACTACCTGGAGCTGGGTCACGACATGGTGCTGACCGAGTTCGTCATCGGCCTGCAGCAAAACAGCCGTACCCTCGGCGATCTGCACCTGCTGCAACAGAGTGACTTCCAGTTGCTGGCCATCAAGCGTGGCGAGGTGTTGCACAACGTGCTGACCGGCAAGATGGAGCTGCAGCTCGGTGACATCCTGATCCTGGCCGGCAATAAGCACGCCATCGATCACTGGCTCGACACCCTATGATCCACTGGCGCAGCAACTACGCCTTCGCCTTACACCGGGACAGCGACTCTCGCTGGAGCGAGGCCAAGCTGATCCTGGGCAGCTTCCTCATCATCCTGATGGTCGGCACCCTGTTCCTGGTGCAGCCCTCCAGCCACAATGGCGAGGTCACCTTCATCAATGCCCTGTTTACCGCCACCTCGGCCATCAGCGTGACCGGCCTCGGGGTGGTGGATACCGGTACCGCCTTCACCCTGCAGGGGCAGATCATCCTGCTGATGCTGATGGAGATTGGCGGCCTCGGCCAGATGACCATGACACTGCTGCTGATCGCCATGTTCAGCAAGCGGGTCGGCCTGCGCCAGCAGGTGCTGGCCAAGGAGGCACTCGGTCAGGAGGGCTCGGTCAACATCATCCAGCTGGTGAAACGCATCGTGCTGTTCGCCCTGATAGCCCAGCTCATCGGCACCGCCATCATGGCCATCCGCTGGGTACCGGAGATGGGCTGGCAACACGGCCTCTACGTCAGCTTCTTCCATGCGGTGTCGGCCTTCAACAACGCAGGCTTCTCGCTGTTTGCCAACAACCTCATCGACTACCGGGACGATCCCATCATCAGCCTGACCATACCGGCCCTGCTCATCCTCGGCGGGGTCGGCTTCACCGTCATCGTCGATCTGGTGCGCAACCGCCGCTGGCGCAAGCTCAAACTGCACAGCAAGTTGATGCTGCTGATGACGCCGGCCCTGCTGCTGCTGGGTACCCTGATGTTCTGGCTGCTGGAGCACAACAACCCGGGCACCCTCGGCAAGGCCGGGATGGGAGGCCAATGGCTGGCGGCCTTCTTCCAGTCGGCCACGGCACGCACCGCGGGTTTCAATACGGTCGATATCGGCCAGATGGTGCCGGCCTCTTTGCTGTTCATGATGATGCTGATGTTCATCGGGGCCGGGACCACTTCGACGGGGGGCGGCATCAAGGTGACCACCTTCGCCGTCGTGCTGCTGGCCACCAGGGCCTTCCTGACCAAGCGGCCCCATGTCACCGCCTTCGGCCGCACTCTCTCTCCCCAGATAGTGACCCGATCGCTGGCCATCATCATCGTCAGCACCATGGTGCTGATGCTGGCCATGTTCCTGCTGATGATCACGGAGCAGCAATCCTTCGACAAGATCATGTTCGAGACCATCTCGGCCTTCGCCACCGTGGGGCTCACCACCGGTATCACCCCCGAGTTGAGCTCGCCGGGCAAGTTCATCCTGGTGCTGGTGATGATCTGCGGCCGTCTCGGCCCCCTCACCCTGGCCCTGATGCTGGCCAGACCGAGCGAGACCCGGATCCGCTACCCGGAAGAGGGGGTTTATACAGGCTAACTCACTACTTTATGTGGTTATTACAATACAAAAGAGGGGCCGTGGCCCCTCTTTTGTATGTTACGACTACTGCCGCCCCCCCGGCTCAGGCCGCCTTGGGTTTGGCGGGTTTCTTGCCCGTGCTTTTACGGGGCGTGCTGCCTGTACCCGCACTGGCGCCGCTCTTGCTGCTCTTGCCGCGAGCAAAGCGACGCTTGTCTGCACCTGCGGCCGCCTTGGGCAGGGAGCTGAAACTGGCCCCGGAATCCTGCCTTGCCCCCTCGATAAGGCCATTCAACTGCTCGGTAAGCGGCCCCATAAACTGCTGGTAGCTGGCGCGACGCTCGGCGATCTGACCGAGGTGTTGCTCCCAGAGCGCCGTCATGTCCGGGGTGGTGGCGCTGGCAGGCAACGCCAGGATCAGCGCCCGCCCGGTGGGGGTGGCCTTGATGCTCTTGCCCTGGCGCACCAGGAAGCGGCGCTTGAACAGCAGATCTATGATGCCGGCCCGGGTCGCCTCGGTGCCGAGGCCGTCGGTCTCGCGCAGGGTCTTGCGGATCTCGGGATCCTGCACGTAGCGGGCGATGCCGGTCATGGCGGCCAGCAAGGTCGCATCGGTGAATGCCTTGGGGGCCTGGGTCATCTTCTCCAGCAGCTCGCCCCGTTCGCACGACAGTTGCTCCCCCTGGCGCAGGGCTGGCAGGGTGCCCGCCTCGTCGTCTTCATCCTCTTCGACGCCCAGCAGTGCCTTCCAGCCGGCCTTGAGGATCCGCCGCGCCTTGGCCTGAAACAGGCCACCGGCGATGCGCAGCAGCACCTTGCTGTCGTTGTACTCGAACGGCGGGTAGAACTGCAGCAGATACTGGCGGGCGACCAGGCCGTAGATCTTGCTCTCATCGGCACTGAGGCTGGCCTCGTTGCCCCGCTTCTCGGTGGGGATGATGGCGTGGTGGGCATCGACCTTGCTGTCGTTCCAGGCCTTGCTGCGGATGCTGCCGTCTGCCTCGCTCACCGCCTTGGCGAGGGTAGGCGCGGTGGCGGCGATGGCGTCGCGCACCTGGGACGCCCGGTTGAAGTGATCCCCCGGCAGATAACGGCTGTCGGAGCGCGGATAGGTGATGAGCTTGTGGCGCTCGTAGAGTCCCTGGCAGATATCCAGCACCCGCTTGGCATCCATGCCAAAACGCTTGGCGGCATCGATCTGCAGGCTGGAAAGGTTGTAGGGCAGCGGCGCCGCCTGCTTGCGGGCCTGCTCTTCCACCGCCTCCACCAACGCGGGTTGGCCGCCGATCCGCTCCACCACCTTGGCGGCCAGCGCCCGGTTGAGCACCCGTCCCTCCTCATCCTGCCAGGGAGCACAGGCCTCTGATGGCAACCACTTGGCGCTGAACCGCTCGTTGCCCTGGGTCACCACCTGGGCCAGCACCTCGAAGAAGGGCTTGGGCACGAAGGCGTCTATCTCCAGATCCCGCCGCACCACCAGCCCCAGCAACGGGGTCTGCACCCGGCCGACCGACAGCAGCTCGCTGCAGCCACCCTTGCGGCCGAGCAGGGTGTAGGCGCGGGTCATGTTGATGCCATAGAGCCAATCGGCGCGGCTGCGAGCCAGGGCCGACACCGCCAGCGGCACGAACTCCTTGTTGTCTCTGAGCTTGTCGAGGGCACGGCGTACCGCCGGCGGGTTGAGATCGCTGATGAGGCAGCGTTGTACCGGTTTGGCCTTCGGATAGCCGAGAAAATCGATCACCTCGTCCACCAGCAACTGCCCTTCCCGATCAGGGTCACCGGCATTCACCACGCAATCGGCCTGCTTGATGAGCCGCTTGATGGCAGTGAGCTGGGTCCTGGTCTTGGGCTTGGCCACCAACTGCCATTGCTCGGGGATGATGGGAAGCGACTCCATGCGCCACTGCTTGTAGGCGGCGTCATAGGCATCGGGCTCCGCCTGTTCCAGCAGGTGACCGATGCACCAGGTCACTACGTCGCCCCCGGCGGTCTCGATGAAGCCCTCCCCCTTCTTGTGGGGCTTGGGCAGGGCGTCGGCGATGGCGCGGCCCAGGCTGGGTTTCTCGGCGATAAAGAGTCGCATGGTTGGCACACCTGAATACTGTATATGTGAACAGTATATATCGAGCCTTTTGTAAATCCCAAGCCCTGCCCGCTCAGGGCCCAGCCCTGGTCACAGAGCGCGTCACGTTAGGTGCCGCACCATTTTCAACACTATGGATATGGCTTTGCCGACAAAATGAGTGTCAAATAAGGCCGAACCAACAAAGTCAATGATTTGAAATCGATTTAAATTCATACTTTAAGCTTTAAATAAAATTTAAAGCGTAATTAATATCAATTAAAGAATAAAAAACATAATTAAGGTCAATTCCTCGTTCACCATAACTACTACTATATTGGTAATACTCGATTCATAGGGAACTGCCGCCATGCTTGGAAAAATGTTGAGAAAGTCCTGGTTCTGGCTCCTGCTGCTCGGAGCCCTGCTGGGCGTGGCGGCGCTGGGGGTCACCGTTACCGTACTGCACAAGACCAGCTCCACCGAGTTCTGCGTCTCCTGCCACAGCATGCAGACCCCGCTCGCCGAATATCAGGGCAGCGTGCACTTCCAGAACGTGAAGGGGATCCGGGCCGAGTGTGCCGACTGCCACATCCCCAATGAACCCGCCTCCTACTTGTGGACCAAGATCCGCGCCGTGAAAGATATCTACCACGAGGCCCTCGGCACCCTCGACACACCGGAGAAATACGAGGCACGCAAGCTGCACATGGCCCAGACCGTCTGGGATCAGCTCAAGGCCAACGACTCGGCCACCTGCCGCAGCTGCCACAGCTACGACGCCATGGATATCCTGGCCCAGCGCCCGAACGCGCGCGCCGAGCACCCGGTCGCCATCAAGGAAGGCCAGACCTGCATCGACTGCCACCGCGGGGTCGCCCACATCATGCCGGACATGAGTGAGCTGGCCGCCGCCGGCGCCAGTGAACTGGCTGCCGCCGCCGCACAGACCCCGGCCAGCGTCACCACCCGTTATGCCATCGCCACCACGCCGCTGTTCCTCGATGCCAAGGCCAGCACGGACGAGGGCACCCTGATGCCATCCACCCGGGTCGAGATCCTGGCCAACGACAACGGCCGCGTCCAGGTGCGGATCGAAGGCTGGCAACAGGACGGGGTGAGCGAGGTGTTCTACGCCGCCCCCGGCAAGCGGATCCTGAGCGTGCTGGTCGGCGACGCCGCCAGGCAGGCGCTGGTCACCGGCAAGAGCGAGACCGATGCCGCCACCAACCTCACCTGGCATGAGGTCAAGCTGACTGCCTGGGTGGATCAGAGCCAGCTCATCGGCGATCAGGGCAAGCTGTGGCAATACGCCTCCACCCTGATGTCCAACAACTGCACCGGCTGCCACGGCCTGACCGCGCTGGATCACTTCAATGCCAACCAGTGGATTGGCGTCATCAAGGGCATGGAATCACGCACCTCTCTCACCCCGGAGCAGGCCCGCATGCTGACCCAATACGTGCAGAAGAACGCCAGCGACATGAGCGCGGCCCACTGAGGCAGGAACAGAGGAATTTCCTATGACTTTTTTCAATGACCAAGACACCAATCTGTCCCGCCGCAGCCTGCTCAAGGGGTTGGGTGCCTGCGCCGCCCTGCCGCTGCTGGCCGGGATCTTCCCCAAGCATGCGCTGGCGCAGGCCATCAGCACGGCGCTGGAGCAGTTCCCCACCCTGGTGCCGGCCCAGAAGGGCATTCTCACAGGTGCCCACTGGGGAGCCTTTGAGGCCATCGTCGCCGACGGTCGCATGGTGCGGGTACAACCGGTCGCCGACGACCCGGCGCCGAACGATCTCATCGACATGGCCCCGTTCCAGGTTCATGCCAAGAACCGCATCAAGTACCCCATGGTGCGCAAGAGCTGGCTGGAGCATGGCCCCGGTGCCAGCCCCGAGCTGCGCGGTGCCGATGAATGGGTGCGGGTGAGCTGGGAGCAGGCCATCGCCCTGGTCGCCGGCGAGATCAAGCGGGTGCAGACCGATTTCGGGCCCCAGGCCATCCACGCCGGTTCCTACGGCTGGAAGAGCGTGGGCATGTTCCACAACAGCCGCACCCTGCTGCACCGCTTGATGAACCTCTCCGGCGGCTTCACCGGCTACGCTGGCGACTACTCCACCGGCGCGGCCCAGGTGATCATGTCCCATGTGATGGGCTCCATCGAGGTGTACGAGCAGCAGACCGCCTGGCCGAACGTGGTCGAACACGCGGAACTGGTGGTGCTGTGGGGGGTCAACGCCCAGGTGACCCTGAAGAACAGCTGGAACATGCCGGATCACGAGGGTCAGGCCGGCTTCAAGGCGCTGAAAGAAAAGGGCACCCGCATCATCAGCATCGATCCCGTCTACAACGAGACCGCCAAGCTGGCAGGGGCCGAGTGGATAGCGCCGAACGCCTACACCGACGTGGCCATGATGCTGGGGGTGGCTCATACCCTGTATAGCGAGCAGAAACACGATCAGGCCTTCCTCGATCGCTACAGCGTCGGCTTCGACAAGTTCCTCGCCTACCTGCTGGGCAAGGACGATGGCCAGCCGAAGAGCGCCGAGTGGGCCGCCACCATCTGCGGTGTCGAGGCCAAGGTGATCCGCCAGCTGGCCCTCGACATGGCATCCAAGCGCACCATGATCATGGCGGGTTGGGGCATGCAGCGGCAGCATCACGGCGAGCAGCCGAACTGGATGCTGGTCACCCTGGCCGCCATGCTGGGCCAGATCGGCCTGCCGGGGGGTGGCTACGGCTTCAGCTACCACTACTCCTCCGGCGGCAGCCCGACCGCCAAGGGCGGTATCCTGGCCGGCATCTCGGCCGGCAATGCACCGCAGAACAGCCCGGCGCCGATCCCGGTGGCCCGCATCGCCGATTGTCTGGCCAACCCCGGCAAGACCATCGACTTCAACGGCCGCAAGCTGACCTACCCGGACATCAAGCTGGTGTACGTGGCGGGCGGCAACCCCTTCCACCACCATCAGGACACCAACAACCTGCTGCAGGCCTGGCGCAAGCCGCAGACGGTGATAGTGCACGAGCCTTACTGGACCGCCACCGCCAAGCACGCCGACATAGTATTGCCGGTGACCACCAGCTACGAGCGCAACGATCTTGAGATGGGGGGTGACTACTCCCAGCGCTACGTGTTCCCCATGCACCAGTGCGTACCGCCCCAGCACGAGGCACGCAACGACTTCGACATCTTCAGCGCCGTCGCCGCCAAGCTCGGCCTGCAGGAGGCCTATACCGAGGGTAAGGACGAGACCCTGTGGCTCAAGCAGATGTACGACGGCATGGCCGCCCAGGCACGGGGCGCCAAGGTGGCGTTGCCGCCGTTCAACATGTTCTGGGAGTCCAACAACTACATCCGCTTCCCCATCCCGGAGGCGAATCGCCAGTGGATCCGTCACGCCGATTTTCGCGAGAACCCGCTGCTCAACCCGCTCGGCACCCCGTCCGGCAAGATCGAGATCTTCTCCAATACCATTGCTGGCATGAACTATGCCGACTGTGCCGGCCACCCCAAGTGGTATGAGCCCAAGGAGTGGACCAAAGGCGAGCAGGCCGGCCGTTATCCGCTGTCGCTGAACACCTCCCACCCGACCCAGCGGCTGCACTCCCAGCTGGACAACACGCCGCTGCGGGACAAGTTCGCCGTCGCCGATCGGGAGGCCATCCTGATCCACCCGGACGACGCCAAGGCCCGGGGCATAGTGGAAGGGGACCTGGTGCGCGCCTTCAACGAGCGCGGCCAGATCCTGGTGGGCGCCCTGATATCGAAGGACATCCGCCCCGGGGTGGTGCGCGTCTGCGAGGGGGCCTGGTTCGATCCGGCCAAGCCGGGCGAGGTCGGCTCCATCTGCAAGAACGGCAACATCAACTGCCTGACCTTCGACGAGGGCTCCTCCAGCCTGGCCCAGGGCAACTGCGGTCACATGGCCCAGTTGCAGATCGAGAAGTACAGCGGGCCCGAACTGCTCAACACCGCCCATGCCGTCCCCGCCAACGCTTGAGTGAGCGGTTGACCAACAAAAACGGCGCCATTTTGGCGCCGTTTTTTTATTTATCACTGTTGTGGAGGTCCGAGAGCCGTTCAGCAGCTCTTAGTTTCACCATATAGTTCGCTAGTATTTAGCAAAATACATGTCACTCATCGATTAGAAATCGCCTTCGACCATATATTCTTCCGCACATTCCACCAGCTGCGGCCAGAGATCCTCCGGCACCCAGGCTTCGGGATCGTCCTCATCGCCATCGTATTGGGTCCAGAAGAAGGCACGCAGCCCGCTGGCGAAGTCGTCGCTGATCTCCGCCAGCTCGGACAGCGGCCCCAGCCAGGCGATGCGGCGCAGGCCGGAAGCGAGATCGTTGATGGCATCCATCAGACCGCGATCATCCTGGCTCTGCTCCACCAGCAGGGTGAAGCGCTCGCGCGCACTCTCGGTCTGATCCTCATCCAGCTCACCCGCGTCGGCCAGCAGCTCGACGAAGTCTTCCAGCAAGAATTCGATCAAGGATGCCCTGTCCTCGAACCACTGGAGTTGGGCGCCCTTGGTGCCCAGCACCGAGGCATCGAATGAATCATCGAGATGGCACAGTGCCCATGGATCGTCAGTCATTGCTACCCTTCCTACCACTTGAAATAAGGACCATATCTTAAGCCTAGCTCTCGACCCATGCCACCTTGGGCAGCGACAAAGGGCAAGACAGTCCGGCATGTAGCCTGTCGCATGATGAGACGGCGTTGCTAGCTCTCCACCCTGGCGACCTTGGGCAACGACAAAGAAGCGGCAAGACCGCCCAGCTCCGCTCGTCCCATGATGAGACTGCCTCTGTAGGCTTCCGCCAGGTCTGACACTATGTTGAGACCCAGGCCCGAGCCCGGCACCTTCTCGTCGAGCCGCACCCCGCGCAGCACCGCCTTGGCGATCTGATCCTCGCTCATGCCGGGGCCGTCATCCTCGATGCGCAGGGTGATCCAGCCCCCCAGCTCGGCGCTGGAGATCCGCAACTGGAGACGGGACCACTTGAAGGCGTTCTCCAGCAGGTTGCCCACCATCTCGTCGAAGTCCTGCTCCTCCACCCCGACCGCCAGGTTGGCCGGCACCTGCAAGTCCACCTCCTTGCCCGGATAGAGGCGGGAGAAGGCGCGGCAGATGTACTCCACCCGCGCCCGCACCGGCGTCGAGACGCCCAGGATCTTGGCGGCGCCAGTCACCCGCGCCTTGCCGAGGTGATAGTCGATGTGGCGCTGGATCTGGTCGAGCTGCTCGCCGATGGCGGCCTGATCCTCGGGGGGCAACTGGGCCACCTGATTGCGCATGATGCTGAGCGGCGTCTTGAGGGCATGGGCCAGATTGCCGGTGTGGGAGCGGGCCCGCTGCAGCAGCTCGCCGTAGTGGTGCAGCAGCCGGTTGATGTCCTCCACCAGCGGCTGGATCTCCAGCGGGTAGCGCAGCCGGAAGCCCTCCTGATGGCCCTGATGCACCCGACTCAGCTCACGGCGCAGCAGATGCAGCGGTCGCAAGCCATAGATGATCTGGAACATGAAGCCCAGCACCAGGCCGGTGGCGGCAAAGCCCAATCCCAGGAACAGGCTGATGCGGGTCTTCTTCAGGGTCTGGGTCAGGGCGCTGCTGTCCTTGGCCATCGCCAGGGTAAACACCCGATCCGAACCCGGCAGCAGTATGGTGCGGGTCATGATCAGCAGCGGCTCCTTGTTGGGCCCCTTGCCGACGAACAAGTCCGGATCACCGAAGGCCGACTTCAGACCATGGGTGTCCAGATGGGCATCCCACAGGGAGCGGGAGCGACTGATCACCTCCCCTCCCAATTCCAGCTGCCAGTAGTAGCCGGAGTAAGGTTGCAGATAGCGGGGGTCTGCCATGGGCTCGGTGGCCAGAGGCAGACCGTTGGGCTGGATCTCGAGACGAGAGAGCAGATCGTAGAGCTGCAACCGCAGGCCATCGGCCTCCGCCTCCTGCCAGTAGTTGCGCATCATGGTCTGCAGGCTGAAGCCGGTAGCGAACAGGAACAGACCGCACCAGACCATGGCGATGACCACCAACCGCCCCCGCAGGGTACGCACCAGCCTCATTCAGCGGCTCTCCGTGCGACTCTCACCCCTTGTTGGCTCATTCGTTGATCCGGTATCCAAGACCGCGCACCGTCTCGATCAGATCGGCATGGGTCTTCTTGCGGATCCGGCCAATGAACACTTCCACCGTGTTGGAGTCGCGGTCGAAATCCTGGGCATAGATGTGATCGATGAGCTCGCTGCGCGACACCACCTTGCCCCTGTGCTGCATCAGGTAGCCCAGCACCCGGAACTCGTGGGCGGTCAGCTTGATGGGGGTGCCCTCGTACCAGACCTGGGAGGCCGCCATGTCGAGCCGCACCCCGCCGATCTCGAGGATCGAGCTGGCATTGCCCGCCGCCCGCCGCACCAGGGCATGGACCCTGGCCACCAGTTCGGCGACCTGGAACGGCTTGGTAAGGTAATCGTCGGCACCGGCGTTGAGCCCCTCGATCTTCTCGTGCAGCTGACCGCGGGCGGTCAGCACCAGCACCGGGGTGTCGATCCCCTTGCTGCGCCACTCTTTCAGCACGCTCAGGCCATCCCGGCCCGGCAGGCCGAGATCCAGGATGATGGCGTCATAGGGTTCGGTCTCGCCGAGGAAGCCGGCTTCGTTGCCATCGTGGCAGAGATCGGTCACGAAACCGGACAGGCGCAGTTGTTCGGCCAGCTGGCCCGCCAGGGTTTTCTCATCTTCAACTATCAGAATGCGCATGGTTTTCATCCAAAATGGGGGCTGTTGCTAGCGGCAGCATCGACGCAATGCCAGTCTGCCGACACAGATCCTGAGTCACCGCGTTGGCGGCGGTGGAAGCCACTCGGCCTCACTCTTCTTCCGGTGGCGGGAGAGGCTCAAATAAACGCTCCAGATGATGCCCTTTTAGCCACACCATCTCCAGATTGTCGGCGCGGTAGCCCACCTTGATCACACTGTTCTCGCTGTCGATGAGCTTGAGCTCATACAACCAGACACCATCTTCCTCTCCCAGGTCGACGCGCAGTACGCGCACCGGCAGGCGGGAAGCCACCTCCATCAGCTCATGAAAAGGTCTGATCCGCCCCTCGCTGACTGCCTGCTGCAGCAAGGCCTCGTTCGGCTGGACCGCCTGCGCCAGCAACGGCAGCAGCAGTCCAAACAGGGGCAGCGCTCTATTCATGGATGATTCATCTCTCAAAACCTAACATAATGCCGTTTATAGTGTGCCAGCCATGAATCCGGAATGAATATGATCCCACGCAGTATCCTGCTGATCCTTTGTCTCTTTTCCACCTTTGGCTGGGCGGTGCAGACGCGCCTCGACATGCCGGGGCTGGTCAAGATGCTGCTGGCACAAGGTTACCACGACATTCGGGAAGTCGAGCTGGAAGGTGACAGATTCGAGGTCAGCACCTTCGATGCCAAGGAGCAGAAGGTGCGGCTCAGCGTCGATGCCTACACCGGGGAAATCACCCAGCAAAAAGAGGCCGATTAGGCCTCTTTTTTGTCAGGTGCGATCCATGCCGCCGAGCGGGGCACTGGTCTCTTTCAAGCGCTGGCGTTTCTGCTGCCACTGTCGCCAGGGCCGCAACAGCTTGTCACGCCGCGGCACCAACAGGGCGCAGGCCAGCAGCAGGTAGATGAGGGGCTCCTGCCAGCCGCTCTTGACCGACCACCAGTAGTGGATCGGCACCAGCAGGGCCACCGCATAGATCCAGTTGTGCAGCTTCTGCCAGCTCGGCCCCATGGCCCGCAACAGGGTCGGGATCGAGGTCAGACTCAGCGCCGCCAGCAGCAGCAAGGCCGTCGCCCCCACCACTATGTAGCTGCGCTTCACCAGCTCGCCGCCGATCAGTCGCCAGTCGAACTGCAGGTCCAGCCCCAGCCACACCATGAAGTGCAAACCAGCCCAGGCCGCGCACCAGAGCCCGAGGGGACGGCGCAGCTTGATGAGCTGCCCCTGTCGCCAGCGCTTGGCGAGCGGCGAGATGAGCAGGGTCAGCAACAGCAGATGCAGCGCCCCCTTGCCGAGGTAGTGGGTCAGCCCCTGTACCGGGTCTCCCCCCAGCAGCCCCGCCGGCACCGCATAGCCCAGCCAGAGCAGGAACCCCAGCGAGCCCAGATGCACCAGCGCACGCAGCATGCTGATGTGACGGTTGGTCAGTCTCAGTGCCATGAATTCGATTCCCTCTTTAGTCCACTTGAAGAACCTGTTCACGATCTGTCGCGAGAGGTCGGAAGCAAGGTGAAGAGCAGCGCAGGAACCGGAGCGTATAGACATACGTGAGGATTCCGAGCAGCGCATGAGCCTTGATCACGGCCTCGCAGTAAGAGCGTGCGCTGGTTCTCAATACCATTTGCGCAGATCCATGCCCTGGTAGAGCGAGGCCACCTCGTCACCGTAGCCGTTGAACGGCAGGGTGGGTTGGCGCTTGGCGACGAAGATGCCCCCCTCGCCGATGAAGCGCTCGCTGGCCTGGCTCCAGCGCGGGTGATCCACCTGCGGATTGACGTTGGCATAGAAACCATATTCGTTCGGTGCCAGCAGATTCCAGGTCGTCGGCGGCATCTCCTCCACCAGCCGGATGGAGACGATGCTCTTGATGCTCTTGAAGCCGTACTTCCAGGGCACCACCAGCCGGATCGGCGCCCCGTTCTGGGCCGGCAGCGTCTTGCCATAGAGCCCCATCGCCAGGAAGGAGAGCGGGTGCATCGCCTCATCCATCCGCAGTCCCTCTACATAGGGATAGTCGATGCCGCCACCGAGGCTGTCGGATGCCTGTCCCGGCAGCTGTTTGGGGTCGTAGAGCGTCTCGAACGCCACGAACTTGGCCCGACTGGTCGGCTCGGCGCGGCGGATGAGGTCGGCCAGCGAGATACCGCTCCAGGGCAGCACCATGGACCAGGCCTCCACGCAGCGCAGCCGGTAGATGCGCTCCTCCAGCTCGGTCTTGTTGATGAGATCCCACACATCCAAGGTGAAGGGCTTGGCCACCTCCCCCTCCACCTTCAGGGTCCAGGGCTCGGGCTTGAGGTAGTGGGCATTGCGCGCCGGATCCCCCTTGTCGGTACCGAGTTCATAGAAGTTGTTGTGGGTGGTCGCTTTCTCCAGCGGCGTCAGAGTCACCCCGTCCGGCCGGGTCGCGGCCTTGTAGTTGAGCGGCTTGGTGGCGGGAGCCGGAGCCGGCTCTTCGGTGGAGAACAGGTCCAGCAGACTGGCCTGAGCGGGGAAGGCCAGGCTGGCGGTACCCACCCCCAATCCCAGTCCCAAGCCTTTGAGAATGAGGCGGCGATCCTGATAGATGGCTTCCGGGGTGACATCCCGTTCGGTCGGATGAAGAGGGTTCGAGTGCTTGATAAACATGAAAAACTCCCGGGGCTGTGAGGCAACATTCATAAGACCGGCCCCGGCGAGGTTTTATTTCAAGGGATTACATCATCTGATGCAGCGGCAGCGCCTTGGCCATGGTACCGACCAGGAACAGCAGGATGAACACCAGCAGAGGAACGATCACGTTTGGCACCATCAGACTCACTCCATGAGCAGGACAGGGCCTCTAACTATGGTCCAGGGCTCAAGACGCCACCAATGAATTTTTTTCGCGAGCGCAAGCGTATTCCCGAGTTGAAAAGAGTGACCAAGATCACACACAATCCGGCCCCTGCTTGCCGCCCCCACTCCGAGGGGTAGGCTGCCTGCTTTTCCAAATTCAACCACTGAGAGTCATGCCATGAGCCCATTGATCGCCATCGCCATCACGACCGGGATCCTCTCCGCCGTCTGGGGCGGATTGGCAGCCGCCCTCGGCCTCATCTCCTGGGTCGGCTTCCTCGGTTGCACCAGCTACTTCGCTTCGAGCGGCGGCTACAAGGCGCTGCTGCAAACCTTGCTGTGCAATGCGAGCGGCATGCTGTGGGCGCTGCTGCTGATCCACGGGGAACACTGGTGGGGAGCCGGCATGGCGGGCTATCTGATGACAGGGGTGGTGGCGACGCTGATGTGCGCCCAGGCCAAGCAGCGTTGGCTCGGCTACATCCCCGGCACCTTCGCCGGTTGCTGTGCCACCTTCGGGGCAGCCGGAGAGTGGCGGCTGATCCTGCCTTCCCTCGTCATCGGTGCCTTGTTTGGCTACCTGATGAAGGCGAGCGGGCTCTGGCTCTCCCGCAAGACCCAGGCCACCCCGGGCGTCACCGATCCCGCTTGATCCTGCCCGGTGCTGATTAGCAAAACGGCCTGACCACCCCCGTGGTCAGGCCGTTTGCTTTCCGCCCTTCGGATCAGCTCTTCAGCTTGAAATTGGCGGCTTCTATGCTGTGCCGATTCAACAGCTTGTAGAAGTCGGTACGGTTGCGCCCCGCCATGTTGGCCGCCAGGGTCACGTTGCCCTCGGTGGTGCGCAGCAGGCGGATCAGATACTCCTTCTCGAACTCGGCGCGGGCCTCGTTGAACGAGGGGATGCCGCCGACCCCGCCACTCAGCGCCGACTCCACCATGGCGGCCCCGATCACCGGGCTGCAGCAGAGGCTCGCAAGCTGCTCCACCACCCCGCACAGCTGGCGCACATTGCCGGGCCAGGCCGCTGCCGCCAGCAGGGCCAGCGCCTCCGGCGAGAAGCCGAGGGCGGCGCAGTTGTCATGGCGGCTGCGATAATCGTCGAGCGCCTGACGGGCGAGCAGCGGTATGTCCTCGCTGCGGGCGCTGAGGGGTGGCAGGGTGATGTTCGCCACGTTGAGGCGATAGAAGAGATCCTCCCGAAACCGCCCCTCCTCCATGGCCGTGACCAGATCCTGATGGCTGGAGCTGATGACCCGCACCTCGGCGGTACCCTGGCCGTATTCCGCCAGCACCTGCAGCAACTTGGCCTGCAACGACTCCGACAGATTGCCTATCTCGTCCAGGAACAGGGTGGCGCCTTTGGCCTCGGCAAACAGACCGGACTGGCCGTCTTCGCCAAACAGTTGCAGATCCAGCACCGGCCAAGGCAACGCGGCGCAGTTGATGGTGTGCAGCGGCTTGTCCCGTCGGCTGCTGGCCTGATGCAGCGCCTGGCTCATCACCCCTTTCCCCGAGCCGGAAGGCCCCAGAATCAACACCGGCACCTCCATGGCGGCGATGTTGCTCGCCTGGATCAGCAACTGCTCCATCTGCGGATTGCGGGTCAGGATGAGTGACTGCCACTCCTGCTGCTGTTTGGGGCGGGTCAGGCTCAGGGCATGCTCGATGGTGACCAGCAGCTCATCCTTGTCGATGGGCTTGGTGAGGAAGCTGAATACCCCGGAGCGGGTCGCCTGGATGGCATCCGGGATGGTGCCGTGGGCGGTCATGATGATGACCGGCATGCCGAGCCACTGAGCCTGGATCCGCTCGAACAGCGCCAGCCCGTCCATGCCCCCCATGCGCAGATCGCTGAGCACCAGATCGGCACGCTGCTGGCGCAGCCTGTCCAGCGCCCCTTCGGCGCTGTCGGCGGTGTCCACCTCGTAACCCTGGCTGCGCAGGCGCATGCTCATCAGCTTGAGCAGGCTGGCATCATCATCGACCAGCAGAATGCGACTCATGCTTGTACTCCTTCCGCGCCCGGGGCGGCATTGGCCGCCATCCCGGTCGTCATGGCTTGGCCCCACCATTGAGCTTACGCTGATTCAGCTGCTCGTCGATGGCGGTGAGCTGTTCGATCTGGCGGCGCAGTCGCTGCACCTCCTGACTCTGATCATCGCGCTGGCTGTCGCGGGCCAGCAGCTCCTCACCGAGGGCGATCCAGCTGCGCAGGAAGGCCTGGGCATCCAGCCCGAGTTCGGGCAGCAGGGACTTGAGCCGATCCAGCCCGGCCCGGCGGTTCGCCACCGATTCGGACGGATGAGTGTTGACCATGGCCAGGCTGACCCGGCTCTCGAGATCGGTGGCACCGCTCAGACGCTGGCGCTCCTGCACCCGTTGCTGGGGGTGGCTGGCCAGCAGCCAGTCCGAGTATTGCAGGCGTACCTGCATCTCTTTGTTGGCAAATTCCATTCGCTTGGCGACAGCCTGATCCGAGGGGTCCGTCAGACCGGAGGTCGGCAGCAGGGAGCAGCCTGCGAGCAGGTTCATCATCAATACGGGAACAATAAATCGTTTCATCATGGGCTTCATTTCAGATCCAGCTGAACGCAGGCATCGCCTGCTCGTCTTCAATCGATGTCATGGCCTCATCCGGGCTCGTCGCCGACACCCAGGGTCGTCTCATCTCGGGCCTCACGGCAGATCCATCTGAACGCAAACAACAGCTTGCTCGTCTTCAATCAATGTCGTGGTCCACCCAGCCGTCGCTGGCGCCCCGGGCTCTATTTCAGCTCCAGCCGGAAGCAGACATCGGCCTGCTCGTCGTCGATCAGCCTCAGCTCGCCCCCCAGGCTCATCGCCGATTCGCGGGCGATGGAGAGGCCCATGCCGGAGCCTTTCAACAGGCCATGGCGCACCGTGCTGCCCTGCTCGAACGGCTCGAAGATCCGCTCCCGCTCGGCCAGCGGGATGCTGGGGCCCTCGTTGGCCACTTCCAGCCAGCTGCCATTGGCATCCTGACCGGCGCGGATCCAGACCCGACCGCCCTTGGCGCCGTAGCTGACCGCGTTGGAAAACAGGTTGTCGAGGATGAGGCGCAGGCGATAGGGCTCAGCCTGCAGGATGATGGGCTCGGACGGCAAGTGTACACTGATTTGCTTGGATTCCAGCGCCAAGCGGTATTCTGCCGACAGTTCGAGCAGCAAGGGCGTCAGCGGCACCGGCACCAGGCTGAACGCCTCCTGCTGGCTGAGGCGGTTGAAGTCGAGCAGGCGCTCGATCAGGGTCTGCAGCCGGCGGCTGTTCTCCTCCAGCATCTGGCAGATCTCCTGCTGGTCGCCGTTGAGCGGCCCCATCAACTGTTCAGACAGCAGATCCGCCCCCTCTCTCAGCACCGCCAGCGGCGTCTTCAGCTCGTGGGAGACGTGGCGCAGGAACTGATACTTCTGCTGCTCCAGCTCCTTCAACTTGTCGTGCAGCCAGCCGATCCGCTCCCCCAGCAGCACCAGCTCGGCGGGGCCGTCCACTGGCCGCGGGTCCGGTTCTATACCGGCGCCCAGGCTCAGGATCCGCGACTCAATCTGACGCACGGGGTGGATGATAAGGTAGGTGAACAGCAGGATCAGCAGCAGGCTGAGCACTGCCACGAAACCGCTGATCCACCAGATCTCCGTTCTCAGCTCGGCGATGGCCGCCCGCATCCGCACCACGTGATCATCCACCTGGCTGCGGGTGATCACCTCCAGCTGCTGGTTGGACTCGTTGAATCGGTCGAACTGGGGGCTGGTCGCCTCGGCCTTGGCCTTGCTCAGCTCCTGCAGGCTGTCAAGCCAGCTCAGGGTGGTCTCGAGATCGGCATAGACGGCGGCATCCGGGATGGATTGCCGATGGGTGGCGAGCAGCTCGCGATAGCCCGCCAGCTGCTGGCGATAGGTGTCGAGAATGCGCGCATCTCCCAGCACCGCATAACGGCGCAGGGTACGTTCCAGATCGACGGCCTGGGTGGTGAGCAGAGTCGCCCGGCGGGTATCCCGGACCGCGCGCTCCACCTCGTCGCTGGTCAGCTGGCTCAGGTGGGAGAGGGCCTGGCTGTCGTGCCAGATCATGCCTCCCAGCGGCATCAGTACCAGCACGAAGCCCATCAATACCACCTGGAGCAGGGAACGCGGCCGTACCTTGGTCATCTCGAACTGTCTCTTGCTTCATCTTGGGGGGCCAGCATATCCGCACTCCCCCAAAAAGCAAAACCGGCCAACTGGCCGGTTCCATTGCATTCGGGATCAGGCTTCACGCCAGACCGACGGACACCACACAGATGATCAGGATCATGGCCAGGGCCCCGGAGGCGGTCAACAGCGCCCATTTCAGCTCCACACTCATACAACCTCCTTTTCTGCCGATCAGCGTTGGATCACAAGAATGGGATCACAACAGATAAAACTATGTTAATTCATAGTAAATCTGATAACCGTGAGCTGCGTATATATTTCAGATGAGCCCAACCCAAGGAAATGGAAAGCATGTTCTACCTCTGTAGCATTGGATCGAATCTTGACCCCGCCCAGCACGTCAGCCAGGCCGTGGGCGAGCTGCTGGCACGCTTCGGCCATCTGCGTCTGAGCTCGGTGATCCAGACCAAGCCGGTGGGCATGCGCTCGCGCCACGACTTCTTCAACTGCCTGCTCGTGGTCGAGAGCGAGCTCTCGACGGCCCAGCTGAAGGCCGAGTTCGTCACCATGGAGCTGGCCCACGGCCGGGATCGCAGCAACCCGCTGTGCAAGGTGACGGACCGACCGCTCGACATCGACATCCTGACCAGCGGCCCTCACGACAGCTTCGCCACGGCCGAGGTGGACGCCTATCTCGGCGAGCTGCTGGCCGAGCTGTATCAGCACGGCGCGGTACGGGCGCACAGGGTGGCGCTGCGCCTGCCGACCAGCAAGGTGTTTGCCGAACAACTCTTTGGCAACGGCAGCGTCGAGCTCTGGTCCCATGGCGATGACCGCCAGGCGCTGGGCAGCCAGCCCCCGGCGGTGGATCCCCGTCCCGTCCCACCCCGTCATCAGTAACCTGGGTGACGACCAAGGGCCGGCCAGCCTCCACCCGATTCCGTTTTCCCTCGTCGTCGGCAGCCTGACGGCCTAGATGACAGCGAGGGCCCGGCCACCATCGACCCTGATGCTGGCCCCGGTCATGTAGTCGTTCGTCATCAGCAGGCTGACCGCCTGCCAGATGGGCGCCAATCCTCCCTCTTTCGCCAGCGGCGTGCGGGCCAGCACCTGCTGGCGCCACGCCTCCCCATGCTCGTCGAGAAACAGGATGGGGCCGGGCTCTATGGTATTGACCCGCACCGCGGGGGCCAGCTCGCGGGCGAAGCTCATGGCCAGCGAATGGGCGCCCGCCTTGGTGGCCACATAGGCGGCGAACTGGGGCGCCGGAGCGTGGATGTAGATGTCGGTGATGTGGATGATGCCGGCGTTGGGCTGGCACGCCAGCCGGGACGCCAGCGCCCGGTTGAGCTGGAACGGCGCCGCCATGTGTACCCGGTAGAACTGCTCGAACTGCTCGAGCTGCGCCATCGGCTCCGCCGCCTGTGGCTCAAACGCCGAGGCGTTGTGGATGATCAGCGCCAGATCCTCGTGGGCGGCCAGCGCCGCGATCAGCCGTGAGACATCCCCCTCTTTCGCAAAATCCGCCTGTACCAGCTCCACCCCCAGGGCTCGCAGCTGCGCCAGCTCGGGCCGTTCGCTGCGATAGCTGCCCGTTACCTGCCAACCCGCGGCCACCAGCTGCTCGCACAGGTAAAAACCCAGTCGACGGCCACAACCCGTCACCAATGCACGCATACCCTCTCCTTGTTGTCAGGCCGCACGGGCCCTGTCCACTTGTTCCATGCCAGCCGGGGCAGATCGGTTAAAGCTGATAACGCCCGCGGTCGCCGATATCGAAATGCAGGGGCATGCGCCACTTGGCCAGGCATAGCAGGCAGAGCAGCAAGCCGCTCACCAGGGCCACCAGGGCACCGGCCCACTCCAGCCGGACCCATTCCAGCAGCCACAGCAGGGGCAGCAGCAGCGGCAACAGCCGGATGCCCGGGATGGCGAAGCAGAATTGCTCCTTGAAGGCCAGGCCGGACAATGTGGCCAGGGCCGCCCCCAGCAGCAGGGCATCCGGCGCACCGCACGCAGCCAGCAGCAGGCCGCCCCACCCCAGCCCCTGCAGGATAAACCGGATCCGTTTGTCATAGATGTGCAGGCAGAATCCGCACAGACCACTCGCGACCACCAGCCCCATCAACCACAGCCGTGTTGGCAAAAGATCCTGCCCAATCAACAAGCTAACTCCTCGACACAACAGCAGCAAAGCTGCCAGACTCAGACCGAGACGATAGAGACAGACCGAGACCTTGTCGATGCCGTCCAGTTCGCTTTCAATTTCAGGATTCGCCATTCGGAGTCGCCTCTGTGAGATGTCTGCCGGTCACTATACCGAAATGATCGTAAGCCTGCCCCGTGCGCACAGGAGATGTGATTTGCGACGCTTGCTGCTGCTCTGTCTGTTACTGCCTTGCTGGCTGCCGGCCAAGGAGCTGGTCATCGGCGGCACCCTGGAGCCGCCCCTGAAGTGGCTGGATGAGGGCGGTCAGCCCCGCGGACTGGATGTGGAT
Organism: Aeromonas sp. TECH754; assembly: GCF_056279295.1. Taxonomy (NCBI): domain Bacteria; kingdom Pseudomonadati; phylum Pseudomonadota; class Gammaproteobacteria; order Aeromonadales; family Aeromonadaceae; genus Aeromonas; species Aeromonas sp. TECH754. Next base: position 4,199,602 of record NZ_JBWBRA010000001.1, on the reverse strand, counting down.
CTGGTTACCGCCATCTTCGGCACGCTCAAGGTGCCCATCCGGATAGAGCTGATCGATTCCGGCGCCCGCCTCACCCGCGGGGCCGAGACCGGTGTTTACGATCTGGTGATGACCCACTCCTACAAGCCGGAGCGAGAGGCCTACCTGCTCTACCCGAAGCAGGCCCATCTGCGCCACAGTTGGCACTTCTTCGTGCGCAAGGAGGACACGGGCAAGATCCACTACGAACAGCTCAGCGATCTCAAACCCTGGCGCATCGGCATCACCCGGGATTTCTCCTACACCCCCGAGCTGATGGCCGCCATGACCGAGCCCGGCTATCAGTTTCAGGAGATCCCCATCAATGCGCTGCAACTGCGCAAGCTGATCGCCGGGCGCATCGATACCGTTCCCCTGCCGCTGGTCACCGCCTTCGCCCAGATCAAGCAAGAAGGGCTGGAAGGGCGGTTAGACTACCTGCCCACGCCGCTCAAGACCGGCCTCTACTACAGCGTCTGGACCAGGGCCCGGGCCGATGCCGACACCCCGGCGCTGATGGCGGCCTACGACACCGAGCTGCTGCGCATGAAGCAGGATGGCCGCCTCAAGACGCTCTACGACAAGTACGGCATCCCCTATGTCGCCCCCTGATCCCGGCGCTGGCAGCCCGGGTTCAGGGTTTCAGTCCGATTGAGGCAGTTTTTTATACTGAATTAAAGTGATTAATGATCCCATTTAATCCGCAAAACACTACTTGATTAGAGTGTTTCACTGCCTCGATCGGCCACCACCGCCAGGGTCACCTCCCATCAGGCGGAGTCTCGTCCTCTGATCCCCGTCTCGTCCCCCTCAGGACTGCGCGTCTCCCAGGCGCGAGCTTGGTAGCGACACCAATGGCTCCCCCCCCCCAACGGCCCCTTGACCGACCTCGACGCCCATCAGGGCTTCACATCCCTCAATATCGGGTTCTGCAACGAGATCAGGGTTTCCGTGGACTGGATCTCGTCGATGGTTTGGATCTTGTGGATCAGCACCGTCTGCAGCTCGTCGATGGAGCGGGTCATCACCTTCATGAAGATGCTGTAGTGACCCGTGGTGTAGTAAGCCTCCACCACCTCGTCCAGCGCCTGCAACTTGGCCAGCGCCGAGGGGTAGTCCTTGGCACTCTTGAGATTGATGCCGATGAAACAGCAGACGTCATAACCCAGCTTCTTCGCATTCACCTGCACCCGGGTCCCCTCGATGATCCCCGCCTGCTTCATCTTCTCCACCCGCACGTGGATGGTGCCCGGGCTGACCGCCAGTTGTTTGGCCAGCTCGGCATAGGGGATCCGCGCATTGTCCATCAGGGCGGTGAGGATGGCCTGATCGAGATTATCGATCCGATAATTTTCTGGCACTTTTTCGCACTCCCGTTGACGATATCTCAGTAACTCGTCGGTTATTTTGAAGAAAAAAACACACAAAGCCTATTTCTATTATCGAATATTGAATTTAGTGCATGTTCTGTTGAAGAATCGCCACATCCAACGAGTTTTAGACAGGTATTCACCATGAAACAGCACTACATTCGCAGCCAACAGCAGATCAGCTTCGTCAAAGAGATGTTCTCCCGCCAACTCGCCCAGCAGCTCGGTCTGATGGAGGTGCAAGCCCCCATCCTGAGCCGGGTCGGTGACGGCACCCAGGACAACCTCTCCGGCTGCGAGCATGCGGTGCAGGTCAAGGTGAAGACCCTGCCGGAGCACAGCTACGAGGTGGTGCACTCCCTGGCCAAATGGAAGCGCCAGCTGCTGGGCCGCGTCGGCTTCGGCCCGGGCGAGGGCATCTACACCCACATGAAGGCGCTGCGCCCGGACGAAGACCGGCTCACCCCCATCCACTCGGTCTACGTGGATCAGTGGGACTGGGAGAAGGTGATGCCGAGCGAGCGCCGGGATCTGGCCTACCTGCAGGAGACGGTGCGCGGCATCTGGACCGCCATCAAGGCCACCGAGCGTGCGGTCTGCGCCGAGCACGAGATGACCCCCTTCCTGCCGGGCGACATCCAGTTCCTGCACAGCGAAGAGTTGCTGACCCGTTACCCGGATCTCGACGCCAAGGGCCGCGAGCGCGCCATCGCCAAGGAGCTGGGGGCCGTGTTCCTCATCGGCATCGGCGGTGACCTGTCCCACGGCGAGCGCCACGACGTGCGCGCCCCCGACTATGACGACTGGAGCAGCCAGAGCGAACTGGGTCTGGCCGGCCTGAACGGCGACATCCTGGTGTGGAACCCGGTGCTGCAGGATTGCTTCGAGCTCTCCTCCATGGGGATCCGGGTGGACGCAGCCGCACTGCGTCGCCAGCTCGCCACCACCGGCGACGAGGATCGTCTGCAATACGACTGGCACCAGGCGCTGCTGGCGGGCGAGATGCCGCAGACCATCGGTGGCGGCATCGGCCAATCCCGCCTCGCCATGCTGCTGCTGCAAAAGGAGCACATCGGTCAGGTACAGGTCGGCGTCTGGCCGGCCGAGATGAAGGCCAGCATCCCGGGCATGCTGTAAGCGAATGGCTGTCACCGTATTCGGCGGCGCCGGATGCGGTATGAGTTGTGGCGGTTCGGGATGAGAGAGCGCATCCCGGACATGCTGTAAGGAGAGTGGGCACCCACAGTGGCCCTCTTCGACATCGGGGCTTGCCCTGCGACCCGCTCAACCCACCTCAGGTCGCCTCACTACATTCCTCTCGGCAATCTTCGGATTGCCGCTTTTTTTATCCTCCCCACCTGATTCAAGCCAAGAAAAAAGGGGCCCAGGCCCCTGTTTTCATTGCACGTTACCTCAGTAAGCTTCGCTGCCCAGCAGGTGGCCATCCACAGGCGAGGCCAGCCCGTACTGGGAATACTTGCCGTGATACTCCCTGGTGGTCTGGCCAAGATCCCCCTTGAATCGGGGATCTTGCGGCCGCTCCTGGCTGTTGATGTAGAAAGAGACGTCCCAGGCCTGCTGATCGCTCAGGCTCCCCCCCTGGGAGAGCGGCATGTTGCTCTTGATGAAGGCGGCGGCCTTGTCGATGCCGTGCATACCCGCCCCCCAGTTGTAGCTCTCCTTGCCCCACAGCGGCGGGAACACATGTCGCCCGGCGACCTGCTTGCCCTCACCTGAGGCACCGTGACAATCGGCGCAGCGTTCCCCATAGACGGCCTGACCGCGCTGGAAGTCGGGCGCCTTGGGGGGCTTCGCCACCGCGAAGAAGTTGCGGCCCGGCAACTTGTCGCTGATGGGCGCCCCGCTCGCCAGCCAGTAGGAGTAGGCCACCAGATCGCGAATTTCCTGGCTGTCATAGGCCGGCGGCTCGCCCCCCTTGGCGTTCATCGAGAACAGGAAGCAGCCCTGCAACCTGTCCTCATAGGTGTTCACCTTGTTGTTCTTCTTGCGATAGGCGGGATACGCAGGATAGGCCCCCCACAGCGGGCTGGCGCCGGCAATGATGCCGCCGCCCAGATGGCAGTTGCTGCACTGCAGGGCATTGTTCGGCTGGCCCTGGCCCTTGAGCTGCTGGGTATTGACGAACAGGCTGTAGCCACGCTTGATGGCGGCCCCCATTTCGCCGTCCGGCACCTTCGACCAGTCGGGCACCTGATGATACTGGCCATCCGGCGCCTTCTCGCCGAGGGGCACGCTGAACTGATCATCGAAAGTCTCGGCCTGAGCCAGACCCACCAGCAGGCAGGTCAACAGATAGACAGCTTTCATTTCGCCACCCCCAGCGCCGCAAAGTAGTTGGCCACCGCATCCACCTCGGCATCGCTCAAGGCCTTGGCAATCGCAGACATGGAGCCCATGGCCCCCTCTGGACGCTTGTTCGTCTTCCAGTAATGCAGCTGACGTTTGAGGTAGGCGGGATCCTGACCGGCGAGGCGCGGAAACAGCGGGCTCACGCCGACACCGCTCGGCCCATGGCAGGCAACGCAGGCGGGCAAGTTGCGATCCGGCTTGCCGGCCAGGGCCAACCGCTCACCGGCCTCCATGTCCCCCGGCCACTTGTCGCCGCTCCAGTGCAGCGGGACTGTCTTGGCCTCGGCCTGGCTGGCGAAGTGCTTGGCGGCGCGAGCAATCTGATCGTCGCTGAGCTGATAGATGATGGGGTTCATGAAGTCGCTGACCCGCTTGCCACTGCGAAAGGCCCTCAGCTGTTCGCTCAGATAGGTTTCGGATTGTCCCCACAGGTTGGGAATATTCGGCTCCTTGGGGACGCCATTCATGCTGTGGCAGGTGGCGCAGATCTCGGGCACGTCCTGGATGGTTTGTGCCGCCAGTACCCACTGGGGGCTCAGGCTGGCCAGGAGCAAGACGAGTGAGCAGGGTATTTTCATCGGCAAAGGATCCCTCTTCTGAAAATAACAACATAGCCATTAGTGGTTTACAGAGTAGCATCCTTGCCTGATGAGGCAAAAAATGGTCTCTTTCGGCGCTTCAATAGCGGTGAAGATACAAAAACGCCAGCCCGAGGGCTGGCGATTCGCACAGAACAGTGTCCCGAGCGCCACCTACTGACTCGATACCCCGCTCAGCAGAATCGATGTTCAAACCCCGCGCCTATGTTGATTTGCCGCGGCAACCCCGCCTTGCGCTTGCCGGTGCAGTGGCAGGCAAACAGCTGGTCCACCCCTTCTTGCACCAGATACTGACCGAGGGCCCGCGCCCGCTGCGGGCCGGAAAACTTCAGGTGCAGGCCGCCGATGATGGCGTGCACCCGCTCCTCGCCACAGACCTCCCGCGCCCGCTGCACTATGTTCTCAACACCGGCATGGCCACAGCCGATGAAGATGATGAGACCTTGTGGGCTCTTGTAAGCCAGGGCCGAATCATCGCTGATCAGATCCTTCTCCACTCGCCCGCCGCGCACTATGTAGCCGAGCAGGGAGGGTTTGGCCCGATCCCGCCGCAGTATGGATCCCAGGAACACCAACCGCTCGGACAGCCAGACCGGCTCCGCCGAGCACTGGGGGATCAGCCCCCTCGCGCGCAGCTGGGCGGGATCCAGCTCCCCCGAGAGCCGATAGAGGTTATGGCGTCGAAATGGCCAGGGCAGGAAGTAGCCCCGCTCATGGAACAGATCCGGGCAGGCGATCAGCGGGATGGGATCGGCATAGACCGGCAGGGCGCCGACACCGCCCACGTGATCGTAATGGCCGTGGGACAACACCAGGTGGGAGAGGGAGCCGAGATCCAGCCCCATCAGCTCGGCATTGGGGCGCAAGGCCTGCCCCCTGCCGCTGTCAAACAGCACCCTGAGGCCATCACACTCCAGCACCAGCGCCAACCCTCGTTCCGGCATACAGCCGGGCCTATGCACCTCGTCGTCCACCAGCACCGAGAACTTGAGCATCTCACCTCCCTGAAAAACAAAACGCAGGCACGAGGCCTGCGTTTTTCATCGATGACACCATCATGGCTGACTCATGGTGAGCCCACTGCTGTCGGCCCCCAGCAACAGCTTCTTGCCGGGGATGACCCGACCGCTGAGCAGAGCCTGGGCCAACGGGTTCTCCACCTTCTGCTGGATCGCCCGCTTGAGGGGACGCGCCCCGTAGACGGGATCGAAACCGGCATGGACCAGCTTGGTCAGCAGATCCTCGCTCACCTCCACCTCGAAGCCCTGGGACTCCAGACGGCCCATCAGGCTCTTGAGCTGGATGCGGGCGATGGACTTGATGTGATCCTCGCCAAGCGGGTGGAACACCACCGTCTCGTCGATCCGGTTGATGAACTCCGGCCGGAAGCTGCGGGTCAGCAACTCCATCAGCAGGGACTTCATCTCCTCATAGTCCTTCTCGGCATAGTGCTCCTGAATGAGATCCGAGCCGAGGTTGGAGGTCATGATGACCACCGTATTGCGGAAGTCCACGGTGCGGCCCTGACCATCGGTCAGGCGACCGTCGTCCAGCACCTGCAACAGGATGTTGAACACATCCGGGTGCGCCTTCTCCACCTCGTCCAGCAGGATCACCGAGTAGGGGCGACGGCGTACCGCCTCGGTCAAATAACCGCCCTCCTCGTAACCCACGTAGCCGGGAGGCGCCCCCACCAGACGGGCCACGCTGTGCTTCTCCATGAACTCGGACATGTCGATGCGCACCATGGCGTCCTGGGTATCGAACAGGAACTCGGCCAGCGCCTTGCACAGCTCGGTCTTGCCCACCCCGGTCGGACCGAGGAACAGGAAGGAGCCGATGGGACGGTTCGGATCGGACAACCCGGCCCGGGAGCGGCGAATCGCATTGGAGACGGCATCCACCGCCTCTTCCTGGCCGATCACCCGGCTGTGCAGCTGGTCTTCCATCCGCAGCAGCTTGTCGCGCTCCCCTTCCAGCATCCGCGCCACCGGGATCCCGGTCCAGCGCGCCAGCACATCCGCGATCTCCACGTCGGTGACCCGGTTGCGCAGCAGACTGGTCTCCTGCATCTCCGCCTGGGTAGCGAGATCGAGCTGCTTCTCCAGCTCGGGGATGCGGCCGTATTGCAGCTCTGACATGCGGGCCAGGTCGCCTGCGCGGCGCGCCACCTCCAGATCCTGACGGGCCTGCTCCAGCGCCGCCTTGATGTGCTGGGTGCCGGCGAGGGCGGCCTTCTCGGCCTTCCACACCTCTTCCAGCTCGTTGTATTCGCGCTCCTTCTCGGTCAGCTCCTGATTGAGCAGATCGAGCCGCTTGCGGCTGGCGTCGTCATCCTCTTTGAGCAGCGCCTGCTGCTCCAGCTTGAGCTGGATGATGCGCCGCTCGAGTCGGTCCAGGGACTCCGGCTTGGAGTCGATCTGCAGCCGGATGCTGGCCGCCGCCTCGTCGATGAGGTCGATGGCCTTGTCAGGCAACTGGCGATCCGCGATATAGCGATGCGACAGCTGGGCCGCCGCCACGATCGCGGGATCGGTGATCTGCACGTGGTGGTGCAGCTCATAACGTTCCTTCAGACCGCGCAGGATGGCGATGGTGTCCTCCACCGAGGGCTCCTCCACCAGCACCTTCTGGAAGCGGCGCTCGAGGGCGGCGTCTTTCTCCACGTACTGCCGATATTCATCGAGCGTGGTGGCACCGACGCAGTGCAGCTCACCGCGCGCCAGGGCGGGCTTGAGCATGTTGCCCGCATCCATGGCTCCCTCGCCCTTGCCGGCGCCGACCATGGTGTGCAGCTCGTCGACGAAGAGGATGACGTTGCCCTCCTCCTTGGCGAGATCGCTCAGCACGGCTTTCAGCCGCTCTTCAAACTCGCCGCGATACTTGGCACCGGCCACCAGAGCCCCCATGTCCAGCGACAGCACCCGCTTGTTCTTGAGCCCTTCCGGTACCTCGCCGTTGATGATGCGCTGGGCCAGCCCCTCGACGATGGCGGTCTTGCCCACACCGGGGGCACCGATCAGCACGGGGTTGTTCTTGGTCCGGCGTTGCAGCACCTGGATGGTGCGGCGGATCTCTTCATCCCGCCCGATGACGGGATCGAGCTTGCCGAGTTCGGCCCGCTCGGTGAGGTCGATGGTGTATTTCTCCAGCGCCTGGCGATTCTCCTCGGCGTTGGCGTCATCCACCTTCTTGCCGCCGCGCACCTTGTCGATGGCGGCGTCGAGTTTTTCCTTGGTCAGGCCATGGCGGCGCAGCAACTCGCCGAGCGTGCCCTTCTCGTCGAGGGCCGCCAACACGAACAGCTCGGACGAGATGAACTGATCCTTGCGCTGCTGGGCCAGCTTGTCGCAGACGTTGAGCAGCCGGCCGAGGCCGTTGGAGAGTTGTACGTCCCCCTCGACGCCGCTCACCTTGGGCAGCCGGTCGAGCTCCTCGCCGAGGCGCGAGCGCAGGGCATTGATGTCCATGCCGCACAGGGTCAGCAACGGACGAATGGAGCCGCCGTCCTGATTGAGCAGGGCGGTCATCAGATGGACGGGTTCGATAAACTGGTGATCACGGCCCAGTGCCAACGACTGGGCATCGGAAATTGCGACCTGGAACTTGCTGGTCAGGCGATCTAAACGCATCGAGCTCCCCCTTTGAAACGAGGCCGCCGCAGCGGCAACAACAGAACTTTCTGACAAGGAAGATGAGGTCTGGAGCCCGGATTTCAAGGGGAGGGGTTGTTTATTTTTCCCTCAATGGCGCCATGAGGTGAACACGCCCCCGCCAAATCGGGGGCGATATTTTTTACTCGGCAAGCCAGACGAGGGAGGCCATGCGACCGGTCTGGCCGTCGCGGCGATAGGAGTAGAAACGCTCGTCATCACCAAAGGTGCAATGCTCGCCGCCATAGACGGCGCTCACCCCGGCGCGGACCAGCCGTAGCCGGGCCAGCCGGTAGATATCCGCCAGCCACTTACCCTCGTTGGCGGAAGGCACGAAGGCCGCGATGGCCTCAGCCTGCTCGGCCACGAAGACGTCTCGCACCTCGCTCCCCACTTCGAATGCCTGTGGGCCTATGGCCGGGCCCAGCCAGGCGAGGATCTCGGCCGGTTCACAACCCATGGCTTGAATACTGACCTCCAGCACGCCGCCCTGCAGGCCGCGCCAACCGGCATGGGCGGCGGCCACCCGAGTCCCGGCGCGATCGCAAAACAGCACCGGCAGGCAGTCGGCCGTCATCACGATACAGGCCAGTCCTGCCTCGTGGGCACAAGCGGCATCGGCCTCCGGCGCCGCGTCATATTCGTTGCTGACGGGATGGACGGCGATGCCGTGCACCTGGTTGAGCCAGTTGAGCCGACCCGGAACTCCGGCGGCTTGTTGCAACAGAGCGCGGTTGGCCTCGACCCTGCTCACCTCATCGCCCACATGGGCGCCCAGGTTCAGGCCACGAAACACTCCCTCGCTGACGCCCCCGTCCCGGGTGGTCGACAGCGCCCGCACACGGGCCGGTGCGGGCCAGTCGGGTTCGATCCAGTTCATCTGCGACTCCTTCATATCCAAGAAAACGGGGCGCCTCATCAGAGGGCGCCCCGTTTGGCATGCTAGATGGGCGTTGCCAGAGCAGGCCTCATCAACCCCAGACCAGATCGTCCGGGTTGGCGAGGGTATCCGCGCGCAGCACTTCCATCAGATCCAGCATGTCTTGCGGGGTGGATGAGTGCCACTCCATGACTTCGCCGGTGATGGGGTGAGCCAGCTTCAACATGGTCGCGTGCAATGCCTGACGGTGGAAGTTGCGCAGCACCTCGGTCAGCTCCGGGGTCGCGTTGCGCAGCAGGCGCAGACGACCACCGTAGGCGGGATCCCCCACCAACGGGTGCTTGATGTGGGCCATGTGCACCCGGATCTGGTGGGTACGACCGGTCTCCAGACGCAGACGCAGACGGGTGTGGCCACGGAACTTCTCGTGCACCCGGTAGTGGGTCACGGAAGGACGGCCATTGGGTATGACAGCCATGTGGGTACGCTGGGTCGGATGACGGCCGATGGGGGCATCAACCGTACCGCCGGCGGTCATGTGACCGATGGCGATGGCCTCGTACTCACGGGTGATCTGGCGAGCCTGCAGCGCCTCCACCAGATGGGTCTGGGCCGGTACTGTCTTGGCGACCACCATCAGACCGGTGGTGTCTTTATCCAGACGGTGCACGATCCCGGCACGGGGCACCTCGGCGATGCCGGGGTAGCGGTGCAGCAGGGCGTTGAGGATGGTACCATCCGGCGTGCCGGCGCCCGGGTGAACCACCAGGCCGGCCGGCTTGTCGATCACCAGAATGTGTTCATCTTCATACACTATGTTGAGCGCGAGATCCTGAGCATCCCAACGGGTGTCATCCTCCAGCTCGACATCGATGTGTACCTGTTGTCCAGCCAGCACTTTTTCGCGCGGGGTATTGGCAACCTGACCGTCCAGGGTCACTCTGTCCTGTAAAATCCACTCCTTGATGCGGGTTCTGGAGTAGTCTGGAAACAATTCGGCCAGGGCCTGGTCGAGCCGTTGCCCGAATTGGTGATCCTGAAATTCGCCTGTCAGTTCAATATGCTGGCTCATGTATGGTCTCTTGAGCGGGGGTATCAATTCGAAATAATCCGGGTATTCTAGCTTTTCTTTTAGCCAAGCATAACGGATACTTTGCCAATTTCGTGGAAATGGACCGGATGTTGTTGATGGGAAAGAAGTCTCACCTGCTGATGTCGCTCGCCTTGATCGCTACCCTGATCACTGGTTGTTCCAGCACCAAACCCAAGGTTCCCGACGAACCGCCGGAAGTTCTGTACCAACAAGCCCGTCTCAAACTGGATACAGGTAACTACCTGAACGCCATCGAGTTGCTGGAAGCGCTGGACTCGCGTTACCCCTTCGGTGCCTACTCGAGTCAGGTGCAACTCGATCTGATCTACGCCTACTACAAACAGGATGATACCGCTCAGGCCATCGCCAATATCGACCGGTTCATTCGCCTCAATCCGGCCCACAAGAACATCGACTACGTGTTCTATATGCGTGGCCTGACCAACATGGCGGCAGATTACAACTTCTTCCAGGACTTCCTGGGGATCAACCGGGACGACAAGGACCCTTCCTACGCTCGTCAGGCGTTCCAGGACTTCAAGACCCTGTTGCAGAACTATCCCAACAGCGTCTATGCCGCCGACGCCCGTGCCCGCATGATAGGTCTGAAGACCCGTCTCGCCCGCTACGATCTGAGCGTGGCCGAGTACTACGTCAAGCGTGATGCACTGATCGCCGCCGCCAACCGCGCCAAGCTGGTGGTCGAGACCTATCCCGACACGCCCGAGACCGAGAAGGCACTGGAGATCATGGTCAACGCCTACGATACCCTGAAGATGCCGACCCTGGCCCGCCACGCCCGCGAAGTGCTGGCCAAGAACTACCCGGACAATCGCCTCGGCCGCAGCTGAGTGCAGGCATTCGTTGAATGAAAAACCGGAGCCAATGGCTCCGGTTTTTTTATGGGCGTGATCCCGTCAACTTCCTGCATGTTCGCCCCGTTTCACGGCGCGGTGCACCATCTTGGCTGGACTCCCGTATCCGCCGAGAGGGGGTATAGCCCGCAGCGTCGATAGCCACATCGCGGCGAGATCAGACCAGGCCGGGGCACGCCGGGTGCCCCGGCCAGCGAACTTATTTTGCCACGTTGCCCGCCACGTTCAGCACGTCCCAGGTGCGAGAGAAGGGCGGCGCATAGGCGAAGTCCAGCATGCCGAGCTGCTCGGTGGTCACTCCCATGGTGATGGCGACCGCCAGCGCGTCGATGCGGTGCACCGCTCCCTTGCGCCCCAGGATCTGGCCACCGAGCAGCCGCTTGCTGGCTGCCTCGTACACCAGCTTGACGTGAATGTCGGACTGGCCGGGGCAGTAATTGGTGTGGCACTTGTCCTTGATCACCACGGTGCGATAGTCGATGCCCATCGCCTTGGCTTCCTGCTCGGAGAGGCCGGTGCGACCCGCCTCCAGCCCCAGCACCTTGAGCGCCGCCGAGCCCAGGGTGCCCGGAAACGCCTGCTCGGCGCCGGCCAGGTTTTCTCCCACCATGCGGCCCAGCTTGTTGGCGATGGTGGCGAGCGGCACATAGACCTGCTGTTGCTTCACACTGTGCCAGACGCTGGCGCAATCCCCCGCCGACCAGACGTTAGGCAACGAAGTGCGACCCTGACGGTCCACCTCGATGGCGCCGTTGGCCAGCCGCGCTATGCCGGTGTCGGCCAGGAACTCGGTGTTGGGTTTGACCCCGGTGCAGACCACCACTATGTCGGCCTCGTACTCCCCCCGATCGGTGCGCACACCGGTTACCCGTCCCTCCCCCAGCAAGGCCTCGACCCGCTCGCCGAGGTGCAGGCTGACCCCCTGTTCGCGCAGCTCAGTCTCGATGTGCTGGGTGATCTCTGCGTCAAACGCATCGGGGATGACCCGCGAACCCAACTCGATGAGACGCACCTCCTTGCCCTGATGGACCAGCGCCTCCACCACCTCCAGCCCGATGAAGCCGGAGCCGATCACCACCGCCTTCTGCTTGCCGCCATCCTGCACCGCCGCCTTGAGCGCCAGTCCATCGGCCATGCGCCGCAGGCCGAACACCCCTTCCTGCTGCAGGCCGGCAATGGGGGGCATGGTTTCGCGGGCGCCGGTGGCGATCATCAGCCGATCGTAGTGATCGGTGAAACTGTCGCCGTCGTGCTCCACCCGCAAGGTCTGGGCCTTGGCATCCAGGCTCAGCACCCTATGGCCGGTCTTGACCTCAATCCCCTTGGCGGCGAACTGCTCGACGCTGAACTCGGCCATGAAGCCCGGCTCCTGGAAGTCGTCACCGACGAAATAGGGCAGACCGCAGGCACCGAAGGAGATCACCTCCGAGGCCTCATACACCACTATGTCGGCGTCTTTGGCCAGACGCCGGGCCTTGGCGGCCGCACTCATGCCGGCGGCTTCGCCACCGATGATCACAATACGCATTGCTTGACTCCTGTAACGACAGGGGAGGCAGCGCCTCCCCTTTACTATCTCAATGACCCGAGGATGAGGTTCCACGAGCGGGATCAGACCACGGCTTCCTCACCGTCCAGACTGACCTCGGCATCGCCGTTGAACACCGTCATGTCGGTCTGGCCCATCAACCGGCTGGTGACGGTGCCGGCGGTGATGGAGCCGGAGACGTTGAGGGCGGTACGGCCCATGTCGATGAGGGGCTCGATGGAGATCAGCAGCCCCGCCAGCGCCACCGGGAAGTCCAGTGCCGACAGCACGATCAGCGCCGCGAAGGTGGCACCGCCGCCCACACCGGCCACCCCGAAGGAGCTGACGGTGATGAGGGCAATCAGCGTCATGATGAAGCCGGGATCCATGGGATTGACCCCCACGGTCGGCGCTATCATCACCGCCAGCATGGCCGGGTAGATACCGGCACAGCCGTTCTGGCCGATGGTGGCACCGAAGGAGGCGGCGAAGTTGGCGATGCCATCGGGAATGCCGAGCGCCTTGGTCTGGGTCTGCACGTTCATCGGGATCGAGCCCGCGCTGGTGCGCGAGGTGAAGGCAAACGCCAGCACCGGCATGATCTTCTTCAGGAAACGCCAGGGGTTGAGGCCCACCAGGCTCACCAGCAGCAGGTGCACGCCGAACATGATGGCGATGGCCCCGTAAGACGCCATGACGAAGCTGAGCAGGTTGAGGATGTCGGCATAGTTGGAGCCGGATACCACCTTGGCCATCAACGCCAGCACGCCGTAGGGGGTGAGGCGCAGCACCAGGGTCACCATCCGCATCACGATGACGTGGGCGACGTCCATGAAGTGCCCGAAGCTGGCAAAGATTTCGGGCTTCTTGCGGGCGATGCCGGTGGCCGACAAACCGATGAAGATGGAGAAGATCACCACGGCGATGGTGGAGGTCTTGCGCGCGCCCGTCATGTCGAGGAAGGGGTTGGCCGGGATGAACTCCAGCACCATCTTGGCGAAGGACATGCTCTCGACACTGTGCAGGCTGTGATTCAGATCCGCACCACGGGCGATTTCGGCGGCGCCGACGGTGAGCCCCTCGGCGGTCAGGCCGAACAGGTTGGACATCAGAATGCCTGCCCCGGCCGCGATCATGGTGGTGAAGATCAGCACCCCTATGGTCATGGCGCTGATCTTGCCGAGCGCCGTGCCGCCATTGAGCTTGAGGATGGCCCCGATGATGGAGACCATGATCAGCGGAATGATGATCATCTGCAGCAGCTTCACATAGCCGCTGCCGACGATGTCCAGATAGTCGTTGGTCTTGACCAGCACCTCGGCGCCGGCGCCGTAGATCAGCTGCAGGGCGGCCCCGAACAGGATGCCCAGCCCCAGCCCCGAGAAGACCCGGCGGGTGAAGCTGACGTGTTTTTGCTGCAGCCGGTAGAGAAACAGCAACAACATGGCCAGGATGGCCAGATTACCGATAACGCTCAGTGTCATGACGATATTCCCCAAAAAAACCGGGACGGGCCCGCGATAATGGGACGAGTGCCGGGTATGCACACTCTTCCCTGAAAGGTGCCGCTCTGTGGCGGTCTGCCCCCCGGTTCAGCCGGGACGACAAAAAACAGGGGTGGCCGGTGCCACCCCTCATATCACTCGGCCTTGCCCTGTTGCTTGGCCCGCATGATGTTGATGATCTCGATGTCGGTGTCCAGCATCCCCCGTTTGGAGAGACGGCCCAGGTTGGCGATGGTCTGATCCACGTCGTCGGAGACGATGCCTTCGCTCTGGGGTACGTGCAGGTTGTTGATGGCCATCAGCGACGACTTGACCGCCGCCGAGGTGGAGGTGGACACCTTCATGGAGCAGGCGCTGCCTGCCCCGTCGCAAATGATACCGGACACGTCGCCAATCATGTTGTTGATGCAGTGACTGATCTGCTCGAACTGGCCCCCGAGCAGCCAGGTGATGGCGGCACCCGAGCCCATGGCGGCGGTGCTGGCGGCGCACAGGGCCGACAGCTTGTTCTGGTACATCTTGATGTAGATGGCCACCAGGTGGCTCATCACCAGCGCCCGCACCAGCTGCTCGTCGCTCGCCTTGAGGAAGCGTGCAGCAGCAACCACCGGCATGGTGGCGGCGATGCCCTGATTGCCGGAGCCGGAGTTGGACATGGCGGGCAGCATGGCACCGTCCATCCGCGCATCGGACGCGGCGGAGGAGAGGCGCATGGCGAGCGTCATCAGATCGTCGGACAGCAGCTTGCGCTCCACCTGCTCGGTCAGGATCTTGCCGATGCGCAGGCCATACCCCTGCAGCCCCTCATCCGCCAGCGCCTGGTTCATGCTGGCCGCCTCTTGAATGAAGGCGATCTCCGCGAGCGGCACCTCCAGCGCGAAGGCCACTATCTCCCGCAGGCTCATGGCGGGCTTGTCGGACTTGGCTGGCTGGATCTGCACGCCGGGGGCGCTGGCCTGCTCCATCAGCACCTCGCCATCCTTCTCCAGCAGCACGATGCGGGTATGGTCGGTGCAGATCACCACCCGGGCACTGTGGCCATCGGCCTCCGCCAGCACCTCGGCGTAGAGCACGTCCGGCACGTCCTTCACATCCACCTTGATGATCGGCAGCAGCGCCTTGGCGGCCTCCACCTGGGCCTGGCTGAGGTGCTTGAGCACCTCCAGCCCACCCTCGGGATTGCCCCCGGTGATGCCGACGGCGGCCGCCACCGGCAGGCCGATCATGCCGGTGCCGGGCACGCCCACGCCCATGCCGTTCTTGAACAGGTTGCCACTGACCCAGACGCTCAGGCGGGTCGGCTCCTGGCCCAGCAGCTTGCGGCAGTTGGCCGCCGCCAGCGCGACCGACATCGGCTCGGTGCAGCCAAGGGCCGGCACCACTTCACGCTTGAGCAGGGTTATGAAATCGGTCCATTGTGCTTTCATCTGTGGGTTCTCGTGTTCACTATGCCGCGGCAGACAGCTGCCAGTATCGGGTCGCATTTGACGGTGAGCCGGGACGCCCCTGCCACGCGTTTAACTTTAGTTGATCATAAGAGCTAATTAATCAAATAAAATTGAACGCGTTCACCTTTTGTCGTCATTATGCCTTCCAGCAGGGGCAACGTCACCGGATTGCGATCCCGATCACGGTCAGACGCCCGCCAGCGGCCTCGCTGACGGGGATCTATGCCTTTGCCATCAATGCGTTGGCTCGGATCCTGAAAAATGGGCAATAAAAAAGGAGGCCGCAGCCTCCTCTTGTCACATCCCCTGCCGCTTACAGCGCCTTGAGGATCGCCTCGACGCTGGCCTTGGCATCGCCAAACAGCATCTGGGTGTTCTCCTTGAAGAACAGCGGGTTCTGGACACCGGCATAGCCAGTGTTCATGGAGCGTTTGAAGCCGATGACGTTCTGCGCCTTCCACACTTCCAGCACCGGCATGCCGGCGATGGGGCTGCCCGGATCTTCCATGGCGGCCGGGTTGACGGTGTCGTTCGCACCGATCACCAGCACCACGTCGGTATCGCTGAAGTCCTCGTTGATCTCGTCCATTTCCAGAACTATGTCATAGGGAACCTTGGCTTCCGCCAGCAGCACGTTCATGTGACCGGGCAGACGACCCGCCACCGGGTGGATACCGAAGCGCACCTTGACGCCGCGCTCGCGCAGCTTGTGGGTGATCTCGGCGACCGGGTACTGCGCCTGCGCCACCGCCATGCCGTAGCCCGGGGTGATGATGACGGAGTGAGCATTTTTCAGCATGTCGGCCACGTCTTCGGCGTTGGTCTCGCGGTACTCACCCATCTCTTGATCGGCGGTCGAGGCCACGCCATCGGAGCCGAAGCCCCCGGCGATCACCGAGATGAAGGAGCGGTTCATCGCCTTGCACATGATGTAGGACAGGATGGCACCGGAGGAACCCACCAGGGCACCGACCACGATCAGCAGGTCGTTGGAGAGCATGAAGCCCGCCGCCGCCGCCGCCCAACCGGAGTAGGAGTTCAGCATGGAGACCACCACCGGCATGTCTGCGCCGCCGATGGAGGCGACCAGGTGCCAGCCGAACGCGAAGGCGATCAGGGTCATCAGCAGCAGTGCGAAGGTGGAACCACCGGCGTTGACGAAGTGGATCATCAGCGCAAGGGAGACCACCACCGCCAGCAGGTTCAGCTTGTGACGATGGGGCAGTTGCAGCGGCTTGGACGAGATCAGGCCACGCAGCTTGCCAAATGCCACTATGGAGCCGGTGAAGGTCACGGCACCGATGAAGACACCGAGGAACACCTCGACCAGGTGGATGTTCAGCATGGCACCGGAGAGGTGCTCAACCTGAACGACGCTGGCTGCCTGCTCGAACGCCGCCCGGGCCGCGGCCAGGGTCGCATCCAGGTTGGAGCCCACGGAGACCACCACTTCGGCCGGGGCGGACGGGTGCAAGTCGATGAAGCTGTTGAAGCCCACCAGCACCGCCGCCATGCCCACGAAGCTGTGCAGCACGGCCACCAGCTCGGGCATCTCGGTCATCTCGACCTTGAGTGCCAGCCGCACGCCGATGGCGCCGCCGATGACCATGGCCAGGATGATCCAGTGCACACCACTGGTTTCCGGATTGAACACGGTCGCGAGCAGGGCGATGGCCATCCCCGCGATACCGAACAGGTTGCCATGTTTGGCCGTTTCTTGCTTCGACAGTCCCGCGAGACTGAGGATGAAGAGCACGGCGGCAACGATATAGGATGCTGTTACCAGTCCTTGAGACACGTTAAACCCCCCTTAATCCTTACGGAACATCTTCAGCATGCGCTGAGTGACGGTGAAGCCACCGAAGATGTTGATACTGGCAATCAGCACGGCGATAAAGGCCAATACGGTGACCAGGGTCGACCCTTGCCCAATCTGCAGCAGGGCACCGACCACGATAATGCCGGAGATGGCATTGGTGACCGACATCAGCGGCGTGTGCAGGGAGTGGGAGACGTTCCACACCACGTAGTAACCGACCACACAAGACAGAATGAAGACGGTGAAGTGGGACAGGAACTCGGCAGGCGCTACCGCGGCCACCCAACCGAAGGCCGCGATGCCGAGGGCACCCCAGACGAACTTCTTGTTGGAGGGCTTGGCTTCTTCCTTCTTCGCTGCCGGTTTGGCGGCGGCCGGCTTCTGCGGCGCGGCGGAGACGGCGATAGGGGGCGGCGGGAAGGTCACGTCACCGGCCTGGATCACCGTCATGTTGCGCTGGACCACGTCCTCGAAGTCGATGGCGACCTGGCCGTCCTTCTCCTTGCACATCAGCTTCATCAGGTTGACCAGGTTGGTGCCGTAGAGCTGGGAGGATTGGGCGGGCAGGCGGCCAGGCAAGTCGGTGTAACCGATCACCTTGACGCCGTTGGGGGTCACGAACAGCTCGGTCGGCACCGTGTATTCACAGTTGCCGCCGGTCGCCGCCGCCAAGTCCACGATCACCGAACCCGGCTTCATGCTGTCCACCATCTCTTTGGTGATGAGCTTGGGAGCGGGACGGCCCGGGATCAGGGCGGTGGTGATGATGATGTCCACTTCCTTGGCCTGCTGGGCAAACAGCGCCATCTCGGCCGCGATGAACTCGTCGGACATGACCTTGGCATAACCATCGCTGGAGGCGCCATCTTCGCCGCCGAAGTCCAGCTTGAGGAATTCACCCCCCATGGACTCGATCTGCTCGGCCACTTCCAGACGGGTGTCGAAGGCACGCACTATGGCACCGAGGGAACCCGCGGTACCGATGGCGGCAAGCCCGGCCACACCGGCACCGATCACCAATACCTTGGCTGGCGGCACCTTGCCGGCGGCGGTGATCTGACCGGTGAAGAAGCGACCGAACTGGTGGGCGGCTTCGACCACGGCGCGATAGCCACCGATGTTCGCCATGGAGGAGAGGGCGTCGAGAGACTGGGCACGGGAGATCCGCGGCACCATGTCCATCGCCATCACATTGATGTTGCGCTCGGACAGTTTCTTGACCAGCTCGGGATTCTGGGCGGGCCAGATGAAGCTCACCAGAGTTGCACCATCCTTAATTTGTGCGATCTCGGCATCGGTCGGTGCGTTGACCTTGAAGATAAGGTCGGCTTGCCAGACGCTCGGCACCACGCTGGCACCGGCGGCCTCGAAGGCGGCGTCATCGAAGCTGGCCAGATGACCGGCACCGGCCTCGATGGCGACCTCGAAGCCGAGCTTTTTCAGCTGCTCGACGGTGGCCGGGGTCGCTGCGACCCGGGTCTCACCGGCGAGACTCTCTCTCGGTATTCCAATCTGCATGACTATTCCCTGATGGTTAATAAACAATCATTACCCAGTCTCTCATGTCTGACGAGACAAGGCATGACCAAAGTGCAGGTCACGGGCCCTTTGTTATGAAAATCAGCAGGCTTTACCTCAACCTCCTGTCATGGCCAGGCCCCCGCTTTTCAGGCGCGAAGGTGATTAGTATCAAATTTTGGAGTTTTATTACAACCACGCCCCCCGCACCACGAGTACAGAAATCAGCCCATCTTGGCCCATGGTCAAAAAAAACAAACTAAATTAGCGACTTATACCAGCAAAATACGCTGAAAAAAGTGATCCAACCAGTCAAAAAAAATGTTTTGCCGGCCCTCTATCTTAGCGTTTTTTGTTCTTACGAAATCTGCCGTTGGCACATCGGATGAGCTGAAGCGGGGAAAAGTAACTGTTTTGTAACGAATGGGGGGCCGCGTCCCCACCGTACGGCGGGTCGGGCCCCCTTATTCACGCCCGACTGGCGCCGGGCGTCGTGTCTCGCGCCTTACCAGGCCGCCTCATAAATATGCTTGCTCTGCACCAGGTCGATGTCGCCGTGCTCGCCGAGGGCGGTCATGCCGTGCTCCGCCAGCTTGGCCAGCAGGGTGTCGACCTGGGCATCGGCCATGCCGTAGTCCCGCAGCCGGGTCTTGATCCCCATCCGCTCGAAGAAGTCGCGGGTGGCGGCGATGGCGCCGTCGATGCGCTCTTCCTCAGTGCCGCTGCGCAGATCCCACACCCGCTCGGCGTATTGCAGCAGCTTGGCATGCTTCTGCTCGCGCTTGGCTTGCAGCAGGGCCGGCAACACCACCGCCAGGGTCTGGGCATGGTCGAGGCCGTGCAGGGCGGTGAGTTCATGACCCAGCATGTGGGTCGCCCAGTCCTGCGGCACGCCGGCCCCGATCAGACCGTTCAGCGCCAGGGTGGCACTCCACATGATGTTGGCGCGCACGTCGTAGTTCTCCGGCTCCACCAGCGCCTTGGGGCCCTCTTCGGCCAGGGTCAGCAACAGCCCCTCGGCGAAGCGATCCTGCACCTTGGCATTGACCGGGTAGGTGAGGTACTGCTCCAGGGTATGGATGAAGGCATCCACCACCCCGTTCGCCACCTGACGGGCCGGCAGGGTGTAGGTCAGCACCGGATCCAGCACGGCGAAGCGCGGCATCACGAAGGGGGAGAAGAAGTGCTGCTTGTCACCACTGCTCTTGCGGGTGATGACGGCGCCCATGTTCATCTCGGAGCCGGTGGCCGGCAGGGTCAGCACGGCGCCAAGCGGGATGGCGGAGGCCACCTCACCACCGACGGTCTCGAGGATGTGCCAAGGGTCTTTGGCCAGATCGTAGTGGGCGGCGGCGGCGATGAACTTGGTGCCATCCAGCACCGAGCCACCACCGACGGCGAGCAGGAAGTCGATCTGCTCGGCGCGGGCCAGCTCGACGGCTCCCATCAGGGTCTCGTAGGTGGGGTTCGGTTCGATGCCGCCGAATTCGAACAGGCTCATACCTGCCAGTTCGCTGCGGATCTGGGCCAACAGGCCGCTGCGTACCACGCTGCCACCGCCGTAGGTGATCAGGATGCGGGCGTCGTGGGGAAGCTGTTCACGCAGCTGGGCCACCTGGCCCTTGCCGAACAGCACCTTGGTCGGGGTGTGCAGAGTGAAATTGTGCATCGCTATTACCTTCATGATGACGGGGCGGCTTGGCCGCAAAATGTTGATTGCATTTTTCTACAGACAACCTCTACCATCAAGGCAACATTCTGCACATTGCTTGCCTATTTCTACAAAACGGTAAATTTCACCCGGAGCGCACATGACCAACCGCTACGCCGAACTCGCCGCCAGACTGACCCGCCACGTGCGCGAGCCCGGCATCACCGCCTCCCCGGTGGAGCAGGTGAGTCTGATCTACACCACCGAGTATCACGGCCGCACCCCGGTACTCTACCAGCCGCGGATGATAGTGATATTGCAGGGCCACAAGGTGGGCTATCTGGCGGATCAGGTGTTTCGCTACGATCCCAGCCACTACCTGCTGATGACGCTGCCGCTGCCGTGCGAGTGCGAGTGTTTCGCCTCCCCCGAGCAGCCGCTCATCGGTTTCACCCTCGAGATCAACGTCGCCACCCTGCAGGAGCTGCTGCTGGAGCTGGGGGACAGCCTGCCCGCCCCGCCGCCCCAGAAGAGCGGGGTGCACTCGGTGCCGCTCTCCGAGCAGATGTTCTGCGCCGCCGAACGGCTCATCGATCTGATGGACAAGCCCCAGCACGCCAGGGTGCTGGGGCCGCAGACGGTGCGGGAGATGCTGTTCTACGCCCTGCACGAGGGCGGTGGACCGGCGCTGCAGGCGCTGGCCAACCGCCACAACCACATGGGCCAGATTGCCCGGGTGCTGCGGCTCATCGAGCAGCGCTATGCCGACACCCTGACCATGGAGGAGCTGGCGCGGGAGGTGAACATGAGCGTCTCCGCCTTCCACCACCACTTCAAGGCGGTCACCGCCACCTCGCCGCTGCAATACATCAAGTCGTTCCGGCTGCACAAGGCACGGATGATGATGCTGCACGACGGCATCAAGGCCGGCACGGCGGCGGCGCGGGTCGGCTACGAGAGCGGCTCCCAGTTCAGCCGGGAGTACAAGCGCTTCTTCGGCAGCACCCCCACGGATCAGGCCTCCCGCTTTCGGGACGGTCAGCTCAGCATCATGGAAGGCTAGCCCTCATGCGTTCACTGCTCTGCCTGCTCACCGCCTGGCTGCTGACGGCCTGCACCGGCCTCGCCGACGGCATCCGCCCCGTCACCGGCTTCCAGCTCGACCGCTACCTTGGCACCTGGTACGAAATCGCGCGCCTCGACCACAGCTTCGAACGGGGGCTGGAGCAGGTGAGCGCCACCTACAGCCCCCGTGGCGATGGTGGTGTCAGGGTGCTCAACCGCGGCCTTCAGCGCGATGGCAGCTGGCGCGAGGCCGAAGGCAGGGCCTACTTCGTGGGCAACCCGGACGAGGCGCGGCTCAAAGTGAGCTTCTTCGGCCCCTTCTATGGCGGCTACAACGTCATTGACCTCGACCCCGACTACCAGCTCTCCCTGGTGACCAGCTACAACCGCGACTACCTCTGGATCCTCTCCCGCTCCCCCAATCCGCCCAAGGCCAAGGTGGATACCCTGGTGGCCAGGGCCAAGGTGCTGGGATTTGCCACCGACAAGCTCATCTGGGTCGATCAGGAACGGGGAGCGGATCTTCCGGGCGGCGCTCCCCTGCACGGGAGCACGCCATGACCCTCTTCCTGGACTGACCGTCGGTCGGTTCCCCTGTTCGTGCAATATCGGCCGTTTTATCGTCTGCCTGCCGAGCCCGAGGCGGCCGAGGCCTTCCTGCGCGCACGCGGCAGCAGTCGGCGCTGTTTAGTAGCCAAGAACGGACGCCACGGCTCTCGCCGGGATCTCGAGCTCGGCAGCGACAGCCAGCCGCGCTGAGGCCATTTCGTCCCGTCAGCGCGCCTGATGTCGGTCAATATTCATGCGATGCATGGATTTCCCATATCTATTCGCACCATTGATAAAGGCGGCCTGAGCCGCCTTTATCATCGTCGTGGCCCGCCGTCAGAGCCGGAAGCGGCCGATCTCCTGCTCCAGTCGCTCGGTCAGCATCTTGAGGGTGGCGGCCTGACTCGCCTCCTCCCTCGCCTGTTCCGCCAGCGCCTGGGAGACGTAGCGGATGTTCTCGGTGTTGCGGCTGATCTCGCCGGTGACCGAGGTCTGCTCCTCCGCCGCCGCCGCAATCTGGGTCGCCATGTCGCTGATGGCACCGATGGCCTCGTTGATCTGGCCGAGGCTCAGGTTCGCCGCCTGGGCATCCTCCACGCTGGTGCCCGCCAGCTGGCGGCTGCTCTCCATGCCGTTGACGGCGCGTCTGGTGGTCTGCTGCAGGGTCTCGATCATCTGCTGGATCTCGGCGGTGGAGTCGTGGGTGCGGCGCGACAGCACCCGCACCTCGTCCGCCACCACCGCGAAGCCACGGCCCTGCTCCCCGGCCCGGGCCGCCTCGATGGCGGCGTTGAGCGCCAGCAGGTTGGTCTGCTCGGCGATGCCGCTGATGGTCGCCAGGATGCCGCTGATCTTCTGGGCATGGGTGTCCAGCTCGTGGATGGTCTGGCTGGCATCGGCCACCTCCTCCGCAAGGCCGGTGATGCTGCGCTGGCTCTGGCCGACCTGGGACTGGCCGGCGACGGCGAGCTTGACCGCCTCCCCCGAGGTGGTGGCGGCGAACTCGGCGTTGCCGGCGATCTCCTGGGTGGCGGAGGCCATCTCGGTCACCGCGGTCGCCACCATGACGATCTCGTCCTGTTGCTGGCGCACCCGCTGACTGCGCGCCTCGGCGCCGCTCGCCTGCTCCCTGGACTGGGCCGCCAGCTCGGCGGTGACGTCCCGCAGGCGGCTGACGATGCCGTGCAGCCTGGCCACGAACTGGTTGAAACTCTGGGCCAGCTGGCCCACCTCGTCCCGGCTGCGGGTGGCGATCTGCACCGTGAGATCCCCCTCGCCGTGGGCGATATTGGCCAGCGCCTTCGACACTCGGCCGAGATCGGCGAACAGGTAGTTGAAGGTGGCGATGAGCAGGGCGCTGAACACCAGCATCAACACCAGGGTCAGCCCCACCAGCTGCCACAGCAGGGTGGCGAAGGGCGCTTCCAGCACGTCCTTGTACATCACCATGGCGAGCAGCCAGTCGGTGCCGGGCACTCCCTGCACCGACAGCAGCACGTCACGTCCACCGATGGTGGCGGCGTGCAGCTCCCCATCCCGGCTCCAGCCGTCCAGACTCGCGCCAGAGAGGCCGAGATCCAGCTCGGCCAGCTGCTTGAGGGCCAGCTCCTTCTGCGGGTGGCCGACGATGAGACCGGATCTGTCCAGCAGCATGGCGTAGCCCTCCCCCTGCACCTTCATGGCCAGCACCTCGTCGATGAGGGCATCCAGGGAGAGATCCGCACCGGCGGTGCCGATCACCTGGCTCTGGTGCAGCACCGGCTCGGCCAGGGTCACCACCAGCTGCTGCATGGTCACGCTGACGTAGGGGGCGGTGACGATGAGCCCGCCCGCCTTGAGAGCATCTTGATACCAGGGACGCTGGCGCGGATCGTAGTTGGCGGTGTTGAGGGAGGGATCGTGGCGGGTCATCTCCCCCTGCGCCGAGCCGAAGTAGGTGAGGCCGAAGCCGCCGGAGGTGCGGGTCTGCAGCAGATGGGGCACCAGGGTCGCCTCCGGGTTGTCGGCGATCACGGCGGCCAGGGCATCGACCGCGTGCTTGCGGTCCGCCATCCAGTTGCCGATGGCCAGCGCATGGGCATGGCCATAGTTGGCAGCCTCGCTCTGGATGGCCGCCAGGGTACGGGACTTGAGGGTGTGGAAGGCAACCACACCGAGCAGGGCCGCCATCAACAGCACCGCCCCCAGGCTGGTCGCCAGCAGCTTGCCGCGCAACGAGAGTGTCATGACTACAGATCCTTGTGGTGACTGGAGGCCAAGAGAGTCCCCATACTGAACAAGGCTATCGGCGCCATCGCCCCCTGACTTTAGTTAATCCGATTAATTTCGCGCGTCCTGACAACAGGACGTGCTGCCAGTCACGAAAACGACAGAAACCTCGACTGCCGCCGCCCTCGCATACCGCCTTGGCCGGCCACATTCGTGATAGGTTGGACGGCCATCGTCCTCAAGGAGACTCCCATGCCCCGAAATATCGAGATCAAGGCCAGGATCGCGCACCTCGATGCCCTGCTCCCCAAGGTGGCCGCCATCGCCGATGGGGATCCCGTCGAGATAGCGCAGGATGACACCTTCTTTCGCTGCGACGCCGGTCGCCTCAAGCTGCGCACTCTCTCCCCCAGTGCTGGCGAGCTTATCTTCTACCGCCGCGCCGATCAGCAGGGTCCCAAGGAGAGCTTCTACCACCTGACCCCGACGAGCGAGCCGGACCGATTGCGGGAGACCCTCAGCCTGGCCTGTGGCCAGACCGGCAGGGTGCAGAAGACGCGAACCCTGTTGCTGGTCGGCAGGACCCGGATCCACCTCGATAGAGTGGAGGGGCTGGGTCACTTCCTCGAACTGGAGGTGGTGCTGGAGGATGACGAGCCGCTCGAGGCGGGCATACGGGAGGCTCACGACATCATGGCGCGTCTCGGGGTGGACCCCTCCCGACTGATCGAAGGCGCCTACCTGGATCTGCTGCTCCGGCAGCGGGCCTGAATGCAAGGAGGCCGCCCAGAGGCGGCCTCAGTCTATGGCTGGCGGGCTCCTACTTCACCCGGGCCAGGGCGGTGTTGAGCCGCCGAAGTGGAACATGCCGAGCTGATCCCCCTTCTTCACCCTGTCCCCCGCCTTCACCGTGATGTCGCAGCTAGACACCTCCGCCATGGCACGGCGCAGCCCATGTGATCCAGCACAGGGCGGCGGATGGCTCGATTGCCAGAAACGACTGTGTGAAACGACCTGACAGCGACCAGCGCAGCGGGAGCACGACAACGCCTTGATGGGTAAGGGATAGCGAGCAAGGGTTGGCGGAGTTATTGGCCGGGGAGACCGTTCGGGAAGCAAAAACCGGAGAGCGGAAATGCGAAAGGCCAGCTCAATGAGCTGGCCTTTCTGAAAATGGCAGGGGCGGCAGGACTCGAACCCGCAACCATCGGTTTTGGAGACCGCTGTTCTACCAATTGGAACTACGCCCCTGCAACAAACGAGGCGAATTATACAAAGCCGGGATCAAAGGTAAAGGCTTTTTTCGCACTTTCGATGCGATTGCACAAATTACGAGCAGATCCTGCCAATTCATGCAGCCGCCCGGGGTAACTTGCTGTATTTACAGCCTTGCCCGGGTAGGAAAGTCTCAGGAATAGGGGTAGGGTGGATCCAGGCAAGAGGAGGCTGCTCATGCTCAATTATCGCTTACTTCAACAACTTGCACCGCTCAACTTCAGGGATGAGAGCAAAACTGAGTCCCTGCCAGACTATCTCGATCGGGTCGCTCCTCTGGTGCCCTCCATTCCCCCCAGCGTGCTTGCCCAGTGGATGTACCGCCATTGGCGCGGTTTTGAGTCCAACTGGAGCTTTATCGATCTCGCCAGCCACCGCTTCGAGGCCGAAAGCTGGAGCACCGAGCAGGTCGTGAGCCAGATTGGCTCCCGCCACATGGAGGTGATCGAACGCTGGGGCGAGATGCTGCGCCACAATCGCTACGTGCG
The DNA here is from genome assembly GCF_056279295.1 of Aeromonas sp. TECH754. Classification (NCBI taxonomy): domain Bacteria; kingdom Pseudomonadati; phylum Pseudomonadota; class Gammaproteobacteria; order Aeromonadales; family Aeromonadaceae; genus Aeromonas; species Aeromonas sp. TECH754. The sequence goes on along the minus strand of NZ_JBWBRA010000001.1, from coordinate 4,173,690 downwards.
CCGCTCCTGGCTCGGCGAGAAGATGCTGAGCCTGGGCACCTGGTCCGAGCCCATCATAGTGCTCGAACCCGGACCCGATGGTTGCTACCCGGACGGCCAACCCCTGCCCTGCCCCTTTTGCCTGCTGGAAGGACACCACCGACTCGGCTATCTGCGCAGCATGGCGCAAGACGGGCTACCGCTGCAGGATCGGCACCAGCTGTGGGTTTGCCGACCCATTCGCGACAGGCAAACGTTTTTTTGCCGAAAAAGTACCTCTGAAATAAATTTTTGACAATTCCAAAAGCGACTCTATAATCTGTCCGGTTTTGAAAAAGGTCGGGACAGGACGATGCAGTTTTTGATGGAAAAAACAGCCTTGCAGACGGGTGGAGCGCACCAGAGCGGCCCCGTTGTTTCCGGTTTCCGACCCACAGATCCCCAGTTATTTTTAAAAAGAGCCCCTGTTTCAGGGGCTTTTTTTTGTGCCCTAAAAACCCGTATCAACGCCAAAGGGAATGCAGACGATGACCAATCCACTCTATAACAAACACGTCATCTCCATCTCGGATCTGACCCGGTCCGACATGGAACTGGTGGTCGCCACCGCTCAGCGGCTGAAGGCCGAACCCGACACTCGCCTGCTGAAAGACAAGCTGGTTGCCAGCTGCTTCTTCGAGGCCTCCACCCGTACCCGCCTCTCGTTCGAGACCGCGGTGCAGCGCCTTGGCGGCAACATCATCGGCTTCGCCGACGGCGGCAACACCAGCGCCAAGAAGGGCGAGACCCTGGCCGACTCCATCAAGATCATCGGCTCCTACACCGACGCCGTGGTGATGCGCCACCCGAAGGAGGGCGCCGCCCGCCTCGCCTCCGAGTTCTCCCGGGTGCCGGTCATCAACGGTGGCGACGGATCCAACCAGCATCCGACCCAGACCCTGCTCGACCTCTTCTCCATCTATGAGACCCAAGGACACCTCGATGGCCTCAACGTCGCCTTCGTCGGCGACCTCAAGTACGGCCGCACCGTCCATTCCCTGGCCCAGGCCCTGAGCCTGTTCAACTGCCGCTTCTTCTTCATCTCCCCCGAGGCGCTGGCGATGCCGGACTACCTGTGCGAGGAGCTGGAGGAGAAAGGCATCCAGTTCAGCGTGCACGAGACCATGGAAGAGGTGATGCCGGAGCTCGACATCCTCTACATGACCCGGGTCCAGAAGGAGCGCTTCGACGAGACCGAATACAAACACATGGCCGCCAAGTTCGTGCTGGAGCTGAGCACCCTGGAAGGGGCCAAGCCGACCATGAAGATCCTGCACCCCCTGCCCCGCGTCGACGAGATCGAGGTGGCGGTCGACAAGACCCCGCACGCCTACTACTTCCAGCAGGCGGAGAACGGAGTCTATGCGCGCCAGGCACTGCTGGCACTGGTACTGAACGAAACCGTATAAGGGAAAGGGGAACATCATGTCCGACAAGAACCAACTGCAAGTCGAAGCCATCCGTCACGGCTCCGTCATCGACCACGTCCCCGCCGGCCAGGGCATCAAGATCCTCAAGCTGTTCCAGCTGATCGAGACCCAGGAACGCATCACCGTCGGCTTCAACCTGAAATCCGGCGCGCTGGGCAAGAAGGATCTCATCAAGATCGAGAACACCCGCCTCACCGAGCAGCAGGCGAACCAGCTCGCGCTGTTCGCCCCCAAGGCCACCGTCAACATCATCGAAGACTTCGTGGTGGTGAAGAAACATCAACTGGCACTGCCGGAGTTCATCGCCGGGGTATTCCACTGCCCGAACTCCAACTGCATCTCCCACAACGAGCCGGTGGACAGCTACTTCCGGGTGCGCGAGGTGAAGGGTACGGTACGCATGAAGTGCAAATATTGTGAGAAGTCCTTCACCCAGGACATCGTCAGCGAACGTTATTGATAGTCGATTGGGCCCTATCGGGCCCAATTTTGACCCCTGTCACATCACTTATTTCTCCTTTGGTTATAATTTGCCATCTCATAACGGCTATACATCGCTCATCACCTGCCTCACGCCTCACCATTAGAATTTTTTACTGCAAAACACCTGATTGGCAGAGTTAATAGCGATAGCCATTGGTTATCATCAAAGGATATTTCCGTGGTCAAGACCCTCAGTCGCCCCGTTGAACAAGAGTCCGACCTGGCCCAGCTCGATGCCTGCCGCCAGATCATCGGCCAGCACTGTTACAGCACCCAGGAAGAGATCCGCCGCGAGCTGGCGGTGCGGGGTTTTGCCGACATCAGCCAATCCACCATCTCCCGCCTGCTGCGCCGTCTCGGCGTGGCCAAGGCCCAGAATGCCAACGGCAAGAAGGTCTACACGTTAGTAGACGACCAGTTGGAACCCTCCGGCAGCACCCGCTCGGTGCACGACATGGTGCGCGGCGTGGTGCACAACCAGCAGATGGTGCTGGTGCACACCACCCCGGGCGCCGCCACCGTGGTGGCCCGTCTGCTGGATCGCAATGCCGATCCCGAGATCCTGGGGGCCGTGGCCGGCAACGACGTGGTGCTGATCGCCCCGCGCCACATCAGCCGTACCCGTCAGGCCCACGCCGCCGTGGTGCGCACCCTGGCGCAGGCGCGCTGAGCCTTCTCCCGCAATGAAAAAGGCGACCCCGGGGTCGCCTTTTTGTTGTCCTGCATTTCGTTGTCGCTCTTCACCCATCCTCCTCGTCTTTCGGCGGCTCAACGCTCTCAGGGTTATCCAATAAAAACGGGAGCCTGTGGCTCCCGTTTTATGACAAGGGTCGGTGCTTAGGACAGCAGGGCGCCCAGGCTCAGGCAGACCACGATCAGCACGGTCAGCAGACCCAGCAGCGGGGCGACCCACTTCAGCCAGCGTACATAGGGCACCTTGGCAATGGCCAGGCCCCCCATGACCACGGCGGAGGTCGGGGTCACCAGGTTCACCAGGCCGGAGGCGGACTGGTAGGCGGTGACCACCAGCTCGCGACCCACGTTGGCGAAGTCGGCGAGCGGCGCCATGATCGGCATGGTCAGCACCGCCAGACCGGAGGAGGACGGCACCAGGAAGGAGAGCACCACTTCCAGCACGAACATCACGTTGATGAACACCACGGTGGAGAGGCCGGTCACAATGCCTTCCGCGCTGTTCAAGATGGTGTGGGTGATCATGCCGTTGTCCATCACCACCACGATACCGCGGGCGATACCGATGATCAGGGCCACACCGAGCAGGTCACGGGCACCGTCGATGAAGTTGGAGGTCAGCTCCTCCTCACTCATGCGGGAGATGACGCCGACGATGATGGCGGCGGCCAGGAAGACACCGGAGATCTGCGCCATCCACCAGCCGAGTACGGCCACCCCGTAGATCATCACGGCGAAAGCGGCGACGAAGATACCCAGCACGATCTTGCGGGTCAGGGTGAACTCCAGCATCTCGTCACTCTTGTTGCCGAGGAAATGGGCACGGTTCTCATCCCACTTGTCGGCCACCAGGGACTTGCTGGGGTCGTTGCGCACCATCTTGGCGTAGCGCATCACATAGGCGACGCACAGCAGCCAGCCGGCCACCAGCATGGCGACCCGCAACCAGATACCGTCGGTGAAGGAGATGCCGGCGGCGTTGGCCGCAATAACGGTGGCAAACGGGTTGATGGTGGAGCCCAGGGTACCGATACCGGCGCCGAGCAGCACGGTGGCAGCAGCGACCACGGGGTCGAAGCGGGCGGCCATCATCACCGGCACCAGCAGGGTGTAGAACGGCAGCGACTCTTCCGCCATGCCGTAGATGGTGCCCCCTGCGGCGAACAGCGCCATCAGGATCGGGATCATCCACTCCTCGCGGCCACGCAGACGATCGGTGACACGCTCGATACCGGCATCGATGGCACCGGTCTTGGTCACTATGCCAAGGAAGCCGCCGATGATCAGGATGAAGAGGGAGACGTCGATGGCGCCCGCCTCATAGGTATCGTGGTTGTAGAGGCCATCGATGGGTGCCAGCAGCACGTCGACTATGCCCTGGGGATTGGCCTCTACCAGCTTGTAGGTGCCTGCCACCGGCACTTCCTTGCCGAGGGCTTCATTCATTACCATGTCGTATTTGCCGGCCGGCACTACCCAGCTCAGGGCAGCCACCAGGGCGATCAGCACAAACAATATCGTGTAGGCTGACGGGAATTTGAATTTGGTCATGGTCCAGCTTCCTTCTGCGGTATCCATGCAATCTGCGGGTCGTAGGGTTCGAGGTATTATGCCGCTGTCACATGGTCGAAAAGCCGGGGGTCACCCCCCGGCACCACTACTGCGACTTAGTCGCCCAGCGTAGCAACCATCACTGCCTTGATGGTGTGCATCCGGTTTTCGGCCTCGTCGAACACGATGCTGTGCTCGGATTCGAACACGTCCTCGGTCACTTCCAGACCCTTCATGCCATATTTCTCGGCCACTTCCTTGCCCATGGTGGTTTCATCGTTGTGGAACGCCGGCAGGCAGTGCATGAACTTCACATCCGGGTTCTTGGTGGCGTTGATGACGGCCATGTTGACCTGATAAGGGGTCATCAGTTTCACCCGTTGATCCCAGGCTTCTTTCGCTTCACCCATGGAGACCCAGACGTCGGTGTAGAGGAAGTCGGTCCCCAGCACACCCTCTTTCACATCTTCGGTCAGGGTGATGCGGGCGCCGGTCTCTTCGGCGATCTGGCGGCACTGGGCGACCAGTGCTTCTTCTGGCCAGAAGGCCTTGGGAGCGACCAGACGAATGTCCATGCCCATCTTGGCGGCACCGACCATCAGGGAGTTACCCATGTTGTTGCGGGCGTCACCCAGGTAGGCGAACTTGATTTGATCCAGACGCTTGCCCTTGCCGTGCTCCAGCATGGTCATGAAGTCGGCCAGGATCTGGGTCGGGTGGAATTCGTTGGTCAGGCCGTTCCAGACCGGGACACCGGCGTGGGCACCCAGCTCTTCGACGATCTCCTGGCCGTAGCCACGGTATTCGATGCCGTCATACATGCGGCCCAGCACACGGGCGGTGTCCTTCATGGACTCCTTGTGACCGATCTGGGAACCGCTTGGGCCGAGGTAGGAGACTTGCGCGCCCTGGTCGAAGGCCGCGACTTCAAAGGCACAACGGGTGCGGGTGGAGGTCTTCTCGAAGATCAGCGCGATGTTCTTGCCGCTCAGGTGCTTGCGCTCGTAACCACCGTATTTGGCCTTCTTCAGGTCGATGGCAAGGTCAATCATGAATTGGATTTCGCGCGGGGTGAAGTCCAGCAGTTTCAGGAAGTTACGGTTACGCAGATTAAAAGCCATGATGAGTTCTCTCTATATTTGTTCAGACCAATTTGGGCAGTGTTATTGACTACGCATACACATTACAAAGTTGTTCGGTTACTCAGACATTCACGGTATTAGTGGCGACGATATTGGTGCCAGCTTCGCCCTTGAGGATGGCCAGGCCATCTTCCAGGGAACCGATCCCGACCATGCCGCCGGTTGCCTTGACGAATTCACAGGACGCTTCGACTTTCGGTCCCATGGAGCCGGCATCGAACTTGACCCCTGCCAGCTCGTCCGGGCTGGTGACCCGCAGCGGGTGCTGGGTCGGCTTGCCCCAATCCAGGTAGACGGCATCGGCGTCGGTCAGGATCAGCAGGGCGTCAGCCTTGATCTGCTTGGCCAGGTAGGCGGCAGACATGTCCTTGTCGATGACGGCTTCGATGCCGGTCAGGCGCATGCCATCCCAGGTCACCGGAATGCCACCACCACCGGTACAGATGATGAGATGGCCCTGGGCGATCAGGGTCTCGATGGCGTCGCCTTCAACGATGCGCTGGGGCAGCGGGGACGGCACTACACGGCGGAAGAACTTGCCGTCGGCCTTGACCGACCACTGCTTCTCGGCAGCCAGAGCGCGGGCTTCGGCTTCTTCGTAGACGGGACCGATGAACTTGGTCGGGTTGGCGAAGGCGGGATCCTTGGGATCGACCTGTACCTGGGTCAGCAGCGCGGTGACGTTGCGGCTCGGCATCAGGTTTTTGAGCTCCTGGATCAGCATGTAGCCGATCATGCCCTGGGACTCGGCGCCCAGCACATCCAGCGGATAGGGAGCGACCTTGGTGTAGGCGCTGTTTTGCAGGGCCAGCAGGCCGACTTGCGGGCCGTTGCCGTGCACCAGCACCACGTTGTACTCCTGAGCGATCTGGGCGATGGTCGTGGCGGCGGTAGCGATGTTCTTGCGCTGGATGTCAGCCTCAAGCGGCTCGCCGCGACGGAGCAGGGCGTTGCCACCCAGGGCGACGACGACAGTTGGTTTTTTCATGAGTGTTACTCTCGAATCTTGGGGTAAGTGGCGCCAGCCTCTGCCGGCGCCACGCCGTCTGGTTAGATGCCGTCACGTTCCATCGGGCAGCTCATGCAGCGGGCGCCGCCGCGACCACGTCCCAGTTCTTCACCTGGGATGGGCAGCACAGTGATGCCGGCCTTGTCGTACTTCTCGTTGGTGTAGGTGTTGCGCTCGTAACCCACGACCACACCCGGACGCACGGTCAGCACGTTGTTGGCGTCGTTCCACTGCTCGCGCTCGGCCTCGAAGCTGTCACCGCCGGTGGTGATGAGCTTGAGCTGATCCACCCCCAGCGCCTTCTCGATGGCGGTCACGAAGTAACCCTCTTCCTTGATGTTCATGCCGGTGGCACCGCCCGGGGTCAGACTCCAGCAGTTCACGTCCTTGCGGATGACTTCCGGATAGACGGAGAAGGTGTCTATGTCCATGTGGGTCATGACGGTGTCGAGGTGCATGCAGCTGCGGTGTTTCGGCAGTTGCATGGCGATGACCTGCTTGGCCTGGCCGTGTTTGAACAGGCTGCGAGCCAGGTGCTCGACCCCTTGCGGCGTGGTGCGCTCGGACATGCCGATGAGCACGGAGCCACGGCCGATGACCAGCACGTCACCGCCTTCGATGGTGGAGTTGTCGTAGTCACGATCCTCGTCACCGAAGTACTTGATGAAGTCCTGACCGGCAAACTGCGGGTGCCAGCGGTAGATGGCCTTCACATGGTTGGTCTCGCGGCGACGGGCAGCCTTGGCCATGGGGTTGATGGAGACGCCACCATAGACCCAGCAGGAGGTGTCACGGGTGAAGAGGTGGTTGGGCAGCGGCTCGATGATGAAATCGGTCGGGGCGTGCATGCCGACGACCATGTTGACGCCGCTGAAGGGCATCTCGGAGTAGGTCAGGCCGCCGGAGAGGATACGGGCCAGCTCGCGGTGTGGCATGTCGGCCAGGAAGCAGCGCACGTCGTTGGCAAGAGAAGTGCCGAGGCGATAATCGGAGACCTGATGTTGCAGCAGCCAGGCTTTGGCTTCCGGCACATCCAGGGTTTCGGCCAGCAGATTGGTCAGCAAGAAGACTTCGACATTCTGATCGCGCAGCACTTGAGCGAATTTGTCATGCTCCTGGCCGGCACGTTCAACCGACAGGACATCATCAAACAGCAGATCCTGACAGTTGGAAGGCGTCAGACGCTTCAGACTGAGGTTGGGGCGGTGCAACATGACACGGCGCAATTGGCCAACTTCAGAACCTACATAAAATTTGCTCATGATTATATTCCGTCTTGCAGTGGTCCCTGCGAGTGATTGAATAGATTCCTTCTATTCATGCTCGTGGCGAAGGCGGGATATTCTTTATGTAGGGTACTCGGCTTGTGTTCTATCCTGCCCTTGCCTTTCGAGACAGAGGTTAGGCCTGCAAATCACCTAAAACTTAGACATTGATCACATTCAATCGGAACTGAATAAAACCAGGTGTTAATTTTTGATGGAGTTTACATAAATGACATTTCCTCATTAAACACCACAGCATGAACATTCATAAAATCACCTGTTTATTTCAATTAGAGACCGATTTCATTCATTTAGGATATCTACAAAGGGATAATCAAAATAATGAATTATCAATAAAATCATAAAGATATAAAAACAATCTGGTTGAATTGAATTTTATATGCAGATGTATGAATTTATCTCCGATAGAGTCTCCTGAACTCATCACATAAATAGTCATAATCATCACCCGAGCTGAATAATCTATCTTTTGTCCCAGATCATGGCATCCCGGCCAGGCCGCATCACAAGGCCCTCGGCCGACACAGCTCATCTCATGTCGCTTATATGGATATGCATTCTGAACGCATCCTGTCGGTGCTTTTTTCAGCAAGGCCACCCCATACGGTTTTTAAACTTTTTTCATTAGTTGAATTTATTTGGCCACCTTGCAGCGACCGACCGCTCGGCTTAACTCAAAAAGTGATCCATGTCACACCGAGTCCTGTCACCAAGGAGATAACCATGAAGCTCAAATCGCTGCTGCTGCTGCTCGCCGCCCTGGTCCTGCCCATGAGCCCGACGCTGGTGCGCGCTGATGGAGCCCCCGCCATGCCGCTGGTGGTGTGCCATGTTGGCCAGGCCCCCCAGATGCTGGTGCCCGAATACGTGTGCCAGTGGCAGGGCGGCAGTCAGCACTACTGATAATGAAGCTCAAGGGGAGGCTGCCTCCTCTTGGCTTGTATCCCTTTCTCGTTATCCAGCAATCTGCCCAGTATCAAGACGTTCAATCCGCTCCATCCGATGAGCAGGCAATAAATGGCAGGCTGCAATGACTCAGTGCTCACCACTCTCCCCGATGACTCAGCCAGTCGATACTCTCCCCGACGATGGCGGCATTTCGCTGAGCCCTTCCTACCGTACGGGATTGATCCTTCCTTATACGACATTGGCACTGATGATCGCTGACACGCTCCACCCGGCACCCTTGATGTAGCGAACGACACCGGCCCTGGTGACTTTTCTGAACCTCAGTTAAACGGAGCGTAAGACATTCGCCATTGCCGCTGTAAGCCAATCACCCTTAAATATCTCGCTATAGTCGGAAGTCAGGATCGAAAAACCTGCACACAAAAGTAATTAACATTTGATTTATAACAATAAAATGCCAATATCATTTCTCGAGAAACGAGTTGCATAAAAACGTTTTTCAAGGTGCCGTTGTCGTCCCCTCCGAAATCCTTATAGTTACTCCTGCACGGACGCAATGAAGTCGGTCAGGAAGACTGGCTGCCAGGGTTGGGCAAATGGACTCACCACAGGATGTGGTAAAGGACACCTCCCAGGACGGAGAAAGTGCGACGGGAATGGATGACTCGTCAGGCCAAGATGGCTAAAGGACACCCCAAAGGATTGGGAAGGGGAAACCTAAAGGAAGAGGTATAGTCAGGGATTGCAGGGAGCAACTTCGTTCAAGGACATGAGCGATAAGACTATCGGGGGCGACGCAAGTCGCCCCCATCTTTTTGGCCGCGTTTCATCGCAGCCACTACGCCAGACACGACACCAGCCGCCATTACTCCAGCCGGAAGTGCCCCACTATCTCCCTTAGCCGCTCATAGGTGCGCTGCATCGAGGTTGAGCTGTCCGCCGTCCGCTCCCCATTGCTCTTGAGCTGGGTGATCACCTCGGCGATGGCGCTCATATTGCGGTTGATCTCCTCGGCGACAGCGCTCTGTTCCTCGGCTGCCGTGGCGATATGGCTGATGAGATCGTTTATCTCCACCACCTCGCCCGCCATCAGATCCAGCGACGCATTCACCTTGTTGGTATTCTCCGCCGCGTCCTGACAGCTCTGCCGGGTATTGCCCATGGCCACCACCACGGTCTGGGTACCCCGCTGCAGCCTGGTCAACATGGTCTGGATCTCGGCGGTGCTCTGCTGGGTACGTCCCGCCAGGGAGCGCACCTCATCGGCCACCACGGCGAAGCCACGGCCCTGCTCACCGGCCCGGGCGGCCTCGATCGCCGCGTTCAGCGCCAGCAGATTGGTCTGCTCGGCGATGCTGCCGATGACCCCGAGGATGGAGCCTATCTGCTGCACGTCCTGCTGCATGGCCGCGATGGAGTTCGCCGTGGTCTCCACCTCCGCCACCAGCGCGGTCACGCTGGCCATGGCCTGATCGACCACCTGGCGCGACTGGTTGGCGAGCTGCTGGCTCTGACCGGCCAGCTCGGCCGTGCTGGCCGCGCTCTCCGACACCGAGACGGCGGTGCGGCTCATCTCGTTGATGGCGGTGACGACCTGCTCCGTCTCACGCACATGCTCGGCCAGCAGCCCCTGAGCGGAGCCCGTTTGCCTGGCCAGGCCCGAGATCCCCTCATTGAGCTGGCCGCTGGCCTCCCTCACCTCCCCCATCATCTCCTGCAGACGCTCGATGAAGCGGTTGATGCCGGCCGAAATCTGGCCGAGATCGTCCTTGCTGGTCACCGTCAGACGGCGGGTCAGATCACCGCTACCCTGTGACAGCTCCTGCACCAGATCCCGCAAGGAGAGAATGGGGCGATAGGCGAGGTTGAGCGCCACCATGGAGATCAGCAGCACCAGCGCCGCCACCCCGAGCAGGGCCAGGGTGATCTTGCCGTTGAGTGCCTGGGTCATGGCCTGGATATGGTCGAGATCCACGTAACCGGTCAGGGTCCACTGGTTGCCCCGGATATCCAGCTGGTTGGGGCGCGTCTCGCTCTCCCCCTGCGGCTTGCTGCTGTAGAGCAGATTGCCCTGGCTGTCGCTCAGGGAGAAATAGCGACCCTCGCCGCTGACTCTCTCAAGCAGTTGCTTGAATTCGCTCATGTCGAGGTAATAGAGATAGGCCGAATCGGCCCCTCGCGGCACCAGGATGGAGATGACGGGTTTGCCGTCCTGCTGCTCCAGCGAGCCGACGGTGATCTGGTTGTTGGCGGCCGGGATCAGCTTGCGCAGAGTCTCGACCCTGGCCGGATCGTCGATGACGCCGTTCACGTCGAACGCCATGTCGCCGATCAGCTTGACGATGTTGTGGAAGCCGGTTTCCTGCAGCGCCTTCTTGACGCTGGTCACCCCGAGGTTGAGGTTGGCCGCCAGCAGCACCTTCTGATTGATGTCCCCCGCCAGCTTCTCTTTGACCAGGGTGATCTGCTCGTTGATGTTCTGGGTAGCCTGGGTGCGGATGTAACCGCTGATGAAGTGATTCACGCTGAGCCAGGCGGTGCCGATGGTGACCAGGATGGCGAGCAGCAAGAGGACGTTGATCTTGACTTTGAATGGCATTGATTGGGTCCTTCCAAATAGAGAGGGCCGGAATGTTTCCGGCCCTCTCTGGTAACGCTTACTTCTTCTTGGCGTACTTCATGGAGTCCAGTGCGACCGCCAGTATGATGATGCCGCCCTTGATGATGAACTGCCAGTAGGGGCTGACCCCGATGTAGGTCAGGCCGTAGTTGATCAGGGTGAAGATCAGCACACCGGTGATGACACCGGCCACCGTGCCCACACCACCGGCGAAGGAGACGCCGCCGACCACGCAGGCCGCGATGGCATCGAGCTCATACATGAAGCCGAGGTTGTTGGTGGCGCTGCCGACCCGACCCGCTTCCAGCATGCCGCCGAAGGCGTAGAAGACACCGGCCAGGGCATAGATGATCACCAGATTGACGGCCACGTTGACGCCGGACACCTTGGCCGCCTCGGGGTTGCCACCGATGGCGAAGATGTTCTTGCCGAAGCGGGTCTTGTTCCACAGTACCCAGACGAACACGCTGGCGATGGCCGCATAGAAGGTCAGATACGATAGTTTAAATCCGCCTATCCGGATGAACCCCTGCGCGAAGCTGGAGAAACGAGGATCGAAACCGGCCACCGGAGAGGCACCCACGGAGTCGAAATAGAGCGAGTTGATGCCGTAGACGATGATCATGGTGCCCAGGGTCGTGATGAAGGGCGTCACGTTCAGGTAGGCCACGATCAGGCCGTTGACCAGGCCGATCAGGGCCCCCACGGCGCAGACCAGCAGGATCACCACCGGAATGGGCACTTCACCCAGGGTCGGGAACACCTTGTTGACGTTGGTCAGTGCCTGCAGCATGGTGGCGGCGATCAGCGCAGCCAGGCCGACCTGACGACCGGCCGACAGATCCGTCCCCTGGGTGATGATGATACCCGCCACCCCCAGCGCGATGATGACCCGTACCGAGGACTGGGTCAGGATGTTGCTGAAGTTGGTGAGGCTCAGGAAGGAAGGCTCCTTGATCACGATGATCATGAGCAACACCAGCAACACCACGTAGATGCCGTTCTCTTTGAGCGCCTGCATCAGATTGAAATTTTTAGCCGACTCCATAAATATCTTCCTGTCTTATAGGTACAGAGATGCCAGGCGCAGGATCTCGCTCTGGTCAGTTTCTTTGGTGTTGACGATCCCCGCGACCCGGCCATTGCTCATGACCATGATGCGATCCGTGATCCCGAGCAGCTCAGGCATCTCGGAGGAGATGATGATGATGCCCTTGTCCTTCTTGGCCAGCTCCAGAATGAGCTGATAGATCTCGAACTTGGCGCCCACGTCGATGCCGCGGGTCGGTTCGTCCAGCATCAGGATCTCCGGCTGGGTCAGCAGCCAGCGGCCGATGATGACCTTCTGCTGGTTGCCACCGGACAGGGATCCGATCTGGGTCTGCTGGGTCGGGGTCTTGACCCGCATGGAGTCGATGACCCACTGGGTATCGCTCTTCATCTTGTTGTTGCTGAGCAGCCCCATGGGGCTCTTGTAGCTGTCCATGTTGGCGATCAGGGAGTTGAAGGCGATGTCGAGACGGGAGTAGATGCCGGTGGAGCGGCGCTCCTCGGTCACCAGCGCGAAGCCGTTCTGGATCGCCTCATGGGCGTTGTGATTCGCCACCACCTTGCCGTGCAGCTTGATGACGCCCTCGTTGTGATCGCGGATGCCAAACAGGGTCTCGACGATATCGGTACGTTTGGCCCCCACCAGCCCGGCGATGCCGAGGATCTCCCCCTTGTGCAGGTCGAAGGTCACGTCCTTGATGGACGGCTGGTTCTTGGCCGTCAGGTGTTCAACCTCGAGGATGACCTCTTTCGGCTGGTTGGTTTTCTCCGGGAAGCGCTGGGTCAACTCACGGCCGACCATCATGCCGATGATCTGATCCATGGTCATGCCCTTGAGTGGCTGGGTCGCCACCCATTGCCCGTCCCGCAATATGGTGATCTCGTCGCACAGCTGGAAGATCTCTTCCATCTTGTGGGAGATGTAGACGATGCCGCAGCCCTTTTCCTTGAGCTTGTTGATGATCTTGAAGAGGTGATTGACCTCTTTCTCGGTCAGTGACGAGGTAGGCTCGTCCATGATGACGATCTTGGCGTCATAGGAGAATGCCTTGGCGATCTCGATCATCTGCATCTGGGAGACGGAGAGGGTCGCGACCTTGACTCTGGGATCGATGTCGATGTCCAGTTCGTCGAAAATGTGTTTGGTGTCGTGGTACATCTTGCCGTGGTCGACGAACAGCCCCTTGGTGGGGTAGCGGCCGAGCCACATGTTGTCCATCACGGTGCGCTGCAATACCAGGTTCAACTCCTGGTGCACCATGGAAACGCCATTCTCCAGGGCCTCTTTGGAGGAGGTGAAGTTGATCTCCTCGCCCTTGAAGAAGATCTTGCCCTCGTCCTTCTCATAGATGCCGAACAAGCATTTGAGCAGCGTGGATTTCCCCGCGCCATTCTCGCCCATCAACGCATGCACAGAATGAGGACGGACCCGTAAATTGACATTATCGAGTGCCTTGACGCCGGGAAAGCTCTTACTGACGTCAATCATCTCCAACAGCCATTCTGATTGTTGCCGTGTTGTCATATCAGCCATCACATCTGGTTGAAACAGAGGGCAAGGGGTCACCCTTGCCCAGGAGGAGGGAATTATTCGAATTGAGACAGGTTGTCTTTATCTACACCCACGTAGGCAACGCGGACGACCTTGTTATCGATCTTCCAGTTGGTGCCTTCACCGGCCGGCTTGCCTTCAGCCAGGTTCTTGGTCAGCTCGAAGGTGGCCTTGGCCTGGTTGGCCGCATCGTTCAGCACTGTACCCGCCATGGCACCGCTCTTGACCATGGCCAGCGCTTCCGGCAGGGCATCGACGCCGAACACCGGGATGGCACTCTTGCCCTGGGCTTTCAGGGATTCAACAGCGCCCATTGCCATGCCGTCGTTGTTGGCGATGACCACTTCGATCTTGTTGGCGTTCGGGCCGGAGATCCAGGCGTCCATCTTGTCCTTCGCCATGGCGGTATCCCACATACCGGTATCCATGTGCAGTTGCTGGGTCTTCAGGCCGCCGTCGTTCAGAGTCTTGATGACATAGGTGGTACGGGCTTCGGCATCCGGGTGGCCAGGCTCGCCCTTCAGCAGCACGAACTGGATGACGCCATCCTTGTTCAGATCCCACTCCGGGTGTGCTTTCCAGTGCTTGGCAATCAGCTGACCCTGGATAATGCCTGACTCTTTGGAGTCGGTACCCACGTAGTAAGCCTTGTCATAGCTGGCCAGATCGGCGGCGCTCGGTTCCTTGTTGTAGAACACCACCGGGATCTCGTCGGCGCGAGCCTTCTCGATCACGACAGGGGCCGCCGCCGGATCAACCAGGTTGATGGCCAGCGCCTTCACGCCCTTGGCCAGCAACACGTCGATCTGGTCGTTCTGCTTGGACTGGTCATTCTGGGAGTCATTCATCAGCAGCTCGACCCCGGGGTTGGCCACCGCTTCCTTCTCGATGGCCTTGCGCACTACGGCCATGAAGTTGTCGTCATATTTGTAGACGGTGACGCCAATACGGGTGTCGGCTTGGGCTTGGGCTCCCGCCATCAGTCCCATCAGCAGGGTGGCGACTGTCGTGAGTTTTTTCATTGTTATGCTCCGATCTCTGATATCTGTTTTTGTAGGGAATAATGCTGTACACCGTTTGAACTGGCGCCAGCCTAATGTAATCAGTTTGTTGTCCGATGATCTGTGATCCTGACGACAAAATGAAAACGTTTACACTCTGTTACATAGAGACAAAAACGTTATAAATTAAATAGTTAATCAATATTGGAGTCTAACGGGCCTTTTTCAGGTTCAGGGCCGAGTCAGGTTCAGCGTAGAACACAGTTCCAATGGTAGCTCCCCGGTCGCAACCAATATTCGGATCGCACGCTCTGGCTCCAGGAATCATCGCCCCCCACGCCCATGTGGAAGCCATCGAGGCAGAGGTGCAATCCCCCTGCCGCCACCAGATCGGTCTGATGACGCGCCAGGGCCAATTGCGGCTGGCTGTAGCGGCTGACGCTGAAGTGGAACCGGCCCTCGACGGCGATCTCGCCAAGCTGCAGCTGACGGGTGTCGCAGCGCAGCCCGTTGTCGGTCGGGAACACGTAGGCGGTGTGCAGCGCATCGAGCGGCAACTGCCAGCGATCGATGTCGGCGGCGAGCAGGCGATCCGGGTAGTTCTCGTGGGGACCGCGCCCCAGCCAGCTAACCTCATCCACCTCCTCCGTCAGCCAGAGTCTGGCGCCGATGCGGGGCAGGGAGGGCATGTCGGCGGCGACCTCCACCTGAATATCGAGCGACATGGCGCCATCGCTCCCGAAGCGGTGGTGCCAGCACGTCAGCAACTTCAGCTCTTCGCCGACGAAGTAGCCGTGACGAACCAGGATCACCCCTTGGTCAGGGCTCACTTCCAGTCCGAGGCAGCGGTGGCTCAGATCGTTCAGCCCGGCCTCCTGCCAGCGAGCGATCCAGGCGTTGGGATCGGCGTGATCCGCTTCGCTGGTGCCGATGTCGTTGTCGAGCGGCGCCCGATAGAAGTGATCGGCGAGGGCCTCTCTCAACTGCTCGCGGCCCTGCTTGCGCCAACGGCTGATCCGGCCGCTGGCCTTGTCCAACTGCCACTCACTGCCTGCGGCGGCAATCAGCCAATGATCCGACTGCTCACTCAAGGTGCCGCAGTCAAAGACCACAGGTAATGTCATAGGTGTTGGCAGAATAAACTGCTGGCGTGCCACCTCGTGACCCGCCTCGGCCCAGGGGGTGGCCGCCGGTTGCACCACGGCGAGATCCAGCCAGGCCTGGGAGCCCGCACTGAAGCTCGGCAGCCGCTCGAGCAGAGTCAGCGTCACACTGCCCTGGGGCGCCAGCGCGAGCGGGCACTCACCCTCCTGCAGGGTCACGCCGTCCTGGCACAGCCGCCAGTGCAACGACTCGTTGTCCGTGGCACGGAACAGATACTCGCTGCGGATATCGACCCGCAGCGGCGTCCCGCTCAGCAAGGCCAGCACGAAGGGTTGCTGGGCCCGCTTGGCCTCGAACAAAGAAGGGTGAGGCGTCCTGTCCGGGAAGACCAGGCCGTTGCAGCAGAACTGGCGATCGTTGGGGGTGTCGCCGAAGTCGCCGCCGTAGGCCCAATAATGGCGCCCGTCATCCGTCAACTTGTCGAGCCCCTGATCCACCCAATCCCAGACGAAGCCCCCCTGCAGCCGGGGATGATCGCGAAATGCCTGCCAGTAGTGGGCGTAGCCCCCCAGGCTGTTGCCCATGGCGTGGGCGTATTCGCACAGGATCAGTGGCCGGGTCTCGTCCGGCAGGCCTATCCACTTGGCCAACGCCCACTTGGGCACCGCCGGGAAGGGTTGATCCTGATGGGTGCGAGCGTACATGGGGCAGATGATGTCGGTGGCCGGGGTATCGGCGCCGCCACCCTCGTACTGGACCGGGCGGCTCGGATCGGCCCGCTTGACCCACTGGTACATGGCATCGTGCGCCGCGCCATAGCCGGACTCGTTGCCGAGAGACCAGATGATGATGCTGGGATGGTTGAAGTCTCGCGCCACCATGCGGGTGACCCGCTCCAGGAAGGCGCCACTCCAGGCGGGATCCCGTGCCAACCGCCCCATGGGGCTCATGCCGTGGGTCTCCAGATTCGCTTCGTCCACCACGTAGAGGCCGAGCCGGTCACAGAGGCGATAAAACTCGGGATGATTGGGGTAGTGAGAGCAGCGCACGGCATTGAAGTTGTGCCGTTTCATCAGCAGCAGATCCTGCTCCATGGCGGCGGGGGTCATCACGTGGCCAAGGGCGGGATCATGCTCATGGCGATTGGCGCCGCGGATCAGCAGGGGCTGGCCGTTGACCCGCAGCAGGCCGCCGCGGATCTCCACCGCCCGAAAGCCCACGTCATAGGCCTCGCTCTCGATGGGATCGCCCTGCTCGTCCAGCAAGGTCAGGGTCAGCCGGTAGAGATAGGGGGTCTCGGCGCTCCACTTGTGCGGTGCGGGCACCTCCAGCCACAGCTCTCCCCTGTCCCCGTAGGCGCCCTTCTCGTCGATGGCCGCCGTGCCGAGCGGCTGACGCAGGCTGGCGACCGGCTGCTCACCGAAATAGAGTCTCGCCTCCACCGCCAAGCCGGAGCCCTCGTTGACCTGCAGCTCCACCTTGAGGCGGGCATCCCGATAGCAGGCATCCAGCACCGGCGTCAGCCGGATATCCTGCAACTGGCGCGCCGGTTTATGGAGCAGGCTGACGGAGCGGAAGATGCCGCTCATGCGCCACATGTCCTGATCCTCCAGGTAGGAGCCATCGGACCAGCGCAGCACCAGCGCCGCCAGCCGGTTCGTACCGGCTTGCAGGAAGGGGGTCAGATCGAATTCGGCGGGTAGCCGGCTGTCCTGGGAGTAACCGACCCAGCGGCCGTTGCAGAACAGGTAGAAAGCGCTGTCCACCCCGTCGAAGACGATGCGGGTCTGGCCGCTGGCCAACCAGTCGGCGGGCAGCTCGATCTCGCGGGAGTAACAGCCGGTGGGATTGAGTGCCGGCACCCTGGGGGGATCCACAGGGAAGGGGTACTTGATGTTGGTGTAGATGGGGCGATCGACCCCCTGCAGCTGCCAGTTGCCCGGTACCCGGACGGCCCTGGCCCCTGCAAGATCCTGTTCGAGCCAGCCATCGGGCACCAGCTCGGGAGCCTCGAAGAAGGAGAACTGCCAATCGCCGTCGAGCAACATCCGTGACGGAGAGGCGAGCCCGGCCCGTGCAGCAGCTTCACTGCGCCAGCTGGACAGGGGGGTATGGGCGGCCAACCGATTGACGGACGTGATCGCCTGGGTCTGCCAGTCCTGACGGGCCAAGATCTCCCTGAGCATCCTCTTCTCTCCCTGCATGAATATTAAAAACCTATGCAGTGTAGGAGAGTTTCACACCGGAAACGGCGATCCCGCTCACACAGGTGTAAACGATTACACTCTAATTGTTAAGTAAAACGGGGTAAAAACAATTAAAGATGAGTAAAAATCGATAACCGTGACCATAAAAAGCCCGATGGTGACGATCAAGTGAAAATAGCGGCAACATTCGGGGGCAGATCGGTGCGATCCCGTGGCGACTCATCGAAACATGGGTAGGCAGCCGCACCTTGGCAGCATCTTCCGCTCGATCGTTATCACAGGGGGCAGCAGAGAGGTCGCGATCCGGGCTGGATCTGTACGGCCGAGTGGCGATTGAGCAGGAGCCCTGGCGGGCAGCCGCACCTTGGCAGCATCTTCCGCTCGATCGTTATCACAGGGGGCAGCAGAGAGGTCGCGATCCGGGCTGGATCTGTGCGGCCGAGCGGCGATTGAGCAGGAGCCTGGCGGGCAGCCGCACCTCAGCAGCATCTTCCGCTCAATCGCTATCGCAGGGGTAACAAAAAATCTGCGCTCAGGGTCTGACTGGCGCCACCGAGTGGCGATTGATCAGGGTCGGTGTATAGACGCGGCTTTGCACCGCCTCGCTCTCCCCTGCGGCGAGTTGCAGCGCCAGCTTGGCCGCCTGGGCCGCCATCAGCTCGATGGGATAGCGCATGGTGGACAGCTTGGGCCTGAGGTATCTGGCGTAGATGATGTCATCGAAGCCGACCACCGAGACCTCTTCCGGCACCTTGAGGCCGTTGTCCGCCAGCACCGAGATGGCGCCGGCCGCCATGGCATCGTTGTAGGCCACCACCGCCGTGATGGGCAACCCCTTGGCCAGCAGGTTGAGCATGGCGCGCTCTCCCCCCTCTTCATTGGGCATGCCGCTCTCGACCAGCTCGGGATCCGCGCTCAGGCCCGCCTCGAACAGCGCATCCTGATAGCCCTGGTGGCGCAGCAAGGCATCCTCGATGGCGTGATCCGAGCTGACGAAGGCGATGTGGCGATGGCCCAGCTCCAGCAGATGGCGGGTGGCGGTGGCCGCCCCCTGCCGGTTGTTGAGGGAGATGCAGCGCCCCTTCAGGGCTGGAATATCGCGGTTGATCAGCACCATGCCCGGGGCCCGCAGGGCGTAATCGATCAACTCCTCATCACTCAGCGCCTTGCTGTGCACCACCAGCGCCTCACAGCGCTTGCCGATCAGCAGGTCGATGGCTTCCCGCTCTTGTTGCGCCCTGTGAAAACCGTTACCCATCAACAGATGCAACCCCTGCTCCACCGCCACCGCGGACACCCCTTTGACCAGGGCACCGAAGAAGGGATCGGCCACGTCGCCGACCACCACCCCCATGGTGTCGCAGGTCTGGCTGACCAGTGCCCTGGCGTTCGCATTGGGGGTATAGCCCAGCTCGGCCATGGCTTTTTGCACGACCTCGCGGGAGGCGGCGCTGGCCTTGGGTGAGTTGTTCATCACCCGTGAAACCGTTGCCACCGATACATTGGCCAAACGGGCGACATCCTTGATGGTGCTCATGCTGTTTTCACTTCTTTCACGGTTCGAGACGGAGCCATTATACCGGGCAATGCCAGTGATGACAGGGGAAATGCCGCTACTGTCTAATCTTCATCCAGCCAAGAACAGTGTAATCGTTTACACGAATATGTTACGCTGCTCACAGTTTAAGGTGGAACGCCTCGGCTAGACTCCTGTTCAGGCTTTCCTTGTGTGGGGAACGAGTGTGGAGAAGAGGATGAAAGTACTGGTCACCGGCGGTTGCGGCTACATCGGCAGCCATACCTGCCTTGCCCTGCAGGCTGCAGGCATGGAACCCGTGGTAGTGGACAATCTGTGCAACAGCAAGCGCGGCGTGCTGGCCAGAATCGCGGCCATTAGCGGACAAGAACCCTTTTTCTATCAAGGGGATATTCGTGACGAAGTCCTGCTGGATCGCATCTTCACCGAGCAGGAGATCACTGCGGTGATCCACTTCGCCGCCCTCAAGGCGGTCGGTGAATCGACCCGCATCCCGCTCGACTACTACCAGAACAACCTCGGCGGTAGCCTCACTCTGTTGCAGGCAATGAAACGCGCCGGGGTCCACAACCTGGTGTTCAGCTCGTCGGCCACCGTCTACGGGGATCCGGCCAGCGTCCCCATCCGCGAAGATTTCCCCCGCAGCGCCACCAACCCTTACGGCCAGTCCAAGCTGATCATCGAGCAGATCCTCGAGGATCTGCAGGCCGCCGAGCCCCACTGGAGCATGACGCTGCTGCGCTACTTCAACCCGGTCGGCGCCCATGAATCCGGCACCCTGGGGGAGGATCCCCAAGGCATTCCGAACAATCTCATGCCATTTTTGACCCAGGTTGCCATCGGTCGCCGTGACTGCCTCTCCGTCTTTGGAAACGATTACAACACCCCGGATGGCACCGGCGTGCGCGACTACATCCATGTGATGGATCTCGCCGAGGGCCACGTCAAGGCGCTGCAACATTGCACCCACAAGGGCGGCGTGCATGCCTACAATCTGGGCACCGGCCAGGGCCAGAGCGTGCTGCAGATGGTGGCGGCATTCGAGGCGGCCAGCGGTCGTCCCCTGCCCTACCGCATCGAGCCCCGGCGCCCCGGCGACATCGCCGAATGCTGGGCCGATCCGGCCAAGGCGGAGCGCGAACTGGGCTGGCATGCCAGCCGGGATCTCGCCGCCATGTGCGCCGACAGCTGGCGCTGGCAGTCCACCAACCCCCAGGGGTACGAGGCCTGATGTGCCTTGGCCTGCTGGCACTGGCAGTCAGGATTCAATCCGCAGGGACCGAGGCCTGATGTGCCTCTGCCTGCTGGCGCTGGCAGCCAGGATTCAATACCGCAGAGACCGGGGCGCGATGCCCGCTTTGCTCCCTTCTCCCCTCGCGGAAGAAGGGCTGGGGATGAGGGACATAGCTCCCCGCATCCTGCCCGCAACCCATTTCATTCAGTTTGAGGAGTGACGATGTTCAACCCGGTTGATCACCCCCACCGCCGTTTCAATCCGCTGACCGGCCAATATGTGCTGGTCTCCCCCCACAGGGCCAAGCGCCCCTGGCAGGGGCAGGTCGAGAAGGTCAGTCAGGCGCCGAGCCAGTCCCATGATCCAGACTGCTTCCTCTGCGCGGGCAATCACCGGGTCACCGGTGATCAGAACCCCGACTATCAGCACACCTTCGTGTTCACCAACGACTTCGCCGCCCTGATGCAGGACACCCCGGCCGCCGGTGACGAGCAGGATCCCCTGCTCAAACTGGAAGCCGCCCGTGGCACCAGTCGGGTCATCTGCTTCTCGCCGGATCACGGCAAGACACTCCCTGAACTGGAACTGCCCGCCATCGAGGCGGTGATCACCACCTGGATGAGCCAGGTGGCCGAACTGTCCCAGCAGTGGGAATGGGTGCAAGTCTTTGAAAACAAGGGCGCCGTCATGGGTTGCTCCAACCCGCACCCCCACGGCCAGCTGTGGGGCAGCGACTTCCTGCCCAACGAGATCGCCCGTGAAGAGGAGCACCAGCGCAGTTGGCTGGCCGAACAGGGTCGCCCGCTGCTGCTCGACTACGTGGAGCGGGAGCTGAAGGACAGATCCCGCATCGTGGTGGAGACCGAGCACTGGCTGGCGGTGGTACCGTTCTGGGCCGCCTGGCCGTTCGAGACCCTGCTGCTGCCCAAGCGCCATGTGCCCTCCCTGCTTGGCCTCACCCCCGAGCTGCAACAGGATCTGGCGCGGGCGCTCAAGGAGCTCACCAGCCGCTACGACAACCTGTTTGAATGCAGCTTCCCCTACTCCATGGGCTGGCACTTCGCGCCGCCGAACTCCGATTGCCCCGAGGCCTGGCAGTTGCACGCCCACTTCTATCCGCCGCTGCTGCGCTCCGCCACCGTGCGCAAGTTCATGGTGGGCTTCGAGATGCTGGCCGAGACCCAGCGCGATCTGACGCCGGAGCAAGCCGCCGAACGGCTGCGTGTCCTCTCCCCCATTCACTACAACCAGGCAAACCAAGCCAATGAGGTAACCCCATGACCCCCAGCCAACGCGTCAGCGCCGTTTTTGCCGAGCAGTTTGAGCAGCAACCCGACCTGCTGGTGCGCGCCCCCGGCCGCGTCAACCTCATCGGCGAACACACCGACTACAACGACGGCTTCGTGCTGCCCTGCGCCATCGACTACGAGACCTGCGTCGCCATCGGCCTGCGCGGCGACAATCTGGTGCGCGTGGTGGCCGCCGACTACGACAACCAGCAGGATCAGTTCGACCTCGATCAGCCCATCACCCATCACCCGGACCAGCGCTGGAGCGACTACATCCGCGGCGTGGTGAAGCACCTGCAGGCGCGCGGCTATGCGCTGCGCGGCCTCAATCTGGTGGTCTCAGGCAACGTGCCCCAGGGCACCGGACTCTCCTCCTCCGCCTCCCTCGAGGTGGCCATCGGCCAGGCCTTCAAGGAGGCGCAGGGGCTCGACATCAGTCAATCCGAGATCGCCCTCAACGGTCAGCAGGCGGAAAACCAGTTCGTCGGCTGCAACTGCGGCATCATGGATCAGATGATCTCCGCCAGCGGCGAGCGCGATCACGCGTTGCTGCTGGACTGCCGCTCCCTGGAGACTCGCCTCATTCCCATGCCGAGCGATCTGGCGGTGCTGATCATCAACTCCAACGTGCGCCGTGGTCTGGTGGACAGCGAATACAACACCCGTCGCCAGCAGTGCGAGCACGCCGCCCGTCATTACGGGGTCAAGGCGCTGCGCGATCTGGATCTGGCCGCGCTGGAAGCGGGCAAAGCCGGTCTGGACGAGGTGAGCTATCGCCGCGCCCGCCACGTGGTCGGCGAGAATGCCCGCACCCTGGCCGCCGCCGATGCCCTGGCCAGCGGCGATCTGGTACGCCTCGGCGAGCTGATGGGTCAATCCCACGCCGCCATGCGCGATGACTTCGAGATCACCGTGCCCGCCATCGACGGCCTGGTGGAGATCATCAAGGCCAGGATCGGCACCGAGGGTGGCGTGCGGATGACCGGTGGCGGCTTCGGCGGCTGCGTGGTCGCCCTGCTGCGCCCGGAACAGGTGGACGAGGTGATCGCCCTGGTCGAGGCCGAATACCCGGCTCGCTTCGGCCTCAACGCCGACTGCTATGTCTGCCGCGCCAGCGCAGGAGCAGGCAGGCTATGAGCAACCAAGCCATGAAGTCGTTCGAGCTGGAAAACGAGGAGGGGCTGCGCCTGCGCGGCCTCGATTTCGGCGCCACCCTCACCTCCCTCAGCCTGTCGGTGGCGGGAGAGCGGCGAGAGGTGCTGCTCGGCTGCGCCGATGACGCCTACCCAACCCAGCAGGTGTGGCTTGGAGCCATCGCCGGGCGTTTCGCGAACCGGATCGGCGGTGCAATGCTTCGGCGGGACGGGCAATGCTGGCCGCTGGATGCCAACCAGGCTCCCCACTGTCTGCACGGCGGGCAAGATGGCTTCCATCGTCGCCAGTGGCAGATAAAGGAGCTGGAGTCGGATCGGGTCAGGTTGACCCTGCTGTCAGCGGCGGGGGATCAGGGCTTTCCCGGCAACCTGAGGGTAACGCTGGAGTATCGACTGGAACAGTACGATCTGGTGGTGGAATTCAAGGCCACCACGGATGCGCCGACGCCGGTCAGCCTCACCAGTCATGCCTACTTCAATCTGGATGCCAGCCATCTGGATGGTGACGTACGCAGCCACCGCATCCGGCTCAACGCCGATCGCTTCCTGACCACCGATGAGCGTGGCCTGCCGCTCGCCGTCGAGCCGGTGGCCGGCCCCTTCGATCTGCGTGCTGCGCGCCTCATCGGTCAGGAGTGGCTTAGCCACCCCCAGCAGCAACAGGTCAAGGGTTACGATCACGCCTTTTTGCTCAACGGCCCCGCACAGGAGTGCGCGGCACTGGTGGTCTCCGCCGACCAGCAGCTGGCGATGGAGGTCTATACCAACCAGCCCTCGCTGCAGTTCTACACCGGCAACTGGCTGGCCAATACGCCGGATCGGGCGGGTGGTCATCATCAGGACTATGCCGGCTTCTGTCTGGAGGCGCAGCAGCTGCCGGACAGCCCTAACCGCCCCGAGCTGGGAGATCCCTGGCTGCTGCCGGGCCAGCTGTATCACCACCAGACCCGTTATCGTCTTATCCCCGCAGGCTAAGGGCTGTTGCTCGCACCCTCACCCCGACTTCCCCCCACCCATGGGAGAAGGTCGGGGATGAGCGGAGACCTGACCCACACCAGACAAACCGCTTTCGAGCCGACCAGGAGTCTTGATGAACATGGACGATCACTATCTCGCCGCGACCGACCGTTACCAGCGCCAGCCTTATCGTCAGGCCGGCCGCCACGGCCTGCGCCTGCCCAGCATAGGACTGGGACTCTGGCACAACTTCGGTGAAGGCAGCGACCCCGCCAGGGTAAAGGCCATGGTGCACCAGGCGTTCGATCTGGGTATCACCCACTTCGATCTCGCCAATAACTACGGACCGCCTCCCGGCTCCGCCGAGAGCACCTTCGGTCGCGTGCTCAAGGGCAGCCTGGCGCCCTATAGAGACGAGCTGATCATCGCCAGCAAGGCGGGCTACGTGATGTGGGACGGTCCCTACGGCGACGGCGGCAGCGCCAAGTACCTGTTCGCCAGCCTGCACCAGAGCCTGCGCCGACTCGGCCTCGACTACGTGGACATCTTCTATCACCACAGGCCGGACGCCCGCACCCCGCTGGAGGAGACCTGCCAGGCGCTGGCGCTGATGGTGCGTCAGGGCAAGGCGCTCTATATCGGCCTCTCCAACTACCCGGCCCCGCTGGCCGCCCAGGCGGCGGCCCGGCTGGCCGAGCTCGGCACCCCCTGCCTGGTCAATCAGCTCAAGTATTCCCTGTTCCAACGGGAGATCGAAGCCGAAACCCTGCCGGTCTGCCGCGAGCAGGGGGTGGGCGTGGTCGCCTTCTCACCGCTGGCGGGGGGCTTGCTGAGCGATCGCTATCTAGCCGGGATCCCCGCCGACTCCCGCGCCGCCAGCAATAGCCCCTTCCTCCAGCCCGATCAGCTCACGCCGCAGAAGCTGGCCACCATCCGGGCGCTGCACGGCCTGGCCCAGGAGCGTGGACAGGCGCTGTCCCAGCTCGCGCTGCAATGGGTGCTGCGTGACCCCGTAGTGAGCTGCGCCCTGATCGGCGCCAGCAGCCCGCAACAGATAGTGAGTGCGGTCGAGGCGTTGAGCCTGCCGCCGCTGGACGAGGCGATGCAGCAACGTATCGAGGCGGCGCTGGCCTGACGAAGCCGGCCGCCCGGCACGGTCGCGATGCCGGTCCGATCGCCAGGGAACATGGGCAGCAGTAAGAAATGCTGCCTGCATCGAATCACGCAGGCGGCATTGTTTGCACTGACAGCATAAGCGATGAGTACATCTAAAAAATGAGTAAGAAAACGCCATAAATCCTGCCGTCACCCACCCCAAGGCGCCGCAATATTCTCTGGTTGCCCGCCCTCTTTTCCTCCATCATTGGCTACCCCGACTCCGCTCGGGGCTGCTTTTATCCGGACCCATCAACCAAGAGATCTGAATCATGACAGAGTCCTACGCCCTCTTTGTCGCCTTCGTGCTGGGCATAGTGGAAGGCCTGACCGAGTTTCTGCCCGTTTCCTCCACCGGCCACATGATCATCGTCGGCCATCTGCTCGGTTTCGAAGGCCCCAAGGCCGCCACCTTCGAGGTGGTCATTCAGATGGGTTCCATCCTGGCGGTGGTGGCCGTGTTCTGGCGCCGGCTGTTCGGCCTGATCGGCATCCATTTCGGCCAGAAACCGGCCCCCGGCCACGCCACCCTGTCGCTGGTGCACATCATCCTCGGCATGCTGCCCGCCGTGGTGATTGGCCTCGCCATCCACAGCTGGATCAAGGCCAACCTGTTTGGCCCCCAGACCGTGATGTATGCCCTGGTGGCCGGCGGCATCCTGCTGATCATCGCCGAGAAATTCCGCCCCGCCGTGCGCTCCGAAACCCTGGATGACATCAGCTACAAGCAGGCATTCGGCATAGGCCTGTTCCAGTGTCTCGCGCTCTGGCCCGGCTTCTCCCGCTCCGGTGCCACCATCAGCGGCGGCATGCTGATGGGGATCAGCCGTCAGGCGGCGGCCGAGTTCTCCTTCATCCTGGCGGTGCCCATGATGGTGGCGGCCAGCGGACTGGATCTCTACAAGAGCCGCGACTTCCTCTCCATGGCCGACTTCCCGATGTTCGCGGTGGGCTTCGTCACCGCCTTCGCGGTGGCCATGATCGCCATCAAGACCTTCCTGGCGCTGATCCGTCGTCTCGACTTCATCCCGTTCGCCATCTACCGCTTCGCGGTGGCCTTCGCCGTCTATCTGGTGTTTGTGGCCTGATCCAGGGCACAGGAATGAATGAAAAAAGGGACCGACAAGGTCCCTTTTTTATTGCGTCAGCGTCCTCAATAGAGGCGATGACTGATGCCATTGAGCAGCCGCGACAGCCCCCTGGTGAACTGCACAGGCGCATCCTGCACCGTATAGCAGAGACAGCCGTCCGGGGTGTGCGGGCTGTGGGCGTGGTTGGCATCACACCAGATGAAATCACCGGCCTGATAGCGGGTCTCGCCATCCTGAATGCTGCCCGCCAGCAACAGGGTCAGCTCATAACCGTGATGAGTGTGCTCCGGGATGCGGCCACCGGCCTCAATGTGCAGCAGGCTGGCGCGGGCCCCGAGATCGGTCAGCGGCAGACTATGGAGGCGAATGGCGCCAAGGCGACGCCAGTTGACCCTGTGGTAGCGAGCCAGTGCCCTCGGCAGCCGATAGCCGCGCTCGCCCACCTGCAACTCGGGAACGGGGTCGGCGGGGGCCGCCTGATGGAGGACGGGTTGCTGCAAGATGCCCGCCAGCAGCGCATCGAGCGCAGCCAGCCCGGCCTCTGCAGCCATGGGCTCGGGAAGATGATGGGCCGCCAGCTCCGCCTCGCAGTGGCGCAGCCTGGCGCCGCAATCGGCACAGAATTCACAGTGGGCGGAGACGCCGACCGTCAGCGGCAGTGGCAGTTCACCAGCGGCAAAGGCGTGCAACATGGCGGGGGTGGGGTGGGCTTTAATCATGTTCTTGCTCCACTTGTTCTTTGAGCTTCTGTAAGGCGAGGCGCAGGCGGGACTTGATGGTGCCGAGCGGTACACCGAGCCGCGTGGCCAGCTCCTGCTGGGAGAACTCCTGCAGATAGATGCCGCGCACCACCTGTTGCTGGGATTCCGGCAAGATGGCGAGGTAATGCGCCATCTGGCTCGTCAGCACGGCGCCTTCCCCCTCGCTCAGGTGATCTTCCTGAGCCCTGAACTCCAGCACCGGCCACAGCTCCTCGGCGCAGAGATCCTCCTTGCTGGCCCGGCGGCGGCGCAGCATGTCGAAGCACTGGTTTCGCATCACCGTGTAGATCCAGGTGGTCGGCGCCCCCTTCTCGGGGTGATAGAGCCGCGCCTTCTGCCACACCAGCAGCATGGTCTCCTGCACCAGCTCCAGGGCGTTGGCCTCGTTGCCGAGATGGCGCAGGCCATAGCCGCGGATGCGGGGTGCGAAGTGGTGAAACAGGGCGCAGAAGGCCGCCCTGTCGGCCTGTTCGGCCACCCGCAGCAGTTGCGACTTCAGATCCCCATCGGGACTGTCCATGGGCGGTGAGATCCTGTGCCGGATAGATGGTTGGCTAGTATACGTCATCGCACCCTACCTTGATGGGGACAGTCCCCTTCAGTACGCCAGCCCGCCGAAAAGGATCTGCGGTGGCACGCAAATTCAGTGGCTCGCCACCAGCAGGCCACTCAGCAGGGAGAGCGCGGGCTGATTGTCCCTTGCCGCCAGCAACCACTGCTTCTGCTCCACCGGAATGGGCAGTACCTCCAGCCAGCGCTGCGCCACCCAGCTGGCGTCATCCCAGTCCGGTTGGGCGTAGAGGGCCGCGTATTCCGGGTAATCGTTGAACACGTCCTGCAACGCCTTGGCGAGCGCATGCTGATCGGCCCTGAGCCGACCGGTTTGCCAGGGTGGCAGCAGCTCGACCTCCCCCACCCGCAAGCCGTCGGGCTCCTGCCACAAATCGCAGATCCTGACCCTGTCCAGCCCCAGCACTGTGATGCCGAGCAGGCCGTCGGGCAGCAGATCAAAGTCGATGATCCGACCCCGGGTGGCGATGGGGTACATGTTGCGCATCGCCTCCGGCTGGCGGGGATCCAGCATGCAGAGCGCAAATGCCCTCTCCTGCGCCTCGGCGACCATGCGCTGATAGCGAGGCTCGAAGATGCGCAGCGGCATGATGCCGCCGGGCAGCAGATGAGCGGAGAGTGGAAATAACGCCAGTTTCATCGAAAGAGTCCTCTGCCAATTGCTCCTGATGATACGACCGCCCCGAGGGGCGAGATCATTCAGATCGGGCGGGAATAAATAACCCCTTAACAATCAGGGGAAAATAGCCTGGACAAGCCGCTTCGATATGCAGTAGAAATGGATAACCACCACTTATCCGGCTCATTATTCTGGAATGTGGTGTGAAACGCAGTGAAATATCCGCCACACCAATACGGTCGGGCCATTCCTGTAGTTTTCTCGGCCCGATGCGGGTAAAATTCACGCCCTTATCTAGTCAGTCATTTTTCGACGCGCAACCTCGGTGGTCAGTTATGAAAGAGCATATTCATCATCTACTTGAACAAACGGTAGCCAATCTCAAGTCCGCCGGTATCCTGCCTGCCGACCTGGAAGCCCGGGTGCAAGTAGACCGATGCAAGGAGAAGGCTCACGGTGACCTGGCCACCAACCTGGCCATGCTGCTGGCCAAACCGGCCCGCAAGAACCCCCGCGAGCTGGCCACTGCCATCATCGAGCACTTGCCCGCCTCGGATCTCATCGCCAAAGTCGAGATCGCCGGGCCTGGCTTCATCAACTTCTTCTTCGACCAGCGCTGGCTGGCCGGTCAGGTCGAGGCCATGGTGCACAGCGCCAACGCCAACGTGAAGCTGCCGACGCCGCAGACCGTGGTGGTGGATTACTCCGCCCCCAACGTGGCCAAGGAGATGGCGGTACACCACATCCGCTCCACCGTGATCGGTGACGTGGCGGCCCGTGCCCTGGAATTCCTCGGCCATAACGTCGTGCGCGCCAACCACATCGGCGACTGGGGTACCCAGTTCGGCATGCTGATCGCCTATCTGGAGAAGATGGCCAACGAGCACGCCAGCGACATGGCGCTCAAGGATCTCGAAGCCTTCTACACCCAGGCCAAGCGCTACTACGACGAAGACGAAGCCTTCGCCGAGCGTGCCCGCAACTACGTGGTCAAGCTGCAGGGTGGCGATGAGTACTGCCGCACCATGTGGAAGAAGCTGGTCGACATGACCATGGAGCAGAACCAGATCAACTATGACCGCCTGAATGTCTCCCTGACCAACAAGGACATCATGGGCGAGTCCATGTACAACGACATGCTGCCGGAGATCGTGGCCGATCTGAAAGCCCGCGGCCTGGCGGTCGAGAGCGAAGGCGCCACCGTGGTGTTCCTCGACGAATTCAAGAACAAGGATGGCGAGCCCATGGGCGTCATCATCCAGAAGAGCGATGGCGGCTTCCTCTACACCACCACCGACATCGCCTGTGCCAAGTACCGTTACGAGACCCTCAAGGCAGACCGAGTGATGTACTTCATCGACTCCCGTCAGCACCAGCACCTGATGCAGGCCTGGACCATCACTCGCAAGGCGGGTTATGTGCCGGAATCCGTCCCCCTCGAGCACCACGCCTTCGGCATGATGCTGGGCAAGGATGGCCGTCCCTACAAGACCCGCTCCGGCGGTACCGTCAAGCTGGTCGACCTGCTGAACGAAGCCGAGGAGCGCGCCGCCGCCCTGCTGGAGAACCGCAACAGCGATCTGTCCGCCGAAGAGAAAGCCAAGGTGGTGCACGCCATCGCCATGGGCGCGGTCAAGTATGCGGACCTGTCCAAGAACCGCACCACCGACTACATCTTCGACTGGGATCTGATGCTGTCGTTTGAAGGCAACACCGCTCCTTACCTGCAGTACGCCTACACCCGTATCCAGTCCATCTTCCGCAAGGCCGGCGTCGATGCCGACACCCTCGGCGGTAATCTGGTGTTGAACGAGGAAGCAGAGGAAGTGCTGGCCCAGAAGCTGATCCAGTTCTCCGATGCCATCAACAGCGTCGCCGACAAGGGCATGCCGCACCTGCTCTGTACCTATCTGTACGAGCTGTCCGGCAACTTCATGACCTTCTACGAGGCCTGCCCGATCAACAAGGATGGGGTCGACGAGACCAGCCGCCAGAGCCGTCTGCTGCTGTGTGCCGCCACCGCCAAGGTGCTGAAACTCGGCCTGGGCGTGCTGGGCATCCACACCCTGGAGCGCATGTAATAGATGGCAACCCGGGATTACGTCGGCAACAGCCCGAGACGACGGGCCGGTGGTCGTAACACCAAGAAAGCGGCACCTCGCCGCTTTCCTGTTATCCCGGCACTGCTGGCCGGGGCCCTGGTCGTCGGCTTTGGCTCCTTCCTCTATCTGATCAACGGCAAGGGGGCGGATGCCCCCACCATCGAAGAACAGGTCAAGGCCAACAAGCCGAAAACCCAGAGCGATGGCCTGCCGCAGGAGAAGTGGAGCTACATCGAACGGCTGGAGAACAAGCAGGTGGACATCATAGAGCCACCGCCCCAACCGGGCGTGTTGCCACCGCCACCGGCCGACACCCTGACGCTGCTGCCGGAGAAACTGCCGCAGCCGATCCCGACCGATATCCCCCAGCCGGGCACCCCCATCGGCCAGATAAAACCCTTCCAGCCGCAACCGGTGCAACCGGCCAAGCCCGCCACCGGCGCCCCCGTGGCCAGCGCCCAGGAGCAGGTGATCGACCGCAAGGCCGAGCGTGAGCGAATAGAGCGCGAGATGCGGGCCGAGCTGGAGCGGGAGCAGGCTGCCAAGGCCAAGGCTGCAACCCAGACCGCGGCGGCAGACGGCGGCCGCTACATGATGCAGTGCGCGGCCCTGCGCTCGCAGGATTCCGCCGAGTCGCTCAAAGCCCGCATCGCCTTCACCGCCGGCCTCTCCTCCAGTCTGCAGGTAGTCAATGGCGCCAACGGTGCCGTCTACAAGGTGATGGTGGGCCCCTTCAGCGGCAAGGCCGCCGCCGATGGCGCCAACCGCAAGCTGCAAGGCGCCGGCATCAGCGGCTGCATCCCCAAGAAGGGCTGAGCCCCTTCACCGAAAACAAGAAGGCAGGGCCAGCGCCCTGCCTTCTTTTTATCCGGGATTTATCTGCTCACCCTGCCGGCAGTACAGCACAGCAGTGCCGCTCATCCCTCGGCACCTGGTTACAAGTAGGTGTGCAGATACTCGGACAGACAGAGGATCCCCATCGCCTGCCCGAAAGGCATGGAGGTGAGCGGGATCTGGCGGTAGTAATCGAGTTCCGATCCCATCGCCGTGCCGAAGGAGACGGAGGTCAGTTCCCCCTGCTCGTTGATGTAGTCGCGGATCAGGGTATCCACCGCCTTGGTCGCCAACGGCAGATAGCGGCGATCCAGATAGCGCTTGCGCACCCCCTTGAGAATGCCGTAGGCAAAGCCAGCGGTGGCTGACGCCTCCACATAGGAGGCTGGATCATCGAGCAGGGTATGCCAGAGGCCATTCTCATTCTGGTAATGGGCCAGCGCCTCCACCTGACGCTCGAACACATGCAGCAGATGGCGGCGATAGGCGTCGTGCGCCGGCAGATCCAGCAGTTCCAGGAATTCGGGGATGACAATGGTGATCCAGCTGTTGCCACGGGCCCAGCGGGCCTGGGCAAAGTTGTGGTGACCATCGAAGGTCCAGCCGTGGAACCAGACGCCGCTCTGGTTATCCATCAGGTACTGGATGTGCAACAGGAACTGGTACTTGGCTTCCTCCACATAGTCATCACGTCCCAGCAACTGGCCGATCTTGACCAGCGGCATCACGCTCATCATCAGGGTGTCATCCCACATCTGCTGATGATTCTCGCTGTTGTAGACGATGTGCTGGATACCGCCGTGGCGCGTGCGGGGCATCTCGTGCATCACATAGTCGGCCCAGCTCTCCAGATAGGGAAGCAGCGCCGGATCACCGCTCTCCTCATAGCGATAGGCCAGAGTCAGGAAGGGGCAGACGGTATTCACGTTGCGCGTCGCCTGCTCCTCACCGGCTCTGTCGGCAAACCACTGATCGATAATGGCCAGCACCTCCTGATTGCCGCTCTGCTGGTAGTAGCGATACATGCCGTAGAGACCGATGCCATGAGTCCACTCCCAGCCCTTCCAGCCCTTGGTATCTATGGTGCGGCCATCATCCAGATGCAGCAGGAACTCGCCCGTCTCATCCTTGATGTTGATCAGGTTGTCGATCAGCGCATGGATCTTGGTCACCACCACAGAGCGGGGGTGAGCCCGCTCTGATCGACACAACAACTCGCTATGCTTGACGGGAAAAACGGTCATTCACTCTCTCCAAATCACATGAGACCAGGGGGTCCTGGCAGGAACCTTATCAGGCAGGTTAGATAGATCGGCGGCAGCCAGCGTCTGGCTGGCACGCGGTACTGACGAGTCTGACCCGTGGCATCGCGAGCCGTCGCGTACACAAGCCCCAGAGAGAGAATGCAGAATGGTGAACAGGCCCTGCTCTCTCCCGGATCCGCTGCAGACACACCGTCTGAATATCGGCAACCTTAAGGCCATATCGCGGAGAGTACCTTTATCCCTCAGCCATCCACCCCTGAGAAATGGCAGAAATGAGGCCCCGCACCTGACTTGTTTTTCGTTTTATGATTTTAATCACAAAAATATCAAACCGCGATTTCATTTATATGAGGGATTGAAATTGTTCGGTGCCATCCCCATTTCTCTTTTCATACGAGAATTGGTCCCGCATGCGGGGTTATTGCCCAAGTGAGGTAAGTAAAGTGACTACCATAGTTTCTGTCCGCCGCAACGGCCAAGTCGTGATCGGTGGTGATGGCCAGGTATCCCTCGGCAACACCGTCATGAAGGGCAACGCCCGCAAGGTTCATCGTCTCTATAACGGCAAGGTGCTGGCGGGCTTCGCCGGCGGTACCGCCGATGCCTTCACCCTGCTCGAGCGCTTCGAAGCCAAGTTGCAGGCCCACCAGGGCAATCTGGAGCGTGCCGCCGTGGCGCTGGCCAAAGACTGGCGCACCGATCGCGCCCTGCGGCGCCTCGAGGCCCTGCTGGCGGTCGCCGACGAGCACAAGTCCTTCATCATCACCGGCAACGGTGACGTGGTGCAGCCGGAGCACGACCTCATCGCCATCGGCTCGGGCGGCAACTTCGCCCAGTCCGCGGCCACCGCCCTGCTGGAGAACACCGATCTCGACGCCAAGAGCATCGTCGAGAAGGCCCTCAAGATCGCCGGCGACATCTGCGTCTTCACCAACCAGCATCACACGGTCGAAGTGCTGAATTACGATCCGAAAGAAGCCGAGCCGAAATAAGGCCCCCATTTGCAAGGGGTGGGCCCTGCCCGCCCCGGATACAGGAACGCCATCATGTCCGAGATGACCCCGAGAGAAATCGTCCACGAGCTGGACCGCCACATCATCGGTCAGGCCGACGCCAAGCGCGCCGTGGCCGTGGCCCTGCGCAACCGCTGGCGCCGCATGCAGCTCAGCGAAGAGATGCGCCACGAGGTGACCCCGAAGAACATCCTGATGATAGGCCCGACCGGTGTCGGCAAGACCGAGATCGCCCGTCGTCTCGCCAAGCTCGCCAACGCCCCCTTCATCAAGGTGGAAGCGACCAAGTTCACCGAAGTCGGCTATGTCGGCAAGGAAGTGGACAGCATCATCCGTGACCTGACCGATGTCGCCATCAAGCTGGTGCGCGAGACCGAGATGGAAAAGATGAAGTATCGCGCCGAAGAGGCCGCCGAGGAGCGCATCCTCGACGCTCTGTTGCCCAATCCGCGCAACAGCTGGGGCGAGGAGGAGAAGGCCGACAACTCCAACACCCGCCAGATCTTCCGCAAGAAGTTGCGCGAAGGTCAGCTGGATGACAAGGAGATCGAGCTGGAGCTTTCCGCCAGCCCCATGGGCGTCGACATCATGACCCCACCGGGCATGGAAGAGATGGCGAACCAGCTGCAGGGCCTGTTCCAGAACCTGGGCCAGCAGCAGAAGAAGAAGCGCAAGGTCAAGGTCAAGGAGGCCATGAAGGCGCTGATCGAGGAGGAAGCCGCCCGTCTGCTCAACCCGGAAGAGCTGAAGCAGAAGGCCATCCACGCGGTGGAGAACAACGGCATCGTCTTCCTCGACGAGATCGACAAGATCTGCAAGCGCGGCGAGTCCTCGGGCCCCGACGTCTCCCGCGAAGGGGTACAGCGCGATCTGCTGCCGCTGGTGGAAGGCTGCACCGTCACCACCAAGCACGGCATGGTGAAGACGGATCATATCCTGTTCGTCGCCTCCGGCGCCTTCCAGGTAGCGCGTCCGTCCGATCTCATCCCCGAGCTGCAGGGTCGCCTGCCGATCCGGGTCGAGCTGACCGCCCTCACCACCGAAGACTTCGAGCGCATCCTGACCGAGCCTAACGCCTCCCTGACCGATCAGTATCAGGCGCTGATGGCCACCGAAGGGGTCACCATCGAGTTCACCAAGGACGGTATTCGCCGTCTGGCCGAGGCCGCCTGGCAAGTCAACGAGCGCACCGAGAATATCGGTGCCCGCCGCCTGCACACCGTGATGGAGCGACTGATGGAAGATATCTCCTACGATGCCTCCGAGCAGTCCGGCGCGACCTTCACCATCGATGCCGACTACGTCAACGCCCACCTCGGCAAGCTGATCGAGGACGAAGATCTGAGCCGCTTTATCCTGTAAGCCGACCAGATGCAAAAACGCCTCCCTTGTGGAGGCGTTTGCTTTTAGGGCTTACCGGCCGCAGTCAGCCCCTGTGTGTACCAACCCCCGGCCAGCCAGAGCGCCAACCCGATCGGCAATGTCGCCAAGGCGAAAGTCCCCTCCATGGCCCGGGTCAAAACAGCTCCATCGCCACCACCCGCCAGCCAGGCGAACAGACCACCGAGCCCGGCCACCCCGGTCAGCTGCCCAAGGTTGCGCGACAGGGTCAGCAAACCTGCTATGGCGCCACGGCTCTGTTCGCTCGATGCCCCGATCACGGCACTGTTGTTGGCGGTCTGGAACAGGGCGTAACCGGCCGTCATCAGCAGGATGGGCAGCAGATAACCAAGCGGCCCCATCCCCGCAGCCAGAGTCGCGAGCGTGAAGGCGGCGATCGCCATGGCCCCCAAGCCGAGCCGGACCACAGGCTCGGCTCCCAGCCTGTCCACCAGCCAGCCGGCGGGCATTCCGGCCAGCGCCGCCAGCAGCGGCCCACCCGAGATCCAGAGCCCGACCGTCACCGTATCGAACCCGAATACCCCCTGCAGATAGAAGGGGCCGACCAGCAGGGTCACCACCATCACGCTAGCCACCAGGCCGCTGCCGAGCAGCCCCCCCCGCAGCACAGGTGCACGCAACAGCGCCAGTGGCAGCAGCGGGGTACGGGCGCGGAGCTCGCTGCGCACGAAGAACACGGCGGCGAGCACGCCAACCGGGAGCAACCACAGTAGGCGCCCGCCTCCCGCACTCAGCAGTAGGCCGTAGCAGAGCAGCGTGATCGTCAGCGCCAGCAGGCCGCCAGGGTTGATGCCTTCTCCCCTGGTGCAAGGCTCATCTGCCGGCAAGCCGACAACACCGCAGCCCAACGCCAACAAGCTGAGCGGCACCAGCAGCAGAAAGGGTGCCTGCCAGCCCAGAGGCGCGATCAGCAGGCCACCGAGCGCGGGGCCAAGCGCGGTGCCGCAGGCCGACAGGGTGCCGAGCAGCCCCATGCCCCAACCGCACCGCGCCGAGGGTAACTGCCGCCCCACCATGGCCAGCGCCAGGGAGAGCATGCAGGCCGCACCGATCCCCTGCAGCACCCGTGCGCCAATCAGCCAGCCAATACCGGGCACCAGGGCGCACAGCAGGGAAGCCAGCGCGAACAGGGCCAGCCCCAGCAGCAACAGGCGGCGGCGACCAAAGCGATCGCCGAGCCGCCCGCTCACCACCGTCAGGCAGCTGAGTCCCAGCAAATAGGCCACCAGCACCCATTGCAGGCTGGAGAGGGGGACGACGAACGCCAGCCCCAGCGCCGGCAGCGCCAGGTTGGTCATGCTCGCCGCCAGCATGGGCAGCAGGGTGGATAGCCCCAGCGCCAGCAGGCCGGCGCGGCGAACGGCGGCAGATGAGAGAGGGGTGGCAGTGTGGGACATGGCAAGGATCTCGGCAGAGGAGGATGCCGACAAGGCTAGCCAGGGCGCTGGCTGGGCGGAAGACGCACGGCTTGCAGCTTATAACTGCATGGCACGCCATATGACGATGAACGTTCTCGGGTATGATGAATCTATGAGCCTCCCCGAACTCAAGCTGTTGCACAGGCCGGATAGCCGGCGCGGGATGGGAGCCAGGACCCAAGGCATGACCATGAACACACCCGATCTCAATTTGCTGTTTACCCTCGATGCCCTGCTCGATGAGGGCAGCGTGGCCGGCGCCGCCAGGCGGCTTGGCTTGAGCCCCTCCGCCATGAGCCGGGCGCTGGCCCGGCTGCGCACGACGACCGGTGATCCCCTGCTGGTGCGGGCAGGCCGGGGGCTGGTGCCCACCCCGCGTGCACTGGCGCTGCGCGAGCACGTCAGTCAGCTGGTGCAAGCGGCCGAGGCCGTGCTGCGCCCCGAGCGGGAGATAGATCCGGCCCACCTGGTGCGCACCTTTCGCCTGCGCGCCAGCGATGGCTTCGTGGAGGGGGTCGGCGCGGCCCTGCTGGCCCGACTCGCCGCCGAGGCCCCCGGGGTGCGGCTGCACTTCGTGGCCAAGCCAGACAAGGAGAGCGGCCCCTTGCGCGGCGGCGAGCTGGATTTCGAGACCGGAGTCATAGGGGTCAATATGGCGCCCGAGCTCCATACCCAGGCTTTGTTTCACGACCATTTTGTTGCCGTGGTACGGCCGGGTCACCCGTTGTGCGAGAAGCCCCTGACCGCCGCCCGCTACGCCGCCGCCCGCCACGTGCTGGTGTCGCGGCGCGGCCAGGAGCACGGCCCCGTCGACCAGGCGCTCGCCGCCCTGAAGCTGGAGCGCACCGTCACCACCCTGGTGCCCGGCTTTGCCACGGCGCTGGCGCTGGTGCGCGGCAGCGATCTGGTGGCGACCGTGCCCGAGCTGCACTGCGCCAGCCTGCACGACACCCTGGTCAGGCTGCCCCTGCCCTTCCCCCTGCCCGGCATCACCCTTGCCCTGCTCTGGCACCCGCGGCTGGATGCCGATCCGGCCCATCGCTGGCTGCGCCACCTGATCCGCGACACCTGCGCCAGACCTCCCTATGCCGTGGAGCTGTCTGGTGACAAGAGTGGTGAAAGTTAACAACTCAACGCTCCTCTCCCGGGTCACCCCCAGATAGCCGGATCCCCGCACGGTGTTGGCGGGCACAACGGCGGCCGGGCTCCCCCACGATTGGCCCCGATTATTCCTCTCCCCCCCACAGAAGTGGCCAATTTGGCTACTGGTATACCTATTTATAAATAGCTTTTAATTTCACCAAACCACCCCTTTAGGGATATATAAATAGACACTTGATTTGCATCAATTGCCCGCCCCCTCCAACTGGGTAGCCTAACCCCAGAATGACGTTTTATTACTCCAATCCAGAGGCAATCATGAGCAAAGTCAGACTGGCCGTCATAGGTAACGGCATGGTGGGGCACCGCTTCATCGAAGAGTTGATCGAACGGTCCGATCCCGGCCAGTTCGAGATCACCGTCTTCGGTGCAGAACCCCGCCCCGCCTACGATCGTGTCCATCTCTCCTCCTATTTTTCCCACCACACCAGCGAAGATCTCTCCCTCGTCAAACCCGGTTTTTACGAGAAGCACGGCATCCGCCTACTGCTCGGCGAGGCGGTCAAGCTGATCGATCGCGCCAAGCGCGAGGTGCACTCCAACAAGGGCACTGTGGTCGGTTATGACAAGCTGGTGCTGGCCACCGGTTCCTACCCCTGGGTGCCGCCCATCCAGGGCAGCCAGCACCACGAGTGCTTCGTCTACCGCACCATCGAGGATCTGAAAGCCATCCGCAGCGCCGCCAAAACGGGCAAGAACGGGGTGGTGATCGGGGGCGGTCTGCTCGGTCTGGAGGCCGCAGGGGCCCTCAAGGCGCTCGGCCTGGAGACCCATGTGGTGGAATTTGCTCCCGTCTTGATGGCGGAGCAGCTCGACGGTCAGGGTGGCCAGCTGCTGCGCCGCAAGATCGAATCCATGGGCGTGCAGGTGCACACCAGCAAGAGCACCAGCGAGATCCTGATGCACGGCGGCAAGGAGGCCAAACACCGCCTCGCCTTCGCCGACGGCAGCCAGCTTGACGTGGACGTGGTGGTCTTCTCCACCGGCATCCGCCCGCAGGACACCCTCGGCCGTTATTGTGAGCTGGCCATCGCCGACCGTGGCGGTGTGCTGATCGACGATCACTGCCTCACCTCGGATCCGGACATCTATGCCATCGGCGAGTGCGCCGCCTGGCAGGGCCGCTTCTTCGGCCTGGTGGCGCCGGGCTACAAGATGACCCAGGTCACCGTCGATCACCTGCTCGGCGGCGACAACCGCTTCGAGGGGGCGGACATGAGCGCCAAGCTGAAGCTGCTCGGCGTCTCCGTCGGTTCCATCGGCGATGCCCATGGCCGCACCCCTGGCAGCCACAGCTATGTGTTCCAGGACGACCAGGCCGGCGTCTACAAGAAGATCGTGGTGAGTGAAGACAACAGCCGCCTGCTCGGTGCCGTGCTGGTCGGTGACGTCGACGACTACGGCAACCTGCTGCAGCTGATGCTCAACGCCATGCCGCTGCCGGCCCACCCGGACACCCTGATCCTGCCCGCCTACGCCGGTGCCAAGCCGACCCTGGGGGTGGACGCCCTGCCCGCCAGCGCCCAGATCTGCTCCTGCTTCGACGTCTCCAAGGGCGACATCGCTCAGGCGGTCGCCGAGGGTCACACCACCCTGGCCGCCATCAAGCAGCACACCAAGGCCGGTACCGGTTGCGGCGGCTGCGTGCCCCTCATCAGCCAGGTGCTCAACGCCGAGCTGGTGAAGCAGGGCATCGAGGTCAACAACCACCTCTGCGGCCACTTCTCCTACTCCCGTCAGGAGCTGTTCCACCTGGTCAAGGTGGAAGGGATCAAGAGCTTCGACGAGCTGCTGGCCAAGCACGGTCAGGGCCGTGGCTGCGAGGTGTGCAAACCCACGGTCGGCTCCATCCTCGCCTCCTGCTGGAACGACTATGTGCTGACCCCGCGGAACACCCAGCTGCAGGACACCAACGACATCTTCCTCGGCAACATGCAAAAGGACGGTACCTACTCCGTCATCCCGCGCATGGCCGGTGGTGAGGTGACCCCGGAAGGCCTGCTGGCGGTGGCCGAAGTCGCCCGCGACTACCAGCTCTACACCAAGATCACCGGTGCCCAGCGCATCGGCCTGTTCGGTGCCCAGAAAGACGATCTGCCCGCCATCTGGCGCAAGTTGCTGGCCGCCGGCTTCGAGACCGGTCAGGCCTACGCCAAGGCGCTGCGCATGGCCAAGACCTGCGTCGGCAGCACCTGGTGCCGCTTCGGCGTGCAGGACAGCGTCGGTCTCGGGGTCTTCCTCGAGAATCGCTACAAGGGCATCCGTACCCCGCACAAGATGAAATTCGGTGTCTCCGGCTGTACCCGCGAATGTGCGGAAGCCCAGGGCAAGGACGTCGGCATCATCGCCACCGACGCGGGCTGGAACCTCTATGTGGGCGGCAACGGCGGCATGAAGCCGCGCCACGCCGACCTGCTCGCCTCGGATCTGGACCGTGAGAGCCTGATCCAGCTGATCGACCGCTTCATGATGTTCTACGTCACCAGCGCCGACAAACTGCAGCGCACCTCGGTCTGGCTCGGCAACCTGGAAGGGGGCGTCGATTACCTGCGCGAGGTGATCATCGACGACAAGCTCGGGTTAAACGAGACCCTGGAGCGCGACATCCAGGTGCTGATCGACAGCTACGAGTGCGAATGGTCCCGCACCCTGAATGAAGAGGAACAGCTCAAACGCTTCAGCCACTTCATCAACAGCGGCAAACGCGACCCGGACGTACAGTTCGTCACCGAGCGCGACCAGCACAGGCCCGCCACCCCGGCCGAGCGCATTCCCGTCTACCAGATCGACATGGAGGCAA
The DNA here is from genome assembly GCF_056279295.1 of Aeromonas sp. TECH754. NCBI lineage: Bacteria > Pseudomonadati > Pseudomonadota > Gammaproteobacteria > Aeromonadales > Aeromonadaceae > Aeromonas > Aeromonas sp. TECH754. The sequence continues at coordinate 4,133,274 of NZ_JBWBRA010000001.1, read as the reverse complement.
AGTGATGAAACTCGCCTGCCAACTCAATGACATTTTGCCAGGAACCGGCGTCTGCGCCCTGCTCGAAGGGCGTCAGATCGCCCTCTTCCGCCCGAGCGAAGCGGCCGAGGTGTTCGCCATCGACAACCGGGACCCCTTCTTCGCCGCCAACGTGCTGTCGCGGGGCCTCATCTGCGAGCACGAGGGCGAGCTCTGGGTCGCCAGCCCCCTCAAGAAGCAGCACTTTCGTCTCAAAGATGGCCACTGCATGGAGAATCCGTCTATGTCAGTCCAGGGCTATCCCGTCGAAGTGCGCGACCAGCAGGTCTGGGTCGCCATCTAACACCATGAATGTCAGGGCAGCCCGGGGCTGCCCCTTTTAAAGAGAACCAACATGTATACCGAAACCATTAACAAATGCGCCGCCAACGCGGCCCGCATCAACCGCTTCGAGCGCAGCGACAAGCTCGGCTTCTGGCTCAGCTCCGCCATGGCGGGGGCCTATGTGGGCCTCGGCATCATCCTCATCTTCACCCTGGGCAACCTGGTGGATCCGAGCGTGCGTCCGCTGGTGATGGGCGCCACCTTCGGCATCGCCCTGACCCTGGTGATCATCGCCGGTTCCGAGCTGTTCACCGGCCACACCATGTTCCTCACCTTCGGGGTGAAGACGGGCAAGATCACCATGGGGGATCTGCTGCGCATCCTGCCCCAGACCTGGGCCGGCAACCTGCTCGGCTCCATCGCGGTGGCGCTGATCTATTCCTACGGCGGCAGCCTGCTGCCGGACGCGGGCAGCCTGGCGCACAAGGTGGCACTGGCCAAGACCCAGGCGCCGGCCCTGACCCTGTTCATGAAGGGCGTGCTGTGCAACTGGCTGGTCTGCCTCGCCATCTGGATGGCGCTGCGCACCGAGGGTGCGGCCAAGTTCATCGCCATCTGGTGGTGCCTGCTGGCCTTCATCGCCTCCGGCTACGAGCACTCGATCGCCAACATGACCCTGTTCGCCCTCTCCTGGTTTGGCGCCCATTCCGAGGCCTACACCCTGGGTGGCATCGGCCACAACCTGCTGTGGGTGACGCTGGGCAACACCGTCTCCGGCGCTCTCTTCATGGGTCTGGGCTACTGGTATGCCACCCCCAAGGCGGAGCGCCCGGTTGCCGTGACCGAAGAAACCGTTAGCCAGACCCAAACCGCCTGATCCGGAGGTCCCATGGACTACTTGCCCATCTTCTGTCGACTCGACAACAAACCCGTGCTGCTGGTTGGCGGCGGCGAGGTGGCTCTGCGCAAGGCGCGCCTGCTGCTGGATGCCGGCGCCCGGCTCACTGTCGTCTCTCCCCGACTCGACCCCGAGCTGGCCGAACTGGCCGACAGCGAGACCATCGAGTGGCTGGCCGGTGATTTCGAGCCGGCGCAGTTGACGGGCAAGTGGCTGGTGGTGGCCGCCACCGACAGATGCGAGGTGAACGCCCTGGTCTACCAGAGCGCTAACCAGGCGGGGATCTTTGCCAACGTGGTGGATGACCCCAAGCGATCCAGCTTCATCATGCCGTCGATCATCGACCGCTCCCCCCTGATGGTGGCCATCTCCTCCGGCGGCAAGGCCCCGGTGCTGGCCCGTCTGCTGCGCGAGAAGCTGGAGGCCCTGCTGCCCCAGCATCTGGGCGCTGTGGCGGCCTTCGCCGGCGGCCTGCGGGCGCGGGTCAAGGCCCGCTTCGCCAGCATGGGGGAGCGACGCCAGTTCTGGGAGCGGCTGCTCGGCGCTGACCGGCTCGGTCAGGCACTGGCACGGGGTGACCAGGCTTCGGCCAATCAGCTGGCCGACAACCTGTTCGCCGAAGAGGGAGCCAGCCAGGGTGAGGTGATCCTGGTCGGCGCCGGCCCCGGCGATCCCGGTCTGCTCACCCTGCACGCCCTGCGCCAGATGCAGCAGGCGGACGTGGTGGTCCATGACCGGCTGGTATCGGACGAGGTGATGGCGTTGGTGCGCCGCGATGCGAAACGCATCTTCGTCGGCAAACAAGCGGGCAACCACTGCGTGCCCCAGGAGGGCATCAACCAGTTGCTGCTGGATGAGGCCAGGAAGGGGCTGCGGGTGGTACGGCTGAAGGGGGGCGACCCCTTCATCTTCGGCCGTGGCGGCGAGGAGCTGGAGACGCTGGTCGGCAGCGGCGTGGGCTTCCAGGTGGTACCGGGGATCACGGCGGCGAGCGGCTGCGCCGCCTACGCCGGCATTCCGCTGACCCATCGCGATCATGCCCAGAGCGTGCGCTTCGTCACCGCCCACGGCAAGGGCGGCACCCAGGATCTCGACTGGCCCCTGCTGGCCCGAGACAAGCAGACCCTGGTGTTCTACATGGGGCTCTCATCCTGCGCCACCATCCGCGAGCAGCTGCTGGCCCATGGCAAGGAGGGCGACACACCGGTGGCTCTGGTCGAGCGCGGCACCCAGCCCTGCCAGCGGGTCATTCGCGGCACCCTTGACCAACTGCCCGAGCTCGCCATCGGCGTCGAGAGCCCGGCCCTCATCATGGTGGGCTCAGTGGTCACCCTGGCTGACCAGCTCGCCTGGTTCGGCCAGGCCAATGCTCCGTCGCGGATTGCGGCATCGGCCTGAGACACCCGGCACCGCCGGTTTTGACAACGCCACCCTTGGGTGGCGTTTCTTTTACTGCGCTGACTGTCATAACCTCTTGTTTTGAGTCTGGTATCCTATGGGGACGGCCAACCGGCCCACCGAATTCGATTTCAGGAATACTGCTTCATGTCTCTGCCCGCCAAGAACAGCGCCAAACAGCGTGAACAAGACAGATCCCGCATCCTCAGCCTGCTGCTGGCCGACGATGCCCTCACCGACAGCCTGCTCGACCCGCAAGGGGTGCAGGATGCCGAGCTGCGGGATCAGACCAGCGAGCTGACGCGACTGGTCAACAGCCTGCCAGCCGCCGACATCGCCGATGCGCTGGAATCCCTGCCGCCGGACGAGCGCCACGTGCTCTGGCAGCAGGTAGACCCGGAGCGGCACGGCCAGATCCTGGTCGAAGCCTCGGAGACGGTATGGGACAGCCTGATCAGCGGCATGAGCGACAAGGAGCTGCTGCAGGCCCTGCGCAGCCTCGACATCGACGATCAGATCTACCTCGGCCAATACCTGCCCCGCAACCTGATGGGGCGGCTGCTCACCTCCATGGCCCCCGACCAGCGCGACCGGGTGCGGGAGGTGATCCGCTACGGCAAGCACACGGTCGGCGCCATGATGGACTTCGAGATCATCACGGTGCGGGCCGAGATAACCCTGGCGACGGTGCAGCGCTATCTGCGCCAGCTCGGCAAGATCCCCGCCAACACCGACAAGCTGTTCGTCACCGACCGCCGCAACCGGCTGCAGGGGGAGCTGCCGCTCACCACAGTGCTGCTGCACAAGCCCGCCACCAAGGTGAGCGACGTGATGGAGCGCAATCCCGTCACTTTCGATCCGGAGGACAACGACGAGGCGGCGGCCCGCACCTTCGAGCGGGACGACCTGGTCTCCGCCGCCGTGGTGGATGCCAAGGGCAAGCTGATGGGGCGGCTCACCGTCGCCGAGGTGGTGGATCTGGTCTATGAGGAGAGCGACACCGATCTGCGCCGCATGGGCGGGATCAGCGAAGATGAGGACATCTTTGCCCCGGTCAGCAAGGCGGTCAAGACGCGCTGGGCCTGGCTGGCGCTGAACCTCTGCACCGCCTTCGTGGCGTCCCGCGTCATCGGTCTGTTCGAGCACAGCATCTCGCAGCTGGTGGCGCTGGCGGCGCTGATGCCCATCGTCGCGGGGATCGGCGGCAACACCGGCAACCAGACCATCACCATGATAGTGCGGGCGCTGGCGCTGCAGCACATCCAGCCGGGCAACGTCTCCTTCCTGCTGTGGCGCGAGCTGGGGGTGGCGCTGGTCAACGGCCTGGTGTGGGGCGGCACCATGGGGATAGCCACCTACTTCCTCTATCAGGATGCGGCGCTGGGCGCCGTGATGACGCTGGCCATGATGCTGAACCTGCTGGTGGCGGCCCTGATGGGGGTCATCATCCCCATGACCATGACTCGCCTCGGCCGGGATCCTGCGGTGGGGGCCAGCGTGATGATCACCGCCATCACCGACACCGGCGGCTTCTTCATCTTCCTAGGCCTGGCGACGCTGTTCCTGCTCTAGTGCCTTGTGAGTGCACACACCGCTAGAAAGGGAGCCTCAAGGGCTCTCTTCTTTCATCCAGGGCCCGCAATGCATAGACCAAGTCCTTGTCCAATATGGGAATGTGCGATGTTGCCCTGAGCACAAAAGCAGCAATTCACGCATTCGAGCAAGGAATAGTCGTTGAAATGCCCCCCCCACTCCTTATACTGGATCCACCTGTTTCCAGCGGTGGATCTGACTCAATGGAATACAACACTTCAGAACTGTGCGACATCTATCAGGACATGGTGGATGTGCTCGAACCCATGCTCTGCTCCTTCGGCGGACGCGCCTCCTTCGGCGGTGTCATCACCACGATCAAATGCTTCGAATCGAACGGCCTGATCCGTGAACTGGTCAAGGAGAACGGCATCGGTCGCGTGTTGCTGATCGACGGCGGCGGCTCCATGCGCCGGGCGCTGATCGACAGCGAGATCGCCACTACGGCGGCGGAAAATGGCTGGGAAGGCATCGTCTGCTACGGCTGCGTGCGCGAGGTCGATATCCTGGAAGATCTGGACATCGGCATCCAGGCCCTGGCGGCCATCCCGGTCGGTGCCGACAGCAAGGACGTGGGAGAGACCGATCTGCCGGTCAACTTCGGCGGCGTCACCTTCCTGCCGGACGATCACCTCTATGCCGATACCACAGGGGTGATCCTCTCCCCCGATGCACTCGACATCGAGTAAGCCGACACAGACTGAAGATGGGAGCCCTGGCTCCCATTTTTTATGGCCGTCATTCGGCTGCAAGCGGCTGAAAAAAGACAAAAAAAAGAGGGCCAGTAATCTACCGGCCCCTTAACTGGAAGCAATGTGAGCAATGTCGTGCCTTCACAAGAAGTCCATCACGTTGGAACGAATGAAGTCTTTCCCGGAAAACAAGTTAACAATAATCATTCTCATTTAACTGTGCAAGTATTATTTAAGAGAAATGCAAAAAAAATGACCACCCCTGGGTGGTCATTCTCCATCAGGCCTGGCGGCTCGCGGTCTGCAAACCGGCGATGCCGGCCTCTCCCACCAGCTTGCGGCTGAGGTAGCGCAGCAGCACGCCGTAGAGCGGCACGAACAATCCCAGGCTTATCAGCAGCTTGAACACATAGTCCACGGTCGCTATCTCGACCCAGTGCTCGGCCATGAAGGGATCCGTGCTGCGCCAGAAGGCGATGCTGAAGAAGGCGATGGTATCCACCAGGTTGCCGAACAGGGTCGAGGCCGCCGGCGCCACCCACCAGGCCCTGAGCAGCCGCAGCCGGTTGAACACCACCACGTCCATGAACTGGCCCACCAGATAGGCCATGAAACTGGCCAGGGCGATGCGCGCCACGAACAGGTTGAACTCGGCCAGATTGCCCACGCCCTGATAGCTGCCCTCGAAGAACAGCACCGAGAGCACGTAGGAAACCGCCAGCGCGGGCAGCATCACGGTCTGGATGATCTTGCGCGCCAGCCCGGCACCGAAGACTCGCACCGTCAGATCGGTGGCCAGGAAGATGAACGGGAAGCTGAAGGCGCCCCAGGTGGTATGGAAGCCAAAGATGGTGATCGGCAGTTGCACCAGATAGTTGCTGCTGGCGATGATCAAAATGTGGAACAACGAGAGACGCACCAGCGCCGTCTGGTGCTGAGCAGGGGTCAGATTCATATTGTGACCTTTTTGGTTAATGGGGTTAGGGAACCCATACCGCCACCATGGCGATAATTGAGGGGCGAGATTATACGCCCCCGACGTGATAGTTCAATCCTTATGCTGCTGGCCGAGCCAGAGCACCACCTCGCGATCGGCCGGGCGTACCGCCTCCAGCCAGCAGCCACCGTGGTGCTCGAACTCCAGCCGAAGCTGGCTCCCCTCAAACGCCAGCAACCAGCTGTGACGATCCGCCCCCCAGTCCCGCTCAACGGGCTCGAGCTCCCACGCCTTCAGCAAGGCCTCGGCCAGGGCGGGGAAGTTATCCCAACAGAGCCCGGGACAATCCAGCATCAGCACCGCTGGCTCAGTGTCTATCTGCGTGATACGCCAATTCATCTCTCATCCCTCCACTGCTGCATCTCTCAGCTACTGCAAGAAAGCTCGCCGCCGCAATACCAGGCAGCCACCGGGGTGGCGAGATCTTCATATTCCGGTTGCTCCGCATAGGGGTGTTGCAGGGCCGCAAACAGCCGCTCGAACGGCGCCATGTCCCCCCGCTCGGCGGCATCTATCACCTGCTGGGCCAGGGCGTTGCGCAGCACGTACTTGGGATTGACCGTGTCCATCCGTTCCTTGCGGGCGACATCCTCACTCCCCTCCCGGATAAGGCGCTCCCGATAGCTCGTTAGCCACCCCTGCCAGAGCGCGGGATCCGGCAGCAGCGCCAGCAAGGACGCAGGCCAGCCACCTTCCAGGGTCAGCTCGCCGAGCCAGCGCAGGAAGAGGTGATAGTCCACTCGCTGGCTCGCCAGCAGCTGGAACAGCTCGCGGAACAGGGCCGGATCCTGATCCTCCCAGCTCGCCAACCCCAGCTTGTCGCGCATCAGCTCGGAGTAGTGCAGCATCAGCTGGTGCTCGTACTGGGCCAGCGCCCCTGCCAGCGCCTCGCCCTCCACATGGCCCGCCAGCGCCTGGGCGAGCTTTTGCAAGTTCCAGTAGCCGACCGCCGGCTGCTGATCCAGCGCGTAGCGACCGCCCGGATCCGAGTGGTTGCAGACGAAGTCCGGCACATAGGCGTCGATGAAGCCGTAAGGGCCGTAATCCAGGGTCAGCCCCAGCAGGGACATGTTGTCGGTGTTCAGCACCCCGTGGCAGAAGCCCGCCGCCTGCCACTTGGCGATCAGCCGCGCGGTGCGCCGCACCACCTCGGCAAACAGCTCCGCGCCATTTGTCAGGTCGGGGAAGTGGTGGCGCAGCGCATAGTCGATGAGGGCGGGGATCTTCTCCCCCTGGCCGCTCCAGGCGAAATATTCGAAGTGGCCGAAGCGCAGGTGGCTCGGCGCGGTGCGCAGCACGGTCGCCCCGCTCTCGGTCTGCTCCCGGTAGATGGGCTCGTCACTGCCCACCAACACCAGAGCGCGGGTGCTGGGGATTCCGAGGGCGTGCAGCGCTTCTGAGGCCAGATACTCGCGGATGCTGGAGCGCAGCACGGCGCGGCCATCGCCGAAGCGGGAGAAGGGGGTCTTGCCCGCCCCTTTCAGGTGCAGATCCCAGCGGCTGCCATCGGGGGCTTGCTGCTCCCCGAGCAGCATGGCGCGGCCATCGCCGAGGCGCGGGCTGTAACCGCCGAACTGATGACCCGCGTAGACCTGGGCCACCGGCTGCATATCCGCCAGAGGCTGGCCCAGGCCGCAGCAGGCGAGCCAGTCGGCCTCGCTGACGTCTGCCAGCCCCAGCTCGCGCAGCAAGCCGTGGTTGAGGTGCAGCAGCCTGGCGTTGTGCAGGGGTTGGGGCGCCACGGGTTCACAGGCCCAGGGCAGTTCGGTGGCGAAAGTATTGATCAGCTTCATGGTGGTGAGGGTCGTCCCTGCGTATGCTCGTGTCACTCTTTATACCGCCGTTGTCCCCTCTTGGGCCAACACGGATGGCGCTATTTCGAATCGAGGAAAATGAAGATGCAAAAATGGGTCTATGTCCTGCCACTGCTGGCACTGTTCTCGGGTCAGCACGCCAGGGCGGCCGATGTGGAGGCCGGCAAGGCGAAGGCCGTGCTGTGCGCCGCCTGTCATGGACCCGAGGGCAAGGCCAGCGTGCCCCTCTACCCGAATCTGGCGGGCCAGCATGCCCCTTACCTCCTCAAACAGATGAAGGCGTTCAAGGACGGTCAACGCAAGGACCCCATGATGGCTCCCTTTATGGCGGCGCTGACCGAGGCGGATATGGAGAACCTGGCCGCCTATTATGCCGGCCTGAAGCAGTGAAAAATCTCGTGTTTATAGTGAATTAATTCACCATACATTAAAAATGCAGTTCGTCGCACTGCCTTTGATCAGGTGGTCGCCGACCCAGTTGACCGCCAGCATCTCGTCCTCGGTCATCGGCATCGCCGCTGACCCATCGCCACCAGAGAGCGCTCCTAACGGCGGCAATACTCGATGATAAGGTCCATGAAGGCCTCACCGAAGCGCTCCAGCTTGCGGTGACCCACGCCATTGACCGCCAGCAGCTCGTCTTCGGTCATCGGCATCGCCGCTGACCCATCGCCACCAGAGAGCGCTCCTAGCGGCGGCAATACTCGATGATAAGGTCCATGAAGGCTTCACCGAAGCGCTCCAGCTTGCGGTGGCCGACCCCGTTCACCGCCAGCAGTTCGTCCTCGGTCATCGGCATCAGCTGCGCCATCTCGACCAGGGTGGCGTCGTTGAACACCACGTAGGGCGGCACCTCCTCCTCCTCGGCGATCTGCTTGCGCAGGTTGCGCAGCTCCTTGAACAGCCGCTTGTCGTAGTTCGCGCTGTCGAGCAGGCCGTTGCGCTTCTCCTTGCGACTGGAGATGGGCTGCAGCCGCGGCACCGCGAGTGCCAGCGCCAGCTCGCCACGCAGCACAGGGCGGGCCGCCTCGGTCAGCTGCAGCACCAGATTGCGGGTGATGTTCTGGGTCAGCAGCCCCTTGTGGATCAGCTGGCGAATGACGCTCATCCAGTACTCGTGACTCTGATCCTTGCCGATGCCGTAGGTCGACAGCTTGTCGTGACCGTGATCCTTGATGCGCTGATTGAGGGAGCCGCGCAGCACCTCCACCACGTAGCCCACCCCGAAGTTCTGGCCCACCCGCCAGACGCAGGAGAGCGCCTTCTGGGCGTCCTCGGTGCCGTCATAGCTCTTGGGGGGGTCCAGGCAGATGTCACAGTTGCCGCACGGCTTGTCGTTGTACTCGCCGAAGTAGTTGAGCAGCACCTGACGGCGGCAGGTCTGCGCCTCGGCAAAGGCCGCCATCACGTTGAGCTTGTACTGCTCCACCTGCAGCTGCTGCGGGTTCTCGATGTTGTCGAGCAACCGCCGCACCCGGCCGATGTCGGCGGGATCGTACAGCAGCAGCGCCTCGGCCGGGGTACCGTCACGGCCCGCACGGCCGGTCTCCTGATAGTAGGATTCGATGTTCTTGGGGATGTCGTAGTGCACCACGAAGCGCACGTTCGGCTTGTCGATGCCCATGCCAAAGGCCACCGTCGCCACCACTATCTCGACGTCATCCTTGAGGAAGGCATCCTGGGTGCGCAGGCGCTGATCCAGCGGCAGACCGGCGTGATAGGGCGCCGCCTTGCAGCCGTGACGTGAGAGCCGTTCGGCCACCTCCTCCACCCGATTGCGGCTGGAGCAGTAGACGATGCCGCAGTTGCCCTTCTGACTCTGCACGTAGCGCAGCAGTTGCTCCGCCGCCTTGAACTTCTCCACCAGGCTGTAGCGGATGTTGGGCCTGTCGAAGCTGGCGGTGTGGATAAAGGGGTCGTGGAGCTCCAGCCGATGCAGCATGTCGCTGCGGGTCGCCTCGTCGGCGGTGGCGGTAAGCGCCACCACCGGCACCTGGGGGAACCACTGCTTGAGCCGCCCCAGCGCCGCGTATTCCGGCCGAAAATCGTGGCCCCACTGAGAGACGCAGTGCGCCTCGTCGATGGCGAACAGGCCGAGCGGCAGCTCCGCCAGCCGATCCATGAATTCGTGCTGCAGCAGGCGCTCCGGCGAGACGTAGACCAGCTTGATCTCGCCGCGGCGCATGGCGGCGAAGTTCTGGATCATCTCCTCCCGGCTCAGGGCCGAGTTGATGTAGGCCGCCGCCACGCCGTTGGCGCGCAGGCTGTCCACCTGATCCTTCATCAGCGAGATAAGCGGGGAGACGACCACGCCCAAGCCAGGGCGCAGCAGGGCCGGGATCTGGAAGCAGAGCGACTTGCCGCCGCCGGTGGGCTTGAGCACCAGCGCATCGCGGCCCGCCACTATCTGCTCGATGATCTCGAGCTGACCCGGCCGGAACTGCTGGTAGCCGAACACCGCCTGCAGCAGGGCAAGTGGTGTCTCGGGCACAGCATCGGGCTGAGAGTCGGGCTGGATATCGGCGATAGCGGTCATGGGCTCTCCTTTGGGGTCGCCATTCTAAAGCAGCCGCCGCTCACAATAAACCTGCCATTGCGACTGTTACGGAACTGTTGCAGACTGGCTGGAGTTTTTACTCGGCTTGCCGCCAGGGATTGGGATCAGGGAATGAAACACATGCTGAAGAAGATGGCGCTCAGTGGCATCGCCAATCTGTTTGCCGAGCGGATGCCGTTCAACAAGCTGATCGGCCTGCAGGTGACGCACTACGACTTCGAGAAGGTGGAGCTGCGCATCAAGATGGAAGACAAGCTCATCGGCAACCCCTTCCACAATATCTTGCACGGCGGCGTCACCGCCAGCCTGCTGGACGTGGCAGGCGGCATGATAGTGGCGGCCTCCTGCATCGACGAGCTGGAGGACTTCTCCCCCAGCTACCTCAAGGAGCGCTTCTCCCGCCTCGGCACCATCGATCTGCGGGTGGACTACCTGCGTCCCGGCCGCGGCAACGAGTTTATCGCCACCGCCCACATCATCCGCGCCGGCAGCAAGGTGGCCGTCGCCCGTATGGAACTGCACAACGAAGAGGGGACCCACATAGCCTTCGGAACCGGTACTTATCTCGTCGGTTAAGGGCTTTATTGCATAAAAAATGCACTTCTAAGCTGATTTTAATCAATAGAAACCCTGGCCCCTGCGCCACTTCGAGGTCCATACTGAAAGTCGGGATTGTGTGCAGAGGGAGGATTGCAGACGATGAGCGCGACACTGGCTACCAAACCATCCAGAGCCTTACTGACACAGATCGAGCTCATGCTCGACGAGGTACATACCCCTGAGTGTCGTCACTGGCTGGAACAGGAGCTGGAGGGGTATTCTCTTTGTTCGCCCCTGCCCTGGTATCGCATCATCGCCTGTCGGCAACGCGGTCACTTCTTGAACCTGAAGACGGGAAAATATTTGACCTGCCATATCGGCAGTCAAACGCTAAGCCAACGCGACCTGGCCCAAGTTCAGTTCATCTATGCCCGTGAACCCGCCGCCCACTATCTACTGCGTCATGATTCCGGTATTGAACCCTGGCCAGAACAGCTGCTGGAAGCGTATCGAGAGCAGCTGATCCCCGGCCATCTCTGCCTGCAAGCCTGGCATGAGCCCGTGTCTTCGTTGCGCTCACAACTGGTGGAGGGTCTCGGCCACTTCATCAGCGAGTACCCCAAGCATGCGGCTCTGCAAACTCAACACGGCTTCAAGGCATTGCGCCATCAACACTGGCACATCTGAGCAAGCGCCCCGGGCGCAAGGAGGGCACCATAGACAAGACCCACAACGAGATTGCCACAATCTAGAGTGCCGGAGTCAACATCAGACTCCACCAGTGGGCCACCGAGCGGTGGCCCTTTTAATGGCCGGCATCCAGCCCGGGAGCACCTTAGGGCTGATTCTTTCTTCGATTGACCGGCAGCCCGGCCGAATTTCAGATGCGAAAAGGCCGCTCATTGAGCGGCCTTTTCTAATATGGTCGGTGTGAGAGGATTCGAACCTCCGACCCCTTCGTCCCGAACGAAGTGCGCTACCAAGCTGCGCTACACACCGATGTCTGCGGGGCGAGAATTTACCGAAAGCCCAGACCATACACAAGCCTTTTTTCTCTCTGACGGGAAAAAAACGCTTACCGCTCAACAATTCAGCATTTTTCGCACCTTCGACATGCACTGCCACAAGGGGATCTGTTATCCCCTTTACTCCGGTAGCTGAAACTCGGTTGGCCCCAGCAGCCGGCGCCGCCAATCCGCCACCACCCCGTGCTCCAGCCAGTTGGCCGCGTGCTGGCGCCAGTTCGGCGAGAGCGCCGGGTTATCCAGCAGCAACTGCAGGTCATCCTCGTTGCGCACCTGGTTGAACAGGATGTCGGCGGTGCGCCTCACCGTCAGCGCGGGATAGGGCCTGTCTACCAGCACCATCTGCGCATCCGGGGCGACCGTGCCTTCCTCCAGCACCCGCAGCAGCCAGCCGCAGCGACCACCAAGCTGCATCACCTGCGAGAGGTGCGCATAACCGAAACGCTGATTGAGCTTGAAACAGGGGGATCTCGGCTGACTTGTCTGGATCAGGGCATCACCGAGGCGATAGACATCGCCGATACAGGCTTGCGTCTCGGTCAGCCCGAGGCCGGAAAGGTTCTCGCCAAAGGCGGCGGGCTGCCAAGGAGTCCGGGGAGCAGGCAAGCCCAGCGCGCTTTGCCAGGTCTGCCACCAGGGATAGTGATCGGCGGGATAGTAATGCAGTGCCCGGTCCGGGCCACCGTGATGGCGCTGGTCGCTCTGCTCATCGCCAGCCAGACCCGCGAAACTGCACCACAGGGGCTGGTGGACAGCCTGCTTGTGGATGGCACTGACGAGGCCGGGGGCCTGCTCGGGATTCAGTTCGGCGCCTTGGCCGATGAAGAGGGAAATCCGCATTCTATCCTCCTGCTGGATGAGAGAATGCGGATCTTAGGAGCTGTCGAGGCTTGGACGCAAGCCCCAAACAGGCGTCAGGCGACGGCTTGCATCTGGGTGGTCATGGCGATCTCGGCGCGGCGGCGCTTCTCCGCCCTGGCCATCAGATACCAGCTGCTGAAGGTAAACAGTGACACCGACAGCAGGATCAGGCTGGCTACCGCGTTGATCTCGGGTTTCACGCCGAGGCGCACCGCCGAGAACACCTCCATCGGCAGGGTGGTGGCACCTGGGCCCGAGACGAAGCTCGCCAGCACCAGATCATCGAGCGACAGGGCGAAGGACATCATGCCGCCCGCCGCCAGGGAGGGGGCGATCATCGGGATGGTGATCAGGAAGAACACCTTCCAGGGTTTGGCCCCCAGATCCATGGCCGCCTCCTCGATGGAGAGATCCAGCTCCCGCAGCCGCGCCGACACCACGATCGCCACGTAGGCGGTACAGAAGGTGGTGTGGGCTATCCAGATGGTCAGCATGCCCCGCTCGGCCGGCCAGCCAATCAGCTGAGCCATGGCCACGAACAGCAGCAACAGTGACAGACCGGTGATCACCTCCGGCATGACCAGAGGCGCCGTCACCAGGCCACCGAACAGGGTGCGGCCGCGGAAGTGCGGGATCCGGGTCAGCACGAAGGCCGCCATGGTTCCCAACGCCACCGCCGCGATGGCGGTATAGAAGGCGATCTCCAGCGAGCGCAACACCGAGCCTATCAGCTGCTTGTTGTCGAGCAGGCCGAAGTACCACTTCAGCGACCAGCCACCCCACACCGTCACCAGCTTGGAGGCGTTGAAGGAGTAGATCACCATGATCAGCATGGGCAGGTAGATAAACAGCAGCCCCAGCCACAGCATCAGCTTGGCAAAACCGAAGCGCCTCATACTTTACCCTCCAGCTCTTTGGCCTGGTTGCGGTTGCACAGGGATGACAGGGGGACTATCAGCAGTACCTTCTTCATACCTTGCCCTCCAATTCCTTCGCCTGGTTGCGGTTGAACAGGATAATCGGGACTATCAGCACCGCCAGCATCACCACTGCCAGGGCGGACGCCACCGGCCAGTCACGGTTGTTGAAGAACTCCTGCCACAGCACCTTGCCGATCATCAGGGTCTCGGGGCCGCCGAGCAGTTCCGGGATGACGAACTCACCGACCACCGGGATGAACACCAGCATGCAGCCGGCGATGATGCCGTTCTTGGAGAGCGGCACCGTGATCTGCCAGAACCGGGTCAGGTTGCGAGCGCCGAGATCTGAGGCCGCCTCCAGCAGGCTCTGGTCGTGCTTGACCAGGTTGGCGTAGAGCGGCAGCACCATGAACGGCAGGTAGGAATAGACGATGCCGATATAGACCGCCAGGTTGGTGTTGAGAATGATCAGCGGCTCGTCAATCAGGCCAATGCCCATCAGCAGGCTGTTGAGCAGGCCATTGTTGCTGAGGATCCCCATCCAGGCGTAGACCCGGATCAGGATCGCGGTCCAGGTCGGCATCATGATGAGCAGCAGCAGAACGGTCTGGGTCTCCTTGTTGGCCCGCGCAATGGAGTAGGCCATGGGATAACCGATCAGCAGACAGAGAATGGTGCTGATGAGGGCCATCTTGAGAGAGCCCAGATAGGCCGCGATATAGAGCTCATCCTCCTGCAGCAGCAGGTAGTTGCCCATGTTGAGCAAGATGGTGAGCTGATTGTCGGCCCAGCTCACCACGTCGGTATAAGGCGGGATGGCCACGTCCGCTTCGGCGAAGCTTATCTTCACCACTATGATGAAGGGCAGCAGGAAGAACAGGAACAGCCAGAAGAACGGCACGCCGATGACCAGCTGGCGTCCGCCCAGTCGCTTCAGTCGACTCAATACCTTCATGATTGCAACACCACGCCGCTGTCATCTTCCCAATACAGGAACACCTGGTCATCCCAGGTTGGCCGCTTGCCGTGGCGTTCGGCGTTGGCGATGAAGGCCTGCACGATTTTGCCCGAGGGCAGCTGGATGTGATAAACCGAGTGGCCACCGAGGTAGGCGATGTCGTAGACCAGCCCCTTGGTCCAGTTGAAGTCGGGATGCTCCAGATCGCTCGGTTTCTGGGTGCTCATCAGCAGCTTCTCCGGCCGCAGGGCATAGGTCACCTTCTTGTTCTCGGCGCGGGAGCTGATGCCGTGGCCCACGTAGATGGGCTGCTCCAGATCCGCACAGGCGATGGTGGCGTGGTCCTGCTCATCCTCCACCAGCAGGCCGTCAAACAGGTTGACGTTGCCGATGAACTCGCACACCAGGCGGCTGGCCGGGGTCTCGTAGATGTCCATCGGGCTGCCGATCTGCTCGATGCAGCCCAGGTGCATGATGGCGATCCGCTCGGCCATGGTCATGGCCTCTTCCTGATCGTGGGTCACCATGACGCAGGTCACGCCGACCCGCTCGATGATCTCGACCAGCTCGAGCTGCATCCTGGAGCGCAGCTTCTTGTCCAGTGCCCCCATGGGTTCGTCCAGCAGCAGCAGCTTGGGGCGCTTGGCCAATGAACGGGCCAGTGCCACCCGCTGGCGCTGGCCACCGGAGAGCTGGTGCGGCTTGCGACGAGCATACTGGGTCATCTGCACCAGCTTGAGCATCTCCTCGACCTGGGCATCGATCTCGGCCTTGGGCAGGCCGTCCTGCTTGAGGCCGAAGGCAATGTTCTGCGCCACCGTCATGTGGGGGAACAGGGCGTAGGACTGGAACATCATGTTGATCGGCCGTTCGTAAGGCGGCATGTCGGTAATGTCGACCCCATCGAGGAACAAACGCCCCTCGGTGGGGCGCTCGAACCCGGCCAGCATCCGCAGCAGGGTAGATTTGCCGGAGCCGGAGCCTCCCAGCAAGGCGAAGATCTCCCCCTTGTGGATGTTGAGGGACACGTTGTCGACCGCCAGCGTTTCGTCGAACTGCTTGCTTACCCTGTCTATTTTGACCAGCACTTCTTTACGCTGCTGGCTGCCCTCGAGGGCTTTCTTGTAGGCACTGGAGGCTATCGCCATTACCAAACTCCCAAACGTGATACCGGCCTTGAGCCGATCCATAAAACAATCTGGCGCCCCGGGATGGGCGCCAAGGTTAGGTTCCGGACTTGATCTTGGTCCAACTCCGGGTGATCAGGCGCTGCACCGAGCGCGGATGTGCATCCTGCACATAGAGCCGCTCCAGCACCGCCTGGGGGGGGTAGACGGATTCGTCATCGCGCACACGCTTGTCCATGAACTCGCCCGCCTTGGTGTTGGGGTTCGCATACCCCACGTAGTCGCTCACCTTGGCGATCACTTCCGGCTCGAGAATGTAGTTGATCAGGGCGTGCGCCTCTTTGACATTGGTGGCATCGACCGGGATGGCCATCATGTCGAACCAGAGGTTGCCACCCTCCTTCGGAATGCTGTAGGCAATCTTGATGCCCTTGCCCGCCTCGTCGGCCCGCGCCGCCGCCTGCAGGATGTCGCCGGAGAAGCCAGCCGCGACGCAGATGTCGCCGTTGGCGAGATCGCCGATGTACTTGGAGGAGTGGAAGTAGGCCACATAGGGGCGCACCTTCAACAGCAGCTCCTCGGCGCGCTTGAGATCGGCCGGATCATGGCTGTTGGGGCTGATGCCGAGGTAGTTCAACGCCGCCGGGATCATCTCGTCGGCCGAGTCGAGGAAGGCGACGCCGCAGTGGGACAGCTTCTTCATGTTTTCCGGCTCGAAGATGACGGCCCAGGAGTCAATCTTGTCGACGCCGAGCGCGGCCTTCACCTTCTCGACGTTGTAACCTATGCCGTTGGTACCCCACAGATAGGGCACGGCGTATTGATGACCCGGATCCACCTTGTCGAGCTGCTTGAGCAACATGGGATCCAGATTGGCCACGTTCGGCAACAGGGTGGGATCCAGCTTCTGGAAAGCCCCTGCCTTGATCTGTTTGGCCAGGAAATTGTTGGAGGGCACGACCAGATCGTAACCGGTTCGCCCGGTCAGCAACTTGCCTTCCAGCGTCTCATTGGAGTCGAACACGTCGTAGACGGTCTTGATCCCGGTCTTCTGCTGAAAGTCACTGAGGGTGGTCTCGCCGATATAATCGGACCAGTTGTAAAAATGAACCACAGGGGCTGCCAGGGTCAGATTTGCAAACCCCAGGGTCAGGGCCAGCGTTGCTATCTTGGTCATGTGCACTTATCAGTCCTCATATGTGTGATTTTGCCCGTCGCGCATCCATACGCGCCGTCCAACCTGTCGGGTGGGTCACCTCCCTCCCGGCCGAACTGCGGACCGGGAGGGGCATTCGTCACTTATTTACCCGATTTGATCTTGGTCCAGCTGCGGGTCATCAGACGCTGCACCTTGGCCGGCAGGGCCGGGAAGGTGTAGATCTTCGCCAAGGTCTCGCCGGACGGGTATACCCCTGGATCCGAGCTGATGGCCTTGTCCACGAACTGGGTTGATGCGCTATTGCCATTGGGTGCATGAATCTGGTTGGTGATATTGGCGATCACCTCAGGCTTCATCAGATAGTTCAGGAATACATGGGCCTCTTCCACGTTCTTGGCATCGGCCGGAATGGCCAGCATGTCAAAGAAGCTGCCTGCCCCCTCTTTCGGGATCACGTAGGTCAGATTGACCCCGTTCTTGGCCTCGATCGCCCGGGACTTGGACTGCTGCAAGTCCATGGAATAACCGACCGCCACGCAGATGTTGCCGTTGGCCAGATCCGAGATGTATTTGGAGGAGTGGAAGTAGGCGGTATAGGGGCGGATGGAGAGGAACAGCTCCTCCGCCTTCTTCAACTCATCCGGTTTCTGGCTGTTCGGATCGAAGCCCAGATATTTCAGGGCGGCCGGCAGCATTTCGGTCGGTGAGTCGAGGAAGGAGACACCGCACTCCTTCAACTTGGCCATGTTTTCCGGCTTGAACACCAGATCCCAGGAGTCCAGCGGCACATCCGCCCCCAACACCGCCTTTACCTTGTCGATGTTGTAGGCGTAGCCGATGGTGCCCCACAGATAAGGCACCGAATACTGGTTACCCGGATCGCTCGGCTCGAGTGCCTTGAGCAACGAGGTATCCAGGTTTTTCCAGTTGGAGAGTTTGGACTTGTCCAGCTTCTGGAACACGCCTGCCTGGATCTGCTTGGCCAGGAAGGAGTTCGACGGCACGACTATGTCATAGCCCGAACTGCCCGCCAGCAACTTGGCTTCCAGCACCTCGTTGCTGTCGAACACGTCATAGACCACCTTGATGCCCGTCTCTTTCTGGAAATCTTCCAGGGTATTTGGCGCGATATAATCGCTCCAGTTGTAGACGTGCAGCACCTTCTCGTCGGCCATCGCCCCGGTACTCATCATGACCAGCGCCACGGAAGCAGCCATCATTCCTTTTTTAAAAGACATAGTCCTTGTCTCCTAAGCAAATTGTATGCGTAAGCCAATCTGCCCGGGTACAGCCTATTCCTGCAGCTTTGCCGCCGTCAGATCCAGACTGAGCCTGGCCAGTTTGACCAATTCATCCACCTGTTCCTCGGTGATCACCAAGGGGGGCGATATGATCATGGTATCGCCGACCGCCCTCATCACCAAGCCATTGTTAAAGCAGAACTCCCTACAGGTCATCCCGGCTTGCAGCTCAGCCGGGAAACGACGTTTCGTCACCTTGTCCTGGACTATTTCCAACGCGGCAACCAGACCCTTACCCCGGGTCTCCCCCACCAGCGGGTGATCGGCCAGTTCGCTCCAGCGGCGTTGCAAATAGGGGCCGATATTATCATGAATGCGCTTAACTATGCTTTCGCTTTGCATAAGCTTAATGTTGGCAATCGCCACGGCGCAGGCGACCGGATGACCGGAATAGGTGAAGCCGTGGTTGAACTCCCCCCCCTCCTCCACCAGCACCCTGGCGACCCTGTCGCCGACCATCACGGCCCCCATCGGCAGGTAGCCGGAGGTGATGCCCTTGGCCAGGCACATCAGATCCGGCTTGATGCCGAAACCTTCGCTGGCAAACCAGTAACCGGTGCGCCCGAAACCGCAGATCACCTCGTCGGCGATGAGCAGGATGTCGTACTTGTCGCAGATGCGCTGGATCTCGGGCCAGTAGCTGTCGGGCGGAATGATGACGCCGCCGGCACCCTGGATGGGTTCCCCGATGAAGGCGGCGACCTTGTCCGCCCCCAGTTCCAGGATCTTCTGCTCCAGCTGGCGGGCCCGCTCCAGTCCGAACGCCTCGGCACTCATCCCCTGCCCTTCACCGAAGTGATAGGGCTGGTCGATGTGCACTATGCCGGGAATGGGCAGTCCGCCCTGGGCGTGCATGCCCTTCATGCCGCCCAGGCTGGCGCCCGCCACGGTGGATCCGTGGTAGGCATTGTGGCGGCTGATGATCACCTGCCTGTCCGGCTGACCCTTGCTGACCCAGTAGTGACGAGCCATGCGCAGCACGGTATCGTTGCATTCCGAGCCCGAGCCGGTGAAGAAGACGTGGTTGAGATGGGACGGCGTGACCTCGGCCAACAGGGTCGCCAGCTCGGCGGCGGGCGGATGGCTGGTCTGGAAGAACAGATTGTAATAGGGCAGTTGCTGCATCTGCCTGGTGGCAGCCTCCACCAGTTCCTGACGGCCGTAGCCCATGTTGACGCACCACAGGCCCGCCATCCCGTCCAGGATGCGGCGCCCGTCGGAGTCTTCCAGATAGACGCCTTCGGCCTTGGTGATGATGCGGCTGCCCTTCTTGTTCAGGGCCTGAAAATCGGTAAAGGGGTGCAGATGATGGCTGGCATCCAGCTGCTGCCACTCGCGGGTAGTACGTTGCATTGCTTGCTCCTCGGTTCCTTCGATTTAAGCAGTGTTTTTTATGAATCAATGAGATCGCTGCCGGTACGCCGGTCAATGTCACTCACGGGCAGTGCGTTGCATGCTCCTCGATTCCTTCGACATGAGCGGGCGGCATTGAGCCACTCCCAAGTCGCCGTCACTCATCGAGTGGCGGCCTTGTTGCTTGCTGCTTTGGTCAGAGACGGGAGAGGCCGGTGCTGGCCTCTCCCGGTAGTGGTCAGGCGCGCCTCGCGCCCAGGGATCACACGTTCAGCAACAGGAATTCCCGTTCCCAACGGCTGATCACCCCGAAGTAGGTCTCGTATTCCTTGCGTTTGACCGCGACGAAGGCGCGGATGAAACGCTCGCCCAGCATGTCCTTGATGGCCTCGCACTGTTCCAGATGGCTCAGCGACTCCTCCAGCGAGCGGGGCAGGCTGTAGGGCAGGTCATAGGCACTCGCCTTCATCTCCTGCATCGGCTCCAGCTTCTCCAGCATGCCGAGGTAGCCACAGGCCAGGGTCGCGGCCAGCGCCAGATAAGGGTTGGCATCGGCTCCGGCGAAGCGGTTCTCGACCCGGCGCGCACTGGCCTCGGAGAAGGGTACACGCAACCCGCAGGTGCGGTTCTCCACCCCCCACTGCACGTTACGCGGCGCGCTCTCGCCGAAGGTGAGGCGACGGTAGGAGTTGACGTTCGGTGCCAGCAGCGCGGTCACCGCCGGGGTGTATTTCTGCAGCCCGGCGATGAAGTGCATGAACTGCTCGGTATTGCCGCCATTTTCCGTGCCGAACAGGTTGCGACCGTTTGCATCCTCCAGGCTCTGGTGGATGTGCATGGCGGAGCCCGGCTCGTCGCTCATGGGTTTGGCCATGAAGGTGGCGTAGATGCCGTGCTTGTGCGCCGCCTCACGCATGGTGCGCTTGAACAGGAACACCTGATCCGCCAGATCGATGGCATCACCGTGCAGGAAGTTGATCTCCATCTGGGCAGCGCCGGACTCGTGGATCAGGGTGTCCACCTCCAGCTCCTGCGCCTCGCAGTAGTCGTACATGTCCTCGAAGATGGGATCGAATTCGTTGACCGCATCGATGCTGAACGACTGACGGGCGGTTTCCGGGCGGCCGTTGCGGCCGATCGGCGGCACCAGCGGATAGTCGGGGTCTTCGTTGCGCTTGACCAGATAGAACTCGAGCTCGGGGGCCACCACCGGCTTCCAGCCCTGCTTCTCGTAAAATGACAGGACCCGGCGCAGCACGGAGCGCGGCGCAATGTCGATGAGCTTGCCATTGATGTCGAAACAGTCGTGGATCACCTGGGCAGTCGGCTCCAAGGCCCAGGGCACGAAACGAATGGTGTTGGGATCGGGATAGAGCTGCATGTCCCGCTCCAGCGGGTCGATCATGCTGTCGTCATCCGGATATTCGCCAGTCACCGTCTGGGTGAAGATGACTTCGGGTAGCCGCATGCCCCCTTCGCGCAGAAATTTATTGGCTGGAATGATCTTGCCTCGGGCATTGCCGGTGAAATCCGGGAACAGGCACTCCACCTCCGTGATGCGATTGCTCTCCATCCAGCCCTTGATACTGTCCATGTTAAACCCCGACTCTACGGTTGTCATTGGCAAGGGTGTCTAATATAAGGAACACCCTTGTTAAATAAATGTAATCAGCAACACCATAAAAGCCCGCTACAAGGGCCTTTGTCAAGCGATGGTGTTTAAAAAACTATAAACATTGGCCTATATAATGACCAGCCCGACACCAAATACTAAACACCTTGTATCCCGATCAACCTACTCTGCAAAGCCGATGCCAACCGCGGGCAGATTCAGGGAGATACTCAGTCAGCCCCTGTCGGATGAGGGTCATTTCTTTGCAAGGGCGCACAATCCTTGCCCGATATGCTTTGCATCCGTGCTTTTTTTTGGTACAAGGCCCGCCCTGATTTGCACTCTCCTGCATGGATTTGGTGCAAATCGGGATACGAGGGCTTGGTCTGCAGGCAGACAGCCCCCATAAATGGGTAAAATTGGGAAACTGACTGGTAGCTAACCGTATGTGTGATTTCATGACTGAAGACCAACTGGCCTTTTACAAGGGGCAGATCGAGCGCCAAATCATCGAGCTCGAAGAACGTCTCAACTCCCAAGCCAGCCAGGCCATCGCCACCGATACCAACGAGATGGCTGATGAGATTGACCGTGCCAGCATCGAGGAAGCTCGCCGTCTGGAGCTGAACCGCATCGAGCACGACAAGTTGCATCTGCGCAAGCTGAGAGGGGCGTTGAAACGCATCAACGAAGGAGACTTTGGCTACTGCGAATCCTGCGGTGACGAGATCTCTCTCAAACGGCTGCAGGCTCGTCCTGAGTCCCGTTTCTGTGTCGAGTGTCAGAGCACCAAGGAATTCAACGATACCCACGTGTTCCGTCGCGTCGCCTGATCCTGCCGGGTAGCGTTCCGATCGGTCGGGAGCCTGGATCGTGGCGCCGACATCAGATCGTGAACAAGTTCTGATAGACTCCGGGCAAGTCCCGGAATCTATCAGGAGAGCAGAGAGTGAAATGGCTCATCAGACTGTGTTTGTGCCTGCCGCTGCTGGCACAAGCACAGACTCTCACCGTTAAGGTCCCCAGCCGACCGATCAATGACCTCGACAACGAATATCAGCTCAAGCTGCTGGAACTGGCGCTCGATCGCGCCGGGCAGCCATTCAAGCTGGAGCGGGTCGAACTCAACCTCAATCAGTACAGCCTGCAGCAAGAACTGCGCAGGGGTAAGACCATCAATGTGTTCTGGATGGGCACCTCCAGTACCCTCGAATCCAATCTCATCCCGGTACCCATACCGCTGTTTCGCGGCCTGGAAGGCTTGCGGATCGCCTTCATCCACAGCGACGCCCAGGAGAAGTTCAACCAAATCAACTCCCTGGCGGACCTCAAGAAGATGAAGGCGGCGCAGGGGGTGGGCTGGGCCGACAACAAGATCCTGGAGCATGCAGGCATCCCCACCTACGCCGGTCGCTACAGCAACCTGTTTCGCCTCATCAACGACGGCGACAAGCTCGACTTCTTCCCCCGCAACCTGGTGGAGATCTTCGCCGAGCGCGCCGAACTGATGGCCCAATATCCCAACCTCGCCGTCGAGCAACACCTGCTGCTGCGCTATCCCTTCGCCGAGTTCTTCTTCGTCAGTCCCGAATCCCCCAAGCTGGCCAAGGCGCTCCAGCTCGGGCTGGAGCGGGCCTACGCCGATGGCAGCTTCATGAAGTTCTTCCACGAGAATCCCAAGATCCGCGAGGCCCTGGCCAGCGCGAACCTGGATCAGCGGGTCAGCATCCAGCTGGCCAACCCGGACATGACCCCCTTGCTCAGGAGCATTCCACCCCAATATTGGGAATACCCGCCACAGGGGAAGTAGCAGCGCACTTTCGGCGATCTCAACTTTGGGATCGCCGCAACGGCAGGGGAAATAACCCAAGCCAATAGACAACAGATCCGCCCGGGATGGGCGAGAGAGACAGCTTTCACCCACAGCACCAGGGAGGTGCCATGAAACGACTCGCACAATGGTTCGACGACTACGGCCAGAGCCACCGCCATCCGATCAACGTGGCGATCCACAAGGTGGCGGTGCCCGGCATCTACCTGTGCGGGCTCGCCCTGCTCTGGTGCCTGCCGAGGCCAGCCGGGCTCAACTGGGCGATGCTGGCGGCAGTGCCGGTGTTGTTGTTCTACCTGCGCCTGTCGTTTCCCCTGTTTCTGGGCATGGCGGCGTTCACCCGGCCTCGGGCTCCTGCTCTGCGCCCTGTGGAACGAATCCCTGCTGCTGACGGCGCTGATCGGTTTCGTATTACTCTGGATAGCCCAGTTTGTCGGCCACCGGATCGAGGGAAAACGTCCCTCCTTCCTCGCCGACCTGCAATTTCTGCTGATCGGCCCCGCCTGGGTGCTGGCCAGCCTCTATCGTCGCTTGGGCCTTCCCTATTAGGCCAGGAGGAGTCTTTATGTCGTATCGACACATGCTGCTGTTGCTGACAGCCCTGTTTGCCGGGCCCGTCCTCGCGGACAAGGCCGATCCCATCGGCGAGGTGAGCACCGCCTTCCAGCTGGTCGGCCCCAACCACAAGATCCTGGTGGAGGCATTCGACGACCCCAGGATAGCCGGTATCGCCTGCTACCTGGCGCGCCCCAAGACCGGCGGCGTCAAGGGCGGGCTCGGGCTGGCGGAGGATCCTTCCCACGCCTCCCTCTCCTGCCACCAGATCGGTCCCATCACCCTGCCCGCCAAGTTGAAGGCCGGGGAAGAGGTGTTCGACGTCAGCACCTCGCTGGTGTTCAAGGAGCAGAAAGTGGTGCGTTTTTACGACGAAAAACGCAATGCGCTGGTGTATCTGACTTACAGCACCAAGTTGGTGGATGGTTCTTACAAGAGTGCGGTGAGCGCCGTTCCCATCATGCCATGGGGCTAATTCCCCACCATTTATCCCGTGATGAAGGGCGCGAGTTGTTGTAATTTAACCACATCGAAACCTGCGGAGAGCGCATCATGAGAGTCGCCGTTTTCAGTACCAAGAGCTATGACAAGGAACACTTCAACCAGGCCAACAGCCAGTACGGCTTCGAGCTGGAGTTCTTCGACGTGCGGCTGGAGGCCAAGACCGCTCGCCTCGCCCACCAGTTCCCCGTGGTCTGCCTGTTCGTCAACGACGACGCCGACCGGGAGGTATTGACCGAGCTGGCCGCCAACGGCACCAAGGTGATCGCCCTGCGCTGCGCCGGTTACAACAACGTGGACCTGGTCGCCGCCAAGGAACTGGGGCTCAAAGTGGTACGGGTGCCCGCCTACTCGCCGGAGGCGGTGGCCGAGCACGCGGTGGGCCTGATGATGACCCTCAACCGCCGCATCCATAAGGCCTATCAGCGTACCCGCGACGCCAACTTCTCCCTCGAGGGGCTGGTCGGCTTCAACATGCACGGCCGCACCGCCGGCATCGTCGGCACCGGCAAGATCGGCATCGCCACCCTGCGCATCCTCAAGGGCTTCGGCATGCGCCTGCTGGTGAGCGACCCCTATCCGAGCCAGGCCGCGCTGGATCTCGGCGCCGAATACGTGGATCTCGACACCCTGTTCCGCCAGTCCGACGTCATCAGCCTGCACTGCCCGCTGTTCAAGGAGAACTACCACCTGCTGAACAAGGAGGCGTTCGCCAAGATGAAGGACGGGGTGATGATCATCAACACCAGCCGTGGCGGCCTGCTGGACGCCAACGCCGCCATCGAGGCGCTCAAGACCGCCCGCATCGGCGCGCTGGGGCTGGACGTGTACGAGGAGGAGGAAGACTTGTTCTTCTCCGACAAGTCCAATGAGGTGATCACCGACGACGTGTTCCGCCGCCTCTCCGCCTGCCACAACGTGCTGTTCACCGGTCACCAGGCCTTCCTGACCCGGGAGGCGCTGCACGCCATCGCCGACACCACCCTCAGCAACATCCAGGCCATCGCGCGCCAGGGTCGCAGCGACAACGAGGTGGAATAAGCTTTCCTCGCAATAAACGAGGTGCCGGGTTGTGAGACCCGGCGCCATCGGGTAGGCTACCAGCCCTTTTTTACTCAGGAGCCTGGCTGCCCATGTTTGTCGGATTTGATTACGGTACCTCCAACTGTGCCGTCGCCGTGATGGAGCAAGGCAGCCCCAGGCTGCTGAGCCTGTGCGGTTCCCATTATCTGCCCTCCACCCTGCACGCCCCTCACCGGGAGGCCATCGCCGGCCTGCTGGCCGAGGGGCTGGCCCCGGCCCAGCAGCAGGAATACCTCAAGCTGCGCGGCCCCGTGGTGCCCCGTGCCCAGGCGGTGCGTCGCCAGATGCGCGAAGAGGGGCTGATCGACGAGCTCAGCTTCGGGGCCGCGGCGCTGGAGCGCTACCTGGAGGAGCCGGACGACGGCTACTACATCAAGTCGCCGAAGTCCTTCCTCGGCGCCTATGGCCTCAAGGCCCCCCAGATCGCCCTGTTTGAAGACATCGTCTGCGCCATGATGCTGCACGTGCGCCGGGAAGCTGAGCAACAGCTGGGCCAACCGGTGCGCGGCGCCGTCATCGGTCGCCCGGTCAACTTCCAGGGGTTGGCGGGGGAAGAGAGCAATCGCCAGGCCATTGCCATCCTGACCGAGGCGGCCCGGCTCGCCGGTTTCGAGCAGGTGGAATTCCTGTATGAACCCGTGGCCGCCGGCTTCGAGTTCGAGGCGCGCCTCGACGAGGATGCGGTGGTACTGGTGGTGGACATCGGCGGCGGCACCACCGACTGCTCCATGCTGCGCATGGGCCCGAGCCACAGAGACCGGCTGGATCGCGGCGGCGATCTGCTCGGTCACAGCGGCCAGCGCATCGGCGGCAACGATTTCGATATCCGGCTGACGGTGGAGGGCATGATGCCGCTGCTCGGCATGCACGAGACCCTCAAGACCGGCAAGCCGCTGCCCCACCCGCTGTTCTGGGACGCGGCCGCCATCAACGACGTCAGCGCCCAGAGCCGCTTCTACAGCCTGGATACCGCCCGTCAGCTGCAAGATCTGCAGCTCGACAGCGGACCCGGCAGCAAGCTCCCGCGCCTCGCCAGTCTGCGTGCCCACAAGCTGAGCCACCAGCTGGTGTGGCGGGCCGAGCAGGGCAAGATTGCACTGTCCGATCACGAGCTCAATCGTCAGACCCTGAGCGAGCTGGAGAAGGGGCTGGAGGCGGAGCTCAGCCGTGCGCAACTGGCCAGCGCCTCGGCGCCGCTGCTGGAGAAGATAGGCGAGCTGATGGACGAGGCGATCGCCGCCGCCGGGGTACAACCGGATCGGATCTTCGTCACCGGCGGCAGCGCCCGTTCGCCGCTGATCAAGGCCTTCATTCGCCAGAAGCTGCCGGCGATCCCGCTGGAAGGCGGCGATGACTTCGGCTCGGTCGCATCCGGTCTCGCCCGCTACGCCGAGCGCCTGTTCGCGAACTGAGTTAGCCGATACCAACGCAACAAGGGCCACCCACGGGTGGCCCTTGTTGTCGATGACGAGGCTCGACCGAGGCAAGTGTTGCCATTTACCGACACCCCTGCCGCCATGAGGGCGACAGAAGCGGTCGGGATCCCCCCCCCTTGCCCTGCCTCGCGGGCCATGCCGAAGGTATGCTTGTCGCTCCCATCACCGGAGCCCCTTCAATGCCCAGATTTTTGCTACTGTTGCTCGCCTTGCTCCTGCTCAGCGCCTGCAGCAGTACTCCCGCCTTCGTCCAGCAAGACCTGCAGCACCACCACTGGGTGCTCGACAAGCTGGATGGTCAAGCCGTCGCCAGCCGCCGCGACAACCCGCCCGATCTCGAGATAGGCGAACACTTCACCGTCAACGGCATCGCCGGTTGCAACCGCTACTTCGGCCAGGGCCACCTCAAGGATGGCAAGTTCTGGGTCAGCAGCCTCGGCAGCACCGCCATGGCCTGCCCGCCACAACTCGATCAGATAGAACAGGCCGTGCTCGCCACCCTGACCGAGGGCGCCACCCTGAGCGGAACCACGGAGACGCTGATCTTGAAGGGAAAACAGCACCGTTTGGAATACAGGCTGCGGGACTGGGTGTACTAGGGCTCACGAAACCCTATCCCAGGCAGGAACAAGTGGTCAGGCTGTGGCACACTATGAGCACTGTTCGCAATGGAGGCTGCTTCAGCCATGTCGATGGATCGCCTGTTTGGCAAGATCAAACAACTGCCCACAATCCCGAAACTGCTGCATGAACTGATGCAGAGTTTCAATGACGAGAATGCCCGCATCGACGAGATCGCGGCCAAGATCGCCATGGATCAAGTCATCAGCGTCAAGGTGCTGCGGATGGCCAACTCGGCCGCCCTGCGCCGGGGCAACGAGGTCACCTCCATCGAGCAGGCGGTGATCCGGCTCGGCTTCAACCGGTTGCGCTCCGTGGTGGTCGCCTCCGGCATCATCAGCAGCTTCAAGGCCCCTCCCAGCTTCGACAAGAACCGCTTCTGGACCCAGACCTTCCAGGTCGCCACCATAGCCCGCACCCTGGCCCAGCAGACCAAGGTGCTGGATGCCGAGACCGCCTTCACCTGCGCCCTGATCCACAACATCGGCGAGCTGCTCATCCAGAGCACACTGCCGGAAGAGGCCGAACTCATCAACCTGGCCATCGAAAAGGGCAGCAGCCGGGTCGAGGCCCAGCGGGAGATGCTGGGTTACGACTATGCCGAGCTCGGCGCCGAGCTGGCGCGGCGCTGGAACCTGTCGGAGTCCTTCGTCGACGCCATCGACCAGCAACTGGATCCGCTCTCCTATCAGCCGGTCAGCAAGGAGGCCGTGCTGATCCGGCTCGCCGTCTTCGTCTCCTTCGCCTGGCATGCGGGCGTCCCGGCCCAGGCCATCATAGCGCGCTTCCCCAAGCCGCTGGCCGATGAGCTGGGGCTGGATCCCGCCACCCTGGCGGATCAGCTCGAGCAGCTGCACGAGCAGGGTAACGCCCTGGCCGATTTGCTGACCCAGTAGATGTACAACGGCCGATCAGCAGGAGCCGGATCCCCGTCTCATTCAGGCGGATCAGCTCGAGCAGCTCCATGAACAGGGCAATGCCCTCGCCGACCTGCTGACCCAGTAAGGGCACGGCGACCGATCGGCGCCCTGAGCACCCTTGCCGGCTCGCTGAGCCAATCGACACACGGCTGACCGACCCACAGGCCTCATTGTGCGCCGGTCAGCACATATCCAACCCGACGGACAGGGTAAAATGGCCCTCGCCGCCCCTCTGACGCAGTAGACACCATGACCCATCCCTTCCTGTTTCACCCCCAGGTGGCACCCTGGTTCAAAGAGAGTGCCGACACCCTGTTGATCACCCTGTTCAGCGAGCTGGACACTCCCATCCGGGAGGTGTGGCTGCGCCACGAGCCGGACAACGAAGAGTACCTGCTGGCCATGCGCCCGGTCTCGACCCGGGACCGGCTGCAGGTGTGGCAGCTCGAGCTGCCGCTCGCCAGGGGGCAGGACATTCACCTCTACTGCTTCAAGTGTCTCACCGACGAGCAGCAGTGGTGGCTGCACGGGGCCGGCGTCAGCGCCGCCATGCCGCCGCGGGAGCAGCATTTTCGCTTCAACGGCCAGCACCAGCCGCCAGCCTGGGTGCAGGATCAGGTGTTCTACCAGATCTTCCCCGACCGCTTCTGCAACGGCGATCCCTCCCTCAGCGTGCGGCACCACGAATACCAGTACAAGGGCAAGGCCGTCATCAGCAAGGCCTGGGGCGCGCCGGTCAGTCGCCACGAGGAGGGTCACGGGGCCTGCGAGTTCTACGGTGGGGATCTGGCGGGGATCGACGGCAAGCTGCACTACCTGCAGTCCCTCGGCATCACGGCACTCTATCTCAACCCCATCTTCGACTCGCCGAGCAACCACAAGTACGACACCCAGGACTACTTCAAGGTGGATGCCCACCTCGGCACCAACGAGCAGTTCGCCGAGCTGACCCGCAACCTGCACCAGCGCGGCATGAAGATCATCCTCGACGCCGTGGTCAATCACACCTCCACCGAGCACCCCTGGTTCTGTCCGCCGCTGGGCGCCCAGCAGAATCCGGACTCCCCCTGGCGCAGCTTCTACACCTTCGATCAAGAAGGAGATTATGTCAGCTGGAAGGGGATCCGCAGCCTGCCCAAACTTGATTTCTCAAGCGAACAGGTGCAAGACGCTGTATATCGGGCCGACAACGCCATCCTGCGCTACTGGATGCGCGCCCCTTACCAGATCGATGGCTGGCGCTTCGACGTCATCCACATGCTGGGGGAGCGCGGCACCGCCGAAGGCAACCGCGGCCATGTGCGTGCCATTCGCGACGCCGTGAAGCAGGAGAACCCGGACGCCTACGTGCTGGGGGAGCACTTCTTCGAGGCGAGCCAGTGGCTGCAGGGGGATCAGGAGGACGGCGCCATGAACTACTACGGCTTCGCCCACCCCATTCGCGCCTTCCTGGCGGGGCAGGACATCGCCTACCACCCCATCAAGATCAGTGCTACCGAGCTGGACAGCTGGCTCAAGCTGGCGCGGGCCCATATCCCGTTCAAGAACCAGCTGGCCCAGTTCAACCTGCTGGACAGCCACGACACCGCCCGCTTCCTGCACCTGCTGGGGGAGGACAAGCAGCGCATGCGCCTCGCCGCCACCCTGCTCATCACCTATATCGGCGTGCCCTCCATCTACTACGGCGACGAGGTGGGGCTCTCCGGCGGCAACGATCCGGACTGCCGGCGCTGCTTCCCCTGGGACAGCACCCACTGGGATCACGTGCTGCACGATCACTATCGCCGCCTGATCCAGCTGCGCAAGCAGCGCCCGGCCCTGCGCCGGGGGGACATCCAGACCCTCTACGCCGGCCCCCACAGCTATGTGTTCGCCCGCACCCTGCAAAGCGATCAGGTGGTGGTGGCCTGCAACCGCCATCCCAGCGAGCCGCGCACCATCAGCCTGCCCCTGTGGCAGACCGCCAGCCCCGCCAGCCGCTTCACCGACGCCTTCAACGGCGACAAGTTCGAGGTGGTGCAGGGGCAGATCCAGCTCACCATCCCGGCCAACTCGGCCAGGGTGCTGCTCTCAAGCTGAGTTGCCGCGAGCATAAAAAAACCGGAGCCTGTGCTCCGGTTTTTTTATGCGGGATCCGCTTGGGTGACGGATGCTGCTATGACACATATTGTCGGCGATTTCTCGCTATTCAAGGTGAACCAGCAGTACTAAACATCCATCACAGCCGTCAAAATCAGTAGTTGATGCTGATATAGGGTACTTCCGGCACCTCCCAGCACTGCTTGAGGTAGACGGTCAGCACGAAGAAGAAGTTCGCCAGCAGGTTCGCGAAGCGATAGAGGATGGGGTCGAAGCGCACCCCGCTCTCCTCCAGCCGTACCAGCAACCGCACCACCTTCTTGCTGCCGCAGCGGCACAGGTGCAGGGTGGGGATGGGCTGGGGCCCCTGAGGCAGCACGAAGCCGGTCACCCGGCCGCGGCTCGCCTCGTTGTAGTGATCGTAACGCCCCTTCAGCCAGTCCAGATCCTGCTCGAAGATCCCGAGCTTGCCGCGCACCGAGCCGTTGAGGTTGTAGATGAGCCGCTGCAAGACCGCGAGATCCGCCAGCATGGGGTCGGTATCGGCATCCGGTGCAAGGTGTGACAACACGGCCCCGACCTGGCAGCAGAGCTCGTCGGTGGCGATCTCGTAGTCACACTGGAACTGGGTTTCGAAGATGAAGGGGTAGCAGAGCTCGCGCTTGTCTCTTGGCTTCTTGGGGTTCATGGCCGCTTCTGATCGAGGAAAAGGGCAGTGTGCCAGCCCGACGAGGGGCTGGCAAACGAGTCAGGCTGCGGATCGGCGTCAGACCTGGCCGAGCAGCCGCATGGCCTCCAGCATCCGCTGGTTGAAGCCCATAAAACCTGCCCCGTCGGTCTGGCCTCGCGCCGCCAGCACGGCCGGCGTCAGCGCCTGCTGCTGCGCTGCGGGCAGCAAGCCGTCGGCCTGCTGTTGCAGCTGGCCGAGCCTCGGCAGGTAGTCCGCCAGCGGCTTCAGGCTGTCTTGCAGGGAGTGGGCCCCCTGATAGGTCTGGCTCAACTTGGTGGATTGCCTGAGCTTGAGGGAATAGGAGGCCAGCTGGCTGTCATCCAGCTGCAAGCCGTTCAACTTGTCCGCCAA
Source organism: Aeromonas sp. TECH754 (assembly GCF_056279295.1). Lineage (NCBI taxonomy): Bacteria > Pseudomonadati > Pseudomonadota > Gammaproteobacteria > Aeromonadales > Aeromonadaceae > Aeromonas > Aeromonas sp. TECH754. The sequence continues at coordinate 4,102,059 of NZ_JBWBRA010000001.1, read as the reverse complement.
CGTCTTGTCATCCCCGCCGAAGAACTTGCCCGCCAGCTCGTCCAACCCCTTCACCAGCTGGCCGATGGCATCCAGCTCACCAGCGTCGAGATCCCCCTCCAGGGAGAAATCGAAACTCTGGCTCGACTTGAGGCTGAACTGGTTGCCTCCCTCTTCACTGCGGGACTTGAACTGCCAGCTGTCGCGAAAGCGCAGTATCACCTTGTCCCCGTCCCGGGTCTCGATCTCGAGGGAACTCTGCTGGCGGCTGGCCATCTCGGCCGCCCCCAGTTCGGTGGTCGAGACCTCGCCGAAAAACGCCTTCTCGAAGGACGCCAACCCCTCCTGGATGAGCTTGTAGCTCTGATCGATACCGGTCTTGATGTCCTCGTTATCGGTGGCCCAACTGCCGAGCTGCTCCCTGGCCGCGCCAAAACCCATGTCCACGCCCTTGCGGGCCTGAGCCATCATCTCGGCCAGCTCGTCGTCGTTCTTGCCATCCGCCTTGGCCACGCCCAGCCGGCCGGTGACAAATTGCAGCACGTTGTCCGCCACCGACTCGAAATCGAACAGGGTCTCCGGGGTGATCGCCTCCGGCTGAGCCAGCTTGAACTCCTGACTCTTGGGGGCCTGATAGTGCTGGCCGTTGATCTCCAGCGCGAACTGCAGCGCCTGTTGGATGAGCCGCTGCGCCCATTTGGGTGGCTGGTTGAGGGAGACCTGATCCCCTTCCTCCGCCTGCTTGCTCTGGGTGGTTTGGGTTGCCTTGGGGGAGGCACCCACTCCCTTGGGTTGGGCCGCGCCCATGCCATCGATCTGCATCATTCTTCCTCCCGCCATAGTGGTGGATCGGTTATCGGCCTGACTGGACACTTCTTGACCATAAAAACTTGGAGAATCTGCGGCCGCCTCTTACAATCTTGCCCCTTTGGTTGGCCAAGGCCTTCCCCCGGTTTCTGCCCGGCCCTGCCGGTGTGCATCTGAGGTATCTATGACCCAATCCCAGCGGACCCCCGCCGACTATCAGGCCCAGCTCGACGAGAAGCGCGCCCGCCTCACCGAGCTGTTCGCCAGCAGCAACCCGCCGGCGCTGGAGGTGCACGCCTCCCCCGCCGAGCACTACCGGATGCGCGCCGAGTTTCGCATCTGGCACGAGGGGGACGATCTCTTCCACTGCATGTATACCCCGGCCACCAAGGAGATCATCCGGGTCGACCAGTTCCCCACCGCCAGCCTGCTCATCAACCAGCTGATGCCCAAGCTGATAGAGGGCCTGCGCCCGCACCCGGTGCTGCGCAAGAAACTGTTCCAGATAGATTACCTCTCCACCCAGTCCGGCCAGATCGCAGTCAGCCTGCTCTATCACCGCCAGCTCCAGGCCGATTGGCAGCCTGTCGCCGAGGCACTGCAAAGCGAGTTGCGCGCCCAGGGCTTCGATCTGCGGCTCATCGGTCGCGCCCACAAGCAGAAGATCTGCCTGGGAGAGGAGTTCGTCATCGAGCGGCTGAATGTGCAGGGCCGTGAACTCATCTACAAGCAGGTGGAGAACAGCTTCACCCAGCCCAATGCCGCCATCAACGAGCAGATGCTGGGCTGGGCGCTGGACGTGACCAAGGGGAGCGAGGGGGACCTGCTGGAGCTCTACTGCGGCAACGGCAACTTCTCCATCGCCCTGGCCCAGAATTTCCGCAAGGTGCTGGCCACCGAGATCGCCAAGCCGAGCGTGGACTCAGCCCAGTTCAACATCGCCGCCAACGGGGTGGAGAACCTGATCATACTGCGCATGTCCGCCGAGGAGTTCACCCTGGCGATGCGCGGCGAGCGGGAGTTCAACCGCCTCAAGGGCGTGGATTTGAAGAGCTACCAGTGCAACACCATCTTCGTCGATCCGCCCCGTGCCGGGCTGGACGATGCGACCGTCAAACTGGTGCAGGAGTACGACAACATCCTCTACATCTCCTGCAACCCCGAGACACTGCAGGCCAACATGGCGGTGCTCGGCGAGACCCACGAGATCGCCCGCTTCGCCCTGTTCGACCAGTTCCCCTGGACCCATCATATGGAAGCCGGGGTCTATTTGAAGCGCAAGGCGGGTTAAGCCCTCTCCTTCATCCTCAGCCCTGCTCCCGCCAGGGGAGAAGGGCGCCAGGAGCCTCGATACGAGGCGGGAGCGGCGCCGCAAGGCCGGTCGATAATCTCACCCGCATAACGACAGGGCCCATGGGCCCTGCTCGATTATTTATCCCAGTGCAGACAGACGGCGGAGCCGTTATGCTGGCGGCACGCGCATTCGCGCCATTGCCTGGGCCTCATGCCACCATGCCACGCGTTCTCTTTGTTGAAGATGACCCCGAAATAGGCCAGCTCATCAGCAGCTGGCTCGGCCGCCACGATATCGAGGTGCTGCTGGAGACCCGGGGCGATCTCGCGCTCGCCAGAGTAGAGGCGGAGCAACCGGATCTGGTGCTGCTCGACATCATGCTGCCGGGTCAGGACGGCCTCTCCCTGTGCCGGGATCTGCGGCCGCGCTTTGCCGGCCCCATCGTCATGCTCACCTCGCTCGACAGCGACATGAACCAGATCCTCAGTCTGGAGCTTGGCGCCAACGACTACATCCTCAAGACCACGCCGCCGCCTGTGCTGCTGGCCCGGTTGCGGGTGCAGTTCCGCCAGCAGCAGACCCCGCAACCGGCCGCCCCCGCCACCCCGGCCCAGCGCCTGCAATTCGGCCGATTGCTGATCGATGGCCCCGGCCGGGACGTGCGCCTCGACGGCAACAGCATCCCGCTCTCCACCGCCGATTTCGATCTGCTGTGGGAGCTGGCCTGCCACGCCGGCCAGATCCTGGGGCGGGAGGCGCTGTTTCGCAGCCTGCGCGGCCGCGACTACGACGGCCAGGACCGCAGCATGGACGTCGCCATCTCCCGCCTGCGCCGCAAGCTCGGCGATGACACCACCAACCCGACCCGGATCAAGACGGTACGCCAGAAAGGCTACCTGCTGGTGCCCCAGGCCTGGGACTAACCGGGCTGCTGGCGGCTCAGTGTCGATGGCCAGCCCCCACCTCAACTCACAGGGAAAGCGTCCATGCGTCGCCTGTTTATCCAGTTTTATCTGCTGCTGATCGGCTGTTTTGGCCTCGCCATTCTGCTGATCGGCCTGGTCTATCAGGTCAGCGCCGAGCGAGCGGGGGATCGCTATCTGGAGCACATGATGCAAGGCTCCCTCGGCCTGCTGACCGGCGAGCTGGCCCGCTTGCCACCGGAGCGCTGGTCTGAGCGCACGGCGGAGCAGAGCCGTCAGCTCGCCCTGCCGCTGCAGATAGGCGCCCTCGCCAACCAGCCTCTCGCCCGGGAGGATCAGAGCTTTCTCGAGGCGGGCAACATCGTCATCGTCGAGGAGGATGACACCTTCCTGCAGCGCATCCCCGCCACCGATCAGGTGCTGATCGTCGGCCCCGTGCCCTATCTCTCCTACCTGCACGAGTTGCACTGGGTCGATGTGGGCCTGCTGCTGCTCATCGGTCTCTCCCTTGGCCTGCCCATACTGCTCTGGCTGCGCCCCCACTGGCGCGGCCTGCAACAACTCGAGCAAACCGCCCGCCGGGTCGGTGACGGCGATCTCTCCAGCCGCACCGGCCTGCCCGCCAACAGCAGCCTGGCCAGGGTCGGTCGCACCTTCGATCTGATGGCCGAGCAGCTGCAGGCCATGCTGGCCAGTCGCAAGCAGCTGACCGATGCCATCGCCCACGAGCTGCGCACCCCGCTGGTGCGGCTGCGCTACCGGCTCGCCATGCTGGAGCCGCAACCGGCCGAAGCGGACAGACTGGGGCTGGAGCGCGATCTCGGGGCGCTGGATGCCCTCATCGAGGAGATGCTCACCTACGCCAGGCTCGATCGCCCCGAGCTACCGCTGCAATGCAGCGATCTGGAGCTAGGCGACTGGGCCGGGGCGCACCTCGCCGACTGGCAGGCGCTGCGGCCGGAGAAGCGACTCGAGTTCATTTCCCCCGCCGGTCCCCTGCCCTGGCGTGGCGACGCCAGGCTGCTGGAGCGGGCGCTGGAGAACCTCATCGGCAATGCCCTGCGCCACGCCAGCAGTCGGGTGACCCTGCACATGGCGCGGCAGCAGGAGCATTATCTGCTGGAAGTGAGTGACGATGGGCCCGGCATAGACCCGGCGCTGGCTCCCCAGATCTTCGAGCCCTTCGTGCGCCTCGATCAGAGCCGGGACAGGCGCACCGGTGGCGCCGGGCTCGGGCTCGCCATAGTGCGCAGCATCGCCCGCCACCACGGCGGCGAGGTGCAGCTGCTGCCCTCTGCGAGCGGCGCCCGTTTCTGCCTGACCTTGCCCGTACATTTGGATACAAACCGTCACCAGCCACTCACTGAAGCAAACCAGGCGCTGCCCTAGGATGAACGCATGGAGAAACGCTCCATGTCATCAACCCGAATGAGGAACTGGAATATGAAAAAGCTGATCCCCCTGACCCTGGCCGCTGTCTTCGCCCTGACCTCTGGCTTCACCATGGCGGCCACCCCGACCAAGGCTGCCGCTCCCCATGCCACCCAGACCAAGGTCGTGAAAAAACACCACAAGGCGGCCCACACCTCCGTCGCTCCTGCCAAGGTCAAACCCGCAGCAGCGGCACCCAAGGCCTGATAGCAACGACTCGGCTTTGCCCTAACGAGAAGGGGCCCCATCGCGGGGCCCCTTCTGTTTTTGCCGAGAACGAGCCTGAGGCTCAATCCAGCATATAGTCTGCCGGCAGCGCGATGCGCGCCACGCCGGAGGCCACCGCCGCCAGTGCCACGGCGCGGGCCACCCGCGGCAACAGGCGGGCATCCATCGGCTTGGGAATGACGTAATCCTTGCCAAAATGCAGCTCGCTCACCCCGGCGGCCACCAGCACCTCGGCCGGTACGGGCTCTTTCACCAAGCCACGAATGGCCTCCACCGCCGCCACTTTCATGGCATCGTTGATCCGGCTGGCACGGGCATCCAGCGCGCCGCGGAAGATGAAGGGAAAACAGATCACGTTGTTGATCTGGTTCGGATAGTCCGAACGACCGGTGCCCATGATGAGATCGCCCCGCACGGCATGGGCCAGGGCGGGCTTGATCTCGGGATCCGGGTTGGAGCAGGCGAAGATCACCGGGCGCGGCGCCATCAGGGCCACCGCCTCGGCGGGCAGCACGTCCGGGCCGGAGACGCCGACGAACACATCCGCCCCTTCGATGACATCCATCAGGGTGCGCAGCGGGGTGGCGTTGGCGAAGCGCTGCTTGTACTGGTTCAGATCGGTGCGATCGGCGTGGATCACTCCCTGACGATCCAGCATGAAGATGTTCTGTGGCGCCGCCCCGCACTTGATCAGCAGATCCATGCAGGCGGTGGCGGCCGCACCGGCCCCCATGCAGACGATGCGGCTCTGCTCGATGCGCTTGCCCTGCACCTCCAGCGCGTTGAGCAGGCCGGCGGCGGTGACGATGGCGGTACCGTGCTGATCGTCGTGGAACACCGGGATGTCACAGCGCGCAATCAGCGCCTGCTCGATCTCGAAACACTCCGGTGCCTTGATGTCTTCCAGATTGATGCCACCGAAGGTGTCGGCGATGGCCGCTACGGTGTCGATGAACTGCGCGCTGGTCTCATGCTTGACCTCGATGTCGATGGCGTCGATGCCGGCGAAGCGCTTGAACAGCAGGGCCTTGCCCTCCATCACCGGCTTGGAGGCCAGCGGACCCAGGTTGCCCAGCCCCAGGATGGCGGTGCCATTGGAGATGACGGCTACCAGATTGCCCTTGCCGGTGTAGCGATAGGCATGCTCGGGATTGGCGGCGATCTCGCGCACCGGCTCGGCCACCCCGGGGCTGTAGGCCAGCGCCAGATCACGGGCGGTCTCGGCGGGCTTGGTGAGGGCGATGGCAATCTTGCCGGGGATGGGATGAGCGTGGTAATCGAGCGCTTCTTGACGCAGATCGGACATGGGGGACCCCGATACGGATAATGGATGAGTGATACGAGCTCGCCGGTGGCGAGGGGTCGGGATCATAAAGAAAACCCGCCCCCTTTCACAGCAGAAAGTATTGCCATACCCCACTGATCAGCCAATCATCAGCACGTATCACCAACCACTCATACCTATTTAGTTATAGATATGGTTTCAATCCATCACGGGTATGCCTGCTCGCTCCTCCGCCTGACGGGCGATGGCCTCGGTCATCCCCTGGAAGATGAAGAGGTGGAACGGCAGCATGGCGAGCCAGTAGGCCAGCCCCCAGGCGCCCTGCGGGTGCCAGTGTGCCGTCACCTTGAGCCGGGTCAGGCCGGACTCCTGCGGCAGTATGTTGAACTCCAGCCGCCCCACGCCGGGGGCCTTCATGTTGAACAGCAGATCCAGCCTGCGCCCCTCATCCACCCCGAGGATCTGCCAGGAGTCCAGCATATCGCCCTTCACGAAGCGATCCGGATTGGTGCGCCCCCGGGTCAGGGCCGGGCCGCCGATCAGGTGATCCATCCACTCGCGCACCACCCACAACTCGTTCATGTAGAAGTAGCGTTGCTCACCGCCGAGCTGTTGCAACACCTGCCACACCACCTCGGGAGCGGCGAGGCAGTCGGCCTCCCCGCTGGCGGTGCGGTCGTAGAAGCCGTACTCGGGATGGCGCCAGCGCAGGCCCAGCGGTGTCTCCTCCCCCTGCTGCTCGGCGCCGAGCCGCTGCTCCAGCGCCAGACTCTCGGTCAGCGCCTCGTCGAAGCTGAGCAGGTGCTGGGGTAGCAACGCCCGCAGCGGGCCGTCGTCGGCCGGGATGTCGTGCTTGAGCCCGCCCACCAGCGCCTTGGCAATGGGCTGCGGTACCGAGGTGGCAAACTGCAGCCACCAGGCGGAGAGGCGGGGACTCAGCAAGGGGATGGGGATGATGGGGCAACGCTTGCCGATATGGGCCGCAAACTTCTGCAACTGCTGCTGGTAGCTGAGCAGCTCGGGCCCGGCGGCGTTGAACACCTGGCCCTCCACCCCTTGTGCCTCCACCAGCCCGACCAGATAGTGCAGCAGGTTGGACAGCGCGATGGGCGGCGTGCGGGAGCGTACCCACCTGGGGGTCACCATCATGGGCAGGTTGAACACCAGATCCCGCATCACCTCGAACGCGGCCGAGCCGGGCCCGATGATGATGCCGGCCCGCAGTTCCACCGTCGGCACGCCCGCCTCGCGAAACAGCTCGCCACAGTGGCGGCGGGAGTTGAGGTGACGGCTGTTGCAGTGCGCCGGCTGGATGGCGCCGAGATAGATGATGCGGCGCACCCCGGCGGCGCGAGCGGCGGCGGCGAAATTCTTCACCCCCTGCTGTTCCAGCCGGTGGAAACCGGCACCGGCGCCCATGGCATGCACCAGATAGAAGACGGTGTCGATCCCGGCCAGGGCCGGTGGCAGGGTGGCGGGCTTGAGGCTGTCGGCGAGACGAAACTCCACCCCCTCCGGCAGACGGCAGGGACGGCGGGCCCCGGCGATCACCCGATAGCCCAAGCCTTGCAGATGAGGCACCAGGTAGGATCCTATGTAGCCAGCCGCTCCCATCACCAGACATGTGCGCATGTGTTCTTCTCCCATGATTGAGCCAACACCATAGGGCAAAGCGGCGCAATACAGAACGCCACCCAATAAAAAAGGCGCCCATCGGGCGCCTTTTTCAGAATTCTTTAGAAGTAAGATTACTTCTTGGCAGTCAGACCACCGAAACGCTTGTTGAACTTGTCTACGCGGCCGCCGCTAGAAACTTCTTTCTGCTTGCCGGTGTAGAACGGGTGGCACGCGGAACACACGTCCAGGTTCAGATCTTTACCCAGGGTAGAGAAGGTATTGATGACGTTACCGCAAGAGCATTTGCAGGTGATGGCGACGTACTCGGGATGGATATTAGCTTTCATGGACAACCTCGATAATAGGCCGTGTCGCCATCCGATCTCTTGTCGGACACCACACGATTGTTGAACACAGTTTCAAAGGCTGCGAATAATATAGGAAATGCCTGAGATCAGGCAAGTGGCTTCGCAGAAAAAATAGGCAACCCTTGGTGGATTCATCGCAAACGCTTGATCTGGTTCGTGTCGCAGTACCGGTGCCCCTGCGCCGTCACTTCGACTATCTCTCCCCTCTGCCCCTGCCCGCCCCCGGTTGCCGGGTCGAGATCCCCTTCGGCCCCCAGACCCTGGTCGGCCTGGTGGTGGCCCATCCGACCGAGAGCCAAGTGCCGCGCAACAAGCTCAAACCCATTAAACGGGTGCTGGACAGCGAGCCGGTGCTGGGGCCGGACATACTGGCCCTGATGGCCTGGAGCGCCAGTTATTACCAGCACCCGCTGGGAGAGGTGCTGCCCCATGCCCTGCCGGTGCTGGTACGCAAGGGCGAGAGCGCCGCCTACCGGGAGCTGGAGTTCTGGTTCGCCACCGACGCGGGAATGGCCATCGATCTGAACGAGCTCAAGCGATCCCCCAAGCAGCAGCAGGCCCTCGCCTGGCTGCGCAAGGGGCCGCAGACGCCGTCCGCCCTCAAGCAGGAGGAGATCCAGAGCGCGGCGCTCAACGCGCTGGAGAAGAAGGGTCTGCTGGAGAAACGCAGTCTCGAACCGAGCCACGAAGGGGACTGGGCGACCCGCTTCGATGCGGGCGAGGGGCTGCGCCTCAACGGCGAGCAGGCGCTGGCGGTAGCCGCCATCACCAGCCAGCGCGACAAGTTCGGTGCCTTCCTGCTGGACGGTATCACCGGCTCCGGCAAGACCGAGGTTTACCTGAGCATCCTCGAACCCCTGCTCAAGGCGGGCAAGCAGGCGCTGGTGATGGTGCCGGAGATCGGCCTCACACCGCAGACCATCAACCGCTTCCGCCGCCGCTTCCAGGTGCCGGTGGTGGCGATGAACTCCGCCATGAACGACAGGGAGCGGCTCGATGCCTGGCTCGCCTGCCGGGACGGCGGTGCCGCCATCCTGATCGGCACCCGCTCCGCCGTGTTCACCCCCTTCAAGGATCTCGGCATCATCATCATCGATGAGGAGCACGACGGCTCCTTCAAACAGCAGGACGGTTTCCGCTACCACGCCCGGGATCTCGCGGTGATGCGGGCCCACCGCGCCGGCATCCCCATCCTGCTCGGCTCGGCCACCCCGTCCCTGGAGACACTGCACAACGCCCGCACCGGCAAGTATCACCACCTGCACCTGACCCGACGCGCCGGCAACGCCCAGACCGCCCGCCAGGTGATCCTGGACATCAAGAGCGTGCGGCTGCAGGCCGGATTGTCCCCCCAGCTGGAGCAACTGATGGCGGAACACTTGGCGGCGGGCAATCAGGTGATGCTGTTTCTCAACCGCCGCGGCTACGCCCCGGCCCTCATCTGCCACCAGTGCGGCTGGAGCGCCGCCTGCGAACGCTGCGATGCCTGGTACACCTGGCACCAGGCCGGACGGCGGTTGCACTGTCACCACTGCGACAGCGTCCGCCCGCTGCCCCACCACTGCCCCTCGTGCGGCAGCAACGAGCTGGTGGGTTCCGGGGTCGGCACCGAGCAGCTGGAACAACTGCTCACCACCGCTTTCCCGCAATATCCAGTGGTGCGTATCGATCGGGACAACACCCGCCGCAAGGGAGAGCTGGAGACGCACCTCGGCGACATCAAGGCCGGCAAGTACAAGATCCTGATCGGCACCCAGATGCTGGCCAAGGGTCACCACTTCCCGGACGTGACGCTAGTGGGCCTGCTGGATGTGGATGGCGCCCTGTTCAGCGCCGATTTTCGCGCCGCCGAGAAGCTGGCCCAGCTCTACACCCAGGTGGCGGGTCGCGCCGGACGTGCCAGCAAGCCAGGGCTGGTGGTGCTGCAGAGTCATCACCCGGAGCACGCCCTGCTGCAGGATCTGACCCAGAACGGCTACGGCCACTTCGCCGACACGGCGCTCAAGGAGCGCCGCCTGCTGGGGTTGCCACCCTTCAGCTATCAGGGGCTATTCCGGGCCGAGGCCAACGGCCGCGATGAGGTGCAGTTGTTCCTCGCCCGCCTCGCCGACACCCTGCGCAGTGCCCGTTACCCTCAGGTACAGGTGCTGGGGCCCATCAGCGGCTTCATGGAGCGCAAGGCGGGCAAGTTCCGCATGCAGTTGCTGGTGCAGGGGCCGAACCGGGCCCCGCTCGCCCAGTTGCTGGATTGGGTGGTCAAGGAGCTGGATGGCTGGCCCGAGACCAAGAAGGTGCGCTGGAGTCTGGACATAGACCCCACGGAATTGAATTAACCCCCGTGAGCCTTACAGTGGCGTTTTCCTTATTGCGCGTCTGATTACGCCGCCCCGCGGCTAATCAAACCTAGGGGCCTAGCGATAGTAGGCAGCCGTCATGGCATCTTTACTCCCTTCTCCCCTCGCGGGAGAAGGGTTGGGGATGAGGGGTATAGCCAGAACACAACGAGGGGGCCTTGGCCCCCTCGTTGTTTTTACGCCATGACTGCAGCGGCTTATTCGGCGGCCTGGGAGACCCCGGTCAGCCGCACTTCGACCCGGCGATCCGGGGCCAGACAGGCGATCATCTGCGCCTTGGCACCATCCGGGCAACTGCCGCCCGTCACCGGGGAGGATTCACCGCGCCCCTCGGCACGCACCTTGTCGGCAAACAGGCCCTTGGCGATGAGGTAATCCGCCACGCTGCGGGCTCGTTGCTCGGACAGGGACTGATTGTAGGCATCGGAGCCGATGCGGTCGGTGTGGCCGATCACGGTCGCCACCCCATCCTTCGGATTGGCGGCCAGGATCTGGGCAAACAAGTTATCGAGAGCCTGGCTGGCCTCGGGCTTCAGGGTCGCCTTGTTGAATTCGAACAGCACATCCGAATCCAGACTGAACTGTTTCTCCACCAGCACCGGAGCTGGCGCGGGTTCAGGAGCAGGCACAGGCGCCACCGGCTCGTCGCCGACCTGGCCGAAGCGATAGAGCATGCCAACCGACAACAGGCCGTTGTCCATCTCTATGCCGGACTCATCGAGCGAGGTCTTGCCGAGCGGCGTGGTGTACTGGTACTCGAGGCGAGCGGCCCAATCCTTGTCGATGGCATATTCGATCCCCAGCGCACCGACGAAGGCGGCCCCATGGTACTTGCCACCGCCAGACAGGGACTGGTTGCTGATGCCATCGTTGGCAGATGCATCGATGGAGCTATCGGTCCAGGCATAGGCCCCCCCCAGCCGACCGTAGATGTCCAGCGCCTGAGTCGCCGGGAAGCCTATCTTCATGGTGGCCTGGATCATCTGGGCCTTGGCCTCCCCGTCCAGCCGCGCATCGACACCATTATCTGTAAAGTGTTGATTGACTTGATACTTTCCAAGCCAGTCATAGCCGAGCTCAACGGCCACATTGCGGTTCACCTGATAGCCGGCGAAGGCGCCGAGGCCAAGATCGCTGTGATCCTTGCCGGCATCAAAGGCATCGACCAGGTCCTTGACCTGATCGTCATAATCCACCCCGTAGTAATTGGACCAGCCGGCCTTGCCGCCGACATACCAGGTGTTGTCCTGAGCGGCGGCCTGCACCGCCCCCGTTGCCATCAGGCCGCCGACGAGCACGGCAAGCGTAGACTTGTTCATGATGAGCCCCTGCAATGAATTGTTATGACGCGCTGGCGTCTCTCTTCCCTGATGAGGCCCAGAACCCAAGCCCCTCACTGAGATTATCCTATCTCTTGGTAGCCTCAAATGACCAGGGACTCAGGAGTGTGATATTGGCGACATTATCGGCAGATGACAAAGCTCTACCTATCCACCACCAACGGACATAAAAAAACCGGAGGAGATCCTCCGGTTTCGTCTCTCAGCACCCATGGGCTCGATTCGCGCAACGCAATCCAACCCCATGAACCCCTCAACTCGCCAGGAACAACCTGTAGGCGGGGTCGTCACTGACCTCCTTCCAGCCATAGCCAATCTCGCGCAGGTAGTCGTGGAAGGCGGCCACATCCTGATCCGGTAACTCGAAGGCGCAGAGCACCCGGCCATAGTCGGCGCCGTGGTTGCGATAGTGGAACAGGCTGATGTTCCAGCGACAGCCCAGCGTCTCCAGGAAGCGCATCAGGGCACCCGGTTGCTCCGGGAACTTGAAGCTGTAGAGCCGCTCTCCCAATGGCCGCGCCGGACGGCCACCAATCATGTAACGCACATGATTCTTGGCCAGCTCGCTCTCGGTCATATTGACCACCGGGTAGCCGTTCTCCTCCAGCTGGCCGGTGATCTGGGTCAGCTCCTCGTCGCCACCGGTCAGGCGCACCGAGACGAACAGCGAGGCCTGCGCCGCATCGGCGTAGCGGTAGTTGAACTCGGTCACCATGCGCGGCCCGAGCTGACGGCAGAAGTCGAGAAAGGCCCCCTTACGCTCGGGGATGGTCACCGCCAGCATACCCTCGCGCTTCTCGCCGATCTCGCAACGCTCGGAGACGTAGCGCAGGCTGTGGAAGTTGACGTTGGCGCCAGACAGGATGGCCGCCATCCGGCCGCCCTTGACCTGCTCCCGCTCGCTGTAAGCCTTGAGCCCCGCCAGCGACAGCGCGCCCGAGGGCTCGGCGATGGCACGGCAGTCGTCGAAGATATCTTTCAGCGCCGCGCAGATCTGGTCGTTGGAGACGGTGATCACCTCGTCCAGATACTGGTTGCAGAGGCGGAAGGTCTCGGTGCCGATGCGCTTGACCGCCACCCCGTCCGCAAACAGCGAGACCCGATCCAGATTGACCGGCTCACCGGCCTCCAGCGCCGCCTTGAGGCAGGCGGAACCCTCCGCCTCCACCCCGATCACCTTCACCTCCGGCAGCAACTGCTTGATGTAGACCGCCACCCCGGCGGCCAGACCGCCGCCGCCCACCGGCACAAAGACGTGCGTGAGGTGGGTATCCTGCTCCAGCAGCTCCTTGCCGATGGTGCCCTGGCCCGCGATCACCTCGACGTCATCGAACGGCGGTATCAGGGTATAACCCTCGGTCTCGGCGAGGCGGCGGCTCTCGGCATAGGCCTCGTCGAAGCTGTTGCCAAACAGCAGCACGTTGCCGCCCTGGGCACGCACCGCGTCGATCTTGATGTCCGGCGTGGTCTTGGGCATCACGATGACCGCGTGGATGCCGAGCTTGGCCGCCGACAGGGCGACCCCCTGGGCGTGGTTGCCCGCCGAGGCTGCCACCACGCCGCTGGCCTTCTGCTCGGCGCTCAAGGTCGCGATCTTGTGATAGGCGCCGCGCAGCTTGAAGGAGTGCACCGGCTGCAAGTCTTCCCGCTTGAGCGCCACCTGGTTGCCGAGCCGTTCGGACAATTTTTTAAGGGTCTGCAAGGGAGTGACTCGCGCCGCCTCGTAGACGGGAGAGAGCAACACCTTGCGTAGATAATCCGCCGCAGAAACCATGTTTTTACTCCTCCAGCTTGCTGAGATCGCGCACCGCGCCTTTGTCGGCGCTGGTGGCCAGCATGGCGTAGGCGCGTAGGGCATAGGAGACCTGACGCTGACGGTTGAGCGGCTTCCAGCCACGGGCATCGACGGCCACGCGACGGGCGGCCAGCACGCTGTCGGCGACTTCCAGCACCATGCTGCGGGCCGGGATGTTGATGTTGATGATGTCGCCATCCTCCACCAGCCCTATGGTGCCGCCGGAGGCCGCCTCGGGGGAGACGTGACCGATAGACAGACCCGAGGTGCCACCGGAGAAGCGACCATCGGTGATCAGCGCGCAGGCCTTGCCCAGCCCCATCGACTTGAGATAGGTGGTGGGGTAGAGCATCTCCTGCATACCGGGGCCGCCCTTGGGCCCTTCGTAGCGGATCACCACCACTTCACCGGCCTTGACGGTGCCGTCCAGGATACCGGCGACCGCCGTATCCTGGCTCTCGAACACCCGCGCCGGGCCACGGAAGCAGAGGTTGTCTTCATCCACCCCGGCGGTCTTGACGATGGCGCCATTGAGGGCGATGTTGCCGGACAGCACGGCCAGACCGCCTTCCAGGCTGTAGGCGTTGTCCAGCGAGCGGATGCAGCCCTCGGCGCGGTCCAGATCCAGATCGGGCCAGCGGCAATCCTGACTGAACGCCTTGGTAGTACGGATGCCCGCCGGGCCCGCGCGGTAGAAGTCGTGTACCGCCTGATCATCACAGCGGCTGACGTCGTACTGCTCCAGCAACTCGCTCAGCGAGGTGCCGAGCACGTTGCGGGTATCGCCATGCACCAGGCCGGCCTTCTCCAGTTGACCCAGGATAGCGACCACGCCCCCGGCGCGGTGCACGTCTTCCATGTGGTACTTCTGGGTGGACGGCGCCACCTTGCACAGCTGCGGCACCAGGCGGGACATGCGGTCGATGTCGGCCAGGGTGAAGTCCACCCCCGCCTCCTGCGCCGCCGCCAGCAGGTGCAGCACCGTATTGGTGGAGCCGCCCATGGCGATGTCGAGGGCCATGGCGTTCTCAAACGCCGCCTTGGTGGCGATGTTGCGCGGCAGGGCGCTCTCGTCGTCTTGCAGGTAGTAGCGGTTGGCGAGGGTGACGATGCGCTGACCCGCCAGCTTGAACAGCTGCTCGCGGTCGACGTGAGTGGCCAGCATGGAGCCGTTGCCCGGCTGGGAGAGGCCGAGCGCCTCGGTCAGGCAGTTCATGGAGTTGGCGGTAAACATGCCGGAGCAGGAGCCGCAGGTGGGGCAGGCACTGCGCTCGATCTGATCGCTCTGGGCGTCGGAGACCTTGGGGTCGGCACCCTGGATCATGGCGTCCACCAGATCCAGCTTGATGATCTGATCCGACAGCTTGGTCTTGCCCGCTTCCATCGGGCCGCCGGAGACGAAGATCACCGGGATATTGATGCGCAGGGCGGCCATCAGCATCCCCGGGGTGATCTTGTCGCAGTTGGAGATGCAGACCATGGCGTCGGCGCAGTGGGCGTTGACCATGTACTCCACCGAATCGGCGATGAGTTCGCGGGACGGCAGCGAATAGAGCATGCCGCCGTGGCCCATGGCGATACCGTCATCCACCGCTATGGTGTTGAATTCTTTGGCAACGCCACCCGCGGCTTCAATTTCCCGCGCCACCAGCTGGCCGAGATCCTTGAGGTGAACGTGGCCCGGTACGAACTGGGTGAAGGAGTTGACCACGGCGATGATGGGCTTGCCGAAATCCTGATCGGTCATGCCGGTGGCGCGCCAGAGCGCACGGGCTCCGGCCATGTTACGTCCGTGGGTGGTGGTGGCGGATCTCAACTTCGGCATGGTCTCTACTCCCTGAATACATGAGCCCTGTTGGGCAAATTAGCGATACAAAACGGTCACTTCAAATCGGTTGTGGCCAAGGATGCGGCCCTTGCCACAGCCGACTCTGCGGTTGTCATCCGCATGGGATGGCGCGGGCGACCAGGCCGCCCGCGCCATCATCGATCAGTCGTTGACCGGGGTCAGCCAGCCCCACTTGTCATCGGTCTGGCCGTTGAACAGGCCGAAGAAGGCATTTTGCAACTGTTCGGTCACGGGGCCACGACTGCCGGCGCCGACCCGCATCCGATCCACCGAACGTACCGGGGTGACCTCTGCCGCCGTGCCGGTCATGAAGATTTCGTCGGCCACATAGAGCGCCTCGCGCGGCAATGCCTGCTCGCGCACCTCGTAGCCTAAGTCTCGTGCCAGCGTCATGATGGTGTCGCGGGTGATGCCGGGCAGGATGGCGGCGGTGGCGGGTGGGGTGAACAGCACGCCGTTCTTCACCAGGAACAGGTTCTCCCCCGCCCCTTCGCTCAGGTAGCCGTTCACGTCCAGCGCCAGCCCTTCGGCATAGCCGTTGCGCTTGGCCTCGCGGCTGATCAGCTGGGACGACAGGTAGTTGCCCCCCGCCTTGGCACCGGTGGGGATGGTATTGGGCGCGAGCCGGTGCCAGGAGGTGACACAGACATCCACCCCGTTTTTCAGCCCCTCCTCGCCGAGATAGGCGCCCCAAGGCAGGGCCGCAACCATGAGATCGGCCTTGGCATCGAGCGGCGGATGCAGCCCCAGCCCCACGTTGCCGATGAAGGCCAAGGGGCGCAGATAGCCGCTCTTGAGGCCATTCTCGCGCACCACGGCGCGACAGGCTTCATTCAGCTCGGCCTCGCTGTAGGGCACGTCCATCCAGTAGATCTTGGCGGAGTCGAACAGGCGACGACTGTGCTCCTGCAAGCGGAAGATGCAGGTGCCCCTGGGGGTGTCGTAGGCACGCACCCCCTCGAACACCGAGGAGCCGTAGTGCAGGGCGTGGCTCATGACGTGGACCTGGGCATCTTGCCAGGGCACCATCTTGCCGTTGAACCAGATATATTGCGGCTGAGAGTGAGGATGGGAAGGCTGTGACATTGGCTTTGCTCCTTAAGCGCTGATCCGGGGTTGCTGTTCCAGTGCATCGACCCGGGAGACATCCACCAGCTTGACCAGCTGGCTCCACAACTGCTGGATGGGACGTACCGACTCGACAGTAACCGTGATCCGCAGCTGTTGGCAATCTTGCTCCATGTGCAGGGCATTGAGCGCGAAGCCACGGTGGCGCACCACCCGCAGCACCCGCTCCATCACCTCGGGTCTCGCCTGGGCGTGGATCTGCAAGGTGCTGGTGTGGCTCAAGGGCATGGCGACTACGCTGGCCTGGGTATGTGCATTGGGCTGGTTCATGGGCGTTGCTCCATCATCTTGTGGTTGGCGACTCCTGGCGGAACCAGGGGCCAGACGTTTTCTTCCTCTGAAATCGCGACATGCAGCAGGTAGGCACTCTCGCTGGCGAGCAGGCGACCGAACGCCCCTGCTATCTGATCTTTGCGGCTGATGGTCTCGCCCGGAATACCGAAGGCGGCCGCCAGGGCGATGAAGTCCGGGTTGTCCGAGAGGATGGTCTCGCTGTAGCGGCCATCGAAGAACAACTCCTGCCACTGGCGCACCATGCCGAGCCGCTGGTTGTCGATCAGCACCATCTTCACCTTGAGCTGGGCCCGGCGTATGGTGCCGAGCTCCTGCACGTTCATCATGAAGGAGCCGTCACCGCTCACCAGCACCACTTCATCCTCGGGGCGCGACATCTTGGCGCCGATGGCGGCGGGCAGGCCGAAGCCCATGGTGCCAAGCCCGGCGCTGGAGAGGTGATTGCGCGGGCTGGTGAAACGCATGTGCTGGGCCACCCACATCTGATGCTGGCCGACATCGCAGGCCACCACGCTGCTCTCTGGCAGGCGCTCGGAGAGCTGTTTGAGCAAGGCCGGGGCATAGATGGGCTGGCCGGGATGGTCGTAACGGAACGCGTATTCCAGCGCCATGGCGGCGCAGTGCGCGCGCCAGGGGGCGATATCGAGTTCCATGATCAGCGCCGGCAGCACCCGTTTCAGGTCGGTGGTGATACCCACCTCGGCGGCGCGGCGCTTGCCAAACTCGGCGGCGTCCACGTCCAGATGGATCACCTTGGCGCCGGGGGCAAATTCATCCAGCTTGCCGGTCACCCGATCATCGAAACGGGCGCCGACCACCAGCAACAGATCGCACTGCTGCACCGCGAAGTTGGCCGCCTTGGTGCCGTGCATGCCGAGCATGCCGAGGTAGACGGAGCTGTCGGGGTCCAGCGCCCCAATTCCCTTGAGAGTGGTGACCGCCGGCATGCCGGTGGTGGCGGCAAATTCGCGCAGCTCAGCTTCCGCATTGGCCATGCCTACCCCACCACCGACGTAGAGCACCGGACGCTCGGCAGCACCGAGCAGGGCGCGGGCCGCATTGATCTCGGCCGGGTTGAGGTGCTCTGGCTCCTCCACCGCAAACAGCGGGCTCTGCTTGGGGACCGCGGCCAGCTGCACGTCCTTGGGAAAATCGATAAGCACCGGGCCGGGCCGCCCCGAGGTGGCGATGGCGAAGGCTTCTGCCAGCACCCGGCCCAGATCCGCCGCGTCTGTGACCATGAAGGAGTGCTTGGTGCAGGAGAGCGACATGCCGAGCACGTCCACCTCCTGGAAGGCGTCGGTCCCCACGGCGGCGCAAGCAACCTGGCCGCTGATGGCCACCAGCGGCACCGAGTCGAGCAGCGCCTCGGCCAGCCCGGTCACCAGATTGGTGGCACCGGGGCCCGAGGTGGCGATGCAGACGCCAACCTGACCGGAGGCGCGGGCGTAGCCCACCGCCGCCATGGCGGCGCCCTGCTCGTGACGGCAGAGCTGATGGGCCAGGCCACCGTCATACAGGGCGTCGTAGACCGGCATGATGGCCCCACCCGGGTAACCAAACACCTGGGTCACACCCTGTTTCTTGAGAGCCTGTACCAAAAACTGCGCGCCGTTCATGTGGAAATCCTGTCCTTGGGTCGAAAAAAAACCCCCGAGCCTGGAGGCTCGGGGGTCGCTTGTTTTCGTTCTGTCCGGTGGTGGGTCTATCCCTTGTTCCGTGCAGCTAAACGAGCCCCGAGCGGTGAGATAATAATCACCACTAGGACCACGATAATGCTGACGAAACGGGAGGCCATGTTCATAGTTACAACCGGAAATCCTGTGAAATGGGGGCGGTTCTTACCGCGAATGGCTATTAGAACTAGCACGGTGATTTTTATTGGGCAAGCGTTTTTTACCTGACAAGATCCTGGTTTAAAGCGAGTCCAGTGCCTAAAACTGGCACAAAAAACTAATAAAAAACGGTTAACCAGCATATACATCAAACCAAGGACGGGATTTATGTCATTAGCTGTGGTTTATAGCCGTGCCAGTCTGGGGATAGCGGCACCGCAAGTCACGGTGGAAGTGCATCTCTCCAACGGCCTGCCCGCCTTCAACATGGTGGGGCTGCCGGAAACGTCGGTGAAGGAGTCGCGGGATCGGGTACGCAGCGCCCTGCTCAACGGCAACTTCGAATTCCCGAGCAAGCACATCACCGTCAATCTGGCTCCCGCCGATCTGCCCAAGGAGGGCGGCCGCTTCGATCTGGCCATCGCCATCGGCATCCTCGCCGCTTCCAAGCAGATACCGGCAAAATACCTGCTCGATCATGAATTTTTGGGGGAGCTGGCGCTGACCGGCGAGATCCGCCCCGTGCTCGGGGTGCTGCCCGCCGTGCTCGCCTGCCGGGATGCGGGTCGCACCCTGCTGGTGCCGCGAGAGAACGGTCCCGAGGCCTCCCTCATCGGGGACGCCGAGGTGCGCACCGCCCACCAGCTGTTGGCGGTCACCGCCTGGCTGGCGGGTCAGTATGAACTGCCGCTGCCGGATCCCCAGACCACGGATGCCCTGCCCGATGTGCCGGACTTGCAGGACGTGATCGGCCAGTCCCAGGCCAAGCGAGCGCTGGAGATCGCCGCCGCTGGCAGCCACAACCTGCTGTTCATCGGTCCGCCCGGCACCGGCAAGAGCATGCTGGCGAGCCGCCTGCCCGGCATACTGCCACCGCTCAGCGAACAGGAGGCGCAGCAGACCGCCGCCATCCACTCCATCGGCGGCCTGACCCCGCGCGCCGGCCACTGGCACCACAGGCCCTATCGCACGCCCCATCACAGTGCCTCTGCGGTGGCACTGGTCGGCGGCGGCAGTCATCCACGACCGGGCGAGATCTCGCTGGCCCACAACGGGGTGCTGTTTCTCGACGAGCTGCCGGAGTTCGAGCGCAAGGTGCTCGACTCCCTGCGCGAGCCGTTGGAGACAGGCCACATCACCATCAGCCGGGCCGCCCGTCAGGTGGATTTCCCTGCCCGTTTCCAGCTCATCGGCGCCATGAACCCCAGCCCCTGCGGCCACTACGGTGACGGCCAGACCCGCTCCAGCCCGGATCAGATCCTGCGCTACCTCGGCAAGCTGTCCGGCCCCTTCCTCGATCGCTTCGATCTGACGGTGGAGGTGCCGCTGCTGCCCAAGGGCAGCCTCACCGGCAAGGCGGAGCGGGGGGAGTCGAGCCAGCAGATCCGCGAGCGGGTGCTGGCGGCGCGGGAGCGAATGCTCGCCCGCAACGGCAAGCTCAACAATCTGCTGGATAGCCGTGAGATCGAAACCATTTGCCGACTATCACCGCAAGATGCCGAATTTTTGGAGGGTGCCATTCAGAAGCTCGGGCTCAGCATCCGGGCCTGGCACCGCATCCTGCGGGTGTCGCGCACCATCGCCGATCTCGCAGGCCAGTCCACCATCCGTAAGGAACACCTGATCGAGGCGCTCGGCTATCGCGCCATGGACCGGCTGCTGTCACGGCTGCGCAGCGGTTGAATTCTGTGGGTTAAAGGAGAAGTGAGTCCCATGTGTTTCATGGGCTCACGCATGGTCTCGCGGCGCCTCGGCTGGTATTATGGCCACAGATCAGACCACTTGGTGGTTCCCCACAGACAAGAAGACGGACTCGACTCATGCAAAACAAGCTGATAGAGCGGCTGCGTGGCAGCCTCTCGACCCTGCTCTATTTTCTCAACACCCTGTTCTGGTTTGTCCCCATCCTGCTGCTCGGCCTGCTCAAGCTGCTGCTGCCGCTCAAGGGCTGGCGCACCCTGTGCAACGCCCTGCTGGATGGCTGCGCCAGTTGCTGGATAGGTTTCAACAACCTGATCCAGAAAGTCATCATCAGGACCACTTTCGAGGTGGTCGGACTGGACAAAGGGAGCCGGAATGAGTGGTATATGGTGATTGCCAACCATCAATCCTGGGTCGACATACTGGTATTACAGCGGATTTTTAATCAAAAAATCCCCTTCCTGAAGTTTTTCCTCAAGAAAGAACTGATTTGGGTACCTTTTCTCGGTCTGGCCTGGTGGGCGCTGGATTTCCCCTTCATGCGGCGTTACTCCCGTAAATTTCTGGAAAAACGCCCCCATCTGAAGGGAAAAGACATAGAAACGACGCGCAAGGCCTGTGCCAAGTTCCGCCACATTCCGGTGAGTGTGATGAACTTCGTGGAGGGCACCCGCTTCACCGCTCACAAGCATGACAAGCAGGCCGCGCCCTATCGCCATCTGCTGCACCCGAGAGCAGGCGGCGTCGCTTTTACCCTGGCAGCCATGGGGGATCAACTGCACAAGCTGGTGGATGTGACCATCGCCTATCCGGGCGGTATCCCCAGCTACTGGGACTTCATGTGCGGTCGGGTCAGGGAGATCAAGGTTCGGGTCCGCTTTCTGCCGATCGAACGCAATCTGGTGGGGGATTACTTCAATGACCCCGAGTTCCAACAAGAGTTTCAACAGTGGCTGAACGGGATCTGGCACGAGAAAGACCAGACCCTGAGCCGGCTGCTGGCGGACGAGACACAGTAAACGACACCCATGCTAACCTTCCTGCCCGGCCCGCTGGTGATGCTCATCAGCGCCAGCCTGACCATATTGTTCATCATCCTGGTCTCCAGCCTGATCCTGCTGGTCTCCCTGCTCAAGCTGCTGCCGATCCCGGCCCTCAGCCGCGCCTGCAGCCGGATCAACAACGGCATCATGCGCTGCTGGCTGGGCTGCAATGCCTTCGTCATCCGCCTCACCACCCGCATCGAGTGGCAGATCGAAGACGACACCCGGCTGCGCAAGGATGGCTGGTATCTCATCGTCAGCAACCACATGAGCTGGACCGACATAGTGGTGCTGGGTCACCTGTTCCGGGACCGGCTGCCGGTGCCCAAGTTCTTCATGAAGCACGAGCTGATCTACATCCCCCTGATGGGGCTGGCTTGCTGGGGGCTGGACATGCCCTTTATGCGCCGCTATTCGCGAGAGTTCCTGCTACGAAATCCGCACCTGAGAGGGAAAGATATCGAAACGACGCGCCACGCCTGCGAGAAATTCCGCCACATCCCCACCACCGTCATCAACTTCGTGGAAGGCACCCGTTTCACCGAGTCCAAGCGGGATGCGGGGCGTTCACCCTATCGTCATCTGATGCCCCCCAAGGCGGCGGGCCTGGCCTTCACCCTGGCGGCCATGGGGGAGCAGTTCGACAGCCTGATCAACGTCACCATCAGTTACCCTGACAACCGCGAGACGCCCTTCAAGGACTTCCTGATGGGACGGATGAAGCGCATCCGGGTGCGCATCGAGGAGTTGCCCGTGGACGAGCAACTGGTGGGGGATTACTTCAACGACAAGCAGTTCAAGCGTGGCTTCCAGCAGTGGCTGAACCAGTGCTGGCAGGAGAAGGACAAGGTGCTGGCGCAGTGGCAGGAGGCCGATGCCCTGAGTCAGGCGGAGGTAGCCGCCGCCAAGGCGAGCGCCGCGGCCAAGTCCGGCAACTGATCCTCCGAGAAGACGTTGATGCCGTGGCGGCGCAGCAGGGCCGTGGTCTTGCCCTCGCCCGCCATGGAGGTACCCTCGAAGCGGCCGTTGTAGATGCGGCCGCTGCCACAGGAGGGGCTGCCCTCTTTGAGCAGGGCGAAGCGAATATCCTGGGCCTGGCAGAGTTGCAGCGCCAGTTCGGCGCCGCGATCAAATTCCGCCGTCACATCCAGCCCAGACTGGGTCAGCACCCGCTCCCCCCGCCGCTCGGCGGGCGGGCGCGGGGTCGGCAAGCCGCCGGCCACCTCGGGGCAAAACGCCAGCGCCCGCCCCTCGGCCCCCAGCGCCTCCAGCCAGTCGCTGATGATGCCCTTGCTCTGGCCGTCGTAACGTACCGGCTGGCCGAGCAGGCAGGCGCTGACCAGCACTTTGGGCTTGAGCAGCGTCATGCTTCGGCTCCATTCATGACCTGATCGAACATCACGCAGCAGGGACTCTCCAGCCGGTAAAGAATGGCGGGACGCTGCTTGCCGGTACGCTTGCGACCGGTATCCACCAGGATGTCGGCACGATGGATCCGCTTGCGAAATGCCGCCGTGTTCATCGGGGTCTGCAAGATGAGCTCGAAGGCACGCTGCACCTCGGAGAGGGTGAACTCGGGCCCCAGCAGTTGCAGCGGCAGCGTGCTGTAGCGGCTCTTGATGCGCAGCCGCTCCAGCCCCTTGGCAATCAGCTGCGCATGATCGAAGGCGAGGCTGAGCCCCGGCAGGGCATCGAGTGGATGCCAGTGACCGCGTACCACCTCCACCTCGGGCTCGACCAGGCACAGATACACCAGCGTGGTCGACCAGCCGCGCGGATCCCGCTCCAGATTGCCGAGGGTACAGACCTGCTCGCTGTAGCACTGGCCCAACCCCCACTCCGCCAGCAGGCGATGGCGGGCGGCGTCCAGATCCCTGTCCCGCGTCTCGTCGATACGCAGCGCGGGCAACTGCCAGCTGTGGGCAAAGGGGGGGCGATCGCGGGTCTCAAGCAGCAACTCGAGTCGCTCCTCGTTCAACCGCAGCACCACCATATCCAGACTCATTCTCGGCATCTTGGTCGACCTGCTCGCCTTCTAATAATGTTTGGTAGATAATATCACAAGAATAATATGTGCAGGAGCCAATCATGGGAACCATCGCCAGCCTGGATATTGATGCGCAGAAGGGGTTCACCCCCCTCTGTCCGAGCGAACTGCCCGTCGCGGGCGGGGATGATATTGTGGCTGCGCTCAACGCTCAGGCCTGCCTCGCCAGCCTGCGCGCAGGCAGCAAGGATGCCCACCCCCGCAATGCCGTCTGGGCCGTCACCGACCCGGCCGCCGCGCTGCAGCCGCTGACCCTGGCCAACGCCGACCTCAGCTGGCCGGTGCACTGCGTGCCGGGCACCCCGGGCTTTGAGCTGCTCGATGGCCTGCCCGCCCCCATCGATTACGACTTCTTCGTCTGGAAGGGGGTCGAGCCGGATCTGCATCCCTACGGTGCCTGCTTCCACGATCTGGCCGAGCGACGCAGCACCGGCCTCATCGAGTTTCTGCACTCGCGCGGCGTCGATACCGTGCTGGTCGGCGGCCTCGCCACCGACTACTGCGTCAAGACCAGCGTGCTGCAACTGCGCCGCGCGGGGCTGCGGGTGATAGTGCATCTCGATGCCTGCCGCGGCATCGCCACCGACACCGTCGCCCTTGCCCACACCCAGATGATCGAGGCCGGGGCCGAGCTGGCCCAGACCCTGACCGATGTACAACGCCTGCTGGACGCCTGATATGTCTCCCACCCTGACCCGACTCGTCGACACCGATGCCTGCAAATTACCTATGCAGCAGGGGGATTCCATCATACGTCCCCGTCTGCGAGGAGTCTGATATGCCTCCCATCCTCACTCGTTTTGTCGACACCGATGCCAGCACGTTACCTGTGCAACAGGACGTCATCCCGTCCATCCGACTGCGAGGCGTCTGATATGCCACCGATCCTCACCAGTTTGCTCGACACCGATGCCTACAAACTGCATATGCAGCAGGCCGTCTTCCACCGCTATCCGGATGCCGAGGTGGTGGCCGAGTTCCACAGCCGCAACGACGAAGATCTGCTGCCCATGATGGGCCAGATCGAGGAGCAGCTACGGCTCGCCGGCTCGTTACGGTTGACCAAACCCGAGCTCAACTTCCTGGCCGAGCGCCCCTTCTTCACCGCCGATTACCTCGATCACCTGCGCCGCAAGCCGCTGGACGCCTCCCTGCTGCAGGTATTTGAGCGCGATGGCCGCATCAACGTCCGCGTGGAAGGCCCCTGGCAGGACGTGATCCTGTGGGAGATCCCGGTGCTCGCCATCATCAGCGAGATGCGCAACCGCTTCCGATATCCCCAGTTCGGGGTGAGCCACGCCCTGACCCGGCTGGATCAGAAGATCGACAAGCTGGAACAGACCCTGAGCCCGGCGGAGATGGGCGAGTTCAACCTCATCGACTTTGGTACCCGCCGCCGCTTCTCCCACGGGGTGCAGGATGCCGTGGTGGGCCGTCTCAAGGAGCGTCTACCGGCGTTTCGCGGCACCAGCAACTACCTGCTGGCCCAGAAGTACGGGCTGCCGGCGGTGGGCACCCAGGCCCACGAGTGGTTCCAGGCCCACCAGCAACTCGGCTTCCCGCTGGAACACAGCCAGCGCGCAGCCCTCACCAGCTGGCTGGATGAGTTCACCAACCACCTCGGTATCGCCCTGACCGATTGCATCACCATGGATGCCTTCCTGCGCGACTTCGACTTCGAGCTGGCCAGCCGCTATCAGGGGCTGCGCCACGACTCCGGCGATCCCGTGGTGTGGGGGGAGAAGGCCATCAGCCACTATCAGCGGCTCGGCATAGACCCGACCGACAAGACGCTAGTGTTCTCCGACGGCCTCAACCTGGACAAGGCGGTCCAGCTGTTCCGCCACTTCCGTGGCCGCATCAACACCAGCTTCGGCATCGGCACCAAGCTCACCTGCGATCTGCCCGGCGTCACCCCCATGAACATCGTGTTCAAGCTGATGGAGTGCAACGGCGGCCCGGTCGCCAAGATCTCCGACAGCCCGGGCAAGACCCTGTGCCGGGATGCGGACTTCATCCGCAACCTCAAGCAGGCGTTCCACGTCGGGGTATAAACCCCTCTCAGGGCGAAACAATGCCAAACAAAAAGCCCGCCGGTGCAAACCGGCGGGCTTTTTGTTTGGCATCAGAGGGGATCAGTCTTTCTTGGCCAGCAGGAATTTCACCAGCTGGTTGAACTGCTCCTGGGAAGTGATGGATTCAATCTTCACCATGTATTTGCCATTGACCAGGAAGGCCGGCACACCGCGCACGTTGTAGCTCTCGGTGTTGCGATCGAACTGGGAGACCATGCCGGAGACGGCGAAGCTGTCGACGGCACCGTCGAACTCTTCGGCCGGCACGCCGCTGTCCACGAAGATCTGCTTCAGATCGCCGCGGCTCTGCGGAACCTGCTTCTGGGTGTGGATCTTGTCGAAGATGACCGGGGTCAGCTTGCCTTCGACGTTCAGCAGGTTGGCAACGGCGTAGGCACGCTGGAACTCAGGACCCATTTCGCGACCCAGGAAGGCCACCGGGTTCTTCTTCATCGGCACGCCTTCCGGCAGGCTCTTCTTCAGATCCTCGGCGATCGGCTCGAACTTGGCGCAGTGCGGGCAGAGGTAGGAGAAGAACTCCAGCACTTCCGGTTGGGCACTGCCGGTCTGTTTGACCACGTCATAGTTGACGCCTTCCTTGAATTCCGGGGCGGCGTGAACCATGGGGATCATCAGCATGGCAGCGAGGAAAAATAGTACTTTTTTCATGACGTTTCCTGTTAAGGGATCACTGTGAGGCACGCCCGGCGAACCGAAGCAGTCCAAGCCTATTGTGTCCCTCCGCCAACGTCAATGACAAAGGCAGAGCAGGCAGTACAAGGCGTTAGCTGCGTCACTGCCCCAACGTCAATGGCAAAGGCAGGGCGGACGGGTCAGCCCCAGTCCGGTTCAGGCGAGGAACCGGGCTGGTCGCCCCACCACTCCGCCATCAGGCTCGACGAGAGCACCTGCAAAGCCCCCACAGCCACTCTCTCACAGGGGAGTGCGACCTGCGACCCTCGTGAACATCTCACCAGTCCGGCATCAGGCTCAGCGGCGGGGCCTTCAAGGCCTCCAGCTGATCATGCAGGGTGGCAATCTGCTGGCGCCAGTAGTGATCGGTATTGAACCAGGGGAAGTGGCGAGGGAAGGCCGGGTCTTCCCAGCGCCGGGCCAGCCAGGCCATGTAATGGACGATGCGCATGGCCCGCAGCGGCTCGATGAGCGCCAGCTCGCGCGGGTCAAATTCCATGAACTCCTCGTAGCCCGCCAGCAGGGTATCGAGCTGGATCAGCTGTTCGTTGCGATCGCCGCTGAGCAGCATCCACAAATCCTGGATGGCAGGGCCGGTGCGGCAGTCATCGAGGTCGACAAACATGGGGCCATCGCGCCACAGGATGTTGCCGGGGTGGCAGTCCCCGTGCAGGGAGATCTGGGCCACGTCCAGGGTCATGGCGTCGCACACGTGGCGGATCAGCTCGTCCAGCACCCCGAAGAACTGCTTGGCCAGGCCGCTTGGCACCCACTCCCCGGCCGCCAGCAGCTGGCGCGGCTCGTGCAACATGCTCTCCACATCCAGCCTGACCCTGTGGTGGAACGGCCGGCTGGCACCTATCCGGTGGATGCGACCGAGGTAGCGCCCCACCCACTCCAGTTGCTCCAGGTTGTCCACCTCGAACTGGCGACCACCGACGCTCTGCCAGATGGCGAAGGGGTAGCCCTGATGCTCCAGCAGGGTCTCGCCGGCGAAGCCGAGTGGCGCCGCCACCGGGATCTCCGCCTCATTGAGGCGGGCGGCGAAGCCGTGCTCTTCCAGGATCTGGGCCCGACTCCAGCGACCGGGACGATAGAACTTCACCACGTAACGGCGGCGATCCTCGTCCTGAAACTGGTAGACCCGGTTCTCGTAGCTGTTGAGCTCGATGAGGCCGGAATCGATACGCAGGCCGCTGAGATCGATAGCATCCATGATGAGGTCGGGATTGAGGTCGGAATAGTTGAAACGCATGTCATCCACCATGAGAAAGGGGCGCTGTTGCGCCCCATTCTATCTCATCGTCACCGGGGATACCTCCCGCAGCACCATCACAACCGGCTGATAAACTTGCTGGCCTGACGCAGGGTACCCTTGCTGTCATCCGGATCCGCTCCCTCCCGCTTGAGCACGAAGCGGATATCCAGGGTCGGCTTCTTCAGGTTGAAGGGATCAACCGCCAGACTGACCGGCAGGGTGAAGATTTCCCCTGGTTTGAGAGTCACCTCCCGTGGGCCGAACCACTGGTATTCCGGCAACCCCTCCACGTCCAGCTGGTAGCGCTGGGGTTGCAGGGTCTTGTTGAGGATCTTGAGGGTATAGGTGTTCTCGATGAGCCCCTCGCTGTTCTCCCGGAACAGCTGGTTGCGATCCCGCAGTATGTCGAGCCCCATCGGCATGATGGACATGGCGTTGTAGACGAAGACCCCCAGCATGATCACCATCACCAGGCCATAACCAAGCAGCTTGGGCCGCGCCACATGGGTGCTGTTGTGGGCCAGCTTGTGCTCTGTGGTGTAGCTGATCAGCCCCTTCGGATAACCCATCCGATCCATGGTCTGATCGCAGGCATCGACGCAGGCGCCACAGTTGATGCACTCGTATTGCAGGCCGTCGCGGATGTCGATGCCGGTCGGGCAGACCTGCACGCAGAGATCGCAGTCGATGCAGTCCCCCAGCCCCAGCGCCTTGGGATCGGCCTTGCGGGCACGGGGGCCACGGGCTTCGCCACGCTTGGTGTCATAGCCGACGATGTAGGTGTCCTTGTCGAACATGGCGGACTGGAAGCGGGCATAGGGGCACATGTGGATGCACATGATGGCGCGCATCCAGCCGGCGTTGCCGTAGGTACAGGCGGCGAAGAACAGCACCCAGAAAATGACCCAGCCGCTCGCCTGCAAGGTGAAGAACTCGGGCACCAGCTGGAATACATCCTGGAAGTAGGCAACGAAGGTGAGGCCGGTGCCGAGGGAAAGCAGGATCCAGGCCAGATGTTTGGCTCCCTTGCGCGCCAGCTTGTCGGCACTCCAGGGGGCGGCATCCAGCTTGCGCCGCTTGTTGGCCGAGCCTTCCAGCTTCTCCTCGAACCAGATGAACATGAAGGTCCACACCGTCTGCGGGCAGAGATAGCCACACCAGACCCGGCCGAGGAAGGTGGTCACGAAGAAGAGGGCGAAGGCGGCGATCATGAAGACCCAGGCCAGCAGGGTCAGATCCTGCGGCCAGATGGTCGCGCCGAAGATGTGGAACTGCTGATGTTCGAGATCGAACAGCACGGCCTGACGACCGTCGTAGCGCAGCCATGGCAAGGCGACGAAGAGCACCACGAAGAACCAGCCCATGGCCTTGCGCATCCGCTGCCAGTAGCCGGTCTGGGCTCTCACATAGATGCGGTTGCCCGGATTGAACCTGTCATCGCTGGCTTTGAAGGTCTTGGGATTGAAGGTCCCGGTGACGTCGCCGGTGACATCCTTGATATCGATCTTGTCCTGGTCGGCCATTGCAGCACATCGCTCCACTTATATTGTTATGAAGCAGATTATATCTTAAACAACCTGCTAATTGTGTGGGTTAAATGTATCTATAGTTCGAGACTCGTCGCAATTTCGGGTAACAAAAAAGGCCCGTCGCCAGTTGACTACGGACCTTTTTGGAGATTCTTTTGAAAACCTGTCAGCTTCCCGCAGGGGCAAGCTTTACTTGATGCCGCGGGCCTTGAGCAGGGCTTCCTTGAAGTCGGGAACATGATCCTTGGCCAGCCCCGGGATCAGCGCCTGCTTGTCGGCATCCCGCATCTTGAGGTGGTAGATCAGCATGTCATCGGTCAGCTCGGACAGGGCGCCCTCATAACCGGCCTCCGCCGCCAGTTTGCTGATGAACTGCACCAGGCTGAGGTCCTGTTCCTTGATCCAGGCGGGCTGCAGCAGTTCCAGCAGCTCTTCGATACGATGACATTGCATAGACGACCTCTCTCATCTGTCTTTTGAAACTCAGGCAACCTTACCCATCAAGGCTGCTTCGATACGATCCCGCCCATTATGCTTGGCCTGATAGAGGGCCGCATCCGCTTTTTGGATCAGTTCGGCGATGGAGAGACTCGGATCCGGGACCAGAGTCGCCACCCCGAAGCTGCAACTGACCCGCCCGGAGACCCGGGATTGCTGATGCGGTATGCCCAGGGCGCGCAGGGCAGTGCGCACCTGCTCGGCGATCTGGAGTGCCCCCTGCTGGCTGGTGCAGGGCAGCAGCAGGGCGAACTCCTCCCCGCCGTAGCGGGCAGCCAGATCGTCCTCCCGCCGCAACACCTCCGCCAGCAGGCCCGCCACCTCCTGCAGGCATTCATCCCCCAGCTGGTGACCATAGTGATCGTTGAATTGCTTGAAGTAATCCACATCCACCAGCACCAGCGACAATGGCGCCCTGGCTCGCTGGCAACGGCGCCAGGCCCGCGCCAGACAATCATCGAGGTGGGCGCGATTGGCGATGCCGGTCAGCCCATCCAGGCGGGAGGTGAGCTTGAGATGCTCGGAGACCACCTTGAGCTCGGCCACCAGATCCGCATTGGAGAAGCGATGATAGAGAGAGGCCACCTGATCCCGTCGCAACCGTCGCAGTAAAGTCGGCAGAAACACGAACAGGTAGCCCGCCAGCATGCAGGAGACGATGCGCTCCTGCTCGTTGCCGCCGCTGAGCTCGAACAGCATGGCGAAACCCAGCGGCAGCACGGCGCCGTAGAGGGTACGACGACTGCCAAACAGCATGATGGCACTGCCGGTGAGGATCAGGCTGGTGAGCATCATCATGGCGGCCCGGTAGGTGTCGGGCAGCTTGTCCATGTAGAGCAGCACCCCGAGAGCCCAGACGATGGAGGTGATGGTCACCCCGATGAACAGCTCGCGCTCCAGCGTGGCCAGTGGCAACCGTGCCAACCTGGGTGCCCGCCAGCGCAGATGCCACCAGCGTCCCAGCAGCAGCAGGCAGACCAGTCCCAGCCAGCCCAGCGCCTCCCTGGCCGGCAGGTAATCGTGGAACAGCAGGCTCCAGCTGATCGCCAGCAGCGCCAGACAAGGCAGGCTGAAGGAGGCGTGGGTGTAGAGCTGGACCATGATGGCCTGCCTCACCTGGCGTGTCACACTCTGGGTCAACTGGGTACTCCCTGTACAAGAGCCGAGCAGCTTACCACTCCCCCTTCCCGCTCAACAATCAATCGCCAGCTATTAAGCTGCCACTCAGCCCCACGGTGGAACGACGGCTCCCCCAGCCAAGCGCTAGCTCGCCGAACATCTCGATGAGCCTGGCTTAGCCGCGCTCCAGCTCGTCGAGGATCGGGCACTCCGGGCTCGCATCCCCGTGACAGCAGCCCACCACCTCCTCGAGCGAGGCCAGCATTGCCTGCAGCCCGGCGATGCGGGTGCGCAGATCCACTATCTTCTCCTGCGCCAGCTTCTTCACCTGAGCGCTGGTCCTGTGCTCGTCCCGGTAGAGCGCCAGCAACTCCTGGCACTCCTCCAGATTGAAGCCGGTCTCCCGCGCCCGCTTGACGAAGCGCAGCTCCCGCAGCGCCCCGTCGCTGTAGCTGCGGTAGCCGTTGTCGCTGCGCACCGGCGCCGAGATGAGACCGATGCTCTCGTAGTAGCGGATGGTCTTGGCAGACAGCCCCGTGGCCTTGGCAACCTTGCTGATGTTCATCGATGACTCCTTAAATGTGCGGGTGAGCGCTGACACGGTTGCCCGCCTTGGGCCGCCAGCGTTTCAGTAACAGGGAATTGCTCAATACGGTGATGCTGCTCAGGGCCATGGCCGCCCCCGCCAGCTCGGGGCTGAGGTAGCCCAGCGCCGCCAGCGGAATACCGACCACGTTGAACACGAAGGCCCAGAACAGGTTCTGCTGTATGGTGCGCCAGGTCGCCGCCGAGATGTCGATGGCATCGGCCACCAGCCGCGGGTCAGATCGCATGAGAGTGATGGAGGCGGTCTCCATCGCCACGTCGGAGCCGGAACCCATGGCGATCCCCACATCGGCCGCCGCCAGCGCCGGGGCATCGTTCACCCCATCCCCCACCATGGCCACCAGCCCGTCGACCTGGGCACGCAGTGCCTCGACCTTCTCCACCTTGCCGGCGGGCAGCACCGAATCGAAGGCGCCGTCCAGCCCCAGCTTGGCGGCGATATGGGCCACCGGGGCCGGCGCATCACCGCTCACCAGCCAGCTGGCGATGCCGCGTTGACGCAGGGTCGCGATGGCCGCCGGGCTCTCTGGCCTCAGGGTATCCGCCAGTGCAGCGATGCCGACCGCCGCCCCGTCGATGGCGACCCAGACCCGGGTCGCCCCATCGTTACCCGGCTCGGCTTGCGCCGGCATGGGGATCCCGAGTGCGGCCAGCAGGGAGGGGTTGCCGATGGCGACAGAGTGACCCGCTACCTTGCCGAGGATACCGGCGCCGATGCGCACCTCCACCTCGTCCGGTTGCGGCAGGGCCGCATCGGTATCGCTCACAGCCTCCCGCATCGCCAGCGCCAGCGGGTGTTCGCTCGCCTGTTGCAGGGCGGCGGCCAGACGCAGTTGCTCCTCGTTGCCGCTCCAGCTTGCCAGCACCGGTCGACCCTGGGTGAGGGTGCCGGTCTTGTCGAAGATCAGCGCCTTGATGGCGTGGGCCTTCTGCAGGGTATCCACGTCTTTTATCAGGATGCCGTGGCGCGCCGCCACCCCGGTGCCGGTAACGATGGCGGCCGGCGTGGCCAGGCCGAGAGCACAGGGACAGGCGATCACCAGCACGGCCACCGCCGCCAGCAGCGCCTGACCGAAGTCGCCGCTATAGGCATACCAGATCAGCAGGGTGAACAGGGCGATGGCCATCACCACCGGCACGAACACGGCGGAGACCCTGTCCACCAGCTGCTGCAGCGGCGCCTTGCCCATCTGGGCGTTCTCCACCAGAGCGATGATTTTGCTGAGGCTGGAATCTTCCCCCACGGTCGTGGCTTCAATTTCCAGCACGCCGGATCGGTTGATGGCGCCCCCCAGCACGTTGTCACCTGGGGTGCGCAGCACCGGCAGGCTCTCGCCGGTGAGAATGGATTCATCCAGTTCGCTCTCGCCGCTGGTTATCTTGCCATCCACCGGCACCCGTTCTCCCACCAGCACCCGCAGCCGATCACCGCGCAGCACCTCGTCGACGGAGAGGCTCTGCCACTCCCCCCCGCGCCAGACGGTGGCTGTCTCGGGCCTAAGTGCCATCAGCTCGCGAATGGCGGACTGGGTGCTGCGCCGGGCCCGGGCCTCCAGCAGTTTACCGAGCGAAATCAGAGTGATGATGATGGCGCTCGCCTCGAAGTAGAGCTTGCCGCTGGCAGCCATTCCCAGAGTCGCCAACAGGTAGAGGCTGTAAAAGTAGGCGGCGCTGGTGCCGGTCGCGACCAGCACGTCCATGTTGGCGGAGCGATTCTTGATGGCGAGCCAGGCGCCGCGATAGAAGCGGGCCCCGATCCAGAACTGCACCGGGGTGGCGAGCACTAGCTCCAGCCAGGCGGGCAGATGCCAGGGCAGCAGCCCCGCCATGGCCAGCATCCCCACCAGCAGCGGCAGGGTCAGCAGGGCCGAGAGGCTGACCTGGATTAGCGCCTTGTGGGCGGCGGCGGATTCTTGCTCTTCCCGTGCCAGCAGCTGCTGACGGCGGGCGCTGGCACTGCCCTGCGCCAGCTGGGCACCAAAGCCCAGCGCCTCGATCTGCTCGCGCAGGGAAGCCGGGGTTTGCACGCCGGGCACTTGCGTGATACGGGCCTGCTCGAGGGAGAAGTTCACCTCCGCCGAGATGACCCCCGGCAACGCGCTCAGCATCTTGCTCAGCCGAGCCGAACAACCGGCGCAGGTCATGCCGGAAATTTGAAACAACAGCGTCTCTTCGCCGTAGTCGTAGCCCTGGGACTTGATGCTCTCCAGCACCGCCGGCAGCTGGGTATCCTGGCGAAGCTCGATGGCCGCCTGCTCCAGCGCGAAGTTGACGGTGGCTTCGACCCCGTCGAGTTTGTTGAGTGCGGTGGTGATCCGGCTGGCGCAGTTGGCGCAGCTCATGCCGCTGATGGGAAGTTGAATGTGCATGGTCATGACAATGCTCCTCGGAGTTGACCCGCAAACATTAACCTTTACTGTAAGGGTAAGCTCAAGCCGCTGTCTTCACTTTTTGTGCAAATAAAATACGGCGCCTGTTGGCGCCGTATTTTGCTCTCGAACGGAGCGACGAACTCAGGCCGCAGGCCCGGTCGTCGTCAGATCCCGTACTGGGCGCGGTAGGCCTGCATGGCCGCCAGCTGCTCGGCCAGCTCTGGCCGCTCTGCCTGCTGCTCTTCCAGATAGGCAATGAGATCGGCCATCTGGATGATGGCGATGATGTGGGCGCCGTAGTCGCGTTCCACCTCCTGGATGGCGGAGAGCTCGCCCTTGCCCTTCTCCTGGCGATCAAGGGCGATCAGCACACCGGCGAGGGAGGCGCCGTTGGCCTGGATCAGATCCATGGATTCACGGATGGCGGTACCGGCGGTGATCACGTCGTCCACCAGCATGATGCGCCCCTTGAGCGGGCTGCCTACCAGGTTGCCGCCCTCGCCGTGATCCTTGGCTTCCTTGCGGTTGAAGCACCAGGGCACGTCCACGTCGTGCTGCTCCACCAGCTGCACCGCGGTGGCGGAGGCAATCGGGATCCCCTTGTAGGCCGGGCCAAACAGCACGTCGAATGCTATGCCGGCATCCATCAGGGCGGCGGCATAGAAACGGCCGAGGCGGGCCAGATCGCGACCGCTGTTGAACAGGCCGGCGTTGAAGAAGTAGGGACTCTTGCGGCCGGACTTCAGGGTGAACTCACCGAATTTGAGGACCTGTTTCTCCAGGGCGAACTCGATAAATTGACGCTGGTAGGCTTTCATTCTGGCTCCTTGCTTGTCTCGTCTTGGTGTGGGGTAAAACAGGGGGTATAAAAAACGCGGCCAATGCCGCGTTTTTAAAATCAGGAGAGCGACTGCTTCTGCAGCGCGATGATGTCGGCTATGCCGCCCTTGGCGAGCGCCAGCATGGCCAGCAGCTCCTCGTGGGTGAAAGGCTCGGCCTCGGCGGTGCCCTGCACCTCGATGATGCGACCGTCTTCGGTCATCACCACGTTCATGTCAGTCTCGGCGGCGGAGTCTTCGAGGTACTCCAGATCGCAGATGGCTTCGCCCTGGAACATGCCGACGGAGACGGCCGCGATCATCTGCTTGAGCGGGCTCTGCTTGAGCATGCCCTTCTCGACCATCCAGTTCAGCGCGTCCACCAGGGCCACACAGGCGCCGGTGATGGCGGCGGTGCGGGTGCCGCCATCGGCCTGCAGCACGTCACAGTCCACGGTGATGGAGTGCTCGCCCAGGGCGGTCAAGTCCACGGCGGCACGCAGGGAGCGGGCGATCAGGCGGGAGATCTCCAGGGTACGGCCACTCTGCTTGCCGGCGGCGGCTTCACGGTTCATGCGGGAGTGAGTGGAGCGCGGCAGCATGCCGTACTCGGCGGTGACCCAGCCCTGACCCTTGCCCTTGAGGAAGCGCGGCACGCTGGTGTCGACGCTGGCGGTGCAGAGTACGCGGGTGTTGCCGAACTCCACCAGCACAGATCCTTCCGCATGTTTGGTGAAGTGGCGGGTGATGTTAACCGGGCGCACTTGCGCGGCACTGCGATCGCTGGGACGTGGCATGGGATGGCTCTCTGGGCTGGCTGAATTGGCGCAGGAGTATAAGCCATCGTGGCCCAAATATCAGCCGCTAATACCAATACATCGGCTGACGCCCTGCCCCCTGCTGGGTATAATCCAGCCACACTTCATCAAGCCCGGAACAATCAATGATTCACAGCATGACCGCCTACGCCCGCAAGGAACTCAAGGGCGACTGGGGCACAGCCGTTTGGGAAATTCGTTCGGTCAACCAGCGCTATCTGGAAACCTACATCCGACTGCCGGAGCAGCTGCGCAGCCTGGAGCCGGTCCTGCGTGAGCGTTTCCGCGCCAAGCTGCAGCGCGGCAAGGTGGAGTGCAACCTGCGTTTCGAAGCCGCTCAGGCCGCCGCCAGCCAGCTGCACATCAATGAAGATCTGGCCAAGCTCATCATCGAGGGCGCCAACTGGGTGATGAAAGAGGCCGGTCAGGGTCAGCTCAATCCGGTCGACGTGCTGCGCTGGCCCGGTGTCATGGCTGCCGCCGAGCAGGACATGGACGCCGTCGCCACCGAGCTGATGGGCGGTTTCGATCTGACCATGGAGGACTTCATCGCCTCCCGCGCCAGCGAAGGGGCCAACCTCAAGGCCCTGATCCAGCAGCGTCTGGACGGCATCCAGGTGGAAGTGAAGAAGGTGCGGGTGCACCTGCCGCAGATCATCGAATGGCAGCGCCAGAAGCTCACCGACCGCCTGGCCGAGGCCAAGGTGGAGCTGGATCCGGCCCGCATCGAGCAGGAAATCGTGTTGCTGGCCCAGAAGATCGACGTGGCCGAAGAGCTAGATCGCCTCGAGATGCACATCAGCGAGACCATCAAGATCATGAAGAAGGGTGGCGCCTGTGGCCGTCGTCTCGACTTCATGATGCAGGAGTTCAACCGCGAATCGAACACGCTGGGCTCCAAGTCCATCAACGCCGAGGTGACCCAGTCCGCCGTCGAGCTGAAGGTGCTGATCGAACAGATGCGCGAGCAGATCCAAAATATTGAATGATGGTTTTCTTTATCCAGGCAGGATAGAAAACACATTAAAATCAAAAGCTTTTCTTGTTTTGAAAATCACAGCATTCATCTAAACGCATTTTAGTTTGGGTAGTGGTGGGTAGTAGATTGGGGAGTTCAATCTCGCTATAGTTTTGCTAGCGAAATTGTACTCCCCAATTTTTTAAGGCAGGAAAATGGGTAAGCTGTACGACAAAACAGTCAAAAAACTGATCAAAGAAAAATCCGCCGTCCGGCATGCCGATGGTAGCGGACTATACCTGATGACCCCTGCTCGCGGTGAAGCTTATTGGATGCTGCGCTACACCACGCCCACAACAAAACTTCGGCGAGAGTACACCATAGGTCAGGTATCCGACTGGTCTCTGGCAGATGCTCGGGACGAAGCGGCTAAGCTGCGGCTGGCCATCAGACGCGATGGTGTTGACCCGGTTCAGGTGCGCCTCAAGACCAACAGGAACCCGTTCAAGACACTGAACGACCTTTTTGAGGATTATCACCAGTTACGCAAACGCGAAATTGCCTCATATGAAAAAGAGCGCAGCCTCTATGAGCGCGAGATCGCCGGGCGCATCGGTCATCTTGAACTAGATAAAATCAGGCCGCTGGATATCAGTGAAATCCTGCGCGATATCACCAACGGATATGGCGGCAAACCAGCAAGGCCGACCATTTCGAATGATGTGATGCGTATGCTCAAACGTACCTTTGAACATGGTATGAAGCTGGATGTCACCCGCTTTAATCCTGCCAGTCCATTCCGTCCCAGAGATGCGGGTGGGCCAGAGCGGGCCGCCAACTACCCAATGACAGAACCGGAGGTGATCGAGTTTTTCACCAAGCTTCGTGCGATCCCGGCCCAGTTCAGTCGTGAAAACTACCTTGCCTGTGCCCTACTGATCGCTACCTGCACCAGGAAAATGGAACTGCTGGCTGCGCCATGGAGCGAGTTTGATCTGGAGCAGAAGGTTTGGCATCTCCCCAAAGAGCGAACCAAAAAGCGCAAGTCTATCGACATTCCACTCAGTGAACCCGCCATGTCCTGGCTAAAAGAGCTGAAAATTCGTAGTTGTGGCAGTGAGTGGGTTTTCCCGGCCAGAAGGATCAGCAAGCTGGCTCGAACACCCCATGTCTGCGAAAACACTCTGAATCATGCAATCAAAAAGCTGTTCGAACAGAACTTCTTCTCGTTTGATAAACGACGCGTTCATGACCTGCGCGGTACCGCGAGGACAATGCTCGGCAAAATGGGATTTGATGATGCCCTGGCCAAACACTGCTTGAACCAGCAAGCGGGGAGTCGTGTTGATGAAATCTACAACCGCCACGCCTACTTTGCAGAGCGCACAGGGGCACACATCAAACTCGGTGAATGGTTGGCCCCCATCGTCAACGGCCCGGTCAACTATGCTGGTGCTCAGCTTGATGAGGTCAGTTAATACAAGAGCCCCATAGCAGGGGCTCAACTCTATTTCTAGGCAGCCTTGCGTTGCTCAATCCACCACAGCAGATCAGACAGCCGCCATGCAACGCAGTGGATGCTCAGTCTCACCCGTTTTGGCGCCAGCCCCTCTCGCTCCATCTTCCACCACAGCGTTCGAGTAACGCCAGTAATGGCTCGACGATCAGCTTCTCTGACCAGGCGCTCACATTGACCAGAGCAGTGAAGCACCTGAGTTCTCATTTCATCACTCGGTGCAGCAAATAGAGACTTATCCATGGTATGACGCCTCAAAACAGCGCTGGGAAAAATGGGAAAGTGGGAAACATTCATTCATCGCCATCCAACTCCTGTATTCCCGCGTAAATGCGATCCGGCCACAGGGCGAAGAAGCGATAAAATTTCCCCTGAATCATGATCTTTACTGTCGCGCGCTCCGGTTCATTGGTGGCTAACCACTCTCGCTGCAGCAGCGGCATCACCTCCCGCATGTACTGGCCAGGCAAGCCCAATTGCTGCAGAAACTGATTTTTATCGATCAGCCACTGCCGCTCACCACTGACCTCTCGGGTATATCCCAGCGACGAACCGGTGCGATGTTGATCCAATGCCTGCAATCCCCTCTCCCATTTCGGCAACAGCTCTTTCAAACGTGCCAACACCAGATGTTCTTCCAGGTTCATCACATGGCCTCTGGCAACCAGCCATTGCAGCCACACGGCTCGTACAGATGCGATGGATTCCTCCTCCTCCCAGGGCACCAGATAATTGCGCGATGCCAACCCCAAGGCCGTAGCAACCAGCGCAAACCGCCTTAGCACTCTGACAACCTGGGAGGACATTTGATTTGTACGCCAGAGATCGGTGAGCCGCTGAGTCTCCCCTGCGACATAGCGAGATAACTCATCGGTAGATGTCAGCAGATGCATTAACTCTTTAAACAAGCTTCCGTGATATTGGCCTGTCTGAAGCTTTATGTGATCGGCAAACTGCTGTGAGCTCTGCAGGTTGTGCAGTACATCAAATGCACCATACCTGCCAAAGATCGGAATCTCGATCAATCGGGTCTGCTGACCGGCCAGCGGTCTTGTGCCCAACGATGCAAAAATCTCAGACAGGTATATCTCCCCAGAGCTCAATGCCTGTGTGCGCCAATAGGTTGATCTGGCGAGACTACCATTCTCCGTGGCGCGCAGCTTGCTAGCCCCGGATACAAGGTGGTAGATGGTGACATCCACGTCCTCAGGCTTAGCCATACCGATCTCATCCAGTGGCAGCAGCATGTCATGCTGTTCGGCGGCCACTGCCGCCAGGCCGTTGGCGGTAGCAATCCACCCTCTCACAAACTGATGTCCTGCATAGACTGATGCGGCAACCGCCAACAGGGTCGTTTTCCCTGTGGATGAATGGCCCACCAGATGAAATAAGCCGCTTTCCAAACCTGCGGGATACAGAAGTGGTGCCATCAGCGCCACGCCCACAGCAAATATCATCATCGGATTACCGATACAGTGTTCACCGACATTTGCCTGCCACTGAGCCAATGATCCTGAACACTGCGACCTCACGTCACCCAGCTGACCAGCATAAAAATAGGGTTCCCCCGCCGAACCCACAGACCAATCCGGTGTGACAAATACCCGTTCATGCCACCCCGTGCGTTCAACACAAATTCCGGTAGGTGCCTTTGCCATTTCCCGAATCAAATAGAGCTGCAGGCGAGGCCAGCTTTGTGGATATGGTTCCAGCCAATAACCAGAGTCGAGCAGTTTTTCGCGGATCTGTCGCGACTGCTCCCCATAGAGCACACGGTTGAAAATCACCTCCTGCTGCACCACACCATCCAGGTTTCGCCACTGGATCAGAGCACCAAATCCCCTTTTATATGAGGCGTCCCGTGTTCTGGCCGACACCCGGATCCAACTGCCAACCCGCAACCATCGGTCCCGGTCCAGGCACTCCAATCCATCATCCGTCAATCGAAATTCCATCCCACCTCCCTATCACAGCTCAGCCATCCAATGGCGCAAATCGGTGGCACGAAAACGCACCGCTTTTCCGGCAGGATTAGGTTTAATCGGTTGGGGAAACCGGCCAGCTTTTACATACCGACGCAGTGTCGGCTGAGACAGTCGAGTGACCGCACAGACCTCCTCATAGGTGAGCAAATTGTCGGTATTGATCTGAAAATGAACGTTCATATGTCCTCCCATAACATCGTGATGTGTCATGAGCGATCATAAGGTGCAGAGTCGTTCAGCCTCGCCTCTGTAACTGCCCGTTTTGGGCACTTACAGCGTTTTCTGAGAAAAAATTTCACATGTGAAATTTTGGCGAGAGACCGCCAGTAAAATCATCTGACTCCACCAGGTTGGCCATCCTAGGCCAACCGCATCATCAACGATGGCTCATTTCCTTGATCCAATGAAGAACGCAGTCAGGGTCTGCAAGCAGTTGGGCGAGGGGTACATGATTGGAGCAAAACGCTAGCTGGTTGCACTCCTCACTGTTCTTCCAATCCGGTTGATGAAGGGGCCAAGGCTCCGGGCGCCACAGCTCATCGAAATGCTTATCGCTATTTTCCAGGCAACGGAACAGGCTCACTTCCACGACGGCTTGGCCATCTAGTTGCAAAGGGTCTGGCTGGCCTTTTACCCCTATACGCAGCACTGAGGTATGGCGAAAATCGCTATCCATATAAAGGCGGAAAGCCAGAGTGATATCGTCCTTTGCGGCCGTATCGCCATCCCAATCACGGTAACAATGGTTAGAGGCGAACAGGGGTAGGTAATCCCATGCCCAACTGCTGGAGGGACGAGTTCCCGAGCGGCAAGGGCGGCTCGTTTCACTGAGCTCCCAATACCAGAACTCGGCATCCTGCGCCTGACTGGCGATCTGATCGAACAACGGGAGGATACGCTGGTAGAAACCGGCGGCGAGTCGGTGGGCTTGTTGAAGTTGAGTAACCAGCTGGGTGGTCTGTTCAAGATCGTGTTGCATGGCGACATCCTTAGCCAAAGTCAGTTATTCAAAAAGGAGAAATCGGGGCGAGAGAGGTGCAATGTCCCGGTATAGTCGAGCAGAGCAGCCCAACCAGCAGGCTCGGCCGGTGGGGGGAGTTTCCCGTTCTGACATCATCCCACAATCCAGATTCAGTTGCTCTGCATAGGCAAACAGGGGAGCCCACTTGGGCACCACCGGGGCCATGCCAAACAGCTCAAACGCCTGCAGCCACTCATCGCGAATGGCGCGATCCTGCCGGAAGGACTCAAAAAACTCCGTTGCGGTTTGCAGGTAGCAGCGCAGTGGCTCCCATTCGCGCAAGGTCATTTGGACAAAGCGCTCCGGCAGATCGGGGCGAGTCAGCGGTGCGAGCGGAATATTGCCGAGCGCCACGTAATAGAGCCGATCCTCATACTTTTCAAGCTCGGCTTCACTCACCACGGCGTTGACCTGCGCCAGCCACTGCTCCCGATATTGGTCGCCACCAAAAGGGGGTTTCACCTCGACAACAACCAATGCACCGTCAAAGTGAAGAAGTACATCGGGCTCCACATACCGGCGGTCCTGCAAAGATGCCAGTTTTGGCCACAGCTCCAGCCGTTGAAATGTGGCCGGGTCTAGCGGATTGTCGCCAAGCAAAAAACGCAGTAAGCCGTGTAGAGCGGGGTCCGAGAGATGAGGTAAACGGCCGAAGCTCGTCACCATGGCGATGATGGTAGTGACGCACAAAATCTTCTTTGGAACGCGTTACCAATCCTCGGTATGTCTCCATCCACGCCTCAAAACGGGTCTGGCGGCTCCCCCTGTATGCTGACTGCCTGATAAAGCTGGGGTGAAAGTAACCGCTATCGAGATGGGCAAAGGTATTTCGCTTGCCCAGGAGATAGGCAAGATCGACCCACAAGGCCACCTCGATTCGCTCCAGCGCATCAAGCACCTGCAGCGCAGCTTCTTGTCGAACAGATAGAGCTCCACCGCATCCAGCAGATGGGTATTGGGGCAGAATTGATCGGTCGCCCATGTCTCCCGTTTGCCTTCGCCCGCAGCCGCAGGCTCAAAGTGGCGGAAGGGATACCAGTAGCCGCTTAAACGGGGCGTTGTTGCCCAAATCCGTCTAGCCAGGAGGGAACTTATGACGCGACGAGGGATCTGATCACCCAAATCCCCTTTCGTGTCAGCTTTATGGGCAAGTCGCTTCACCCCATCGTCAACTGGTCGCAGTACAACCAATCCCTCATTAACCGAGGCTCCCTCACCTTCTGGGTGGATACCGATGCCATGAACAACTGGTTCCATCAGGAACACCATGGCCGACCGGGACGCAGCCCGCGCTTCACCGACCAGACCATCTGCACCTTTCTGATGCTCAAGGGGATTTCCCTGCGGGCGACCCAGGGCCTGCTCGACTCGCTGTTTACGCTGATGAATGTGCCGCTGTGTGCGCCCGATTACACCTGCGTCAGCAAGCGTGCCGGCTCGCTCAAGGTGGCTTACCGGCAATCGCCCAAGGGCAAGAGCACCGACCTGATTATCGACTCCACCGGCCTGAAAGTATTTGGTGAAGGCGAGAGGAAAGTGCGAAAGCACGGCAAAGAGCAGCGTCGGGTTTGGCGCAAGCTGCATCTGGCGGTGGCTCCAGCCCGTCACGACATCGTGGCGGCCGAGGTCTCACTGGAGAATGTCCATGATGCCGAGGTCTTGCCCACCCTGCTCAATCCACTGCGCCGCACCTTGGGTACGGTGTATGCAGATAGCACTTATGACACCAAAGCCTGCCATGCCTTGATACGGCGGCGATGGCCTGTATCCCACCGCGCAAGAATGCGGAACTCTGGGAGGAGGGACATCCGCGTAACGATGCGGTGCTGGTCATGCACAAGGAAGGGCTGACCCACTGGAAGAGGGCATCTGGCTATCATCGGCGTTCGTTAGCGGAAACGGCGATGTCGCGGTTCAAGCAGCTATTGGCGGGAAAGCTGAGCTTGCGAAATTACAACAACTAGGTGGGTGAAGTGATGGCGTATGTGTGCGCCATGAACAAACTGAACGCCCTGGGTCTACCTGTGAGAAAGCTGCACGTGTAGCTACCCCTCGGGGCTGGGGGAATGGCGTTTCAATGACCGATTTGGGGCACAACGCTGCACCTAACTCATATTATTTTCAACAAATTTATTCGGTAAATTACTGCCAAGTACAGGATAGGTTAAGTTTTTTAATGGGGTGCTGAGTGCTAGGGAAGGTTAGAATAAGTCACCTAAGTAGAAAACACATCAGTGTAAGTACTTGACCGGGAAGGAGTAAAACTCTCAACTTTATGGTAAAGGATACTTATTCACATATTCCCTAACAGCTATTGAATGCATTCTTCGAAAGGTGAGCTTAATCACACCAGAAGTCAATCCGAGCACACCAATGCGGCTTAATGTAATGTGTCACCGCTCTACTGAAAGACTTAAATAAATATTATCTAGGAAATTTTCGATCCAGATCACGGAAATTAATTTCTAAAACCTAAAATCTATTTCCCATTTTAATTCGATAATATCTATCCCGAAATCCAGTTCGGTCTGGGGATAGTATGAATCCAGGTACTATCAATGAAAAGAAATTTAACAAAAAACGACCTTAGAATTTACAGGTTTTGCCAAGAGAATCCCGCTGAAGTCTATGAAATGAAGATTCACGAACTGGCTGAACGCGTATATACCACTGCGCCCTCAATTTCCAAGTTGGTGAAAAAATTAGATTTTAATAATTTTCAAGAGTTTAAAGTCAACATTCGCGATGCGTTCACAATGTCTAAAAACTCACAGCATTACAATGCATTTATCGAACATTATGCGCAGGAATTCAAGGATGTTCTAGTAAAGACATCCGAAAAAAAAGTCATCGCA
Source organism: Aeromonas sp. TECH754 (assembly GCF_056279295.1). Lineage (NCBI taxonomy): Bacteria > Pseudomonadati > Pseudomonadota > Gammaproteobacteria > Aeromonadales > Aeromonadaceae > Aeromonas > Aeromonas sp. TECH754. Next base: position 4,058,620 of record NZ_JBWBRA010000001.1, on the reverse strand, counting down.
TTTTGTGAGTTTTTGACAGGCCGTAAGTCAATTGTTACCTGGGGGTACGGTACGTCTGACAGCGTAGCAAAATATATTAGTTATAACCTGATGGTACTGGGTATTAATGCTCACAATGAATCAGACTATACCAATTGTAACGTCAGAAGTAGATTTATGACTAAAGATGACTGCCTGCTAATAGTTTCCAACAGCGGTGACTCGGAGATGCTGGATGAAATCATCAGTAATGCTAATAAATATGGTGTCAAAGTAGCCGGCCTGACCAGCAAATTAAACTCCAAATTGGAAAGGAAAGCGGATATTTCACTAGTTCACAAAAATGCCATCATTAAGGGGTCGGCATTTGAAAATATTAGCTATCCAATGCAGATAGCAGTTGTGGATATTATGCTTTTCCATTTATCTAAAATGCGAAAAATATCATTAAAATTCAATTCAAAAGAGGAGGGGTAATGAAAAAGGTTAAACTGGTTGTTATTGGTGCAGGTAGCAGTTACACCCCAGAACTGATCGAAGGTGTAATTAAGAATCATGTGAAATTACCCGTGTCTGATATTACGTTGGTTGATGTAGATATGGGTAAAGAGAAAATGGATATCATTTTCAACCTAACTCAGCGAATGCTAAAAAAAGCCGGTTTAGCCATTCAGGTGGTACAAACGCTTGATCGTAATATGGCGCTAAAAAACGCAGACTTTGTGATTACACAGCTTCGTGTAGGTGGCATTGATGCACGTATCATCGACGAAACGTTACCCAAAAGTTATGGCTTTATCGGCCAGGAAACGAATGGCGCGGGAGGGATGTTTAAGGCTTTACGCACTATCCCGGTGATTATTGATATTGCTAATGAGATGGTAGATATTTGCCCTGATGCATGGTTAATTAACTTTACCAACCCTGCATCAATGGTTACTGAAGCGGTTTTAAAATACAGTCGTAACCGTCGTGTGATTGGTTTGTGCAACGGCCCTATCAATATGACCTATAAAATTGCAGATCTCCTTAAGGTTAAGGTTGATGATCTTTTTATTGAATTTAAAGGATCCAACCATATGAACTTTATTACTAAGGTTATTTTCCAAGGATTAGACCGCACGCGTGACGTCATTGATATTATGAACGCCTCTGAGGTCGACGAGCTTGGATTTAAAAACGTTAACAATGAGCAGTTTAATAAAGAGCTGCTCAGGGCAACCAACTGCATCCCTTCATCTTATTTAAAATACTATATTAAAACGAACGAACTTTTAGCAGAGCAAGAGTCCTCCGATCTATCCAGAGGGCAGATTGTAAAAAAAATAGAAACTGAGCTGTTCGAAAAATATCGTGATGAGTCTTTACAGGAAAAACCTAAGGAGCTTGAAGCAAGAGGTGGTTCACTATATTCTACAGCCGCATTAAATGTCATTAGATCAATTTATCTTGATGATAAAAGCATTCAGACCGTGAACGTGATGAACAACGGCGCGATCACCAATTTACCCTTTGATGTTGTTGTTGAAGTCAATTGCATCATGACTAGCTCAGGCCCAATTCCTCTTTGTGCCGGTGGAATTCCTTCGCCAGCAAAGGGTATTGTCTCGATGATGAAGGACTATGAATCACAAGTCGTCACCGCTGCCGCGACCGGAGATTTTCAAACGCTTATCGCAGCGTTTGTATTTAACCCTCTGTGCCCCAGCGATAACAATGGCGTTGAGTTGGTTAAAAAGATGCTGATAGCGAACAAAATGTATTTGCCGCAATTCGCCACTGCCATTGACTCAATCCACTAATCTGGAAATTTTCATGAAAACGACCATTTTTAAAGATAATAATGCGCTTGCACAGCAGGTTGTTACTGAACTTTCCACGCTTAAGCTAGGCGCACGGGTGCTCATTCCATCGGGCAGTACGCCACACTGGATATATGATGTACTGAGCACCACCAGTTTTACTAAAAACCTCACTTTCTTTGCGCTTGATGAATGGTTAAAAGTCCCCAGCGAAATGGATGGTAGTTGCCTAAGTATGATTAATGCAGATTTTATTAATCAATGTCCTCACCCAGTTAAATTGATCCATTTTGATCCTTTTTATACAAAGGAACAGAATGTTGCTATCTATGAGTCTGTCCTTAACGGGGCTGAGTTTGACTATGTCATTCTTGGGGTTGGAATGAATGGACACATTGGATTGAACGAACCTGGCGTCGATCTCAATGCGGATTATCTGGTGACCAAACTTGATGACCTAACAATTGAGGTGGCTAGAAAAAAATATTTCTCCGGCACTGTGGCGCTTTCTGAAGGCATGACCGTCGGTATTAACAAAATCATCAAATCAAAAAAAATCATCGTCGTTGTTAATAATAAAGCTAAAAAGGATATTTATCGGGAAGTTGTTAATGGCAATCCACAAAACACCAACCTGCCTGCTGTCTACATTAAACAGTTCTCGAATGTCAATTACTATATCACAGAAAATATAGAAGGATAACTGTCGATGAGCCTTACCTCTGTACTCGAAAGAAGAATGCTGCCGTTAGCTGAGAAAATATCCGCAAATATTTATTTAACAGCGCTTAAAAACGCATTCATTTCGTTAATTCCATTTTTGATTGTGGGATCATTTTTTCTTTTGCTGACCAACTTTCCGATCAATGGCTATAGTGAATTTATGGCCTTGCTGTTGGGCAAAGGGACGCTGGATAAATTAAATTATGGTATTGATGTCAGCTATGGTTTGATGACTATGCTGGTTATTGTTAACTTTTCCAGGGAGTTGGTTGAGAAGCTTAAGCTTAGCCAAAGTACCGCGATCCTACCGCTAGCGATATTTTTCTTAATGTCTCCAGGGAAGATCACCACGGCGGCGGGAGAAGTGGTATTGGGATCATACTCGCTAAGTGATTTTGGTTCACAGTCGATGTTCCTCGGTATTATTGTCACCATCCTCACCATTAAACTGGTTCAGTTTCTGGAGAACCGTGCATTTACTATTAAGATGCCGGACAGTGTTCCACCAGAAATTGCTAATTCATTTAAATCATTAATCCCTATTCTTTTTGTGATTTTATTCTGGATAGTGGTAAAGACGTTTTTTGAGGCCACCCACTTTGTTACGGCTGGCAACTTTATTGGTGTAATACTTCAAGAACCGTTACTCTATTTAGGAAATTCGATTTTCTCCCAGCTTGTTGCTGAGTTGCTGATTAGTCTGTTCTGGTTTTTTGGTATTCATGGTGACTCCATCGTATCGTCGGTCATGGGACCAATCTGGCAGACACTTAGCGCACAAAATCTCACTGCCACGCAGTCTGGCCTAGAGACAACCAATATCATTACACAACAATTCAGAGACGTTTATCTGATTGCCGGTGGTACCGGGTTTACCGGTGCATTACTGATTAGTATTTTTTTAGTCGCGAAAAGCAATCGACTCAAACAGTTGTCTAAGCTAGCGGCTCCCGCTGCAATATTTAATATTAACGAGCCAATTATATTTGGTTTACCCATTGTGCTGAATCCTTTGATGCTTATTCCATTTTTGCTAACACCGATCGTGCTTTGCACCATAACCTATATTGTCATTTATATTGGATGGGTTCCCCCTACCTCGGGGATTGCAATTCCGTGGACTACCCCTATATTTATTTCAGGCTTCCTTACTACCGGTATTTCCGGCGCAATCCTGCAGGGGGTAAACTTGCTTATTGCCACGGCTATTTATATACCTTTTGTTAAGGTTCTGGATAAACAATATTTTCACGAAGAAACTCAAACGGTAAGTGAGTAATATTATGACGGTAAAAATTGCACTCCTTTGCATGGCAGGAATGTCAACCAGTTTATTAGTTAATAAGATGAAACGCGCGGCGGCAGAATCGAATAGTGACGTAGATATTTGCGCTTATCCGGCTGAAAAATTTGAAAACATTGTAAATGAGTATGATGTCTTTTTATTGGGTCCGCAAATTCGCTACAAGCTAAACGAGTTTAAGCCGATAGCCGAAAGCGCCGGTAAGCCGATTGCTATCATTGACATGTTAGATTACGGCACGGCTAACGGAGCGGTAATTCTAGATAAAGCATTAAAGCTGGTCGGCTAAAGAATGAAAGGAGTCAGAGTAAATCTGACTGTGACACTGACTCCACATAAATATCCAGGGGGAATTAAAAAATGCAAGATTTTGATTACGAAGAAATTGTAATGAGCTTAATTATGCGTTCAGGTGAGGCTAAAAGCTTATGTTTTGAAGCTCTTAACGCTGCTAAATCTCAGCAGTTTGATCTAGCTAAACAGCTGATGGATGATGCGCAAGAAGCTTTTCGTGACGCGCATGAGGTACAGACAAAACTTATAGGCTTTGATGAAGGCACAGGAAAAGTTCCTGTGCATCTGGTAATGGTCCACGCTCAGGATCACTTAATGACCAGTATGCTGGCTAAAGAGCTGATAAGCGAACTGATAGAACTGTATAAAATGGGCAGGAGGCCTTAGACAATGTCTAGCCAGGGCCACCACGCGACAACTGCCGAAGAACCGCGCTTTGAGAGCGGTCTCCACGAGCTTAAGCTGGATGAAGTGCTTGAGCCGGAGATGATTGAGGGGCTGCCCGCCTCCGATGCCTTCACCCCCGCTGAGCGCTATCTCGAACTGTTTGAGCACGTCCAGGTTTCCCGACTCTTTGCCGACAGCAAGACTTTCCCCGACTGCGAACCGAAACGGGATCCGCTGGAGATCCTGATCAGCTACCGCAAGGTCAGACGCCATCCGGACTTTGACCTACGCCGCTTTGTTGAGGACCACTTCTGGCTACCAGCTTCGTCGTTTGACGACTATGTTTCCGATCCGGGACTCAGCCTGAAGGCGCATATCGACAGCTTGTGGCCAGTGCTAACACGCAAGCCACAGGACCATATCCCATGGTCCTCCCTGCTGGCGCTACCGCAAGCCTATATCGTCCCCGGCGGGCGCTTCAGCGAGATTTACTACTGGGACTCGTACTTTACCATGCTCGGGCTAGCAGAGAGCGGACGCAACGACCTGCTTAAATGCATGGTGGATAACTTTGCGTGGATGATTGAGCACTACGGCCATATTCCCAACGGCAACCGCACCTACTATTTGAGCCGCTCTCAGCCGCCGGTGTTCGCGCTGATGGTGGAGCTGTTCGAGGAGGAAGGCGAGCGTGGCGCGATGCGCTATCTCGGCCATCTGCAACTGGAGTACGCCTTCTGGATGGACGGGGCCGACTCGCTGATGCTGAACCAGGCTTACCGCCATGTGGTCAGGATGCCGGACGGCAGCATGCTCAATCGTTACTGGGACGACCGCGACACCCCGCGGGACGAATCCTGGCGGGAGGATGTGGCCACAGCCCGCCTCTCCGGACGCCCAGCAAACGAGGTCTACCGCGACCTGCGGGCTGGGGCGGCATCCGGCTGGGACTACTCCTCCCGCTGGCTGCGCCATACCGGACGGCTCGCCAGCATCCGTACCACCCAGTTTATCCCAGTGGACCTGAACGCTTTCCTGTTTAAGCTTGAAACCACCATCGCCGCGCTCTGCGAACGGAAGGGCGACGCAGAAACCGCGGCACAGTTTCACCAGAAGGCGAAGGCCCGTCGGGCGGCGGTGGACCGCCACCTGTGGGACGAGGCGCAGGGCTGCTATCGCGACTACGACTGGCGGCGTCAGGAGAAGGCTTTGTTTTCCGCAGCAGGGGTGGTGCCACTGTTTACCGGCATGGCCAGCCATGCGCAGGCGGAGCGGACTGCCCGGACTGTTAGAGATCGTCTGCTGACGCCGGGAGGGATGATGGCCACCGAGTACGACACCGGCGAACAGTGGGACAAACCGAACGGCTGGGCTCCGTTGCAGTGGATGGCGGTGCAGGGGTTCAAGCAGTATGGACATGACCCGCTGGGGGATGAAATTGCCCGCAGCTGGCTGCAGACAGTGAACCACTTCTATAAAACCCACCACAAGCTGATAGAGAAGTACCATATTGCGGGCGGGTCGCCGCGCGAGGGGGGCGGGGGTGAATATCCGCTGCAGGATGGGTTTGGCTGGACTAACGGCGTGGTGCGGCGACTGATAGGACTGTACGGAGAGCCGTGAAACTACCGGTAACGCAGACAGACACCTTCGTCCGATTTTTTTGGGGAAATATCTCTCGTCGAAGTTGCATTAGTACTGTGATCTACTACGCGGAACAGCTAGTTAGAGGAATCTGTTGCACTAATTAAGGGTGTTGTTACCTCAGCCTGATCTTTACCTTCAATTTTCATTTACTTATTTCAGTTAATGATCTTTTTTTGCTGGATGACTGTGAACGTATTTATGGTTGAAAAAGGAGCCAATGCTGGTGCTCTTTATATAAATGAGTTGAGAATATATGGTTCGAAAATAATAGAACATCTTAAAGAGAAGAGTCTATTTATGTGGGCGTCGCACAAACCTGTTCAATAAAGTAAATGACTGTGTGAAGTTTCCATAGGGAGGAGGACGCTCCGGCATAATAATGCCAATTCCTAATATATAACCCTCCTTGCACAATGACGTGTAGGGATTTTACCTGTCATGGAATCGACTTGATGAGGCTCTGATTTTCTTCAGGGCCTCACATTACATACTTTAATAAAGGAAAGGAAAATGAAAACCAAATTGCTCCCGATTACTGCTGCCGTTGTAGCTGTACTACTATCTGCTCCGACCGTATATGCTGTTGAAGCAACCGGTTTCGACTATTACGGTTATTTTCGTTCAGGCATGGGGAGTGGCGATGGCGGTTCCATGCAAGACGCTGTGGGGGGCAGCTTCCATAAGAACAAGCTGGGCCGTCTGGGTAACGAATTCGATACCTATGCTGAAGTCGGTTTTGGCAAAGAGCTAAAAAGCGATGACAGCAAGTCTGTCTATATTCAGACCATGTTCAACATGTACGATGGTGATACCAATAGCAATATGGACGATTCCAATTTTGGTTGGGAAAACATGAACATGCAGCTTCGCAACTTCATGGGCCTGGGGGAGACCTCTTGGGTTGGTATTCGTCAGTACAAAAGTAGCTTCTTCATTGATTCAAGCGATTATTCCTATTGGAACAACACCAACGTTGGTGGCGGTATCGAAGACATGAAGCTGGGTCAGGGTAAACTCTCCGTGGCCGCGCTGCACCGTGACATCGCCGATAGCTACAACCACAATGATATGACTATTGGCGAAGGTATCGATTCCAGCCAGTTGGATCTGCTCTACACCGAACTGCCGCTGTGGAACGGCGCAACTCTGGCCATGGGTTATAAGTTCCTGAACGCAGATCCGACCAGTGAACAAAAGGATTCCTCCATCATCGGTAATCACGACTATGCAGATGGTCATGCCGTGATGCTGGAGTTGAATCAGACTCTTTTGGGTTCTGGTTGGAACAAGACAACCATCCAATACTACGTTGACGGTTCCGCCCTGCAAGGCGTCACCTTCGGTGGGGCCGACACCCTGAATGGCACCGTCGAGAGCGGTGACGGCTTCGCCATCCGTAACTACGGTATCATCCCACTGGCCGCCGATTGGGATCTGAGCCATGCCATCAATTACGCCGAAGCCAATGACGTCAAGCTGTGGAATAGCATTGAGGGTGACGCAAGTGCCTTCGCAGTGAGCGCCAAGGTGACCTACCACTGGACCGATATCACCCGCACCTATGTAGAAGCCGGTTACTTTGATGACAAAAAGACCGAAAACGGTGATGAAATGTCCCGTAGTGGTTCCAAGACCACGATCGCCCAGGCCTTCTCCTTCGGTCGTGATGAGCCGGAGCTGCGTGTGTTCGCCAGCTATCTCGATAGCGACAACAGCGATTGGGATAACTCCCATAGCTTTAACAGCGGCACCGCGGATGACTCCTGGACCATCGGTCTACAAGCTCACGTATGGTGGTAACGACATAGCCAAGATCAACGGCTGAAATCCGTTCTCTGCTCAGATTAGGGAACGGACTTGGAAGATATACAAACATAAAAAGAAATTGTTGGCATCACAATGATGCCAACTGAATCGCCCCGGCTTCTCTAGACACTTTTGAGCCGTTCGAAATATTGCTTCTCACACTCTACTGGCGATAGCCCATTGTTGAAACTGTGCCGACGCTTGGGGTTGTAAAACATCTCAATGTAATCGAACACATCCTGCCGGGCCTCCTCGCGATCCGCATAGGTTTTACGTCGGATCCGCTCGCGTTTGAGGAGCTGTAAAAAACTCTCCGCCACCGCGTTATCATGACAATTGCCACGTCTGCTCATGCTGGCCTTGAGCCGGTGATCCCGCAAAAAATCCTACCAGTCATAGCTGCTAAACTGGCTCCCTTGGTCAGAATGAACCAGCACTTCCTGTTCGGGTTGCCGTCGCCACACCGCCATCAGTAACGCGCTGATGGCCAACTCTCGGTCGATCCGTGGTCCCATTGACCAACCAATGACTTGTCGTGAAAACAAATCCAATACCGCGGCCAGATAGAGCCAGCCTTCATGGGTTCGAATATAACTGATGTCCGTTACCCAGACCTTATTTGGCTCAGTTACATCGAACTGGCGTTCAAGATGATTCGGTGCAACCACCGTTGGCCGGCCACCATAATGACCGGGACGGCGACGATAACCGGTTTGTGAACGTAAACCTTCATGACGCATTAATCGCGCCACCCGGTGTTTCCCACAGGTCTCGCCCATCTCTCGCAGGTCGTCCCGGATCTTGCGATAACCATAGACGCCGCCGCTTTCTAGCCAACATTGCTTGATCTGGCCCAGAAGGCGTTGGTCTTCAAGTGCTCGGGCAGATAAAGGCTGGTGCTGCCAGGCGTAATAACCGCTCGGGTGGACATTCATCATCCGACACAGTCGGCGGATGGGATGTGTGGACGCGTGCTCCCGGATGAAGGCGTACCTTACCCTGACAGCTTGGCAAAGTACGCGGCTGTAGATTCAACTTGTCAACGCAACACCCTTTTCAATAACTTCTTTTGGTGTTTTAAATTTCAGGGTCTTCCTCGGTCTGCTGTTTAGTTGGGCTGCAACCTTATCCAGCTCCTGCTGGGAATATTGGGCAAGGCATGTCTTTTTGGGGAAAAACTGTCGTATCAGACCATTGGTGTTCTCGTTCGTGCCCCGTTGCCAGGGACTTTGAGGATCACAGAAGTAAACTTTTACTCCTGTACTGGCAGTAAGCTCCAGATGCTTGGCCAGTTCCATGCCGCGATCCCACGTCAGGGACAGCCTGAGCGTGGGTGGCAGTGCCTGGAATTTATCTATAAGCGCTTGATTTACAGACCCTGCATCCTTTCCATTTAGCTTGAGAATAACGGTATAGCGCGATTTCCTATCTACAAGTGTGGCTATGTGAGAGTTATTAGTGCCGGACACCAAATCCCCCTCCCAGTGACCGAATGATCGTCGGTTATCGATGTGCTTGGAGCGCTCGTGGATTGATATGCCATTCACGATATTGATGGTGCCTCTTTCTCCCTTGCGTATATGGCGTTTTCCATGGCGCAGGCTATGAGAACGGCGCAGATGTTTGACAAGCAGGTGGTGCAGCGCACTCCGATTGCGAAAATACAGCGTTTTATAAATCGTCTCGGCGGATATCTGCATCATGTTCTGGCGGGGGAACGTTCTTCTGAGCCACCCAGAGATCTGCTCCGGAGACCATTTTAACTCGAGTTTTTCCAGCACCAGATTTCGCAGTTGCGGATTCCGCTCCAGAAGGCATACCTTGGGTCTTTTGGCCATTCGATTAGCGCGATTATTGGCATCAACAGCTTTGTAGCCGCGTCTACCACGATTACGTTGAACTTCCCGAGATATTGTTGAAGGAGAGCGGTTAAGGGAGCGTGCTATGGCACGAATACTCATTCGTGCCGATAGACCGGCTCGAATCTCCTCACGCTCAGATAACGTCAGGTGAGCTACTGCTCGACGGCGCTCGCTCGGTTTGATGCCTCCCGTGTCCCTCAACATGGTGAAAATGGTGCCGGGCTTTGAATCCAAGATTCTCGCTATCTCGCTGAAGCCTGTTCCCCGCTTCCACAGATCAAAAACAAACGCTTTTTCCTTTGCTGTAAATGTTCGCTTCATTCAACAATCCTCCGCAACGGCATGCTTTCACATGGTTGTTGCGTTGATCAATTGAATCTACAGCGGCCTTTTTTAAGATATCTCGCTCATCGGTGACGCGGCGCAGTTCAGCCTTGAGGCGCCGAATTTCGGCTGGCTGGCGTCGTGCTGTTGCTGCACGTCGGGCTGGCTGTAGCGTTTGATCCAGACGTAGAGACTGTGGCTGGAAACACCAAGTCGCTCAGCGACCTCTGCCACTGGGTAATGGCGCTCAGTCACCTGCTTGACGGCGGCCAGTTTGAATTCTTCCGTGTAACGTTGCTGCTTGCTCATAACACCTCCTGAATGACCTCAGTTTGAGGCTCTTGAGGTGTCTAGGAAAGTAGGGGCGATTCAGCCTTCTGGTCAAGGAAGCACCTCCATGTTGCGCAGAATGCTTGTTGAAGGGCATCGCTTGAGTTAGTCCCATCGCCAGTCAACCGGTTTGGCTCTCACTGAATGCAAAGGCCAAGATTCCAGATAGATAGGAATCCGCCCCCATCTATTCCTGCACACCAAGGTCTCTCCCCCCCCCCAAACAAGATGGCCAACATTCCAGAGAGAAAAACAGTACGAAGTTTCCAGATAGATAGGAAGTCTTCGATCAGGATTCCACGTAGCTCGTTCTGAACTGACATTCCACTATGTGGAAAAATCGCACCAATTTTCCAGATAGATAGTTATCTGGAAAGCAAATGGACGGGAATTGGTTGGGAATGACAGTGTTCATTCCATGGCTCCACATCCTGCGTGATTCCACGCAATCATGTTTGTTACTAACGAACAAAATTCAATTATTTCAGTAGCTTGTTGATTTTTTCCTGAGCAGAGTCCATGGTGATATGGAGTTTTGTCACACGATCACCTGATTGCGAGGTCATCACCATGAACAGCATCGTCATCCTGAGCATCTTGTTTGCATTCCTGATAGGCTTTGGCGCCTTTGCTGCATGGCTGTATATCGAAAAGCGTCGTATGGGTGCTTCGGATAAATGACCCGCTATTTTGCGGAACGGATCTCTTTTGCCACGCACGAAATCAGATGGCGGGAGCAACCCAACATATCCTGGATCACCGAGTAGCTGTGTCCAGTGCTCAACAACTGTGCGATGTGCTGGCGCTTCTTATCATCTTTCTGGCGACCGCGATATTTCCCCTCATCCCTGGCCTTAGCAATACCTTGCTGTTGCCTGCGTCGGCGATCTTCATAGTCTTTGCGAGCGACGGCTGCCAGCATATCCAGTAGCATGCCATTTACAGCCTGCAAAATGGCGCAGGTGAACTCGGAGCGGCTGTCCCCCTGTAACGCCACCCACGAGGTCGGAAGCTCCGGAGAAACGATGGAGAGCTGTTTCTGCGCCAACAGTTGCTTCAGTGTTTGCCAATCCGTCTGATTGAGGCGAGCCAGACGATCAATCTGTTCTACCAACACAATGTCACAGTCTGCTGCATCGCGGATCAGCCGCATAAGCTCAGGCCTGTCCAGCGTCGCACCCGACTCATTTTCCACATAGAAACTGGCAATCTGATGGCCGTGCTCCGCAGCAAAACCAATCAGCAGCTCTCGTGCCCGCTCTGCATCCTGCTCCACTGTCGATGCACGCAAATACGCCCGTATGAACATTGAAACCCCCATCGGTCTGTTTAAATTGGTTCCGAATAATTGGTTCAATATAAATGGTTTCAATATAGTTTTCGAGAGGGTATTGAGTGGTTTTTATGGGGTATACCTTTTTGGAACCATCGCGCGGCATCAAAACACGACCTTTCGGCAGCCTTTTGATCTAACAGCACAAACTTCAAGTCTGCGCCTTCACCAACAGGTCGCTTTTGAGTTGTCTTTGAACGCCTGATACAGACCCACATACTTCAATCAGGATCGGTAGGTTTGCTGCACGTTACGCACAGAAGCAGTAAGCCCGCAGCACGATAATTCGTATATCCCCCTCCAAAAATGACCCCAACGAGACCAAAGCAAAGTTTTCATAGTGTGTTTATTACCTTGCGTAGGGAAAACTATCCCGTTTTGCTTATTTGCACGGTAGGTTCATTGCACGATAAATCCAGCGGTAGGTTTGTTGCACGATAGGCCCATGCGATAGCTACCGAACACCAAAACTTGAAATGCTTTGGAGATGAATACGGATCAACGTGAGGGTTAAAACTGGCTGTTTGGGGGTTAAAATTTAATAATAACCACCACAAATCAAAATGTTATGTTTTGGTCTTTGTTTAAGATATCTAAGTTGCATAGCATTCCAGCTTGGCTGGCTCGATGAAGCCTATTGGAAGTTACGTACAAAAGCCCAGCCATGTGGCACCATACCAACCAGTAGTTCTGTATCGAATGACCAAATGGCCGCACCAAATATGAAACCTGACAGCGATGTTATTCACCAGTTGATTGCCCTCGCCAACAGCAACCACCAGGTGCAGGTACTTTGGCTTTACGGCTCTCGTGCCAAGGGGACGGCTGGGCCCGCCAGCGACTGGGATCTGGCGGTGGCGTTCGATCCGGTCAAACAGAGTGGGCCTCTTGGCGCTGCGCTGGAGAACCGGTTGCGGCCCGAACTGCTGGCGCTGGAGTGGCAACGAGCCCTGGGGCTGGCGGAAGGGGAACTCTCTGTCGTTGATATCAATCAGGCCCCCATTCCGTTGGCTTTTGCTGTGGTCGATGCCAATTACCTTCTCTATAGCCGTGATGAGGGGCGACGCTTGCGGGAAGAGGCGCGGAACATGTCGCAGATGGAACTTGGTTATCCCCGTCGCCAGACAGATATCAACAAGCATCAATCAGAGGAGTAGGATGAGCGATAACGCCTATATCGGCGCTTTGCGCCTCAGCATGTCACGCTATCAGGCAGAGCTGGCAGAGATCCGGGCTATCCTAGCGCAACGTGCGCTTTCCAATCTGGAGTACCGCGCCGCCGAGCGAACCCTGCAGGTTTCTATCGAAGCTTGCATCGGCCACTGGGCCAGAGCACTGGCTGGCCATACGCCGCAGGATGCCTATCAGGCATTCGAGATCCTTGCCCAGCGTGGCGAGCTATCCCCCGAGATCATCCGTAGCGTCATTGCTCAAGGCTATAGCGACCAGCTGTTCACGTTTGCAGAGCAAGGGCTCGATTGGTTGGCCGCCCATATTGATTGAAATGTCGACGTCATCTCCCCGTTTGCTGTTCTCTTACCCGCTATAGGGGATAAATGTTAAATACTGCCTTTGGCGTGTAAATGATATTTACACCCTATAACAGGTAAGCATTGATATACCTGCCATAGCGTGTAAATTGGAAGAACGCACGCTCTCAGGTAGTCGAATCATGAAAGTAACCAGCGCCAAGCAGCTCAGCGCCTGTATCAAGGATGCCAGGCTTTCGCAAAAGCTCTCCCAGGGCAAAGTGGCCGAGAAAGTGGGGATTAGGCAAGACACTGTCTCCAGCTTCGAGCTCAACCCTGAGTCCACCAAGCTGGAGACCCTGTTCAAGATCCTCGCAGCACTCGAATTGTCACTGGATATCAAGCCCCGCAATGAATCATCCGATAGCCCTACATCAGGCTGGAAGGAGGAGTGGTAATGGCCAATCTGGCTGTCTACATGAACGGCTATCGGGTAGGCACATTCACCAAAACTACCAGCGGTGCCCATCAGTTTCAGTACCATGAGTCATGGCTGGCACAGTCAGGTTGCCGTCCCATCTCACTCTCCATGCCATTGCGCCATCAGGCCTACCGGGGCGATGAAGCCTATAACTTCTTCGACAACCTGCTGCCAGATAATCCGGAGGTGAGGAACAGGGTTGTAGCCCGCTATCAAGCGGCATCAACCCAGCCCTTTGATCTGCTCAGTTGCATTGGCCAGGACAGCGTAGGGGCATTACAGCTGGTTGCCGAAGGGAACGATGTTCCAGATATCAGGCAAATCGACTACAAGGCCCTCTCCGATGACGAGCTGGAACAGATCCTGACCAGCTACAAATCAGGAATCCCGTTGGGTATGGTCAGGGAGCAAGAGGAGTTCCGGATCTCCATCGCCGGGGCGCAAGAAAAGACAGCTCTGCTCTATCTCGATGGCCGTTGGTGCTTGCCGCTCAATGCAACACCCACAACCCACATTATCAAACTCCCCATCGGCAAGATTGAAAGCCACTCCTACTCGATAGACCTCTCCCAGAGCGTAGAAAACGAATATATCTGCACTCTGATTGCCAAAGAGTTTGGTCTACCCGTGCCCCACTGTTTCATGATGCAGGTTGGCCAGGTCAAAGCACTTGCTGTGGGGCGCTTCGACAGACGTTACGCCATAGATCGCAGTTGGATCATGCGCCTTCCACAGGAAGACTTCTGCCAGGTATTGAATGTTCCGTCAGCACGAAAGTACGAGAGCCATGGAGGCCCTGGGATCACTGACATCATGACAATCCTGCTGGGCTCTGCTACGCCAGAACAGGATCGCTACCTGTTCATGAAATCTCAGGTGCTGTTCTGGTTGCTGGCTGCAACCGATGGCCATGCCAAGAATTTCTCGGTATTTATAGAACCGGAAGGGCGTTTTCGCCTGACACCATTTTACGACATCCTCTCCATGTACCCCGCATTTGGTGGCCGCGGGCTGCACCCACGCGATGCAAAACTGGCCATGGGCCTGACCGCGACCAAGGGCAAGAAATATGCGATAGAGCAGATATTTCCTCGCCATTTCTATCAGACTGCCAAAGCGGTTGGATTTGAGAAGGTGCAAATGGAAATGATCCTAAACGAAATGGCAAGTAGTCTGGATGAAGTGATCTCGGCCGTCCGTCGGCAGTTACCAGATACATTTCCCACCCAGATTGCGGACTCGATTCTGGATGGACTCAGCACCAGAGCACAGCGTTTAACTCGGTAGTCAACCAACTGAAATGATATGAATCCTGGCCAGAGACAGAACATAAACACCAACCATTGCCACCTTACATCCAGGCCCAGTTTTCCCTGTTTCCCACTTTTCCCACCTCCACTTGGCCAGCGTGGGGATGGTTCCGCATAAACAGGGGGCTATCACCATTGTTTGGGTAGTACTTTGGGTGGTTTTTTCTTAAGAAATCAGAAACCTTATATCATGCCTATGATTTTTATAGTTATTTACAATCCAGTATGTAATCAGATCCAGAACATCGAGTGATCCCGCGCCGTTGCTGAGACGATTGAAAAAGCCCTTGTTAACAAGGGCTTTTTTGTTGGTATCGAATGGACGATCAGTTGGCCGCGATCTGGACTCAACCACCGAGCAGGAAGCCGGACTTCTCTTTTGCCGGTTGGGGCGCGGCCTTCAACGCTGTGGTCAGATCCTGTGCCTCCTCGCACTCGCCGCACAGGCGCTGCAGGATCTGCAGCTGTTCCTGGGCCTTCTGCCGCTCGCCGTTTTGCAGGTAAGCCTCACCCAGATATTCGTGGGCGCCGCGGTGTTTCGGGTCGATCGCCAGGGCCTTATCGTAATAGGGAAAAGCCTGCGACAAACGGCCGGACTTGCGGGCCACGTAACCCGACCAGTTCCACACATCGGCCGAGTGGGATGCGCTGTGGCGCAGCTCCCGCAGCTCTGCCTCTGCCTGCGACCATTGCTGCGCCTTCACCAGTTGCTCGACATGCTGCAACTTCTGCTGGGTCATGGACCAGCCACCGCCCCCGCCGTTGCCACTGCTGCCACCTCCACCACTACTGCCCCCTCCACCACTACTGCCGCCTCCGCCACTGCTCCCTCCGCCCCCGCTACTACCGCCTCCTCCGCTGCTCCCCCCACCTCCACTACCGCCGCCGCCTCCTCCACTGCTACCACCACCCCCCGCCGCCAGCGCCAGGCCGCTGCTGAGGCACAGGATAGCCACCAGCAATATTTTCGGGATTTTCATGACTCGCCTCCACAGGTTCGATCTCGGGATCCCACCTACTAGATTAGACCTCTCCCGGATCCGGAGATGCGACGGCCGCACGGCTTGGCAGCCCTGAGGAAAACCCGCCAACCAGCCATGACTATGGAACCAAGGGCCGGTCGTTAAAGCGTCATGGAAGAAAGGAGAAAAGCGGGGCAACACGGGCCGGCAGGCTGCCGGCCCGTGGGTCAGTCGTTTTCCAGGCTGGCGAGGCAGTGGGACAGGGTGCGGGCCAGGGCGCCCTGGTTGCGCAGCACCACGGCGCGGGCCTGCTCGCCCATTTCGCGACGCTGGTGCTCATCGCTCAGCAACGCGCTCAACCTGGCTCCCAGCGCGGCCACATCCGCCACCACCATGGCGCCACCCTGAGCCACCAGCTGGCGGGTGATGTCGCTGAAGTTGAAGAAGGCGGGGCCGGTCAGGCAGGGCTTGCCGAGCGCTGCCGGCTCCAGCAGGTTGTGGCCGCCGATGGGCACCAGGCTGCCACCGACGAAGGCCACATCGGCCGCCGCCAGCATCAGCGGCAGCTCCCCCATGGTATCGCCAAGATAGATCCTGTCGGTTGCCTCGAGAGGCTCGCCCAGGCGGTGGTGCACGGAGCGCCGCACGCAGCCATAGGGCGCGCACAGCTCGGCCACCCGCTCGAAGCGCTCGGGATGACGTGGCACCAGCACCAGCAGCGCCCCGGGATGCGTCACCCGCACCCGATCGAAGGCGGCAAGCACCTGCTCGTCCTCCCCCTGATGGGTGCTGGCGGCGATCCAGACCGGCCGCTCGGCTCCCAGCGTCTGGCGCAGAGCCTGGCCCTTGGCCAGCAGATCATCATCCAGCTGGATGTCGAACTTGATGGAGCCGGTCACCGCCAGTCGCTCGCGGCCGATGCCGAGGCGATGGAAGCGATCGGCGTCGTCCTGGTGTTGGCAGAGCAGGTGAGTCAGCGGTCGACTGAGGGCATCGAAGGCCCCCTGGAAACGGGCATAGCGCTGGCAGGAACGCTCGGAGAGCCGGGCGTTGAGGATGGTCACCGGCAGATGCCGTGCCTCGCAGGCCGCCAGCCAGTTCGGCCACAGCTCGGTCTCCATCACCCAGAGCGCGCGCGGCTTGAAGGTGTTGAGGAAGGCGGCGATCGCCCAGGGATAATCGAGGGGGGCGTAGCGATGCACCACCAGCTCGCCGAGCTTGGCGGCCTGCTCGGCGCCGGTGCGGGTGGTGGTGGTGAGCAGGATTGGCAAGTCCGGCCGCTCGGCCTTGAGGGCTCGAATGAAGGGGGTGATGGCCAGCGTCTCCCCCACGCTGACCGCGTGGATCCACAGCGGCGCCTCCTGCCCGCTCGGCGGCAGCCGGCCGAGGTGCTCGGTCCAGCGCGTCCCGAAACCCGGCTTGCCCTTCTTCGGTCGATAGAGCGCCAACAGCACCAGAGGCAGGCCGAGGTGGATCAGCAGACGGTAGAGCAGGCGATAGATCATGCTACTTATTACTGGATTCAGTAGAAGAATCTTCCACTGACTCTATTGCAATAGTCAGATCCCCTGCCTCACCGCGCTCCAACCGCTTTCCCGCCGCGATGACCTGCTCCGGCATCAGCTCGATCAGGCACTTGAGGTGACCGAACTTGCAGGTGCGCTTGAAGCAGGGGCGGCACTCGATGTCGGTGTGCACTATCTCGACCCTGTCCGCCAGGGGTGGCGTGTAAAGCGGCGAGGTGGAGCCATAGACCCCGATCAGTGGCCGGTTGAGGGCGGCGGCGACGTGCATCAGGCCGGAGTCGTTGGCGATCACCCGCCCCGCCAGCGCCATCAGATCGATCGCCTCGTGCAGGCTGGTCTTGCCCGCCAGCACGTGGCAGTTGGGACGCGACAGCGGATTGATGCGATCGCGGATGGTGTTGGCCACCTCGACATCCTTGCCGGAGCCGAAGATCCAGACCTGCCAGCCCTCATCCAGGTGCTTCTGGGCCACCACGGCGTAGTGACCCTCCGGCCAGCGCTTGGCCGGGCCGAACTCGGCGCCGGGGCAGAGCACCAACACCGGGCGGGCACGATCCAGCCCGAGCCGCGCCAGCGCCTGCTCCTGATTGACGAGATCCACGTGCAACGAAGGATGAGGAATGGTCGGGATATCGGCCCGGCTCTTCACCTGCGCCTTGGGATAGGCCAGCGCCAGATAGGCTTCCACCATCAGCGGGAAGGCCTGCTTGTTGCTGCGCAGATCGTTGAGCAGGCCGAAGCGGTGTTCTCCCTTCCAGCCGGTGCGCAGCGGGATATTGGCAAACCAGGGGATCAACGCCGACTTCATGGAGTTCGGCTGGATGATGGCCTGATCGTATTGCTCGGCGGCCAACTGCTTGCCGAGCCGGCGGCGGGCCCCCAGCTTGAAGTCGCCGTGGCCGAGCGGCATGGGGATGGCCTTGTCTACCTCGGGCATCCGCTCCAGCAGCGCCACACACCAGGCCGGTGCCATCACATGCAGCTCGCAGTCGGGTTGATTGGCCTTGATCGCCTTGTAGAGGCTCTGGGACATCACCATGTCGCCGACCCAGGAGGGGCCGATCACCAATATCTTCATCTCACACGTCTCTTGGGCCACGCCCAGCGGTTATTCGTTACTGGTCGAGATTATGCCCCAAGAGTAGCCGGATAAATAACAGAAGATCCGTCATCTGGTACTGCCAAGGCCCCGAAGGCGCGGTCCTGCGCTGCATTCGACCAAGGGAGGGCAAGCGCCGCGCACGATCGGACCGATGGCGGAAGATCCCCGCGCCCTGACCGACAGGATGCCCACCTTCCCCTTTGAATCTTTCCCGGGATCCCTGCCCCGACCGTCGTTTTAGGCTAGAATGGGCGCCAATATGACCGTGGCCCGCCAGCCGGGCGCCAACGAGAGCCCTTTACCCGTGACAAAACCGACTCTGGCGGCCGTCCTGATCGTCAAGAATGAAGCCGACAACCTGCGCGCCTGCCTCGCCTCCTTGGGCGATCTGGTGGACGAGATCGTCATCCTGGACTCCGGTAGCCAGGACGAAACTCCGAGCATTGCCGCCGAATTCGGCGCCCGCTTCTTCGTCAACACCAATTGGCCCGGCTTTGGCCGCCAGCGCCGCCTCGCTCAATCCCACGTCCAATCCGACTGGGTGTTGTGGCTGGATGCGGACGAGCGGCTCACCCCCGAGCTGAAGGCGGCCATCGCCACCGTCATGGCCAACCCGGCCCCCGACACCATCTACTCGATCCCGCGCCTCTCCTGGGTGTTTGGCCGCTTCATCCGCCACAGCGGCTGGTATCCGGATCGGGTGCTGCGGCTCTATCCCAAGACGCTGACCAGTTACAACGAGGTGCTGGTGCACGAGAAGGTGGAGGTGCGCGCCAACATGCAGATCGTCAACCTGCACGGCGACCTGCTTCACTTCACCTACCGGGATCTGGAGCACTATCTGGTGAAATCCGCCGGTTACGCCAGGGCCTGGGCCGATCAGCGCACCGCCCGCGGCAAGAAGGGCTCCCTCGGCCAGGGACTGGTGCACGCGCTCGGCTGCTTCCTGAAGATGTACCTGCTCAAGGCTGGCTTCCTCGATGGCAAGCAGGGGCTGCTGCTCGCCATCCTCTCCGCTCACTCCACCTTCGTGAAGTACGCGGACCTCTGGATCCGCCAGCAACCCCAGGCGCCGAAATAATCGCCACCGCCGCAATCAGCGGCGTCGGACAATGAAACAGGGCCCGCGAGGGCCCTGTTTTTATTGCTCGGCTTGCGCCTGCCAGAACGGCGGCGCCCAGCGGGCGATCGCCGCCGCCATGGTCTTGGGATCGAGCTGGCTCATGTCCTCCGGGTGATCGCTGTCTTCCGGCGGACTGAACGCCAGGTGGCGTCCCTCGCTGTTGAGCGGACGCCAGCGCAACGGGGTGGCGGAGCGGTGGGCCGGGAAGAAACCGACGGTCGGCACGTCCAGCGCCGCCGCTATGTGCAGCGGTCCGGTGCTGCCCGCCACGAACAGGGCGGCGTTGGCCATCACCTGGCAGAACTTCGGCAGCCCCTCGTCGGAGCGATAGATCCAGCCGTTGCCACCGTGAGCCAGCAATTCCGCTGCGAGCTGCTCGGCCTTGCTCTCTTCCCCCGGCCCCGCCGTCAGCAGGCACTGCAGCTCGGGGCAGGCCTGGTTGAGCTTGATGATGAGGCGGGCGTACTGCGGGATCGAGAGGTTGTTGGCCGAGCCGCCGCTGCCGGCATGCACCATCAGCCAGGGGCGGCTGGCGTCCAGCTTGAGCCTGGTGGCCAGTTGCTCGCGCACCTGCTGCAGGATCGCAGGATCGAAGCTGAGATAGGGCGCCCTGGGCTCCACCGCACTCAGTTGCTGATCGGCGAGGAACCGACGGATCAGGTCCAGGTTGTATTCGAACTCCGGCTTCTGGGAGCGGGAGCGACGCTGGATCAGGCGCTGGTTGTAGAGCACCTGCGCCAGCTTGGTAGCCGGCGCCAACCGATAGGGGATGTGCGCCTTCCACACCAGCATGGCGTTGCGGGAGTTGGAAAACAGACAGATGGCGGCATCGAAGGCGGCACCCTTGATGCGGGCCTGCAAGGCCCTTTGCTGCTCCTTGTCGGCCCGTGAGCCCGGATCCAGGATGATATCGTCGATCCAGGGGCAGAGACGGGCCAGGGGTGCCGTGTAGGCGGGCACCAGGGCAGTCACATGACAATCCATGGAGCCCTTGAGCATGGCAAAGCTCGGCCAGGCCAGCATGAAGTCACCAATCTTGTCATTGCGAACTACCAGAATGCGTTTCATAAGAAATCCCTTTGCTTCCTGTCACCAATGCAGGAAGGCTTGATGCGCGGTGCCGGTATTCTTGCCTGATGCACTGCTATTCTCAAGCGACGACCTTATAATGCGACCAAAATTTCCCGGTTGCAGGAATCAGCAGCATGACCAACAAGGTAATTTACCCAGGCACCTTCGACCCCATCACCAACGGCCATACCGACCTGATTGGCCGGGCCGCCAGGCTGTTTGACGAGGTGGTGGTCGGGGTGGCCAACAGCCCGAGCAAGCGGCCGCTGTTCGATCTGGCAGAACGTGTCCTGCTTGCCCAGCAAGTGACCGCCCATCTGCCCAACGTCAAGGTGGTCGGCTTCTCCGGTCTGCTGGTGAGTTTTGCCAAGGAGCAGCAGGCCAACGTGTTGATCCGCGGCCTGCGCGCCGTCTCCGACTTCGAGTACGAGTTCCAGCTCGCCAACATGAACCGCCGGCTGATGCCGGAACTGGAGAGCGTGTTTCTCACCCCGGCGGAGGAGAACTCCTTCATCTCCTCGACCCTGGTGAAGGAGGTCGCCCTGCACGGTGGTGACATCCACCAGTTTGTCGATCCCATCGTCGCCCGGGCGATCGCCGCCAAGCAGGGCAAGTAACGAGAAGGGTCGCCCGCAGGCGACCCTTCTGTTTTCATGTCACCGACGGCCAGCAACCGTTACGCAGGACTCAGCGCCTGTTGGCACGCCAGGGTCAGCTCGTCGAGCCACTCGTAGCGGCGCCGGTACATGGCGCGCTTCTTGGAGGCGATCTCCTCCAGCGGCTTGCGCACTGCCGGCTGCAGTCGCACGAAGTTCGCATCCAGCGGGACGGCGCCAAACTCCTGCCACAGTTCGTCATAATCCGCCTGCAGACAGGCTTTCTTCTTCTGGCTGTAACGCCTGGCCTGGAAGATATGCGCCCTCATCCGCACCGCCGAGACACGGCGGGCCCCCATCGCCTCGGCCAGCGCCAGCACCAGCATCACCACCAGCGACTTGGGCCTCAGCCCGTGCCCGGCCTTGGTCAGCGCCCGCACCAGATCCTGAGGCTGCACGACACAAGGTTCGGGGCCCTGCACCGAACCGATCACCAGCGCCAGCTCAGTCTCGCTGCCCGCCAATGAGAAGGCACAGCTGTAGAGCCGCTCTCCCCGCTCGTTGACGATGGAGAGGGCCAGCTCGGCTTCTCGCCGGAAGGTACCGTCGTGGCGCAGCAGGATGCGGCAGTCGCTCTGGGGATAACGGCCCAGCTCTATGCCCTGCCCCAGATAGAGCGGCTCGATGAGGGCCGGGTAACGGGCCAGCAGCAGGCGGTAGTGCGCCTCCACCATCTCGGTGCGCTGGTTCACGGTGGAACAGGCGAAGCGATAGGGCCGCATCGGCTTGTCGAGCAGCTCGGGATAGTGGGCAGGCAGGGCCTTGAGCGGCCCGGCCTGAAACAGCTCGAACACCCGGCTCAGCTGCGGCCGATAGAGCAGGCTGCGCAGCACGAACTTGCCGCGGTTGAAGGTCTTGCGGCTGCTGCCCTCGGGATAGAGGTAGCGCGCCATTTTTTGGGCACAATAGTGCCCCTGCCGGGACAAATGATCCCAGTCTATTGATTTTGCTGTCATTTTATTATCTCGCTGCGTGCGTGAGCGAGATAGTAGTAATGGACGGGCGGGGCTTCAACCGACTGGCAATACCCGGTTACAACTTCAGCTCCTTTCCCCCCAAATGGTAGCCATCAGCGCTGGCAGTGGGAGCAGAACACCGTGGTGCGCTGCCCGAGCCGCACCTCGCTGAGCAGGGTGTGGCAGTGGAAACAGGGCTGGCCGCCACGACCATAGACCTGCAGTTGCTGCACGAAATAGCCCGGCTTGCCGTCGGCGCTAGTGAAGTCCTTGAGGGTGGTGCCACCCTGGCGAATGGCCTCGGTCAACACCCGTTTGATCTCGGCCACCAGGGTCCCCAACCGCTCGGCGCTGATGTTGCCCGCCGCCCGCTTGGGGTGAATGCCGGCGGCATAGAGCGCCTCGTTGGCGTAGATGTTGCCCACCCCGACCACCACATGGTTGTCCATCAGGAAGGTCTTGATCGGGGTGCTGCGCCCCTTGGCGCGCCCTTGCAGGTAGCTGGCGCTGAAGGCGTCGGTGAGCGGCTCGGGGCCAAGCTTGGCCAGCAGTGCATGGGCCTCGGCCGGTTCACGGGTCCACAGCAGGGCGCCGAAGCGGCGCGGATCGTTGAGCCGCAGCAGCTTGCCGTTGGCGAGCTCGATGTCCACGTGATCGTGCTTCTCGGCCGGGGTGCCGATGTCCAGCACCCGCAGGCTGCCGGACATGCCCAGGTGGAGGATGGCGGTGCCAAAGTCGGTCTCCAGCAGCAGGTACTTGGCGCGGCGACTGACCCTGTGAATAGTGAGGTCCACCAGCTCCTGGATCTCGCCAGGCACCGGCCAGCGCAGGCGACCGTCACGCACCACCACCCGGGTGACCTTGATGCCGGTGAGCCAGGGGGAGATACCCTGGCGGCTGACTTCGACTTCCGGTAATTCAGGCATAGCAACCTCGTACTGGGGGTGGTCAGGGCGTCGGACGCAGCAGGCTGCGGTACTGCTCGGGGCTCAATTCTAGCCAGGTCGAGGGCGGCAGCAGGACGGCAAACTTGCCGCCGTCCTGGTAGAGCCCCAGTTCGATCGGGTCGCTCTGGCCGGCGACCCATACCCTGAGGGTGGCCGGGGTGCCGCGCAGGGCCTCGGCGGGCGGTAACAACCAACCCTGCCAGGTCTCGATATGAGTGCCGAGCCGGGCGCTATCCAGCCCCAGATCCGGGCCACTGCGCCAGCCCTGGCCGATGCGCTCGATCTGCCAGCTCGGCCCCTGCCAGGTCAGCACCACGGCAGACTCCGGCAGCAGCGGGCGCGGTCGCACGGCGTCGCTTTCCTGCCGAGCCTGCTCCAGCCGGTGCAGCAGGGTAATCACGATCAGCACGGCGACGATGATCAGATTGTTCCAGCCCTTGCGGCTCAGTTTGAACATCACAACTCTCCCTTCGAACTGGCAGTGTACTGAATTTCAGCCATAAAAAAACCCGGCACTAGGCCGGGTTTTTGCAGCGAAACCAAGTAATTACTTGATTTTGCCTTCTTTGTAGATCACATGCTGACGAATCACGGGATCAAATTTCTTGATCTCCATTTTTTCGGGCATGGTGCGCTTGTTCTTGGTAGTGGTATAGAAGTGACCAGTACCGGCGCTGGAGTTCAGGCGAATCTTATCGCGAATACCTTTAGCCATGATCTAATTCCTTATACCTTAACGCCGCTGGCACGCAGTTCAGCCAGAACCACTTCAACGCCGCGCTTGTCGATGATACGCATGCCTTTTGCGGATACGCGCAGGCTCACGAAGCGTTTTTCACTCTCAACCCAAAAACGGTGAGTGTGCAGGTTCGGCAGGAAACGACGCTTGGTAGCGTTGTTAGCGTGCGAACGGTTGTTACCAACTGCCGGGCGCTTGCCGGTTACTTGGCATACTCTAGACATGTCAGTCTCTCCAAATCTTACTTCATTGCTCGAGCAAATATCTGCCCCGCTGGCCTTCGATTGCGGGGCAAACAGAAGGCGGCATTTTATACAGCATCCGTGATCAAAGATCAACTAATACAGTGCCAGAGCCCAGTTCATAGCCAACCACGCTCAGCAAAAGAAACCGTGATGCCGTCACCGATCACCAAGTGATCCAGCACTCTGATATCGACCAAGGCCAGGGCGGCCAGGATCCGATCCGTGATCTGGCGGTCGGCCCGACTGGGCTCGGCCACGCCGGACGGGTGATTATGCGCCAGAATCACGGCGGCTGCATTATGTTTGAGCGCGATCTGCACGATTTCCCTGGGCCAGACGCTCGCCGCATCGAGCGTGCCGTAGAAAAGTTCAACGAATTGAATGACCCTATGCTGATTATCGAGCAGCAGCAGGGCGAACACCTCCCGCGGTCTGTCCCGTAGCTGGGCCTGCAGATAATCCCGAGTCAACTGGGGCGAGGTGAGCGCATCGCCCCGTTGCAACTGTTCGGCCAGATGGCGCTTGCCCATCTCCAGCACCGCCTGCAACTGGGCAAACTTGGCGGGCCCCAGGCCATGAGCACCACAAAACGCCTGCTGCTCGGCCCCGAGCAGCGCCCGCAGCGAGCCAAATTGCAACAACAACTGGCGGGAGAGATCCACCGCACTCAACCCGTTGACCCCGGTACGCAGAAAAATTGCCAGCAATTCGGCATCGGACAGCACCTCGGCGCCATGGCGCAGCAGCTTCTCCCGTGGACGTTCATCCTCCGGCCACTCCTTGATGCTCATTTGTCTCTCCCATCGGGCTATTGAGAGAAAACATAGCAAAAAACGCGGGAGCTCGAGCACAACTCCCCCATGTCAGCCTCTGTCGTCATCCACAGCCTGTGGTATCTTAGCCGCCCAGTCAGAGTGAGTCGGAAGAGAGACAGCAGATGAGATTGGCCGATAAGCGCATCCTGTTGGGTGTCAGTGGCGGGATCGCCGCCTACAAGAGTGCCGAGCTGGTACGCCGCCTGAAAGATCAGGGGGCCGAGGTGCGTGTCGTGATGACCCGCTCCGCCAAGGAGTTCATCACCCCGCTGACCCTGCAGGCAGTATCCGGCCACCCGGTCGCCGACAGCCTGCTGGATCCCGCCGCCGAAGCCGGCATGGGCCACATCGAGCTGGCCAAGTGGGCCGATCTGGTGCTGATCGCCCCCGCCAGCGCCAACCTGATGGCGCGCCTGGCCGCCGGCATGGCCGACGAGCTGCTGACCACCCTCTGCCTGGCAACCCCGGCACACATCGCCCTGGCACCCGCCATGAACCAGCAGATGTATCGCAACGCCGCCACCCAGGCCAACCTTGCGACCCTGGCCAGCCGCGGCATCCTGCTGTGGGGGCCGGACTCCGGCAGCCAGGCCTGCGGCGATGTGGGCCCCGGCCGGATGCTGGATCCCCTCGAGCTGGTCGAACGCAGCTGTCAGCAGCTCGCCGCCGAACCGCTGCTGGCGGGCGTCAGACTGCTGCTCACCGCCGGGCCGACCCGCGAGGCGCTGGATCCGGTGCGTTACATCAGCAACCACAGCTCCGGCAAGATGGGCTATGCCATCGCCCGCGCCGCCCGTGAGGCGGGCGCCGAGGTGACGCTGGTCAGCGGCCCCGTGGCCCTGGCGACGCCCAGCGGGGTAGCGCGTGTCGATGTGGAAAGCGCCGAGCAGATGCACCAGGCGGTGATGAGCCGGGTCGGCGACTGTGACCTCTTCATCGGCTGCGCCGCCGTGGCGGACTATAGGCCCGATCAGGTCGCCAGCCAGAAGATCAAGAAGACAGGTAGCAACGATCAGATGGTGCTGACCCTGGTCAAAAATCCGGACATCATCGCCGCCGTGGGGGCGCTGCCAGACAAGCCCTTCACCGTCGGATTTGCTGCCGAAACCACGGATGTGGAACAATACGCCCTCGATAAACTGGGGCGCAAGCGGCTGGACATGATCGCCGCCAATGACGTGTCCCGCGCGGGCCAGGGCTTCAATGCCGATGACAACGCCCTGACCGTCTTCTGGCACGGGGGTCAAGCCCCACTGCCACTGGCCGATAAGCTGACGCTGGCTCGTCACCTCATCACCCTGATTGCACGCCACTATCGACCCTGAGCAAGCGGCGCCGGGCACCCAGCTTGCCCTGCGCGCTCCCAACTGACGGACGTTTCGTGACGACGCCCAAGGCATCGAACATGCCAGGCGCCCGGCCATGAGCCCGCAGAGCCACCCGATCGCTTCCGGGCGATCCCATTGAAAAACGATTCATGACAACGACACAAATTGAACTGAAAATCCTGGACGCCCGCATCGGCACCGATTACCCGCTGCCGGCCTACGCCACCCCGGGCTCCGCCGGCATGGATTTGCGCGCCCTGCTGGATGCGCCGCTGATATTGGCACCGGGTGACACCCAACTGGTACCGACCGGCCTGGCCATCCACATCCAGGATCCGGGCCTGTGCGCCACCATACTGCCGCGCTCCGGCCTCGGCCATAAGCACGGCATCGTGCTGGGCAACCTGGTCGGTCTCATCGATTCCGACTACCAGGGCCAGCTGATGGTCTCGGTCTGGAACCGTGGCAACGACAGCTTCACCATGCAGCCCGGCGAGCGCATCGCCCAGCTGGTGATCATGCCGGTGGTGCAGGCCAGCTTCCAGTTGGTCGACGAATTCAATCAGAGTGAACGGGGTGAAGGCGGGTTTGGTTCTTCTGGTCGCCAATAACAAGACCACACCGGCTCCTTGGGCCGGTGACTAATAACAGAATCAAGCCATTGTTTTTTTAGGGGAATCCATGGCAAGCAGTAATCAGAAACAGAGTCGGCGCGATCAGATCCTGCAGGCACTCGCCCACATGCTGGAAACCAGTCCGGGCCAGCGTATCACCACGGCTCGTCTCGCAGCCGAGGTGGGCGTCTCCGAGGCGGCCCTCTATCGACATTTTCCCAGCAAGGCGCGGATGTTTGAGGGGCTGATCGACTTTATCGAGGATTCCCTGCTGTCACGGGTCAACCTGATCATGGCCGAAGAGAAGGACACCATGGCCCGTTGCCACCACATACTGCAGCTGCTGCTGGTGTTCGCCGAGCGCAATCCCGGCATCACCCGCATCCTCAACGGCGATGCCCTGCTGGGGGAACACGATCGGCTGCGAGATCGCATCAGCACCCTGTTCGACAAGCTGGAGACCCAGCTCAAGCAGGCGCTGAGAGAGAAGCGGTTGCGGGAAGGTCAGGGCTTCCAGCTCGATGAGACCATGCTGGCCAACCTGTTGCTGGCCTATGCCGAGGGCCGGATCAGCCAGTTCGTCCGCTCCGAATTCAAGCTCAAACCCACCGCCGGGTTCGAGGATCAGTGGCAGTTCATGCGCAGCCAGCTGTTGCAAAGCTGAGTCAGCGGAGCGGAACGGCCACGTCAAACCCAACACAGGGTGCGAGGATCAGTGGCAGTTCATGGGCAGCCAGCTGTTGCAAAGCTGGGCCGGCTAAGCGGAACGGCCACGTCAAACCCAGCTCAGGGTCCGAGGATCGGTGGCAGTTCATGGGCAGCCAGCTGTTGCAAAGCTGAGTCAGCGGAGCGGAACGGCCACGTCAAACCCAACTCAGGGTCCGAGGATCAGTGGCGGTTCATGGGCAGCCAAGTTCGGCGAAGCTGACCCATACTGGGGTGTGCAAAGTGGGAGGCCTTGGCCTCCCCTGTTTTTTGTGGCAGCTTTCTATAGCAGAAAATAAGCACCAGATGCGACCCAAGCTGTCGCGTTTCGGTGTTAGATTCATGCGCCATAAACCTTTGGAACAACAGGACATCCTATGGAACCCGAGATCATCACAGAAGCGCAGACCTGGCTGGTCAACAATCAGGGACTGCTGATCGAGTATGCGGTCAACATCGCGGCCGCCCTGCTCACCCTGCTGGTCGGCTACATCGCCGCCAACCTCCTCAGCGGCGGCGTGGTCAAGGTGATGCACACCCGCAAGCTGGACACCACGGTGACCCACTTCGTCGGCAGCATCCTCAAGTACACCATACTGGTGTTCGTGGTGATCGCCGCGCTGGGTCGGGTTGGGGTACAGACCGCCTCCTTCGTCGCCATCATAGGTGCCGCCGGCCTCGCCATCGGTCTGGCGCTGCAGGGCTCGCTCTCCAACTTCGCCGCCGGTTTCCTGCTGATCATCTTCCGTCCCATCAAGTCTGGTGAATTCATCGAGGTGGCGGGCACAGCGGGCGTGGTGCAATCCGTGCAACTGTTCACCACCACCCTCACCTCAGGTGACAACAAGATGGTGGTGGTGCCGAACTCAGCCATCCTCAACGGCACCATAGTCAACTACTCGCGCATGGATACCCGCCGGGTCGACATGACCTTCGGCATCGGTTATGGCTCGGATCTGCGCAAGGCCAAGCAGATCCTGGAGCGGCTGGTGAACGAAGAGCCGCGCATCCTGAAAGATCCGGAGGTCGTCATCGCCGTCGCCGCCCTGGCCGATTCCTCGGTCAACATAGTGGTGCGCCCCTGGGTCAAGACCGCCGATTACTGGGGTGTCTGGTTCGACTTCCACGAGAAGGTAAAGCTGGCCTTCGATGCCGAAGGCGTCGAGATCCCCTTCCCGCAGATGGTCATGCACATGCAAAAACCCCAGGCCTGATGCCTGAGTCGATGACCACAATGCCAGCCTTCGGGCTGGCATTGTCATTTCTGTGGAGCCGTCATCCGGCGGTCGCACAGCTTGATGGCGATGGCGCCTGCCGCTCCCGGCGGCCCATGGCCCTGGCCTTCTGCATCTTCCCTTTTCGTCATGCCGGTGCGGCCCGGTGCCCGAGCTGGCTTGAAATCCCTTTCAGCCGCCCGAGACCGGCGAAGCATGCGCAAACGCAAGATTTCATGGGCAGAGCTGACTCATAATCGCAGCGTTTTGGTTGTAAACTCGGTCGATGGCAGACAATTGGTAAAGCTCTGTTACACGAGCCACCCATCAGGCTCGGTATAATGTTCGAATAATAAGGTTTGGCGGGGCCTTGCCTGCAAGGTTCAAACACAACTTGGAATCTCAGGAATCCTATGAAAAACATCAATCCAACCCAGACCAAGGCCTGGCAGGCTCTGGCAACCCACTTCGCGGCTCATAAAGAGACTCAACTCCGGGATCTGTTCGCACAGGATCCGCAGCGCTTCGACAAATTCTCCCTCACCTTTGGTGGCGACATTCTGGTCGACTACTCCAAGAACCTGATCACCGAGGAGACCCTCAAGCTGCTGATCGGGTTGGCCAACGAGACCGACCTGCGCGGCGCCATCGACGCCATGTATAACGGCGACAAGATCAACAAGACCGAGGGCCGTGCCGTGCTGCACACCGCCCTGCGCAACCGCTCCGATCGCCCCATCGAGGTGGATGGCAAGGACGTGATGCCGGAAGTGAACGCCGTGCTGGCCAAGATGAAGAGCTTCTGCGAGAAGATTATTTCTGGCGAGTGGAAGGGCTATACCGGCAAGGCGATCCAGCACGTGGTCAACATCGGCATCGGCGGCTCGGATCTGGGCCCGGTGATGATCACCGAGGCACTGCGTCCCTACAAAAACCACCTGCAGATGCATTTCGTCTCCAACGTCGATGGCACCCACATCGCCGAGACGCTCAAAAAGATTGATGCGGAAACCACCCTGTTCCTGGTGGCCTCCAAAACCTTCACCACCCAGGAGACCATGACCAACGCCCTGACCGCCCGCGACTGGTTCATCGACATCGCCGGTGACAAGGCCCACGTCGCCAAGCACTTCGCCGCGCTCTCCACCAACGGCAAGGCCGTGGCCGAGTTCGGCATCGACACCGACAACATGTTCGAATTCTGGGACTGGGTCGGCGGCCGTTACTCCTCCTGGTCAGCCATCGGCCTGCCCATCGCCCTCTCGCTCGGTTTCGAGCACTTCGAGGCCCTGCTGCAAGGCGCCTTCGAGATGGACATGCACTTCGCCACTGCCGCCTATGGGCAGAACGTGCCGGTGCTGCTGGCGCTGATCGGCTTGTGGTACAACAACTTCCACGGTGCCGAGTCCGAAGCTATTCTGCCGTACGATCAGTACATGCACCGTTTCCCCGCCTACTTCCAGCAGGGCAACATGGAGTCCAACGGCAAGTTCACCGACCGCAACGGCAACAAGGTTGACTACCAGACCGGCCCCATCATCTGGGGTGAGCCGGGCACCAACGGCCAGCACGCCTTCTACCAGCTGATCCACCAGGGAACCAAGCTGATCCCCTGCGACTTCCTGGCACCGGCCATCAGCCACAACCCCATCGGCGACCACCATCCGAAACTGCTGGCGAACTTCTTCGCCCAGACCGAGGCCCTGGCATTCGGCAAGAGCAAAGAACAGGTCGAAGCCGAGTTCCTGGCCGCCGGCAAGACGCTGGAGCAGGTCAAGGATCTGGTGCCGTTCAAGGTGTTCGAAGGCAATCGTCCCACCAACAGCATCCTGTTCAAGAGCCTGACCCCGAAGACGCTGGGTTCCCTGATCGCCATGTACGAGCACAAGATCTTCGTGCAGGGCGCTATCTGGAACATCTTCAGCTTCGATCAGTGGGGCGTTGAGCTGGGCAAACAGCTGGCCAACAAGATCCTGCCGGAGCTGACCACCGCCGCAGCTGTCACCAGCCACGACTGCTCCACCAACGGCCTGATCAACACCTGGAAAGCCTGGAAAGCCTGACTTCCTGCGCTTGCCTGAATGCAAAAGCCCCGCTCATTGAGCGGGGCTTTTCATTGCCGGAAACCGGCGTCGTCATCTCTGGATATCTGGCCAGGTGTCCAGGCTGACCAGAAGGCGGGGATCGTCATCCCCGTCCCGATGAAGCTTAGCCGCCAACGGCGATGCGCTTCATGTCTTTCATGTAGCCGCGCAGGGTATGGCCGATCGCTTCGATCGGGTGGTTGCGGGTCGCCTCGTTGGCGGCCAGCAGCGCCTGGTTGTCGACAGCCTGGTTGTCGGCCTGGCTGGTGCCCAGATCACCGGCCTTCAGGGTCGGCATGAAATGGTCGCGCAACAGCGGCACGGCGGCGTTGGCGAACAGGTAGTTACCGTACTCGGCAGTGTCGGAGATCACCACGTTCATCTCGTACAGACGCTTGCGGGCGACGGTGTTGGCGATGAGCGGCAGCTCATGCAGGGATTCGTAGTAGGCGGACTCTTCATAGATGCCGGAGGCCACCATGGTCTCGAACGCCAGCTCCACCCCCGCCTTGACCATGGCTACCATGACCACGCCATTGTCAAAATACTCCTGCTCGGCGATCTTGCCGGCATAGGCCGGGGCATTCTCGAAGGCAGACTTGCCGGTCTCTTCGCGCCAGCCAAACAGCTTGGCGTCATCTTCGGCCCAGTCGGCCATCATGCCGCGGGAGAACTCACCGGCGATGATGTCATCCATGTGCTTCTCGAACAGCGGGCGCATCAGGGTGCGCAGTTGCTCGGACAGCTCGAAGGCACGCAGCTTGGCCGGGTTGGAGAGGCGGTCCATCATCAGGCTGATGCCACCCTGCTTGAGGGCCTCGGTGATGGTCTCCCAGCCGAACTGGATCAGCTTGCCGGCGTAGGCCGGGTCGGTGCCTTCGGCGACCAGCTTGTCGTAGCACAGCAGGGAACCGGCCTGCAGCATGCCGCACAGTATGGTCTGCTCACCCATCAGATCGGATTTCACTTCCGCCACGAAGGAGGATTCCAGCACCCCGGCACGATCGCCGCCGGTAGCGGAGGCCCAGGCCTTGGCGATGGCCATGCCTTCACCCTGGGGATCGTTCTCCGGGTGCACCGCCAGCAGGGTCGGCACACCGAAGCCGCGCTTGTACTCCTCACGTACCTCGGTACCCGGGCACTTGGGCGCCACCATGACGACGGTGATGTCGCCGCGGATCTGCTGACCTTCCTCGACCACGTTGAAGCCGTGGGAGTAGCCAAGGGCCGCGCCCTGCTTCATCAGCGGCATCACGGTCTTGACGACGTCGGAGTGCTGCTTGTCCGGGGTCAGGTTCAGCACCAGATCGGCACTCGGGATCAGGTCCTCATAGGTGCCGACCACGAAGCCGTTGTCGGTGGCCTTCTGCCAGGAGGCACGCTTCTCGGTGATGGCGGCCTTGCGCAGGGCGTAGGAGATGTCCAGCCCGGAGTCGCGCATGTTCAGACCCTGGTTCAGGCCCTGGGCGCCACAACCCACAATCACCACCTTCTTGCCCTTGAGCGCCGCACAACCGTCCGCGAACTCTTCGCGCTGCATGAAACGACACTTGCCCAGCTGGGCCAGCTGCTGACGCAGGTTCAGGGTGTTGAAATAATTAGCCATGGTGATTGCTCCGTTCGATTGATTCCATGCCGGATGACGGCGTTGTCGAAACCACTATAGCGCGGGACACTTATTGCCTGAACTGATATATTTGGCATAGTACGTTGCAGTAATTGAAACATTCAATTTCGCAATCCCGAGCTGTTTTTCCACCTCGCTGACGCCACAACAGTCGCATGGCGCGAGGTACGTCCCTAGATAGCCGGCACAATATTCGCCGCAGGAATTGAAAGATGGATCTTCGCAATCTCGAGCTGTTTCTCCACCTCGCCGACTCCCTCCACTTCGGCAAGAGCGCCGATGCCATGGCCGTCAGCCCCTCCACCCTGAGCCGTGCCATCCAACGGCTGGAACAGGAAACCGGCTGCGTGCTGTTCGAGCGGGACAACCGCAGCGTGCGGCTCACGCCAGCCGGCGAGAAGCTGCGGGAGTTCGGCGGCAGCCTGTTGCAGGAATGGCGCCGGCTCAAGCAGGAGCTCAGACGCAGTGACGAGCCGCTGCAGGGGCGGCTGCGGGTGTTCTGTTCGGTCACCGCCAGCTACTTCCTGCTGCCCGAGGTGCTCGAGCGTTTTCGCCGTCGCTACCCCCAGCTCGAGATCAAGCTCGAGACTGGTGACCCTGCGCTGGCGGTGGACAAGATCCTGGCCGATGAGGCCGATCTCGCCATCGCCGCGCGCCCCGATGCGCTCTCCGCCAAGCTGGAATTTGCCAGCCTGCAACAGGTGCCGCTGGTGTTTATCGCCCCCAGGCATCCTCCCCAAGCATCCCACTGGTTTGTGAACGGCGAACCGGATTGGGAACGGTTACCGCTCATCCTCTCCGAGCAGGGATTGGCCCGCAAACGCTGCGATCAGTGGTTTCGCAACAAGGGCATCGCCCCCAACCTCTATGCCGAAGTGGCTGGTAATGAGGGCATAGTCGCCATGGTGGCGCTTGGCTTCGGCGTCGGCCTGGTGCCCGCCGCCGTGATCGATCACAGCCCCATGGGGGACAAGGTGCGCATCGTCGATCCCAAACCCGCCCTCAAGCCCTTCGATGTCGGCATCGCCGTGCTCAAGAAGCGACTGGAAGAGCCGTTGATCCGCGCCTTCTGGGACACCGCCCGTGGTCAGGGCGCGCTGCGCTGAAGCACCACGGCACAACCCGGGTCGGATCGTGTGCAAGCAGGCACCTTGGATGGCCGCCTGATTTGGGTGTCAAATGTGTCAGTATAAAAACCCAAGGAAAGAAGGGACACTGACCCGACAAGCCCATCAGCCAGAAAGGAGTACGCCGTGAGCCAGCATCTTGTCGAGATCAAGGGTTCCATCCTGTTTGAGGAATATCTGCAGAGCCTGGGGGTTCGCCGTTGCCAGCTCGAGCAGGAACAGGAGATCTATCTGCAGGATCGCCACCTGGCCACGGTGCGGCGCATCCGGGGCGAGCTGAGGTTTTATCTGCGCGCCAATGCCCTGGTCAGGCAGTGATCCGCAATTGGTCACAGAACCCGCACTGAAAGCGTATTAGACTGGCACCATCCGTCTCCCTCGCCTTGAGGGTCGCCATGAGGAGTGCCCATGAAACCAAGCGGCCTGGACCGGCTCTTCAAACCCCAATCGATCGCCGTCATCGGTGCCTCGAGTGACCCGCATAAGGCGGGTCATGTGGTGATAAGGCATCTGCTCGCGGGCCAGTTCAAGGGCCCCATACTGCCGGTCAGCCCTCATAGCCGGGCCATCGCCGGCGTACTCGCCTATCCCGATATCGCCAGCCTGCCGCTGGCCCCCGACCTCGCCATTGTCTGCACCCGCCGCGAGCGGGTGTTGCCCCTCATCGAGGAACTCGGCAAGAAGGGAACAGGCGCCGCCATCATTCTGGCCGCCCAGTTTCCGGCAGAGGATCGCCTGCGGCTGCAACAGCTGTGCCGGCAATACGGCATCCGCCTGCTCGGCCCCAACAGCATGGGCATGCTGCTGCCGGGACAAGGCATCAATGCCAGCTTCTCCCCCATCGCCGCCACCCCGGGACAGGTCGCCTTCCTGTCACAATCGGCGGCAGTCAGCACCACCATTCTCGACTGGGCAAAACAGCGTGAACTCGGCTTCTCGGCCTTTATTTCGCTGGGGGATCACTGCGACATCGACTTCGGCCAGCTGCTGGATCAACTCTCCCGCGACGGGACCACCCGCGCCATCCTGATCTACATGGACAAGCTGCACGACGCCCGCCACTTCCTCTCGGCCGCTCGCGCCGCCTCGCGCAACAAGCCGATCCTGGTGCTCAAGAGCGGGCGCCACGATCCGGCCAATGGTCTCGACAACGTCTATGACGCGGCCATTCGTCGGGCCGGCATGCTGCGGGTACGGGATACCCACGAGCTGTTTGCTACCGTCGAGACCCTCAGCCACTCCTTGACCCTCAAGGGGGAGCGGCTCGCCATCCTCTCCAACGGCCGCGGCCTCGCCAACATGGCCGCCGACGTGCTGCTGGAGCGCGGCGGCAAGCTGGCCATGCCGCCGCAAGATATCGGCAGCGATGCCGATATCGAGGCCTACCGAATTGCGCTGGATGCATTGCTGCAGGGGGACGGCGCCGACGCCATACTGCTGATCCATGCTCCGTCTCTGACCGCACAGGGGGCGCGGCTTGCCAGCAACCTGATCGACTTCATCAAGCAGCACCCCAGGGCCAGGCGTTTCAACATCCTGACCAACTGGGCCGGGGAATACTCGGCCCAGGCCGGTCGCCGCCTGTTCAATGAGGCGGGGATCCCTACCTACCGCACCCCGGAGAGCGCCGTCACCGCCTTCATGCACATGGTGGAATACCGCCGCAACCAGAAGCAGCTGATGGAAACCCCTGCCTCCCTGCAAGGGGGGCGACTCAATGTCGAGCGCTGCCAGCAGTTGTTCCGTCAGGCACAGGATCGCAAGCAGCGGGTGCTCGATACCCATCTGGTGCATCCCATCATGCAGGCCGCCGGGCTCTCCACCCTGCCGACCTGGATAGTCTCGGATGCCAGCGAGGCGGCGCTGACCGCAGAGCAGATTGGTTATCCAGTGGCGGTGAAACTGCGCTCGCCCGATATCGCCCATAAGTCAGAGGTACACGGCGTCATGTTGAACCTGCGCACCTCGGCCGAGGTGGCGCAGGCGGCAGATGCCATTCTGGATCGGGTGCGTCAGCACGATCCGGGTGCCCGAGTGGAGGGCTTGCTGGTCCAGCGGATGGCAAAACGCAGCGGAGGGCTGGAGCTGCGGATCCGCCTGCAACAAGACCCTGTTTTCGGCCCCGTGATCCTGCTCGGTGAATCCGGCGCCGAGCCGCACGAGATGGTTGCAGCCCTGCCCCCCCTCAATCAGGCACTGGCGCGCTACCAGATCATCGGCGCCCTCAAGCACGGCAAGATCCGTGAACAAGCCACCCCGACCCGGCTCGATATCGATGCGCTCGGCCAGGTACTGTGCCAACTGTCAGAATTGCTGCTGGCCTTCCCCGAGATCCAGGAGCTGGATCTGCACCCGTTGCAGGCCTGTGCGGACGAGATGGTGATCCTGGATGCCAGGCTGGTGCTGATGGAAGCAGGGCAGCGGATGCTGCCGCTGGCGATTAGCCCCTACCCCACCGAATTGGAAGAGGGCGCCTGGCTCAAAGATCAGAGCCATGTCCTGCTGCGCCCAATCCGCCCGGAAGACGAGCCTGCCCACAAAGAGTTTGTGCTCAGGGTCTCTGATGAAGACAGATACAAGCGTTTCTTCGCCGACGTGGGGGAGTTGGGCCATGAGGAGCTGGCTCGCATGACTCAGATAGATTACGACCGGGAGATGGCCTTCGTCGCCATAGGGCAGGATGGGGCATTCAATCAGCAGATCTTGGGGGTGGTGAGAGCCATCTCCAATCCGGATCTATCCGATGCGGAATTTGCCATCCTGATCCGCTCAGATCTGAAAGGGATAGGGCTGGGCAAACTCATGATGGAGAAGATTGTGCGCTACGCCAGGGAGCGCGGTATCGGCCAGCTCTCCGGCATGACCATGCCCAGCAATCGCGGCATGATCAACCTGGCCAAGCGGCTGGGCTTTCAGATCGACATCCAGCTGGTGGACGGAGTAGTGAATATGATGCTGCCCTGCGTAGATCAGAGTCAGCAAGATCGGTGAAATAGCGAGAAGGCAGAGGTTTATAGCGTAAAAATGATAAAAATCAGCCAATAAAAAAGCCCGCTCGATTGAGCGGGCTTCTTCTAATTGGGTGCCTGGCAGTGTCCTACTCTCGCATGGCGAATGCCACACTACCATCGGCGCTACCGCGTTTCACTTCTGAGTTCGGCATGGGATCAGGTGGTTCCACGGCGCTATGGCCGCCAGGCAAAAAACTTCATCTGGAAAGCTGACGTGAATAACGACTTAGGCGTTTGCCTTGTCACTATCACTGAATTAGATAAGTAGTTCGTTCACTTGCTACAAGGCCCAGAACACTTCTTGGGTGTTGTATGGTTAAGCCTCACGGGTAATTAGTATGGGTTAGCTCAACACGTCGCCGCGCTTACACACCCCACCTATCAACGTTGTGGTCTCCAACGGCCCTTTAGGACCCTCAAGGGGTCAGGGATGACTCATCTCAGGGCTCGCTTCCCGCTTAGATGCTTTCAGCGGTTATCGATTCCGAACTTAGCTACCGGGCAGTGCCACTGGCGTGACAACCCGAACACCAGAGGTTCGTTCACTCCGGTCCTCTCGTACTAGGAGCAACTCCCTTCAATCATCCAACGCCCACGGCAGATAGGGACCGAACTGTCTCACGACGTTCTGAACCCAGCTCGCGTACCACTTTAAATGGCGAACAGCCATACCCTTGGGACCGACTTCAGCCCCAGGATGTGATGAGCCGACATCGAGGTGCCAAACACCGCCGTCGATATGAACTCTTGGGCGGTATCAGCCTGTTATCCCCGGAGTACCTTTTATCCGTTGAGCGATGGCCCTTCCATTCAGAACCACCGGATCACTATGACCTACTTTCGTACCTGCTCGACCTGTCCGTCTCGCAGTTAAGCTGGCTTATGCCATTGCACTAACCTCCTGATGTCCGACCAGGATTAGCCAACCTTCGTGCTCCTCCGTTACTCTTTGGGAGGAGACCGCCCCAGTCAAACTACCCACCAGGCACTGTCCGCGA
This sequence comes from Aeromonas sp. TECH754, assembly GCF_056279295.1. Taxonomy (NCBI): domain Bacteria; kingdom Pseudomonadati; phylum Pseudomonadota; class Gammaproteobacteria; order Aeromonadales; family Aeromonadaceae; genus Aeromonas; species Aeromonas sp. TECH754. Next base: position 4,020,720 of record NZ_JBWBRA010000001.1, on the reverse strand, counting down.
GCCCGATTCAGGGCCCTGCGTTAGAACATCAAACATACAAGGGTGGTATTTCAAGGACGGCTCCAGCGCAACTAGCGTCACGCCTTCAAAGCCTCCCACCTATCCTACACATGTAGGTTCAATGTTCAGTGCCAAGCTGTAGTAAAGGTTCACGGGGTCTTTCCGTCTAGCCGCGGGTACACCGCATCTTCACGGCGAATTCGATTTCACTGAGTCTCGGGTGGAGACAGCATGGCCATGGTTACACCATTCGTGCAGGTCGGAACTTACCCGACAAGGAATTTCGCTACCTTAGGACCGTTATAGTTACGGCCGCCGTTTACCGGGGCTTCGATCAAGAGCTTCGCTTGCGCTAACCCCATCAATTAACCTTCCGGCACCGGGCAGGTGTCACACCCTATACGTCCACTTTCGTGTTTGCAGAGTGCTGTGTTTTTGATAAACAGTCCCAGCCATCTGGTCACTGCGACTCCCAACTGCTCCATCCGCAAGGGACTTCACTGTCAAGAGCGAACCTTCTCCCGAAGTTACGGTTCTATTTTGCCTAGTTCCTTCACCCGAGTTCTCTCAAGCGCCTTGGTATTCTCTACCCGACCACCTGTGTCGGTTTGGGGTACGATGACTTGTAATCTGAAGCTTAGAGGCTTTTCCTGGAAGCAGGGCATCAATGGCTTCACCACCGTAGTGGCTTCGTCTCGTGTCTCAGCGTTGTATCTCCGG
>NZ_JBWBRA010000001.1:3940000-4015000 GCF_056279295.1 Aeromonas sp. TECH754 | reverse complement strand
TCAACAGCATGGGCAGGAAGGAGGGCCAATCCGCATAGCTGGTCGTACTGTAGCCCGTGGTCGTACCGAGGGAGACCGCCTGGAACAGGCCGTGGTTGAGCGCCTCCTGCCAGGTGGCGTAGTGACCGTGGAACAATAGGGAGACAAAGCAGATCAGTATCAGTACGCCCTGGATCCCCAGAAACACCTTGAGCTCGGAGTCGTGCAGATAGCTGCTCAACCGCACCGGCTTGTGGGCAAACACCATGAAGTGCAGGGCGAAGTTGACGCTCGCCAGCAGCAGGAAGACCACTGTGATCAGGTTGATGGCCGGGCTGTTGAAGAAGCCGATGCTGGCGTCATGGGTCGAGAAGCCCCCCACCGACAGGGTGGAGAAGGAGTGGCAGATGGCATCGAACAGGGTCATCCCGGCCATCCAGTAGGCCAGGGCGCAGAGCGAGGTCAGCAACAGGTAGATGAACCAGAGCGCCTTGGCCGTCTCGGCGATGCGCGGGGTGACCTTGTTGTCCTTGACCGGCCCCGGGATCTCGGCGCGGTAGAGCTGCATGCCCCCGATGCCGAGCAGCGGCAGTATGGCGACCGCCAATACGATGATCCCCATGCCCCCCAGCCACTGCAGCAGCTGGCGATAGAAAAGGAAGGCCTTGGGCAGGTTGTCCAGCCCGGTCAACACGGTGGCACCCGTGGTGGTCAAACCGGAGAACGACTCGAAGAAGGCCTCGGAGACCGACATGCCGGGCACCTCTCCCAGCAGAAACGGCAAGGCCCCCACGCTGCCCAGCACGACCCAGAACAGCACCACGATGAGAAAGCCTTCCTTGGATCTGAGGTCTTTCTTCTGGTGACGGTTGGGGAACCAGAGCATGGCGCCGAGCAAGAGCGCGATGAAGAAGGAATTGACAAACTCGGCACCGCCGCCATCACGATACGCAAAAGCGACCAGCGCGGGTAGCAGCATGGTCGAACTGAACAGCGCGACCAGCAGGCCAACGATACGAATGATGCTCAGAACTTGCATTCTGGCTCCCTCTTCAGACTAAAAGAGCGATGGATTCTAGCCATCTAAGGGACGAAGAGATACCCGGCCATGGGTTCTATCGGTCAATTCCTGAGCCACCTGGCTCCAGATAGCGGTATCCCACGCGATCTGCAAGTTGACCTGCTGACCATAATCAGCCGTCAGCAGCTGGCCCTGATGGGCACCGATCAGAGTCTCTACCACGCCCATGTCGGCATAGTCGCAGCAGATGAGAGAAGGTGTCTGCTGGCGCTTGACTCGGGTCTCGAGCAACTTGAGCGCCGCACCGACACCACCGCCATAGGCCTTGACCAGGCCGCCGGTACCCAGCCGCACGCCACCGTAGTAACGCACCACCACGGCGGCGATCTCGCCAACCCCCGCCCCCATCAGCTGGGCAAGCATGGGTTTGCCCGCCGTGCCCGAGGGTTCACCGTCATCGCTGAAGCCGTAGACCTGGCTGTCCTGGGGGGCCCCGGCGACGAAGGCCCAGCAATGATGCCGGGCCGTCGGGTGCTGCCGTTTGACTTCGTTTATCCAGGACTTGGCGACCGCCACCGTCGGAGCATGCGAGACCAGGGTGATAAAGCGACTCTTCTTGATCTCCTCGGTCAACTCCAGCGGTGCGGCCGGGATGGCGTAATCTGCGGCCATCAGAGCCCTGCTTGCCGAGTGAGATTCTCCACTCCGTCCCCGTGCAGCACCACGTTGTCCTCGATGCGGATGCCACCGAAGGGACGCAGGGCCTCGACCTTGTTCCAGTTGATGCGCTTGCCCTGCTCGCTCTGACGCAGCGGCTCCAGCAGGCTGTCGATGAAGTAGAGGCCGGGCTCGATGGTGAACACCTGACCGACCTCCATCACCCGGGTGCAACGCAGGTAGGGGAACTGCTCGGGGGCAGGCAGATGAGTGCCACGCTCATCCTGCATGAAGCCACCCGCATCGTGTACCTGCAGGCCGAGGAAGTGGCCGAGCCCGTGGGGGAAGAAGGCGTTGGTCACGCCGGTATGGATCATCTCGTCCACCGACATGTCCACCAGTTCGACCGATTGCAGCAACCGCGCCAGTCGGTGGTGCATCTGCAGGTGCAGCTCGCTGTAACGGCGGCCCGGTTTGATCTCCTCGATGATCTGCTGCTGTTGCGCATCCAGCGCCGCGATCAAGTCGACAAACTCACCACGGCGCCAGGCCCAGGTACGGGTGATGTCGGAGGCATAGCCGTGATAATCCACCCCGGCATCGATCAGGAAGGAGTGACGCTCCGCATCCGGCACCCGCTGAGTAGAAAGCTGGGTGTAATGGAGGATGGCCGCGTTGCGGTTGATGGCGATGATGTTGCCATAAGGCGCCTCGTTGGCCCCCTGTCCGACCGCCTTCATGTAGGCCAGGTTGATCTCGAACTCGCTCGCCCCCGCCATGAAGGCGTCTTTGGCCGCGATGTGGCCACGCACGCCGATGCGGTTTGCTTCCCGCAGGCATTCGAGCTCATAGGCGGTCTTGTAGGCGCGGTGATAGTGCAGGTAGTTGAGCACCGCCTCCGGATTGGGTTGACCCAGCCCCAGCAGTTGGCCCACCTCGAGATGCCCCCCCAGATAGGCCCACTCTTGCCTGTCGGCGGGCAGGTGATCCGCCACCTGCTCCGGCCTCGTCAGGAAGCGGATATCGAAGAAGTCGACCCAGAAGGCATTGGGCAAGTCCGCCACCTTGTGCCAGAAATCCACCGGCCGGTAGAACAACAGCACCGGCTTGCTCACCCCGTCCACCAGCAACCAGCAGTGGGGGTTGTCCAGCACGGGCAACCAGGCCTTGAAGTGCGGATTGACCTTGAAGGGGTAGTCCTGATCGTCGAGGAAGATGCGGTGGGTCTGGCCAGAGTGGATGGCCAGGCCATCGAGCCCCTGCTGTTGCAGTATGTCGCGGGTGCGCTGCTGCAAGGTATCGAGGTGCTGGGCAAAAAGTTGACTGTAGCTGCTCATGGCGTCCTGCTCCGGGCAAATGTGAGTTCAGCATAACATCAAGCGGATCAAGGCTCGAGCCGTCACGCTGTCGCTTCGTGAGGTAACGCATAGGTTACAGGGTTTTTGTTATGAAACGAAAACCAACCATTAACAAATAAAGAACAATTCAATACACTGCCGATAGACAGTAGATCTCAGCAGTCAGGAACGATTCATGCAAAACCTTTGTCTGTGGAAACCGGATCAGGACAGGATTCAACACTCCAACCTCCACCAGTTCATGGCCGAGGTAAATCACTTCCACGGCCTGCAGTTGCACAGCTACGCTGACCTCTATCAATGGTCGGTCGAGAAAACCACCCGTTTCTGGCCGCTGGTGTGGCAACACTGCGGCGTCAAGGGTGTGTTGGGAGACATAGTGGCGGAGAACCGCCAGGAGATGCAGCGTGCCCGCTGGTTCCCAGACAGTCGCCTCAACTTCGCCGAAAACCTGCTGCGCCGCCAGGACGAGAGTCCCGCCATCATCTCCCGCATCGAAGAAGGCGCGAGCCAGACCCTGAGCTGGGCCGAGCTTGGCGATCAGGTTGCCCGCCTGAGCCAATGGCTGCGCGGTCAGGGCATCGAAGCTGGCGATGTGGTCGCCGCCTATCTGCCCAACATCCCGGAAACCCTGATCGCCATGCTCGCCACCACCAGCCTGGGCGCAGTCTGGACCTCCACCAGCCCGGATTTTGGCGAGGCCAGCGTGGTGGAGCGCTTCGGCCAGACCCGCCCCCGCATTCTGTTTGCGGTGGATGGCTATCGCTACGGTGGCAAGGCCATCGACATCCAGGCCAAGGTGGCCAGCGTGGCCCGTCAGATCGACAGCATAGAGCAGACGGTGATGATCCCCCTGCTCGGCAACCCCTTGCAGCTTGGTCAGGACTGGTACCAGATCCTGGCGAGCCAGGCCGGGGCGACCCTGCGCTTCGAGCCCATGGGCTTCAACGACCCGCTCTACATCCTCTACTCCTCCGGCACCACCGGCAAACCCAAGTGCATCGTCCACGGCATCGGTGGCACCCTGCTGCAACATCTGAAAGAACACCAGCTGCACTGCGACATCAAGCCGGGGGAGCGGGTGTTCTACTTCACTACCTGCGGCTGGATGATGTGGAACTGGCTGGTGAGTGCGCTCGCCTCCGGCGCCACCCTGGTGCTCTACGACGGCTCCCCCTTCTACCCGGACGCCAACGCGTTGTGGGACCTGGCCCGCGATGAAGAGGTCTCGCTGTTTGGCGCCTCGGCCAAGTATCTGGATGCGCTGCACAAGCAGGGCTATGCCCCGATCAAGACCCACGATCTGCCAGCCCTGCGACTGATCTGCAGCACCGGCTCCGTGCTCTCTCCGGAGGGATTCGACTACGTCTACCAGAGCATCAAGCAGGATGTGCAGCTCAGTTCCATCTCGGGGGGCACCGACATCTGCTCCTGCTTCGTCATCGGCAATCCCCTGAGCCCGGTCTATCGCGGCGAGAGTCAGGGCCGCGGCTTGGGGCTGGCGGTGCAGGTGTTCAACGAAGCGGGTCAACCGGTGCAGGGGGAGAAGGGAGAACTGGTCTGCACCAAGCCATTCCCGGCCCAGCCCATCGGCTTCTGGGGGGACGAGGGCGGCGACAAGTATCGCGCCGCCTACTTCGAGCGCTTCGACAACATCTGGTGCCACGGCGACTGGATCGAGCTCACCGAGCGCGGCGGCATCCTGTTCTACGGCCGCTCGGACGCGACCCTCAATCCGGGAGGCGTGCGTATCGGCACCAGCGAGATCTACCGCTACGTGGAGCAACTCGACGAAGTGGAGGAGAGCATCGTCATCGGCCAGCAGTGGCAGCAGGACGAGCGGGTGGTGCTGTTCGTCAAGCTGAGGGCCGGGCTCAAACTGGACGAACCGCTGCGCGAGCGCATTCGCCAGCAGATAAGGCAGCATTGCACCGTCCGTCATGTACCCGCCCGCATCCTGCAGGTGGATGCCATCCCCCGAACCAAGTCCGGCAAGATAGTGGAGCTGGCGGTGCGAGAAGTGGTGCACAACAGACCCGTCAACAACACCCACGCCCTCGCCGATCCCGCCGTCTTGAGCCAGTACCGCGACCGGCCAGAACTGGCTTGCTGAGTCCGGCCACACAACATAAAGGCGCTCTCGGGCGCCTTTATGTTGCCTCGTCATGTTGTAGGTCGTTTTGCATCACGAGTGTTAAACGAATGTTTTAAATAGGTGTTGTAATTGTCTTGTTTTGGATCAATATTGAGCCTCGCCCCCTGCTGGGGAGAAAGGAGCAAAGCCCCCCACCACGTGGGAATTAGGAGACACTCTCATGATCTACCAAGGCGAAACCCTGTCGGTCAGCTACCTCGAACACGGCATTGCCGAACTGAGGTTTGATGCCCCGGGTTCAGTCAACAAGCTGGATCGCGCCACCCTGCTCTCACTGAGCGAAGCGATCGCCGCATTACAGCAACAAGCCGATTTGAAGGGTCTGATCCTCACCTCCGGCAAAGACGCCTTTATCGTCGGCGCCGACATCACCGAATTCCTGGAACTGTTCGATCTGCCGCAAGAAGAGCTGCTCGGCTGGCTGAAGAAAGCCAACGACATCTTCAGCGCCATCGAAGATCTGCCGGTGCCGACCCTGTCCGCCATCAAGGGCCATGCCCTGGGCGGTGGCTGCGAGACCATCCTCTCCACCGATTTCCGTCTGGCCGACACCAGCGCCAAGATTGGCCTGCCCGAGACCAAGCTCGGCATCATGCCCGGCTTTGGTGGCACCGTTCGTCTGCCACGGGTGATCGGTGCCGACAACGCGCTCGAGTGGATCACCACCGGCAAGGATGTCCGCGCCGATGACGCCCTCAAGGTTGGCGCCGTCGATGCCGTGGTCGCCCCGCAAGCCCTGCAGGCCGCCGCCCTGCAGATGGTGAAAGACGCCATCGCCGGCAAGCTGGACTGGCAGGGCCGCCGCGCAGCCAAGAAGGCCCCGCTGCGTCTGTCCAAGCTGGAAGCCATGATGAGCTTCAGCACCGCCGCCGGCATGGTTGCCGCCGTGGCGGGCAAACATTATCCCGCCCCGATGATGGCGGTGAAGACCGTCGAGGCCGCCGCCGGCATGAGCCGCGACGAGGCCCTGGCCGTCGAGGCCCAGGGCTTCATCAAGCTGGCCAGGACCGACGTCGCCAAGGCGCTGGTCGGTATCTTCCTGAACGATCAGCACATCAAGGCGCTGGCCAAGAAGGCCGCCAAGCAGGCGAGCAAAGCCACCAGCCACGCCGCCGTACTGGGTGCCGGCATCATGGGTGGCGGCATCGCCTACCAGTCCGCCAGCAAGGGCATCCCGGCGGTGATGAAGGACATCAACGAGAAGGCGCTGGCGCTGGGCATGGGTGAAGCCACCAAGCTGCTCAATGGTCAGCTCGAGCGCGGTCGCATCGACGGCATCAAGATGGGCCAGGTACTTTCCGCCATCACCCCTACCTTAAGCTACGACAGCGTCAAGCACGTGGATCTGGTGGTCGAGGCCGTGGTCGAGAACCCCAAGGTGAAGGCCGCCGTGCTCGGCGAAGTGGAAGCCATCCTCGGTGATGACGCCGTGCTCGCCAGCAACACCTCCACCATCCCCATCTCGCTGCTGGCCAAGGGCCTGAAGCGACCCGAGAACTTCTGCGGCATGCACTTCTTCAACCCGGTGCACCGCATGCCACTGGTGGAGATCATCCGCGGCGAGCAGACCTCTGCCGAGACCATCAATCGCGTGGTGGCCTACGCCGCCGCCATGGGCAAATCGCCAGTGGTGGTCAACGACTGCCCCGGCTTCTTCGTCAACCGGGTGCTGTTCCCCTACTTCTTCGGCTTCACCAAGCTGGTTGCCGATGGTGCCGACTTCGCCGCCGTCGACAAGGTGATGGAGAAGGAATTCGGCTGGCCCATGGGTCCCGCCTATCTGCTGGACGTGGTCGGCATCGACACCGGCCACCATGCCGGTGACGTCATGGCCCAGGGCTTCCCGGCGCGCATGAGCAAGGATGGCCGCACCGCCATCGACGCCATGTATGACGCCAGCCGCTTCGGTCAGAAGAATGGCAAGGGCTTCTACGCCTACGAGCAGGACAAGAAGGGCAAGCCGAAGAAGGTGGCCGACGTCGCCGCTTACGAGCTGCTGGCCCCCATCGCCAAGCCGAAACAGGATTTCGACAAGGACGCCATCATCGCCCGCATGATGATCCCCATGATCAACGAAGTCGTGCTCTGTCTGGAGGAAGGCATCATCGCCACCCCGGCCGAGGCCGACATCGCACTGGTCTATGGCCTGGGCTTCCCTCCCTTCCGTGGTGGCGTGTTCCGCTATCTGGACACCATAGGTCTGGATCGTTACGTGGCCATGGCCGACCAGTATGCCGATCTCGGCCCGCTCTACCGCGTCAGCGACAAGCTGCGTGAGATGGCCGCCCAGGGCAAAACCTTCTACTGATTGCGGAAAGGAGATCCATTCATGAAAGACGTAGTCATTGTCGACTGTATCCGGACCCCCATGGGCCGATCCAAGGGCGGCGCCTTCCGCAACGTGCGTGCAGAAGATCTGTCCGCGCACCTGATGAGCTCCATCCTGCTGCGCAACCCCAACCTCGATCCGAACGAGATCGAGGACATCTACTGGGGCTGCGTGCAGCAGACCCTGGAGCAAGGCTTCAACATCGCCCGCAACGCCGCCCTGCTGGCCGGTATTCCGAAGCAGGTCGGTGCCGTCACCGTCAACCGCCTGTGCGGTTCTTCCATGCAGGCGCTGCACGATGCGTCCCGCGCCATCCAGGTGGGTGACGGCGACATCTTCATCATCGGCGGCGTCGAGCACATGGGTCACGTGCCCATGAGCCACGGGGTGGACTTCCACCCCGGCATGGCGAAATCCGTGGCCAAGGCCTCCGGCATGATGGGGCTGACTGCCGAGCTGCTCGGCAAGCTGCACGGCATCAGCCGAGCGCAGCAGGACGAGTTTGCGGCCCGCTCCCATCGCCGCGCCCATGCCGCCACCCTGGAAGGACGCTTCGCCAAGGAGATCGTGGGTCTGGAAGGCCATGACGCCAGCGGCGCCCGCTTCTTCTACGACTACGACGAGGTGATCCGGCCGGAGACCACGATCGAAACCCTGGGCCAGCTGCGCCCGGTATTCGACCCGGTCAACGGCACCGTCACCGCCGGTACTTCCTCGGCCCTGTCCGATGGCGCCGCCGCCATGTTGGTGATGAGCGCGGACAGAGCCAAGGCACTGGGGCTGACTCCCCGTGCCAAGGTGCGGGCCATGGCCATCGCCGGCTGTGACGCCGCCATCATGGGTTACGGCCCGGTGCCCGCCACCCAGAAGGCGCTCAAGCGTGCCGGTCTGACCGTGGCTGACATCGACCTGTTCGAGCTGAACGAGGCATTCGCCGCCCAGTCCCTGCCCTGCGTGAAGGATCTGGGGTTGGCCGACCTGGTGGACGAGAAGGTGAATTTGAACGGCGGCGCCATCGCCCTGGGTCACCCCCTCGGCTGCTCCGGCGCCCGCATCTCCACCACCCTGATCAACCTGATGGAAGAGAAGGATGCCACCCTGGGGGTCGCGACCATGTGTATCGGTCTGGGCCAGGGCATCGCGACCGTGTTCGAGCGGGTGTAACCAAGTCCCCTGACTGGCTCACATCAGGGTCGGTCAGGGGATTGACCACACAGCGATATCACCCCGCACCTTGAGCGGGGTAAACCAGCATTGTCACTTTTGGGGTCGGCCTTGCTGGCCCGTCATCGAGTCTGTGGGTGTCACCGCACGGGGAACACCCTGCCGTCGGAATCTGCGCATTGGCCGCCCCGTTTGGGTCGGCCTTTTTTCTTCTCAACCCCGGATCAGGGGCTATATTGCCCATAACCTCACATTAGAGGGGGGCCTTGCTTGCTTTTTGCCCCCTCGACAGGTTCAATCTGCACAAAAAATGGGTGGATGCACATACATATGTCAACGAGCAAACAACTGCTGATCGTCGACGACGACCAAGAGATCCGCGAGCTGCTCAACGAATACCTGACCCGGGCCGGCTTTCAGGTACTGACGGCGGCGGAGGGCAACGAGATGCACAGGCAACTCGCCGAGCACAGCCCTGACCTGATCATTCTCGATATCATGATGCCCGGCGACGACGGCTTTACCCTCTGCCAGCAGATCCGTCGCGACTCCCAGGTTCCCATCATCATGCTGACCGCCGCGTCTGACGAGGCGGATCGGGTGATCGGTCTCGAGCTCGGCGCCGACGACTACATCGCCAAGCCGTTCAGCCCACGCGAGCTGCAGGCCCGCATCAAGGCGCTGCTGCGCCGGGCCGAATTCCGTCAGCCGGAGAAAGAGAAGGAGCCGAGCCGGCGGCTGCGTTTCGCCGACTGGACCCTGGATACCCTGAGCCATCAATTGACCCACGACGACGGCAGCTTGCTGGATCTCTCCGGCAGCGATGCCCTGCTGCTCGGCATGTTCCTGCAGCAGCCCGGCGTGGTGCTGGACAGAGACACCATCTCGGATGCCACCCGTGGCCGCGAGAGCCTGCCGATGGAACGCGGTATCGACGTGCAGATCAGCCGGCTGCGCCAGAAGCTCGGTGACAACGGCAAGAGCCCGCGCATCATCAAGACCATCCGCGGCAGCGGCTACATGCTGATCGCCGAAGTCCACGAGCTCCCATGAAAGGCAAGGGGGGCGGGCAAACATGGTTTCATGGCGACGACGACAGGCTGAACGACAAGTGGCACGAGCTCCCATGAAAGGCCGGCGCTTCTGGCAGGCGCTGGTGCCGCGCTCCCTGCTGTCGCGGATGCTGCTGTTGCTGCTGCTCGCCATCCTGCTCTCCCAGACCATACTCACCGGCATCTGGATGCAGCAGATCCAGAAGCGGGAGCTGGAGGGGATGCTCAGCACCACCCGCAACCTGGCGCTGTCGGCCGCCTCCACCGTCAGCTTCTTCAAATCCTTGCCGCTGCAATACCGCCACATCGCGCTGGACCAGCTGCGCAACATGGGCGGCAGCCGCTTCTTCGTGTCCCTGAACGAGGAAGAGATCCACATCAGCGCCATCCCCGAGAGCGAGCGCAAGACGCTGGTGCTCAGAGAGGTGCAGGAGGTGCTCAGTCGCAAGCTCTCCGATGCCATGGCCATCAAGGTGGATTTCTCCCGTCCCGAGGAGCTGCACGTCTTCAACAACGACACCCTGCTGGCGGACTTGCCCTCCTCCTGGGCACGCTACACCCTGTCGCTTGAGCCGATCAATCCGCCGGTGCTGGTGACCCAGATCGAGATAGAGCCGGGTGAGTGGCTCTATCTGGCGGCCCTGCTGCCCGCCCCCTACATGACTCTCGACGATACCGTGATGCCAAGCAACCAGGTGCGCTTCATCGCCCTGATGACGGTGTTCCTCTGTTTCTTCACCTTCCTGCTGGTGCGCTGGCAGACCCGGCCCCTGCGTCGCCTCGCCAAGGCGGCGGTCAACCTCGGCAAGGATATCGATCAGCCCTCCCTCAAGGAGGAGGGGGCCTCCGAGATAGTGGCGGCGACCCGCGCCTTCAACATCATGCAGCAGCGTATCCGCCGCTTCATCGACGATAGGGAACGGCTGTTCAGCTCCATCTCCCACGATCTCAAGACCCCCATCACCCGGCTGCGGCTGCGGGTCGAGCTGCTCGATGACGAGGCGCAGATCGGCAAGTTCAACAAGGACTTGGACGAGCTGGAGCTGATGGTGAAAGGGGCGCTGCAGACGGTCAAGGAGACCGACATTCACGAGAACCTCGAGCTTATCGACGTCAACGCCCTGCTGGAGCAGATGGCGGAGTCCATGAACCTGCACCAGGACCTGCTCATCATCGAGGGGCACTGCAAGTGGCCCTATCGCGGCAAGCTGCTTGCGCTCAAGCGCTGCATCGGCAATCTGGTGGACAATGGCATCAAGTATGGCCAGCGCGTGCGCATCATCGCCATGGATGACGAGGAGATGCTGATCCTGTTCATCATGGACGAGGGTCAGGGCCTGCCGGAAGATCAGCTCGAACGGATCTTCGAACCCTATTACCGCTTGAGCACGGATGCGGCCGGCACCGGGCTCGGCCTCGGCATAGCCCGCAACATAGCCCACGCCCACGGCGGCGATCTGGTGCTGGAAAATCGTCCCCAGGGGGGCCTGCAGGCCACTCTTTCCCTACCAAGGCAGTAACCTTATGAAGTGGTTGTCGTTTTCTGTCATCGCCCTGTTATCCCTGCCCGTCGGTGCCGCCCAGGTGGAGGTGCTGCACTGGTGGACCTCCGGCGGCGAAGCCAAGGCGGTGGAGGTGCTCAAGTCGGAATGGGCCGAGCGCGGCAACCAGTGGAACGACTTCGCGGTACAGGGCGGTGGCGGCAAGAGTGCCATGACGGTACTGAAAAGCCGGGCACTGGCGGCCAATCCGCCGGAGGCGGCACACCTCAAGGGCTATGAGTTGCACGAGTGGGCCAGCCTCGGCTTCCTGCGCGATCTCAGCCCCATGGCCGAGCACCTCGGCTGGTACCCCCAGCTCTCCCCCATGGTGCGGGAGACCCTCAGCCAGAACGGCGCCCTGATGGCAGTTCCGACCGGCATCCACCGCGTCAACTGGCTGTGGCTCAACCGCAAGGTGTTCGAGCGGCTGGGGCTGCAACCGCCGACCGACTGGGACCAGTTCATGGCGGTGGCGGAGAAGATCAAGGCAGAGGGGGTGGCGCCGCTCGCCATCGGCAATGAACCCTGGCAACTGGCGGTGCTGTTCGAGACGGTGGCGCTGGGCGAAGGGGGCAAGGAATTCTATCGCAAGGCGTTTCTGGCACAGGATGAAGCCACCCTGACCGGGCCCGACATGGTGCGGGTGCTGACCCGCTTCCGCCAGTTGCGCGGCTTTGTGCCCGAGAAATACGCCGGGCTGAAGTGGCACCAGGCCACCAACCTGCTGGAGAGCGGCGGCGCCGCCATGCAGATCATGGGCGACTGGGTGAAGGGAGAGTTGAGCGCCGGCAACTACCGACCCGGCGAGGACATCGAATGCCTGCCAAGCCCCGGCAGCCAGGGCATGTTCAGCTACAACCTCGACTCCATCGCCATGTTCAAGCAGCGGGATCCCGCCCAGTTGCAGGCCCAGGGCGAGCTGGCCCAGCTGCTGATGACGCCGAAATTCCAGGAGGAGTTCAACCGGGTGAAGGGCTCCATTCCCGCCATCACCGAGCCGGACATGAGCAAGTTCGATCGCTGCGCCATCCGCGCCTATCAGGACTTCCAGCTGGCGGAACAGGGCGGCAACCTGCTGCCCAGCATGGCGGAGGGGATGGCGGTGCCGACCAACATGCGCCAGGCGATCATGGATGTGCTGAGCAGCTTCTTCAACGACTCCCGGGCCGACCCCGAGCAGACGGCGCTGCAACTGGAGCGGGCCATGCGCTCGACCCGCTCCGGCGCCGAGCAGAAATAACAAAGGCGGACCTGGTCCGCCTTTGAGTCATCGAAACCTGAATGTTCAGGAGCGATCGTTGTCGTCCTCATCCTCGTCGTAGTAGTCGCTGAGCTCGATCCAGAGCCCCAGCCCTATCATCACCATGGACCCGAACCAGGTGCCGGTGTTTCCGATCGGGCTGCCCAGCACTATCATGGCGAACGACAAGAACCCCATGCCTGCGTAGGCTTGTAATCTGCCGTAGGAGACCTGCATATTCACACCTCCTTGTTGAATATGGTTCAATTTTTATATTACTCATCGGGCGGGGGCTGGATAGGGCCAGATCACATTTTGGTTACATATGCTGCATAACAGCCCTGTTGTTTGATTATTTTTTCGCCGTGAGTATCATTGGCAGCTGAATTGGTTGAAGGTTGATTATTGATGAGTGCTTTATTCTGCGACGCAACGCATGAGTTGGACGCAATCGGGCTTCGTTGCCCGGAACCCGTGACGATGGCGCGCAAGAAAGTGCGGCTGAAGGTTGATTATTAATGACTACGTTAATCTGCAATGCGACTCATGAGTTGGACGCAATCGGGCTTCGTTGCCCGGAACCCGTGATGATGGTTCGCAAGAAAGTGCGGCTGATGGCTGAGGGGGAGACCCTGCTGGTCAGCGCCGACGATCCCTCCACCACCCGCGACATCCCCAGTTTCTGCCGTTTCATGGATCACACCCTGATCGCCAGCGAAACCGAGCAGGCCCCTTACCGCTATCTGATCCGCAAGGGTCAATGATCTCCATGCAGGAAGAATCCATGACAGCCATCACCCGAATCGGCACCACCCAGCGTTGGTCAGACGTGGTCATCCACAACGGCACCCTCTACGTGGTGGAAATCCCCGCCACGGATGAAGCCGACATTCACCAGCAGACCCGCGAGGTGCTGACCAGCCTGCAGCGCCTGCTGGAGGCCAATGGCTCCGGGGTCGACAAGATACTGATGGCCAACATCTATCTCAAAGACATTGCGGACATCGGCGCCTTCAACGCCCAGTGGGATGCCTGGATCCCGGCCGGTACCGCACCGGTACGCGCCTGCGTGCAGGCCCGTCTCGCTCACGAAGGCTACAAGGTCGAAGTTCAGCTGACGGCGGCGGTGTAAACCGAAAGGGATCTATCTCCACGATAGGCAGGCAAATCGCTGCCCCTCATCCCCGGCCCTTCTCCCGCGAGGGGAGAAGGGAGGAAAGAGTGCCGATAACATCGGGCCACTGCACTCATAGCAAAAGGCCCCGCCAATCTGGCGGGGCCTTTTTGTTTGCACGATCCGAAGCGCTATCAGGCAGTTGGAGTCAGGGTGATGGTCACCCGGCGGTTCTGGGCCTTGCCTTCGGCGGTACTGTTGCTGGCGACCGGCTGATCCGGGCCCACACCGCTGGTGGCGATGCGGCTGCCGGTCACGCCCTGGCCGATCAGTTGGGCGGCGACGGCGTCGGCGCGCTGGGCGGAGAGCTTCATGTTCAGATCGCGGGAACCAGTGCTGTCGGTGTGGCCGACCACGTTCAGGCGGGTCTTGTCGAACTCGGCGACGACCATGGCCACGCCGGCCAGGGTGTTGGCACCGGCCGCCTTCAGCTGGGCGCTGGCGCTGTCGAAGGTGACGTTGTTCGGCATGTTGAGGATCAGCTGATCGCCGTTGCGGGTCACGCTGACGCCGGTGCCTTGCAGCTTCTCGCGCAGCTTGGCTTCCTGCACGTCCATGTAGTAGCCGATGCCGCCACCCAGCGCGGCGCCGGCGGCGACGCCGGTCAGTATGCCCTTCTTGCGATCACCCTTGCTGGAGGACAGTGCCCCCACGGCGGCACCGGTGGCGGCGCCAGCCAGTGCACCCCAGGCGCCCTTGGAGGTCTGGGATTCGCCGGTATAGGGATTGGTGGTACAGCCGGTCATGGCGATGGTCAGTGCAAGCGCTGGAACGAGTTTCTTGAAATGCATGGAAAATACCTCTGAAAAAACCGACTCGGGCCGGATGGTCGCGCATTCTACCTCAGAGGGACGCCAGAGTGTGACGCGCGCGCATTGCCACCATGCACACAATATTCACACAATGAACAGGGGGGCCTGAGCCCCCCTGTTCATCGATCCCATTGCCTGCCCATGAGGGCAGTGAATCAATATTTGATGTCGCGAGCCTGGTCGCGCCCTTCCTGCTTGTTGTCGCGGTGTTCCTGACGGCAATCGGCGTTGCCCACCAGGCCATTGCGGCAATCTTGCTTGGCATCGCGGGAATCCTGACGGGTATCCTGACGCACATCGCGGGCTTCACGACGCTGCCTGGCCTGCTCGGTAGCTTGTACAGGCAGGACCGTCGACAGGGCGGTGGCCGCCAGCAACATCAATACAAGTTTCTTCATGGTGACTCCTGAAATGGCTGAAACGCAGCGGATCGGCGTATCTCAATTATATACGGGGCCCGGCGCCGGGCTGGTCAGCCCTCGCTATCAATACTTGACGTCGCGAGCCTCGTCGCGATTTTCCTGCTTGTTGTCGCGGTTGTCCTGACGGCAATCGGCATTGCCCACCACGCCCTCACGGCACTCCTGCTTGGCATCACGAGATTCCTGACGGCCGTCCTGACGGATGTCGCGGGCATCCTGACGCTGCTCACCCTGATTGGTGGCCTGGGCCGGTACGGCGGCGAACAGGGTGCAAGCGGTCAGCAGGGTGGCACTCAGACGAGAGATGGAAATGGTCATGGGAACTCCAATAAATAAGGGTTAATGGCGGGGGGAACGATCCCATCCCGGCTTCAATATTTGATATCGCGAGCCGCTTCGCGCGCATCTTGCTTGTGGTGACGATGCTCCTGGCGGCAATCGGCGTTGCCAAGGAACTCTTCCTGACGGCAGTCACGTTTCTGTTCGCGTGACTCCTGGCGGACTTCCTGGCGCAGATCCCGCGCATCGCGGCGCTGACTGGCTTGCTCGGTGGCCTGGGCCGGCAGGGCTACCCACAGGGAACAACCGGCCAACAGGGCTGACAGCAGCGCGCTACGGGCATAGTGAGGAGTGGTTGTGTTCATATCGAGGCTCCCTGGTTATTCGGGTTGAGGTGGCTACGGTCCTGGACGACGGATCAGTTTCTGACGTCGCGGGACTTCTCGCGTACGTCTTGCTTCACTTCACGCTTGTCCTGACGGCACTCGTAGTTGTCCTTGTTGTTGGCCTGACGACAATCGACCTTGGCCTCATGGATCTCGGGACGAACTTCCTGGCGAACATCACGGGCGTCTTGGCGATCGGCCGCCTGGGCGGGCAGGGTCGCCAGCAGGGAGCAACCCGCCAGGATCAGGGTGCCGAGGGTACGGTGGCGAAATGAGTTCAGTGACATAGGTAAATCCTCGTGATGAATGTCCCAATTTTGAGCAGCAGTTACTGTATGCCGGCTGTACAGGCCGCCGAAAAGCAGGCCTCTGGCCCTGGCCCCAGACGGCGTGACGGGGCCGGCGACGCGGTGCTCCTTCCTCAAACCCGGCGCCTGCATGGTGGCGCGGCAAAGCGGTCTGCTCAACGCGAGGAAACCGGGCTTTTTGAATCCCTTCGTCATGACGTCAGATCCTGGCGAGCTGAAGCTCGAAGACCCGCCTTCCCAAGGCCGAAAAACGAGCAGGGAGGCCATTGGCCTCCCTGCTTGCTTCACTCCCGCGCCGCCCTAGCCCTGCTGGCAGGCGGCATGACAGGGACAGATCACCAGATGATCGTTCACCATCCCCACGGCCTGCATGAAGGCGTAGCAAATGGTACTGCCGACGAAGGTGAAGCCCAGCTTCTTGAGGGCCTTGGCCATGGCATCCGACTCCGGTGAGGTGGCCGGAATATCGCCGTTGCCTTGGCGCTGGTTGACGATGGGCGCGCCACCGACGAAGCCCCACAGGTAATCCGCGAAGTCGATGCCCTGCGCCTCCAGCGCCAGATAGGCGCGAGCGTTTTTGATGATCGACTGCACCTTCAACCGGTTGCGGATGATGCCGCTGTCCTGCATCAGCCGCGCCACATCCTGCTCGTCGAAGCGGATGATGAGATTGGGATCGAAGTCGGCATAGGCGCGATAGTAGCTGTCGGTGCGCTTGAGAATGGTGATCCAGGAGAGCCCCGCCTGCTGACCGTCGAGGCAGAGCTTGGCAAACAACTCGCGCGGGTCGCGCACCGGCCGCCCCCACTGCTTGTCATGGTATTCGATATATTCCGGGTCCTTGGTCACCCAGGCGCAGCGCAGTTCCATTCTTCGTCTCCTGTGATTTCATCTCTGTCAGGCGAGGGATTTTGGCGGCCATACGACGGGGCAACAAGCCCAGGCCAACCCGGCCCGGCACAGCGCCGCCCCATGAATCCCCTACAATTTCGCCTATTATCCGACCATGCCAGACGGTATACTCCTTCGGTTCACATTCAGCAAATCTTGCTCTGATTTCACTTCGCGCGAAAAATACTATGCAAAAATTCGATGTCAAAACCTTTCAGGGCCTGATCCTGCAGCTGCAGGACTATTGGTCCCGCCAGGGCTGTACCATCATTCAGCCGCTGGATATGGAAGTGGGTGCCGGTACCTCCCACCCCATGACCTGCCTGCGCGCCTTAGGGCCAGAGCCCATCGCCTGCGCCTACGTGCAACCGTCCCGCCGTCCGACCGATGGCCGCTACGGAGAGAACCCGAACCGCCTGCAGCACTATTACCAGTTCCAGGTGATCATCAAGCCGTCCCCCGACAACATTCAGGAACTCTACCTCGGCTCCCTCAAAGAGCTGGGCGTGGACCCCGAGATCCACGACATCCGCTTCGTGGAAGACAACTGGGAAAACCCGACGCTGGGTGCCTGGGGTCTGGGCTGGGAAGTCTGGCTCAACGGCATGGAAGTGACTCAGTTCACCTACTTCCAGCAGGTGGGCGGCCTCGAGTGCAAGCCGGTCACCGGCGAGATCACCTTTGGTCTCGAGCGCCTGGCCATGTACATCCAGGGCGTGGACAGCGTCTATGACCTGGTGTGGTCCGATGGCCCCCTGGGCAAGACCACCTACGGCGATGTGTTCCACCAGAACGAGGTGGAGCAATCTACCTACAACTTCGAGCACGCCGACGTGGACTTCCTGTTCCACTGCTTCGAGCAGTACGAGAAGGAAGCCCAGCACCTGCTGGCACTGGAAACACCGCTGCCGCTGCCCGCCTACGAGCGCATCCTGAAAGCCGCGCACTCCTTCAACCTGCTGGATGCCCGCAAGGCCATCTCGGTCACCGAGCGTCAGCGCTACATCTTGCGCATTCGCACCCTGACCAAGGCCGTGGCCGAGGCTTACTACGCCTCCCGCGAGGCGCTGGGCTTCCCCATGTGTCAGCGTGGCAACAACGAGCAGCAAGGTTAAGGAACGGACATGGCACAACATACATTTCTGGTAGAGATCGGCACCGCCGAGCTGCCCCCCAAGGCCCTGCGCTCCCTGGCCGAAGCCTTTGCCGACAATTTCAAAGCCGAGCTGACCAAGGCCGATCTGGCCTTCGGCGACGTCGAATGGTTTGCCTCACCGCGCCGCCTGGCGCTCAAGGTGAGCGAACTGGCCAGCGATCAGCCGAGCAAGAGCGTCGAGAAGCGCGGCCCGGCCGTGTCCCAGGCGTTCGATGCCGATGGCAAGCCGACCAAGGCCGCCGAAGGCTGGGCCCGTGGCAACGGCATCACGGTTGAGCAGGCCGAGCGCATGGTCACCGACAAGGGTGAGTGGCTGGTTCACACCGCCAAGGTCGAAGGCCGTCCGGCGCGCGAGCTGCTGGGTGAGCTTGTAGCGTCATCTCTGGCCAAGCTGCCCATCCCCAAGATGATGCGCTGGGGCGACAAGACCATCCAGTTCGTGCGTCCGGTGTTCACCGTGACCCTGCTGCTGGATGGCGAGCTGGTACCCGCCACCATTCTGGGTATCGACTCCGACCGCATCATCCGCGGCCACCGCTTTATGGGCGAAAGTGAATTCACTATCGACAACGCCAGCCAGTACCCGCAGATCCTGCTGGAACGCGGCATGGTGATGGCCGACTTTATGGCCCGCAAGGCCAAGATCAAGGCTGACGTCGAAGCGGCCGCTGCCGCCTTCGGTGGCGTCGCCGATCTGGACGATGCCCTGCTGGAAGAAGTCACCGCGCTGGTCGAATGGCCGGTGGTGCTGACCGCCAACTTCGAAGAGAAGTTCCTGGCCGTCCCGGCCGAGGCGCTGGTGCACACCATGAAGGGTGATCAGAAGTACTTCCCGGTCTACGACAAGAACGGCAAGCTGCTGCCGAAGTTCATCTTCGTCACCAACATCGAGTCCAAGGACCCGAGCCAGATCATCAGCGGCAACGAGAAGGTGGTTCGCCCCCGTCTGTCTGACGCCGAGTTCTTCTTCAAGACCGACCTGAAGCAGACTCTGGCCTCGCGCCTGCCGCGCCTCGAAACCGTGCTGTTCCAGCAGCAGCTCGGTACCGTCAAGGCCAAGGTCGAGCGCATCGAGACCGTCGCCGGCTTCATCGCCGCGCGCATCGGCGCCAATGTCACTCAGGCCAAGCGTGCCGGCCTGCTCTCCAAGTGCGATCTGATGACCAACATGGTCGGCGAGTTCGCCAGCACCCAGGGTGTCATGGGGATGCACTAC
Source organism: Aeromonas sp. TECH754 (assembly GCF_056279295.1). Classification (NCBI taxonomy): domain Bacteria; kingdom Pseudomonadati; phylum Pseudomonadota; class Gammaproteobacteria; order Aeromonadales; family Aeromonadaceae; genus Aeromonas; species Aeromonas sp. TECH754. The sequence goes on along the minus strand of NZ_JBWBRA010000001.1, from coordinate 3,995,860 downwards.
GCCCGTCACGATGGCGAAGACGAAGTGGTGGCCGTGGCCCTGAACGAGCAGTACATGCCGCGCTTCGCCGGCGATGCCCTGCCGTCCGCGCTGGAAGCCTGCGCCGTCGCGCTGGCGGACAAGCTCGACACCCTGGCCGGTATCTTCGGCATCGGCATGCTGCCGAAAGGTGACAAGGATCCGTTCGCCCTGCGCCGCGCGGCCATCGGTGCCCTGCGCATCATGACCGAGAAGCAGCTGGACCTGGATCTCGTTGAACTGGTGGAAGAAGCGGTGCGCGTCTACGGCGACAAGCTGAGCAACAAGACCGTCGTCACCGACGTGGTCGACTTCATGCTGGGCCGCTTCCGCGCCGCCTATCAGGACGAAGGCATAGGTGCCGACGTGGTGCTGGCCGTGCTGGCCCGCCGCCCGACTCGTCCGCTGGACTTCGATCGCCGGGTGAAAGCCGTCAGCCACTTCCGCAGCCTGGATGCCGCCCTGGCCCTGGCCGCCGCCAACAAGCGCGTGAGCAACATCCTGGCCAAGGTGGAAGGCGAGTTGCCGACTGCCGTCAAACCGGAACTGTTGCAGGATGCCGCCGAGCAGGCGCTGGCGACTCAGGTTGCAGCACTGCAATCCGAGCTGGCCCCGCTGTTTGCCGCCGGTGACTACCAGGCCGCCCTCACCCGTCTGGCCGCCCTGCGCGAGCCGGTCGACACCTTCTTCAACGAGGTGATGGTGATGGCCGACGACGAGGCCCTCAAGGCCAACCGTCTGGCACTGCTGAACAACCTGCGCAACCTGTTCCTGCAAGTCGCGGATATCTCCCTGTTGCAGTAAGTGAGCTGGGTTAGTGATATAAAAAACGGCGCCCTAACGGCGCCGTTTTTTATTTTACAAATAAATATATTAACTAGCTGTATACTCCCCAATTTCTCGGTATAAACCAATTGGTTTTCCAAGTAACAAAATCACTTGGACAAAATGACTCGTCTAAAAATTCCATTTTTACTACTTGGTTCGGTAAAAGTGATAAAACATGATTTTTTTCATCGCTTTCATAATCCCAAAGATGATAACGATCATCTTTATTGTGCGTTCTACGGCTAGGGCCGAAATCCATAGGAGCGCATAAGCGAGCTAATTTACGACCATCTTCTTTAGAAAAAAATGTCAGTTTAATCTTTGTTTTAGCATGAATAGAATCTATGAATTGAGCCTCTTGCATAATACTCTCCCTGTAAATAACAACAGGATCAATATAAGCATTAATTAACATGATTTTTCGTGTTGTAACTCACAAAACACTCATAGATTTTTAAGTGAAATTAGTGCGGCGTAATCTGGCTTCCAAGACTCTAATATCGGAATTCACGCCAAGTGAGGCTGTCGATCAGCGACTCTGATAGCTTATATCGGCAGAATCAGGCACCACAGAGCTTGATCCGGCGGCAAAGAACAATGATTTTTCAACGTTTTCATTCAGCTCCAGTCAATATCAAAAATCCATGCGTTGATATAATGATGCCGTATGTATCATTCAATTGAACGAGAGTGTCGAGTCAGCACCATTCTTCAAATAAAAGGGTGATACATTTCAAAAAAACAGATAATAGCGCCACTCAGTGGGCGATTTTTTATTTGACAATAAACGTCAATATCAAAACCAACACAACCAATAAATATATTTTCCGTATCTGCAATCTGTATCACGTTAAAGGACATCCGTATGCAACGTCACCTTATGATTCTTGGCGCCGTACTCGTACTGAGCGCCTGCTCTTCGACTCCCAACAGTGAATATATGAAAGAGGGCGCCTCCGAGGCCCAGAGAACGGATGCCCTGTCCGAGTGCCAATATCAGGTCAAACTCAACAAGATCGAGGAAGAGCAGCAGGAAGAGCTGATCAACCTGTGCATGCAGGGCAAAGGCTTCCGTCTGACCGCCATCGAGTAATCTGCTGCCGTGATCACCCTCCTGCCGCAATAAAAAGCCCCGTGTGATGATCATCATTGGGGCTTTTCTCCAGCTGGCTTGAACGCCCGCCAAAGCCAGTGTCGTCTGCATACCCGCCGTTTCCGTGTACAATCCCTCACTCGTTCCAGCCTCTTTCACGTTATACGACGGCAACCCCATGAACCGCACGCCCCTGTTGTTGATGATCTGCACCACCCTGTTGGCGGCCGCCGGCTGGTTCTTCTCCAAGGAGGCGATCCGCGAGCTGCCGCCCGCCGCCTTTATCGGCAGCCGCTTCCTGCTGGCGGCGCTGATCCTGCTGCCCCTGGCCTGGCTGCATGAACCCGGGCTCACCCGCTCCCAGTTGCTGCGCGCCCTCGGCTGTGGCTCAATGCTCGGCCTCAACCTGCTGCTCTGGGTGACCGCCATCAGCCAGAGCGACGCCCTCGGCAGCGGCGCCTTTATCATGAGCGTCGCCACCCTGATGGCACCGCTGGCTGCCTGGGTCGGCTTCAAGACCCGCCCCGGCCGCCACTACTGGACCACATTGCCCCTGGCCGTGGCGGGGCTGCTGTTGCTCTCAAGCGGCACCGACTGGGGCGTCTCCCGCTCCCTGCTCTGGTTTTTGGCCGCCGCCATGGCGCTCGGCACCCAGCTCGCGGTCCATCGTCACTTCGCCCAGTCGATCCCGCCGCGCTGGCTCACCTGCATCCAGCTGGCCATGACCGGCCTGATAGGCACCACGCTTTCACTACTGACCGAGAGTTGGCCGACCTCTGTCAGCCCCGGCATCTGGGGCTGGTTTGCCGCCAGCGTGCTGCTCGCCACTACCCTGCGTTACCTGCTGCTGACCCTGGCCCTGAGCAAGATGACCACCACCCATGCGGCGTTGCTGATGCTGCTCGAACCCGTCTGGACCCTGATGCTCAGCACCCTCTGCTATGGGGAGGCCCTAGGCACGGCCAAGCTGGCCGGTGCCGGGTTGGTGCTCGGCGCCCTGGTGCTCTATCAGCTGCCCCTGCTGCGCAGCGGCGCACGGCTGCCGGCGAAGGGGGCAGGCGCCGATTAGCGCGGTCGAACCCCGCCGCCGTGGGCCAAGCAGGGATCGTGCGCCCCTCGGCTCACCCCAGATTGACGATCGATCCTGTCGCAGGCTCACCGCCGCACTGAGTTCGCTGCTTTGTAAACACAACGATGACAAATGCGCCCCGTGCACCAAGGGATCTTCTGCATAAAACCACATTGACGCTGTGTTTATCTGACCTGTAGCCAAAGAGCACCATGTCTGTCTGCGCAGACCCCAAATCTCGCAACATCCAGCGCTCGCGCCGTGGCATCGAGCGCCGGGGCGGGCCATCAATCCGATGGCATCCCATCACCATTCAGGCAACTCTTCCGCTCGAGGCCCCGTGCCAAGGGGCCCGACACAGGAGCAGTACACAATGAAAAAAGCAGTAGCGGCCACCTTGCTGGCCATGATGATGGCGGCCTCGGTTCAGGCGGCAGACAAGGTGACCACAGTGCCGGTGCAATTCGCCAAGGGAGCGCACAGCGCCAAGGTCGATGGCACCTTCTCCGGTTATGACAGCATCAACTACACCCTGGGCGCCAAGGCCGGGCAGACCATGACGGTCGACATCATCGGCAGCAACAATGCCAACTTCAACATCTTTGCGCCAGGCGACCTGCCCGGCCAGGCCGCGGCCCTGGGCAACGGCTACGTGGGCACCCAATGGCAAGGCACCCTGCCCAAGTCGGGCAAGTACCTGATCCAGGTCTACCAGATGCGCGCCACCGCCCGTAACGGCGCCAAGGTGCCCCATTCCCTGTCGGTCGGCATTCGATAACCGACGCCAATATTGCCTGTGTGATCAGCAAGAAGGAGCCCATGAGGCTCCTTCTTTACAAATGCCAACATGAAGTCCTTCTCGCGTACGCCAGCCCGGCGCCCTCGTATCAGGGGAGTGGGCACGACCCTCTCCCGCTGCTAGTGTGTTGGCATTAATTCATCGACGCGCGAGGCGTTATGCGACGCAAGACCCTGGCCCTGCTGCTGGCCACTCATCTACTGATCGGGGGAGCGGGCTTTATGGCTGGCATCTATGCCCTGCCGATCCTGATAGCCCCACCCGCCCCGAGTGGCGAGCAGGTTGCGGCCAGCCAGGCGCAGGCAACCTATCAAGGCACCTTCAAGCGGGACTTGAAAGACAGCGATCGGCTGCATTGGGGCGAGGGGCGGGTGAGCATAGGGCCGGACGCCATCAGCCTGATGGGCCAGCTGGCGCCTGGGCCCGACTATCAGCTCTATCTGTCGCCGAGCTTTGTGGAGACGGAGGCGGACTTCGCCCACCTGAAGCCGCAGATGGTACATATCGGGCCGGTGAAGACCTTCGACAACTTTATCGTCCCCCTGCCAAGCGATGTGAACCCGGCCGACTACAACAGCGTGATCATCTGGTGCGAGACCTTCGGACAATTCATTACCGCTGCCCAGTATCAAAACTACTGATCAGGCTGACTATCGGTGTGGCCAAGGCAGCATAAAGCATTAAAACCAACAAAAACGGCGCCCGCAGGCGCCGTTTTGCTATTCCCCCGACTCGACACGGGCGCTGAAAATCATCTTCTTCAGCCGGTATAGGCGGGCAGCCAACCCATCATGTTGAGCAGGTGGAAGGCGGCGGTCAGCACCCCGAACAGGATCACCAGGGCGATCATCAGCACCCCGCCCGGGGCACGGAAGCCCTCGCCCCTGTCACCCTTGGTCGAGCGCACCTTCCAGGCCAGCAGCGGCGGAATGATGCAAGTCCAGAGGGTTGCCACGGCGCCGGCGTAACCGATGGCGACCAGGAAGCCGAACGGGAACAGCAGGGAGAGCAGCAGTGGCGGCAGGAAGGTCAGGGCCCAGGACTTGGTGCGGCCGCTGCGGCCGTTGTCGAACTTGAACAGATCCGCCAGGTAGTCGAACACCCCGAGCCCCACCCCGATGAAGGAGGAGAGGATGGCCGCCATGGAAAAGGCGTTGAGGGCGCTCGCCACCGCCTTGGATTCGATCACCGAGCCCAGCGCGGTGAGCAGTGCATCCACGTTGCCACCCTGCTCGATCACCGGGCCGAACGCGCTGCGCGGCAGGTTGCCGAACACGCTGGCCAGCCAGATGAGGTAGAAGGCGAGCGCGATCACGGTGCCGCCGAGAATGGCGCGGCTGGCGCGACGCTCCTCACCGTAATAGGCACGCATGGACGACACCGAGTGGTGATAGCCGAAGGAGGTGAGCGCCACCGGCAGCATCACCAGGGCATAAGGGGCGTAGCTGTGCTCGGCGCCGAACCGATCCAGCAGCAGATCCAGACGGATGTTCATGGACATGCCCGAGATGCCGAAGGCAAAGCTCAGCCCCATCAGGATCACCAGCAGGATCGAGATGCGGTCCACCGCCCGGGTGGAGTGCCACACCACGAAGGAGAAGCCCAGGGTGAACAGCACCGATCCCCACTGGCTGCCGAGCCCGGTCATGCCTTCGATGATGAGGCCGGCCGAGGTGATGTAGGCGTAGAGCAGTATGCCGCCGACGAAATAGACGCTCAGATTGTTGAGGGCGTTGACCTTGCTCCCCAGCAGATCCCGGGTCACGGTATCGAAGGAGACGCGCAGGGGATAACCCCGATAGGATTCGAGCAGCATCCAGCCGGAGACCGTCATCACCACCATGGTCAGCGCCACCGCGAGCATGGACCAGAGCGCCCAGGCACCCGCGCCTGCACTCGGCAGCCCCAGCATGCCCGCTCCCACACAGACGCCGGCAATGATGCATGCCCCGCCCACCAACGATGGTTTATGTTCCATTTACTTCCCCAAAGACGATTGTTGATCTGGTCGCGACCGCGGACCGTTGCATTTGCTACGCCGGTTGTCATCGTAAGATCGCGCTCATCTGTACTCTCGGTGCCCAGCCGCTTGCTGCGGTGTCAACGAGGCAAGAGGTGGCTGAGGCTAGCTACCGATCCCAAGATGGCAGCAGGGCCGCCATTTTGGGGGTGTGACTTTACCCTGCTCACCCCCGGGTATCAAATGTTGACGTCATCCCTGTGGGGTTATTCCCCGCTGAGCCCCCGTCTGCGGGAAGCGCGGAACTACACTCAAGCAGGTTTTCACGGCAAGGAGCCACCCATGGACAGGAAGTTCGTCATCAGCGCCCTCTGCTATGCCCTGCTCGGCATGGTACTGGGCATCTATATGGCCGCCAGCAAGGATCACAGCCAGTACGTGACCCACGCCCACATCATGCTGGTCGGCTTCGTGGTCTCGTTTATCTATGCGCTCTGCCACCGGCTGTGGCTCGGCAACCCAAGCGGGCGGCTGGCCTGCGTCCAGTTTTACCTGCACCAGCTGGGGGCGCTGGTGATGTCGGCGGGGCTCTACCTGCTCTATGGCCGGCTGATGCCGCCGGAGCGGCTCGATCCCGTCCTCGCCCTCTCCTCCCTGGCGGTGCTGATCGCCATGGGGATCATGCTGGCGCTGTTTATGCGCCAACGATCACAGACGCAGCCATGAGAAAACGGCGCCCAAGGGCGCCGTTTTGTTGCGATGACAGTCATAGCTCCGCGTCATCCCGTGTAGACCGGCAGCATGCCCGCCATGGCCATCAAGTGGAAGATGGCGGTGAGCACCCCGAAGACGATGACCGCCAGCACCATGGGCTGGCCACCCGGCGCCTTGAACCCATTGTCCTCGCCCGCGACCTCCCGCGACTTCTTCGCCAGCAGGGCGGGGATGATGCAGGCCCAGACTGTCGCCGCCGCCCCGGCGTAACCGATGGCCACCACGAAACCGAACGGGAACAGCAGGGAGAGCACCAGGGGCGGCAGGAAGGTCACCGCCCAGGACTTGGTGCGGCCCTGCCGGCTGTTGTCGAACTTGAACAGATCCGCCAGGTAGTCGAACACCCCGAGCCCTACCCCGATAAAGGAGGAGAGGATGGCCGCCATGGAGAAGAGGTTGATGGCCTGGGACACCTGCCTGGATTCGATCACCGAGGCCAGCGCCTTGAGCAGTACGTCCACATCGCCACCTTGGGCAATGATGGGACCGAACGCGCTGCGCGGCAGGTTGCCGAAGATGCTCAGCAGCCACAGCAAATAGAGTACCAGCGCTATGATGGTGCCACCGAGGATCGCTTTTTTGGCCTTGCGCTCCTCACCGTAGTAGGCCCGCATCGAGGCCACGGAATGGTGATAGCCGAAAGAGGTCAGCGCCACCGGCAGCATGGCCAGGGCATAGGGGGCCTGGCTTATCTCCTCGGTGAGGGAGCGGAACAGCATGGCGGTGTCGATATTGGCGGCCAGGCCGGATACCCCGAACACGAAGCTCAACACCATGAAGATGATCAGCACCACCGAGATGCGATCCACTGCCCGGGTGGAATGCCAGACAAACCAAGAGAACACCAGCACGAACAGCACCGAGGCGAACTGGCTCCCTATGCCGAATAGACCGCTCAGGATCAGGCCTGAGGAGGTGATATAGGCATAGAGCAGAATACCACCGACGAAATAGACGGTCAGATTATTGAATATATTGACCTTGTGGCCGAGCAGATCCTTGGTAACCGAATTAAATGAGGCGGTTAGTTCATAACGCTTGAATGCTTCCAATAGCATCCAACCGGAGACCGTCATTATTATCATGGTGAGGATAATGGCCAAGAATGACCAGCTGGTCCAGGCGCCTGCCCCCGCACTCGGCAAGCCGAGCATGCCGGCGCCGACACAGACGCTGGCAATAATACAGGCCCCTCCCATCACGGATGGTTTGGTTGTCATGTTCAATCACTCCCCGACTTCACAAAGCTGTGAAAAAAAGGGCACAGATTAATCTGTGCCCCTGACTCGTTATGCTTCCATTAATTTTTTATTCTGTTTGCTGACAGGCTGGTTGCTCTGTTCGACCTCCTTCAGCCTGGCGGTGAAGTGGCGCAGCACCGCCGGCTCATAGAGGAAGTCGAGCCCCTTCACGTTTCTGGCGTTCTTCTTCACCTCGCCGAACGCCTCGATGACGAAGTCCATGTGGGTTTGGGTGTAAGTGGCGCGCGGTATGGTCAGGCGCAGCAGCTCCGCCGGGCAGGGATGCTGCTTGCCGGTGGCGGGGTCGCGCCCCAGCAGCAGGGAGCCTATCTCCACCGCCCGGATGCCGGCCACCTTGTAGAGCTCACACGCCAGCGCGTGGGCCGGGAACTGATCCGCCGGGATGTGCGGCAGCAGCTTGCCCGCATCCACGAAGGCCGCGTGGCCGCCGGCCTGCTGGCACACCACGCCGATAGCCTCCAGCCCGTTCACCAGGTACTGCACCTGACCGATGCGATAGGCCAGCCAGTCCTGGCGCATGCCGTCGCGCAGACCGACCGCCAGCCGCTCCATGGCGCCCCCTTCCAGGCCGCCGTAGGTCGGGAAGCCCTCCTGCACCACGCACAGGGTGCGGCACTCGGTGTAGACGTCCAGCATGCTGTCGTCCTTGAAGCAGAGCAGGCCGCCCATCTGCACCATGGCGTCCTTCTTGGCGGACATGGCGAGGCCGTCCGCGTACTTGTAAGACTCCATGGTGATCGCCTCTATGCTCCAGTCGGCGTAGCCGGGCTCGCGCTGCTGGATGAAGTAGGCGTTCTCGGCGAAGCGGGCCGAGTCCATGATCACCGGAATGTCGTACTTGCGGGCGATCTCATACACCGCCTTCAGGTTGGCGATGGAGACCGGCTGGCCGCCGGCCGAGTTGCAGGTGATGGTGCTGACGATATAGGGCACGTTGGCGGGGCCCGCTTCCAGGATGGCCTCCTCCAGCTTCACCAGATCGAAGTTGCCCTTGAAGTCGGCGGTGACTGAGGTATCGAACGCCTCCTTGGTGTAGACGTTCTTCGCCACGCAGCAGTTGATCTGGGTGTGGCCCTGGGTGGTGTCGAAGAAGTAGTTGGAGAGCGCCACCATCTTCTTGCGATCCAGCCCCTTCTCCTGCTCCCGCTTCTTGATCAGCACCGGAATGTAGATCTGCTCGGCACCGCGCCCCTGGTGGGTGGGGATGGTGAGCGCATAGCCGAAGATCTCCTGCACCGCCTGCTGCAGCGCGTAGTAGCTGCGGCTGCCGCTGTAGGCCTCGTCACCGCGCAGCATGGCGGCCTGCATGTTCTGGGTGATGGCGCCGGTGCCGCTGTCGGTCAGCAAGTCGATGAAGACGTCCTCGCTGTCCAGCAGGAAGGGGTTCATGCCCGCCCGGACGATGGCCTCGTCCCGGTAGGCTCTGGTGGTGCGCTTGACCGGCTCGATGACGCGAATACGGAACGGCTCGGGCAGATGCTTGAAGTTTTCCATAATATAAACACCCTATTTCAAATATTCAGGATGAGTCTCTCCCCCCGCCGAAAATAATCAGTTGGCAGATATTGAGGAATAAACTCGAATGCACGACGGCGCCTCGCCAAATAATAAGGCGAGCGAAAGTGCAGTTATTTCAGATCAGGAATTCTGGCGGGTACGTCACATCTCGATAAATGCGAAGACGCCGCGGGGATATTACAGCGGGAAGAAGAAGGCGATCTTGTGATCCAGGGTAAACCACTTGGGGGAAGCGATTTTGATAGCCATGTTGTTGCTCATCTGGTTGGAATTAACAACGCCGAATTAACGCCCTCATTATGGAGGGCGCCCCTTCATTATCAATTGCCAGATGAGATATTTGGGATGGCGCTAACAGTTTTATCGGAGCGCAATATATGGCTCACTCCCCCGTTAACGCCATTTAACCATCCATTCTTCCCTGCGGAGCCAGCCTCAATGGCTCAGCCAGGGCAGCTGTTGCAGCAACCAGTAACGCTGCTCCAGCGGGGTCTGGCTGACCCAGATATCGAGCAGGCCATAGGAGAGCAGCGGCAAGACCAGCAGCAGCAGACAGAGCAACCCCAGCAGCCATCGGGGGCTGAGTCTCTGAGTGGTCGTGCCGAGGTGCAACGCATCGGCCCGCTTGGGGCAGGCGGCCACGCAGCTCAGGCAGCTGGTGCATTCCAGACTGCGCACCGCGATCCGCTGGTGCACCTGGATGCGGGACGGGCAAGCCCGGCTGCACTTGTCACAATCGTGGCCCTGGCTGCGCAGGCAGCGGACCGGATCCCGGCGAATGCGCAGCGGGGTCAAGAGACCGAGCAGGGAAAACCAGGCGCCATAGGGACAGAGGTAGCGGCAGAACCCTTGCCGGAAGGCGACGGTGAGCAGCAGCACCCAGCCGAGGCAGAAGCCGGAGAGGAGGTTCAGGTTGAAGAAGAAGGCCCCCATCTTCATGTCCGCCGCCTGATGGTAGGGGCTGGTGAAGTAGCCGGGCAGGGCGGCGCTCGGCACCGCGATCAGCACGATAAACAGCAGGAAAGCCAGCACCAGAAACTTCTGGCCACGCAAGGCGAGATCCAGCCAGCGCGGCGCTGTCCAGTCCCCCGGCAACAGGCGGCTGCGCAGCCGATGCAGCCACTCCCCCACCAACCCGAGGGGGCAGAACCAGGAGCAGAACGCCCGCCCCAGCAGCAGGGCCGACAGGCTGAGCACCAGCACTATGATGGTCGCCGCCGGATGATGGGGATCCGTCAGTCCCTGAGTCAGCCAGGCCCGCAGCCCGAGCCCACCGGCGATGGGCAGGAAGCCGTCCACCACGTCCGGGCGCATCAGCCAGGGGGTCTGCCCCAGCTGCCAGATATAGACGCCGTACTGCACCGTCACCAGCCCCCAGCAGAACAGCAACAGGTGGCGGGTCCATCCCCGCAGCGACTGGCTGTTGATCTCGGCCAGCGCCGGCAAGGGCCGGATGCGATGCAGCAGGCCGAGGCCGCCGACCACCAGCCCCAGCGAGAGCCAGAGCACCGAGTCCGCCGCCACCAGCCAGGCGGCACCGGCAAGCACGAGGGAGAGAGTCCATGACCAACCGGATCGTCCCTGCCACAGCAGCAGGACCAGATAGACCAGGCCACAGGCCAGGGTCACGGCTTCGATCACACTCATTCTTCCCTCACGGCACTCATTCGGATCAGGGGCTCAGGGTAACCAACATCTGAGTTGATTAATTTGATCTGCATGGGCAATGGGGGTCATTCGTACCGATCAATCCCCCGGAGGCTCACCCCTTGCGGCTGTTGAACCTTATTTTATTTTCGGCTGTTGAACAGGGGCTGATCCGACGAACCCTGCTCGGCCCAGAAGTGGATGTTGAAGCGGGCATCCTCGGACAGCTCGACGCGGTGCCAGTACTGGGGCGGGCTGGTGGCAAACTGGCCGGCGTGGATCACCAGGGTCAGCTCAGGTTGCTCCGCCTGCTCGTTGGCAAAACCGTGGTAAGTGACGCTCCCCTCCATCACGCAGAGCTGGCCAAACACCCCGGCGGCGGTGTTGTGGTGGCTGAGCAGGGCGGCGGGCACGTTGGCGCGGGTAAAGAAGGGGGTGGAACGACGAACCACCCAGTGGGCTGGGATCAGTTGCATAGACATCAGTATTCTCCTCACAGGGCCGGGTCGTCCCGGCCTCAATCAATGACACACATCAACGGGGCAGCTGGCGCAGCAGCGGGAAGGCGGCACTCATCTGATCGCCCCCCACCACGAAGCCGCACAGCTCGCCATCTTCGCCCCGCGCCTCGGCCACCATGCCGTGGCGGTTCCAGCGGCACTGCCAGGCCAGATCCTCACCCCGGGTACGGCCCGCCAGCTGCAGCGGGTACAGCGGTGTCTTCACCTTCACCAGCATCGGCGGCAGGGCCAGCGGGGTCGGCGTGCCCAGCAGGGTCTTGGCCAGCGCGTTGGCCCCCAGCACTATGGGTTGCAGGAAGGGCAGCAGCTGTCCCCGCCACTCGACACAATCCCCCAGCGCGAAGATATGGGGATCGCTGGTCTGCAGGCAGTCATCAACCCGGATGCCGCGCCCGACCGCCAGACCCGCGGCCTGGGCCAGGCTCAGATTTGGCCGTAGCCCAATCGCGGCGATCACCAGATCCTGCTCACTGATGCGGCCGTCGCTGAGGGTAACCAGCAAGCCATCGCTTGGACGATCCGGATCCTGCGGGCCTAAACCGGCAATACCCTGTCCCAGCTGCAAGTTCACTCCCTGCTCACGCAGCGCCTGCTGCAATGGCTGGCTCAAGGCCGCCGGCAGCAGGGCGCCGAGGGGGCTGCCTGCCAAATCCACCAGCGTCACCTCTTTCCCGGCGCTCGCCATGTCCATCGCCAGCTCGCAGCCGATGAGCCCCGCCCCCAGCACCATGATGCGGCTAGCCTGCCGGATCTGCGTCTCGACGGCGGCATACTCCTGCTGGCTGTTGAGAGTCACCAGCCGCTCCGCACCCGGAACGGGCGGACGGGCCGCGCTGGCGCCGGTGGCCAGCACCAGCCTGCCGTAGGGGAAGGAGCCCTGAGCTGTCAGCACATGGCGGCTCGCCGGATCGATACCGAGCACCGGGCAATGGGGCAGCAGCGCGATGCGTTGCTGCTCGGCAAATTCGGCCCCGGAGAGCCGGGTCATGGCGGCAGCGTCGCAATCCCGGCTCACCACATGGCTCAAATCCGGCTTGTTGTACTCGTCACCCCCGTCGGCGGTGATGAGTCGGATCGGTTGTGTTGCATCCAGCTTGCGCAGGGTCTTGATCAGTTGCTGGGCGGCGAAGCCGCTGCCGATCACCACGATCTCATCGCTGTGCTGGATGGGGCTCATGGCTGCATTCATACGCAAGCCTCCACCGCGCAGGGTTCGAACACCTCCTTGCCGATGCCGCAGCCGGGGCAGAGGAAGCTGTCCGGCACCTGGGCCCAGCTCGTCCCCGGCGCCACCAGCTGATCCGGCTCGCCCAGTGCCGGGTCGTAGATCCACTGGCATACCACGCAGAGCATGCTCTGGTCATCGTCCAGCGCACTGTTAGCCGGAGTGGCGATGACCGGTGCCGGGGCCACTACGGGCGCGGTCACGGCTGCCGCTGTTGTGGTGATCGAGCGCGGTGCATCGAGGGGGTGCAACGCCCACTGGCGGGCAATCTGGCGGCCATGTTCACGGCATTCGGCCAGCGCCGAGCCGTCGGGTCGCCACTTGGTCTTGAGGGAGAGGCTGATGTCGAAGCCCGCGTCCATCAGCCGGGTCTGGATGCGGTCCACCGCGCCGCCGGTCCAGCCGTAGCTGCCGAAGGCCGAGGCGCGCTTGTTACGGAACCGCAGGCCGGTGATCTCCTCGAGCATGCCCGCCACCTTGGGCATCATGACGTTGTTCATGGTGGAGGAGCCCACCAGTATCCCCTTGGAGCGGAACACCTGGGTCAGGATCTCGTTCTTGTCGTGGCGGGCCACGTTGAAGATCTTCACCGCCACGCCCGGGTCCACCTCGTGGATACCCTGGGCGATGGCATCGGCCATCATGCGGGTGTTGTTGGACATGGAGTCGTAGAACAGGGTGATGCGATCTTCCTGATACTGATCCGCCCACTCCAGGTATTTGAGGATGATCTGGGTGGGATCCTCGCGCCAGACGATGCCGTGGGAGGTGGCCACCATGCTCACCGGCAGGTTGAAGCCCAGCACTTCCTTGATCTTGGCGGTCACCAGCGGGCTGAAGGGGGTGAGGATGTTGGCGTAGTAGCGCTGGCACTGCTCCATCAGCTCGGTCTGATCCACCTCGTCGTTAAACAGGTGCTCGTCGCAGTAGTGCTGACCGAAGGCGTCGTTGGAGAAGAGCACCGCATCCTCGGTCATGTAGGTCATCATGCTGTCGGGCCAGTGCAGCATGGGGGTCTCGATAAACACCAGTTGCTTGCCGTTGCCGATGTCCAGGCTGTCCCCTGTCTTGACCGGGTGGAAGTTCCACTCCGGGTGGTGGTGATGGCCGGTGATGGAGTCGATGGCGTTGTGGGTGCAGTAGATGGGGGTGCCGGGGATGCGGGCCATCAGCTCGGTCAGGGCGCCGGCGTGATCCTCCTCGGCGTGGTTGATCACCACGAAGTCGATGAGGCTGAGATCGATCTCGACCGCCAGGTTTTGCACGAACTCCCGGCTGAACTTGTGATCGACGGTGTCGATCAGCACGTTCTTCCCTTCGCGGATGAGGTAGCTGTTGTAGCTGGTGCCCTTGTGGGTCTTGTACTCGGTGCCGTGAAAGTCACGTACTTCCCAGTCCCGTTGGCCGACCCAGTGAATGTTGTTTTTAACGTGGATGCTCATCAAGTGGTTCCTCAGAATACAATAGCGAATGTGCGACTGAACCAGCTATTGCAGTTGACGTGCCAACTTGTAACTCATTGTTTTTACTTGACAACAACATCCATTATTGTCATTTAGACAGCCATTCTTTATAGTCAAAATCACAAACACACTGTCATTTGGACAATAATCGTGATCTCGACCGACAGCCTGGCGCGCATCGCCCTCGACCTGCAACTCGGCATCTCCCATCAGGACCGCTTTCACCGCCTGATCCAGAGCGTGCGCAGTCTGCTGCACTCGGACGCCTCGGCCCTGCTGCGCTACGAGGGGGGCCAGTTCATCCCGCTCGCCATCGACGGCCTGATGCAGGACGTGCTGGGCCGCCGCTTCGCGCTCAAGGATCACCCGCGCATGGAGGCCATCGCCCGGGCCGGCGACGTGGTGCGCTTCCCTGCCGACAGCAACCTGCCCGACCCCTATGACGGCCTGATCCCGGATCACGACGACTTCAGGGTGCACGCCTGCGTCGGCCTGCCGCTGTTCGCGGATCAGGCGCTGATCGGCGCCCTGACCATAGACGGCATGAATCCGACCCAGTTCGACGGCATCAGCGACGAGGAGCTGCGGCTGGTGGGGGCCCTGGCCGCCGCCGCCCTCAGCAACGCCCTGCTGCTGGAGCGGCTCGCCCGCCAGAGCAGCGAGCCGCTCGCCCCCGGCGCCCAGGCAGGGCCGGGCCAGCCGGAGATGATCGGCCACTCCCCCGCCATGGTTCAGTTGCGCCACGAGATAGCGGTGGTCGCCAGCTCCGAGTTGAACGTGCTGATCCTGGGGGAGACGGGGGTCGGCAAGGAACTGGTCGCCAAGGCGGTGCATCAGGGCTCGCCGCGCGCCAGCGCGCCGCTGGTCTACCTCAACTGCGCCGCCCTGCCGGAATCGGTGGCCGAAAGCGAGCTGTTCGGTCACGTGAAGGGGGCCTTCACCGGCGCCATCCACAACAGGGCGGGCAAGTTCGAGCTGGCGGACAAGGGCACCCTGTTTCTGGACGAGATCGGCGAGCTCTCGCTGCCACTGCAGGCCAAGCTGCTGCGGGTGCTGCAATACGGCGATCTGCAGCGGATCGGTGACGACACCCCGCTCAAGGTGAACGTGCGCATCCTGGCCGCCACCAACCGGGATCTGAAGCAGGCGGTGGTCGAAGGGCAATTCCGGGCCGATCTCTACCACCGCTTGAGCGTGTTTCCGATCCACGCCCCGGCGCTGCGGGAGCGGCCTGACGACATCCCGCTGCTTGCCGGTTATTTTTGCGAACGCTGCCGGGTCAGCCTGGGGCTGGAGCAACTGCGCATCCAGCCCCAGGCGTTGCAACAGCTCGGCCGCCATGACTGGCCGGGCAACGTGCGGGAGCTGGAGCACGCCATTCACAGAGCGGCCGTGCTGGCGCGGGCCGAGCAGGGCAACCAGGCCCCCACTCTCGCCAGTCACCACTTCAATCTGGCGGCCTGCCCCCTGCCCCCGTCCACCAGCCCCAGCGTGGCGCCAGTTGCCCCCTTGCCCGGTGGGCTCGGGCTGCGGGCCGCCACCGACGCCTTCCAGCTCGCCCTGATAGAGCAGGCCCTGACAACCCATGACGGCAACTGGGCCGCCACCGCCCGCGCCCTGGAGCTAGACAGCGGCAACCTGCACCGGCTCGCCAGGCGGCTCGGCCTCAAGGCTCGATGCTAGCGATACCCCCACAAACAAAAACCCCCTCCTGACGGAGGGGGTTTTTCGTTGCACCGGATGCGCCCTATCAGCGGCGCAGGGGTCAGCGCAGGGATTTGACCGAGCGGCGGACGATCAGCTCCGGCTGGACCGTCATGGACTCGACTTCCAGGGCCTTGTTGCGGATCCGGCTCACCAGATGCTGTACCGCCAGCAGGCCGAGCTCGGCCTTGGGATGACGGATGGTGGTGAGCGGCGGGCTGGAGAAGCGCGCCATCTCCACGTCGTCGTAGCCGATCATGGAGATGTCGTCAGGCACCTTGACCCCGGCCTCCCAGGCGGCGCAGATGGCACCGATCGCCATGGGATCGTCGAAGGCAAACACCGCGGTCGGGCGCGGGTTCAGGGCCAGGATGCGCTGCATGGCATCGAAGCCGCTCTGGCTCTCGTAGTCCCCCTCGAAGATCTGCTCGTCTTTCAGGGTCAGGCCATGTTCGCCCAGGGCATCGCGCACCCCGTCCAGTCGCTGCTGAGTGGTCGGCTTGGAGAGCTGGCCCGTGATGCAGACGATCTCTTTATGACCCTGCTCCAGCAGATGACGCACCGCCAGACGCGCGCCTATGCGGGCGTTGTCGTTGATCACGTTGGCGAAATCGCACTCTGTGCCCCAGTCCAGCACCACCTGTGGCACGTTCTTGTGGATGCGCAGCATGTCGCGCAGCGGGGTGTCGATGTCGGTCCCCAGCACCAGCAGGCCATCCACCCGCTTCTCCATCAGCATGCGCAGATAGTGCTGCTGACGGGGCGGCTGGTTCTCGGTGTTGCACAGGATCAGGCTGTAGCCCTGCTCGAAGCAGTAGGCTTCCACCCCCTGCACCACTTCCGCGAAGAAGGGGTTGGCACTGGTGGTCACCAGCATGCCGATGGTCTTGGTCGAATTTATCTTGAGGCTGCGCGCCACCGAGTTGGGCGCGTAGTTGAGTTCTGCCACCGCCTCAAGCACTTTTTGAGTCGCATCTTCGCTGACCCGACGGGTGTGATTGAGTACATGTGAGACGGTGGAGATGGATACGCCTGCACGGGAAGCGACATCCTTGATAGTGGCCATCTCTGTCTCCTGAAGATCAAAAGCGGAACAGTAGCAGATTTCCCGAATAAAGGCTTGGTTTTAACGGGCACTGCCAGCGAATTGTCAATGCTGGCTAATCTAGGCGGACATTTCTATTTGCGCAAACGAATTTTGGTCAAAATGAGAGCAGGCGCAGAGCGAAATATCGCCAGCTTTTTACTCTGACAATTGTCACCATGACAATTTGTTATATGTATGTTACGCCATCATGACGATATTAAATTCCAAAAATAGACAACCAACAGCGCATTAGCTCTAAAAAATCACTACCACCCCCTCCCCGGTTAGTATCTTTAACATCTTGTCATGGCAGGGCGAGGGATGATAGAACCTTGTCTATTACCGGGCTGACGGGATACAGGCTCGGAATGATGCGCAAAAAACGAAACATTTCACTGATTAAGGGACGAATCAATGCATAACTTGAGCAAATTGGCAATCAGAGCAGCGGTTTCTTTGGCTCTGTTTGGATCGGTTTCCATGGCCAACGCGGCCGATACCATCAAGATCGGCATCGCCGGCCCGCTGACCGGCCCGGTTGCCCAGTACGGTGACATGCAGTTCACCGGCGGCAAGATGGCGGTCGAGCAGATCAACAAGGCGGGCGGCATCAAGGGCAAGCAGATCGAAGCCGTCATCTATGACGACGCCTGCGATCCCAAGCAAGCCGTGGCCATCGCCAACAAGGTGATCAACGACGGCGTCAAGTTCGTGGTCGGCCACCTCTGTTCCGACAACACCCTGCCCGCCTCCGACATCTATGAAGATGAAGGCGTGCTGATGATCACCCCGGCCTCCACCAACCCCAAGATCACCGAGCGTGGCTATCAGCTGACCATGCGCACCATCGGCCTGGACAGCGACCAGGGCCCGACCGCCGCCAAATACATCATCGAGCAGGTCAAACCCCAGCGCGTGGCCGTCATCCACGACAAGAAACAGTACGGTGAAGGCATCGCCTCCAGCGTCAAGGCGGCCCTGGACAAGGCGGGCGTGAAGGTGGTGGCGTTTGAAGGCATCACCGCCGGCGACAAGGACTTCTCCGCCCTGATCGCCAAGCTGCAGAAAGAGAACGTGGACTTCGTTTACTACGGCGGCTACCACCCGGAGCTGGGTCTGATCCTGCGCCAGGCGGGCGAGAAGGGTCTGAAGGCCAAGTTCATGGGTCCGGAAGGCGTGGGTAACAAGGACATCTCCGCCATCGGCGGCCCGGCTTCCGAAGGCCTGCTGGTCACCCTGCCGAACAAATATGACCTGCTGCCTGCCAACGCCTCCATCGTCGAAGCGTTCAAGGCCAAGGGTCAGGACTCCTCGGGCCCCTTCGTCTGGACTACCTATGCCGCGGTGCAAACCCTGGCTGCCGGTATCGCCAAGGCGGGTGAAGATGATCCTGCTGCCGTGGCTGCCGCCATCAAGGCCGCACCGATCGACACCGTCATGGGTCCCCTGACCTGGGCACCGAACGGTGACCTGAAGGGCTTCGAGTTCGGTGTGTTCCAGTGGCACGCCGACGGTACCTCCACTCAACTCAAATAATCTGCCGGTTGGGGCGACGTGAGTCGCCCCTCCTTTCTTTGCGGGCAAGTACAGGGAACGCAGTATGTCCGAACACCTTCTTTATCTGGTTCAGCAGTTGCTGAACGGATTAACCATTGGTAGCACCTATGCGTTAATCGCCATCGGCTACACCATGGTTTACGGCATCATCGGCATGATCAACTTCGCCCACGGCGAGGTCTACATGATCGGCTCCTATGTCGCCTTCATGGTGATGGCAGGGCTCGCCATGATGGGCATCGACAGCACGGTATTGCTGCTGGGCGGCGCCTTCCTGGTCAGTATCATCATCACCGGCAGCTATGGCTGGACCATAGAGCGGGTCGCCTATCGTCCGCTGCGGGGCGGCAATCGCCTCATCCCCCTCATCTCCGCCATCGGCATGTCGATCTTCCTGCAAAACATGATGCGGATGGCCCAGGGCTCGCGCGATATCGCCATGCCCACCCTGATCTCGGGCGGCTGGAACTTCGGGGCCGAGGACGGCTTCCAGGCCAGCCTCTCCTACATGCAGCTCATCATCTTCGTGGTGACCTTCATCACCATGCTGGCGCTGACCCAGTTCATCGGCCGCTCCCGCATGGGCCGCGCCTGCCGCGCCTGCTCGGAAGACATCAAGATGGCCAACCTGCTGGGGATAGATACCCACGTGGTCATCTCCATCACCTTCGTGCTGGGGGCCGCACTGGCCGCCGTGGCCGGGGTGTTGCTCGGCATGTATTACGGCGTCATCAACCCCTATCTCGGCTTCATGGCCGGGCTGAAGGCCTTCACCGCCGCGGTATTGGGCGGCATCGGCAGCATTCCTGGCGCCGTCATCGGTGGCCTGCTGCTCGGCGTGGTGGAGGCGCTCACCGCCGGTTACCTCAGCACCGAGTACAAGGACGTGATGGCCTTTGCCCTGCTGATCGCGGTGTTGTTATTCATGCCGACCGGCATTCTGGGTCGCCCGGAGGTCGAAAAAGTATGAAACGCCAATTTATCCATGCCTGCATCGCCAGCCTGATGCTGCTGGTGCTCTCCTTCTGGCTGCTCGGCTTCAAGCTCGAGACCGACGGCAACCGCCTGCTGGTGGTGAGCCGGCTCGATGTGTCCCTCGCCTGGCTGCTGGGGGGCGCCACCATCGTCTTCTGGTTCCAGATGCTGCGCGGCCAGATATCCAGGCTGTTCCAGGCCTCCATCAGCGGCTTCTCCGTCGGTTTCACCAAGCTGGTACTGCCGAGCCCCGAGGAGGCCCCCAAGCTCTATAACCTCACCGCCGTGCTGGTGCTGCTGTTCGCGGTGAGCTGGCCCTTCATGGCCTCGCGCGGTGCCATCGATCTCGCCACCCTGGCGCTGATCTACATCATGCTGGGGCTGGGTCTGAACGTGGTGGTGGGTCTGGCCGGTCTGCTGGATCTCGGCTACGTCGGCTTCTACGCGGTCGGTGCCTACAGCTACGCCCTGCTCAATACCTACTTCGGCCTGAGCTTCTGGGAGTGCCTGCCCATCGCCGGCCTGACGGCGGCCACCTTCGGCTTCCTGCTCGGCTTCCCGGTGCTGCGGCTGCGAGGGGACTACTTGGCCATCGTCACCCTGGGCTTTGGCGAGATCATCCGCATCCTGCTCAACAACATGACCAGCCTCACCGGCGGCCCGAACGGCATCTCCGGCATTCCCAAGCCGACCCTGGCCGGGCTTGAATTCAACCGCACCGTCAAGGACGGGGGCTTTGGCACCTTCCACGACTTCTTCGGCATCACCTACAACGCCAACCACAAGGTGATCTTCCTCTACCTGATGGCGCTGGTGCTGGTCATCGCCACCCTGTTCGTCATCAACCGCCTGCTGCGCATGCCGCTGGGCCGGGCCTGGGAAGCGCTGCGGGAAGACGAGATCGCCTGCAAGTCACTGGGCCTCAACCCCACCATCATCAAGCTGACCGCCTTCACCATAGGCGCCTGCTTCGCGGGTTTCGCCGGCAGCTTCTTCGCCTCGCGCCAGGGCTTCATCAGCCCGGAGTCCTTCGTCTTCATCGAGTCGGCCATCGTCCTTGCGATTGTGGTGCTGGGCGGCATGGGCTCCCAGATCGGGGTGGTGCTGGCCGCCATCGTGATGACGGTGTTGCCGGAGCTGGCCCGTGAGTTCAACGAGTACCGCATGCTGATGTTCGGCCTGCTGATGGTGTTCATGATGATCTGGCGACCCCAGGGCCTGCTGCCGATGAGCCGCCCTCACCTGGAGCTACGCAAATGAGCAACATGACCTTACTGGAAGTCTCTGCGCCGCCGATGAGCCGCACCCATCAGAGCCTGGAGCTACAAAAATGAGCAATCAGACGTTGTTAGAAGTTTCTGATTTGTCGATGCGTTTCGGCGGCTTGCTTGCGGTCAACGGCGTCAAGCTGGACGTGGACAAGGGGGAGGTGATCTCCATCATAGGCCCCAACGGCGCCGGCAAGACCACCATCTTCAACTGCCTGACCGGCTTCTACCGCCCGACTGGCGGCACCATCCGCTATCGTGGGGAGGAGATCCAGGGCCTGCCCGGCCACCTCATCGCCCGCAAGGGCATAGTGCGCACCTTCCAGCACGTCCGTCTGTTCAAGGAGATGACGGCAGTAGAAAATCTGCTGGTTGCCCAGCACAGGCACCTGAACACCGGCTTCGTCGCCGGCCTGTTCAAGACTCCCTCCTTCCGTCGCGCCGAGAAAGAGGGGCTGGAGCAGTCCGCGTTCTGGCTGGAGAAGGTGGGTCTCAAGGATCTCGCCAACCGCGCCGCCGGCAACCTGGCCTATGGCCAGCAGCGTCGGCTCGAGATCGCCCGCTGCATGGCGACCAAACCCGATCTACTGATGCTGGATGAACCGGCCGCCGGCCTCAACCCCCACGAGACCGACGAGCTCAATGAGCTCATCACCAGCCTGCGAGACGAGTTCGGTGTCTCCGTCCTGCTGATAGAGCACGACATGAAGCTGGTGATGGAGATCTCCAACCGCATCTTCGTGGTCAATCAGGGCACGCCGCTGGCCCATGGCAAGCCAGACGAGATCCGCAACAACCCGGCCGTGATCAAGGCCTATCTGGGCGAGTCGTAAGGACAAAAAGATGTTAGAACTTCGCAACGTATCGACCCACTACGGCAAGATCCAGGCGCTGCACGACGTCAGCGTCGAAGTAAAAGAGGGGGAGATAGTCACCCTGATCGGCGCCAACGGCGCCGGCAAGACCACACTGCTGATGACGCTCTGTGGCGAGCCCAAGCCCAGCAGCGGCAGCATCTGGTTCGAGGGGGAGCAGATAAGCTCCCTCACCACAGCCCGCATCATGCGCAAGGACATCGCCGTGGTGCCGGAGGGGCGCCGCATCTTCGCCCGCCTGACGGTGGAGGAGAACCTGCTGATGGGAGCCTTCTTCGTCGACAAGGAGGAGCAACACGGGTTGCTGGATCAGGTGTTCACCATGTTCCCGCGCCTGCACGAGCGACTCGAGCAGCGCGCCGGCACCATGTCCGGCGGCGAGCAACAGATGCTGGCCATCGGCCGCGCCCTGATGAGCAAGCCGCGCCTGCTGTTGCTGGATGAACCCTCCCTGGGGCTGGCCCCCATCATCATCCAGCAGATCTTCGACACCATCTTGCAGCTGCGGGAGAAGGGCATGACCATCTTCCTGGTGGAGCAGAACGCGAACCAGGCGCTCAAGCTGGCGGACAGGGGCTATGTGCTGGAGAACGGCAGGGTGGTGCTGCAAGACAGCGGCGCCGCCCTCTTGGCAAACCCGGCGGTGCGTCAAGCCTACCTTGGTGGCTGACAACATGGCGCCATCGGGCGCCTCATGAGCGGCACCAACCCAGGGCCGGATCGCCACCACTTCTGGTGCGATCCGGCCCTGCCATTTATCGAGACGCGGGCGGTGCAGGATGGCCGCCAGGTCTGCTACGACAAACACAGCCACGCCCACTTCTCCATCGGCGCCATCACCGGCGGCCACAGCCACTACCTCAATCAGCGCAGCAGACAGACGGTCGGCAGCGGCCACCTGGTGCTGATGAACCCGGAAGAGGTGCACGCCTGCAACCCCATCGCCGACCAGCCCTGGTCCTATCTGATGTTCTACCTCGACACCGGCTGGCTGCACGGCCTGCAGGAAGAGGCGGGCCTCGGCGCCGAGTTTCGCCCCTTCGACATGACGGCAAGTCGGGATCCGGTGCTCTATCTGGCATTGCAGCGGCTGCACCGCACGCTGTTGCAGGGGCGGGATCCGCTGGCCAAGGAGGTAGCCTGCCAGCTGTTCGGCCACCAGCTGCTGGCCAGGCTGACCCCCGCCAGCTGGGATGATCGCCCGCCACTGCATCTGCAACGAGCCGCCGAGCTGATGCAGGATGACAGTGCCAGCGCGCTTACCCTCGCCCAGCTGAGCGCGGTGGCCGGGCTCAGCCCTTCCCACTTCGTACGCGCCTTCAGCCACCATTACGGCATGACGCCCCACGCCTACCTGCTCGATCGACGCATCCGCCATGCCCGCACCCTGCTCAGGCAGGGGCAGCCCCTGGCCGAGGTCGCGCTGGCGAGCGGTTTTGCCGATCAGGCGCACTTCCAGCGCCAGTTCAAACGGCGGGTCGCCGCCACCCCGGGCCAATACCGGTTGCAACTCAGCCCTCGGCCAGCCCAAGGCAAGCGGCGCTGAGCAGCAGCAACAGGGCCATGGCGCGGTTGAACCAGCGCAGCCGACGGGGCTTGAGCAAGGCCCCCTGCAGACAGCTGCCAGCATAGGCCCAGCAGGCGATGGAGCCCAGACAGATCACCAGATAGAGCGCGGTGAAGGAGACGACCTGCCCCATGCTGCCGGCGCCGCCATAGGCCCCCATCCCCATGCTGGCCGCCAGCCAGGCCTTGGGGTTGAGCCACTGCATCAGGGCGCCGTACAGGAAGGCGGGCGGGGCCCCACCGGCCCACTCCACCCTGCCCCCGTCCATCAGCAACTGCCAGGCCATATAACAGAGAAAGAGGATCCCGCCCCAGTGCAGGACTCCCGCCGCCATCGGCCACTGTGACAGTACCGCGCCAAGGCCCAGCCCCCTCAGCAGGAGCAGCAAGATGAAGCCCAGCGTCGCCCCCACCACGTGGCGCAGGCTGGCACAGAAGCCATACTGGGCCCCCGTACCGAGGGCGACCAGATTGACCGGACCGGGAGAGATGGACATGGCCAGGGCAAAGCCGGCCATGGATAACAACAGACTCGCGTCCATGGGTACTCCTCATCGTTAGGGAGCCCCACGGTAGCCGGCCGGCGGTGCCGGGTATTGAAGGAAATTGCGATCCCGCCCCCGCCGTACGACAGTCCGCATTGCGGGCTTAGCGCCAGCCACGGCTTGCGGTAAACTGACCTTCAATCATCTATTCGCAGGACATGTCAGTGGACCAGTTTGCCCATATCAGTGCCCATGATGCCCACCAGAAGATCGCTGCCGGTGAGGCCCGCCTCGTGGACATTCGCGATCCCCAGTCGTTCGAGACCGCCCATGCGGTCGGCGCCTTCCATCTCACCAATGGCACTCTGGTGCGCTTCATGAACGAGGTGGACTTCGATACCCCGGTGATCGTGATGTGCTACCACGGCAACAGCAGCCAGGGCGCGGCCCAGTACCTGTTGCAGCAAGGCTATGACCAGGTCTACAGCCTGGATGGCGGCTTCGAGGCCTGGCGCAGGGAGTTCCCCATTCAGGCGGGCGACGCATGACGGGAGCAGGCAATTCCCCCTCATCCGGCATGATCCAGCTGCTGGTGCTCGATAACGCCCGCATGGCGCAGGCACTGGTGGATTACCTCACCACCCTCGGCATCTCGTGCGAACTGACCCAATCCGAGCTCGGCGTCTCGGTCTGGCTGGCGGATGAGCGGCGCTTTGCCCAGGCCCAGCTGGAAGTGAAGCGCTTCCTGGCCGAGCCGAACCACCCCCGCTACATGGAGGCCTCCTGGCAGTCCGGCCGGGCCGATGCCCGCATCGACTACAGCAGGGGGATGACGGATCCCGTCACCGATTTTCTCCATCAGGCGGGCCCCCTGACCCTGGTGGTGATCATCGCCTCTCTGGCCATCTATGCCCTCGACGCCATCGGTCTGCCGATCTTCGATCTGCTGGCCTTCCACCCGACCCTGGCCCAGTTCACCGACTGGCAGGCGTGGCGCTACATCACCCCGGCCTTCATCCACTTCTCGGTACTCCATCTGGTGTTCAACCTGCTGTGGTGGTGGTATCTCGGCGGCCAGATCGAGCAGCGACTCGGCAGCGGCAAGCTGTTCATCCTGCTGATCGTCGGGGCGGCCCTGCCCAACGTGGCGGAGTTCTTCGCGAGCGGCCCGCTGTTTGGCGGCCTCTCGGGGGTGGTCTATGCCCTGCTCGGCTACTGCTGGCTGCGCAGTAAACTGCAGCCGTCCTGCGGCCTCAGCCTGCCACCGGCGCTGATGGGCTTCATGCTGTTCTGGCTGGTGCTCGGCTTCTTCGATCTGCTCGGTACCCGCACCGCCAACATCGCCCATTTGATGGGGCTGCTGGTAGGGCTGTTACAGGGCTGGCTGGATCGCCACCACCAACCCGCCTGAGTCTGTTGCCGCAGCCTTGACGCTAGAAAACAAAACGCCGCCCCGAGGGCGGCGTTGTTTTATGGCCGGCTAGCTTACTGCTTGAGCAGGGTGGCATCGGTCACCTTGACCGCGGTGCCGCCGCTCGCGAAGAAGCTGCCGAACTGGGTCTGCATCTCGGTGGTCACGGCGCCGGTCGGATCGAAGTTCTCATCCGGTGCCAGCAAGGAGCTGTGGCCACCGGCCAGGAAGCGAGCCGCATGGTGATTGGCTGCCCCGCTGGCCGTCAGCGGCTGCAGTGCCAGCACCCGGAACAGCGGCTCTGTGCCTCCCAGCGGCGCACTCGCGATGCTGTTCGGGATCACCTGATCCGACAGGCTCAGGGCGCCGTCACCGACGATCTCGGTGGCAAACAGCGGGAAGTCCGCCTTGATGCCGCTCGCCAGGTTGATCGGATCAGCCGAATCCAGCACCGACTGGGCTGCGAAGACGTAGCTCTGCAGCGTACCGGCGGCGCTCGCCTGAGCGGTAGCATCCAGGCTCGGCAGGAACTCGTTGACGAAGCAGCTCGCCACCGCCGTCTTACAGTTCGGGGCATAGGCCGTGAAGGCCGCCTTCAGCTCGGCGCTGCCGCCGGTCAGCACGCCCATCTTGATGGTCGGGCCGAAGGTCGGCGAGTTCAGCAGCAGCGGCGCTATGCCGCCACCCGGCATGGCCAGGCCACCGGTGTCGAACTTGAACAGGGCATCCGCCTGCGCATTGCCGATGGACTGGTTGGCGACCGCCAGCAGGTTGGCACCCGAGATGGCCCCCAGGGAGTGACCCAGGAAGTGCACCTTCAGACTGCCCGCCGTGCCGATGGCACCCTTGGCATTGGCCAGACCGACCGCCAGGCGCAGGCCCAGCAGATCCGCCACGCTCTGTTTCAGGTTGTCCCGTGCCACCGTCAGGTAGCTCAGGTTCAGATAGGGAGTCGGGTTGTCGGAGGTGGTCACGGTCGCCATGCTGCCGCTCAGGGCGAAGCCACGCTCACCGTGCAGAGGATGATCGATCACCACGATCGCCACCTTCTTGCCCGCCTGGGCACCGGCCGCAATCTGGCCCAAGGCCAAGGCGTAGGCATTCTCCTTCACCGAGGTGACGCCGTGCTGATAGATGATCACATCGGTGATGGTGTTGAGGTCATCCTTGGCGAAGACGCGCATCGGCACGGACTGCACCTCTTCCAGCATCGGCAGCGGGTTGAAGCGGCCTATGTTCTGCTCCGCATCCAGCGGCTTGCCGCCTGAGGTGAGGGTCACCCCAATCAGCTTGCTCGCCTCCGCCAGCAGCTCGGCCTGACGGCTCGGATCGGCGATCAGCGCCCCCAGCAGGGCCGGATCCACACCGGCGCCCACCAGACCGCCGATCACCTCGCTGTCCGAGGCTTTCAGGGCATTGGCGATGGCATACAGGCTGGGGATGGCACCGTGCCAGGACTGGGTCTTGGCCTTGTCCCAGGAACCGGCGGTGGCCGGTGAGGAGAGGAAGTAGGGCAGCTTGACGGTGCCGCTGTAAACCTTGGTGAGCTGCGCCAGACCGTTGAGCGGGGTACCGGTGCCAAAGGCGGTGGCAATCGCATCTTTCTGCTCTTGCGGCAGGAACTGTTCGGCATCCAGCTGGGTCAGGAAGGCATTGTTGCCGGTGACCGCCAGGGTGTAGGTGCCCGGCAGGCTGGTGTTGCCAAGGGCATCTTCTTTCCACAGTGCCGCCGCGTCCAGAGTCGGGCTCTTGAGCACGGAAGCCGCGGCGCCTTTCACCGCCACCAGCACATCGGCACCGGACTGGGTACCGAACCAGTCGGAGAAGATCACGTGGTCGCTGGTGATGCCGGTGGCCGCCTTGAACAGCCCTTCTTGCAGGGTGATCAGGCCGTTGATGGTCTGCTCCTGCGCATTGCTGCCGGTGTTGCTCTTGTAGTTGCTGTAGTCGCTACCCGGCTTGAGCGGGTTGCCGCTGCTGTCTTTGAGCGAGTCGGTGGCCACTATCATGTAATAGGAAGAGGGATTGAGCGGCTTGAGCGGCACCAGGTTCAGCTTGCCAGCCGATCCGGCGACCACGAAGTCAGTCCCGTAGGCCAGTACCTTCTTCACGCCACTCGGGCGCAGGGCAACGCTGTCGAACTCCAGCTCCAACAGATAGAGCGGGGCCACGGCAGCACCAAACTCGGTGGCCGTTGGCGCCTTGACCTCGATGCCGGAGGCAGTCACGGGCACGATCTGAATGGCTTGGGTCGTGGACCAGCCATCCAAAGTAGAGAGGGCGGAGACTGGATTGGAGAGATCGGCCGTTTCGGTGGAGAACTTCAGGGTGCCATCGGAGGCACGAGCCGCCAGGGCGCTGGGTCGGGTCGCATTGGAGCCACTCAGCAGATAATCGAGATAGCTTGAGGTATCGCCTTTGTTATCGTCACTGCCACCACAACCGCTCAGTAGCGCACTGAGGACCGCTGCATAAATTAGCTTTTTTTTCATATCCTTATCTCTTTTATGTTGTTATCCATGATGAGCCTGACGGGGTAGCGTCCAAACCCGACCGAACCATATTAACAGCAACGCAACAATTTATAAGCATCTGGTCAGTCATCTGATCTGATTTTTTTGTGTACAGCATCAAGGAATTGGCATTGACCCCGCTGGCGGAGGGTAACAGCATTCGGGACAACGCCAGACCCGACCAGAGCCTGTTTTGACCGGGAACGCAAAAAGCCACCCCGATCTCGGCAAAGAGGGGGATTTGTCGGTAGAATGGCCCATTGCTTAAGGAGAACCCCATGATCGACCCGAAGAAACTGGAAGAGATCGCCAAACAGGTACACAACGCCCTGCCGCCCGGCATTCGCAGCATGGGTGAAGAGGTGGAGAAGAAGACTCGTCAGGTGCTGCAGGCCCAGCTCAACAAGCTGGATCTGGTCAGCCGCGAGGAGTTTGACGTGCAGACCAAGGTGCTGCTGCGCACCCGGGAGAAGCTGACCGCCCTCGAGGCCAAGCTGGCCAAGCTGGAACAGCAACTCGCTGCCAAGGGCGAGTAATCTCGCCACACGTCAGGCTCGCCCCCCTCGCCTCGACGGCACATAAAACAAACCCCAGCCAGGCTGGGGTTTGTTGTTTCTGGAACAGCGAAGAGACCTCGGCTATCGCCTAGATAAACTCATAGGCGTCGCCGAAGATACGCTCCGGCTCGGCACCCAACACCTTGAACTCTTCACGCGCGGCACCCGCCATCTCGAAGCGGCCCGCCACATAGATGTCGTAGTCGTGCAGGCTGACGAAGTCATCCATGATGGCCTTGTGCACCAGCCCGGTCTTGCCGGTCCAGCCCGCCTCCGGCTCCTGTACCACAGGCACGAAGGTCAGCGGTGCATAGTCCCGCTCCCATTGCAGCATCTGCTCCTGCTCATAGAGCCAGTGTGCCTGGCGCACGCCCCAATAGAGAAACACCGGGCGCTTGCTGTCGCTGGCGATCAGATACTCCAAGATGGAGCGGGCGTAGGAGAAGCCGGTCCCCCCCGCCATCAGGATCAGCGGGCGGGGAGAGCTGTCGCGCAGGAAGGCTTTGCCCGCCGCCAGTTCGATCTCGATCTCGCCCTGTTCGCGCATGCGGGCCAGCACCTGGCCGGCGTAGGCATTCTCCGGGGTGGCCCCGATCTGCAGCTCCAGCACACCGGAGCGGGTCGGCGAGTTGGCGATGGAGAAGGGACGCTTGTCCGAGTCGCTCATCACCACCAGCAGATACTGGCCCGGCTTGAAGCTGATGGCTTGCTGCGGCGCCAGGGCCACATGCCAGATGGTGTCGACATATTCGCGCAGTTCCTCTACGCGGCATTTGATACGTTGCATTCTTGTCCTTGTGACGGGCTCGCTCGGCCCGCTTCGCTCATTGATTCACTGTGATCTGGCGACCAGCGGCTGGTCAGGTCAGTCGAGCATACCCAATTCAGCCCGCCAATACCGATCTTTTGTGTCGGGACGAGCGGGCACACAGAGTGAGGCTCAGTCGAGGATCTTCAGCTCGGCCCAGATCTCATCGATCTTCGCACTGACGGCGGCATCCTGGACTATGGGTTGGCCCCACTCCCGGTTGCTCTCCCCCGGCCACTTGTTGGTGGCATCCAGCCCCATTTTGGAGCCGAGCCCCGACACCGGCGAGGCGAAGTCGAGGTAGTCGATGGGGGTGTGTTCGATCAGGGTCGTATCCCGCGCGGGGTCCATTCGGGTGGTGATGGCCCAGATCACGTCCTTCCAGTCACGGGCGTTGATGTCGTCGTCGCAGACGATCACGAACTTGGTGTACATGAACTGGCGCAGGAAGGACCAGACTCCCAGCATCACCCGCTTGGCGTGGCCGGGGTAGCGCTTCTTGATGGTCACCACCGCCATCCGGTAGGAGCACCCCTCCGGCGGCAGGTAGAAGTCCACTATCTCGGGGAACTGCTTCTGCAGCAGCGGTACGAACACCTCGTTCAGCGCCACCCCGAGCACCGCCGGCTCATCGGGTGGGCGGCCGGTGTAGGTGCTGTGATAGATGGCATCGCGGCGCATGGTCAGGTGAGTGATGGTAAACACCGGGAACTCGTCCACCTCGTTGTAGTAGCCGGTGTGATCGCCATAAGGACCCTCGGGCGCCATCTCCCCCGGCTCCAGATAGCCTTCCAGCACGATTTCGGCGCTGGCGGGCACCTCCAGATCGCAGCTCAGGGCCTTCACCACCTCGGTGCGGCTGCCCCGCAGCAGGCCGGCGAAGGCATACTCGGAGAGGCTGTCCGGCACCGGCGTCACCGCGCCGAGTATGGTCGCAGGATCGGCGCCGAGCGCCACCACCACCGGGAAACGTTCACCCGGGTGCGCCTCCTGCCACTCGCGAAAATCGATGGCTCCGCCGCGGTGATCCAGCCAGCGCATGATCAGCTTGTTCTTGCCGATCTTCTGCTGACGATAGATGCCGAGGTTCTGCCGCTTCTTGTAGGGACCGCGGGTGATGGTCAGCCCCCAGGTCACCAGCGGCGCCACATCCCCTGGCCAGCAATGCTGGATCGGGATCTGGTCCAGATCCACCGCCTCCCCCTCCTGCACTATCTGCTGGCAGGGGGCGGAGGAGAGCCGCTTGGTCGGCATGTTGAGCACCTGCTTGAAGATCGGCAGCTTCTCCATCAGCTCCTTGAGGCCGCGGGGCGGCTCCGGCTCCTTCAGATAGGAGAGCCAGGTACCGACCTGGCGCAGGGCGCCGACGTTGGGCTGACCCATGCCCATGGCGACCCTGTCCGGGGTGCCGAACAGGTTGGTCAACACCGGCATGCCGTAACCTTTGGGATTCTCGAACAGCAGAGCCGGGCCACCCGCACGCAGGGTGCGATCGCTGATCTCGGTCATCTCCAGATAGGGGTCTATCTCGCGGCTGATGCGCTTGAGCTGTCCGTTCTTTTCCAGCTGCGCGATGAAATCACGCAAGTCCTTGTATTTCATGCAGGTACCCTAGCGGGTTCAGGAGGTGCCGCATTATAACCCCGGCCGCGCATCCGGTGTACCCGTATCGGGCAGCATGACGGACGAGGCGTGACGCCACTCCTGCCGGGTGAGCCTGTCGGCCAGTTGGGCCAGCAGCCTGGGCTCGTCCATCTGCAGCAACAGGCCGGCCACCAGGCCGCCATATTGATGCTTGCCGAGCTCCACCAGCAGATATTGCTGGGCCGTGTCCGGCAGCGGCGAGAGCTGGCTGAGCTGGTGCAGGGCGGGGACCATCAAACGGCCGTTGCGGCTGGCGGAGATCAGCAGATCGCTCGCCTCCTGGCCTTTATAGAAGCGGGTAATAGTGTGCAGAGCCGCCACACTGTCGTGATCCACTGGCTGATGCCACAGTTTCTGATAGAGGGCGGGATCGCCGGTACGCTCGATGAGGTGCAGCAGCAGCCGGTTGTCCGGCAGGAACAGGTTCAGGGAGGCCAGCTGCCTGGCCTCGCGCCTGAGCACGGGGGCGGGTTGCGCGTCGAGCACGGCCAACAGCGCCTGCTGCTGCTGCGCCAGTTCCTGGTTGCGGCTGTAGTAGAGTTGCTTGAAGTCGAATCGGCCCTGCTCCAGCAGTTGGCGATAGTTGTCCTGCCAGGCGAGCTGCTGCCAGTGGCTCAGCACCAACCGCGCCTCGGCGGCGAAGTCGTAGGCGGGCAGCTGGACCAGAAAACCGTCCACCTCCCCTTCCACCAGCCATTGCGGCGCCCTGGCAGCCTTGTTGCGTACCCAGGCCAGCAGTTCGGGGGATGGCGCAGCCGCCAACTTGAGGCTGCCGAGCAGTTGATATAGCAGGTACTCGCGCTGGCCCACTACCAGGGTCTCGAGCAGCGAATCCATGGCGGCAAATTGTCCCAGCCGCAGCCGACTGTTCAGATAAGCGAGGTGCCCCTGCAACCCCTCGTCCGCCACCAGTGGCGCCCGCAGCAGCGGGGGGGAATCGGCCTGCACCGGGCTGGCCATCAGCCAGCCGAGACATAAGAGAAATACCAGCTTCATGACGTCCTCTCCTTGTGACATCGAGGCCTCACATACTACTCAGCTCGCCGGCAAATAGATAAACAAAAACCGCGACCAGGGCCGCGGTTTTGTCATGCCAGTATGCCGTTATTTCTGCTGACGCTTCATCGAGTCGAAGAACTCGTCGTTGGTCTTGGTGGCTGCCAGCTTGTCGATCAGGAACTCGATGCTGTCGATCTCGCCCATGGGGTGAATGATCTTGCGCAGTATCCACATCTTCTGCAGCTCGTCCGGTGCGGTGAGCAGTTCTTCCTTGCGGGTGCCGGAGCGGGTGATGTCGATAGCCGGATAGACGCGCTTCTCGGCGATCTTGCGCGAGAGGTGCAGTTCCATGTTGCCGGTACCCTTGAACTCTTCGTAGATCACCTCGTCCATCTTGGAGCCGGTGTCGACCAGCGCGGTAGCGATGATGGTCAGGCTGCCGCCTTCCTCAACGTTACGGGCGGCGCCGAAGAAGCGCTTGGGACGGTGCAGGGCGTTGGCATCCACACCACCGGTCAGTACCTTGCCGGAGGACGGGATGACGGTGTTGTAGGCACGGGCCAGACGGGTGATGGAGTCCAGCAGGATGACCACATCCTTCTTGTGCTCGACCAGACGCTTGGCCTTCTCGATCACCATGTCGGCGACCTGGACGTGGCGGGAAGCCGGCTCGTCGAAGGTGGAGGCGATCACTTCCCCCTTGACCATGCGCTGCATCTCGGTCACTTCTTCCGGGCGTTCGTCGATCAGCAGGACGATCAGCTCACAGTCAGGGTGGTTGTAAGCGATGCTCTGGGCGATGTTCTG
The DNA here is from genome assembly GCF_056279295.1 of Aeromonas sp. TECH754. NCBI lineage: Bacteria > Pseudomonadati > Pseudomonadota > Gammaproteobacteria > Aeromonadales > Aeromonadaceae > Aeromonas > Aeromonas sp. TECH754. Next base: position 3,963,427 of record NZ_JBWBRA010000001.1, on the reverse strand, counting down.
CAGCAGCATGGTCTTACCGGCCTTGGGCGGTGCGACGATCAGGCCACGCTGACCCTTGCCGATGGGGGACGCCAGGTCCAGCACACGGGCAGTGATGTCTTCGGTCGAACCGTTGCCACGCTCCATGCGCAGACGCTCGTTGGCGTGCAGGGGGGTCAGGTTTTCGAACAGGATCTTGTTGCGGACGTTTTCCGGGCGGTCATAGTTGACCTCGTTGACCTTGAGCAGCGCGAAGTAACGCTCTCCCTCTTTCGGCGGCCGGATCTTGCCGGAGACGGTGTCACCGGTACGCAGGTTGAAGCGGCGGATCTGGCTCGGGGAGACGTAGATATCGTCCGGGCCGGCCAGGTAAGAGCCATCTGCGCTACGCAGGAAGCCAAAGCCATCGGTCAGGATTTCCAACACACCGTCGCCAAAGATATCCTCGCCACCCTTGGCGTGCGCCTTGAGGATTGCGAAAATAATGTCTTTCTTGTGCGCCCGAGCCAGATTTTCCAACCCCATGGATTCGCCAAGCTGTACCAGCTCGGACACAGGAGTGTTCTTTAATTCAGTCAGATTCATAGTGGTGAGAGTCTGTAAGCAAGGATTGAAATGAGGAGACAGTCTGCTGGATTGATGCTAATCGGATTTGACTTGCCAGGCTGTGGTAAAGCTATGAGTCGGCAAAATGGTTAGCAAACGAACGATAAACTAGCACCAATCGGGATGAGCGTCTAGGTGATAAAACACAAGGAGCGCATTATTGCAATGCGCTCCTTCTTGATTATTACAGGTTGCCGTCCAGAAACTCTTTCAGCTGAGTCTTGGACAGGGCACCGACCTTGGTCGCTGCCACTTCGCCATTCTTGAACAGCAAGAGGGTCGGAATACCGCGAATGCCATACTTGGGCGGAGTGTCGGCGTTATGATCGATGTTCAATTTCGCCACGGTCACGCGACCGGCATACTCTTGGGCGACTTCGTTCAGGATCGGGGCAATCATCTTGCACGGACCGCACCATTCAGCCCAGAAATCGACCAGAACGGGGCTGTCGGCTTTGATTACATCGGCCTCGAAGCTGGCATCGCTCAGCTGAACAATCTTGTCACTCATCTCCAACTCCAGTCAGTAATTAAGGCTTTATTGATGGATCAACAAAGGCAATAGTTGCCCTATTTGAAATGATCCTGTTTATTATTGCAAGCCTAACCTGATAACCTACCGCCATGAGCAAAACACACTTAACGACCGAAAAATTCGCCCAAATGGGCCTCGAACCCGAAGTTCTGGCTGGTCTGGAATCAAAGGGATTTCACTATTGCACGCCCATCCAGGCACTGTCTCTGCCGCTGCTGGTAGAAGGCCATGACCTCGCCGGTCAGGCCCAGACGGGGACAGGCAAGACCCTTGCCTTCCTGGCCGCGACCTTCAACTATTTGCTGACGCACCCGCTGACCCAACCGCGCCAGATCAATCAGCCGCGCGCCATCATCCTGGCCCCGACCCGGGAACTGGCGGTGCAGATCTACAACGATGCGGAAGGCATGGCTGCCTCCACCGGTCTGAAGCTCGGTCTCGCCTATGGCGGCGAAGGCTACGACAAGCAGCTGGCCGTGCTGGAACAGGGTGTCGACATCCTGATCGGTACCACCGGCCGCATCATCGACTACTTCAAGTCCAAGGTCATCGATCTCGGCAGCATCCAGGTCGTGGTGCTGGACGAAGCGGATCGGATGTTCGATCTCGGCTTCATCAAGGACATCCGCTTCCTGTTCCGCCGCATGCCGCCCGCCACCGAGCGTCTGAGCATGCTGTTCTCCGCCACCCTCTCCCTGCGGGTGCAGGAGCTGGCCTACGAGCACATGAACCACCCGGAACACGTGCAAGTCGAGCCGGAACAGATGACTGGCGTGCGCATCAAGGAGGAGCTGTTCTATCCCTCCAACGAAGACAAGATGCTGCTGCTGCTCTCCCTGATGGAAGAAGAGTGGCCGGAAAAAGCCATCGTCTTCGCCAACACCAAGCATGTCTGTGAAGATGTGCACGCGTGGCTGGAGAACGACGGCCACCGCGTCGGTCTGCTGACCGGTGACGTGCCGCAGAAGAAGCGGATGAAGATCCTGGAAGAGTTCACCAAGGGCACTCTGGACATCCTGGTCGCCACCGATGTGGCCGCCCGCGGTCTGCACATCCCGGACGTGACCCACGTCTTCAACTACGACCTGCCCGACGATGCCGAAGACTATGTACACCGTATCGGTCGTACCGGTCGTGCCGGCAAGAGCGGTCACTCCATCAGCCTGGCCTGTGAAGATTATGCCTTCAACCTGCCGGCCATCGAGGAGTACATCCATCACTCCATTCCGGTCAGCAAGTATGATCGCGAAGCGCTGCTGGATGACGTGACCGCCCCGAAACGGGTGTTCCGCAACCGCCAGCCGGTGAACCGCAACATGCGGGATCGCCAGGGTGCTGGCAACAGCAACAACCGCCGCCGCCCGCCCCGCAAGAGCTGACAGGACTGGCCCAGTTGCACAACTCGCCGCTCTATGCCGCCATCGACCTCGGCTCCAACAGCTTCCATATGCTGGTGGTGCGCGAGGTCGCCGGTGCCCTGCGCACCGTTACCAAGGTCAAGCGCAAAGTGCGCCTCGCCGCCGGTCTCGACCCCGAGTTTCGTCTCAGCCGCGCCGCCATGGAGCGGGGCTGGGACTGCCTGCGCCTGTTCTCCGAGCAGTTGCAGGACATCCCGTCCGACAACATCCGGGTGGTGGGCACCGCGACCCTGCGGCTTGCCACCAACGTCGATGAGTTCCTGAGCGAAGCGGAACGGGTACTCAACCACAGCATCGAGATCATCTCGGGCGAGGAAGAGGCCAAGACCATCTACGAGGGGGTCTCCTGGACCTCTGCCGGGGAAGGCAATCGACTGGTGATCGACATCGGCGGTGCCAGCACCGAGCTGGTGATCGGCGAGCACAGCGAGGCCAAGCTGCTCAACAGCCTGCACATGGGCTGCGTCACCTGGCTCAACAACCACTTCGGTGACGGCGAGCTGAGCGAGGCCCGCTTCCAGCAGGCCATCGATGCAGCCAAGGCGGTGCTGGAGAAAGTGGCGGAAGATTACCGCCTGCTTGGCTGGCGTACCTGTGTCGGCGCCTCCGGCACCGTCCAGGCGCTGCAGGAGATCATGCTGGCGCAAGGCAAAAGCGAGCGGGTCACCCTGCCGAAATTGCAGGAGCTGATGGGTCAGGCCATCGCCTGCGGCAAGCTGGACAGGCTGCAGCTGGAAGGGCTGGCGGCCGAGCGGCTGACCGTATTCCCCTCCGGCCTCGCCATCCTGATCGCCATCTTTGAGACCCTGGGGGTCGAGAGCATGACCCTCGCCGGCGGCGCCCTGCGCGAGGGGCTGATCTACGGCCTGCTCGGCAACAATCACGACTGCGATGCCCGGGACAGAACCGCCGACAGTCTGATCAGCCGCTATCAGCTGGACAAGGAGCACGCCGAGCGGGTGCGCGACACCGCCGTCGAGGCGTTTACCCAGCTGCAACCGGCCTGGCGCCTCTCCAAGCGCTACGGGCGACCGATCCTGCGCTACGCCGCCCTGCTGCACGAGATCGGGCTCTGCATCGAATACAAGAAGGCCCCGCAACACGCGGCCTACATCATCGACAACATCGACATGCCGGGCTTTACCCCGGCGCAGAAGAAACTGTTGTCGTCCCTGCTGTTCAACCAGCGGGACGAATTCAAGCTGGACACCCTGGAGAAGCAGGGGGCCGTCACCGCGCGCCAGGCGATCCGGCTGGCCCGCATCCTGCGCATCTCGCTCATTCTCTGCATGCGCCGCACCCAGGGCACTGTGCCCAAGTTCATGCTGCAGGCCGATGAGGATGCGCTGACCCTGACCCTGCCAAAGGGCTGGCTGGATGAGCACTATCTGCGCGCCAGCGAACTGCGGCTCGAGGTGGAGCGTCAGCAGAAGATGGGCTGGGCCACCCGCCTGCTGGAAGCCTGAACGGGCGCCTCACGCCCGTTTCGCCCTCTTTTTTCCCCACTCCGACAATCCCTTTCGCAGCCACACTGGGCACCATTCAAGACCCACCATTGATTTTATTGGCTTTTTTGTCAGTTCACCGGACAGCCCCCACCCCGGCGGCTAGTCAATGCCTGCCCCTCGGCTAGAGTTGGAGCGTCTCTCCAACAGGAACGGAAAACATGAAGCATCTGACCCTTATCGGCCTGACCACATTGCTGGCCGCCTGCGGCGGCGGTGATGGCAACAGTGACAGCAACCCACAGAATGCCCAGATGTCACTGGCCTTCTCCGACGCTCCGGTGGATGCGGTCAGCAAGGTCTGCATCGCCATCTCCAACATCGGCATCAATCCCGTCTCGGGCACCGAGCAGTCCTGGACCACCGCCAGCTTCCTGAGCACGGCCCAGGACGATGGCTGCACGCCGGCGGGGATGGCCATTCCCGTCGACAACGCGGGACACCCGTTGTTCGCCTACATCGACCTGCTGGCCTATCCGGGATCCACCAGCCGCCCGCTGCTGGACAGCCAGAGCGTGGTTCCCGGCCAATACAGCCAGATGCGGTTGCATATTCTGGATGGACGGAACCTCGACAACCAGTTCAGCGACGGCACGCCCTACTCCTATGTGAAGCAGGATGACGGGGTGATCAAACCGCTGGAGGTGCCCAGCAGCGAGCTCAAGCTGGATGCCTTTACCATCGCCGCCAACGGCACCAGCGCCTTCACCACCGAGTTCGATCTGCGCCACTCCATGGTGCTGCCGGGCCACGAGCAGTATTACAAGCTCAAACCCAGGGGCGTGCGGCTGGTGAACAACACCCAGGTTGCAACCGTCAGGGGCACGGTCGCAACCAGCCTCTGCGGCGGCCAGCTGACCGACAGGGCCTTCGTCTACTTCTATGACGTGCTGCGCCCGGTGGGGGATGACGCCTATCCGGATATGGCCGACCTCGACAACGGCTTCTATGCCAGCGCCCCCGTACTGCCCCTGGCTGGTGGTGGTTACGGCTACGAGCTGGGCTTCGTGCACCTCGGCCATTATAATGTCACCCTGGTCTGCAACGGTAACGAGGATGATCCGGAACTGGCCGGCGACCCGCTGCAACAGGAGCGGGTACTGAAGGATCAGACAGTGGTCGCCCCCTCCACCGACATCAACTTCATGTGATGGGCCTCGGGCCCGGGGACGAACACGCCATGGCAGATTATCAACCCATCAGCTGTGACCTCTACGACTGGCTCGAGATCGCCGCCAGCTGGCAGTTGCCGGTGACGCTCACCACCCGCGCAGGGCGGCAATGGGCCGACCGGATCCGCACCATTGAGGCGAGAGACGGCGTCGAATATCTGCTGCTAGACAGTGGCGAACGGCTGAGCCTGGCCGAGCTGGCGACCCTGGACCTGGTCTGGCAGGGAGAGAAGAAGCGGGTTCGCTTCGTCCCCGAGGGCTGAACCGGTACTGCGGATAAAAACAGAGGGCCAGCATTGCTGGCCCTCTGTTTTTATGTCCGTGCTCCCCCATCGTTATGGCGAAGGGCTCTATCCCGCCAACGCCGCCATCACATAGACGTCGAAGCGGTTGCTCTTGGTCTCGATGGCCATGCTCGGCTTCTGCTCGTTGAGCCAGCCCGCGTAATCCGGCCGCTTCACCACCACCCGCTTGTCGGCCATCTTGAGCGCCGCCGGCAACAGGGCATCCGCGTCCAGATCCGGTCCCACCAGCGACTGGAACACCCGCATCTCTTTTTTGACCAGCGCCGACTTCTGCTTGTGGGGGAACATGGGGTCCAGGTAGATGACGTCCGGTCGCTCGGTCAGCGCCAGCAGATTGTCCACCGCCGGGCCTTGCAGCAGCTGCATTCGCTCGCGCACCCAGGGGCCGATCTCCGGGTCCTGCCCCGCCCGGGTCAATCCGTCCTGCAACAGGGCAGCCACCACGGGGCTGCGCTCGATCAGGGTCACCCTGCAACCGAGCGAAGCCAGCACGAAGGCATCGCGCCCCAACCCCGCCGTCGCATCCACCACGGTCGGCATGGCCCCCGCCTTGAGCCCCACCGCCTTGGCGATGGACTGGCCGCGACCGCCACCGAACTTGCGTCTGTGGGCCACGGCGCCTTCCACGAAGTCCACGTGAACGGCCCCCAGCTTGGGTTCGTCCAGCTTGCGCAGCTCCAGCCGCTCCTCGGTCAGCACCAGGGCGAAGGGCGCGGGAAACTCGACCTCGGCGAGGCGCTGCCGCAAGGCATCGAGCTCCCCTTCCCGGGCGGGTACTTCACTGAAAACCTGGATATGGTGCATAACGAAGACTCATGACGGCGTGGAGCCGAGCATGATAGCAGAAGCGGATGATCAGCTCACGATGGTCAGATTGGCCAGGTTCATCCCCTGCCGGTTGAGGGTCAGGTATTCCACCAGATCGTCGTAGGGCAGCGGACGGCTGAGCAGATAGCCCTGGGTGAAGGCACAGCCCTTCTGGCAGAGGAAGTTGAGCTGCTCGCGGGTCTCGACCCCCTCGATCACCACCTGCATGCCGAGGTTGTGCACTATGTTGATGATGCCATCGAGCAGCAGCCGGTCCTGCTCGTTGAAGGGGATGTGACGCACGAAGGAGCGGTCTATCTTGACCAGATCCACCGGGAAGGTGCGCAGGTAGTTCAGTGCCGAGTAGCCGGTACCGAAGTCGTCGATGGCCAGCTTGCACCCCGCCTCGCGCAGGGCATCGATCCGCACCCTGTGCTGATCGCTGGTCTCCATCAACAGGGATTCGGTGATTTCGATGATGATGTCCGCCGGATCCAGGTCGAAGTGCTGGATCACCCTGAGCCACTCGCTGGCCTCGGGATCGATTGTCTGGAACTCCAGGGTGGAGCGGTTGATGGACATATGCAGCTCCGGGAAACCGGACTGCTGCAGCCGGGCCAGATCGCGGCAGGACTGCCACAACACCAGCGCCCCCAGCCCCTGAATGAGCCCCGCCTCTTCCGCCAGCGGGATGAAGTCCGCCGGCGAGACCTGACCCCAGTGGGGATGGTACCAGCGCACCAGTGCCTCCAGCTTGGCGACCCGGCCGCTGCGGTTGTCCCAGATCGGCTGATAGGCCATGGTCAGCTGCCCCAGCTTGATGGCCTCCGCCAGATCCTGTTGCATCTGGTGACGCTGGCTCACCTCCTCGCGCATGGAGGCGCTGTAGGTACCGATCGGCCGTCCCTGCCGCTTGGCGACGAACAGCGCCTGCTCGGCATTGCGCAACAGCTCGTCACCCTCGGTCCCGTCGCTGGGGCAGAGGGTGATGCCCAGGGTGGCGGTCACATAGAGGTGCTGGTTGGCCAGCATGAAGGGGCGGGCGAAGCCGCCAATCACCTGCTTGGCAAACACCTCTGCCTGACGACGGTTGACGATGCCGGGCACCAGGAAGGCAAACTCGTCGCCGCCGATGCGGGCCACCAGATCCTCGGTGCGCACCCGGCTCACCAGCCGATCCGACACCTCTCTCAGCAGGGCATCGCCAACATGGTGATCCATGCTGTTGTTGACCGCCTTGAAGTTGTTGAGATCCAGCACCATGAGCGCGAAGCGCTCGCCCCGCTCGCAGAAGCGGCTGAGGCAGCGGCCAAACAGCCAGCGGTTGGGCAGGCCGGTGAGATTGTCGTAATTCGCCTGGGCCGCGATCTTCTGCTCCGCCAGCTTGGTCTGGGAGAGATCGCTGAAGATGGCGATGTACTGGCTGATCCTTCCCCCTTCGCGCAGGGCGCTGATCATCAGCTGCTGGGGGTAGAGCTTGCCATTCTTGCGCTTGTTCCACACCTCGCCGCGCCAGATCCCGACTCGCTCCAGGGCGTGATACATGTCGGCATAGAAGGTCTGATCGTGCAGCCCGGACTTGAGCATGCTGGGACGCTGACCACAGGCTTCCTCTTCGCTGTAACCGGTGATCTTCTCGAACGCCGGGTTCACCGAGATGATGCGACTGTCGACATCGCACACCAGGATGGCCTCGGAGAGGTTGTCATAGACCCGGTGGGAGAGCTTGAGTTGTTCGGCGTGACGCTTGATGGGATCGATATTTTCCAGCACCAGCATCAGGTAATCGGGGCGCAGCTGCTTGTCGCGGATCAGGGTCACCGTCACCCGGCCCCAGAGCACAGATCCATCCCGGTGCAGGTAGCGCTTCTCCTGGGTGAAGGCGGGCCTGTCCCCCCGTCTGAGCTCTTCATAGTAGGGGATGCTGGCCAGCCAATCTTCCGGGTGATTGATCTCGGCGGCGGTGCGCTGCTGCATCTCCTGCTGGTTGTAGCCCAGCATCTTCTCGATGGCCGGGTTGACCCAGAGGATCCTGCCGTTCAGGTCGAGTTTGCCGATGCCGACCGGCGCATGGGACATCATGGCGTCCAGGAAATAATGGTGCTCTGGCGGTGTCTGCAACGGCTGGGGGCGGGGTTGTTGCTGGTACATCAGTGCCAGCTCGCGGCCGGCGACCGGCGCCAGCAGGCGCAGCAGACCCATGACCTTGTCCATGCTGGGGATGGCCCGCTTGAACATGACGCTGCACAGGCCCATGGTCTCGCCCTGGGCATCCTTCAGCGCGATACCGGCGTAGCCCTTGATCTGGCAACGCTCCAGCACGGCGGCATGGGGAAACAACTGACGGATGCGATCGTTGAACCAGGCTTCACCCTGCTGCATGACGATCTCGCCCGGAGTACCGGCAAGAGGAAAACTGTAGGAACCTATGTCGAGGGAGGCTGGATGGGCGGCGTGTACGGTAAAGAACAGCCCCGTCTGATCCTGCCCTGAAATCAGGACGAGATCCGCCCCCACCGCGTTGGCGATTTCACTCACAAAGGTATCGAAATATCCCTTGCCGCTCAGGTGAGACAGGCTGGAAATGATTTGATAGACAGACTCGAGTGCTCGCCTCATGGCAAGGTTCTTTCTCTCCCAGGAAGGTAGAACCCGACTCTACTCAAGAGGCGGGGACAGTGCAAACATGCACTCCGCAAGATATTAAAAAGCTTTGAGAAAAGGGACCAAAAGGTCCCTTTTTATCTCAAAAAACAAGCGCCGATCCCACTATGTCGCAAAACTGTACCTGCTTGAAGCTCATGGGGCGGCAGGCACCGTGCGTCAGGCGGCGATCCCGCTGTGGCGCAGCAGCGCGTCGACCTTGGGCTCACGACCGCGGAAGGCGCGGAACAGCTCCATGGGTTCCTTGGAGCCGCCCTTCTCCAGAATGTGCTTCAGGAAGGATTGGCCGGTGGCCGGGTTGAAGATCCCCTCCTCCTCGAAACGGGAGAAGGCATCCGCCGACAGCACCTCGGCCCACTTGTAGCTGTAGTAGCCCGCCGCATAGCCGCCGGCGAAGATGTGGGAAAAGCTGTGCTGGAAACGGTTGAACGGCGGCGGCGTCAGTACCGCGACCTGGTTGCGCACCTCAGCCAGCAGGGCCGGCACCCGCTCGGGCTTGGCCGGGTCGAACTCCTGATGCAGACGGAAGTCGAACAGGGCGAACTCCAGCTGGCGCAGCATCTGCATCGCCGCCTGGAAGTTGCGGGCGGTCAGCATCTTCGCCAACAGATCGGCAGGCAAGGGCTCGCCGGTCTCGTGATGGCCGGAGATGAAGGCCAGCGCCTCGGACTCCCAGCACCAGTTCTCCAGGAACTGGCTCGGCAGCTCGACCGCATCCCAAGCCACGCCGTTGATGCCGGCCACCCCGGCCACGTCGACCTGGGTCAGCATGTGATGGAGACCGTGGCCAAACTCATGGAACAGGGTCACCACCTCGTTGTGGGTGAACAGGGCGGGCTTGCCATCCACCGGACCGTTGAAGTTGCAGGTCAGGTAGGCCACCGGCTTTTGCAGGGAACCGTCCTGACGGTAGCGGCGACCCAGGCAGACATCCATCCAGGCGCCGCCCTGCTTGTGTTCGCGGGCATAGAGATCGAGGTAGAAGCTGCCGCGCAGCTCGTCCTCGGCGTCGAAGATGTCGTAGAAACGCACGTCCGGATGCCAGGTGTCGATGCCGAGGCGCTCGCGCACCTTGATGCCAAACACCCGGCGCACCACCTCGAACAACCCCTTCACCACCCGGTTGGCGGGGAAGTAGGGACGCAGCTGCTCGTCGGAGATGGAAAATTTGTGCTGCTTGAGCTTCTCGGCGTAGTAGGGAATATCCCAGGCCGCCAGCTCGCTCTGACCGTGCTGCTGGGTGGCGAAGGTGCGGATCTCTTCCAGCTCCGCCTTGCCTTGCGGCAGGGATTTGGCCGCCAGATCGCTGAGGAAGCCCACCACCTGTTCGGTCTTGTCCGCCATCTTGGTGGCCAAGGAGAGCTCGGCGTAGTTGCCAAAGCCCAGCAGCTGGGCCAGCTCGCGGCGCAGGGTGAGCAGCTCGGTCATGATGGCGGAGTTGTCCCACTTGCCGGCATTGGGGCCCTGATCCGAGGCGCGGGTGGTGAACGCCTCGTAGAGCTCGGCGCGCAGCGCGCGGTTGTCGGCGTACATCATCACCGGCAGATAGGAGGGGATGTCCAGGGTGAACAGCCAGCCCTGCTGACCCTTGTGCTCCGCCAGTTGGCGGGCGGCGGCCAGGGCACTGGCGGGCAGACCGGCCAGCTCGGCCTCGTCGCTCACCAGCTTGCTCCAGCCCTGGGTCGCATCCAGCACGTTGTTGCTGAAGCGGGACGCCAGCTCGGAGAGGCGAGCCTGGATCTCGCCGTAGCGCCGCTGCGCCTCGGCGGACAGGCCGATACCGGACAGGCGGAAGTCACGCAGGGTATTCTGGATCTCCTTGCGCTGGGCGCCGCTCAGCAGCGGGAAGTCGTCGCTCTCGGACAGGGCCAGATAGGCCTGATAGAGGCCTTCGTGCTGACCGACATAGGTCTGGAATTCGGACAGCAGCGGCAGGCAGGCGTCGTGAGCCGCGCGCAGCGCCTCGCTGTTGAGCACGGAGTTGAGGTGGCTGACCGGCGACCAGATGCGGGCCAGCCTGTCATTGACCTCTTCCAGCGGTGCTATCAGGCTGTCCCAGGTGTGGGGATCGCGCTGGGCCAGCACGTCTTCGATCTTCTGTTTGCAATCGGCGATGGCCTGCGTCACGGCAGGCTGAACCTGGTCGGGATGGATCTGGCTGAAGGGGGGCAGTGCGTCCATTGTCAGCAAAGGGTTGTTCATGACTGGGTACCTCTAAATGCTCTACAGCCCCTGCCGTCCAGAAGCTTGCTTGGACCACCTAAGATGTAGGCAGAAACCCCATTAATCAAGCCTTTGCCACCGGGAGCGCGGCCAGTTGCCCACTTTTCGCCAAAACACGCTCATTTAATAGCCACATCGACTGCCAGAAACGACGATGCCGGTCCAAAGACCGGCATCGTGGGGCAAAGTGGCAGCGGGATCAGCGGCGGGCATCTTCCTTCAGCCACTGGGCGACCCGCTTGGCGAAGTAGGTGAGGATACCGTCCGCACCGGCCCGCTTGAAGCAGACCAGGGACTCCAGGATGCACTCCTTCTCCTTCAGCCAGCCGTTCTGGATCGCCGCCATGTGCATGGCGTACTCACCGCTCACCTGATAGGCGAAGGTCGGCACCCCGAACTGATCCTTGACCCGGCGGATCACGTCCAGATAGGGCATGCCCGGCTTGACCATGACGCTGTCGGCCCCCTCCTGGATGTCCAGCGCCACCTCGTGCAGGGCCTCGTTGTCGTTGGCGGGATCCATCTGATAGGTCGCCTTGTTGCTCTTGCCGAGGTTGCTGGCGGTGCCGAGCGCATCGCGGAACGGGCCGTAGTAGCAGGAGGCGTACTTGGCGGAGTAGGCCATGATCTGGACGTTGATGAAGCCGTGCTCCTCCAGTGCGGCACGGATCGCACCGATGCGGCCGTCCATCATGTCGGACGGCGCCACTATGTCGGCCCCCGCCTGCGCATGAGAGAGCGCCTGTTTCACCAGGATCTCGGTGGTGATGTCGTTCAGCACATAGCCTTCGTCATCGATGATGCCGTCCTGACCGTGGGTGGTGAAGGGATCCAGCGCCACGTCGATGATGACCCCCAGCTCTGGGAAGCGGGCCTTGAGGGCGCGGGCCGCGCGCTGGACCAGGCCGTCCGGGTTGTAGGCCTCCTCCGCCATCAGGCTCTTCTGCTCCAGCGGCGTCACCGGGAACAGGGCGATGGCCGGCACGCCGAGGGCAACCAGCTCCTCGGCCTCCTCCAGCAGCAGATCGATGGAGAGCCTGTCCACCCCCGGCATGGAGGCGACGGCCTCGCGCTGGTTCACCCCCTCCAGCACGAACACCGGGTAGATGAGATCGTCGACGGTCAGCGTGTTTTCACGCACCAGACGGCGGCTGAAGTCATTCTTGCGCACCCGGCGCAGGCGGCGGCCCGGGAAGGCGCCCGGAAGAGTTGTGACCATGATTCACTCCTGGAGTGGAAGTTGGAAGAACGCGGCTGAGGTAGCCCGGGTGTGGGCCAGCAAGGCCTCGGGCGTCTCACCACGACAGGCCGCCACCACCTTGGCGATGTGCGGCAAAAAAGCGGGTTCGTTGCGCTTGGGTCTGGGTTTCAGATCCCGTGGCACCAGATAAGGGGCATCCGTCTCGATCATCAGCCGACCGGCCGGGATGCGGGCCACCTGCTCGCGCAGCTGCTGGCCACGGCGCTCGTCGCAGATCCAGCCGGTCACCCCGATATGCAGCCCCAGGGCCAGACATTCGTCCAGCTCCTCGTCGCTGCCGGTGAAGCAGTGCAGCACGGCGCCCCGCAACCTGGGCAGCCAGGGGCGCAGGATCTCGATGAAACGGGCGTGAGCATCGCGACAGTGCAGAAAGACCGGCATCGACAGCTCGGCGGCCAGGGCCAGCTGGGCGTCGAACACCGCATCCTGTACCGGCCTTGGGGAGAAGTCGCGGTTGTAGTCGAGCCCGCACTCGCCGATGGCCACCACCTGTGGCTGGGCCGCCAGCTCACGCAGGGCGGCGAGGCTGTCGTCATCGACACTCTTGGCGTCGTGGGGGTGGATCCCGGCGGTGGAGAAACAGTAGCCCGGCCAGCGGGCAGCCAACTCGGCACTCGCTTCACTGCCCGTCAGATCCGTGCCGGTCAGGATCAGCGCCTCGACCCCGGCGGCGCGAGCACGAGTCACAAGCTCCGCTTGTTCGCCGGCAAACTGGGGGCTGGTGAGGTTGATACCGATGTCGATCATAGGATGAGAAGTTCCGGATAAATAAGCCACATATCAGGCATTTGAAAACCATCTGCACAATGGGGCCTTACCATACGCCTGTGCGGGAGCAGTGAAAAGAGGAAGGGAGCCTCAGCTCCCCTCGTTCTTCTATTCCTGCGAGCGTCTTCATCCTCTCGCCACCCGCCAAAGGTGACGAACAGAGCCTCAGCTCTCCCCATCTGTCTGTTCCTGCGACTCTGTGTCTTCTTTCTTCACATAGAAACGGGCGAAGAACAGGCCAACCTCCCACAGTGCCCACATGGGGATCGCGAGCAGGGTCTGGGAGAAGACATCCGGCGGCGTCAGCAACATGCCGACCACAAACACCCCGACGATGACGTAAGGGCGTTTCTCCCGCAGGCTCTTGGGCGTGGTCACCCCGGTCCAGCACAGCAGTATGGTGGCCACCGGGATCTCGAACGCCACCCCGAACGCGAAGAACAGGGTCAGCACGAAGTCCAGATAGCTGGCGATGTCAGTCGCCACCGTCACCCCGGCGGGTGCGGTACTGGTGAAGAAACCGAACACCAGCGGGAACACCACGTAGTAGGCAAACGCCATGCCGGCGTAGAAGAGCGCGGCACTGGAGGCGACCAGCGGCATGATCAGCCGCCGCTCATGCTGGTACAGACCGGGGGCAATGAACGACCAGGCCTGATAGAGCAGATAGGGGATTGCCACGAAGAAGGAGACCACCAGGGTCAGCTTGATGGGCGTGATGAAGGGGGTCGCCACATCCGTCGCTATCATGCTGGTGCCTGCCGGCAGCTGGCTGAGCAGCGGCCTGGCCACGAAGTCGTAGATATCGTTGGAGAAATAGATGAGCGCAATGAACGCCAGCAAGATGGCCACTATGGATCGCAACAGGCGAGTTCTCAGCTCCACCAGGTGGCTGATCAGGGGTTGTTCGGCCTGACTCATGACTTCACCTCCCCTTTTTCCCTGCTGACATCTTGCGCCAGGGTGACCACTTCTGCCTCGACAACAGCTTGTTCAGGGAGGGCGATACTCGGTTCGGGTACTGGCGCGCTCTGCGGCGGGCGGATCTCGTTTTGCGGCTCAGACTCTGGCTGGTAGGGACGGTTGACCGACTGGGCGGCGGCCTTGAGCTGCTCGATGGACTCCTGCAGCTCGGGGCTGAGGTTGTTCATCTGCAGAGACTCGGCCTTCTTCAGGTCATTGTGCAGCTCTTGCAACTTGAGCTCCTGCTCCAGCTCGGACTTGACCGAATTGGCGGTACTGCGAATAAGCTTGATCCAGTGGGCCGCCGTGCGGATGGCAACCGGCAACCGCTCAGGCCCCAGCACCACCAGGGCCACCACGCCGATGACGACCAGCTCCCAAAAACCGATGTCAAACATGGCTTAGGCCTGATCTTTGTCTTTCTGCTTGGCGGTATCGGCACTGTTGGCCGCTTCGTTCAGCTGCTTGGGCGGAAACTCCGCATCCTTCTGCTCAGGCTTGGCATCGGCCGGATCGTCCGACAGTGCCTTCTTGAAGCCCTTGACCGCCGCCCCCAGATCGCCGCCGATCCCGCGCAGCTTCTTGGTTCCGAACAGCAGCACGACGATGACTGCGACGATCAACAACTGCCAAATACTGATACCACCCATGATATTTCTCCAAGATAGGCACCCAAGCAGGGTGCGCAAATTTGTCCTGACAACAACGAGACTGCTACCAGCCTGTTATCTTTCCCAAATGGGCGCCCGAGGCGCACATGACTATTTAACGTGAAGTTTAGTGAGAACGGGTCTTCAACCAGCCGAACAACCAGCATATACCGGCACCAGCCAGAGATATTTGTCCCCACTCAATATGTTGCTTCTCGGTCAGCAAGAATACACCCACCAACAGTAGGCTGGCTCCAACCCCTAAGAGGTAGCGAGCCTGTCCCTGACGGTGGCTGTGGCGGCGGAAATCCGCAAACATCTGATCGAAGTGATGCTGCTGATGACGCGCCTGACGCAGGGTCTCATAGACCAGCTCCGGCAACTCCGGCAGCTTCTCCGCCCAGAACGGCGCCTTCTCCTTGATCGCGTTCAGCACGGCCTTGGGGCCCACCTGTTCGCGCATCCAGCTTTCCAGATAGGGCTTGGCGGTCTGCCACAGATCCAGCTGGGGATATAACTGGCGCCCCAGTCCTTCCACATAGAGCAGGGTCTTCTGCAACAGCACCAGCTGCGGCTGCACCTGCATGTTGAAGCGGCGGGCGGTGTTGAACAGGTTGAGCAGCACATGACCGAACGAGATTTCGGACAGAGGCTTCTCGAAGATGGGTTCCAGCACGGTGCGGATGGCAAACTCGAACTCGTCCACCTTGGTGTCGGCGGGAACCCAGCCCGACTCCACGTGCAGCTCCGCCACCCGGCGATAGTCGCGGTTGAAGAAGGCGAGGAAGTTCTCTGCCAGATAGCGCTTGTCTTCTCGATTCAGGGTACCGACGATGCCGCAGTCGATGCCGATCCAGAGCGGATTCTCGGGGTGTTCATGGGAGACGAAGATATTGCCAGGGTGCATGTCGGCGTGGAAGAAGCTGTCGCGGAACACCTGGGTGAAGAACACCTCCACCCCGCGCTCGGCCAGCAGCTTCATGTTGGTGCCGTTGGCCTCCAGCGCCGCTATGTCGGAGACGGCGATGCCGTAGATCCGCTCCATCACCAACACCTGTTCGCGACAATGCTCGGTGAACACCTCGGGCACATAGAGCGCGTCGGAGCCGGTGAAGTTGCGGCGCAGCTGGATGGCGTTGGCGGCCTCGCGCATCAGGTTCAGCTCGTCGAGTATGGTCTTGCAATACTCCTCCACCACCTCGACCGGGCGCAGCCGCTCGCTCTGGGGCACGAAGCGGGCCGCCAAGGTGGCGACCGCCTGCATCAGGCGCAAGTCCGCCTCGATGACGGGCTCGATGTCGGGGCGGATCACCTTGATGACGATCTCGCGGCCGTTCTCTTTCAGACGCGCGGTGTGAACCTGGGCGATGGAGGCGGAGGCCAGCGGCGTCTCATCGAATTCGTCAAACAGGGTCTCGATGGGGCAACCCAGGCTCGCCTCTATCTGGCGGCGGGCCTCCTGGCCGCAGAAGGGGGGCACCCTGTCTTGCAGCAGTGCCAGCTCCTCGGCGATGTCCGGCGGCAACAGATCACGCCGGGTCGACAGCATCTGGCCGAACTTGATGAAGATGGGACCGAGGGCCTCGAAGGCCTGGCGGATGCGGGCACCACGGCTCAGATCCGGCTGCTTGTTCTTGAGCCAGAACAGACTGCGACGCAGCAAGCGGCCAGGCAAGGGCTGATAGCGGGCCGGCACCAGCCCGTCGATGCCCTGCTCCAGCAGTATGCTGACGATGCGATAGAGGCGCTTGAACTCCTTCGGGGTCATCAGCTCACCCGCTGTTCGAGGCGGGCGAGCCGCAACTCGACGGCTTTCATGTGCTGAGCCAGCAGCTCGACGTCGTCGCTGAAGCTGGCGACCTCCAGCGGGCCTGGGGCCAGCCGGACCTCCTCGGTCAGGTACTCAGCCAGCTGACGCTGGCTGCGGCACAGCTCGCGCCCCAGTACACGACGCGCCTGACGGGCACCACCGCACAGGGTGTGGGCCAGCACGTCGCCGGTATAGCGGGATAGCTCCTCTTCCCAGTCGATGTCAAGCTCCCCCAGCAAGGCGCTGAACGCCTGCACCAGCTGCGGATCGCCGCTCAGGTCGAGCTTCTCTTCGCGAATGTAGCGGGTCAGGGCGGAGGGGTCTTTGAGCAGGCCAAGGGCCGTCAGCGACAGGCTGAGCACCGCATCGGCGTCGCCCTCAAACTGGGCCAGCACATCGAGTCTGCGCTCGGAGAAGACAAACCAGAGCGGCTTGAGTTCACGCAATTCCAGCTTGAGCACCTTGCCCGCCAGCTTGCGCAGTCGCTCCGGACTCTGCTTGTCGAGGTTCAGCAGCTGGTTGAGGCTGGTTTCGATCACCGCGGTGACCATGGCATCCATCGGCATAGGCAACCTTAAAACTTGTAACCACGGTGCAGGGCGACCACACCCCCGGTCAGGTTGTAGAAATCTACCTGGTCGAAACCGGCGTTTTCCATCATCCCCTTCAGGGTCTGCTGATCCGGGTGCATACGGATGGATTCCGCCAGGTATTTGTAGCTTTCGCTGTCGTTCGCGACGAGTTCACCCATTTTCGGCAGCAACTTGAAGGAGTAGAGATCGTACAGCTTGGCGATCACCTCGCTCTCTGGCTTGGAGAACTCCAGCACCAGCAGGCGTCCGCCCGGCTTCAGCACCCGATACATGGAGGCCAGTGCCTTGTCCTTGTCGGTGACGTTGCGCAGGCCGAAGCCGATGGTGATGACGTCGAAGTGGTTGTCCGGGAAGGGCAGTGCCTCGGCATTGGCCTGCACGTAGGAGACGTTGTTCGCCACCCCCAGGTTGCGCAGCTTGTCGCGACCCACCTTGAGCATGGAGTCATTGATATCGGCCAATACGACCTGACCGGTTTCACCGACGATGCGGGAGAATTTGGCAGTCAAATCCCCTGTACCACCGGCCAAATCCAGCACTTTCTGACCTTTACGCACGCCTGAGCAGTCGATTGTGAAACGCTTCCACAGACGGTGAATGCCGAACGACATCAGGTCGTTCATCAGATCATACTTGGCCGCCACCGAGTGGAAGACGCCAGCCACCAGAGTTTCCTTCTCGGTCGCCGCCACGGTTTTATAGCCAAAATGCGTAGTAGTAGTCTGTTCCGACATCCCTCAAACACCCATAGAGCAAAGAATGGACGCCAGTTTACCAGAGCCGCCAGCGTCCGGACACCTCGGAACCTGTTTACTGCCCGTCGCGAGCGGTTGTCAGCAAGGTGAAGGGTTGCGCAGGGACCCTGACCGCAGCCTGCTGGCAAGAGCCTGAAACGGTTCTCAACCCCGACTCGCCACCAACTGCATCCCCAGCACCACCATGGTCAGGCAGAGGAAGACGTTGAGCGCGGTGTTGAGCAGCGCCTTCAGGTAGGCCCCTTGTTGGGCCAGCAGCACGGTATCGAGGGCGAAGGAGGAAAACGTAGTCAAAGCCCCCAAAATACCGACCATCAGCAGCGGCTTCATCGGGCTCTCCAGCACATGACCGTGACTGATCAGCGCAAAGGCCAGCCCCATGATGAAGGAGCCGACTAGGTTGACCGCCAGGGTGCCATAGGGAAAGTTGCGCCCCAGCATCAGGGCGAGCAGCTCGCTCATCCCGAACCGCAGACAGGCGCCGATGGCACCGCCGACAGCCACATAAAACCAGGTTTGCATGCTGTTACTCCATCAGGATCAGGCCGACATTATGTGCAATATCATCGCTGTCGCCCAGAGGTGGAACTAATCGCCACCTCGGTGAATTGAACAATCAGCGGCGAAAATCGATCGGTTCGACCTGCCCGAGGTGAAGCGAGGTCTGGGCTGGTTTGGTCTCGGCGATGATCCTGCCATGGCGGATGGAGTAGCGGACCGGCACCTGACGGCGCACCGCATCGAAGCCATTGTCTGCCGGCAGGATCAGCAGGTTGGCCGGCTTGCCGACCTCCAGGCCGTAACGATCCCGCACATTCAGGGTCCGCGCACTGTGCTCGCCGATGAGTTTGAGGCTGTCGTTGATCTGCTCGTAACCCATGATCTGGCAAACATGCAGCCCCATATGCAGCACCTGCAGCATGTTGGCCGTACCCATGGGATACCAGGGATCGAACACATCGTCGTGGCCGAAGCAGACGTTGATGCCCGCCTCCAGCATCTCCTTCACCCGGGTGACACCGCGGCGCTTGGGATAGGTGTCGAAGCGTCCCTGCAGGTGAATGTTGACCAGCGGGTTCGCCACGAAGTTGATGTCGGCCATGCGCAGCAGACGGAACAGGCGAGAGGCATAGGCCCCGTTGTAGGAGTGCATGGCGGTGGTATGACTGGCGGTGACCCTGGGCCCCAGGCCGCGCTCATAAGCCAGCGTTGCCAACGTTTCGATAAAGCGGGACTGTTCGTCGTCGATCTCGTCGCAATGCACATCGACCAGCACACTGTAACGCTCGGCCAGCTCGAAGATATGATGCAGGCTCTCGATCCCGTATTCCCGAGTGAACTCGAAGTGGGGAATGGCGCCGATCACGTCGGCACCCAGCCTGAGCGCCTCTTCCAGCAGGGCCTTGCCGTTGGGATAAGAGAGGATCCCCTCCTGCGGGAAAGCGACGATCTGCAGCTCGACCCACGCCTTCATCTCCTCGCGCACCTCCAGCATCGCCTTGAGAGCGACCAGATTGGGGTCGGAGACATCCACGTGGGTACGCACAAACTGGATACCGTTGGCCACTTGCCATTTCAGCGTCTGGCTGGCGCGACGCTTGACGTCTTCGTGGGTCAGCAGCGCCTTGCGTTCGGCCCAGCGCTCTATCCCTTCGAACAGGGTACCGGACAGGTTCCAGCTCGGCTCACCCGCAGTCTGAGTGGTATCGAGATGAATATGGGGCTCGATAAAGGGGGCGATGGCGAGCCCTTCTTCCCCATCCAGCTCGGAAGCGGAGGAGAGCGAAACCCTCATGGGCTCGATGGCCCGGATATAGCCCTCGTGGCAGAGGATCTGCCAAAAACCCTCCCTGTCAGCCAGACGCACCTTCTTTATCAACATGTTTTTCTTCCCTATTTTAGGAAACCGAGGCCTTTTCCAACCCGGAACTTAGCTTGGATCAATTTAATAGAAAAGTGTTCACATTGAATACATATGAAAACGCTACCATTGATAAACAGACACAATAAGGGATCCATTGGGATGAGAGCAGGGTTGACCGAAATAGGAAGCGCCAGCCTGTTTCACGAGTATTTGCAGACGCTGGGTATCCGCAAACCGCCATTGACCTCGATTGAAGACAATTGGGAATACAAGTGTGGGGAGAAACTCCTGGCTGCTATCCAGATAGAAAAGTCGGGGCAGGCCCGTTTCTATCTCGATGCCAGGCAGATATCGGTAAACTGAGAAATGCGGATACAAAAAAGCCTCCCGATTGGGAGGCTTTAATATTTAGTGGTGCTGATACCCAGAGTCGAACTGGGGACCTCATCCTTACCAAGGATGCGCTCTACCAACTGAGCCATATCAGCATACTAACTTGCTAAGACCACGCTGTGCGTCATCTTGAATTGGGTGCCTGGCAGTGTCCTACTCTCGCATGGCGAATGCCACACTACCATCGGCGCTACCGCGTTTCACTTCTGAGTTCGGCATGGGATCAGGTGGTTCCACGGCGCTATGGCCGCCAGGCAAAAACTTCAATCTCGGAAAGCTGACGTGAATAACGACTGTCACCTGGTGAGGTGGTCGCTATCACTGAATTAGTAAGTAGTTCATGCACTTGCTACAAGGCCCAGAACACTTCTTGGGTGTTGTATGGTTAAGCCTCACGGGTAATTAGTATGGGTTAGCTCAACACGTCGCCGCGCTTACACACCCCACCTATCAACGTTGTGGTCTCCAACGGCCCTTTAGGACCCTCAAGGGGTCAGGGATGACTCATCTCAGGGCTCGCTTCCCGCTTAGATGCTTTCAGCGGTTATCGATTCCGAACTTAGCTACCGGGCAGTGCCACTGGCGTGACAACCCGAACACCAGAGGTTCGTTCACTCCGGTCCTCTCGTACTAGGAGCAACTCCCTTCAATCATCCAACGCCCACGGCAGATAGGGACCGAACTGTCTCACGACGTTCTGAACCCAGCTCGCGTACCACTTTAAATGGCGAACAGCCATACCCTTGGGACCGACTTCAGCCCCAGGATGTGATGAGCCGACATCGAGGTGCCAAACACCGCCGTCGATATGAACTCTTGGGCGGTATCAGCCTGTTATCCCCGGAGTACCTTTTATCCGTTGAGCGATGGCCCTTCCATTCAGAACCACCGGATCACTATGACCTACTTTCGTACCTGCTCGACCTGTCCGTCTCGCAGTTAAGCTGGCTTATGCCATTGCACTAACCTCCTGATGTCCGACCAGGATTAGCCAACCTTCGTGCTCCTCCGTTACTCTTTGGGAGGAGACCGCCCCAGTCAAACTACCCACCAGGCACTGTCCGCGAGCCCGATTCAGGGCCCTGCGTTAGAACATCAAACATACAAGGGTGGTATTTCAAGGACGGCTCCAGCACAACTAGCGTCATGCCTTCAAAGCCTCCCACCTATCCTACACATGTAGGTTCAATGTTCAGTGCCAAGCTGTAGTAAAGGTTCACGGGGTCTTTCCGTCTAGCCGCGGGTACACCGCATCTTCACGGCGAATTCGATTTCACTGAGTCTCGGGTGGAGACAGCATGGCCATGGTTACACCATTCGTGCAGGTCGGAACTTACCCGACAAGGAATTTCGCTACCTTAGGACCGTTATAGTTACGGCCGCCGTTTACCGGGGCTTCGATCAAGAGCTTCGCTTGCGCTAACCCCATCAATTAACCTTCCGGCACCGGGCAGGTGTCACACCCTATACGTCCACTTTCGTGTTTGCAGAGTGCTGTGTTTTTGATAAACAGTCCCAGCCATCTGGTCACTGCGACTCCCAACTGCTCCATCCGCAAGGGACTTCACTGTCAAGAGCGAACCTTCTCCCGAAGTTACGGTTCTATTTTGCCTAGTTCCTTCACCCGAGTTCTCTCAAGCGCCTTGGTATTCTCTACCCGACCACCTGTGTCGGTTTGGGGTACGATGACTTGTAATCTGAAGCTTAGAGGCTTTTCCTGGAAGCAGGGCATCAATGGCTTCACCACCGTAGTGGCTTCGTCTCGTGTCTCAGCGTTGCATCTCCGGATTTGCCTAGAGATACCGCCTACGCACTTTCACCAGGACAACCGTCGCCTGGCCCACCTAGCCTTCTCCGTCCCCCCATCGCAATTACAAGTCGTGCAGGAATATTAACCTGCTTCCCATCGATTACGCCTTTCGGCCTCACCTTAGGGGTCGACTCACCCTGCCCCGATTAACGTTGGACAGGAACCCTTGGTCTTCCGGCGAGGAGGCTTTTCACCCCCTTTATCGTTACTTACGTCAGCATTCGCACTTCTGATATCTCCAGCATACCTCTCGATACACCTTCGCAGACTTACAGAACGCTCCCCTACCACTCACACATAAGTGTGAATCCGCGGCTTCGGTGCCTGGTTTGAGCCCCGTTACATCTTCCGCGCAGGCCGACTCGACTAGTGAGCTATTACGCTTTCTTTAAATGATGGCTGCTTCTAAGCCAACATCCTAGCTGTCTGAGCCTTCCCACATCGTTTCCCACTTAACCAGAACTTTGGGACCTTAGCCGGCGATCTGGGTTGTTTCCCTCTTCACGACGGACGTTAGCACCCGCCGTGTGTCTCCCGGATATTACTTACTGGTATTCGGAGTTTGCATGGAGTTGGTAAGTCGGGATGACCCCCTAGTCCAAACAGTGCTCTACCCCCAGTAGTATTCGTCCGAGGCGCTACCTAAATAGCTTTCGGGGAGAACCAGCTATCTCCGAGTTTGATTGGCCTTTCACCCCCAGCCACAGGTCATCCCCTAACTTTGCAACGTTAGTGGGTTCGGTCCTCCAGTTGATGTTACTCAACCTTCAACCTGCCCATGGCTAGATCACCCGGTTTCGGGTCTACACCTTGCAACTAGACGCCCAGTTAAGACTCGGTTTCCCTACGGCTCCCCTATACGGTTAACCTCGCTACAAAATGTAAGTCGCTGACCCATTATACAAAAGGTACGCAGTCACCCCGAAGGGCTCCCACTGCTTGTACGTACACGGTTTCAGGTTCTATTTCACTCCCCTCACAGGGGTTCTTTTCGCCTTTCCCTCACGGTACTGGTTCACTATCGGTCAGTCAGGAGTATTTAGCCTTGGAGGATGGTCCCCCCATATTCAGACAGGATGTCACGTGTCCCGCCCTACTCGATTTCACAACAAGGTCGTTTTCATGTACGGGGCTATCACCCTGTATCGCTGGCCTTTCCAGGACCATTCCACTAACTTCCAAGTTGCTTAAGGGCTAATCCCCGTTCGCTCGCCGCTACTAAGGGAATCTCGGTTGATTTCTTTTCCTCGGGGTACTTAGATGTTTCAGTTCTCCCGGTTCGCCTCTATTACCTATGTATTCAGTAATAGATACCCAGCTTATGCTGGGTGGGTTTCCCCATTCGG
>NZ_JBWBRA010000001.1:3820000-3937500 GCF_056279295.1 Aeromonas sp. TECH754 | reverse complement strand
ATTATAGGGAGCCAGACCGCGATGACAAGGGATTTTTGTGAAAAAGATCCCGTTTGCTGAAAAAGCAGGCTGAGCCGTATAAAACGTCGGCTTCCCTTCTATTTTACGCCGCTTTTTTATCCAAATTCTCGCTCTGGGCCTGGATGTAGTTGACCCAGCTGGTTGCGCGCTGTTGCCAACTATCTACCTGCTGCAGTTCGAGAGCCAATTCCAGCGCCTGGGCATACTGCTCCTTATTAAGGTGTGCTTGCACCAGCAGTGCCTTGGCCCTGTTGCCCTGCTCGCCCTTCGTCGACTTGATAACGGCCAGCTGGCTCATGGCCTCATTCGTCCTGCCTTGCTGCAACAGCAACTCGGCGGCACGCATGCTCGCCTTGGTATGAGCGTATTGCTTGGCGAGCAGCTGCCAGCTATCGACCGCTTTGGGCCATTCGCGCGCCCCTTCCCACAATTGGGCCAGCAACTGCTGATTCTCGGCGCTCGGCTTCATCTGCCCCTTGGCCATGGCCGTCTCCAGTAAGCGGGCTCCACGATAGGGCAACCCTTGCCACGCATACAGACGGATGAGCTGACCGCGCGCGGCCACATCGTCCATCAACTGGCGATCGATGGCGGTCTGCAGCAATGCCAGCGCCTGATCGCCGCGCTTGGCCGAGAGGTTCAGTGCTACCGCCTGCTGCCACCACTTGCTCTCTCCTGGCTCGTGACGGACAAGCTCCTGCGCCTGATCGGCAGCGACTGCATAACGCTGCTGCGCGCTGAGGGCGGAGAGGCGAATGATCGCCGCCTGCTTATGCCAGCCTTTCTTCAGCAGTTGTTCACTCTGACTGGCCGCTTCGCCATATTGCTTGTTGTGGTAATAGAGACCCGCCAACCGCAACCGAAGCCCATCATCGGCTTTCAATGCCAGCGCGGCCTGGTAACTGGCGATGGCACCAGACCAGTGGGATTGCTGTGCCTGGATATCGCCACGCAGACGCAGCAACTGAAGCTGCTGTTGCGCCGGCCACTCCTTATAGGCCAACGCCTGTTCCACGTAACGACTCGCCTGCGCGGTCTGCTGCAAGTTGGCCGCCAGGGATGCCTGCAACTGGGCCAGCCAGGCCTTCTCGGCCTCGGATGCCGGCTTGAGCCCGCTGGCTTTCTGTTGAGCCTGTTGCCATTGTCCTGACTGATAGAGCTTCATCACAGGCTCCAGCTGGCGAGAAAAATTCGGGCTCACTTCCATGGCCAGGCAGGCTTGGCTGAGCAGGGCCAGCAGGCAGATCCAGATCCGCAGCATCTTACGACTCCAGTTTGAATTTGAGGTTGATGACTTGCTCCAGCTTGTCGGGCGCGCCCGGCCTTGGCTGATAACGCCACTTGCTGACGGCCTGGATCGCCGCCCGCTCAAACTGGCGCTTGGGCTTGGCCTCGAGCACTTCCACATTCTGTACCCGGCCCTCGGCGTCGACGCTGAAACGCAGGGTCACCGAGCCTTCTATTCCTGCCTGCTGGGCGCGATAGGGGTAGACGGGCTCGACTCGCTGCAAGGGAGTCAGCAGATCGCCAACCCCTATGCCCATTCCTTGCGACTGACCGTGGAAGTTGCCGCTCGCCACCGGTGCTGGACTAGTGGTCACACCGGGGGCATAGACCTGCACGGCGCTCAAGGTGGAGACCAGATCCAGACTCGGCTGCACCGAGGGCAGTGGCGCTGCCGCCGGCATGGGCATAGGAGCAGAGGCCAGCGCGGCAGGGGCTTCAGGCAAAGGTTCAGGCTCTTGCGGCACCGGGCGTTCGCGCACCTGCACCTCATTTATCTCGCTTTGCATGTTGATGACGATGGCTTTCTGCTCCTCTGCCCCCTTTTTACCCTTTGGAGGTTCCACCAGAGTGGCCATGAACAGCAGGATCCCCAGACTGAGGGCGCCCCCCAGTCCCAGGCTCATCAGCTTGTATTTCATTTCGGTGCCACCGCCACGGCGATGTTGGCGATCCCGGCTGCCTTGGCCTCATCCATCACTCGCACCACCCGACCGTGGGGCACCCGCTCGTCGGCCTGGATCACCAGGCTGGCGTCGGGTTGCTCCGTCAGCAAACGGGCCAGGCTGGCCTGCACCCGCTCCACATCGACCTGCTTGCGGTCGAGGAAGATCTGCCCCTGGGCTCCAATCGCCAGCATGATGCTGGAAGATTTCTGTGCCTTGGCCTCGCTGGCTTGCGGCCTCTGTACCTCGAGCCCGGCTTCACGCACGAAGGTCGTGGTCACGATGAAGAAGATCAGCATGATGAACACGATATCCAGCATGGGGGTCATGTCGATCTGCACTTCATCGCGTTGGCGTTTGGATTGCCGTCTCATTGCATTACCTTCTCTTCTCGCAAGCCATCACGGGTCTTGGCCAAGGCGCGCTTGGCCTGACTCTCGAGCCGGCTGAGTAACAACACCCCGGACAACGCCACTACCATACCTGCCATGGTGGGGATGGTGGCACGGGAGATCCCGCCCGCCATGCTTTCCGGGTTAAAACGGTTGGCGGCGGCCAACGCATCGAATACACCTATCATGCCGGTCACGGTACCGAGCAGGCCCAGCATGGGGCAGAGCACCACCAGGGTTCGGATGAAGATCAGATGGCGATTGAGTTCCAGCTCGACCTCGGCCAGCCAGCGGCCACGGATGGCCCTGGCATGCCAGCTGTGGCGCTCACCGCGCCCCTGCCAGCGATCGAACAACTGCTGCTGCAACGGGCCAAAGCCCAGGTAGAGGTAGAGCAGCCGCTCGATCATCAAAATCCACATCAGCACCAGCAAGGCCAGGATGACCCAGAGCACGGGACCGCCACGACCCATGAAGCTCTGCAACTGTTGCCAGACGTCGAGCATCATGCCACTCGCTCCAACCCATTCCCGTTACGCTCGGCACGCTCGGCCAGAATGCCGGCTACCTGCTGTTCCAGTACGTTGGAAAGCTCGGTGAAGCGCGATTGCAGCAGGCTGTGGGCCAGGATCAGTGGAATGGCTGCAATCAACCCCTGCACCGTGGTGATCAGCGCCATCGAGATGCCACCGGCCATGATCTTGGGATCACCGGTACCAAACTGGGTGATGGCCTGGAAGGTGCCGATCATGCCGGTCACAGTGCCGAGCAAGCCCAGCATGGGGGCGATAGCCGCGATCACCTTGACCATGCCGATGCCGCGCTCCATGCGGGGCGTCTCCTGCAAAATGGCCTCATCGAGGCGCAGTTCCAGCGTCTCCATGCTCAACTCTGGATGCTCATCCGCCACCGTCAGTACCCTGCCAAGGGCATTGTCGGTATGGTATTCGCCGCTCTTGAGCTGACGACGCACCAGCCTCAGTTCATGAGAGAGGCTCCACAACCGCATCCCGGCAATGCCCAGGCCGATGGCGGCCAGCAGCACTATGATGGCGCCAACCTGGCCACCTTGTTGCACCTGCTGCCAGAACGTCGGCGCCTGGGCCAGCATCTCGAGCAGGACGCCGTGGGAGGGATCCAGCGGCAACGCCTCACCTTCCTTGCCCTGATAGGCGGTCAGCTCGGACAGCAAACCGCCGGGCAGTCCCAGTACCGGGCTCAGCCCTTCGGCGCTCGGTTGCAAGAAACCGGCACTGCCAAACAACGCGAAGCTGCCGACCCGGGTCAGCGGCTGCTCGCTGGACACACCCTGCGCATCGAGCACCTTGCCGGTGAACTGGGCAATCCGACCAGACTCACGGATCTCTTGCAGCAAGGTGGCGGGCAACAGGGCGAGGGCGGTGCGATCCGGTACCTGCTTGTCCTGCGCCAGCGCCTTCAGTGCGATCAGCCGATCCGGGTATTGACCCTGCACCGAGGAGTCATTCAACAACTTGACCGCATCGCTCGCACCCTGGCGAGTCACCGTGAAGATCTCGTTCATGTCGCCGGAGGCCTGCTCCCACTGGCCGTTCAGCGCCACCAGTTGCTTCTCGTTGTCGGCGAACTGGCTGGCCAGCTGTTTACTCAGGCTCTGGGCGGCGGCCAGCTTGGCGCGAGCACTGCTCAGTTCGGCCGAGACCGATGCCAGATCCTGCTGCGCCTGTTGCTCACGCGCCTGCTCCTGCGCCTGCCAGTCTTCATTGGCCAGTGCAAGCTGGGAGCCGAGGGAGAGGGAAATCAGAAGGGGAAACCATTTCATGACTGAGCCTCCTGGCTACGAGCGACAGACAGGGGCAGTTGCAACAGTTGCGGGACTCTCTTGTCGGCTGCCATCTCCAGCCCGTCGGCGATGGGAGAGAGCCACTGGCTGTCGAGAGCTTGCCATTGCCTGGCCTCGGCAGACCAGCGCCAGGCCTGACTGCGATCGGCCGTCATGGCCAGCAGGGAAACACGGCCAAGGGCCAGCACGTCGACCCGGCGCGAGACGCCATCCAGTTCCAGCTGGGCGGGATAAGTGTCCATCCGGCTGCCGTATTCGGCTTCGATCTGGTAGGCCTGCAGCAGTTGGCGGAATTTCTCGGCCTCGCTCACATCGGCGCGGGCCATGGTCAGCTTGAGCTGGGCGAGCCGTGCCAGGCGATCGTCCTTGCGCAGGGGAATGTCGTCCTGCACCAGTTGTTCCAAATCGGCCTGCATCTGCAGCATCAGCGGGATCAGCCCTTGCCGGGTCTGCTCCACTGCCGCCAGTTGCCGGGTCAGCTTGTCCAGCTCATTTTGCTGATCGGCCACCAGTGACTGCATGTAGCGGTTGTAGGCATCCAGATCGCGCAGTTGCAGCTGCGCATTCTGCAGCTCGGTCCTGGCCAAGACGGCCGCATCGGCTGCCTTTTCTACACGTTGTTGGGAGGATTTTCCGTCAGCGATGCTGTTTTTCAGTGCTGGTGCAACCAGCTCGTCGGCATTGGCGACGAAATGAACGGCCAGTGGCAATAAGGCCAGACCCCAGAGCTTTTTCATGGTACATAATCTTAACAATGATAACTATTCTCATTGTCTCAAACTGCAGTCTCAGAGGCAATCAGATGATTTTCTTGGCCTTCTGCCGAAAAAACAGGATAATTTTTAGACAAACACGGGATTTACTGGCGTTGGTTGTCACAACACCATACTAAATAACTAAAAAATATCTTTTCGATCAGGATGATAGAGGTCGAAAAAGGAGAGTGACATGTTTAACGATGCGATCTGGGAACACATAGATCGGTTCACCAAGGCCAAGAAGACCAGCGATATCCAGCAACAACTGGAGCGGTTCAGTCATCAGATGGGGTTTGATTATTTCCGTTTGCTGATTATTTTTCCCATCAGCATGCAAAAATCCCACGTAGCACTATTTAACAATTGCCCAACCAGCTGGTTCGAAGCCTATTCGGAGCGGCACTACCTGACTCAGGATCCGGTGGTCTTTCTGGGCCTGAAGCAGACCCAGCCCATCTTCTGGAACAAGCTTGACTGCGATTCTCCCTGGCTGCCCAGCGCCAGCCGGGAGGTCATGAATCTCGCGGCCGACTTCGGGGTGAGAAATGGCGTCTCCTTCCCGCTGCATACCCCGCAGGGGGAGCACGGCATCCTCTCCTTCATCAGCAAGGAAAGATCCAGTTCCGACCTGATGTTTGAAAACGTTCCCTTGCTGTCATTTTGTGCCAGCTACATCTTCAACTCGGCGCTGCAGCTGATAAAGAGCAGACCGGACCTGATGAAGCACCTGGCTGAGCTGTCGGATCGGGAGAAGGAGTGCCTGTTCTGGGCCAGCGAGGGCAAAACCTCCTGGGAGATTGCCACCATACTCGGCATCAGCGAACGCACGGTGAACTTCCACCTCAATCAGGTCACCAACAAGACGGATTCCAAGAACCGCAATCAGGCGATCGCCAAGAGCATCTCCAGCGGCATCATAGTGCCCTCACTGGATGATGTGACCATCACCAACCTGCGCCTGTCCTAGACCGCAGAGGGGGAAAAAAAGAGCCGCAATGCGGCTCTTTTCCATTCTGGGGCCATACCACCAACCATCTAATGCAAGCATCCGGTTCATCCTCGTTTCCAGATCAGCCCTCCAGCAGAGCCAGGGCGGCATCGAAGTCGTAGCGATCCACCTGTTGCGCGACCCGGGCCAGGCGCTCGGCCAAGACAGGCGCCAACGCGAGTGATCGCAGCTCAAACAACAGATCGACCGCCTCGCTGTCGCTGTCGGCCAGCAAACGGCCAAGCCGGATCAAACGCAACTGGAGGTCGGGATCGGGCGCTTGTACCGGCGGCTTAGGTGCAGAGTTCTCCTCTGACAGGCCGGCCAGCGCGCCGAGTACCAGCCCCAGGCTTAGCTCCACCTCGGCCAAGCCAGCCTGGATCAGCTCACCCGTCGCCCCTGTCTGGCAGAGCCGTTCCAGCTCGGCCGCTCTTTTCGCAACCTCGAGGGCGCCGATATTGCCGGCCGTCCCCTTCAGGCTGTGGGCGAGTCGGGCCGCCGCCGCAGGATCGGGGTCGGCAACTGCGACCTCGAACTGCTCGGCAAAGCCTCGATAAGCGGCAAGGAACTTGTGCAGCAGCCGCAGATAGAGCTCGGTATGCCCCTGACAGGTCGCCAATCCGGCGGCCTGATCGATGCCATCCAGCTCGGCGGGCAAGATGATGCCAGCATGCAATGCAACCTCTGCTACCTTAGCCGCCGGCAAACGGGCTCGCGGCCTGATCCACTTGGCCAGAGTGGCGAACATGGTGGCCACATTGAGCGGCTTGGCGATGTGGTCGTTCATGCCGCAAGCCAGTGCGCGCTCGCGATCCCCGCTGATGGCGTTGGCCGTCATGGCGATGATCGGCAGGGTGGCGAAACGTGGCTGCTGGCGGATCAGCCGGGTCGCGGTGTAACCGTCCATCACCGGCATCTGGCAATCCATCAATACGCCGTCGAAATCGGCGTCGTGCTCCAGCACGTCGAGCGCCTGCTGACCATCAAATGCCTGATACAACTCTATGCCCACCCCCTGCAACAGCTCGTTGACCAGCTCGCGGTTCAGCTCGTTGTCCTCCACCAGCAGCAGGCGGGTACCATGCAGGCTGGCGGTGGCGGTGGCGCTCTGCTCGCTGCGTTCTGCCATGCGGGTATCGAGTTGAGGCGTCTTGCCGAGTGCGCGGCCCAACGCCTCCAGCAAGGTGGAGGGAGTCACCGGCTTGGTCAGCACCATGGGTAACACAACACTGTGTTGTTCGGCCTGCTCGCGCACCTCCTCGCGACCAAAGGCGGTGACCATGATCACCGAGGGTGTTTGGACCAGATTGACCCCATGCATCTGCCGCACCGTCTCCACCCCATCCATGCCCGGCATGCGCCAGTCCATCAACACCAGGTCATAGGGCAAGTGCCTGCGCTCGGCCTCCACCAGCATCGCCAGGGCCATCCGGCCACTGTCGGCCACATCCACCTCGACCCCGAAGCTACTGGCCATGCCGTACAGGATCTCGCGGGCGCTGGCGTTGTCATCGACCACCAGCGCCCGCACCCCGCGCAGCTCATCCAGGGTAAACATGCGCCTTGGCAACAGCTCGCCCTGACGGCCGAAGATGGCCGTAAAATGGAAAGTGGAGCCGAGTCCCGGCACGCTGTCCACCCAGATGCGTCCCCCCATCAACGCGATCAGGCGTTTGGAGATGGATAGCCCCAGCCCGGTTCCCCCGTATTTGCGGGTGATCGAGCTGTCGGCCTGGCTAAAGGACTGGAATATCCCCTCGCACTGTTCGGTGTTCATGCCAATACCGGTATCGCGCACCCAGAAGTGCAGCGCCAGCCTGCCATCCTCTTCACCGATCAACTCGGCACCGACCACGATTTCGCCGTGCTCGGTGAACTTCACGGCATTGTTGCCAAGGTTGATCAGTATCTGCCCCAACCGCAGCGGATCCCCTACCAGCGCGGTCGGCAGATCGATGGCGGTGTTGAACAGCAGCTCAAGGCCCTTATCCTCGGCACGCAGGCCTATCATGTTGGCAAAATTATCCAGCACATCCTCCAGATGGAAGGGGATCAGCTCCAGATCCATCTTGCCGGCTTCGATCTTAGAGAAGTCGAGGATATCGTTGATGATACCGAGCAGGTTCTCCGCCGAACGATGCACCTTCTCGATGTAGTTGCGCTGACGGCGATCCAGCTCGGTACCCAATGCCAGATGGCTCATGCCGATGATGGCGTTCATCGGGGTACGGATCTCGTGGCTCATGTTGGCGAGAAAGGCGCTCTTGGCCTGGGTAGCCTCCTCCGCGACAGCGCGCGCCTCGGTCAGCGCCGTGACGTCGATGTTGACCCCGGTTGCCCGCAATGGCGCCCCTTCCGGGGTGCGGGTGAAGCGACACAGGGACTTGAAGGTGCGCACCGCCCCATCCCGCTGCCGCTGGATACGAAAATCGATCTCGAGTCGGTCATCGCCGTTGGCGATCGCCGTCTCGAAGGCAGTGCCCGCAAGCGCCGCATCGTCGGGGTGCAGCAGCGCCTTCCAGTGATCCAGGGTACCGCCGAAGCCGCCCGGTTCCAGCCCGAACATGTTCTCCAGCTGGGGCGTCCAGTAGCCATGGCCGGTCACGAGATCGATATCGAACAGACCTATGCCGCCAGCCTCCTGCGCCAGCGTCAGGCGCTCGCTGGCCGTGCGCAGCCTGGCCCCCAATGCCCGCCGTTCGCTGACATCCCGCACCGAGGCACAGACACAGGTGCCACGTCCGGCCAGCGTGGGCAGGTGGGACAAGCCGATCTCCACGGAGAACAGGCTGCCATCCTTGCGTACCCCTTGCAGATCTTCGATGTTGGCCCCCATCTGGCGGGTGCTGCCGTGAGCGATGAAATCATCGCGCAGAGTCACGTGAGAGCCACGGCCGCTCTCCGGCACCAGGCATTCGATGGACTGACCGATCAGCTCACCGCCGGCATAGCCGAACAGCTTGTCCATCTGCGGATTGGTGAGCAGGATGCGGCCATCGGCACCGATCACCAGCATGCCGTCCGGCGCAGCCTCTATGATGCCGCGATACCAGGCCTCGGTGGCACGCAGCGCCGTCTGCTGCGCCTCCAGTTCCACCGCCTGACGCTCCAGTTGCAGGGTTTGTGCCCCCATCTCGTCGGCCTGGCGCCGGGTCTCCTGCAACAGTGTCAGGGCGGCCTCGCTACGCTCCATGATGGTCATGGCGCTCGCCAGTCTGGGCAACACCTCCTGCAACAGCAGGGTCTCTATCTCCCCCTGTGAGCGAAGGCCGGCCAGTTCCAATACTCCGAGCAGGCGATCGCCACGCATCACGGGTTGCACCAGCAGATAGCTGGCTGGCGCGCCTCCCAACTGGGATCGCACGTGCCAGAATGACTCGGCCAGCCCCTCCAGCTGGCGCGGCTGGCGATCGACAGCACACTGGCCCAGCAGCCCCTCGCCGAGGGCAACCCTGGCAGCCAGTGGATGGGCAGGATCATTGGCATAACCGCCCAGCAGCTGCAGGCTGTTCGAGCCTTGATGCAGGCTGTAGAGTCCCCCCTGGCAGGTGCCCAGTGATGGCGCCACGTGAGCGAAGAACACTTGTGCCAGCTCTTGCGGGCTCTCTGCCTGCTGCAAGTCGACCTGCAAGCGCGAGACCAGGGTCTTGACCGTTCGCTGGCGCTCGAGCTGGCGCGCCTCAAGCTGCAAGGTGGCAATGGCTCGCGCCAGATCACCGGTCTCGTTATGCATGTCGGTATGGGGGATGGATTGATCCAGCTGCCCGGCGGCCAGCTGGTCCACCGCCTGGCGTACTCGCCTGAGCGGGTTGCTGATCGA
This sequence comes from Aeromonas sp. TECH754, assembly GCF_056279295.1. Classification (NCBI taxonomy): domain Bacteria; kingdom Pseudomonadati; phylum Pseudomonadota; class Gammaproteobacteria; order Aeromonadales; family Aeromonadaceae; genus Aeromonas; species Aeromonas sp. TECH754. Next base: position 3,927,750 of record NZ_JBWBRA010000001.1, on the reverse strand, counting down.
CTTGCTGACCAGCCAGGCCAACACCAGCGCCAGTGCCAGACCGCCCAGCAACAGGATGTAGGTGAGCACGCTGCTTCGATCGGCATAAACGGTGATCTGGGTAACCAGATCCCGCAGCGCGTTCTGCTTGAGCTGCGCAATTTGCTCCAGGATCGTATCGGCACGGGTATGGAGCCGCTCAAAATCGGTGCTGTTGAGCAGCAACTGTGCCTGCTCCTGATCACCCTGCTCGGCCAGCTGCAGGACTTGCTCGCCGATCTGCTGATGACGCTCGAGCAAGGATTCGAGCTCCGAGGAACGGACAAGGTTCTCGGTACGCCAGAGGGTTGGCTGGGCTAGGGCCAGTTGGTCCTGCAAATGCTGCCGGGCAGTCTGCACCAGCTTGAGTGCATCGAGACGCACGTGGGCGTCGTCGGTGTCGATGGCTTTATGCAGCGCCAGCACGATATGCGGCAGCTGCACCCGCGCCTCATGCAGATTGAGGGCTCCCACCAGCTCCTGGGTATAGAGATACTTGAGATCGCTGGCGAGCCTGGCCTGGGTACGCAGGCTCTGCACCCCGAGCGCCAGTGCCAACGCCAGCAGCACGGAAAATCCCAGTGTCAGTTTGTGCCGCAGCGCGAGGCGCTCGAGCGGGGTGAGCAGGCTCATCGAGGGCTCCTTGTCGGGATCTCAGGGTTGCTTGGGTGTAGGTGTCATGGCCGCCGGCAATTTGGCCATGTCCTGATCGCTGTCGGTAAAACGCTCGGCAATGGCGTGAAATTGGTCGCTGGAAGACAGGAAGGCAGCGCAGATGTCCGGATCGAAGTGCCAGCCACCGCCCTGACGGATGATATCCACCGCCTCTTGGTGAGGCATGCCCGGCTTGTACACCCGGCGGCTGATCAGCGCATCGTAGACATCTGCCACCGCCATCAGGCGGGCGCTGATGGGAATGGCATCTCCGGCCAGGCCCTGCGGGTAACCGCTGCCATCCCACTTCTCCTGATGGCTGTAGGCTATCTCCTTGGCCAGACGCAAGAAATCCACCGAAATACCCAGTTGATCCTCGGCCCGCTGGATGGCATCACGGCCCAGAGTGGTGTGAGTCATCATGATCTCGAACTCTTCTACCGTTAAACGGCCGGGTTTGAGCAGAATATGGTCCGGAATGCCGACCTTGCCGATGTCGTGCAAGGGCGCTGACTTGAACAACAACCCTATGGTCTCCTCATCGAGGAAGTGGCTAAAGCGCGGATGGGTGCGCAGCTGTTCGGCAAGCAGCCTGACGTAGTGCTGAGTGCGACGGATATGGTTGCCGGTCTCGTTGTCGCGGGTCTCCGCCAGCGAGGCCATGGCCTGGATGGTCACGTCCTGGATCGCCATCACCTCGCGGGTGCGACGCCGGACCTCCTGCTCGAGAAAGTCGTTCTGATCCCGCAGGAAATCGGCGGCCGCCTTGATCTTCAGCTGGGTATCGACCCGGGCCAGAACCCGTGACGGATTGATGGGCTTGGTGATGTAATCGACGGCACCCAGCGCCAGCCCCTGGATCTCGCTCTCCACGGCAGTCATGGCGGTGAGAAAAATGATGGGGATATCGCGGGTACGGGGGTCTTGCTGTAGCCGCTCGGCCACCTGATGGCCGGAGAGCCCAGGCATCATGACGTCGAGCAGGATCAGCTCGGGCAACGGATCCCCTTGCAGGATGCGCAACGCCTTCTCACCGCTGTTGGCCACCTTGACCCTGTACCTCTCCTTGAGCAAGGCGGCCATCAGCATCAGGTTGTCCGGGGTGTCGTCCACCACCAATATGGTTGCGGGCTGACGAAGAGCTTGGGGGCGACTCATGATGATCGGCACTCCTGCCAGATGATGAGCGGCGACCTTGCCACTCTGACTAGAAGCAGCTTACAAAACAATCGAGTAGCTTTCGAGAACCGGCTCCACAAAAAAGCCGGTGCGCCAGCCCGATTTGATGGGCATGGCAGACACCGGCTCGTGCGGACCATGAGATGAAGATCTCATCTCATGTGGGATAAAAATAAAGTGTCATCCTAACTAACGGCAAAAGCCGCCTGAATCGGTGGTTTTTTGTTCGAAACAAGGGGTAAAGTATCATCCTAAACCAGAGGCCGGGCGCACCTGCCGGTCGGATCCGTAGAAATAAAGTTTCATCCTTAGCGCTAAGAAAGCCTTAACGGCATACTGGTACGCCAACGCTTGGTACTACTTAACCTGCTGTTTGGCGCAGTCAAGCTCCTGGCTGCCGACAATGTTAAACGTTTTCAGGCCGCCCCTAAAGGTAAAATCAACCATCGCTAAATCTGTTAGGCAGAAGCCCTTGAATCAATCACACAAAGGCTGCTGTAACCCCAGCAGCCATGTTTGTGGCAAATAGTCTGAGAGCTCCCGCCCTAGAAATCAGGCGGCTCTCGATCTGAATGCCCACGATTTGCACGGCATCCACCACAGCCTTTTCAAAGACAGTGCACGCCCCTACGGGCTGCGGGGCATCGCCTGGTTGTGCTGGATAGGCTAGTGCCACTAGGTTGCATCCAGTAGCCTTGGAGAAGGCTAGGGCTTCGTAGATGTCAGCTTCACTGATGCGAAGCTGTCCCTTCTCCACGTGGCCCTTGTACTTGGCATCCAGCAGCATCCTGGGCCTTGTTCCATCGGACTCAATCACACAGTCTGGGTACACTGAAAGCTTGCTCACAGCACCGGTACTCATCCTGATCTTAGTGCCCAAGGGATAGCCCTGTTGGGGCACTACGGCACTGCGACCAAAGCCCAATCGTGCAGCCACCGTTAACAGATCTTCCCACACGCGCCAGGTATTCACTAAGTAACCAGGTGCATGGGCCTGTCCCTGCTTGTAGTTAAGCCCCAGGCCTCCGAGCACATCGATAGACAGCTCATGCAGTGGCTTCCACGCTCGGTGCCGTGCAGGAATGGGGTTTCGACGGTTAACAGCAACGTTCTGAGGCGAAAGGTCTTCAATCAAACGCACCAGCGAACTTGCGGCTGACGGGTCACTTACTTCAGGGAGTAACTCCTTGGCCGCTGCCACGATGTCTCCGTTCCAACCGTTCTTGCGATCAAAGCGAATGAGCTCTTGCTCAAAGCCATCAGGTGAAGGAAAGATGAGATCCACCGGATCAGGATCCCCATCGATGAAGAAGTCTGCTTCACGCACCCTACGATAGCTGCGCAGTGGCCGACGTTTACGGGCCTCGTACATGCTCGTGATAGAACGAGCTACTAGCGTAGACAAATCCCTTGGAGTACCACCTGATGCCGATAAACGTTCGGAAGCCAAGAGCCGCCCATGACGTGAAAGCGTGGAGAGGAAAAAGAAATCTTCGCGCCACGCTGCATCTGTGTCGTCGAGCCCCAAAAACTTGGGAGCAACTTCCAGTTCCAGTGAAGGTGCCAGGCGAATAAGGCCCGCAAAATCGATGGCACGTGTGCCCTTGGCATCCACACTGATAGGGTTGTAGCTAAGCCTCAAGCTCGACGCAGCCCGGCTCCCAGCCTCCAATAAAAGGCTGTTGGCCTTCGTGCGATCCACCCCAATCGCGTCAGCAATCGCACGGCTCAGGTCAACGGGTGTACCGTACTCAACAAGGGACAGCCGTGTTCGGGGGTTCACCACGTGTTAACCCCTCGGATTGGCAAATGCCCTGAGAGCCGCATAGATATTGTTCTCAGCAAAATTCGTGGGCCCTTCAAAACGAAAGCGTAAATCATCCGCAAAAGTTGTTTCGGTGAGCTTGAACGGATTAAAGGCTGGCCCATCGAGCGCATTAAGAGCCGCTGCAATTCCTCGTGTGTCCCCGAAGAACACCTCTTCCACGTGTGCACGCACCTTGGCCCACCCTACACACAGCGTGCCCAAAGCTTCATTAAGGCCCAATGTTTGCGGCTTCACATCCGACATCAGTACACCATGCCCGATCTGAAACTCGGGACCACGGCCCAGAGCAATTTGCGCGTTTATAGCAATCCAGGCACTCACCGAAGCCTCCAAGGCATCGTTCACGCTGGCAGGTACATCAGGCAATGCATTGACACCCTTGGCACCCAGACCGTAAAACGTCCGCAAAGCCGCTTCATCGGGCTCCAAGCGCATAGGTTCCCAACGACGCAAGAACGCGACATCCAAGGGCTCCACAGACGCATCGGCCTGATTCATCGCAGCCAAGATATAGAGGTCATGGGGCAGTGCGTATTCGATCACATCACCAGAGGCGGGATCGAGCATTTCAAAGAACTGCGTTTCAGCACGTTTGGCCCCATCAGAGGCCAAGCGTTTATCGGACTCAATGGCCACAATGGCACCACCGAACACCTGCACCGCAGGACCTCGGTTAATCTCATCAATGATCAACAGTGCAGCCCCATTGGCACCCTTCGCATGCTCACTCGCACGGTACAGAGTCCCCTTCACGATGGTGAAGTCTGGGTCTCCTGCTGCCTTGTTGACCGCAGGCGTGATGCCCGATAAGAAATCGCGGTACTTGGAGTTTTGGTGGAAGACCGTCCGAAAGACTTTGCGGTCCATCTTCATGGGAGCAGGAATGCCTTTAACAGCCCCAGCAGCAGGAGGAATCGGGATGCCGCCCATGGGATTGAGCTGCGGTGGGCTATCTGCAGGAGCAAGACCAAAGGCTGTTTCAAAGGCCAAAGCAACTTCGGCCAAGAGCTTGGACTTGCCCGTGCCAGGTGCACCAGACACCAGCACGTTGCGCGAACGTGCGAGTAGCTTTAACACCTGTTTGCAGTTTTCACTTGCCATTACAGTACTTTCCATGGTTAGTGAAGTCTCGGTAGCCTATCACTGCGCGATTAGCTGCACGTTTGGCATCCAAACAACCCAGTAATTCAGCAGCCACAACGGCATCCCATTTGCCCTGGATACGTAAAGTTTGTTCCTCTGCATAGTGAGGCCAAACAGATCCATCGTTTAACTGAATTAGCAAAAGCAAAACGCGGTTGCCTTCGCCACCTTTGGGTACTCGGCTGGTGTCAAAACAGCCGTATTCATGTACCCGAGCAATGCGACCTTCGGATGGCCGCACATCAGTTGGAGGCTCAAAGAACGAATCCTTACGCATAACCTGCCCGCTGGAGTCGTGCCAGAAAAACTCACCTTGGAACACGTCAATTTCTTCAACTACACCATCGCGTTTACGCTTTTCTTTGGCCTTATTAGGAAACATCAGCGTGATGACAGGCAGCAGTGTTCTAAAGGAGCCAAAACGAAAATCGCGGGCACCACCACCAGTCTCTGAATCATTTGACTGGGCAAGAATTTTTCTTAGGTCCCCAGCGACAATTTCTTTGTATAGAATTCGGGCAACATGCCCAGCACCACTAGCCATTACTTTTAGCTCCTTCTTCTTCCATTTCTTCACCTCCAAGGGCGAGCTCGGAGGGCACATAAGCTAGCGCCCCCAACGCACGAGCATCTGCCACACGATGCGACCAAACAGTTGACATGTTTCCAGTACGTTTTGCCATTGCAGCCAACGCACTATCCCGGGTTATTGTGGATTTTGCCTCACCTGGCAGGCACATTTGGCCCCGATCCAAAAGCGGGAAGTCTTGGAGCACTAACTCCATGTCCTTTAAATCGAGCCCATAGGCCACGGCCACTTCCGCATCAATCTCCCCACGAAGCTGCGCCATGCGCTCGTAGGTTTCACGAGTAGCCCCCGCACTGTCGAGTGTGCGCAATTCGCGTGCAGCACTCACCAGCCTCTTCCATGGCAAACCATCTTTGGCGAGTTTTGGCATGGGCACGCTTTGCAGCAGGAAGTAATTCACCGTCGTAGTGAGCACACGCCGAAGCATCCAGTCAAAGGCAAAACTGTTGGCGATGGACACCCACACCAGCAGCCGTTCTTCCGATGGGTCCTCAGGGAAAAGGATCGTGGGCACCTTATTGCCACAGACCACCCCAGCAGGAATTAACGAGGCCATGAGCGAACGCTCATTGGTCTGACCCGCAATGTCGCAAAAGCCCACACGCAGCACATCCGCACGGCGCTGGTTAGCACGGGGCACGTCGGAGGGGTGAATCCAAAACTGGGGGGCAAGGCGTGAGCCTCCGATGGCATAAGCCTCCCACAACGCACGGCGACCAGTGCCAGACACGTACCCTTTTACACCAAAGCGATGCGCCTGCACCATTCGACCTTCCACCAGTGGCAAAGCGCTAGGCGTGGCACGCCCCAGGAACTTTGGACGCTCCTTGGTCATATCAACTTCACGGCAAAACTTCGGGGTCCAGCCATAACCAGGCTCTTCCCACGAAACACCTGCTTCTCCGATCTTTGAGAAGAGCGTCCACTCAGACACGTTACGAACCTCGGGAAGGCTCAAATCGCCCCGAACACCCGCAAGTGCTGCACGCCCAATAGTGGCAGTTCCCGTAATCTCCAAGCCCGTAGGGGTGCCCCGCTCATGCATGAGAGTGATGGGATCACACTTGCTCTTTTCAGAGCCAGCCTTCGTGAGAGCCACGGCCAGGAACTTAAAGCGTGTGTCGATGGCAAAGAACCGTGCACGGTTATCAATGATCGACATGGACACGCTTTGGCTCGCATCAAAAATTTTCTGCCGCATGGCGCGGGTACCTTGCGAGCGAATGAGCCCACCGGGAATTAGTGCAGCCACCACACCCTGCTCTTTGCAGAGTTCAAAAAAGAGGTCCGTGAAAGCAATGTATAGGTCTGGCTCTCCATTACCCAAATCGGGATAGCGAGCCAACAGGCGACGAGAGTAGTTCGCTACCTCATCGCGCTGCTGGGCAAACAGCTCCTCATCAAGCCCATGAATTTGGGCCCCGTAGTGGCGCTTGGTGCCTGAGGACTTCAAGAATTCGTGCCGTGAGAGCTTGACCTTTTCCCATGGTGGGTTGCCGATCACCGCATCAAAACCCTCAGGGACCATGGCAGTCCAAACCTTGCGATCTGCCATCAAGCTATCGCCACAGTACCAACGTGCACGCATAGCTTTAAGAGTCGACACATCATCAGTGAACGAAGCAAGCGCAAGCAGTGCCGCACGCAAAGAGTTACCCGAAAGATCCGCTGCATACACACCGTGAGCCAACCAATGCGCAGTCTTGGCTCGATCCATCCCACAAACTGCGTGAGTCAGCGCTGCTAGCAAAATTCCTGCGCCGCAGGCAGGATCAATCACCTTGCTCTTGTGTGTGAGCTTGGGGGCAGCGAGCTTCGCCAGTCGTGTAGCTAGGCGAAAGTCCGTATGGTAGGCGCCCGTGCTTTTTCGGTCCTGCTCATGCAAGACCTCACGCGCCAGGACACTCAGTGCCAAAGCAGGGTGAATAGGTGAACGCTCGATGGCACTTGCTACAGGTGCCGCAAGCTCCAAAAGCTCTGATGCTGGGCGCTTGCTCTTGACTCCAAAAGCCTCGTGAAACGCCGTTAGGTCAAACCCGCCAAAACGCGCTGACGCTGCCTCCAAAACTTGAAGCCGAAGCTCAAAGCTAGTTGGGCCATAGTCCCCTCCCACAGCCCGAGTGAGTGCCGCTTCTGCTGGGGCTAGGTACTCTGCTTCAACAGGCCGAGGAGCACTCATGCATAGCTCCCCACGAGAACGGGTTTGATGGCTTTAACTGTTTTTGACTGGGCTTGGGGAAGCTGTGCCATGGACCTCTTCACGACCACCAAAAATTCGTTCACATCGGACGCCGAGCTACTGGCAACCTTGTTTGGGCGATATCGACCAATGGCGCCCAAAGGGTACATTGTGGACGAGCCGATCTTAGAAAGCTCAGCCTTCATGTCCTGCATGCAGATGTGTCCTTCACTACTGTACGAGAGCAGTACCCTTTGAGCCTTCAAGCCATGCACCAGACGCGAGAGTGTTTTGAGAGCACGGCTCTTGTAGCAAAAGTCAGAAGCCAAGGCCTTCCATGGACGAAGTCCCGCAACACCCTCCACCACAGGCTCATCGCCAAGAGCCACCGTTTCAAGGATGTGGTAATAGCTTGCGTATTGACGCTTGGTGTATGGGGGGTCCAAATACACGAGGTCGTGTGCAACATTCGGAACGTCGAACACATCACCCACGGTAGCCTCAACGCACACACCAGTTTCTTTGAGATCACGGCAACGCATGGCAATCTTGTTTTGAGATTGGCTTGTCCATTTGGAGAGGAAGCAGCCAAAAGTGCCCGCAATGTTGGCAACGCGGTTCAGTGCACCAAAGAGATCGGCAATCAACAGCCTCTCCTCAATTTCGTCAATATATCCGGCACCTTTCCACTCAACAATCAAGCAGCGCATAGCGTCGATCCGAGCTGCATTTTCTTCGGTGAAGTACCTACGCTCAATTCCACACGTATCGATCGAAGCGGGGCTATAAGTGCGCCACATAAAACCATGCAATGGCTTAACTGCGTTTAGCTTGCTAACAGCACCAGAGTACCCACCAAGTTTTTTGAAGGTCACCTGATCATGGCTAATAAGACGTGCTCCAGCAGAGATAACAGCTGAGTGCAAGCTATCATTAATCCGCACATTCCAACCATGCTCCGCAGCGGCCTCAGCTACAGCTCCAGTTCCACAAAAAGCATCCACAAAAAACGCGCCCTCTCTAGGCGGCCCAATGTGGGATGCTATCTTGTCGATGAGTCTAGATTTGGAGCCAATATAGCGAAAAGTCATATAGAAACCCCTACGTTTTTTTTACGGCCAGTTACTGCTCGACCCTGACCAAGTTCTTGGCTGGCTTCTGGGCTTGGCAACACAATACCTTTGCGGTCGCAATAGTCACAAAGGAGTACCTCAAGCATATTCACCATGCTCCGCTGCTCATGCTCCGCTGCCTCCTTTAAGGCCTGTTTGAACTTTCTGGAAACTCTTAGATTTAAGGTCTCACTTTTGAGGTCAGTGAATCGCATGAAAACGCCACGCATATGTCTGTGCAATTGCGTTATTGTATATATATACATACTGAATAGATACATTATGACAGGGATTCTAAACCTTACGTACAATGCAGCACTGTTTACTCGCGGACCAGACGGGATCCTTCATGGTTTCTCCTACTCCGAAGGCGAGCTATAGGGAAACCTGACTGCTTTAGCAATACATCTATCCAATTTTCGACGTATCGCGAGTCTTACCATCATGAGCGCACACACAGCAACAGGCGTTGTAGCCAGCTCTGTTGCCTCACAGTGAGGTTGTTGAAATCTTCTTTGGGATGATGTATTGGTTCATTGACATCACAAAACGTTTCGATACTCGCCGGCCATCGCAACGAGGCCTGTACTGTGTATTTCAATATCTGCAAGATTGCTTGGGAGGGATTAACGCCCGGCCTCATCCTGACGATACGTGTAGACAAGCGCTTCTTGTTATCGCTGGTATCCACCTCCAGCAAAAATTTTTCTTGCCCATTCTTTAACTTGAAGTGGGCTTTCAAGTAGCAACGATGAGACCCATCCTCCATCTTGTGATAACTACGATGGAGAACCTGTGGTAATGGCCCCACCTCCATCGCTACCGACTCGATGTCTGGCTGCTTGGCTATCTGCTTGATGATTTCTTTTAGTGACTCAAAGCGGTTGGGGAAAACTTCCGCCTCCTGCTGTTCTTCTTGTTGCCCTTCCAGTTGCTGGAACTCGACAGGGCTTATCTCCCCACCAGTTACGTCATCACACACCCCCAAGAGAGCGCCATTGCCAGAAAGTGCCTCACCTTCCAGTTTCTGACCAAAACGGCTTGCTCTCTGTCCTTGGTAGACGGCCCGCGTATGCCGCTGCCCACGGAAGGATACCCCTTCCATCGATAGGTCCAACAGTTGGCGGTCTTTATCCTCATTCGTATCCTCCTCACCATCCAATATGATGTCATCATTAGATGAACTTGGATTTCTGGTTCCTCCCCCCTCTCCACTAACTGAGAGCTTGAGTGCTGGGTGATGGAACGCTATAGGTTGAAAACAGTTCAACTCGAGCCCTTGTAGAGTCTTAATCTCCCAGACCAGCATTTCTTTACTGTCCCAATCTAAGGGACCAAGAACGTCCATGCTGACACCTGAAATGGTGGCCGGTGGCTCAAAGTTGAACTGCCAGCGTGTATATCGTCCGCCAGATGAACGCTGCTCCTGATTGAGGCATCGCCATATAGATTCGAAAGACTGCTTAACGCCATCACTTAGCAGCAGCCAACTGAAGAGATCACGATACGATTCCATCTGGAGCAGGCGGGCCGGAGCCCCTGTCTTAGCTGGGGTGTGGATATGGATGGCGTCCTGATCCCTCTGCACCGAGAAGATCATGTCCAAGCCACTGGGTTCAAAGGCTGACCGGGCCAGGAAACCGGCATGGAAGAAGAGCTTGCGAGCCAGCTCGAACTTGGGGAGCCAGACGGTGAGGCCATCCGCCTCAAACACGAAGCATCGTTGGCTGGCCACCTCAGGATTGTGGGCAAGCCTTCTGGACAAGCGGGGACATTCGCCCAGCAGCTTTTCGCACCATTCCGCTATCGGTGGTAGCTTGAGTTTTTTCTGGAAGCCATGCGAGCGATAAGGGACTTCATCTTCTGCGACAAACTCGCGGCCAATGCCCAAAATACAACTCATCTCCAAGCCGAACTGACGTTGCTCCATCTCGTTTTTTTGACTGAAAATCGATGCTAAATGCCACGATGATCCTGATGAATTAGCTCTGAAAAAATTACCTACGGCCAGCAACTTGGCATCTTTAGGGATCTGGCGGAACAAAATACGACTCAATCCAATCCTCCTATGCTTGTGATAAATGAGGCTGTCAGGGAAGCAATCTTGCCCTTCTGCAATCCACAGCGTCGTGCCAATTGCCAACCCCTTGAATGCTGGCCAGCCATAGCATCTTCGATCATGGCATTGGTCAAACGACGGATCTGGTACTCCCCTACAGACTCGGCATATCGCCCCAGATAAGCTCGACAAAGAGATAATTCATCTAGGTGGCGCTCGACGGATGCTCGATGAGGAAGCTGGCGCAGGAACCAACTACGACTCTTGCGTGGCTGACTTAGATCCGATTCAGAGCGTTCTCCTATTCTCACCAGAAGTCGCACTAGCTTTCTATCTCTGGCAGCCCAATTGATGCAGCTGTTGTTACCCTGCCGAGCATGCTTGGTCTTGTCGACATTTAGCAGCCATTCCCTGTCATGCCGGTAGATCCAGGCATAGGTGGCTTGGAAGCCTGCCCCCCTGGCTGCCTTAGCTCCATCATATGTATTGAGGGCAGCAAGCCACTGAGATCGGTACTTTTGCCTCACGTCAGCATCGGCAGGTAGTTGTGGCATAGATGGATGGGGAGCAATACCAGCCGAACAGACCATTACGTCAGCCATAATTTCATCGACGTTTTGCCCAGGCCTCAGACTTGTCCAAACAATGAGGTGTTGCAGGAAGCCAAACGCCTTGCGGTGCTTCCTGAACATGGATTGGAGCCAAGGCGGCGGTTTTGTCGCCCATAGGCCATTGACAGCAAGCCAGTCCCTCGGATAAAGCTCAAGGAGCCTTTCCCATATGCTCCAAGTCTTGATTTGCTGGCCCTTCATGACTCCGCATTCAGCTGCCAGATGCCGATAGAAGTTGGTCCACACCTCATAACCGGAGGGGATTGTTCCCCTGAAAGCTAGGAGCTGCGTTAATGCGCCCGCTAGCCTAGCAGCTCCTTCCCCACAGGGCTCGGCTGTGGCGCCATCGTGCAGGAACAGGGAAGAGGCTGCATGAAATTCGTGTCTCTGTGCTCGCCTGAATGGGATCGGCGAATCCACAAGTGCGCAACCATGAACCGGGCAGACGTCCACACCTTGGACCTGCCAGCTTCGCCGCCAATAGGGCTCCCCAAATTTCGCCACCATTTCCTCAAGACAGAGCGGGCAGTAACGTAACCACTCGGGCCATTTGACCAAGGCTGTCGAAGAGCCAGCTAGACCTATCACTCCGGACATGTCTGGAGCCAGCATGGCCTGGAGAAGTCTTTGTCGGCGATCCTGCGGGATGAAAGGCGAATAAAGCGGGAATAGGGTATGGTTGGCCACCAGATCACCTGCGTCCAAGCCTGTGTTGCTCGCCAGACTTTCCAAATGGCTGGGCAGGTCAGTAATCGCCGCTACTCTGGTATCGCCGAACAGCTCCCTCAACAGGCTCTTATGAGTGTCAACTCCCAAATGAACCCGGCAGCGAGCGATGGCGCTGTAGAGGAGTTCGTCTGGGTAAAGTCTGGGGAAATACATATCAGCTCGCCTTGCCCAGCAGTACTTGCAGGTCGAACACCAGACCAGCCTCTTTGAACCTGCCGTAAACTTCGCCCTCGGGTCCGCTGGTATAGCGTCGCCGCAAATCGCCTTGAGGTAACTGACCCCATTCAGTTCGCTTCACTCTGGAAAATCCAGAAGCTTTGGGTTTTTCCTGGACTAGGTAGGATGTCGCCTTGTGGATCAATGCTGCCAAAGGAATTTCGGGATACTTGGCCAACAGCTCGTCAGCCATGGGAATGGCAATATCCTTGGGGATCTCCATGCTCTCAAGCAAGGCTGCCAGCTTTTTAGCCCTGTCGTCGACCGGGGGTGCCAGTGGCTTGGACTCTGTAATTCTGTCCAATGACTGTGTAAGGGAGAGCAGTTTGCCTTCTATCTCTGGCATCAGCAGGTCATCGTATTTGGCGATGAGTTCCGGCCTGTTGCTCCTCAATGCTGCCAACATGGGATGGACCGGCTTGAACTCATCCTCGTAGACTTTGCGTAGTAACATTGGCTTGATACATTCAGCACCCGTCACTATGGCCCGGATCTGCGCCAGTGCGAACAGCTTGATGACGATATCCATGACCCCCTGAGTGAGCTCGTACATGGTTGCCTCAAGCTCGTCGCCCAAGGGGTAGGCATTCCGCACCCACTGGTACTTCCAAAGCCGTTTCAAGAGCCGTTTCCAGTGCTCGTCTCTTGGCAGCCTGTCCCAGCGGATACTGCCCAAGCCGGTGATGCGTCGAGCAGCCCTGAACGTGCGCTGGAAGAATTTGCTGGCCCGGTGTGTGCCCACCTGGATGATGGGCACCCCTATGGTGTTGACCAAAGACACGAAGAAATTGTGCATCTTCTCAGCCCCGCCAGACCTAGCCTCGTTGAGATTCTGAACCTCATCAATGATCAATACTCCAAGAGCATGAAGATTGGCGATCTGGCACATGCTGGCCAGCAGGCGCTTGGTACCCAGTTTCTTACGACCATGACTGCGGCTGTAATGAGTGCCCAGAACCCTGTCCACTTGGTTGAAAAAGCTCAGGCAAAGCTCGTCCAGATCGCCATCGATGGGGCAGTCAACTTTCAGGTAGGTCAGCTGAGTGATGTTGTAGTCATGATGATGGAGGGCTTGAGGGTACATGCCCAGTATCCGCTCTAAGGTACGGGTCTTACCACAGCCAGAGCAGCCGAACAGCGACAAACTGCTGGCCGTCGAAGAAACGCTCTGGTAGACCGCTGCCTCCAAATCCTCTTCCTCCACGCGGCGATAACCATTTTGAAGGTGGGAATACCAGGCACCGTTGGCAGGATTCCGACCGATGTAACCCTGGCGGATCATCAGGCTGATCTTGGCTTCCAACTCAAGGTGGTGGGTCAGAGGCTGGAAGAAACCATGCAGCAGGCGGGCAATGGCGTGGGCCCTGAGCCGCCCGTCAAGAAATGCCTCTTGAGGATCGAAGCTGGGTACGGCCTGGAGTTGGGTAACCACCTCTTGCAGGCCGGGTATGGGTGGCAAGGCGCTGATAAGCGGATTGTCCTGATATTCAGGCAGTTGTTGCTCAAGGTATTGGGCCAAGGGGATGGCGCCGCTGCGGATCTCATCAGTCATTGTCCCCCTCCCCGAAGATAAGATTGCCCAGATCCGGATAGGCATAATCGTCAGGTTTCTCACCCCTCAGCGGGACCACATCGGCGGGCTTGCCTGACTGCTCTCTCGCAGGCCTGAAAGCCCCTTGGCGACGCTCATGGCGCTTTTCATCCTGCTTGTTCTCGCGGATCTGGGTTCCCAGGTCCTTCTTGGACATGCCGGTTGTTATGGGACTGGCATCCTCCGCCAAAGCAGCGATAGACTCGATCTTCTCGAGTAGCTTGCCCCTTTCCCTCTGCCCCTCCATGGTGGCATTGGCATCGCTTCTACGCTCCTCCCTAGACAACAGCCAGACGTCCCAGAAGGTCATCCCCCGGAAACGCCTGCTGCGATCGGCAAGATCACAAATCCAATATTCTTTGAGGCTGTTGGAGGGACGAATGTAGATATGGTCTGCGCTGCGCGGGTCGTAAGCAACCATCACCTTTTCGGGTCTATGGCCTTGCCCCCGGTGGAACCAGCCAGACTTCAGAGCCTCTGGGCAGGTATAGAAGCACCCGAACAATCTGATACCCAACTCTGAAACTGTGGCCTGATCATGGGGCAGTAGATTGATGCGAACCAGATCTTGGGGGGCTGTTCGTAACCGGCCCGTCAGATTACCCAGCCCCCAATGCCACAACCTAGCTGGTATAGCGGGCAGGTCACCGGGCATACCGGCAGTCCTGTCGTATTTACTCAGGACGTGGAAGTTGTTGTGCCAGAGGACGCCAGCGATGATGCTCCTGGTGAATTCCGGCAGTGTCAGGCTGGCGCCAAGCCTGTAGTCATGGCCACCACGCTTGCGGCTGATTTGGCCCTCGACCACACCGCTGACGTAGGGCTTAAAACGTTCCTGCACAGTCCTGAACTGTCGCTCGACAATACCCTTGGCATCCCCACGTCTGGCTGGCGCATTCTCGATGCGAACTCCGAAGGATTCGGCGAACGCCTCGACCTTGGTGCCGTTCAGCTCACCTTTGTCCGCCAGCACCACATCGGGCAAGCCCTGCACAGGCCAATCTCCAGCGTCAATCTCCACACCATACTGGCGACAGTATTCCGCCTTATCGGCGATGGTATTAGCCAGGGCCATCATGGCACTAATCCAGGATGGCCCTTCAAACCCGACGTACATGCCCGTCACCATCCGGCTAAACACATCGATCACCATGTAAACAACTGGTCTACCGACGATCAGGCTGCGATCGTGCTCCGATACCAGGTAGATATCGGCTATGGTGGCATCGATCTGGTAGCGGTAACCTGGTCCCAGAGTCTCTGTCGTCGATGTCCCCCTGATCGGTCGGATGTCCTTGGCGAAATCTACCGCAGATGTCTGACGCTCCAAGATCTCGGTAAAGTGGTACTCACGTTTGTAGAAGTAGCGGAACTGCTCCAGCGTCGGCAGATCATGTGTCGGCAAGCCGGGAAACATGGCACCGAGCAGGTTAAGGCTGGAAGAATAGACGTCGGGAATCGGCGGATGTTTTTCCTTGAGCAGGCGCTCCTCTATGACGCGCCTGAAAAGACGCTCTATCTCGGGAGTGACATTACTTCCCCGCCCATCCCTGACCACCCTAGGCCGTCCCAGCTTGGCCTGATCTGGTTTGCGCCTCTTGCCACGACCTCCCGAGTTGGCGTAATCCGGTAGTAAGGAATTCTTGCACATGCCCCGTTGCCAGTAGCGCCTGAGAAGCCGGTATACTGTCTGTTTGGTGACGCCGTGGCGCTCAATTATGCCCTTGACGATTTCCCCTCTGGATCGGCGCTCAAACAGACCGGTGTCACGAACAGTCTCTGCCAGCATCTCCCAGGCAGAATCGCGCTTTTGCTGGTCACTTGACCCTTCCTCGACCTCCCGAAGGGTCACATCCAGAAAAGGGTCATCCATACGTCTCAGCTCCCCAGCTATAAGCAGCCTTTCCAACTCTGCTACTGGGGTCGATTCTGGAAATGCCAAACTCGAATCAATATCGATCCAGATAGCCTGCTCTGCGTCACACCAGAGCAAACGCCTGCGTACCTCACCCATCTGGAGTACCAAGTTAACCGGGAACATGGCGTATCTCCCGCTGTTCTTGATGAGGATTGCTGGATAAATCACCAGGCTTGAGCTCTCTGTAGAGCTTGTTGATATCGAAGAGAAAATAGTGACGAGCAAGTAACTGACGCAGCCAATAGAGCGCCAGCCCTGGTTCAAGCTCGTAAGCCACATCCAGGCTCTGGACAATGCTCGTCAGTGTCTGATCAGGGTGGCGTTGGAACTCGTACAGGAACAAGCTGTAGTAGCGTTCGAGGTCATTGAGGACAATATCTTCCTCAGCCTGGGCGGGGTAGAGCCACTGGATATTGGCGAATGCCGTCCGGGAGATCTCCCTCTCGGTGACAATGGCCCAGGAAATCTCTTTCTCTTCCCAGTAACGCCTTTCGAGCTCTAGGCGCTCGATGACTTCTGGCTTCTCGAGGTCTGCGCTGTACTTTGCTTGGAGCGCCATAGCCGGGTGTGTGGGATCCTCGAAGTCCACCAGAAAGTCGGAACTAAGCACCTGCGGGATTCCCTGAAACTTGCCGTGGGGAAGCCCATACGTTTCAGCAAGGCGGACTGTGTCCTCGACCCGAAGGGGAAATTGCTCCCGGATATCGATGACCTTTGGAGACCAATCCAGAGTGAGGAAGACGGCGAGTTCTAAATCGGAGAGGAGGTGGTGCATACGCCGGCATTTATTGCCGAACAAGCGGTGAGAACGCCCCAAAGAAGAGACGTCCCTAGTGTAGATGAACGGCTTGTAGTCAGATCCCCGGCCTTGACCGCGCCCCTCCTTCAGCCTTCTATCGATTTGAGCCTGAGTCAGGCCCTTGAATATTCCAGCCATAACAAAGCCAACGTCCTAGTTGATACCATCAACATAGCGCACGTTGGCTTAGGGTGAAACTCTATTTTCAAGGATGATACTTTATTTGTAGGGATGAAACTTTATTTTCACCCCACACCTCATGGACTCAGGGTTGGCGGTTTATTCCACCGTCACGGATTTTGCCAGGTTGCGCGGCTGATCCACGTCGGTGCCCTTGATCAGGGCGACGTGGTAGGAGAGCAACTGCATCGGCACCGTGTAGACGATGGGGGCGATGGCTTCCTCGACATGACTGAGGTTCATCACCCGCATGGTCTGGTCACTCTTGAAACCGGCCGCTGCATCGGCAAACACATAGAGGATACCGCCGCGAGCGCGCACCTCTTCCACGTTGGACTTCAGCTTCTCCAGCAGATCGTTGTTCGGCGCCACCACTATGATGGGCATCTCGGCATCGACCAACGCCAGCGGGCCGTGCTTGAGCTCACCCGCCGCATAGGCTTCGGCATGGATGTAGGAGATCTCTTTCAGCTTGAGCGCCCCCTCCATGGCGATGGGGTACTGGCTGCCACGTCCGAGGAACAGGCTGTGATGCTTGTCGGCAAACTCTTCCGCCAGGGTTTCGATCTCCTTGGCCAGTGCCAGACTCTCCTTGATGCGCTGCGGCAGAGTCTTCAGTGCCTTGACCAGGTCGGCCTCGGCGGCGGCGCTCAGGTTGCCACGGCAATGGCCGATGGCGGTTACCAGCATCAGCAGACCGGCCAGCTGAGTGGTAAATGCCTTGGTGGACGCGACCCCGATCTCGGTACCGGCCCGGGTCATGAAGGCGAGATCCGATTCCCGCACCAGGGAGGAGCCCGGCACGTTGCAGATCGCCAGGGAGCTCATGTAGCCAGACTCCTTGGCCAGGCGCAGGGCGGCCAGGGTATCCGCAGTCTCACCGCTCTGGGACAAGGTGATCAACAGGCTGTTGGGGCGCACCACCGACTTGCGATAGCGGAACTCGGAGGCGATCTCCACGTCGCAGGAGACACCGGCGATCTCTTCGAACCAGTAGCGGGCTACCATGCCGGAGTTGTAGGAGGTGCCGCAGGCGATGATCTGGACATGCTCGACCTGGTCGAAGATGGCGCGGGCACCGTTGCCAAACGACTCGACGATCACATGATCGCTGCCCAGACGGCCTTCCAGGGTGTTGGTGATGGCCTTGGGCTGCTCGTAGATCTCTTTGAGCATGTAGTGGCGGTATTCGCCCTTGTCACCGGCATCGTGGGAGAGCTCGGACTCCAGCTCCTCGCGCACCACGGCATCGCCGTTGGTATCGAAGATGTGCACGTCGCGGCGGGTCACCTCGGCCACGTCGCCCTCTTCCAGGAAGATGAAGCGACGGGTTACCGGCAGCAGCGCCATCTGGTCGGAGGCGATGAAGTTCTCGCCGATACCGCGGCCGATCACCAACGGGGAACCGGAGCGAGCCACCACCAGACGGCTGTCGTCATGGCTGTCCATTACCACTGTGCCATAGGCGCCGCGCAGCTGTTTCACTGTGGTCTGCATGGCGGCCAGCAGGCTGGGGGCAGATTTCAGCTCATGGTGCATCAGGTGAGCGATCACCTCGGTGTCGGTGTCCGAGCTGAACTCGTAACCCATCCCCTGCAGCCGGCTGCGCAGCTCTTCGTGGTTCTCGATGATGCCGTTGTGTACCACCACGATATGTTCGGAGACGTGGGGGTGGGCGTTGCGCTCGGACGGCTCGCCGTGGGTGGCCCAGCGGGTGTGGGCGATGCCGGTACCACCGTGCACGGACTGCTCCTCCAGCGCCTTGGCCAGCTCGGCGACCTTGCCGAGGCGACGCACCCGCTGCAGCGGCTGGTTGGCGCTGAACACCGCCACCCCGGCCGAGTCATAACCGCGATACTCGAGACGGCGCAAGCCTTCCACCAGAATTTCAGCCACATCACGTTGGGCGACGGCCCCGACGATGCCACACATAGACTTCTCCTCGATTGAATTCAGTAATGGGTTTGGATAATGGGATCGTTGATTGGCTATATCAGCCGGCCACAGGGGCACAGACAAGCTGGATCCCCCTGGCCTGAATCTGTTCTCTGGCCTCGATGGCCAGTCCCTCGTCGGTCACCAGGGTCTGGACGCTGCCCCAGGGCAGCTCCAGATTGGGGATCCTGCGACCGATCTTCTCGGACTCGACCATGACGATGACCTCCCGCGATACCTCGGCCATCACCCTGGACAGGCCCACCAGCTCGTTGAAGGTGGTGGTCCCCCGCTCCAGATCGATGCCATCGGCACCGATGAACAGCTGGTCGAAGTCGTAGGAGCGCAGCACCTGCTCCGCCACCTGACCCTGGAAGGATTCGGAGTGGGGATCCCAGGTGCCGCCGGTCATCAGCAGGGTGGGTTCATTCTCCAGCTCGCGCAGGGCACCCGCCACGTTGAGGGAGTTGGTCATGACGATGAGACCGCGCTTGCTGCCCAGCATGGGGATCATGGCGCTGGTGGTGCTGCCGCTGTCGATGATGACGCGATTGTGATCGCGGATCCGTTCGGCGGCGGCGCGGGCGATGGCCAGCTTTCGATTCGAAACTTGTTCGGGGTTGCTGTCCGCTACCATCTCGCTCGGCAGGGGTACGGCACCGCCGTAACGGCGCAGCAGCAGACCGCCGGTTTCCAGCACTGCCAGATCCTTGCGGATGGTCACTTCCGAGGTGGAGAAGTATTTGGCGAGGGTATCGACGCTCACTTCACCCTGTTCTTGCACCAGGGTCACTATGGTGTGGCGACGCTGCTGAGTGTTTCGCTTGGTCATCATTAAGTTTCGATTCGAAAGAATGTCGGAATGTTAGCGTCTTTTTTGGAAAAATAAAACCGCAAATAGGATCCGATTTGGTTCGATGCCAGAATGAGCAGGCCAATTTGCAACGAGAATGCCATGCAAAAACGAGTCATCTGGCTGGTGGAAGATGAGGCCAGCATCGCCGACACCCTGATCTATGCGCTGCAAACCGACGGTTTCGAGGTGGAGTGGTTTCCCCTCGGCCAGCCGTTATTGACGCGACTGGAACAGACGCGGCCCGACTTTCTGATCCTGGATGTGGGGTTGCCGGACATCAGCGGTTTCGAGCTGTGCAAACAGGTGCGGGCCCGCTGCGACACCCCGCTGATGTTTCTCACCGCTCGCAGCGAGGAGATAGACAGGCTGATCGGGCTGGAGATTGGGGCCGACGACTACGTGGCCAAGCCGTTCTCCCCGCGGGAGGTCTGTGCCCGGGTGCGGGTCATCCTGCGCCGCAGCCAACCCGCCATCCCCCAACCAAGCCAGTTGCTGGCACTGGACGAGGAGCGGGCCCGCATCTGTTTCCACGGTCAGGCGCTGGCCCTCACCCGCTATGAATATCTGCTGCTCAAGACCCTGATGCAGGCGCCGGGTCGGGTCTACTCCCGCCAGCAGCTGATGGATCTGGTGTGGAGCGGGGCCGAGGAGAGCCAGGATCGCACCGTCGATACCCATATCAAGACCCTGCGTGCCAAGCTGCGCGAGCGGGATCCTGCCGCCAACCTGATCCTGACCCATCGGGGGCTGGGCTACAGCCTGGAGCTGGCATGACCAGAAAACGGCAACGGAGGCAGGCATGAGAACAATAGAACTGCAACTACCTTGCTGCCGGGAGCGGATATGAGGATTGGACTGCAACTGCTGGGCGGACTGGTGCTGATCTTCGCGCTGGCCGCCTGGTTCGTGCTGGAGATCTTCGTCGAGGAGATAAAGCCCGGGGTGCGCAGCGCCACCGAAGATACCCTGGTGGACATGGCCCAGCTGCTGGCCCCGCTGGCGCTGGACGACTTGCAGGAAGGCAGGATGGCGGATGGCCGGCTCGCCAGCGCCTTCGCCCGCCTCAACCAGAACCCCATCAACGCCCTGATCGACGGCCACCTCAAGCAGCAGGCCGAGTACCGCATCTATGTGGTCGATGCCCAGGGCAAGGTAGTCTATGACTCGAGCGGCCAGGATCTGGGCAAGGACTATTCGCGCTGGAACGATGTCTACCGCACCCTGCGCGGTGAGTACGGCGCCCGCAGCACCCGCAGCGACCCCGATGACCCGGCAAGCTCGGTGATGCACGTGGCCGCGCCGCTGCGCTCGGGCGATCAGATCCTGGGCTCCCTCACCGTCGCCAAGCCCAACCGCACCCTGCTGCCCATGATAGAGCGCAGCGAACGCCAGCTGTTGCAGGGGGCGGCGCTGCTGCTGTGCCTCTCGCTGCTGATCGGCGCCCTGCTGGTATGGTGGCTCACCCGCGCCATCGGCAAACTGGTGCACTACGCCGATGCGGTCAGCCAGGGCAGGTCCGCCATCCTGCCCAGGCTCCATAGCCCGGAGCTGGACAGGCTCGGCCGCTCGCTGGAGACCATGCGTCGCCAGCTCGATGGCAAAGCCTATATCGAAGGCTATGTGCACAGCCTGACCCACGAGCTGAAAAGCCCGCTGGCGGCCATTCGCGGGGCAGGAGAGCTGCTGGCCGAGGCACCGCCGCCGAACGTCGCAAAGCGCTTTATCGGCAACATCAACCTGGAGACGGCCCGCATGCAGCAGCTGATCGAGCGCATGCTGCAACTGGCCAGGCTGGAGTCGGGACAGGGGCTGGATCGTCAGGCCATCGCTCCCGCCAGACTGGGCAGGCGAACGCTCGATGCCCGCCAGATAGTTGCAGAGCGCCGCCAGATAAGCCTGGAGGCCGAACTCAGTGAGGCCCCCAAACAGAAGTGGGATCCCCTGCTGGTGGAGCAGGCCCTCGGCAACCTGCTGGATAATGCCCTCGACTTTTCCCCTCAGGGAGGCCGGATCTGGCTGACCGGGGCCGTGGAGGCGGATGGCTATTGCTTCCGGGTGAGGGATGAGGGGCCCGGCATCCCGGACTATGCGCTGCCGCGGATCTTCGAGCGCTTCTACTCCCTGCCCAGGCCCGACAAAGGCAAGAGCAGCGGCCTCGGGCTCAGCTTCGCCAGCGAGGTGGCACGCCAGCATGGCGGCAGGCTGAATCTGAGCAACCGACTAGAGAGTGGGGTGCTGGCCGAACTCTGGCTACCCACAGTCTGAGTCGGGCGCAGACTTCACACTGAGCGCACAGAGCGGGGCTAAGCTGCGCCTCCTCGGGTCTCGTCCCGGAGCCTCGACACCCGTCCCAATGAATCAAGGAGATATTCATGCCCCGCCTTCTGTTGTCCGGCCTGCTCGCCGCAGGTCTGCTCTGTTCATTGCCCGCCAGCGCCGCCTCCGGCTGCCTGCTGTTTGCCGATGGCAGCGGCAAGCCGATTTTCAGCGAGGGGGATTGCGCCGCCCAGTTGCCGCCCGCCTCCACCTTCAAGATCCCGCTGGCACTGATGGGCTATGACAGCGGCTTCCTGGTCGATGAGCAACTGCCAGCCCTGCCGTTCAAACCCGGCGATGCCGACTTCCTGCCCGAATGGCGGGAGACCACCAGCCCGAGCAGCTGGATGAAGTTCTCGGTCATCTGGTACTCCCAGCGCCTCACCGAATGGTTGGGGATGGCGCGCCTGCAGCACTATGTCGACAGCTTCGACTACGGCAACCGGGATCTCTCCGGCAATCCGGGCAAGCACGACGGCCTGACCCAGGCCTGGCTCAGCGCCAGCCTCGCCATCAGCCCGCAAGAGCAGGCCCGCTTCCTCGGCAAGCTGGTGAGTGGCAAGCTGCCGGTCTCCGCCCAGACTCTACAGCACACGGCCAATATCCTGCGCCAGCCCGACATCGATGGCTGGCAGATCCACGGCAAGACCGGCATGGGGTATCCCAAGCTGCTGGATGGCAGCCTCAACCGGGATCAGCAGATCGGCTGGTTCGTCGGCTGGGCCAGCAAGCAGGACAAGAAGCTCATCTTCGTCCACACCGTCATCCAGAAACCGGGCAAGCAGTTTGCCTCCCTCAAGGCGAAAGAAGAGGTGTTCGCCGCCCTGCCGGCCCAGTTGAAGAAGATGTGATTGCACAACCGGCGCCCAGCGCCGGTTTTTTTATTCCCTTCACCCTGACTTCACAGGACCCCATTCCCCCTTCACCCGGACCCGGCACAGTCGCTCCCATCAACAAGGAGATGCGTCATGGTCAAACAGATACTCACCCACAAGATCGTCCTGCTACTGCTGCTCAGCCTGCTGCTGATGATCCCGGTTCACTCCATCATGGAGCTGAATCGGGAACGCCAGGCTTATCGCAGCCAGGCCATCCACAACATCATGGCCAGCAACAGCGGTCCGCAACGGCTGCTGGGGCCCGTGCTGGTGCAGCCCTACTCCCGGTCAGTGACGGTGGAGCAAGATGGCAAGCATTTCGTGCGCGAGGAGCGGGTCTACCGCTATCTGCTGCCGGATCAGCTGGATGTACGGGCCAGCATGGAAGTCACCCCGCGCAAGCTCGGCATCTATCAGGCTCAGGTGTATCAGACCCGCCTCTCCCTCTCCGGGCGTCTGCCAGCCAACCTGACCGACAAGACGCTGGTGGCCGGCAACCCTGACCTAAGTTTTGACGGTACGGCTCCCGCCCTTGTCCCGGGCAAGCCCTACCTCAGCCTGGTGCTGTCCGATGCCCGCGGCATCACCAGCGTGCCCGAGCTGCAGCTGGGGGAGGCGCGCATCCCCTTCGTCCCCGGCGCCCAACTGAGGGACGGGATGGCCGGCATCCATGCGCCACTCGATGCCTTGCCAGGGGAAGACGGTCGTTTTCACATCGAGCTGAACCTGCAGGGCATGAATGCACTGGAAGTGGTGCCCCTCGGTCAGGACAGTCGACTCAATCTGAACGGCAACTGGCCCCATCCCAACTTCATCGGTGATTTTCTGCCCGGCAGCCGCACCCTGAGCGAGCAGGGATTCGATGCCAGCTGGCAGACCAGCTGGTTTGCCACCGACATGGAGACCCGCTTCATCCGCCTGATGAAGGGGGTGGGGTCCAAGCTGCCGAGCTTCAGCGTCAGCCTGGTGCAGCCGGTGGATCACTATCAACTGAACGAGCGGGCCGCAAAGTATGCCCTGCTGTTTATCGGCCTCACCTTCCTCAGCTTCTTCATGTTCGAGCTGCTCAAGGGGTTGAGAGTGCACCCGATCCAGTACGCGCTGGTGGGCATGGGGCTGGCCATCTTCTACCTGGTGCTGCTGGCGCTGACCGAGCACCTGGGCTTCGCGCTGGCTTACCTGCTGGCGAGTCTGGCCAGCGTGACGCTCAATGGCTTCTACCTGAGCCACGTGCTGGGTGGGCCACGCCAAGGGCTCGGCTTCTCGGTCCTGCTCGGGTTGGTGTACGCCATTCTGTTCGGCTTGCTGCAAGCGGAAGAGATCGCCCTGCTGCTCGGTGCCCTGCTGCTGTTCGCCATCCTGGCGCTGATCATGATGCTGACCCGCAAGCTGGACTGGTATCAGCTGACGAGCCGAGCGGAGCAAGTCCTCTAAACAAACCGGCGCCCTCAGGCGCCGGTTTCAGTTCATGCGTTAGCCGGAACGGAGCCGGGCATCACTTCTTCTTGACCGGGCGGGCCCAGTGCTTGATGTGGCGCTGGGGCACCCGGGTGATCACCAGCTCATCCTCATCCACATCCTTGGTGATGGTGGAGCCCGCCCCCAGAGTCGCGCCCTTGCCGATGCGCACCGGCGCCACCAGCTGGGTATCGGAACCGACGAAGACATCGTCCTCGATGATGGTCTGGAACTTGTTCACCCCATCATAATTACAAGTGATGGTACCGGCACCTATGTTCACGCGGGCACCGATGTCCGCATCCCCCAGGTAGGTCAGATGTCCACACTTGGAGCCGACGCCGAGCCGGGACTTCTTCATCTCGACGAAGTTGCCGACATGAGCATCTTGCTCCAGCACGGCGCCAGGGCGCAGGCGGGCGAAGGGGCCGACCGAGCATTGATCGGCCACCAGTGCCCCCTCGATGACGGAGTAGGGTTTCACCTCGGTAAAGTCACCGATCTCGCAATCTTTCAGCACGGCACCGGCACCGATGCGCACATGGTTGCCGAGCTTCACCTTGCCCTCGATGATGACGTTGACGTCGATCACCACCTCTTCGCCGATCTCGAGCTCGCCGCGCAGATCGAAGCGGGCTGGATCGATCAGGGTCGCGCCGGCGATCATCAGCTTCTCGGCCTGCATCTTCTGGTAGCTGCGCTCGAGCTGGGCCAGCTGGACCCGGTTGTTGGCCCCTTCCACTTCCATGGCACCGTCCGGATGGACGGCGGCAATGGGACAGCCGTCGCCGTGGGCCATGGCGATCACGTCGGTGAGGTAGAACTCGCCCTGGGCATTCTTGTTGTCCAGCCGCGACAACCAGCTACGCAACTGGCCACCGTTGGCCACCAGTACGCCGGTGTTCACCTCGCGGATGGCGAGCTGCTCGGCATTGGCATCCTTCTGCTCGACGATGCCGACCACCTGACCATTGGCCCGTACGATGCGACCATAACCGGTGGGGTTGTCCAGCACCACGGTCAGCAGCGCCATGCCACCCGAGACCTTGGCGGCCAGCAGCCGTTGCAGGGTCTCTGGCTGGATCAGCGGAGTGTCGCCGTACAGCACCAGCACGTCGTCGTCGTCCTGCCAGAATGGAATGGCCTGGGCGACGGCGTGGCCGGTGCCCAGCTGCTGTGCCTGCAGCACCCAGTTCAGATCCGGTGCGGCGATCCGCTCCTTCAGCAATTCGGCGCCGTGGCCATAGACCAGGTGCAGCTGCTCGGCACCGATCTGGCGCGCCGTCTCGATGACATGGGAGACCATGGGCTTGTTGGCGACGGGGTGCAGTACTTTGGGCAAGGAGGAGCGCATACGAGTACCTTTACCCGCAGCGAGGATCACGACGTTGAGAGACATAGCCAGCCTTTGAAACTTGATGAAATACCCGGCGGAGTCTATCCAACGGATAAAAAAAAAGCGACCCGAAGGTCGCTTTTTGCATCACCGTAATTAACGGTAATTCTTTTTGACGATATCAATAACCCGCAGCTGGGCCATCGCTTTGGACAGCTCGGCAGATGCCTGCGCATAGTCGATATCACCATGGGAGCTGTGGATCCGCTCTTCGGCACGACGCTTGGCTTCCTGGGCTTTCGCCTCATCCAAGTCTTCGGCACGAATGGCGGTATCGGCCAGCACGGTCACGGATTCGGGTTGCACTTCCAGCATACCGCCGGAGATGTACAACACCTCTTCGCTACCATTTTGCTTGATCAAGCGGACTATGCCCGGCTTGATGGCAGTCAGCAACGGAGCATGACCGTGGCGGAGACCCAGCTCACCCTCGGAGCCTGTTACCTGAGCAGATTGCACGCGTCCGGAAAACAGTTTCCCTTCGGCGCTCACCACATCCAGGTGAAAGGAGATCATCTCAGCCATGGGCCCTCCTATCGAGGCTTACAGTTTCTTGGCTTTCTCGACGACTTCGTCGATGCTGCCAACCATGTAAAACGCCTGCTCGGGCAGATCGTCGTACTCGCCTTTCAGGATGCCCTGGAAACCACGGATGGTCTCTTTCAGCGGCACGTATTTGCCGGAAGAACCGGTAAATACTTCGGCCACGAAGAACGGCTGGGACAGGAAACGCTCGATCTTACGGGCACGGGATACGGTCAGTTTGTCTTCTTCTGACAGTTCATCCATACCCAGGATGGCGATGATGTCCTTCAGCTCTTTGTAGCGCTGCAGTACGATCTGCACACCACGAGCGGTGTCGTAGTGCTCCTTGCCAACCACCAGCGGATCCAGCTGACGGGAGGTGGAGTCCAGCGGGTCAACGGCCGGGTAGATACCCAGTGCCGCGATCTGACGGGACAGAACGATGGTCGCATCCAAGTGGGCGAAGGTGGTCGCCGGAGACGGGTCGGTCAAGTCATCCGCAGGCACGTAAACGGCCTGGACTGAGGTGATGGAACCGGTCTTGGTGGAGGTGATACGTTCCTGCAGAACACCCATCTCCTCGGCCAGGGTCGGCTGGTAACCTACTGCGGAGGGCATACGGCCCAGCAGTGCGGATACTTCGGTACCGGCCAGGGTGTAACGGTAGATGTTGTCCACGAAGAACAGTACGTCACGACCCTCGTCACGGAACTTCTCGGCCATGGTCAGGCCGGTCAGCGCCACGCGCAGACGGTTTCCGGGCGGCTCGTTCATCTGACCGTAAACCAGAGATACTTTGTCCAGTACGTTGGACTCCATCATCTCGTGGTAGAAGTCGTTACCCTCACGGGTACGCTCACCCACACCGGCGAACACGGAATAACCGCTGTGTTCGATCGCGATGTTACGGATCAGCTCCATCATGTTGACGGTCTTGCCGACACCGGCACCACCGAACAGACCGACCTTACCACCCTTGGCGAACGGACAAACCAGGTCGATAACCTTGATGCCGGTCTCCAGCAGCTCGGCGCTGTTGGACTGATCTTCGTAGCTGGGGGCTTCGCGGTGGATGGACCAACGCTCTTCTTCGCCGATCGGACCCTTCTCATCGATGGGTTCGCCCAGTACGTTCATGATACGGCCCAGGGTCGAGGTACCAACCGGTACCTGGATGGCCTTGCCGCTGTTAACTACTTCCAACCCACGACGCAGACCGTCGGAGGAACCCATGGTGATGCAACGAACGACGCCGCCGCCGATCTGTTGCTGAACTTCCAGTACCAGACCCTGGCCTTGGCCTTCGCTGATGACTTTCAGTGCATCGTACACCTGGGGCACGGCATCCTGCGGGAACTCGATGTCCACCACGGCGCCGATGATTTGGACGATGAAACCATTACTCATGTCAAATCCTCTAAACCTTTGATAACCCTTGCCTTACACCGCAGCAGCACCGGATACGATCTCTGTCAGTTCCTGGGTAATACTGGCCTGACGGGCCTTGTTGTACACCAGTTGCAGATCGTTAATCAGGTTACCGGCGTTGTCAGTCGCGGCTTGCATGGCAACCATTCGGGCTGCCTGTTCACTGGCCAAGTTTTCTACCACACCCTGGTACACCTGGGATTCGACGTAGCGAATCAACAAGGCATCCAGCAGTTGCTTGGGATCCGGCTCATAGAGGTAATCCCAGTGGTTCTTCTTGTTCAGTTTGCTGTCTTCTGTTACGGGCAAAGGCAGCAGTTGATCGACCTTTGGTTGCTGCACCATGGTGTTGACAAACTTGTTGTACACCAGATACAGCTTGTCAATCTCACCGTTGTCGTACGCCTTCAGCATGACCTTGACTGAACCAATCAGGTCATTGACGCTCGGGCTGTCACCCAGTCCGGAGACATGGGCTTTCACCTTGGCGCCGTGCCGCTCAAAGAAGTTGGAGGCCTTGCTACCGATCAGTGCCAGGTCAACCTTGGCCCCTTTCGCGCTCCAGTTCTTCATATCGTTGAGGGCGGCCTTGAACAGGTTGATGTTCAGACCCCCACACAGGCCACGGTCGGTGGAGACGACAATGTAACCCACTCGCTTGACCTCACGTTCGATGAGGTAGGGGTGCTTGTATTCCAAGTTCCCCTGAGCGATATGGCCGATCACCTTGCGCATGGTTTCAGCGTACGGACGGCTGGCAGACATGCGTTCCTGCGCACGGCGCATTTTGCTGGCTGCCACCATTTCCATAGCGCTGGTGATCTTCTGAGTGTTCTTCACACTCCCGATCTTGTTACGTATCTCTTTTGCGCCGGCCATCTCTTCTCTCCATCAGGTGGCAGCTTGCGCTGCCACACACGCTTACCAGGTCTGGGTTGCCTTGAAGTCATCCAGCAACGCAGTCAGCTTGCCAACGACAGCGTCGTTGTAGTCAGCCGAGGCATTGATTTCAGCCATCAGCGGACCATGCTGGGTATTGGCGTAAGAGAGCAGAGCGGCTTCGAAGTCGACGATCTTGGCGATTTCGACATCGGCGAGATAACCCTTCTCGGCAGCGAACAGCACCAGAGCCTGGTGAGCCACGCTCATCGGAGAGTACTGCTTCTGCTTCATCAGCTCAGTCACTTTCTGACCGTGATCCAGCTGCTTGCGAGTCGCATCGTCCAGATCGGAAGAGAACTGGGCGAAAGCCGCCAGCTCACGATACTGGGCCAGTGCGGTACGAATGCCACCGGACAGCTTCTTGATGATCTTGGTCTGAGCGGCGCCGCCTACACGGGATACGGAGATACCCGGGTCAACCGCCGGACGAATACCGGAGTTGAACAGCTGAGTGGTCAGGAAGATCTGGCCATCGGTGATGGAAATCACGTTGGTCGGAACGAACGCAGACACGTCACCCGCCTGGGTTTCGATGATCGGCAGCGCGGTCAGAGAACCGGTCTGGCCTTTCACTTCACCCTTGGTGAACTTCTCGACGTACTCGACGTTGACGCGGGAAGCACGCTCCAACAGACGGGAGTGCAGATAGAACACGTCGCCCGGGTAAGCTTCGCGTCCTGGCGGACGGCGCAGCAGCAGGGAGATCTGGCGATAGGCTACGGCCTGTTTGGACAGGTCATCATAGATGATCAGCGCGTCTTCACCGCGGTCACGGAAGTACTCACCCATGGAGCAACCGGCATAAGGTGCCAGGTACTGCAAGGCAGCGGCTTCGGAGGCAGAGGCAACCACCACAATGGTGTTGGCCAGTGCACCGTGCTCTTCCAGCTTGCGCACCACGTTGGCGATGGTAGAGGCCTTCTGGCCAATCGCAACGTAGACACACTTAATGCCGGAGTCTTTCTGGTTGATGATGGTGTCGATAGCGATAGCGGTCTTGCCTACCTGACGGTCACCGATGATCAGCTCACGCTGGCCACGACCGATAGGGATCATGGCATCAATGGCTTTCAGGCCGGTCTGGACTGGCTGGTCAACAGACTTACGCTCGATAACGCCAGGTGCAATGACTTCGATCGGCGAGAAGCCATCGTTGTCTATCGGACCCTTGCCGTCGATCGGCTGACCCAGGGTGTTGACCACCCGGCCCAACAGACCACGACCGACCGGTACTTCCAGAATACGGCCGGTACCTTTTACTTTCATCCCTTCCGCCAGGTTGGCATAGGGACCCATTACGACGGCACCAACGGAGTCACGCTCCAGGTTCAATGCCAGAGCGAAGCGGTTGCCCGGCAGCTCGATCATCTCACCCTGCATGGCATCGGCCAGGCCGTGGATACGAATGATACCGTCGCTCACAGAGACGATGGTACCTTCGTTACGCGCTTCGCTCTTGACATCAAACTGCGCGATGCGCTGCTTGATAAGCTCGGCGATTTCAGTGGAATTCAGTTGCATGCTCTAATACCCCAATCAAGATTGCAGCGCATCGGCCATGCGATCCAGCTTACCGCGGACTGTGCCGTCGATAACCAGATCACCGGCCTTGATGAGCACCCCGGCCATCAAGGACGCATCGATGCTGCACTTCAGCTTCACTTTGCGCGCGAGACGTTGTTCCAGAGAAGCCTGAAGTTTGGCTTTCTGCTGGTCGGTCAGTTCGATCGCCGAAATCACGTCAGCCTGAACTTCTTTGTCCAGTTCAGCCTTGAGCGCTACAAATTCAGCAACGACTGCCGGCAGCACACCCAAGCGACCATTCTCGGCCATCACCCGGATCAGGTTCTGACCATGCTCGTCGAGTTGCTCACCGCAGACGCCCACAAACAGGTTTGCGAGCTCTTCGGCAGCCACAGAGCCGTTCACCAGGTTGTGGATGGTGTCGTTCTCCGCTACTTGTGCAGCGAAGCCGAGCATCCCCAGCCATTGGTCAACCGCCTTGTGCTCAACGGCAAACTCGAAAGCAGCCTTGGCGTAGGGGCGAGCGATTGTAGTCAGTTCAGACATAGCCCCGTTCCCGTTACAGTTCTGCTACCAGTTTGTCGACGATGTCGCTGTTGGCAGCCTGGTCGATTTGGCGTGCCAGGATCTTCTCTGCACCCGCGATGGCAAGAGCAGCAACCTGCTTGCGCAGTTCTTCTTTGGCACGATGACGTTCAGCTTCGATCTCTGCACGGCCCTGAGCCAGGATTTTTTCCCGCTCAGTTTGAGCTCCGACAGCGGCTTCATCGATGATCTGGGCCTTGCGTTTGTTGGCCTGATCGATGATTTCAGCAGCCTGAAGCTTGGCTTCTTTCAGCTGATCGGTGGCGTTGGCCTTGGCCAAATCCAGATCTTTCTTGGCACGTTCGGCAGAAGAGAGACCATCAGCAATTTCTTTCTGACGGGCTTCGATGGCAGCGATCAACGGCGGCCATACGTACTTCATGCAAAACACTACGAAGATGAAAAAAGCAATTGCTTGGCC
Source organism: Aeromonas sp. TECH754 (assembly GCF_056279295.1). Lineage (NCBI taxonomy): Bacteria > Pseudomonadati > Pseudomonadota > Gammaproteobacteria > Aeromonadales > Aeromonadaceae > Aeromonas > Aeromonas sp. TECH754. The sequence goes on along the minus strand of NZ_JBWBRA010000001.1, from coordinate 3,896,681 downwards.
GAGGAGGGTGGCGTTGATATTCACAGCCGATGTCCTCTTAAGTTAGTTAATGGGTTCTGCGTGAGTCGAAACGACTTAGGCAACCGCAAACATCACATACAGACCCAGACCAACGGCGATCATCGGGATCGCATCTACCAGACCCATCACGATGAAGAACTGGGTACGCAGCACAGGGATCAGGTCCGGCTGACGAGCAGCACCTTCCAGGAACTTACCACCCAGGATGCCGATACCGATGGAGGCGCCGATAGCCGCCAGACCCATCATCATTGCAGCAGCGATGTACAGCAGGTCCATGTTCAAGTTTTCCATGAGGATCTCCATTTATTTAGATGTAATTGATTGTATAAGAACGATTATTTGAGTTGCATCATCAATGGTCTTCTTGTGCCATCGACAGATAGACGATGGTCAGAACCATGAAGATAAACGCCTGCAAAGTGATGATCAGGATGTGGAAAATTGCCCAAGGCACGGACAGGATCCACTGTGACCACCAGGGTAACAAACCCGCAATCAGGATAAAGATCAGTTCGCCAGCATACATGTTGCCGAACAGTCGCAGACCCAACGAAACAGGCTTGGAAATCAACGTGACGGTTTCAAGGATGAAGTTAACCGGGATGGCAGCGGGGTGATTGAAAGGCTGAAGCGTCAGCTCCTTCACGAATCCACTGATACCCTTGACCTTGATGCTGTAATACAGGATCAAGAAGAACACGCCCAAAGCCATGGACATGGTGATGTTAACGTCAGCAGAGGGAACCACACGCAGATAGGGAACACCCATCAACTGTGCAGCGTGAGGGATAAAGTCAACGGGGATCAGATCCATGAAGTTCATCAGGAAGATCCAGACAAACACTGTCAGTCCCAGCGGTGCGATGACCGGGTTCCGACCATGGAAGATGTCCTTGACGTTACCATTCACAAACTCGACCAGCATCTCCACAAAGCACTGCAGCTTACCGGGCACACCACTGGTAGCCTTGACGGCTACGCGGCGGAACGACCAGATAAACAGGGCGCCTAGCAAGACGGAAAATATCATGGAATCGATATTGACCGTCCAGAACCCGGACCCGACTTGCAGGTGGGTCAGGTGGTGGGAGATATATCCCTGAGGAGTCAGGACTTCTCCGGTTGCAGACATGAGTTTTCCTAATAGTGGTTGTTAAGCGTGAATGAAACTATCCACTGTACAACGAGGGCGAGGATATAAGTGGCGAAGAACGAGACGGTGTTGACCTCGATCCCGGAGCCAAACATCAGGGCGAAGAGTCCTGTTGTAGTAATGAGCTTAATCCCTGCCCCACCATAAAAGTCCCGCAAGACCAAGCCAACACTCTCTTTCGTCACCTTGCGGCGCAGAACCCAGAGTGTGAACAGGGCCTGAGGAACCCAGTACATTCCCCCCCCATAGAGAGAAGAACGTCCGGCAAACGCTCCCGCCAGATAAAACCAGACGGTACTGATCGCCAGGATCAGGATGAGCTGACAAACGAGCATAGCCAAGGCTAGCATCAAACCTTCCAAGGCTACTTTCTGTTTCACCAACCTACCCCTGAACATTACAGAACTGTAAAAAATCGGGATCCGAAGACCCCAGGTTCACAGCTCGAAAAGCCGGTCAAATTATACCCGTGAAGACGGCTATTGCAATATGGCAAAAATCCTTAATTTTTGCGGCTTTCCGCGCGAAATTAAGGTTATGTTCATATCGAAAGGAATGGATGTTTTATTACTACAAAAAGCGTAAAAATCACGATTCTGACAGGCCAAAATAGCACAGTAAGCGGTCCAAATCCGCTAAGTTATCGTAACTTATTACTAACTTACCGCTATCCTGCTTGCCCGGTTGAAGTTGTACCTGATTGCCAATTTTTTCTGAAATCTGGCGCTCGAGGTAACCAAACTGAGGATCGCGAGCAGGCTCAACTTTGGTTTTTGCCGGCTCCAACGTCTTTTGGACGAGTTTCTCGGTATCTCGCACCGTCAACCCCTTCTGGGCAACCAGCTTGGCCAGCTCGGATTGGGCCGGACCGCTCAGCGCCAACAGGGCGCGGGCATGGCCCATGTCGAGGTCGCCGTGTTCGACGAAGCGCTTCACGTCCTCGTTGAGCTGATTGAGCCGCAGCAGGTTGGTTACCGTAGTACGGGACTTGCCCACCGCCTCGGCGACCTGCTGATGGGTCAACTCGAATTCGGTCAGCAGCCGCTGCAGGGCGACCGCCTCTTCGATAGCGTTGAGATCCTCGCGCTGGATGTTCTCAATCAGCGCGATGGCCACCGCCGCCTCGTCGGGCACATCCCTGACGATACAGGGAACCACCTCGAGCCGGGCCAACTGGGAGGCCCGCCAGCGCCGCTCTCCGGCGATGATCTCGAAACGGTTCTCACCGATCGAGCGTACCACTATCGGCTGAATCACACCTTGCGCACGGATCGAGTTGGCCAGGTCTTCCAGCGCATCCTGCGACATGTCCTTGCGTGGTTGGTACTTGCCGGACTGCAACCACTCCACCGGCAGCTTGCGCAGCTCGCCTTGGTTGGTGGGAGCCATGGCCTGCTCGGTTCGCTGGTCGCTCATCACCTGTTTCTGGCGGGCGGCAGTGCTGGTGCTGAGCAGGGCATCCAGTCCCTTGCCCAGTCCACGTTTCTTCGGAGTCATAGGCTCTCTCGATCTGCGGTGGTCGGCTGATGTTCCTGTTCCTGGCGGCGCAGGATCTCGCCAGCCAGCGCCAGATAGGCCTTGGCCCCCACCGATGATTTGTCATAGTGCATGGCCGGAGCACCGAAGCTCGGCGCCTCAGCCAGTCTCACGTTGCGGGGAATGATGGTGCGATAGACCTTGTCCCCGAAGTGCTGTTTCAGCTGATCGGACACATCATTGGCCAGCCGGTTGCGATGATCGAACATGGTGCGCAGCACCCCTTCGATCTTCAGCTCCGGGTTGACCACGGCTGCCAGCTTGCTGATGGTGTCGACCAGGGCGGTGAGCCCTTCCAGCGCGTAATACTCGCACTGCATGGGCACCAGCACGGAATCGGCGGCGGCCATGGCGTTGACGGTCAGCATGTTGAGAGAAGGCGGGCAGTCGATGAAGACGTAGTCGTATTTGTCCCGTACCGAGGCCAGCGCATTGCGCAGGCGGATCTCGCGGGCGAAGAATTCCATCAGGCGAATTTCCGCCGCCGTGACGTCGGCGTTGGCGGCGATGAGGTGATAGCCCCCCGAGGTCTCGGGGATGATCACCTCGCCGATGGGGATGTCCTCGATCAGCAGTTCATAGGCAGTACGCTCGACTTCATACTTGTCGATGCCGCTGCCCATGGTGGCATTGCCCTGCGGATCCAGATCGATCACCAGTACCTTGCGCCGGGTGGCGGCCAGGGAGGCGGCCAGATTCACACAGGTGGTCGTTTTACCCACTCCCCCCTTCTGGTTGGCTATGGCAATGACTTTTCCCACACTATCCCCTAAATGAATACGGCGGCCCTATTCGGGCTGGATGGCTTTAAACTCCAGCAGATGACGCTCGCCTTCCAGCTCCGGCACCACCAGCTTGTGGGCGGCAACCAGACGGATGCTGGCGGGCAACTGAGCCAGCTCCTGCTCGGGGTATTGTCCCTTGAGCGCCAGGAAACTGCCCTCAGGTGACGGCAGATGATGACACCAGCCCAGCATGTCCTCAAGGGAGGCGAAGGCGCGGCTGAGCACCCCATCAAATCCCACCTCGGGCTGATACTCTTCCACCCGGGATTTAACCGGCGTCACATTGGTCAAGCCCAGCTCCAGGATCACCTGGCGGATAAAGTTGATTCGCTTGCCCAGACTGTCCAGCAGCACGAACTGCTTGTCCGGATTGATGATGGCCAGCGGCAGGCCGGGCAGGCCGGGGCCGGTGCCGACATCGATGAAACGCTCACCGTGCAGGTGAGGGCTCACCACCAGGCTGTCGAGGATGTGCTTGACCAGCATGGCGTCGGGATCACGCACCGAGGTGAGATTGTAAGCCTTGTTCCACTTGTGCAGCAACTCGACCAACTGTACCAACTGGCTCTTCTGGCTGTCGGTGATAACAATACCGGCCTGCACGAGCAGGCCGTTCAATCTTTCCAGCATGGGGATCCTCTAAGCGGTTTTACGCAGCAGGCCGTGTTTCTTCAGGTGAACCAGCAGGATGGAGATGGCCGCCGGGGTGATGCCGGAGATGCGAGAAGCCTGACCTATGGTCTGCGGTTTGGCATCGTTGAGCTTGGCTATCACTTCGTTGGAGAGACTGTTCACGTCGCGGTAGTCCATGTCCAGCGGCAACAGGGTGTTCTCGTTGCGCAGCTGCTTCTCAACCTCGTCGTGTTGACGCTCGATGTAGCCGGCGTACTTGATCTGGATCTCCACCTGATCGGCCGCCGCCGTATCTGCCAGCGCAGGACCTATCCCTTCGATGGCCATCAGGGCATCGTAGGTGACCTCCGGGCGGCGCAGCAGCTCTTCCAGGCTCTGCTCACGGGACAAGGGGGTGTTGACCAGGGCATTGACCGCCTCCAGAGACGGGTGTTGCGGGTGGATCCAGGTCGACCGCATGCGTTGACGCTCCAGCTCGACCTGTTCCATCTTGGCGTTGAATTTGCTCCAGCGGTGATCATCCACCAGACCCAGCTCACGGCCAATGGCGGTCAGACGCAGATCGGCGTTGTCTTCCCGCAGCAGCAGGCGATATTCGGCGCGGCTGGTGAACATGCGATAGGGCTCGCGCGTCCCCATGGTGGAAAGATCGTCCATCATCACGCCCATGTAGGCCTGATCCCGACGGGGATGCCAGGGATCCTTGCCCTGAGCACGCAGACCGGCGTTCAAACCGGCCATCAGACCCTGGGCTGCCGCCTCTTCGTAACCTGTGGTGCCGTTGATCTGGCCGGCGAAGAACAAGTTTTCTATGCACTTGCTCTCCATGTTGGCCTTGAGATCCCGCGGATCGAAGAAATCATATTCGATGGCATAGCCGGGGCGGGTGATATGGGCATTCTCGAAGCCACGGATCGAACGCACGATCTGCACCTGTACATCGAACGGCAGGCTGGTGGAGATCCCGTTCGGATAGAGTTCGTGGGTAGTCAGGCCTTCCGGCTCGACGAAGATCTGGTGCGCGGTCTTGTCCGCGAAGCGGGTGATCTTGTCCTCGATCGACGGGCAGTAGCGCGGGCCAATCCCCTCGATCACCCCGGCGTACATGGGGCTGCGGTCCAGGTTATTGCGGATCACCTCGTGGGTCTGCTCGTTGGTGTGAGCCACGTAGCAGGGCACCTGGCGCGGGTGTTGGCTGGCATCGCCGATAAACGAGAAGACCGGGCGAGGATCGTCACCATGTTGCTGCTGCATCACGGAAAAATCGACGGTACGGGCATCAATGCGCGGTGGTGTGCCGGTCTTGAGCCGGTTGATGCGCAGCGGCATCTCGCGCAAACGTTGTGCCAAAGCGATCGAGGGAGGATCCCCGGCGCGGCCGCCCTTGTAATTTTCCATGCCGATGTGGATCAAACCGTTCAGGAAGGTACCCACGGTCAGCACGACCGTCTTGCCACTGATGCGGATCCCGCTCTGGGTCACGACACCGGCGACACGATCCCCATCCATGATCAGATCGTCGCAGGCCTGCTGGAAGATCTTCAGGTTTGGATAGTTCTCCAGGGTCTGACGTACCACCGCCTTGTACAGCAGACGATCCGCCTGAGCACGGGTGGCACGCACGGCGGGCCCTTTGGAGGAGTTGAGCGTGCGGAACTGGATCCCGCCAAGATCGATGGCCTGCGCCATGATCCCGCCGAGTGCATCTACTTCCTTGACCAGGTGTCCCTTGCCGATCCCGCCGATCGCCGGATTACAGGACATGTGTCCCAGCGTATCGATGTTGTGGGTCAACAACAGGGTGTTGAGGCCCATACGGGCAGCTGCCGTTGCTGCCTCGGTGCCTGCGTGACCGCCACCGACGACGATCACATCAAATTGTTCATGGTATTGCATTGGGGATCACCTTGATCTGCACGCCTGAAGATCTGTATTTGCCTGGGCTCAGGGGCGGATCATTCTATCCGTTTCGCATCCTGAGGGGAACGTCTACTTCAGGATCAGTGTGGATGAAGGATCCGTTAAATAGATCTTAAGGATCTTTAGATCGATCTTTTATTGGATCTTTTATTAGGATCCAGGATTTCTGTTGATAAGCACTTTTTGATCATAAAGATCATCCGCTTAAAGACGATCCCAGCCTGTGGAAAAGCTTGGATCCCAGGGCCCTGAACGGGGGGATAACTAGGGGTTTTATACACAGGCGATAACTGGATTGGATCTCATACATGGATAACTATAGGTTTTACAGTGATTACTACCGTAGTTATACACAGATTCAAGCGATTTTTTCTCTCTGCTTCCCAAAAACTCTGGGCGCAGCCGGCTGTTAATAACATGGTGGATAGGGATCTGGGGATAAGCGGGGAGATCGGCATCCTGGTGAGCGGATCTCCCACGCCCTGATCAGGCGATCAATGTCATCCAATCGTGGATCCAGGCCTCGGCTGCATCTTCCGGGATCTCGTGCTGGGTCACATCGATATCGAGACGATCCCCGATCCGGCTGGCACCGCACTCGGTCAACAGACGATCCAGCGTCCTGCCGCCCTGGCAGAAGGTGTCATAACTGCGATCACCAAGCCCGATCACCCCATATTTCAAGCTCTTAAGATCCGGATGTTGCTCGGCAAGATCCTGTGCGAAGGGTTGCAGGTTATCGGGGACATCACCGGCACCATGGGTGGAGGTGATCACCAGCAGGATGGCATCCGGCTCTGCCAGCACCTCGGCAAGGCGCGCCGGGTTGTGGATCTTGGTCTGATGACCCGCCTGTTCCAGCAGGCTGGCGACATGATCTGCGACATATTCGGCGGCCCCCAGCATGGAACCGACGACGAGATTGAGTTTGGCCATGGAATGGATCCTGAAAAATCGGAACCCGGATTCTACCGCCAAAGGATGTGGATAAATATGGATAAAGCTTGGGGATAAAGGATCCTTTCGGCTTTTTGACGGGGAAACGGGATCCGCCACCTTTTTTGATCCTCTACCAACCCCTGTCAGCTTGCTAAGTGCATGTATGAGTCCCGTCGCTCAAAATCTCGCCTGATTGATACGTCAAGTAACAATACAGATGCAAATGATTAGCAATTATTGAATCGATTCGATCATGACTCCTGTAGTAGCATAATGCTGCTTTATTCGCCTAAGGAGTCGGGCTACCGGCAGTTTGGGCGCCAATAATAAGAAACCAACATATAACTCATTGATATTTGAGACACTTAATATGATTGCGCATAAAAATACCCCCAATGCAGTGGTACGAAAGAGGGCTGCACAGCTGTTGCCGCTCTCCTGTTTGCTGGTAGGGCTGCCGGTTCTGGCTGCGGAACAAACAGAGAAAGAGCAGGCTAAAACAAACGAAACCATGGTGGTGACCGGTACCGCCATGAAGATTGAAGTGCCCATGGCCGAGACGCCCCGCGCCGTCTCCGTGGTCAACCGTGAGGAGCTGGATCAGCACGCCGTGCAGCAGCTCGACGAGTCCGTGCGTTATCGCGCGGGTGTGCTCACCGGCCTCTATGGCTCTGACAACAACACCGACTGGTTCAAGGTCCGTGGCTTCGATGCCGCCTCCTATCTGGATGGCAACCGCCTGTTCAGCACCGGTTACTATGTCTGGACGCCCGAGCCGTTTGGCATGGAAAGCGTGGAATTGCTGAAGGGACCGGCCTCCATCCTCTACGGTGAGGCGCCTCCCGGCGGCGTGATCAACTCCATCAGCAAGCACCCCACCGAGACCCCTCAAGGCCTGGTCAATCTGCAACTGGGGAACCGGGATCTGCGTCAGGTCGGGGTCGATTTCTCCGACGAGCTGACCGAAAACAGCCGCTATCGCATGGTTGCGCTCTATAAAGAGCGGGACGGCGTGCTGGATGGCACCTATAACGAGCGAACCTATCTGGCACCGAGCGTGACCCTGGATATTTCGGATCGCACCAGCCTGACCCTGCTGGGCAGCTTCCTGCATGATGAAGGGGTGCCCACCAACGGCTTCTTCCCCGTCTACGGAACCCTGGACACCTCCGGTGGCCAGATCGATCCCAGCACCAACCTGAGTCAGCCGGATTACGATCGTAACCGCAACACCCAGATCTCCGCCGGTTACGAGCTGGCCCACCAGATCAGCCAGACCTGGGAGTTCAAGCAGAACGTCCGCTTCAACTACAACGATCTGTTGCTGCGCCAGACCTATATCTTCCCGACCTATCAGGGCACCACCGCCTACCGTGGTCTGATCTACCGTGATGGCGACACCAAGAGTGCCACCATGGACAACCAGATGGTGGGTTACTGGAACACGGATCGCACCGAGCAGACCCTGCTGATGGGGATCGATCTGCAGCGTCACGTGAATGAAGGGGTCGAGGCCGACAACTACGCCATGGGATCCATCGATACCATGAACCCGGATTACAGCGGCTTCCCCGGCTTCGATGAGTCCACCGCCACCTATCAGAAGAGCACCAAGGGCCAGACCGGCATCTATGCCCAGCACCAGATCCGCTGGGATGATCGCTGGCTGCTGACCGGCGGTGGTCGCTTCGACTATGTGGAAACCCACAACATCAGCGAAGCCAAGAGCAAGGACGAGAAACAGTACGACGACAACCTCTCGCTCTCCGGCAGCCTGATGTATCTGGCCGACAACGGCCTCTCTCCTTACTTCACCTATGCGGAGTCGTTCGAAGTGCTGGCGGGGATCGACCCCAATACCGGCAGCTCCTACAAGCCGCTGGAAGGCAAGTTGTATGAGACCGGCATCAAGTATGCGCCGAGCTTCCTCGATGGTTACATCAACCTGGCGCTGTTCGATCTGGAGCAGACCAACTCCCTGGTCTCCACCGGTTCCGGCCAGCAGACCCAGGCCGGTAAAGTGACTTCCCAGGGGGTCGAGCTGGAAGGGAGCGTGCAGGCGACCGCTGCACTGCGCCTGACCGCGGCTTATACCTACACAGACGCCAAGACCAACGATACCGGCAATGGCGATCGCCAGGCCAGTCTGATCCCGCGCCACCAAGCCTCCTTCTGGGGCAACTACAAGGTGCAGCAGGGTCCTGTCTCCGGGCTGGAAGTCGGTACCGGGGTGCGTTACATCGGCTCCAGTGTCGGTATCGGCGCCGTGGATGCCAACTACAACCCCATCTATGGTTCGGCTCAGGTGCCGGCCCAGACGGTGTGGGATGCGATGATCGGGTATGATTTTGCCAAGAACTGGCGTGCCCAGCTCAATGTCAACAACCTGCTGGACGACACCTATGTAGCGAGCTGTGATTACTACTGCTACTACGGTGAGCCGCGCAGCATAGTCGGCACCGTCAACTACCGCTGGTAAGATACAGGCCGGGCGGGAGCCTCAAGCTCCCGCCCTCCTTCTTTTTGTACACAGGCCTGTCATGGAACTCTTGTCACTCGTTTACCGCCAATATCGTTGGCCCTTTATCGTCATTACCCTGCTCAGCCTGCTCAGTGCCGTCAGCGGGATTGGCGTCATTGCCTTTATCAATCAATCTCTTATCGAATCAGTTGGGGATCCCTTATCGGTCCTTGGCCAGCTGATCGGCCTTATTCTGCTGCTGCTGGTGATCACTCTGGGCTCCCAGCTCGCGCTGACCACCCTCGGCCATCATTTCGTCTATCACCTGCGTGGTCGTCTGCTCAAGCAACTGCTGGATACCGATGTCGCCCGCATTCGCCAGATAGGGCAGGGGCCGCTGCTGGCTTCCCTCTCCAGCGACATCGGCCAGATCACCATCGCCTTCGTGCGTCTGCCGGAGCTGGTGCAGGGGCTGGTGCTCACCCTCGGCTCCACCCTCTACCTCGGCTGGCTGTCGCCGGCCCTGCTCGGCGTCACCGCACTCTGGGTCACCTTCACCATGGTGGTGGGCTGGCTGCTGGTGAACCGGGTCTATCGCCACCTGTCCCGCATGCGGCAGGCCGAAGACAAGCTCTATCAGAACTATCAGGCCATCATCGCCGGCAGCAAGGAGCTGGCGCTCAATCGCGAGCGGGCTCACTTCGTCTACCACCGGCTCTATGAGCAGAACGCAATCGACTATCGCCAGCACATCATCCGTGCCGACACCTATCACCTGAGCGCGGTGAACTGGTCGAACATCATGATGCTGGGGGCCATCGGTCTGGTGTTCTTCCTGGCCAACGGTCTGGGCTGGGCCAACACCAATGTGGCCGCCACCTTCGCCCTGACTCTGCTGTTCCTGCGGACCCCTCTATTGCAGGGCATAGGTGCCTTGCCGACCCTGATCGCCGCTCAGGTGGCGTTCGACAAGATAGCGACCCTGACCCTGGCAGAGCCGGATCCCGCCTTCCCGTTGCCGCCGGCCCCCCATGCCTGGCAGCGTATCCAGCTGGAGGAAGTGAGCTTCCACTATCAGGGAGAGGGCGGTTTCGTCGTGGGTCCGGTCAATCTCACCATCGAGAAAGGGGAGCAGATCTTCATAATCGGTGGCAACGGCTCCGGCAAGTCGACTCTGGCCATGCTGCTGACCGGCCTCTATCAGCCGGTCTCGGGCCGGATCCTGCTGGATGGCGAGCCCATCGCCGATCGCAACGCTTATCTGGCGCTGTTCTCCGCCATCTTCACCGACTATCACCTGTTCCAGCACCTGCTTGGGCCAGAGCCGAAGCAGGCACTGATCGCCGAGTGGCTGGATCGGCTGCAGATGGGCAGCAAGTTGCGTATCGAGGATGATTTCATCGCCGACATCGAGCTCTCCCAGGGTCAACGCAAGCGGGTCGCCCTGCTGCTGGCGCTGGCGGAGCAACGCGAGATCATGCTGTTTGACGAGTGGGCCGCGGATCAGGATCCCCAGTTCCGCCGCATCTTCTATCAGGTGCTGCTGCCGCGGCTCAAGGAGATGGGCAAGACGGTGATCGCCATCAGCCACGACGATCTCTACTTCGCCCAGGCCGATCGCCTGCTGGAGATGCGCCAGGGCCAGCTCACCGAGCTGGTTGGCGAACGGCGCGAACGGGTCAGTCAGGATGCCGTCGCCCATCTGGATAGCGAGGTGCCGGTCTGACACCGGCCGCAAGGGGGAGGTGAGAGCCTGCCCCCTTCAGTACAGGAATGAATCATGTTTGAGATGAAATCCGCCAGCTTTGCGGTGAACGACCGTCAGCTGCTGCAACCCACCAGCTTGCGTTTCGAACAGGGCCGGGTCTATGGCCTCATCGGCCACAACGGCTCCGGCAAATCCACACTGCTCAAGCTGCTGGCCCGCCAGCAACCGCTGAGTGCTGGCGAGATCCTGTTCGACGACAAGCCGCTGTCGGAGTGGGGCAACCGGGATTTTGCCCGCCAGGTCGCCTATCTGCCCCAGCATCTGCCGAGCGCCGAGAATCTGCTCGGCCGGGAGCTGGTGGAGATGGGTCGCTACCCCTGGCGTGGCCTGCTGGGCCGCATGGGGGAGGAGGATCACAACCAGGTCGACAAGGCCATCGCCCTCACCCATACCGAGCGCTTCGCCGATCGGCTGGTGGATACCCTGTCCGGTGGCGAGCGGGGGCGGGTCTGGCTGGCCATGCTGCTGGCTCAGGAGAGCCGCTTCATCCTGCTGGATGAGCCGCTGGCCGCGCTGGACGTGGCCCATCAGGTGGAGGTGCTCACGCTCATCAAGCGGTTGAGTCGCCAGCTCAACCTCGGGGTCATCATCGTCATTCACGACATCAACATGGCCTCCCGCTTCTGCGATCGGTTGGTGGCGCTGCACAGCGGCCGGCTGCTGACCCATGGCGAGCCGGCGCAGATCATGACCAGCGAGACCTTGCACGCCATCTATGGCATCCCCATGGAGGTCATTCGCCATCCGGCCCATGACCACGCCATCGCCATCGTTTAGACAAGGTTTGTTATCCCGATGAGTTATTTGTCCCCATATCACGACAAACCGGCGAGACCCTGCACCCCATGTATGGCATCCCCATGGAGGTCATTCGCCATCCGGCCCATGACCATGCCATCGCCATCGTTTAGACAAGGTTCGTTATCTTGAGATCTTCATTGAAAAAGGCGGGGTGGTTGCTCTGCCTGTTGGCGCCGCTGGCGTTGCAGGCTGGCCCGGCGAGTAACACTGTCGTCGGCGATACAGCTCGGTCTGGCGAGCACCTGGCCGTGCCCCGCATCGCCACCGTCGACTGGACCATTGCGGAAACCCTGCTGGCCCTTGGCGTGACCCCGCTGGCCATGGGGGATGTGGAGTCCTACCGTGCCTGGGTGGGCGAGCCCAGGCTGCCCGCCGAGGTGGTGGACATAGGCCTGCGCATGCAACCCAACCGCGAGTTGCTGGCGGAGCTCAAACCCGATCTTATCCTCATCTCGCCGCTGATGGCGTCGCTGGAGCCGACCCTGTCCCGCATCGCACCTGTGCAGTCCATCGCCCTCTATGAACCCGATACCGACCTGTGGCAACGGCTGCACGAGGCGACCCTGACCATAGCCGCGCTGGTGAATAGAACCGCCGAGGCCGAGCGTCAGCTCGCCGTGCTGGAGCAGGATCTGGCACAGATGAAGGCAAGTTTGCCCGCCGATCTGCCGCCCTTGTTGCTGGTGCAGTTTATCGACGAGCGCCATGTGCGGGTGTTTGGCCGTCACAGCCTGTTCGAGGCGGTGATGAACCGGCTGGGGCTGCGCAACGCCTGGCAGGGGGAGACCAATGCCTGGGGCTTCTCGGTGGTCAGCCTTGAGCAGTTTCTGGCCCTGCCACAGGCTCGGCTGGTGGTGGTCGATCCCATCCCGGTCGGGGTGAACGAGCGTCTGCAGGAGCCGGGGTTGTGGCAGCATCTACCCCTGGTGAAGCAGGGCAAGGTGTTGCATCTGCCCGCCGTCTGGAGCTTCGGCGGCCTGCTCGCCGCCCGTCGCTTCGCCGATCTGCTGAGTGGCACCTTGCAGGAGGAACTGTCCTCCGATCCGGCGACCCAGGTGACCGTCAAGGGGGCCGCCCAATGAACGCTATTCTTCCCACCTCCCTGCTGCGACCCGGCCTCTTCCTGCTGTTGCTCATCGGCGCGCTGGCCGGCTGGGATCTGGCCCACCAGCTGCCGCAGGCACTCTGGTGGCAGGCCCTGTTCTCGCCACAACTGGACGATGCCCGCCAGGCGGTGATCCACTTCAGCTGGTTGCCGAGGCTGGCGATCTGCCTGCTGGCCGGCGCCGCCCTCGGCCTGGCCGGCACCCTGATGCAGCAGGTGTTGCGCAATCCGCTCGCATCCCCTACCACCCTGGGGGTTGCCTCAGGTGCCCAGCTGGCATTGATGGTAGTGACCTTGTTTGCCCCGAGCTGGCTGCTGATCGGGCGAGAGTGGATCGCCATGCTGGGGGGGAGCCTCGCCATGGGGCTGGTGTTTGCCCTGGCCTGGCGTCGTCAGCTCAACCCCGTGGTCATCGTGTTCGCGGGCCTGGTGATCAACCTTTACCTCGCTGCCATCAGCCTGGGACTCTTGCTGTTCTTCCAGGAGGAACTCAAGGGCCTGCTGGTGTGGGGCAGCGGCTCATTGGCCCAGACCAGCTGGAGTGGTGTCGGCTACCTGTTGCCACGGCTGCTGGTGGCCTGCGTGCTGGCGGCGCTGCTGACCCGTCCCCTGGCGGTGCTGGAGCTGGATGATGCCAGTGCCCGCAGCCTGGGGGTTTCTCTCAAGCACCTGCGCTTCGCCGGTCTCGGTCTCTCGGTCTTCATCACGGCTTGCGTGGTGAGCGTGGTAGGGCTCATCGGTTTCATCGGGCTGGCGGCCCCCGTCATGGTGCGGATGCTGGGGGTGAGGCGGCTCGGCCTGCGCCTGCTGTGGGCGCCCGTGCTGGGGGCTCTGCTGCTGGCGGCCACCGATCTGCTGCTGCAATCCCTGACCCGCTTCTGGCCCGTGCTGATCCCGACCGGTGCCATGACGGCCCTGCTGGGGGCGCCGCTGCTGCTCTGGCTGATCCCGCGCCTCACCTTCAAGTCGTCGACGCCTAAATCGGCCAGCGGACTGGTGGTGGAGCGGCATCCGGCACCGGCCCGCTTCATCGGCTTGCTGGTGGCCGCGCTGCTGGTAGCCATGCTGGCCTCCCTGTTGTTCGGGCAGGGGATGCACGGCTGGGACTGGCCGAGCTGGCTCAGATGGCAGGCCCAGCTGGAGTGGCGTCTGCCGCGCACCCTGGCGGCCGGTGCGGCCGGCGTGCTGCTGGCGCTGGCGGGTACCCTGCTGCAGCGCGTCAGCAACAACCCCATGGCGAGCCCGGAGCTGCTGGGGGTGAGCGGTGGCACCTTCATGGGGGTGATTGCGACGGCCTTGCTGTTGCCGGCTTTGCCGCTCCCCATGATGCTGTTGGGTGGGCTGGTGGGCGCCTTTGGCTGCCTGCTGCTACTGGTGCTGATCAACCGCAAGCATGGCTTCCAGCCTGAGCGAATTTTGCTGTCCGGCATCGCCATCACGGCGCTGTTCGAGCCGCTGCAGGCCATCGCGCTGGCCAACGGCGATCTGCGGGTGCAACAACTGCTCTCCTGGATGTCCGGCTCCACCTATTACGTCACCCAACCGGTGGCCGTGGCGCTGGCGGTGCTGGCGCTGCTGATGCTGGGGGTCTGTCTGCTGGTGAGCCGCTGGCTCGATCTGATGCCGATGGGGCCGGCGGTGGCGACGGCGCTCGGCATTCGGCTGAGCCGCGCCCAGCTCGTCATCCTGCTGCTGGTGGCCGTGCTGACCGCCAGTGCGACCATGGTGATAGGCCCGCTCTCCTTCGCCGGCCTGCTGGCGCCGCACATGGCCAAGCTGATGGGGCTGGTGCGGGCGCGCTGGCACCTGCTCGGGGCGGCGGGGTGCGGTGCCTTGTTGATGGTCTCGGCGGATTGGATAGGTCAGCAAGTCCTGTTCCCGCAAGAAGTGCCGGTCGGGCTGGTTTCCACCCTGTTAGGGGGCGCTTACTTCATGTGGTGCCTGCGTCGCCTCTAACAGGTCTGGCCGCCGGGCGACGTTGGACAATGAGCGAGCAGAAAGCGGGATGGCATGGCCATCCCGCTTTATTTTTAACTGCTTTTGCTTGCCCTGGCAGCAGCAATCAATCCCTTAAGCCACTGATCATGGCCATTTATCATGGGGTTTGGCTCGGCGATCGCCAGGGTCTGGGCCGGTTTGCCTCGTTGGGTCTCCTGGGTCAGGATCCGCAACCGGTTGTGTGACAGCTCCTCCAGCAGCCAGGCATGGTGTACGTCGAGCCGCTCATCGCTGCCTTCCTCTCCGGCCCAGCCATGCCAGGCAATCTGTGCCGGCTGACCCGCTGCAGGGGGCTGATGCTCGACGACCCTGGCATCGACCGGGAAGCCGAAGGTTTCGAAGTAGAAACGCACCCCCTTGGCCAGCGCTGGCCCTTTGCCATCATGAATGCGGATGTTGGCGGAGTTGGGGTAGTAACCGGGCCACAGGGCAGGGGTGTTCAGCAGGGGCCAGACATCGGCCACCTTGAGGTTGGCCACGATAACCTCATTGGAGGCGAAGTTATCGGTCAATCCGGGTAGGTAGCCCTCTGGCCAGACGATCTCGTTCATCTCTTTTTCCTCATGCAGACGGGGGGCGGTGACCCTGGCGGGGCCGCCGTGGATGGCCCTAGGATGGGAAAAACGGTGATATAAGTAAAATCGTCATTTAGTATGTTTCATATTATTAATATTAATATCTTGGGTGCAGGGCACGGCGTCTCGCTGATATTGATCCTGCTGATGGGAGTCATCAGTAATGGCGCTTTGCTATTGTGCCCCGGCTTTTTGCATGATGATCTTCTTTTTTGGCTGTGCCAGCCATCAGTTGCATCAGGAGAAACCATGTCTGCTCTGTTCACCCCCTTTACCCTCAAGGATGTGACCCTTCGCAACCGCATCGCCGTGCCCCCCATGTGCCAATACAGCGCGACCGACGGGCTCGCCAACGAGTGGCACCTGTCCCACTACGCCAACCTGGCCCGGGGGGGCGCGGGGCTGGTGATCGTCGAGGCGACCGCCGTCTCCCCTGAGGGGCGCATCAGCCCGGCCTGTCTGGGGCTGTGGAACGATGAGCAGGCCAGCGAGCTGGCCAGGATAGCCAGTGCCATCAAGGCGGCGGGCGCCGTCCCCGGCATCCAGATCGCCCATGCCGGCCGCAAGGCCAACGCCAACAAGCCGTGGGAAGGGGATGATCATATCGCCGCCGAGGATCCCCGCGGCTGGGAGATCCTCTCTCCCTCTGCCATTCCCTTCGGCCAGCAGTTGTCTCGGATGCCGCGGGCCATGAGCTTGGCGGATATCACCAGGGTGCAGGCCGACTTTGCCGCCGCCGCCAAGCGAGCGAAGAAGGCCGGTTTCGAGTGGCTGGAGCTGCACTTCGCTCACGGCTATCTAGCCCAGAGCTTCTTCTCGGTGCATGCCAACCGGCGCGAGGATGAATACGGTGGCGACTGGCACGGCCGTAGCCGCTTCCTGCTGGAGACCCTGGGGGCGGTGCGTGCGGTCTGGCCGGAGCGGCTGCCGTTGACTGCCCGCTTTGGCGTGATCGAATACGATGGCCGGGATGAGGAGACGCTGCAGGAGTCCATCGCCCTGGCCAAGGCCATGGGAGAGGCCGGGCTCGACATGCTGAGCGTCAGCATGGGCTTCTCCACCCCGGATACCCAAATCCCCTGGGGGCCGGCCTTCCTCGCGCCGATCGCCGGGCGGGTGCGCCAGGAGACCGGCCTGCCGGTGGCCTCCTCCTGGGGCATCGACAATCCCCACAACGCCGAGGCGACCGTGGCGGACGGGCTGCTGGATCTGGTGATGATTGGCCGGGTCCATCTGGCCAACCCCCACTGGCCCTATCAGGCGGCCCTCGCCCTTGGCATCGAGCGCCCCTCCTGGGTGTTGCCCGCCCCCTATGCCCATTGGCTCGAGCGTTATCGCCCGAGTTGATCCCATGAAAAAGGCGCCTATCGGCGCCTTTTTGTTAACTGGCTTGGCTGGTGGTCTGGATCAGCTGCCGCAGCCAGCACTGGGCCGGATCCTTGTGGGTGCGCTCATGCCAGGCCATCGACTTGGTGAAGCCGGGCACGGTGAGCGGGATCTGCAGCTCGGCCAGTCCCAGCTCTCGGGAAATCAGGCGGCGCGGCATCATGGCCACCAGATCGCTGCTGCGCAGCACCTCCATCAGGATCAGGAAGCTTGGGACCGAGAGGGCCACCCTGCGCTCTCGCCCCAAGGCCGCCAGGGCCTGATCGGTCACCCCGGTCAAACCGCCGCCGCTGTAGGAGACCAGCCCGTGGTCCAGGGCGCAGAAGCTCTCCAGCGACAGCTCTCCTTCCCGGGTGACCGGGTGTCCCTCCCGCACCACGCAGACGTACTCCTCCTGATAGAGGGGGCGTAGATGCAGGTTGCCCGGGGTGGAGTCCGGGGTCATCAGGGCCAGATCCAGCTCCCCGCGCTCCAGCTGGCCGTAGACCGACTGATCATCGATCGGATGAGCGACGACCTGGATGCCGGGGGCCTGCTGGCGCAGTTCCCGCAGGAAAGGGAGCAGCACGGCTTGCAGCGCATAGTCGGTGGCGGCCACCGACCAGCGCAAGGTGGCCGTCGCCGGATCGAAGTGGCTGGGTTGCAGCATGAGCTGGATGTCGCCAAGCACCCGCTTGAGGGTGGGGGCCAGCTCCAGCGCCCGCTGGGTCGGCACCACGCCACGGGCGGTGCGCACGAACAGGGGATCGTCGAAGTTGTCCCGCAGCCGGGTCAGCATGCCGCTGACCGCGGGCTGGGTCAGGGAGAGCCGGGCAGCCGCCAGGGTCACGCTGCGCTCGTCGAGCAAGGCATCGAATGCCTTGAGCAGATTCAGATCCAGCTTGCGAATGTCGGTCATGGCCCTGCCGTGTGTGGGGGGAGGAGTGTGTCACTCAACTTGTCATCGACCCCGCCTGATTGGGCAGCATCGATGACAAGTTTTCTTATTTTTAGTGGGTGTTTGTACTAAAAAAACCTATTTACCAATACAAAAACTGGAGAAAATGCGACCCAGCAGATCGTCCGAGCTGAACTCACCGGTGATCTCGCTCAAGGACTCCTGCGCCAGGCGCAGTTCCTCGGCCACCAGCTCGCCGGCGACATAGACCTCGAGCTGCTCCTTGGCCACCAGCAGCCGCTCGGCGGCGCGTTCCAGCGCATCCAGGTGGCGACGACGGGCCATGAAGCCGCCCTCGGTGTTGCCCTGGAAGCCCATGCAGGCCTTGAGGTGCTCGCGCAGGGCGGGCAGCCCCAGCTCGGTCTTGGCGGAGATGCGGTAGACGGCGTGACCCAGCTCCTGGCTCGGTGCCAGATCTTCGCCGGTCAGATCGGCCTTGTTGCGCACCACGGTGAGGCCGATGTTTTTTGGCAACCGATCAACAAATTCCGGCCAGATCTCGTGGGGGTCTATGGCGTTTGTCGTTGTGCCATCCACCATGAACAGCACCCGATCGGCCTGCTCTATCTCGGCCCAGGCGCGCTCTATGCCGATCTGTTCCACCTTGTCCTGGGTGTCGCGCAGGCCGGCGGTGTCGATGATGTGCAGCGGCATGCCATCCAGGTGGATGTGCTCGCGCAGCACGTCACGGGTGGTACCGGCGATCTCGGTGACGATGGCGGACTCGCGCCCGGCCAGGGCGTTGAGCAGGCTCGACTTGCCGGCGTTGGGACGACCGGCGATCACCACCTTCATCCCCTCCCGCAGCAGGGCGCCCTGCTTGGCTTCCCCGCGCACGGCATCCAGCTCGTCCATGATGGCGTACAGATCGCCGGCCACCTTGCCGTCGGAGAGAAAATCGATCTCCTCGTCCGGGAAGTCGATGGCGGCCTCCACATAGATCCGCAACCGGGTGAGACTCTCCACCAGTTGCTGGATCTTGCCGGAGAACTGGCCCTGCAGGGAGTGCATGGCGCTGCGAGCGGCCTGCTCGCTGGAGGCTTCGATCAGATCGGCGATGGCCTCGGCCTGGGCCAGATCCAGCTTGTCGTTGAGGAAGGCGCGTTCGCTGAACTCGCCGGGGCGAGCGGGGCGGATGCCCTCGATCTGCAGGATGCGGCGGATCAGCATGTCCAGGATGACGGGGCCGCCGTGACCCTGCAGTTCCAGCACGTCTTCGCCGGTGAAGCTGTTGGGGGCCTTGAACAGCAGGGCTATGCCCTGATCCAGTGGCTGGCCCTGCTCATCGTTGAACGGCAGATATTCGGCATAACGCACTCGGGGGAGCCTGCCGAGCACGGCTTCGGCGACCCGCTCGGCGGCGGGGCCCGAGACCCGGACTATGCCGACGCCACCCCGGCCGGGAGCGGTGGCCTGAGCCACTATTGTATCTGTTGTCATTTGCTTGACTCGTCTGTTCGGTGATTGCGGACATTGTAATAAAAAAGGCGGCCCGAAGGCCGCCTCTTTTGTCATCGGGGAAGATTAGCTGCGGGTGTGCAGGCCTTTCTTCTCCAGCTGACGATAGATGATGGTCTGCTGGGTGATGGAGATGACGTTACTCACCAGCCAGTACAGGGTCAGACCAGCCGGGAACCAGAGGAACATGAAGGTGAAGATGATCGGCATGAACTGCATCACTTTCTGCTGCATCGGGTCGGTGATGGTGGTCGGGCTCATCTTCTGCAGATACCACATGGAGGCACCCATGAGGATCGGCAGCACGAAGAAGGGGTCCTTCACCGACAGGTCGGTGATCCACAGGGCGAACGGCGCATGACGCAGCTCAACCGATTCCATCAGTGCCCAGTAGAGGGCGATGAAGATCGGCATCTGCACCAGGATCGGCAGACAGCCACCGAGCGGGTTGACCTTCTCCTTCTTGTACAGCTCCATCATGCCCTGGGACATCTTCTGGCGATCGTCACCGAAGCGTTCCTTGAGCGCGGCCAGCTTGGGCTGCAGCATGCGCATCTTGGCCATGGAGGTGTACTGGGCCTTGGTCAGCGGGAACATGATGCCGCGAACCAGCAGGGTCAGCATGATGATGGCCACACCCCAGTTCTGGACGAAACCGTGGAACACGGTCAGCAGCCAGTGCAGCGGTTGGGCGATGAACCAGAGCCAGCCGTAGTCGACAGTCAGGTCGAGGTGGTTTGCCACCTTGGCCATCTGGTCTTGCAGCTTGGGACCGACCCACAGCTTGCTGCCCACTTCGGCTTGCTGGCCGGCGGCCACGTCAACCAGCGGCGCCTTGTAGCCGATGATGGCCTGGTCTTTACCCGGGATCACGCGGCTGTAGAAGCTGTTGTTGTCGTCGGCATTCGGTGCCCAGGCAGAGACGAAGTAGTGTTGCAGCATGGCGACCCAACCACCTTTGGTGGTCTTGTTCAGGTCGGCATCCTTCATCTCGTCGAAGGTGTACTTCTTGTAGCGGGTGTCTTCGCTGGAGAAGGCGCCACCACGGTAGGCGCTGGCCACCATGGCATGACCTTCCTGATCCTTCGGTGTGGTCACGGTCTGCTTCAGCTGACCATAGAACTGCACCTGGACCGGCTCGGCGGATTTGTTGTCGATCTTGTAATCGACGCCAATCGCATAGTCACCGCGCTTGAGCACGAATTCCTTGGTGAAGACCACGCCCTTGCTGTCGGTCCAGGTCATGGGCACCACGACTTGATCCTGACCGTCGGCCAGCTGATAGCTGGTCTGGGCGGCTTCATAGGTGGGACGACCCTGGGGCTGGCTGTCCGGGCCATCGCGACCCACCAGACCACTCTGGGCAACATAGATGTGCGCAGGTTGGCTGGTCAGCAGCGTGAACGCCTGTTCCTTGCCTTCTTCCAGCTTGTGGGCCAGCAGTTCGGCAGAGACGATGTCACCACCCTGGGTATCCAGGGTCAGCTTGAGCACGTCGGAGGAGACGGTGACAAGCTTGCGTGCGGCGGTGGCGTTGGCTTGCTCGGAAACCTGGGGAATATCACCGGTCTGACCGGCTTCAGGCACGAAATGTTCGGTTTGGGCCACGGTAACCGGGGCCGGCTTCGGAGCCTTGTCGGACTCCCACTGTTGCCAGAGCAAGAAGCTCACGAACAGCAAACCGATCAGAAGTAAATTGCGTTGTGATTCCATAGTCTTCAGTTTCTTCGCTTTGGTTGCGGAACCGGGTCATAACCACCCTCGGATAAGGGATGGCATTTTAATAGACGTTTGCTAGCTAACCAAACGCCTTTTATGAAACCGTGAAGTCGGATGGCTTCTATCGCAAATTGGGAACAAGTCGGAGTGAAACGGCAGCGTGGCCCGAGCAGGGGACTAATGATTAGCTGATACAGGCGTATCAGTTTGATAGCTACCCATTGCAACGGCGTGACAGAGTGCGCCATAGCTTTTCCAGTAACTTGAACAACTCCTCGTTATCCATCTCTTTGATGCCGCCTTTGGCTATGACGACGATGTCGATAGCGGGCAGGTTGGCCTGATTGAGACGGAAGCTTTCCCGTACCACTCGTTTGACACGGTTGCGCCAGACCGCACGCTTGAGTGCTTTTTTGGGCACAGCGAGGCCAAGACGGGGGTGTTCGAGGGTGTTGGGGCAAGCAAGAAGTGTAATTTGCGGCGAAGCGGCCCGGACAGGCTCGGCGAAAACGCGTTTGAAGTGTTCGGGAGTTAACAGACGTAACTCCCGAGAGAAGGTGTGCTGGGTAGGCATTAGACTACCAGGCGGGCACGACCCTTGGCACGACGAGCGGCCAGAACCTTGCGACCGTTGGCAGTAGCCATGCGAGCGCGGAAACCGTGAGAGCGCTTGCGCTTCAGGTTGGACGGCTGAAAAGTACGTTTACTCATGATTAGATTCCGTATTTCTGTACAGTTTTGATTGTCACACTGAGCCGACGCGCCAGCTATAGCGTGTGACGACTAGCAAAAGAGGCCGAATTCTAAACAGAGTTCGGCTTCTCGTCAATCCGCCGCACCCCTCATCTTGCACCGAACTCATGAAAGAGGCCGTGAAAGCTGACAGGATCCGGAGGATCAAGGGCCCCGAATTATACTGGCAACCCGGGGTTAAACAAGGATCCTCCAAGAAAAAAGGCGGCAAGGCCGCCAAAGAGAGAGCTATTTAAGCACTTTGCGCAGGAATTCCCGGGTGCGGGGATCCTGCGGATCGACCAATATCTGGCTCGGTGGGCCCTGCTCCACGATCCGGCCCCCTTCCATGAAGATCACCCGATCGGCGACATCACGGGCAAACTCGATCTCGTGGGTCACCACCACCATGGTCTGGTGCTGGCTGGCGAGCAGTTTCATCAGCCCCAACACCTCATCGACCCATTCGGGATCGAGCGCCGAGGTGGGTTCATCGAACAGGATCACCTTGGAGTGCGCCGCCATGGCACGACCTATGCCTACACGCTGCTGCTGGCCGCCGGACAGCGACGCCGGATAGGCATCCCGCTTGTCGGCGAGGCCGATGTCCTTGAGGATGCCGAGTGCGGTGGCTCGCGCCTCCGCCTTGGGTTGCTTCCAGACGGTGATCAGCCCCTCGGCAATGTTGTCCAGCGCCGTCTTGTTGGCGAACAGGGCGTAGTTCTGGAACACGAAGGAGGCGCGCTTGCGCAGCTCGATGGCCTGCTGCTCGCTGGCATTGGCCAGATCCAGCCGCAGATCGTCGATGGCAAGCGCGCCGGCATCCGGCGTCTCCAGCAGATTCAGGCAGCGCAACAGGGTTGATTTACCGGTGCCGGAGGGGCCGATGATGACCACAATCTCCCCCTTCTTGACCTCCAGATCGATGCTGTTGAGCACTACATTGTCATCGAACGCCTTGGTGAGGCCGCTCAGTTTGATCATGAGTTGTTCCTCAGTCGGCGCAGTTAAACCGGGCTTCCAGCAGGAGCTGTGAGTGAATAATTAACTTGTTCATCATCTTGTCCTCCCTTAGTAAGCACGGTTGAGACGAACTTCCAGCAGATGCTGCAAGCGGGTGAAGAAGATGACCACGACCCAGTAGACCAGGGCCACTGCCATGAAGCTCTCGAAGAACTTGAAGGAGGAGGCCGCTTCCATCTGCGCCTTGCCCATGATCTCCGCCACCCCGAGAGTGAAGGCCAGCGAGGTGCTCTTGATCATGTCGATGAAGTAGTTCATCAGCGACGGGGTCGCGATGCGGGCCGCTTGCGGCAGAATGATCCGCTGCATCGCCTGGTAGCGGCTCATGCCGATGCTGAGGGCTGCCTCCATCTGACTCTTGTGGATGCCCAGAATGGCGGCCCGGATCGACTCGGCCATGTAGGCGGCAAAGTGCAGGGTCAGGCCTATGATGGCGGCGGTGAAGGCATCCATCCCCACGAAGATGGGGAAGAGTTGTGGCAGGCCGTAGTAGAGCAGGAACAGCTGGACGAGCAGAGGGGTACCCCGAAAGAACGAGATATAGAGCATCGCCAGCCAGTGAATCGCGGGAACGCGAAACACCCGTACTATCGCCAGGGCCAGCGACAGCACGAGTGCCAATACGAATCCCCACAGGGCCATTTCCATCGTGGTGCCCAGATATTTGAGCAGGATGGGGAACAGCCCGAGCGTGTACTCGAGATCGAAATGCATCATTTATTTGCTGGTGATGTCCGCTGCGAACCATTTTTCCGAGATCTTGGTCAGGGAGCCGTCTTTGCGCATGGCGGTCAGGGCATCGTCAACTTTCTTCAGCACGGCCTGCTTTTCCGGGGTTTTCAGGAAGGGCAGGGCGTTTTCGATAGTCTCGAATGGCTTGCCGGCCTGTTGCAGCGGCAGCTTGGATTCCTTGATCAGCTGGGCGGTGGAGACGCGGTCCATCACGAAGGCATCGATGCGACCCAGGGCGACGTCCTGCTCGAAGCTGGAATCATAGGTACGGATGTCGATCTTCTTGTTCGGATCGTTCTTGCGCAGCAGCTCTTCGAAGTTGGAGCCGAGGTTCACCGCGACGGTCTTGCCTTCCAGATCCTTGAGACCCTGGATGCTGTCGTTACCCTTGCGTACTACTATCTGGGCGCCGTCATAGACATAGGGCTGGGAGAAGGCGTACTTGGCCTTGCGCTCGTCGGTGATGGTGATCTGGTTGGAGATGGTATCGACGCGACCGGTTTCCAGCATGCCGAACAGACCGGAGAAGCTGGCGGTGACGAATTCGACCTTGTAGCCGGCACGCTCACCGATCTGGTTCCACATGTCCACCTCGAAGCCCTGCAGCTTGTCCTGCTTGACGAAGGTGAACGGGAAATATTTGCCGGACATGCCGACCTTGATGGTTTCCTGGGCGATGGCTTGGCCTGACAGGGCGGCCAGCAGAATGGCGGCGCCGGAGATCAGCTTGATGGTGGATGTCATGGGATTCCTCTCTCTCTATATTGTCTTGTATTTTTAGTTGTAATCACGGGTTGGCGCTGATGTTATTGGAATAAAATATAAAGAATAAATGATATTTGGTTATATAAAATAACCGCAGCAGCACCGAATCATTCTGTCCACACCCCAGCTGGTAGCTGTGGGTAACTTTGGGGATGAAATCAGATCCTGGGGCGCTGGATCCTTGAAAGTCAAGGATCTTATTTGCTGGATCCCCGTGGCGGCAACTGGAGATCCAGCCGCTAAAAACGTAGAATAGCCGGTCTTTAGTTAATCAATTGACGGGAGTCTAGAGTGACTGCTTCGCTATGGCAGCAGTGCCTAAACCGGCTGCAAGATGAGTTGCCCTCGGCAGAATTCAGCATGTGGATCCGGCCGCTTCAAGCGGAGTTGAGTGACAATACTCTGACCCTGTATGCACCTAATCGCTTCGTTCTGGATTGGGTACGCGACAAGTACCTGCTCCGGGTCAACGGCATCATCAATGAACTCTGTGGCGTCGATGGTCCCACCCTGCGTTTTGACATAGGTAATCGTCCCCATCCCGTCGCGGTCGCCAGAGCGCCGACGCGGGGGGCTGCGCCTGTGAATAACTTGCAGAAGAGCTGGGAAAGCAAGGCGGAAACCAAGCCCGAGCCGAACCACAAGAGCAACACCAACGTGAACTATACCTTCGAGAATTTCGTCGAAGGTAAGTCCAACCAGTTGGCCCGTGCGGCGGCCCGTCAGGTCGCCGACAATCCGGGTGGCGCTTATAATCCGCTGTTCCTCTATGGTGGTACCGGTCTGGGCAAGACCCACCTGCTGCACGCCGTTGGCAATGCCATCAAGGAACGCAAGAAAGACGCCAAAGTCATCTACATGCACTCCGAGCGTTTCGTTCAGGACATGGTGAAGGCGCTGCAGAATAACGCCATTGAAGAGTTCAAGCGTTATTACCGTAGCGTCGATGCCCTGCTCATCGATGACATCCAGTTCTTCGCCAACAAGGAGCGCTCCCAGGAGGAGTTCTTCCATACCTTCAACGCCTTGCTCGAAGGTAACCAGCAGATCATCCTGACCTCGGATCGTTATCCGAAGGAGATCAACGGGGTGGAGGATCGCCTCAAGTCCCGCTTCGGCTGGGGCCTGACGGTGGCGATCGAACCGCCAGAGCTGGAGACCCGAGTCGCGATCCTGATGCGCAAGGCGGACGAAAACCAGATCCACCTGCCGGACGAAGTCGCCTTCTTCATCGCCAAGCGCCTGAGATCCAACGTCCGTGAGCTGGAGGGGGCCCTCAACCGGGTCATCGCCAACGCCAACTTCACCGGTCGTGCCATCAACATCGATTTCGTGCGTGAAGCGCTGCGCGACTTGCTGGCCTTGCAGGAAAAACTGGTCACCATCGACAACATCCAGAAGACGGTGGCGGAGTACTACAAGATCAAGCTGGCGGACCTGCTGTCCAAACGCCGTTCACGCTCGGTAGCCCGTCCACGCCAGCTGGCGATGGCACTGGCCAAGGAGCTGACCAACCACAGTTTGCCGGAAATCGGGGATGCCTTTGGTGGCCGTGACCACACAACCGTTCTTCATGCCTGCCGCAAGATCGAGCAGCTGAAGGAGGAGAGTCACGACATCAAGGAGGACTATTCCAACCTGATCCGTACCCTTTCGTCCTGATAATGGAACGGAGTGCACAGATGCAGCTTGAATATTCCAACCTGATCCGAATTTTTTCCTCCTAATCACAACGGAGAGCACAGATGCAGCTCGAAATTAGCCGTGAGGCCCTGTTACGTCCTCTGCAACTGGTGTCCGGTGCCCTCGGTGGCCGACCGACCCTGCCGATCCTCGGCAACGTCCTGCTCGATGTCAGCAACGGTCTGTTATCCCTGACCGGTACCGACCTCGAAGTGGAGATGAGAGGTTTGGTCTATCTCAACAGCGACAGCCAGGATGGCCGCACCACAGTGCCGGCCCGCAAGTTGCTGGACATCTGCCGTGGCCTGCCGGAAGGGGCGGACATTCGCCTCAGTACCGAAGGCGAACGGTTGATCATCCGCTCTGGTCGTTCCCGCTTCAATCTGTCGACCCTGCCGGCGACCGAGTATCCGAATATCGAGGACTGGGAATCCGTGCTCGAGTTCGACATCAGCCAGCTGGAGCTGAAGAAGCTGATCGATGCGACCCAGTTCTCCATGGCCAGCCAGGACGTGCGCTACTACCTGAACGGCATGCTGTTCGAGAGCGAGGGTCACGGCCTGCGCACGGTCGCGACCGACGGTCACCGCCTGGCCACCTGCCGCCGCGAGGTGGTGCAGGAATCGTTGCCCGATCATCAGGTTATCCTGCCTCGCAAAGGGGTGCTGGAGCTGGTGCGTTTGCTGGAGGCGGAGGACAAGCCGGTACGGCTGCAGATCGGTCGCAGCAACCTGCGCGCCGCCCTCGACGGTTTCATCTTCACCTCCAAGCTGGTGGATGGCCGCTTCCCTGACTGGCGCCGCGTCATCCCGCGGGGCAGCGACAAGGCCCTGATCGCCGGTCGCGAGGATCTGCGCCAGGCCTTCGCCCGTGCAGCCATCCTCTCCAACGAAAAATTCCGTGGGGTGCGTCTCAATTTGCAGCAACACTTGCTGCGCATCACCGCCAACAATCCGGAACAGGAAGAAGCGGAAGAGTTGCTTGACGTACAATACGAGGCTGGCGAGATGGAGATCGGCTTCAACGTCTCCTATGTGCTGGACGTGTTGAATACGTTAAAATGTGACCAGATCCGGATCAGCCTGAGCGATTCCATCAGCAGTGCCATTATTGAGGATTTTGACAGCCAAGATGCTCAGTACGTGGTGATGCCGATGCGGATCTAGTCGTGTCCCTGGTCAAGCTCCAGCTCAGCGACTTTCGCAATATCCAGCAGGCCAGTCTCAAGCTGTCACCCGGCCTCAACATCCTGGTCGGGTGCAACGGCAGCGGCAAGACCAGCGTGCTGGAAGCCATTCACTACCTCGGTCTCGGTCGTTCTTTCCGCACTCACCTGACCGGGCGGGTCATCCGCCAGGGGGAGCGGGCCTTCACCCTGTTTGCCCAGTGCGAGCTGGAGGGGCGCCAGGTGCCCATCGGGCTCGCCAAGGACAAGAGTGGAGAGACCCAGCTCAAGATCGCCGGCGCCCAGGCCCAGCGATTGGCCGAGCTGGCCGAGCTGCTGCCGGTGCAGTTGATCCATCCCGATGGTTTCAACCTGCTGACCGGCGGGCCCCAGGCCCGTCGGGCCTGGCTGGATTGGGGTGTTTTTCATCAGGAGCCGACCTTTTTCTCCCTGTGGGGACGAGTGCGGCGGTTGCTGAAACAACGTAATGCCCTGCTGCGTCAGAGCAGTCAGTATCGCCAGTTAGCGTTCTGGGATCAGGAGTTGGTGCGGTTAGGGGGGGAACTGGCAGAGTTTCGCGCCAGTTATTGTCAGGCCATTACGCCCCTGATCAAGGAAATGACGGCGGATTTTTTGCCGGAATTCGATATCAGCCTCGGTTTCTACCGGGGCTGGGAGAAAGACCGCCCCCTCGGCGACTTGCTGGAGGCTGGGTTCGAGCGGGATCGCTCGCTGGGCTACACAGGAGTAGGCCCGCAGAAGGCCGATGTGCGGCTCAAGGCGAACGGTGTACCCGCTCAGGATATTTTGTCCAGGGGTCAGCTGAAGTTGCTGGTCTGCGCCATGCGACTGGCCCAAGGGCTCTATTTGAATCAACATAGCAGCCGTGGCTGTATTTTTTTAATTGATGATTTTGCCTCTGAACTGGATGTCGACAAGCGCCGACTGCTGGCTGCAAGGCTCAAGCAGTGTGCGTCTCAGGTGTTTATCACCGCCATCGATACCGGTCAGCTCGCAGACATGATGGATGCGAGTGACTGCAAGCTGTTCCACGTGGAACAAGGCAAGATCTCCGAAACGTTAGAGAAGGCAGAGAGTAAGCTATGAGTGAAAATACTTACGACTCCTCGAATATCAAGGTGCTGAAGGGCCTGGATGCGGTCCGCAAGCGCCCGGGGATGTATATCGGCGATACGGACGATGGCTCGGGTCTGCACCACATGGTGTTCGAAGTCGTCGATAACTCCATTGATGAGGCTCTGGCTGGCTACTGCTCCGAGATCCAGGTCAAGATCCATTCGGACGGTTCCGTCTCGGTACGCGATAACGGCCGCGGCATCCCGGTCGACATGCACGAAGAGGAAGGTCGTTCTGCGGCCGAGGTCATCATGACCGTGCTGCATGCGGGCGGCAAGTTTGATGACAACTCCTACAAGGTGTCCGGTGGCTTGCACGGCGTGGGTGTCTCCGTGGTGAACGCCCTCTCTGACAAACTGCTGCTGACCATTCGCCGCAATGGGCACGTCTACGAGCAGACCTATCGTCTGGGTGAGCCGCAGGCACCGCTCAAGCAGATCGGTGACAGTACCACTGGCACTGGCACCGAGGTGCGCTTCTGGCCGAGCCCGACCATCTTCAGCGATACCCTGTATCACTACGAGATCCTGGCAAAGCGCCTGCGCGAGCTCTCCTTCCTCAACTCCGGTGTCTCCATCTATCTCTCTGATGAGCGCGACGGCCGTGAGGCACATTTCTGCTATGAAGGTGGCATCAAGGCCTTCGTCGAATACCTGAACCAGAACAAGACCCCGATCCACCCGAAGGTGTTCCATTTCAGCACCGAGCAGGATGGTATCGGCGTCGAAGTCGCCATGCAGTGGAACGATGCCTATCAGGAAGGGGTGTACTGCTTCACCAACAACATCCCGCAGCGGGATGGCGGCACCCACCTGGTAGGCTTCCGTACCGCGCTGACCCGCACCCTCAACACCTATATGGATAAAGAGGACTACAGCAAGAAGGCCAAGTCGGCCGCCAGTGGCGACGACGTGCGTGAAGGTCTGATTGCGGTCATCTCCGTCAAGGTACCGGATCCCAAATTCTCCTCCCAGACCAAGGACAAGCTGGTCTCGTCCGAGGTGAAGACCGCCGTCGAACAGGCGATGGGTGAGAAGCTGGCGGACTTCCTGCTGGAAAACCCGAGCGATGCCAAGATCGTGGTCAACAAGATCATCGATGCGGCCCGTGCCCGTGAGGCGGCCCGCAAGGCGCGTGAGTTGACTCGTCGCAAGGGCGCGCTGGATATCGCAGGCTTGCCCGGCAAGCTGGCAGATTGCCAGGAGAAAGACCCGGCCCTGTCCGAACTCTACATAGTGGAAGGGGACTCTGCTGGCGGCTCCGCCAAGCAGGGTCGCAACCGCAAGAACCAGGCCATACTGCCGCTCAAGGGCAAGATCCTGAACGTGGAGAAGGCCCGTTTCGACAAGATGATCTCCTCGCAAGAGGTGGGCACCCTGATCACCGCCCTGGGCTGTGGCATCGGTCGTGACGAGTACAACCCGGACAAGCTGCGTTACCACAACATCATCATCATGACCGATGCGGACGTCGATGGTGCTCACATCCGGACCCTGCTGCTGACCTTCTTCTATCGTCAGATGCCGGAAATCATCGAGCGTGGCTACGTCTTCATCGCTCAGCCGCCGCTGTACAAGGTCAAGAAGGGCAAGCAGGAGCAGTATCTGAAAGATGAAGATGCGCTGCTGCAGTACCAGACCGCCATGGCACTGGATGGTGCGACCCTGCACGTCAACGAGTCTGCCCCGGCCATCGGTGGCGAGGCGCTGGAGCGTCTGGTCAATCAGCATCGCGCCGTCTCCCATCTGATCAGCCGCATGTCCCGCCGTGCCCCCGAGGCCGTGTTGACCCAGCTGATCTATCAGCCTGAGCTGACCGAAGCCCTGCTGGCCAGCGAGAGCGATCTGCTGGCCTGGTGCCAGGCCATGGAGGCCGTGCTCAACGAGAGCAACCAGGGCATCCAGTACCAGATGCAGGTACGCCGTGACGAGGAGCGGCGCCTGTTCGTGCCGCACGCGGTGGTGCGTCATCACGGTGTCGATCGTGAATACGCGATCAGCTACGACTTCCTGCAGTCTGGCGAGTACCGTCAGCTGGTTTCTCTGGGCAAGGAGATCGCGAACCTGATCGAGGATGGTGGTTTCATCAAGCGCGGCGAGAAGGTCAAGCCGGTCGCCAACTTCGTGGAAGCCGTAGACTGGCTGATGAGCGAAGGCAAGCGCGGCATCTACATCCAGCGTTATAAAGGGCTGGGCGAGATGAACCCGGACCAGCTGTGGGAGACCACCATGGATCCGGAAGCGCGCCGCATGCTGCGCGTCACCATCGACGACGCTGTCGGTGCCGACCAGCTGTTCTCCACCCTGATGGGTGATGCGGTCGAGCCGCGTCGTGACTTCATCGAAACCAACGCCCTGCGGGTAGCGAACCTCGACGTCTAATCGACGCAGTCAGCTAGCAATAAAAAAGCCGGTCCTTGTGACCGGCTTTTTTGTTTTCGATGTTCCACGTGAAACATGAAACCGAATTACCCCAGCTCCGCTGTCAGGCAGTAGAGACATAGGCGAGCAGGGCAAGCAGGCGTTCGGAACGGGACATGGGGAAACTCCTCGGGGCTTCTGGCCTTGGGCCGGCTGGAACAGAGGCCGGCGACTCTTGTTATTGCGGGACGTCGTCACCATATTCGCTTCGTCATAGGGTCCGGGTGGTCGCAAAAAATTTTTCAATTTTTCCCTTGAAAGCAAAAAGCTGACCCCTATATAGGTAACAAGGCCGGAACGCTCAATAGAGGTTTCGACCAGGCGCCCGTCCAAATGGAGGGCAAACAATTGGTTATCGCTCACAAGAGGATAATACTATGCGTTCTATCGACTTCTCTCCGCTCTATCGTTCTGCCATCGGTTTCGATCGTCTGGCCAATCTCATCGAATCTGCGGCCAGCAATGGCAATGCCGGTTATCCCCCCTACAACATCGAGCAACTGGGCGACAACGATTATCGCATCAGCATGGCAGTGGCGGGCTTTACCCAGGAGGAGCTGGAGCTGAGCTTCCAGGAAAACCTGCTGACGGTGAAGGGCAGCAAGCAGGCCGATACCGATCGCAACTATCTCTATCAAGGCATCGCCGAGCGAGGCTTCGAGCGTCGCTTCCAGCTGGCTGATTATGTGCGGGTGAAGGGTGCCGATCTGAAAAACGGTCTGTTGCACATCGAACTGGCGCGTGAAGTGCCCGAGGCGATGAAGCCGCGCAAGATCGAGATCAGCGGCTAATTGCCACTCTGACCAATGTCATATCTTGTTTCCCGGGTGCCTTGTGAGGGGCCTGTGGAGATTGAAACCTGTTGCTTAATAAAAGGATAGGATTATGCGTAACCTCGATTTTTCTCATCTCTCTTCCAA
This sequence comes from Aeromonas sp. TECH754, assembly GCF_056279295.1. NCBI lineage: Bacteria > Pseudomonadati > Pseudomonadota > Gammaproteobacteria > Aeromonadales > Aeromonadaceae > Aeromonas > Aeromonas sp. TECH754. The sequence goes on along the minus strand of NZ_JBWBRA010000001.1, from coordinate 3,864,906 downwards.
TGCCGTCGGCTTCGAGCGGATGGCCCGTGAGCTGGAAGGCCTGTTTGAACACAAGACAGCCGCCTATCCCCCTTACAACATCGAAAAGCGGGAGCAAGACGGCTACCGCATCACCCTGGCGGTGGCGGGCTTCGAGCGTGAAGAGCTGGAGCTGGAGACCGAGAACGGTACCCTCAAGGTGAAGGGCCGCAAGGCACCCGCCGCCGGGGAGCGTCGATTCCTCCATCAGGGCATCGCCGAACGTGACTTTGAGCTCGCCTTCAAGCTGAGCCAGCACGTCGAGGTGCGAGGTGCCAAACTGGAGCACGGTCTGCTGGTCATCGATCTGGCCCGCGAACTGCCGGAGGCGCTCAAGCCCCGTGCCATCCCTATCGGTCAGGCCGAGCAGCTGGCGCTGCCGAGCTAAACCCGGAGACAGAAAAGGCCTGCGATTGCAGGCCTTTTTCATTTTCGGGCGCCGGGCTTCAGCTGCCGGCGTAGAGGCGGTTGATCTCCTCGGCCAGGATGGCGACACCCCGGCGCACCAGCTCCTCGCTCTGGGAGTAGTTGAGGCGGATGCACTCCTGGCTGTGGCGCCACTCGGGATCGTCGATGCCGGGGAAGAAGTAGTGGCCCGGCACGATCAGCAGGTTCTTCTCCTTCAATCGCTCATAGAGTATCTGGCTGTGGACTGGCAAGTCTTCGAACCAGAGCCAGAGGAAGAGGGCGCCTTCCGGTTTGTGGATATGGAAGCGGGGATCCGGGATCGCCTCGCGCAATAACTTCACCGCCAGCTCGGCCTTCTGCTGGTAGAAAGGCTTCACCACCTGTTCGCTCAGGGCGATGATCTCGCCACTCTCGATCATCGGGATGGTGATGGCGGGTCCCAGGCTGCCCGGTGCCAGATTGATGATGCCGCTCAGGTTGGTAATGGCCTGGATGATCTTCTCGTCGGCGATGACGATGCCACAACGGGTACCCGGCAACCCCAGCTTGGAGAGGCTCATGCAGAGGATGGTGTTGGCATTCCAGAACGGCTTGGCTTCGCTGAAGATGATGCCGGGAAAGGGCACCCCGTAGGCGTTGTCGATCAGCAGCGGAATCCCCTTGTCGCGCGCGATCTGATCCAGGTGCTCGATCTCGTCGTCGGTCAGCACGTTGCCGGTCGGGTTGGTCGGGCGGGAGACACAGATCACTCCGATGTCATCGCCCACCTGCAGGCTCTCGAAGTCCACGTGGTATTTGAACTGACCATCGGCCAACTTCTCGATGGTGGGCTTGTAGGCGACGAAGTGATCCTCGGCCAGGGCCGAGTCGGCATAGCCGATATATTCGGGGGCCAGGGGGAAGAGCACCTTCTTCTTGCGGCCATCGGCGAACTCGCCGGCCAGCAGATTGAACAGATAGAAGAAGGCGTTTTGGCTGCCGTTGGTCAGGGCGATATTCTTGGCGGTGATCTCCCAGCCGAGCTCCTTGCTGAGCAGGGCGGCCAGTGCCTTGGTGAACCTGTCCTTGCCTTGCGGGCCGTCGTAGTTGGCCATGGCTTTGACCAGTTCACCGTTATTAAGCAGGTTCTGCGCCTCGGTTTGGAAGCGTTCCAGCATGGCGGGAATGGGGGCCGGGTTGCCGCCCCCCAGCATGATGGCGTTTGGATTGAGCAGCCCCTGATTTAGGTCATCCATGAGTTGTGTAATGCCGGCGTGGCGAGTGAATTTCTCGCCGAACAAGGAAAATTCCATTCGGTGGCAGATCCAGATTGAGTAACGGGGATGTAGCACCATAGCTCAGTTTAAAAGCGGGTGTCGATCAAAAAAACCGGACGTTTCACGTGGAACGGTAGACGAAAACAGGGTGTGGTAAAAACAACCAACAATTGGTTTAAAAACAACCATGTAAAGTGGCTTATGCATCCGGCTGCGCATCATAAAAACACTAAATTAAACAAAATCATGACGTTACAAATTTGGCACGAGTATTGGAATAACTCTCTGGTCATTTCAACCCTACCGGAGAATGCCAGATGAAAACCCTGATCACCGCCCTGATGCTGAGCACTTTGAGTCTGAATACCATGGCCAATGAGCACCCCAGACCCGAGCTGGATACCCGCCAACTGGAGCAGGAATTAGTGGCTCAGCAACAGGCAGCTTCCCATGCCGTGGTACTGGGTGCGCTGGATAACCTCAAGCCACTGGCGCTGGACACGCAGATGGTGGAGGTCAGCTTGGCAAACGCTAGCCACCCCGAGAGTTGAGATAGCGTAATGGCGTTTGCCCCGAATGCTGCTTGAAGAAGCTGATGAAGGCGCTGTCGCTGGAGAACTCCAGCTGCCCCGCCACCTGGCTGAGAGGCGCCGCTTCGGCCAACAGCTCAAGGGCGCGCAACAATCGCCACTGCTGACGCCAGGCCTGGTAGCTCATGCCGGTGTCTCGCATAAAGATACGGCCAATGGTCTTGTCACTGGCACCCACCCGCTCGGCCAGCCGGTTGAGCCGAACGGGCAGGGTGCCGTTTTGTTTCACCTCCTGCAGCCAGCTTGCCAGTCGCGGATCGGCGGGCAAGGGGAGTTGCCAGGATTCCTGCGGTGCCTGTACCAGTTCCTCCACAAACAGTGCCAGTGTCCGGCTCTGCTCCTGCTCCGGCTTGTCCCATGGCCAGAATGCCATCCGCTCGATGACTTCCCGCAGCAGGGGATTGACCGCGATCACCTGCATGCCGTCAGGCAGCTCAGGCTGTGGCGTGAAGTAGAGGGAGCGGTAGGCGACCACCCCACGCATCAGTACCCGATGGGGCGTGCCCGCCGGTAGCCAGGCCGCCCGACTCGGTGGCAACAGGCAGAGCTGGTTCTCCAGCTCGATGCTCATGCAACCCGCCTGGGCGAACAGCAGCTGATGACGGTCATGCCGGTGCAGGCCTGAGTCGTGCCAGCCGAGATCGGAGGCGATGCCCAGCACCTCACCAGCCAGCTGGTCGGGATCGAAAGGGTGATCGGGAAGAATAAAGGCCATCTGTCCGATTTTTGATGTTTATAGTCCTGCATATTGTAATCAGACATTTGGTTTCTCACTAGACTGGCAGCCTCTCGTTAAGGAGGTGTGCCATGAACAACAAGTCGCCGCCGCTCTGGCTGGTAGTCGGGTTGATGATGTTTCCCCAGATAGTGGAGACCATCTATAGCCCGGTACTGACTCATATCGCCAGCCAGTTTCGGGTGAGTGACGCTCAGGCATCCCAGACTCTGTCGGTCTATTTTCTGGCATTCGCGGTGGGGGTGGTCTGCTGGGGGCGGCTGTGCGATCTCGTCGGACGGCGCCCGGCCATGCTGGCCGGTTTGCTGACTTACGGGTTTGGCACCCTGCTGGCCTTGCTGGCTCAGCAGTTCGAGACCCTGCTGCTGGCCAGGATCATCTCGGCCTTTGGCGCCGCCGTGGGCTCCGTGGTTACCCAGACCATGCTGCGTGACAGCTACCAGGGCAGGGAGCTGGCACGGGTCTTCTCGGTGATGGGAGTGGCACTGTCTCTCAGTCCGGTGCTCGGCTTGATGAGCGGCGGTCTGCTGGTCGAGCAATTTGGTTACCTCGGCGTGTTTGGCGGTTTACTGGTGCTAGCCCTGGGGCTGTTGCTGATCGCCAGCTGGCGGCTGTCGGAGACGCGTCCGGCGAGTACCAGCAGGGTCGCGCTGTGGCCGCTGGCGTGCCGGATGGCGCGGGATACCGGGCTCTGGCGCAGCGCCCTGCTGGTGGCCCTGTTCAACACCATGCTGTTCGGCTACTACAGCCTGGCGCCGTTCATCTTTGCCGGACTGGGGCTGACGGCCAGCGACTTTGGTTGCTCTGGTCTGGTGCTGGCACTGGCGACGCTGATTGGCAGCTTGCTGAACAAGCGGTTGCTGGGCAAGGGGTGGTCGCCAGGATCGCTAACTCGGTTGGCGGTGTCTCTGGCACTGGGCTCTGGCATTGCGGTATGGATGAGTCAGGCATCGCTCTGGTTTCTGCTGCCCATGATGGGAGCCGTGGTGGCCTTTGGCCTCGCCATTCCCAATGTGCTGAGTCAGGCACTGTTGGCCTATCGCGAGGTGGCGGGCAGCGCCGGTGCTCTGTTCGGACTGGCCTACTATCTGCTGCTCAGCCTGGGGCTGGCGATGGCTGCTGCCCTGCAGGATCTGGGATGGTTGCTCATCGGTTGCGGCCTGCTGGCCGTACTGTGCAGCGGACGGTGTTCCACGTGAAACGTCAGCTGCCGATGAAGCGATAGCCGATGCCGGACTCGGTCTCTATCAGGGCAGCCAGCCAGAGGGTGAACAGTATGGGACTGCCAAACAGCGCCCTGGGATTGAAGCGATAAAGGGCTTGCACCATGGCTTGCATGAGCTGCGAGCGCTGCTTCTTGCTCTTCACCGGTGCGGTGTCGACATTCATGGAGGTGGACTTGCTCATTGGATTGTTCCCTGTATCAGGCTCAGATGCTCGGCCACAGGGCCCAGTGCCAGTACCGGCAGGAAGGAGAGGCCGCCTATCAGCAGGGTCACGAACAGCGGGCCAGGGATCGGGAAGTCGCCTTCTCCCGTCTCCTGGCGCTGGGCGCGGGAGGCTGACCGGCGATGGCCAGCACCGGGATGATGTAGCCGAAGCGGCCGAGCAGCATGGCCAAGCCTATGGCGATGCACTGCCTGCTGTCCCCGGCGGCCGAGGCGTAGGCATAGATCAGTCGGGACTGGCCGTGGGGACCATCGTGACCAATCACCGTGCTGGCGGTGGGCATCAGCAGGGTGATCCCGCCGATCACCAATACCCCGACCGGCATCACCAGCATGCTGGCGACGACCCACTTCATCTCGGTGGTGCCGAGGCGCTTGCCGAGATAAGTCGGGGTGCACCCCACCATCAAGCCGCACAGGAACACGGTCAGCAGCACGAACAGCATCATGCCGTAGATACCGGAGCCCACGCCACCGAAGATGACCTCGCCGAGCAACATGTTGATCATGCCGACCATGCCACCGAGCGGGGTGAAGCTGTCGTACATGGCATTGACCGAGCCGTTGGAGGCGGGGTAGTCGCGACCTCCCTGATGCTGGATAGCACAAGGCCGCAGCGGCTCTCCTTGCCTTCCCAGTTGCGTGACTGCGTGTCAATGCACGCATCAGATAGCCCAGCAGGGCGAGGACCAGCAGCAGATAGAGCCAATTCATATAAATTCCCTTGGTGTAATTGACAGCACAAGGGTATGTAAAACCGGCGTAAAGGCGCCATAAAGCACCCTTTGTCCGGCGTAAAAAGCAAAGAAATGGAGGGGATGAAATGGAAAAACCCGGCCTGAGCCGGGTCTTTCAAGAGGCGCTGAGTATCTCAAGCTATAGGCGACATCTCGTCCGCGCTGGTGGAAGGAGAATGCCGCTGTCGAAGCAAGGCTCGGTCTTCCCGTCTGTGTCTTTAGCGCATGATGACAAGCTCTTCCGTACTGGTCGGCTGGGAATAGCAACGTCGTTGTCGAGTTGGCAGCGCCATACCTTATTCCTTGTCGCCCGGCCCCAACGCATGGTGACAAACTCTTCGGCGCTGGTCGGGTTGGAATAGCAACGCCGTTGTCGAGTTGACAGCGCCATACCTTATTCCTTGTCACCCGGCCTCAGCGCATGGTGACAAACTCTTCCGCGCTGGTCGGATGAATGGCGACGCAGTTATCGAAATCCGCCTTGGTGGCGCCCATCTTCATGGCCACGCCGAACCCTTGCAGTATCTCGTCCATGGCGAAGCCGATGCCGTGCAGGCCGACCACCTTCTCCTCGGGTCCGACGCAGACCAGCTTCATGCGGGTGGGCTGGCGGTGCTGGGTCAGTGCCGAATACATGGCGGTGAACTGGCTGCGATAGACCTTCACCTGACTCTCGCCATACTCGGCAATAGCCTCCGGCTCGGTCAGGCCTATGGTACCGATGGGGGGATGACTGAACACCACGGTCGGCACCAAATCGTAGTTGAGGTGCTCGTTTGGCTTGTTGTTGAACAGCCGCTCTGACAGGCGCCGACCGGCGGCGACGGCGACCGGGGTGAGCTGGATGCGGCCGGTGTTGTCACCCACCGCATAGAGGTTGTCGATATGAGTGTTCTGGAACTTGTCGGTCGGGATATAGCCCTTGTCATCCAGCTCGATGCCGGTCGCCGCCAGGTTTAGTTGGTCGGTGGCCGGGGCACGGCCGATGGCCCAGATCAGGCAGTCGACAGTGAGGTGGCGGCCATCTTCCAGCTGCAGGGTCAGGCTGTCGTCTGCGTTCTTGATCACTGCCTTGGGCACGGCATGGGTATGCAGCTTGGGGCCTTCCTGCGCCATGATCTCCACCAGGGTCTCCTGGATCATGGGATCGAAACTGCGCAGCGGACCCTGCTTGCGCACCACCAGGTGGGTCTCGGAGCCGAGCGCCTGCATCACGCCGGCGATCTCGACGGCGATGTAACCTGCCCCCACCACGGCGACCCGCTTCGGTTGCTCCTGCAAGGCGAAGAAGCCGTCGGAGTCGATCCCAAGCTCGGCGCCGGGAATGGTCGGTACTTCGGGGTGACCGCCGGTGGCGATCAGTATGTGGTCGGCGCTGTAGTGCTCACCGTCGACCTCGACGGTGTGGCTGTCGACGAAACGGGCGAAGCCCCGGATGACGGTGATCTGGTTCTTGCCGAGCACGTTCTCGTAGGACTGATGAATGCGGCTGATATAGGCCTGGCGGGATTCCACCAGCTTGGCCCAGCTGAAGTGATTGAGCGTGGTGTCGAAACCGTAGTCGGCACCGTATCTCAGGGCATCGGCGATCTGGCCGGCATACCACATGGCCTTCTTGGGAACGCAACCCACGTTGACGCAGGTGCCGCCCAATGCCTTGGCTTCAATCAGGGCGACTTTCTTGCCATACATGGCCGCCCGGTTGGCCGAGGCGATACCGCCACTGCCGCCGCCGATGGCGATGTAGTCAAAATGCTGTGCCATGGTAGGTTCTCCGCTTGTGAAAAATACTGTCACAGCATGATGGAGACAAAGGCGCCGGCTCACAAGAGCCGGTGCTCAGTTCTGCTGGATGGGCAGGCGGATATGGAACTGGGCGCCCTGGCCGGGTTCGCTGGCGCAGTGGATGCGGCCGCGCAGCAGCTGCACCACCAGGTTGTAGATGATGTGGGTACCGAGCCCGCTGCCGCCGTGGCCCCGCTTGGAGGTGACGAAGGGATCGAAGATGCGCGGCAGTATCTCCGGGGGGATGCCGCGGCCATTGTCGCTGTAGTCGATGACGAGCTCGTTATCCTGCTGTTCCACCCGGATGCTGATCTTCTTGGGCCTGTCCCAGCCATCGAAACCGTGGTTGATGGAGTTGAGGAGCAGATTGGAATAGATCTGGGTGAAGCTGCCGGGGAAGGAGTAGAGGGTCAGCTTGGGATCGCATTGAATGTCGACCTCGCACTGGGCCTTCTTGAGCTTGTGGCCGAGCGATACCACCACCTGGTGCAGGTTGTCCGCCAGGCTGAAGTTGTATCGCGCCTCGGATGATTGATCCACCGCCACCTGCTTGAAGCTGGCGATCAGCTCGGAGGCGCGCCTCAGGTTGCCCTGCAGCAACTGCATGGATTCGTCCAGATTGACCGTGAATTCATTCAGATAGGAGCGTGAGAGCTGCTTGGCCTCGATGTGTTGCTTGAAGTCGGATACCTGCTCCTGCAGGTAGGAGGAGGCGGTCACGCTGATGCCGATGGGGGTGTTGATCTCGTGGGCCACCCCGGCGACCAGTGAGCCCAGCGAAGCCATCTTCTCCGATTCCACCAGGGTCTGCTGGGCTTGTTTCAGGTCGTCGTAAGCCTTGGCCAGTTGATCGTTGGCATCGCTTAGACGGCGGGTTCGCTCGTCCACTTTGCCTTCCAGCTGTTCGTTGAACAGGGTGATCTCCCGCTCTACCTTCTTCAGGCGGGTGATGTCATAACCAAAGCCAATCAGATACTTGAGGTTCGGGCCTTCGTAGAAGGGAGCGAAGGTCCACTGCAGGACGAGTTCGTTGCCCTGCTGGTCATGCATGATGATCTCCCTGTCTTCGAGGGAACCCTGTTCGGCGAGGAGGGCGCCCAGCTCGGTGCGTTGCTCCTCGCTAACGAACAGATCCAGCCAGTTGTGCTGCAACAGCTCCTCATGGTGATAGCCGGTGAGCAGGATGGCGGCAGGGTTGATGCTGGCGATGTTGAGATCCGGCTCCATGCAGCAGATGACCATGTTGGCCGAGTTGATCAGGGTGGCGGAGAAGTCCCGCTCTTGCTGGAGCTGTTCGGCCGCCTGATGACGAGCGGTGAATTCATCGTTCAGGCGGGTACGCATCTGGTTGAGGGTCGCGGCCAGCGCATCGAATTCGTCGGGGTGTTTGCGGGGCAGGGTACGGCCTTCCAGGGTCAGCTCCACCGCGAGCCGATCCAGGTTCAATTTCTGGGCGTAGTTGACGATGCGGTTGATATGACGGATCACCAGATAGTAGATGATGATCAGGATGCAGAAGGAGACGACCAGGGTCTTGATGGTCTGGCTGACCAGGATCAGCACGGATTTCTCGATCAACCGCTGGTAGATCTGCTCCAGCGAGGCAGCGACAAACAGCTTGCCGACCATCTCTCCCTGATAGGTGAGGCTGAATTCGCGGGAGATGTCGTATTGTTCTTTTTCCACGCCCTGGGTCAGCAGCGGCACTTCCGAGTTGCCGAGCATCTCCTTGACCATCACGAACTGCATGTTGGGCAGGTTCATGATGCCCTCGATCTGCACCTTGACCTGTTCTTCGTCCAGGTTCCACAAACTGGCGGAGATGGGTTGCAGGAAGGAGACTTCGATCTGATCGATGCTCGCCTCGATGACGGTCACATCCTTGTTGTAATCCCAGGCGAGCTGCAACACCGTGATGATCAATGCCAATACGGTACTGCATATCAGAATGTAGGAGAGCAGACGGTAAGACAGTCCGTTAAGGCCGATGGCCTTGGAGAAGATTCCTGACATGGCATCCTTGCGGTCTGGATTGAGTGCGGTTTAGTGTAACTGCTTCATGTATCTGTGTCGTGTGTCATGAAAAGGATAAAAAAAGGCCCCTTTCGGGGCCTTCTTTGTTCTCGCTAGGGATTAATGATTCCCTTTTGCCTTGGCCGGAATGGATTCATCGAATTCCGGCAGCGGTTTGTGCTCGGAGGCCAGGTAGGTGTAGATCACCGGCAGCACGAACAGGGTGAACAGGGTACCGATGGCCAGACCGGCCACTATGACGATACCTATGCTGAAGCGCTGGGCCGCACCTGCACCCGCGGCATAGAGCAGCGGGATGAGGCCCGCAATCATGGCCGCCGTGGTCATCAGGATCGGACGCAGTCGCACCTTGGCAGCTTGCATTACCGCCTGCATCCGGTTCAGGCCGTGCAGCAGCTGCTCCTCCTTCGCCACCTCACAGATCAGGATGCCGTGCTTGGTAATCAAACCGACGAGGGTGATGAGACCCACCTGCGAGTAGATGTTCATGGTGGCCAGTCCCCAGGCCAGCGCGATCAAGGCACCGCTGATGGCGAGCGGCACCGAGACCATGATCACCAGGGGGTCACGCACCGATTCGAACTGGATCGCCAGCACCAGGAAGATGATGGCAAGGGCCAGGGCGAAGGTGGCGTACAGGGCGTTGCCTTCGGTCACGAACTGGCGGGCTTCCCCCATGAAGTCGTAGCGGTAGCCCTGCGGCAGCTTCTCTTCGGCGGTGGCCTTGAACCAGTTGATCGCATCACCCATGGCGACACCCGGTGCCGGGACGGCGCCTATGGTTGCGGAGTTCAGCTGGTTGAAGTGGGGCAGGGCGCGAGGCTCTCCCTCCACTTCAATGTTGATCAGGCTGCCGAGGGGGATCGACTTGCCATCGGCGGCGCGTACGTAATAGCCCTTCATGGATTCAGGGTTCATACGGAATTTACGCTCCACCTGCGGGATCACCTCGTAGGAGCGACCATCCAGATCGATCCGGTTGACGTAGCCATCCGCCATCATGGTGCCCATGGTGGTGCCGATGTCCTGCATGGTGATGCCGTAGGCACCCGCCTTGTCCTTGTCGATCTTGATCTTCATGGTGGCGGAGTCGTAGTTCAGATCGAGATCCGAATAGACGAACTGGCCGTTGGCCTGGGTGGCCGTCAGCATCTCGCCGGCGATCAGGAACAGACTCTCGAAGCTGTTCGGGGTGGTGATGACGAACTGAATGGGCAGGCCACTCGAGGCACCCGGCAGTTCCGGGAACTGGAAGGTGGTGATGGCCATCCCGGGGATGTCCGTCACCAGACCGGCTACCCGATCCAGCACCTCTTTCTGGCTCGCCTCACGCTCGCTCCAGGGCACCATGGAGGCGATACCGAAGGCCTGGTTGGCGTTGAACACCCCGGAGAAGACCTGGGCGTAAGCGATCTCGGGCTGCTTATCCAGGATCTTGTTCACGTCCGCCATGGTGTTTTCGATGTAGTCCAGGTTGGCATTGGACGGCGCCGTCCCCAGCACGGCCATGACCCCCTTGTCTTCCGACGGCGCCAGTTCGCTCGGGATGAACTTGAACAGCAGCGGCAGGCTGCCGAATACGATGACGGCGAACAGCACCACCACGATGCGTTTTTGCATCACGGCGTGCAGCATGCGGTCATAGCGATCCGTCATCCGATCCAGCAGGTGGTGCACCGTGCTCTCGAACTTGTTCGGCTGTTCATTGGCCTTGAGCATCTTGGCGCACATCATGGGCGACAGGGTCAGGGCTATGATGCCAGAGACGAAGACCGCCCCCGCCAGGGTCAGCGCGAACTCCTTGAACAGAGAGCCGGTAATGCCCCCCATCAGGGCGATGGGCGCGTACACCGCGGCCAGGGTGACCGTCATGGCGATGACCGGCACGGCGATCTCGCGGGTGCCGATGATGGCCGCCCTGAATGGTTCCTCCCCCTCCTTGATGTGACGGTCAACGTTCTCCAGCACCACGATGGCGTCATCCACCACCAGACCGATCGCCAGCACCATGGCCAGCAGGGTCATCAGGTTTATGGAGAAGCCGAACAGGTCCATCATCATCACCACGCCGATGAGGCTCAGCGGTATGGTGATGATGGGGATGATGACCGCCCGGAACGAGCCGAGGAACAGGGTGATCACCACCAGTACGATGGCGGCCGCCTCCAGTATGGTCTTGATAACCTCGTGGATGGACTCGTTGATGGCGATGGTGGAGTCATACAGCACGTTGGTCTGCAGCGTGCTCGGCATGTTGCTCTTCAGGCTTGGCAGCAGCTCCATCACATCGTGGGCGATGGTGATGGGGTTGGCGGTCGGTGCCGCGTTGACGGCAAGGACCACGGCTTCTTTGCCGTTGGCGCTGGCACGGTAGATGTCGTGGCTCTTCTCCAGCGACACCTTGGCGATGTCGGAGAGACGGATCACCTGACCATTGCGCGTTGCCACCACCAGCCGCTTGAGTTCACCCGTATCGCTGACCTGAGTCTCGGCATTGCCGTTGAACAGGGTGAAGTAGCCGGTCGCCTGGCCCGTTGCTGACTGATAGTTGTTGCTGTTGAGCACCGTCATCACGTCGCTGGAGGTCAGGTCGAAGGCCGCCATTTTGGCCGGATCCAACCACACCCGCAGGGCAAACTCGACCCCGCCGTAGATGTCGATCTTGGAGACCCCGCCCACGGTGAACAGCTGGGGCTTGATGACCCGCTCCAGGTAGTCGGTGATCTGGCTGGAGTTGAGCTCAGGGCTGGTAAAGCCCATGTAGAGCACCGCCGTGGTCGAACCGGTGGAGGAGGTGACGGAAGGGTCTTCCGCCTCCTTGGGCAACTGGGAGCGTACCGAGTTGACCTTGGCCAGGATGTCGGACAGCGCGGCATTGGGGTCGGTGTTCAGCTTCATGTACGCGGTGACGGTGGAGCTGCCCAGCTGGCTGGAGGAGGTCATGAAGTCGATGTTGTCGGCTTGCGCGACCGCCTGTTCAAGCGGTTGGGTGATGAAGCCCTGGATCAGGTCGGAACTGGCACCGTAGTAGCTGGTGTTGACCGTGATCACCGTGTTGATGACCTCAGGGTATTCCCGTACCTGCATCTTGAAGATGGCCTGGAAGCCCAGCAGGGCTATCAGGAAGCTGAGCGAGATCGCCAGCACGGGCCTTTTTATAAATATGTCAGTAAATCGCATCACAGATCTCCGCGCTTACAGCATCGGGGTTTGTGCCGGAACGGCAAGGGCATCATTTTCGACGATGCGCACCTTGGTATCGTTGCTCAGGCGAACCTGACCCGACAGCACGATTTCATCGCCGGCCTTGAGGCCCGACAGCACATGGACGTCATTGCCACGACGCTCACCCGCCTTGACCACCACCTGCTTGGCACGTTTCACGCCGTCGGCTTCGTGGATGACGTAGACGTTCTGCCCGTACAGGGTGAAGGAGATGGCGGATTGCGGGATCACGATCTGATCCTTCACCGTGGGCAGTATGATGCTGGCACGGGCAAACATGCCGGAGCGGAGCTGGCCGTCGTTGTTCGGGATGTCGGCTTGCACCTGGATCAGACCGCTCTGGTAGTTGACGGCCGGCTCGATGGCGGTGATGCGGCCATCAAACTGAACCTGGGGATAGGCATCCACGTTGATCTTGATGGTCTGGTGCAAGGCAATCTTGGAGATGTCGGTCTGGGGCACGGTGAAGCGCAGGCGCATCACGCTAGTGTCTTCCAGCCGCACGATCTCGGTACCCGGCTCCAGGTATTGGCCGAGGAAGACGTTGCGCAGACCGACCACGCCACCGAAGGGCGCGCGCACTTCACGACGGGTGATGGTGGCCTTCAGACTCTCGATGTCCGCCTCCAGCGAGCGGTAGCTGGCTTCGGCGTCATCCAGCTGATCCCGGGAGATGGAGTTCTTCTGGTACAGGTTCTGATAACGCTCGAACTTGGCCCTGGCCGCTGGCAGCCTGGCCTGGGAGGATCTTAGATTGGCTTTTTCCACGCTGGAGTCCAGGCTCAGCAGCAATTGATCCGCCTTGACCGGGTTGCCTGACTCGAAGCTGATGACGTCGATGGTGCCCGCCAGTTCACTGGAGAGGGTGACCCCTTGCTTGGGCTCGATGAAGCCGATGGCATCTATGGTTGGAACCCAATCTTGCGCCTTGGTCACCATGGCGGTAACCGGGAACTCGGGCTCTGGGCGATTGGCCATGAACTCTGCAATCTTCTTCTGCTTGAACATATTGAAACCGATGACACTGCCAAACAGGGCGAGTGCTATCAGCAACATGATGGCCATCCACTTTTTCATGAACAGGCTCCTGTGGTGGAAAAATGAGGGTTTAAAATGGCATTCCAGCTGGCCCGGATCACCGTCTCCAGCTGTTCTTGCGTCAATACAAAATCGTGAACCCGGCGTTGTTGTGCCAGGTTGGCTACGCAATCCAGACTCAGTGCTTGCAGTACCAGGACGGGTAAATCGATAAACAGCCCTTGCTGGCGTCCCCGCTCGAAGAAGAGCTCAAGTGGCGCCCAGGTTGCCATTATGACCGGATCCCGTTCCAATTCAGCCCCCAATGGAGAACTTTCGTACTGCACTTTACATTTGAGGGCGTTGGGGTAATTGGTAAAGATGGCATCGATGTTGAGCCACAGGCGGCGGTACTGCCGATAGGACACCTCTTCTATCTGCACACCTTCCATGACCAGCGGATGACACTTCAGAATAGTGTGCAGATAAAGTTGGCGGATCAGATCATCCTTGTCGCTGAAGTAGCGGTAGATGGTACCGGCAGCCACCCTGGCCTGCTTGGCGACCGCCGCAACGGAGAGACCATAGAAGCCCTGCTCGCCGAGGATTTCGCGCGCCGCCTCGAAAATGCGCTCTTTTTTATCCATGACTCTCAGAACACAATGAATGAACGTTCATTCATTCTAGGTGGAGAAGAAGGCAAGTCAAGGATGAGAATGAGTTCACCGCCAGATGAGGGCAGAGAAGTGGGCCGAGTGAGGACGATTCTGGCCGAAAGCGCGAAGAAGAGATACAAAACTGAACAAATAGATTCAAAAACAACCGCTTGATTCATTGTGATAAAAAAAGAGTGGACAAGGTGGGCGCCATCATCAATAATGCGCCCCGTTCGACAGCGTAGCGCCCGTAGCTCAGCTGGATAGAGCGCTGCCCTCCGGAGGCAGAGGTCACAGGTTCGAATCCTGTCGGGCGCACCATCAAACGTGCGCCAGTTAAGCGGGCGTGTTGTGGAACGAAAACAGCTGTGGTGGCTGTAGCTCAGTTGGTAGAGTCCCGGATTGTGATTCCGGTTGTCGTGGGTTCGAGCCCCATCAGCCACCCCATTTTACAGTTGTTTGGCAGCTTGTTAGGTATGCGAAGGTGGCGGAATTGGTAGACGCGCTAGCTTCAGGTGTTAGTGCCCCCCGGGTGTGAGGGTTCGAGTCCCTCTCTTCGCACCATACTTGCTGTGTGACGAAGATGACCATTGGTTGTCTCGAAAGTTGAAAAAAAGCAGTACCCCATCGGTGATTAGCGCAGCCCGGTAGCGCATCTGGTTTGGGACCAGAGGGTCAAAGGTTCGAATCCTTTATCACCGACCACATTTGAAAACCCCGCTTCGGCGGGGTTTTTGCTTTTCCGCTTCTCTGCCTCCCCGTGCCTGTCACGCCTGTTTACATTTTTGTTGGCGCCTGCCTGCCGCTAGTTCGTTATGCTGGGGGCCGGACTCACGACCAGTGGGCATCATCGAACCCTTTCAGGCGCAAGGTTACATGTTCCATCATCCTATGCTCTTTCAAGCCTGCACTCTGGCGCTGGTGGTCATGACCCTCGGCGGTTGTGCGTTGCAACCCAAGCCGGAGAAGTTGTTGCTGGGCGTGGCTCCCAAATCGACGACCCCCTCGGCGGCGGCCCTGGTGACCGATGGCGGCTTCTGTGTGGCCTTGAGCGAGCAGGGCGGTCTGCTGACTCAGCCCTGTGATCGAAGCCCTCGTCAGCAGTTCGAGTGGGATGCTGGTGCATTGCAGTTGTCGGAGCATTGCTTGATCGCCAGGGGCGGCGACGAGCTCGTCATGGCGGATTGCCGGGATGACAGCCATCAATGGCAATGGCAGGCCGATCGCCTGTTCAACCGGCAAGTCTCCCTGTGCCTGGATGTGGCCGGGCGCCGGCACCAGCCCGGCACTCCGCTGCGACTGGCGGAGTGCTACGGCGGCGCCAACCAGAGTTTCGAGTGGCAGCCCGCCGCCAGCCTGCTGGATCGACTGGCACTGCCGAACCTCGCTTGGTGAGAAGGGCGTGGCAGGTGCGCTGTTCTGCCTGAAGGGATGTAAAAAGGGTGGTCTTTCGACCACCCTTTTGCATTTCTGGCGAGCAGATGAACGGGATCAGCGGACGCTGTGGGCAAACAGCCGCTCCAGATAGACGGCAACCCCATCCTCGTCTGAACTCAGAGTCTGCTCATGTTCGGGCAGGGCCAACTTGAGGCGGTCATGGGCGTTGCCCATCACCACTCCGCGGCCCACCATGCTCAGCATTTCGAAGTCGTTCATGCCATCACCGAAGGCGACCGCCTGGGACATCTCCAGCCCATTCTGCTCCAGCACGGCGCGCACGGCGTTGCCTTTGTGCACACCGCCATGCATCACCTCGAGGCAGTCTGGCAGGGAGAAGGTAACGTTGAGCCGATCACCATATTGCTGGTTGAGGCGAGTCTCGATCTCGAGCAGCTTCTCGTGTTCGCCGATGTAAAACACCTTGTTGATCTTGTCCATCGGGTGGGTGGACAAGTCAGTCAGGCGGTAGGCAAAGCCGGACTCTTCGTGGAATTGCAGCATCTTGGGCATCTCTTCCTCCACCAGCCACTCATCGCCGTAGTAGACGTTGAGGTGGATGGAGGGATCGCGCTCCAGCGCGATCAACTCGGCCGCGACCGCACCCGGCAACGCCTGGTTGAAGATCAGCTGATCCTGCTTGTCGTGCACCACGGCGCCGTTGGAGGTGATGAGATAGATATCGAGTCCGAGCGCATCGCGGATACCGCGCACGTCCACATGATGGCGACCGGTGGCCACCACGAACTTGATCCCCTGATCGACCAGGCGGTGCAGGGTGTCACGGGTGCGGGGGGAGATCTGGTGCTGCTTGTTGAGCAGGGTGCCATCGAGATCGGATACAACTACCTTGAACATCATTACCTCGGCATGAATGGAATGCCGGGGCAGTGTACCCCAGCGTTTTGCCTCACCCCATTTATTTAGGGATCCAAAAAATAGCCAGTGCTGGCAGGACTAGAAGCGGGCGAAGAACGCCAGCGTCGCGGTCAGTGCCGGGATGCGCTGGGCATCCGCCTCGACGAACAGCTCGTGCCAGCCCCCCTCGATCCGCAGCGGCTTGCCGCCCTCACAACTTGCTCTGGCGCAGAACGCGTCCTGGGCCGCATTGTCGACGATACCGTCGCTCCCCGCCTGTATCAGCAGCAGCGGGGTCTTGATCTTGTCTGCCTCGGCGATGGCGGCATCACCGGCGGCGATGCCCTCGCGGATCCAGTGGGCGGTCACCCCGCCCAGCTTGATCTGCGGCTGCTGTTCATAGAGCTGGCGAAACGCCTGATAGCGTGGCTCGCTGTGGCTCAGGCCGTTGTCGGCGAATTCGTGGGAGACATAACCCCCCTGGCCGGGTCCGTAGGGCGGCTCGCCCCACCAGCTGCCGACCGTATCCATGCTGGCAGCCAAGCCCTTGGCCAGCCACTTGGGTAGGCCACCCAGGTTGATGCCCAGCATGGGGGAGGAGAGCACCGCCGCCTTGATGTCATCCGGCCAGCGCTCCAGATAGCGCGCCGAGATGGCGCCACCCATGGAGTGAGCCAGCAGGAACAGCTTGGCGGGTTTATCCCGGGTGACCACCTCGTCGTGGAACTGCTTCAGATCCACTACATAGTCGTCGAACGCGGCGACATAGCCCTTCTCGGGATCCGCCAGCATGCGGCCGGACAGCCCCTGGCCACGGTGATCGATGAGGTAGAGGCTGTAGCCCTGGCGCCACAGATCCCAGGCCAGCTCCTGATACTTGAGGTAACTCTCTACCCGGCCATTGACGATGAGGATGGCTCTGTCCACCTTGGCCTGACGCAGGGTGGCGTAGCGGATGCTGACGCCGTCCTTGCCCTTGAACTCCCCTTCGACGGCATGATCGCGCCAGAAATCGGGCAGGGTCTGCTGATGAAGGGCGGGGACTTCGGCTTCTGTGGTGAGGTGATAGGGATTGTCCACGGCGAGGACTCCGGCAGAAAACAGGGTCAGTGCCAGCAAGGGCAGGCGGTTAAATTTCATCGGATGGATGCTCCCTATCCAGAACGTCTTCCTGTTGCGCGGCCCAGCCCTTGCGGGTCAGCTGCATCTGCTGCCACCAGGCATCGTCCGCCAGGATCTCACCGGCCGGACCGAGCTGGGGGTAGGGCATCTCTTTTTCTTTGCAGAGCTGGGCATAGATGGGGTAACCCCCCTCGAACAGTATGCTGTTCTGCTCATCGAGGCTGAGGGGGCAACCACGTTGATAGCAGCCGGCCAGCTCGCGCTGGCGCTGGGCCTCGTACAGGATGGCGGCGGCGGCCACCGAGACGTTGAGGGACTGCACCATGCCCACCATGGGGATGACGATATGATGATCGGCCAATGCCAGTGCCTCTTCCCCTATGCCGTGCTTCTCCTGGCCCACCAGAATGGCGGTGGGCCAGGTGTAGTCGATGGCACGAAAGTCCACCGAGCTCTCCGAGAGGTGGGTCGCCAGGATCTGCATGCCGCTGGTTTTCAGCTCGCTGACCGCGGTGCTTATGTCCGGGTGCAGCTTCACATCCACCCAGTTCTGGCTGCCACGGGCGGTGCCCTTGCGGGGATGAATGGAAGTCTTGGGCCAGACCGCATGCACCCGATGGATGCCGATGGCATCGGCGGTGCGCACTATGGCGGCCAGGTTGTGAGGCTTGTGAACCTCTTCCATGCAGACGGTCAGGTCGAGCTGGCGCATGGCCAGCATGTCGGAAATTCGTTTAAAGCGTTCAGGTGTCATATCGGTATCTATACAGTGAGGCTCGGGCACGTTGGCATGACCCTTGGCCAGCATGGCAGAGAGGCGGTCAACGCGCTCGGGGGCCATGGATGGTCTCCATAAAGCAACAGGCGGCTTGCGCCGCCTGTGTTCAGTTCTTCTGCCGGCTCACCCTGAGTACGTTAGGCATCACCCGGATCTTGCGCATGATGTTGGCAAGGTGAATACGGCTCTTGGTGGTGATGAGCAGGGTGACCAGATAGACCCGGCCATCCTTCTCCTCGGTGCTGATGGCGTGAATGTTGGCGCCGGTGGCGGCAATCACGTTGGCCAGCTCCGCCAGCGCCCCTTGATGGTTGATGATCTCGATGCTGATGCCGGTGCGGAATTCCTGCTCCTGCTCCTTGTCCACCTCCCACTGCACCGGCAGGTACTTGTCCGGTTCGCGGTTGTAGCCCTTGATGTTGCGGCAGGATTCCTGGTGGATCACCAATCCCTTGCCCGGACTGATGTGGGCGATGATGGCGTCTCCCGGGATCGGGCGGCAGCAGTTGGCGAAGGTGACCAGCATGCCGTCAGCCCCCTTGATCGGCATCTTCTTGCCAGTGGACTTGGGTTGCTCCTCCGGCGGTAGTTCGTCCCCCAGCATGCGGCGCGCCACCATGACGCTCATGGCGTTGCCAAGGCCCACGTCGGCCAGCAGGCCCTGCAGATTTTCATGCTTGGTGTCGGCCAGCACCTGCTTGATGCGCGGCTCGGGAATGTCTTCGATGTTCTTGGCACCCAGCGCATGGTTGAGCAGGCGGCGACCCAGCACCACCGACTCTTCGGTGCGCAGGTTTTTCAGGAACTGGCGGATCTTGGAGCGGGCCTTGGTGGTCACCACGAAGTTGAGCCAGGCCGCGTTCGGACGAGCGCCGGGGGCCGTGATGATCTCCACCGTCTGACCGGAGTGCAGCGGGCTGCTCAGCGGGTAGGGGTGGCGGTCGACCCGGGAGCCGACGCAGGCGTGGCCGATGTCGGTGTGCACCGCGTAGGCGAAGTCTACCGGGGTGGCGCCGGCGGGCAGCTCCATGATGCGGCCTTCCGGAGTGAACACGTAGATCTCGTCCGGGAACAGGTCGGTCTTGACCCCTTCAATGAATTCGAACGAGCTGCCGGCGCTCTGTTGTAGCTCCAGCAGGCTCTGCATCCAGCGCTGGGCGCGGATCTGGGCGGTGGTGCCGGAGCTGTCGCCTTCCTGCTTGTAGGCCCAGTGGGCGGCAACCCCCTTGTCGGCCATCTGATCCATGAACTCGGTGCGGATCTGCACCTCGACCGGCACCCCGTGCGGTCCCACCAGCGAGGTGTGCAGCGACTGGTAGCCGTTGCTCTTGGGGATGGCGATGTAGTCCTTGAAGCGGCCGGGACGCGGCTTGTAGAGGCTGTGCATCTGACCCAGCACCCGGTAGCAGGTATCTATGTCCTTCACCCTCACTCGAAAGGCGTAGATATCCATTACTTCGTGGAATTGCAGTTCTTTCTTCTCCATTTTGTTGTAAATGGAGAATAAATTCTTCTCGCGCCCACTCACCTGAGCCTCGATGCCGGCTTCTCGCAACCGGCCTTCAATCTCGCTCTCGATGGAGTCGATGATCTCCCGTCTGTTGCCACGGGCACGGCGCACCGATTCCCGCAGCACCCGGGAGCGCATGGGATAGAGCGCCTCGAAGCCGAGCTCTTCCAGCTCGTTCTTCATGGTATGGATGCCGAGGCGGTTGGCGATGGGGGCGAAGATTTCCAGCGTCTCGCGGGCGATGCGGCGGCGCTTGTCCGGCCGCAAGGAACCCAGGGTACGCATGTTGTGGGTGCGGTCGGCGAGCTTGATCAGGATGACCCGGATGTCCTGGGTCATGGCCATCATCATCTTGCGGAAGTTTTCGGCCTGGGCTTCCTTGCGATCGCGAAACTTCAGCTTGTCGAGCTTGGAGACGCCAGACACCAGCTCGGCAACGGCATTGCCAAACAGCTCGGCCAGATCGTCTTTGGTCACCGGGGTGTCTTCGATGACGTCGTGCAGCACTGCGGCCATCAGGGTTTCGTGGTCGAGGCGCATGTCGCCCAGGATCCGGGCCACGGCAACGGGGTGGGTGATGTAGGGCTCGCCACTGGAACGCATCTGTCCCTGGTGAGCATCACGGGCCACCACATAGGCTTGCCTGAGCTTCTCGACCTGCTCGGAAGGCAGGTAGGAATTGGCTATTTCTTTAAGGTTTTCAAATAAATACAAGACAGTCCCCGCAGTGGCGAAACAGCAATCCGTGGAATTGAGGGTATGTCTCCGAGTTTGCGAGGTTTTCGAGCGGTTGTAAATGGGAGAACAGTCGGCACCCGGGCGGGTGCCAACCGGAAGAATGACTTAACCGCGGCCTTCGGCGATGGCAGCAACGGCAGCCAGCTCGGCGGCTTCCTGCTCTTGCTGCTCGTAGCGGTCCTGGGTGTCCATCACTTGATTGTTCACCAGACCCAGCTCGATCTCGCGCAGGGCGATCACGGTCGGCTTGTCGTTCTCTTCATCGACCAGGGGATCTTTACCTTGTACCGCGATTTGACGGGCGCGGCGCGCGGCGACCAGCACCAGGTCAAAACGGTTACCTACCTGTTTTACAGCATCTTCTACAGTAACGCGTGCCATGCAGGACTCCAGTGTTTGGGCTTTCTGTGTTGAAAAAAGCGGTGTTTAAAAATGACGCAAAAGTTTACTTGTTTTCGGACTATTCTGCCAGCAACTGTTGCAGCAAGTTTTGTTGGGCCTGCTGTTGCTGGCGCAATTCCAGCCGTTGGCACTCGATGATGGCCCTGAGCTGGAACAGCGCCTGCTCAAAGTCTTCGTTGATAATGACATAGTCATACTCGTCGTAGTGCACCATTTCGGCAATGGCTTTCTCCATCCGCCCTTTGATCACCTCGCTGCTGTCCTGGCCGCGCCCGATCAGGCGTTGCTCCAGTTCGGCGCGGCTGGGAGGCAGGATGAAGATAGACTTGGTCGGCATCTGCTCGCGGATCTGGCGGGCGCCTTGCCAGTCGATATCGAGGAAGACGTCGATGCCCCGGACCAGACAGGCCTCGATGGCGGCGCGGGAGGTGCCATAGTAGTTGCCAAACACCTCGGCCCATTCCAGAAAGTCGCCGCGCGTGATCAGCGTCTTGAACTCTTCCACCTGCACGAAGTGGTAGTGCACCCCGTCCTCTTCACCCGGACGCATGGCGCGGGTGGTGTGGGAGACCGACAGCTGCATCTTGCCAGCATCGTTATGCTTGGTCAGCAAGGCATTGATCAGGCTGGACTTACCCGCCCCGCTCGGGGAGGAGATGATGTAGAGAGTGCCTTGTTGCGCCATGTCGTTACCTTTAATCTAGACCCGTGTTTTGGTTGTAGCAGAGGCCGCCGTCTTGTGCCCGAAAGGGAGACAGTCGCTCGCAAAACACGGAAAAATCAGAATCAGGGGGATGTAAAGGCGGCGAATTTTAGCAGATGGTGGCGGATAAAAAAACGGCCGGAATCATATTCCAGCCGATCAAAGTATTCGTAGCTTGCTGCGGGAGCGTTACCCACAGGGCGCTATTCTGCCCTTGACCCGGGAGAGGGGCCAGCAGGTTATCTCAGCCTCAGGATTCGGAATTTCCGAGTTTTTCAGCGCCTGGCAGCCGATACTGTGCACAGATCCGGTCGAAGGCGGCGATGACCCGCTGGCTGTCTATCTTGCTCATGGCGTCCGGATCCTTGAGGCGGGTGCGCCAGTCGAGCTCGGCCAGCGGCTTGCCGGTCTCCTGCTCGATCAACTCCCGATAGACGCTGACCACAAAATCGCGGCACAGATAGGGGCCGGTGCGGGCCGGATTGTGATGAGCGTAGAGGCCGATGACCGGGGTGCCCACCAGGGTCGCCATGTGGGTGGGGCCGGTGTCTGGCGCCAGCACCAGGCTGGCTTCGGCGATCAGCGCCAGCAGCTGCTTGAGATTGGTCTGGCCCACCAGATCGACCGGCTTGCTGTGGCTCAG
The DNA here is from genome assembly GCF_056279295.1 of Aeromonas sp. TECH754. Lineage (NCBI taxonomy): Bacteria > Pseudomonadati > Pseudomonadota > Gammaproteobacteria > Aeromonadales > Aeromonadaceae > Aeromonas > Aeromonas sp. TECH754. The sequence goes on along the minus strand of NZ_JBWBRA010000001.1, from coordinate 3,842,805 downwards.
CCGCGCAATGTCGGCGGCCAGATCCCGCTCCAGCCTGGCCGGGCCTCCGCACAGGTAAACCTGAAAGCCTTTACTGGCTGCGTGATCCGCCAGGGCAGCATAGCCTTCGGCGGTCCAGTTCTTGAACGCCTTGCTGGCGGCGGCGCAGATGAGCAGAGTCGGTTTGCCGTCCACCTTCTTCCGGGCCCAGGCCCTGTGTTCGGGACTGAGGGGCAATTGCCAGTCTGGCGTCAAATCCTGGATGCCGAGCTCTTTGGCGAAGGCGAGGAAGCCGTCCAGCACATGGGGGGAGGCGGGTGAGGGCACTTTGTGGTTGGTGAACAGCCACTGGCCGTCGTTGGCTCGCTCTTTATCGAAGCCGAGTTTGACCCTGGCGCGGATGCCGAGGGTGGCGATGCTGGCCCGCAGTGCGGCTTGCAGGTGCAGCAGGGCATCGAACTGGCGCCCCTTGAGGGTCTGCCAGAGGTCACGATAGCCACGCCAGCCCTTGCCCTTGTCGAAGGCGATGACCTCGACTCCCGGCAGGTCGGCAAACAGTGTCGCTTCAATCTTGCCGGTGATCCAGGTGATGCGGGTCTCTGGCCATTCCCGCTGGATGACGCGCACCAGCGCCAGCGCGTGGCAGCAATCCCCGATGGCGGAGAGCCGCAGGATGCAGATAGAAGATGGTGGCGTTTGGAACAGAGGCATGATGTGGCGCAATGGTGGCAAAATGGATGGATGGCATTATGCAAACTCCCTTGTGGATTGTAAAATCGCGCCAGCTGGCATGCCTGACCGGCACACTCTCCATGGATTGATACATTGCGCCCAACTATCGACCGGAATCTTCAGATGTTGACACAGACCATCCATAACCAGATCTGCTGGTATGCCGAAGGGGCCTTCAGCGACCCTTCCCCCGAATTGTTCGATCCGGCCTGGTGGCAGGCCCATCGTCAGGTGGTGGGTTCCGCCATCGGTCGCGGGGTGACCTGGTTTGTGAAGGACGAGTCGCGCCACCTGGTGCTGCGCCACTACTATCGGGGCGGCATGGTGGGCAAGCTGGTGCGGGATCGTTTCTGGTTTGAAGGGGTGGAGACGAGCCGTGCCATGGCCGAATACCGCCTGCTGGCCCGGCTGAGCGAGCAGGGCCTGCCGGTGCCGCGCCCGTTTGCGGCGCGGATGGTCAAGCAGGGTCCCTTCTATCGTGCCGACATCCTGATCGAGCGCATCCGCGGTGCCAAGGATCTGGTGGCGCTGCTCAAGCAGGGCAGCATTGCCAGCGAGATATGGCACAAGGTCGGCCAGACGGTGCGCCAGTTACACGATGCCGGTGTCTATCACGCCGATCTCAATAGCCACAACCTGTTGCTCGACAAGGAGGGCAAGGTGTGGGTGATCGACTTCGACAAGGGAGCGATCCGCACCCCCGGCAACTGGCAGCAGGCCAACCTGGAGCGACTGCTGCGCTCCTTCACCAAGGAGTCCCAGCTACACACCAGCTTCCACTTCGTGCCGGAAAACTGGCAATCGCTGATGGCGGGTTATCAAGGCGTCGCTGGCTGAGTTCCGGCTGCATCATTTTGTGAAAGGGTTGAGGTGGGTGGATAAGGAAAAGCAGGCCGAGCCTGTTGCTCGGCGCGAGCGCCAATGCTACTTATTTGGGCTGATATTTGGATCCGGCTTCGAGGCGCGTGATGGAAAGAGATGTAATTCCCTGGGTGGAGACCGTGACCCGGCTCGATATGCCCCTGATGGCACAAGCCATGGCGGTGCTGGAGGCCGGGATCTGGGTCTGGTCGGCGGAGCTGGGGCTGAGGCGTGATCCCTCCTGCCTGCGTTTGCTGGGGCTGGAAGGGGATGAGCTGGATGACCTCGGCTGGTTGGCGCGGGTGCACCCGGACGATGCCAGCCGCCTGGAAGAGGCCATCCGGGCTTGCCTGGGCGGCAATGGCAACGAGCTGCGGATCGAGTACCGCATCCTGCACCATCAGGGTCACTACCTCCGGCTGGAGGAGCGGGTACAGACTGATGGCCGGGGCCAACGGCTGGGCGTGGTGCGCCACCTCGATCCGGCCGTCCCCCAGCTGGATGAGCGCCACAACACGGATCCTCTCACCGGGCTGGAGAGCCGCAGCTACTTCGAGTTGTTGCTGGACGAACGGCTGGCACAGGAGAGTGGCAGCTTCTGCTTGCTGCAATTCACCGTGGATCACAGCAGCAAGATACTGCAGCTGTTTGGCGAGGTGGCCTGCGACGCCATGCTGGCGAAACTGGCCCGCATCGTGCGCCGCGAGCTGCGCCGGGAAGATCCCTTCGCCCGCTGGGACGAGGACGGTTTCATCCTGATGCTGTCCCAGACCGATCGCCTGAGCGGCCTGGAGATTGCCGAGCGGCTGCGCCTCGAAATCGCCGACGCCAACCTGCTGCCGGAGCGGCCGGTGACCGTCAGCATCGGGCTGGTGCAGAGCCAGAGCGCCGAGCAGATCGATCACCTGCTGGCCCGGCTGGCCTCCTGTCACGGCCAGGCCAAACGGGAACACAACACCGTTGTCGGTTAACTTTTAGTCAGCACTCACTCACCCTACGGCGCAGGCAGATCCATAGAGAGCCTGCATCAGCAGGCTCATCGATCGGCTGATCGTCAGTCTGCCTTATGCGCCGGCTGACGCTGGCAGACCCAGAGGGAAGCCAGCATCAGCAGACCACCCAGCGTGATCCTGAGCAGGTCTGCATCCTTGCCCCAGAGCACCAGGTTGACCAGCAACCCTGCCGGGATCAGGGCGTTGTTCATGATGGCCAGCACGCCGCTGCTGACCAGGGTCGCACCCTTGTTCCACAGGAAGTAACCCAGCCCGGATGCCCCCACCCCCAGCCAGAGCAGAATGCCCCATTGCAGGTTGGTGGTCGGGTATTGGGGTTGACCCAGCAGCAACCAGGCGGGCAGGGCGATCACCAGGGCTCCCAGATAGAAGCAGCCGAACACGGCGAGCTGGGGCGGCTGTTCCTTCTCCCGTGCCAGCAACACCTTGTAGCCGACCTGGCCGATGGCAAAGCAGATGTTGGCTCCCTGCACCACCAGGAATCCCAGCACATAGCTCTCGGTCAAGCCATCGAAGCGGATGACGGCGGCTCCCAACACGGCGAGCAGGGCACCCCACAGATAGGTCGGCTTGAATCTGGACTCCAGCAGATCGTGGATCAGGGTGACGTAGATGGGGGTGAAGATGGTGAACACCAGCACCTCCGGCACCGTCAGCAGCAGGAAGGAGTGGTAATAGAACAGATACATGATGCCGAGCTGGGTAGCACCGAGTGCCATCAGCTTGATGACCAGATCGGGCCTCAGCCAGCGACGGCGCAGGAAGGGCAGGAACACCAGGCTGGCGAGAGCGATGCGGGTCAGCACGGAGAAGTAGGCATCCACCTGGCCGGCGAGGTAGACCCCGATCAGGCTGAAGGAGAAGGACCAGAGCAGGGTGACCCCTATCAAGTAGTTCATGTGATTGAATTGTCGTCAGTTGTCAATTTGGAGGGCGCTATGATGGCCGAGTTGGAAGGCGCGATCCAGCGTTTATGGGCACTGTTGCCACAGATCGGAGCATTTGCCTTCGAGGCGAGCAACGGGGTGGGCTCCGCCACCGACTGGAACGGGCGGGGCGAGGGAGAGGTGCGGGTGACCGATCATCAGGGGGGTTGGCGGTTTGCCGAGACGGGCCGCTATACAACGCCTCATGGCCGCGAACTCGCCATGCACAACCGTTTCTGGTGGTGGCGCGGTGAACGGGGGATCTCGCTCTCCCATCTGCGCTACGAGGCGCCGGTCCTGCTGTTTGAACTGCAGCCCCAGCCGGATGGGCGCTGGCTCACCGCCGAGCCCCATCTGTGTGGTCAGGATCACTACAGCGCCGAACTGGTGCCCCTGCCGGGCGGCTTCAGGCTCAACTGGGAGATCACCGGCCCGCGTAAAAACGAGCGGCTCGAATACCGTTACCTGCGGGGTGGGGAGCAGACATAAAAAAACCGGCGCAGAGCGCCGGTACAGGGGACAAATCGGAGGTTTTGTTAACACGGTCCCAAAAACAGGAGACGCACAGTCTCATCACAGATTCAGAGTCAATCGTCAGGCGTGCAGGGCATAGCTCAGCATGGCCTGCAGCTTGCTGTCGAAACACCAGGGCAGGGTCAGCATCAGCAGGCCGAGCAGTCCGGCCAGCCGGTGGCGATATTGCCAGCCGGCGATCAGGACCAGCGCGCCACAGAGGGTGGTCAGGATGCCTGACATGGGGTCGCCTCCCGCTGGGTGCGACGCTGCTGGGCCCACTGGTTGAGGGCCACCGAGCCCAGGATCAGCGCCAGTGCCGCACCTGTGGTGGACTGGATCTGCTCGCCGAGGAACAGGGCACCGAGCATGACGCCAAACAGCGGCACCAGATAGTTGCTGAAGGAGGCAAAGGTCGGGCCCGCTTGCTGGATCAGCGCCATGTAGAGGAAGTAGACCAGGCCGGTACAGAACACGCCCAGCACGGCGACCGCACCCATGGCCTGATGGCTCGGCAGGGTGAGCGCACTCAGATCGGTGACGAAGGGGGCAGCCAGCAACAGCTGGATGGCCGACGAGATCAGGATGTTGCGGGCCACGACCACGGGGTGGTCCTTGGCGAAGCGCTTGATCATCAGCAGACCGATGGCGAAGCAGCTGGCCCCAAACAGGATGGCGATGGCACCGAGCAGGCCGGCGTTCATGCCGTTGGCGAGTTTTGGCCAGAACAGCACCAGCACGCCGATGAAACCGATGACCACGGAGACGAGGCCACCCTTGGTGATCCGCTCACCGCTCAGCAGCAGCGGGGCCATCAAGATGGTGACGAAGGGGATGCAGCCCATGACCACGGCGGCGATGGCGCTATCCACGTACTGCTGACCCCAGGCCACCATGATGAAGGGGATGGTGGCATCGAGCAGGGCGATCAGCATATAGGTGCGCCACGGCGTGTGCTCGCTCTTGAGGCGCATGAACAGGCAGAGCAGACCCAGGGTCAGGCTGCCGAACAGGGCACGTACGGCCGCCACCATGATGGGGGGCATCTCAGTGACTGCCTGGTGCATGAAGATGAACTGGGAACCCCACAGCAGGCCGATTGCCAGCAACAACAGATAGCTACGCATTTTAATCTCCGATGTAATTTGCCCGCGCATTCTATGCAATCTGTTACTATGTCAAAAATGAATTGTCGTCATTCCACTATGGCCAATATCGATGGAACTCCCTCTCTCCCGCCTCGATCTCAACCTGCTCACCGTGTTTGACATGCTGATGCAGGAGCGCAACGTCACCCGTGCCGCCGAGCGGTTGCACCTCTCCCAATCCACCGTCAGCCACGCGCTGGGGCGGCTGCGCGGTGCGCTGGACGATCCGCTGTTTGTCATGAGCCGGCGCGAGATGATGCCCACCGAACGCGCCAAGGCGCTGGCGGGGCCGGTGCGCCAAGCGCTGGCCATGCTGGAGCAGGGCTTGCGCCAGGCGAAGGGGTTCGAGCCCGCCAGTGCCCAGCGGGTGTTTCGCATCGTCACCCCGGGCTCGGTGGAGCACGGCCTGGTGCCGACGCTGGTGGATCGCATGGTCCAGCAGGCGCCCCACTGCCGGCTGGAGGTGTGCGAGCTGGCGGATAGCGACTACGAGCGGGAGCTGGAGAAGGGGGAGCTGGATCTGGTGATCGGTTTTGCCGATGCCAACAGTCTGTCGCCCCGGCTGTGGCGGGAGGAGTGGTTCAGCAATCCGCTGGTCTGCCTGTCCCCCCTTGGCAGTGAATTGCCGGATGCGCTGGGGCCGGCCGATCTGGTCAGCCGCCCTCATATTCACACCTCCAGCTGGGGCCACAGCCAGGCCATGGTGGATCTCTGGCTGTCCCGCTTCGAGGTGGCGCGTGAACTGGGTGTCAGATTACCGAGCTTTATGGCGGTGCCACAGCTGATGGCCACCGGTCGCTACCTGGTAGTGGTGCCGGAGATGATCGGCCGCCACTTCTGCCGCTACTACCCGTTGCGGCTGCATCAGCTGGACCCGGACATCCCCATCGTCTACCTGATGGCGGGCCATCCGCTCAGCGCCCATGACGAGGCGATCCGTTGGTTCAAGGCCTTGCTGCACCGGCTCGCCTTCGAACTCTACGGCACAGCCGCGCTGGGGACCGAGGCTCAGCGCAGCCCGGCGAAGTAATCCAGCCCCATCGCACTCTTGACCTCGGCCAGTACCTCGTCGGTGAGGGTGCGAGCCTGCAGTGTCCCCTGGTGCAGCAGCGCCAGCAGCTGACCCTTGTCGGCGAGCGCCGCCTGCCGCCGCGCCCGCATGGGGGCGAGCAGGGTCTGCAGGCAGTCGTTCAACACCCGCTTGCATGCCATGTCACCGAGCCCGCCGCGCTGGTAGTGCGCCTTCATCTCGGCTATCAGTGCCTTGTCCGGGTGGAAGGCATCCAGATAGGCGAACACCGTATTGCCTTCTACCTGACCGGGATCGCTCACTTTCAGGTGATTGGGGTCCGTGTACATGGCGAAGACCGCCTGCTTGATCTCGTCGCTCGACATGCCGAGTTCTATGGTGTTGCCGAGGGACTTGGACATCTTGGCCTTGCCGTCGATGCCAGGCAGACGGCCGGTGTCGCTCAGGATGGGCTGGCACTCGGTCAGCACCTCCTTGCCCACCAGGGCATTGAAGCGGCGCACTATCTCGTTGGTCTGCTCCAGCATGGGCAGCTGATCCTCACCGACCGGCACATGGGTGGCACGAAAGGCGGTGATGTCGGCGGTCTGGCTGACCGGGTAAACCAGGAATCCCGCTGGCAGGCTGCGCTCGAACCCTTTTTGTTGGATCTCCGCCTTGACGGTGGGGTTGCGTTCCAGCCGGGCGACACTGACCAGGTTGAGGTAGTAGCAGGTCAGTTCGGCGAGGGCGGGCAGGGCGCTTTGCAGGCAGAAGGTGGTCTTGGCGGGATCGAGGCCAGCCGCCAGATAGTCGGCCATCACCTCCAGTACGTTCTCGGTCACCTTGGCCGGGTTGTGGCCGTTGTCGGTCAGCGCCTGCAGATCGGCGATCATCACGAACTGGCGGTAATGGTGCTGGGCCGCCACGCGCTGGCGCAGGGAGCCGACGTAGTGGCCGATGTGCAGGCGGCCGGTGGGGCGATCGCCAGTCAGTATGATGGGGTTGTGCATGTCATTCTCTCCGGTTGGGGTGAGCCGGGAGGCGACAAAGGGATAAAAACAATGACCGCCTCTCGGCGGTCACGGTGTTTTCTTCTGGGAATTTCACATAGAAAAGCGGTGCCGCCTGTTTAGGAGCAGCACCACCAGTTGTTGTGATTGAAAGTGGTCATGTTCATGGATAAACAAGCTACGCCCGTTTGCTCACTTCTGCAAGGGGACGACCAGCAGATCGCAGGGCACCGTGTTCATCAGCTGACGGGCGCTTGAAGTGAGCAGGCTCCAGAAGCTCTGGCGATGGCCGCACACCAGCAGGTCAATCTGGTAATCCTTGACCGCCTGGTTGACCCGCTCGCTCAGATCGCCGCAGATCACCAGCTTCTTCTCGATGGGGTAGTCCACCGAGGCCAGGAAGGCTTCCAGCTTCTCCTTCGCTTCGGCGATCACCTGATCCTGCACGTTGTCGATGTCGATATCGATCATCTCGGTGTAGAGATCCTTGAGGTCCACGTCGACGTGGATCACCGACAACTTGGCGCCATTGGAGCGGGCCCGGTCGACCGCCTTCTCGATCACCTTGCGGTTGTCTTCCGACAGGTCGATCGCGGCCAGTACGTGTTTGTAATAGGTTCCATTCATGGGAGTTCTCCTCACTGATCCTGGGTTCACTATACCAATGTCTGATGAAACTAAAACGGTGCTGTCACCACGGCCTCAGGATTGGAATGGGTTTTCTGTACGGCTATGTTGCCGCCTCCGATGAAAAATTGTGCGTAAATTGAGCAGGAATTTGAAGCCGATCACAGCCGGCGTATTGCCCCGCACCGGCGAGGGGAATAGGATGTGCCCGTGCTTCGCAATGAACACAAAACAACAAAAAGCATCTGAATACCGCTTTGGGGAGCCTTGTGCTCCCTCTTGTTTTTCTGCCCCCTCTCCGCTCTATCCCCTCTGACATCAAGGTAATCTGCCCTGTCATGGCTATGCTGTAGCCAGTCCAATCGGAGATCCCCCATGATTATTCATCCGCAAATCCAGGGCTGTGTTGCCCACAATTGTCATCCCATCGGCTGCCGGGCTGCCGTGGCGCAGCAGATCGCCGGCGTCAGGGCGGCGGGCCACTTCAACGGGCCCAGGCGGGTGCTGGTGCTGGGGGCCTCGTCCGGTTTCGGGCTGGCCTCCCGCATCGCCCTGACCTTCGGGGCGGGGGCTGACACCGTCGGTGTCTCGTTCGAGCGAGGGCCCTCCGACAAGGGGCTCGGCAGTGCGGGCTGGTACAACAACATCTGGTTTAGGCAGGCGGCGGAGCAGGAGGGGCGCATCGCCGTCAACCTGATCGGTGACGCCTTCTCGGACACCATGCGCCAGCAAGCCATCGACACCATCCGCCAGCAGCTGGGACAGGTGGATCTGGTGATCTACTCGCTGGCGAGCGGCATCCGGGTGCTGGCCGACGGCACCCAGGTGCGATCCGTGCTCAAGACCACGGGCCAGCCGTTCAGCGGTTGGGGGCTGGATCTGGAGCGGGATACCCTGGTGCAGCAATCCCTGGCACCCGCCACCCCGGAGGAGATCCAGGGCACCGTCACCGTGATGGGGGGCGAGGACTGGCAACTCTGGCTACAGGCGCTGCAACAGGCCGATTGCCTCGCGCCGGGCGTGCAGACGGTGGCTTACTCCTACATAGGCCCGGAATCCACCTACCCGATCTACAGAGACGGCACCATCGGCTATGCCAAGGAGCACCTGCACGCCACCGCCGAGACCATCAATCTGCAGCTGGCCGAGCTCGGCGGCCATGCCTGGGTGTCGGTGTGCAAGGCGCTGGTGACCAAGGCGAGCGCCTACATCCCTGTGCTGCCTGTCTACCTCGGCCTGCTGATGGGGGTGATGAAGGAGCGCGGGGTGCACGAGGGCTGCATCGAGCAGATGCGGCGCTTGTTTGCCGACAAGATGTACGGAGCGCACGGAGTGGTGGCCGACGGCAACCGGCTGATCAGGATGGACGACCACGAACTGGACCCGGCCATTCAGGCGGCGGTGTCGGCGCTCTGGTCCAAGGTGACGCCGGACAACTTCCACGCCCTCGGGGATTTTGCCGGGTTGAAGCGGGACTTCATGCAACTCAACGGCTTCGAGCTGACGGAGATCGACTACGGGGCGCCGGTGAATGAGGCGTCACTGACCGAGCTGGTGCCCTGAACCGGGTGAATGGAGCGGGGCTGACACAGCCCCGTCTCAGGCCACGCTGCTGGTCAGCTCGGGCAACAGACCGGGGGCTGCCGCCAGTATGGTCTGATTGCGGCCCTGGCGTTTTGCCTGATACATCGCCATGTCAGCCCTGTGGATCAGCTGATTCAGGCTGTCATCGTCGGGGGAGCGCTCCGCCACTCCGGTGCTGATGGTCATGTGAGGGGATCCCAGGTTCTCGATCCGGCTCCTCAGCTGTTCGGCCAGGTGCCAGCAGGTGGGACCGTCCTGCGGCATCGCCACCAGAAACTCCTCTCCCCCCCAGCGCCCGACCTGCTGCAGGTCGGGGGCCCAGTTCTTCAGCTCCTCTGCCAGTTTCTGGATGGCCAGATCGCCGGTCTGATGGCCGTGCCTGTCGTTGATCTGCTTGAAGTGGTCGATGTCGATGATCAGCAGGGTCAGCGGCTCGCCCAGCTGCCACTGTTGGGTCAGCCGCTCCAGCAGGGCGCGCCGGTTCGGCAGCCCGGTCAGCTGATCGAAGGTGGCGAGCTTGTAGAGGTGGCGTGAGCTGCGGTGCAGTCTGCGGGTGGTGAGTCCGAGCAGGATCAGGGCGCCGGCCAGCAGGATGACCAGCATCAGCTGGTAGTAACGGGCACTCTGCTGATACAGCAGTTGCTGCCGTTTGCGATCGTTCTCCTGTTGCAGTGCCCGGTTGTTGGCCTCGCTGCGTGCCAGCTCCATTTCGGCCTGGAAGGCGTTGGCATGCTGGCTGAGGGTCTGATTGAAGTGCTGTTTGTAGTGCTGCATGTACTCGGTCATGACCCTGTACGCCTCTGGGTATCGCCCCAGATCCGCCAGCAACCTGGCCTGCAGCGCCTGACCGTCGATGGTGGCGGAGTCGGACCGGGTCGTCAGCAACTGCAAGGCCAACTGCTTCTCCCCGCGACCCTGCAGCGTCCTGGCCCGGGTCTCGGTCAGGCGGGAAGCCGCCTGCGGATAGCCGAGCCGCTGGTAGATGGTCTGCGCCTCGTCCAGACTGCGCCAGGCGGCGTTCCAGTCGGCCTGGGCGTTGAAGGCCATGGCCTGATAGCCGAGCACGATGGCACGATAGTCCGGTGACAGGCCGGGGCTGGCCAGCAGGGCATCGAGCAGTTGCCTCGCCTTGGCGGGGCGAGCCATGTCGATGTAGAGCCGGGCCATGTTGGCCCTGATGATGATCTGGCTGTTGGGCTCGCGCAACCGCACCATCAGCCCCAGCGCATCCTGATAATAGGTTTCGGCCTCCCGGTGGAGGCTGAGGTCGGCATAGAGGTTGCCAAGGGTCATCAGCACGCGGGCGCATTGCAGGTCGGAGAGCGCGCTCTTCGGTTCTTGTCGCTTGAGGTGGAAGGCGGTCTTGAGTTCGGCGATCGCTTCTTTGAGTTGCTGAGTGCGGTAGAGGGCGAGCCCGTTCAGGGCATGCCATTCGGACTGCTGGGCCGGGTGGCCGCCGAGGGCGGGTTGCAGCTGGGCCAGCAAGGTGAGGGCCAGCAGTGGCGCTTCGGTATCCAGGGTGAGCGCCACCTGTTGCAACTGGAAGTCCAGCAGTCGCGCGTTTTCCTGACGGGCGCTGGCCAGGGCGCGGGCCCGGGCATTGTCCAGCAGGGCTTCGGGATAGCGGCCCAGTGCCGCCTTGGCCAGGGATCTGGCGTGGAACAGCTCCATCTCCTGTTGCTGACTGGCATCGAGGCGCTGCAAATAGCCGACGGGATCGCGCGCCGCCTGCAATTCAGCCTCTTCCGACAACGGGGGGGAGGCCTGCAACTGGGTCGTCCAGAGCAGCGCCAGTACCATCACCAATCTCATTGCATCTTCTTCCTGACCATTGGCGCCATCATAGAGGCTGGGTCCGGTTACACCATCCTTCTTTGCTTCTCTATGCCCGTATGGGGGTCAGGATGAGAGGAATATGCGTCACAACAATGGCCTGTGACGGAAGTGGACAGTTGATTCGTGCTGCAACAGTGGCGACAATCTGAATCAAATCACCATGGAGAATCATCATGTTGGCTAAAGCCATGATCGAGAAGTTGAACGAGCAGATTAATCTTGAATTCTATTCTTCCAATCTCTACCTGCAGATGAGCGCCTGGTGTGAGGACAAGGGCTTCGAAGGGGGCGCGGCTTTCCTGCGCAAGCACGCCGTCGAAGAGCGCCAGCACATGGAGCGCCTGTTCACCTACGTGAGCGAGACCGGCGCCATGCCAATATTGGGGGCTATCGAGGCACCGCCCCATGAGTTCAACTCGCTGGGCGACATCTTCCGCACCACCCTCGAGCACGAATTCCACATCACCAAGTGCATCAATGGCCTGGCCCACGTGGCCTTCACCACCCAGGACTACTCCACCTTCAATTTCCTGCAGTGGTACGTGGCCGAGCAGCATGAAGAAGAGAAGCTGTTCAAGAGCATCGTCGATCGCCTGTCGCTGGTGGGCGAGGATGGCAAGGGTCTCTACTTCATCGACAAGGAGCTGGCCGAGCTGGCCAAGGGCGCTCCCGCCAGCATCATGGATGGCAACCCCTGATAGTCGTGGACACTGAGTGTTCAGCCAGTACAATGACGGCCCTCTCGAGGGCCGTCATTGTTGGTACGCGGACACCAAAGCCTCGGTTGGTGCCCATGATGGCGGCGTTCTCGATGGAGGGCCGTCATTGTTTGTGCGGCTATGCCGCCAGGCATGATAAGGGCGCTGTCTGCGGGCCCTGCTCTGTGATTTTTTGATAAACAAGGTTGTGATGATGCAAGTGGATGTGGTGGTGATCGGGGCCGGTGCGGCCGGTTTGATGTGTGCGGCCCAGGCAGGCTATCGGGGTCGCTCCGTATTGCTGCTCGACAATGCCAAGAAGCCGGGCCGCAAGATCCTGATCAGCGGCGGCGGTCGTTGCAACTTCACCAACCATCAGGCCGGGCCGCACGCCTTCCTCTCGGGCAATCCCCACTTCTGCAAGTCGGCGCTGGCGCGCTACACCCAGCAGGATTTCATCGATCTGGTGGACCGGCACGGGGTCAACTACCACGAGAAGACCCTGGGCCAGCTGTTCTGCGACGAGAGCGCCAAGGAGATCGTCGAGGTGCTGCTCACCGAGTGTGACTGGGCCGGGGTGACCCAGCAGTACCAGACCGAGGTTCTGTCCGTCAGCAAGACGGATGACGGCTTCCTGCTCGACACCAGCAAGGGGGAGGTGCGCTGCCACTCCCTGGTGGTGGCCACCGGCGGCCTCTCCATGCCCAAGCTCGGTGCCACCCCCTATGGCTTCAAATTGGCGGAGCAGTTCGGCCTGGCGGTGCTGCCGACCCGCGCCGGTCTGGTGCCCTTCACCCTGCATCAGGAGCAGAAAGAGGCGTTTGCCGACTTGGCCGGGGTCAGCCTGCCGGTGGCGGTGACCGCCGAGGACGGCACTCGCTTCAAGGAGGCCATGTTGTTCACCCACCGCGGCCTCTCCGGCCCGGCCATCCTGCAAATATCCTCTTTCTGGCTACCTGGGCAGAAGATCCACATCAATTTGCTGCCAGACCTGGATATTTCAGCTGCCCTCAAGGGCTGGGCCGAGGCCCATCCGGCCCAGGAGCTGAAAACCGTGCTCGGCCGCGAGCTGCCCAAGCGCTTCGTCGACAAGCTGGTGGAGTTGGGGCAACTCGTCAACAAGCCGATGCGCCAGTACAACGAGCGGGAGCTGGCGGCCATCGCCAGCCTGCTGGGGGATTGGCAGATCCTGCCGAACGGCACCGAGGGTTATCGTACCGCCGAGGTGACCCTGGGCGGGGTCGACACCAACGAGCTCTCCTCCAAGACCATGGAGGCGCGCACCGTGCCCGGTCTCTACTTCATCGGCGAGGTGGTGGACGTGACCGGCTGGCTCGGTGGCTACAACTTCCAGTGGGCCTGGTCCTCCGGCTGGGTGGCAGGTCAATATTGCTGATGGATGCTGCACCCGTGTTGTTGATGGCCGCGATAACGGACTCCGTGGTGACAACTTCCAATGGGTCTGCAGTCACTTCCGGCTGGGTGGTGGGGCAGTACTGCTGACAAACTCACGCACTCATACATCCACATCAAGCGAGCCGTGTCGGCGGCTCGATTGATGTGCTTCAACGCGGCCGCTTGGGCCGCGTTTTTATGGCTGATTTCCTCACCCATCGGCCTTTGTCACCGCCGATCCGCTAGCCCTTCCTGATAGTCGGCAAGCAGACGGTCAGCAAGCCGATGAGCGGCAGGTAGGCGCAGAACTGGTAGACAGTTTCGATGCTGGTGGCGTCGGCCAACTGGCCCAGCAGGGCCGCCCCTATGCCCCCCATGCCGAAGGCGAAGCCGAAGAACAGGCCGGAGATGGTACCGACCTTGCCGGGGACCAGCTCCTGGGCGTACACCAGGATGGCGGAGAAGGCCGAGGCCAGGATCAGGCCGATGATGACCGAGAGTACCGAGGTCCAGAACAGGTCGACGTGGGGCAGCAGCAGGGTGAAGGGGGCGACGCCGAGGATGGAGATCCAGATCACCCGCTTGCGGCCGATGCGGTCACCGACGGGCCCGCCGAGCACAGTGCCCGCCGCGACGGCAAACAGGAAGGCGAACAGATAGAGCTGGGCGCTGTCCAGCGACAGGCTGAACTTATCCATCAGGTAGAAGGTGTAATAGCTGCTCAGGCTGGCCATGTAGAAGAACTTGGAGAACATCAGCAGGCCGAGGATGGCCAGCGACCAGCCGATCTGACGGCGGCTCAGGCCGTTGCCGGCGTGGGCCTTCATCCGCTTATGGAAGCTGGCGGCGTGATGGCTGGACCAGCGCCCGACCAGGCTGAGCACGACGACGCCCACCAGCGCGAACAGCGAGAACCAGGCCGCGCTGCCCTGACCCTGCGGCACTATGATCAGCGCGGCGAGCAGCGGCCCTATGGCCGATCCCAGGTTGCCACCGATCTGGAACAGGGACTGGGCCAGGCCGGGCTGGTTGCCCGCCGCCATGCGGGCGACCCGGGAAGATTCCGGGTGGAACACCGACGAGCCCATGCCGATCAGCATGGCCGACAGCAGCACGGCGCCAAAGCTCGTCGCCTGGGACAGCGACAGCAGCCCGAGCATCGTGAATCCCATGCCGAATGGTAATGAATAGGGCATGGGCCTGCGGTCGGTGTAGAGGCCGATCAGCGGCTGCAGCAAGGATCCCGTGAACTGGTAGGTGAGGGTGATGAGACCTATCTGGGTGAATGACAGGTTGAGGCCGAGCTTGAGCAGGGGATAGATGGCCAGCAGGACCGACTGCATCATGTCGTTCAACAGGTGCGAGAAGCTGATGGCGGCGATCACCGGATAGGTGGTGGTATTCAGGGCGTCGGTCGCGGGGGGCGCGACGAGAGGGTTATCGGTGCTGAGGCTCTTTTCCATGAGATAGTGTGTCTGTTGTCCTTGGGATCCCTCTACCATGCCTGATCCCGGCCCGTCTGGACATAGCAAAATGGGTGGGAGTCGGGGCGGCGAGAGGATGGGGTGAACAGATAACCGCTCGGATCTTGTGCTTGGCGAGAGGCGGATTAGTATAGAAAGCCTGCCGTCGTTAGTCGGCTCATCACCCGCCATGGAGGGAGCATGTTCGAAAGCCTGGGAGTCATCAACGTCTGGACTTATTTAGTCGGACTGTTTTTCATCATCATAGCGCCGGGGCCCAACTCGATTTATGTGCTGCGCACCGGTGCGACCCGTGGCATAGGCCCGGGTTACCAGGCGGCCCTCGGGGTCTTCGTCGGCGATGCCATCCTGATCTTCTGCGCCTATCTGGGCATCGCCTCCCTCATTCGCACCACCCCCTTGCTGTTTACCCTGGTGCGCTACCTCGGTGCCCTCTATCTGCTCTACCTGGGGGTAAAGATCCTCCACGCCAACTTCATCGCCAGGCGGGAAGGGCAGGCGTCGGTGGTCGAGTCCGGCGAGCGCTACTTCTCCAAGGCACTGACCCTGAGCCTCACCAACCCCAAGGCGATTCTGTTCTACGTCTCCTTCTTCGTGCAGTTCGTCGACTTCAACTATGCCCACACCTGGGTCTCTTACCTGGTGCTGGCGAGCATGCTGGAGGCCATGAGCTTCGTCTATCTCACCTTGCTGATCTTCGGCGGCACCCTGATGGCGCGCTTCTTTGCACGCAAGCGGCGCCTGGCCCGGCTCGGCAACGGCCTGATCGGCCTGTTCTTCATGGGCTTCGCCGCCCGGCTCGCCACCCTCTCCTCCTGACCTGACCAAAGCCCCCGTCGCAGGCCCTTTGGTCGGGCAATGCAGCCCTTTGCTCCCATATCCGGCCACCTGAGGTAAACTGGCGCCCCCGACGAGGGGCTGCTCTTCCTGATCCTGCTGCGCACACCCTGCCCAGCCCTGGCTGTGGGTCAGCGGCCTCCCGCTCGATACCTTCTATAGTGCGCCCCTCGTGGCCATAGGCCGGAGGGCCCCATGCTCGAAAACCAGATGATGTTGTTGGCGGTGTTTGAACGGGCGGCGTTGATGCTGATGACGCTGTTCCTGCTGACCCGCACCCGACCCTTCCAGCGCCTGTTCCAGAAGCGGGATCACACCCCGGCCGAGCTGACGCTGGTCGCCTCCATCTTCTGCCTGTTCGCGGTGTTCAGCACCTACACCGGCATCCCGGTGGAGGGGGCGCTCATCAACGTGCGGATCATCGCCATCATCTCCGGCGGCATCCTGTTCGGGCCCTGGGTCGGCATCCCGGCCGGGGTCATCTCCGGGCTGCATCGCTACCTCATCGACATGGGCGGCCACACCTCCATTCCCTGCCTCATCGCCAGCATCATCGCCGGTCTGCTGGCGACCTGGATCCACCTCCACTGCCGCAAGTCGCGGCTCTGGCTGTACGGCATCCTGGCGGGCATGGCCTGTGAGGGGCTGACCATGCTGCTTATCTGGTCCCTAACAGAACCTCATTCTGTCGGGGTCGAGATCGTTAGTCATATCGCCTACCCGATGATCGCCGGGGCGCTCTGCATCGGCCTCATCATCAAGCTGGTGCAGGACTTGGACGACGAGAAGGAGATGATCGCCGCCAAGCAGGCCAAGCTGGCGCTGGACATCGCGAACCAGACGCTGCCCTTCTTCCAGAACATCGATCGCCACTCCCTCGGCCAGGTGTGCGGGGTGATCCGGCGCGAGATCGACGCCGATGCGGTGGCCATCACCGACACCCGCGACGTGCTGGCCTACGTGGGGGTGGGCAAGGATTACTACGAGCTGGACGAGCACCACGCCATCAGCGACATGACCCAGCGGGCGGTGCTGCTGGATCAGATCATCATCAACAACGATCTGCGCCAGTATCACCTGTCGGATTTCCACTCGGTGATCATCATCCCGCTGCGGGAGAACGGCGCCGTCAGCGGTACTCTCAAGATCTACTACCGCCGCACCCACAGCATCACCAGCTCGTTGCGGGAGATGGCGGTGGGCCTCTCCCAGCTCATCTCCACCCAGATGGAGGTATCGCGCATCGAGCAGCTCAAAGAGATGACCCGCAAGGCGGAGTTCACCGCGCTGCAGAGCAAGATCAACCCGCACTTCCTGTTCAACGCCCTGAACGCCATCTCGTCCCTGATCCGCATTCGTCCCCAGCAGGCGCGCCAGCTGATCGCCAACCTGGCGGATTACCTGCGCTACAACCTCAACAAGGGGGACGAGCTCATCGACATCCAGGAGGAGTTGCAGCAGGTGCGCGACTATGTGGCCATCGAGCAGGCCCGCTTCGGCGACAAGCTGGAAGTGGTGTTCGAGGTGGACGACGTGCACATCCAGGTGCCCTGCCTGTTGCTGCAGCCGCTGGTGGAGAACGCCATACTGCACGGCATCCAGCCCCGCAGCGCGCCGGGCCGGGTCACCATAGAGGTGAGGCAACTGGCGGGTGGCATCCGGGTGGCGGTGCGCGACACCGGCTACGGCATCAGCCAGGCGGTGATCGATGGGGTCGCCGCCGGCCGGGTGGAGAGCCGCAGCATCGGCCTGATGAACGTGCATCAGCGGGTCAAGCTGCTGTACGGGGACGGGCTGCAGCTCAGGCGGCTCGAACCCGGTACCGAAGTCTGTTTCTATCTGCCGGATCCGGAGGCGATGCCATGTTGAGAGTCATCAGGTCGAAGATGGGGGTTTGGCTCGAGAGGAGCCGGTCTATCTGCCGTGCCCGGAGGCAACTTTATGCTAAAAGCCATCATGGTCGAAGATGGATGTTTGGCTCGAGAGGAGCTGGTCTATCTGTTGTGCCCGGAGACAACTTCATGTTGAAAGCCATCATGGTCGAAGATGGATGTTTGGCTCGAGAGGAGCCGGTCTATCTGCCGTGCCCGGAGGCAACTTCATGCTGAAAGCCATCATGGTCGAAGATGAACGCTTGGTTCGGAAAGAGCAGGTCTGTGTGTTGGAATCGGAGGTTGCATCATGTTGAAAGCCATCATCGTCGAGGATGAATATCTGGCGCGGGAGGAGCTCATCTATCTGGTGAACCAGCACAGCAGCATCGAGATAGTGGCGAGCTTCGAGGATGGACTGGAGGCGTTCAAGTACCTGCAGGATCACGAGGTGGACGTGGTGTTTCTGGATATCCAGATCCCCTCCATCGACGGCCTGCTGCTGGCCAAGAATCTGCACAAGTCGAGCCACCCGCCCCACATCGTCTTCGTCACCGCCTACAAGGAATTCGCGGTGGAGGCGTTCGAGCTGGAGGCATTCGACTACATCCTCAAGCCCTACAACGAGCCGCGCCTCATCAGCCTGTTGCAAAAACTGGAGCTCGCGGGCAAGTCGCTGGCGGGGCAGGGGACCGAGGTGAGCGCGCCGCAGAACCGCACCGTCAACCTGGTGAAGGGGGAGCGCATCATCGTCACCCCCTGCGAGCAGATCTATTACGCTGAGGCCGACGAAAAACTGACCCACGTCTACACCCGCACCGATCGCTACGTGATGCCCATGACCATCAGCGAGTTCGTCAGCCGGCTGCCGGCGGAGGGGTTCTTTCGCTGCCACCGATCCTATTGCGTCAACATCAACAAGATCCGTGAAATCGTGCCCTGGTTCAACAGTACATACCTCATCCGGCTCCATGATCTGCCGTTCGAGGTGCCGGTCAGTCGCAGCAACATCAAGGCGTTCCGTCAGCTGATGCGGCTCTGATTGTCATTCATTCCCGCCGATCTGCATTTCATGCCTTAATCGGTCGGCGCGAGCTGCGTCTTGCCTATAGTGGCCTCAATTTCCTGACGGCCACTGCCCGAGACGCATCATGACCAAAGAGATGAATCGCACCCGGTACCTGACCCTGATCGGTACCATCATCACCCAGTTCGCACTGGGCTCTGTCTACACCTGGAGTCTGTTCAACGCCCAGCTCTCCGACAAGCTGGACGAGCCGGTGAGCCAGGTGGCCTTCGCCTTCGGCCTGCTCAGCCTCTCCCTGGCGGTCGCCTCCTCCCTGGCGGGCAAGCTGCAGGAGCGGTTCGGGGTACGCAACGTCACCCTCGGCGCCGGCGTGCTGCTCGGCATCGGCTTCTTCCTCACCGCCCATGCCAGCAACCTGGCCATGCTCTATCTCTGTGCCGGTATCCTGGTGGGCTTCGCCGACGGGACCGGCTACCTGATGACCCTCTCCAACTGCGTGAAGTGGTTCCCGGAGCGCAAGGGGCTGATCTCCGCCTGCTCCATCGGTGCCTATGGTCTGGGTAGCCTCGGCTTCAAGTACATCAACCTGTTGCTGCTGTCGAACAACGGCCTGGAAGCCACCTTCCAGCTGTGGGGGCTGATCGCCATGTCCATGGTGCTGGTGGGCGGCATGTTGATGAAGGATGCCCCCCAGCAGGTCGCCTCGGTGCAGCAGACCGAGAGCCGCGACTTCACCCTGGCCGAGGCGATGCGCAAGCCGCAATACTGGATGTTGGCGCTGATGTTCCTCACCGCCTGCATGAGCGGTCTCTATGTCATCGGCGTGGCCAAGGACATCGGCGAGAACATGGTCGGTCTGTCGACCGCGGTGGCAGCCAACGCGGTGGCGGTGATCGCCATGGCCAACCTGGGTGGCCGGCTGGTGCTGGGCATTTTGTCCGACAAGATGTCCCGCATCCGGGTCATCACCATCGCCCAGCTGATCACCCTGTGTGGCATGGCACTGCTGCTGTTCGTGCCGCTCAACGCCGACCTGTTCTTCGTGGCGGTGGCCTGCGTGGCGTTCAGCTTCGGCGGCACCATCACCGTCTACCCCTCCCTGGTGAGCGACTTCTTCGGCCTGAACAACCTGACCAAGAACTACGGCGTCATCTATCTGGGCTTTGGTCTGGGTAGCATCATCGGCTCCATAGTGGCGTCCCTGTTCGGCGGCTTCATGGCGACCTTCAACCTCATCCTGGTGCTGCTGGTGGTGGCGCTGGTGCTCTCCCTCACCATTCGTCTGCCGGCTGCCAAGGCGCAATACGCGGACTGATAGCCGAACCTACTGATAAATCTGACAAATCGGAGCCTGCAGGCTCCGGTTTTGTTTTTATGATCAAAAGACGTATAGATGGCTAAATTGCTATACTCTTCTGCCCCCCTTTCCTATAATCCTCCCGCTTTGGCGCATCATGCTTAATAGGGAATCCGGTGAAAATCCGGAGCTGGCGCGCAGCGGTAAGGGGGAACGAAGCGACATCAGGGCACTGCCGTCAGGTGGGAAGCCGTCGCCGTAGGCCATCAGCCCCCCAGCCCGAAGACCTGCCAAAGTTCGTATTTCTGGCCGAGAGAAACCGGCCATGAAAGATGCTTACGCGAACTTAAGGATCTGTAATGTCCAAGAAATTATTGGCGGCTGCCCTGTTGCCGGTGGCGGCCTTCGCCCAATCTTCCCTTCCTGCCGATGATACTATGGTGGTGACCGCCAACCGGGTGGATCAATCCGTCGGCTCGGTGCTGGCTCCCGTGATGGTGATCGATCGCGCCGAGATCGAGGCCCGCCAGGTGTCGAGCCTGCCGGATCTGCTGAAGACCCTGCCGGGGGTGCAGATCGCCACCCTGGGCGGCCGTGGTCACCAGAGCAGTCTGTTCATCCGCGGTACCAACTCCAACCACTCCCTGGTGCTGATGAACGGCCGCCCCATGGCCGCCATGGTGGCCGGCACGCCGGATCTCAGCCAGATCCCGCTTGGCAACATAGAGCGCATCGAATACATCCGGGGCCCACGTGCCGCCGTGTACGGCTCGGATGCCATCGGTGGCGTCATCAACCTGATCAGCAAGACCTCGGCCAAGAGCGGCAACGAGACCCACTTGAAGGGCGGGGCGGGCAGCCATGGCTATGGGGAAGGGCAGGTGCGTACCGTGCAGGCCCTCGGCCAGCAGACCGACATGAACATGCTGATCGGCTATGAGCGCACCGACGGCTTTGACGTGGTGGCCGGTGCCCAGCAGCCGGATCGGGACGGTTTCGACAGCCTGAACGGCCAGTTCGGACTAAATCACGCCTTCAACGATGTCTGGAGCGCCGACTTCAACGCCCAGGGTTATGACAACCAGACCGAGATGGATGACCCCTATCTGTCAACGGATCAGAGCCGGGTGCAGGCCTTCCAGTACGACGGTGGCCTCAAGTACCAGCACGGTGACCTGACCAGCCGGCTGGAGGCCAGCTACGGCGAGAACAAGTTGAAGAACTGGCTGGAGAGCAAGGGAGAGTCCAGTGCCGAGCCCATCCATACCGGGCTGACCCGCTTCTCCTGGATCAACAGCTGGAGCGGAGTCGAAGGGCTGCTGCTGACCGGTGGCGCCGACTGGCAGCAAGAGCAGTTGAAATCCGACTCGAGCAGCTATGGCCAGTCGTTCAATGCCCCGGATCGTGACAACACCGGTCTGTTTGCGGTGGGCAGCTATCGCTGGCAGGCCCTGCTGTGGGAGCTGTCCGGCCGGACCGATGACAACAAGCAATACGGTCGCCACAACACCTGGTCCGCCGCCGCCGGACTGGACATCGACGCCAACCACAACGTGCGCCTGAGCTACGGTACCGCCTTCAAGGCGCCGACCTTCCTCGATCTCTACTATCCCGGTTACGAGAACCCGGACTTGAAACCGGAGGAGAGCAAGAACCTGGAACTGGATTTCTCCGGTCGTTATACCGCCTGGGACTGGTCCGTGAACCTGTATCGCAACCAGATCCAGAACTTGATCGCCTGTCAGAGTGCCTTCTCCACCTGCATGCCGGACAACACCGATGCCGAGATCCGGGGCGTGGAACTGGCACTGGGGCTGGAAACCGGTCCGCTGCGCCATGACCTGAGCTTCGATTACACCAAGGCCGAGGACAAGAACGACGGGGATCAGCAACTGCTGCGCCGCGCCAAGCAGAAGGCCAGCTGGCTGACACAGGCACAGCTGGGCCCAGTGGATCTGTCGACCGAGCTGCTCTATGTGGGCAAGCGGGATGACAAAGACTTCAACAGCTTCCCCGCCCAGCGGGTGGTGCTGAGCTCCTATACCCTGGTCAACCTGGGTGCCAGCTATGGGGTGACGCCTCAGTTCACTCTGGGCGGGCGCATCGACAACCTGTTCGATCGCGACTATGCCCCGGCTTACGGCTACGCCTCTCCGGGCACCGAGTTCAAGCTGACCGCCGATTACCGTCTCTGATCCGTTGCTCTGCTTATATAGAGAGGAAAAAGCGAGGCCCCGCCATGTGCGGGGCCTTTTCTATTGGCCGCCGGCGGGAGTATGATCGCCGCCTCGCATCCAAGGGGGAGCTCAGGTGGCCAATATTCTAGTGTTCGACTCAGGCATGGGCGGCTTGACCGTTTATCGCGAGATCCGCCGCGCCCTGCCGGCACACAACTATGTCTACTGCTTCGATAATGCCCACTTTCCCTATGGCGAGCTGAGCGAGCCGGATCTGATCTCCGCCTGCTGCCGGCTGGTCACGCACATGGTGAGCGAGCACGCTATCGATCTGGTGGTGATCGCCTGCAACACCGCCAGCACCATCGCCCTGCCATCCCTGCGCATGGCCCTGAGCATTCCCGTAGTGGGCGTCGTACCCGCCATCAAACCTGCCGCCGCCCTCACGCGCAATGGCTGCATCGGCCTGTTGGCAACGCCGGGTACCGTCAGCCGAGCATATACCCATGAGCTCATTGCCCAGTTTGCGCCGGGCAAGCGGGTGCTGCTCAAGGGAGCGACCGAACTGGTGCTCGAGGCCGAGCACAAACTGGCTGGCCGACCGGTCAACATGCGGTTGCTGCGAGAGGTGCTGGCGGACTGGTTGGAAGGAGCGAATGCCCCGGATACGCTGGTGCTGGGTTGCACTCACTTCCCGCTGCTCAATGACGAGATACGGCAGCTGATGCCGGAGTGCCAGCTGGTCGATTCGGGCAGTGCGGTGGCAAGAAGGGTGGCC
>NZ_JBWBRA010000001.1:3770000-3815000 GCF_056279295.1 Aeromonas sp. TECH754 | reverse complement strand
GGGAGTCGCAGTGACCAGATGGCTGGGACTGTTTATCAAAAACACAGCACTCTGCAAACACGAAAGTGGACGTATAGGGTGTGACACCTGCCCGGTGCCGGAAGGTTAATTGATGGGGTTAGCGCAAGCGAAGCTCTTGATCGAAGCCCCGGTAAACGGCGGCCGTAACTATAACGGTCCTAAGGTAGCGAAATTCCTTGTCGGGTAAGTTCCGACCTGCACGAATGGTGTAACCATGGCCATGCTGTCTCCACCCGAGACTCAGTGAAATCGAATTCGCCGTGAAGATGCGGTGTACCCGCGGCTAGACGGAAAGACCCCGTGAACCTTTACTACAGCTTGGCACTGAACATTGAACCTACATGTGTAGGATAGGTGGGAGGCTTTGAAGGCGTGACGCTAGTTGCGCTGGAGCCGTCCTTGAAATACCACCCTTGTATGTTTGATGTTCTAACGCAGGGCCCTGAATCGGGCTCGCGGACAGTGCCTGGTGGGTAGTTTGACTGGGGCGGTCTCCTCCCAAAGAGTAACGGAGGAGCACGAAGGTTGGCTAATCCTGGTCGGACATCAGGAGGTTAGTGCAATGGCATAAGCCAGCTTAACTGCGAGACGGACAGGTCGAGCAGGTACGAAAGTAGGTCATAGTGATCCGGTGGTTCTGAATGGAAGGGCCATCGCTCAACGGATAAAAGGTACTCCGGGGATAACAGGCTGATACCGCCCAAGAGTTCATATCGACGGCGGTGTTTGGCACCTCGATGTCGGCTCATCACATCCTGGGGCTGAAGTCGGTCCCAAGGGTATGGCTGTTCGCCATTTAAAGTGGTACGCGAGCTGGGTTCAGAACGTCGTGAGACAGTTCGGTCCCTATCTGCCGTGGGCGTTGGATGATTGAAGGGAGTTGCTCCTAGTACGAGAGGACCGGAGTGAACGAACCTCTGGTGTTCGGGTTGTCACGCCAGTGGCACTGCCCGGTAGCTAAGTTCGGAATCGATAACCGCTGAAAGCATCTAAGCGGGAAGCGAGCCCTGAGATGAGTCATCCCTGACCCCTTGAGGGTCCTAAAGGGCCGTTGGAGACCACAACGTTGATAGGTGGGGTGTGTAAGCGCGGCGACGTGTTGAGCTAACCCATACTAATTACCCGTGAGGCTTAACCATACAACACCCAAGAAGTGTTCTGGGCCTTGTAGCAAGTGAACGAACTACTTATCTAATTCAGTGATAGTGACAAGGCAAACGCCTAAGTCGTTATTCACGTCAGCTTTCCAGATGAAGTTTTTTGCCTGGCGGCCATAGCGCCGTGGAACCACCTGATCCCATGCCGAACTCAGAAGTGAAACGCGGTAGCGCCGATGGTAGTGTGGCATTCGCCATGCGAGAGTAGGATACTGCCAGGCACCCAATTAAACGATGATGTGCAAAGTCACGTCATTGGCCGAGAGGATGACACCTCGTTGAACGGCAGCAGAATTAGCAAAGCGCTAACCAAATTGCGGAGCGGTAGTTCAGTTGGTTAGAATACCGGCCTGTCACGCCGGGGGTCGCGGGTTCGAGTCCCGTCCGCTCCGCCACACTTTAAAAGCCCAGTCGAAAGACTGGGCTTTTTTCATTTCTGATATCCGAAAATACAACCTTTGCTGTCACTTTTTCCCCTGTTCCAATATATCCGCGATCTTTTCTGATGATGCTGCCACCCCTTGTTGCCGCTATAATGGCCGCCCTCAAGCAAGGTGGTGGTATGAAAGCAGAATATCTACAGCGATTCGGGGGCATTGCCCGTCTATATGGTCAGAGCGCGCTCGGCTCCTTCAGTCAGGCCAAGGTCTGCGTAGTGGGGATCGGCGGGGTCGGTTCCTGGGCGGCGGAGGCACTGGCCCGGGCCGGCATCAATCAGATCACTCTGATCGATATGGACGACATCTGCATCACCAACACCAATCGCCAGATCCATGCCATGCAGGGTACCGTCGGGCGTCTGAAGACCGAAGTGATGGCCGAGCGCATTCGTGCCATCAACCCGGATTGCGAGGTGATCGAGGTGGACGACTTCGTCACTGCCGATAATCTGGCCGAGCACATCAAGCGGGAGTTTGACTATGTGGTGGATGCCATCGATTCGGTCAAGGCCAAGGTTGCGCTGATTGCCTTTTGCAAGCGCAACAAGATACCCGTGATAGTGGCGGGAGGGGCCGGCGGGCAGATGGATCCGACCCGGATCACCGTGGCCGATCTGGCCAAGACCATTCAGGATCCGCTGGCCGCCAAGGTGCGCTCAGATCTGCGCCGTCTGCACAACTTCAGCAAGAATCCGGCTCGCAAGTTCGGGGTGGAGTGTGTCTTCTCAACCGAGCAGTTGAGTTATCCCGATGGCAATGGCGGTACCTGTCAGGCCAAGGCGACCAGCGACGGTAACATGAAGATGGATTGCGCCTCCGGTTTTGGTGCCGTGACGCCGGTGACTGCGACCTTTGGTCTGGTGGCCGCTTCCCGGGTGCTGAAGAAGATTGCCGAACGGGGGGCTAAAGTTGAGCGCCTTGAGGCGGCCGCAAAGGCAGAAGAAATGCCGCCAGCGGCAGAGGATCAAGCTGAAGCCTGATCCCGGATCCCCAGCACTATTGCCCTGAGCCCGTTGCCCCGTGACGGGCTCAGGTGTTTCTCCAGCCCGAGTTCGGCGAGATAGCCAGTCATATCGAAGGCCTGAATGGCCTCCGCAGTCTGGTGATTGAGCGCCGCCAGCACTATAACGATGAGGCCGCGTACTATGCGGGCGTCGGAGTCGCAGGCGAAGTGCCAGCAGCCATCCTCACTCTTCTCCCCCTTCAGCCAGGCCTGACTCTCGCAGCCCTTCAGGCGAAGCTCGTCCTGCTGCCACTCGGTCGGCAGGACGGGCAGCAGCTTGCCGAGCAGGATGATGAGGCGGTATTGGTTTTCCCAGCCATTGGCGGCCGCAAACTGCTGGCGGATGGTATCGGCATTCGGCTCTCGGCCGATGGGGGTATAAGTCGCGAGATCACTCATTTCAATCATCCGCCTTAGAAGAAGTCGCTTAACTTGTGCAGGGCCGCCAGCAGAGCATCCACGTCATTCCGATCGTTGTAGCAGGCCAGCGAGGCACGCATGGTACCGCCGATGCCAAGGCTATCCATCAATGGCATGGCACAGTGATGGCCGACCCGCAGCGCTATGCCCTGCATGTCGAGCAGGGTGGCGGCATCTTGCGGGTGGATCTCGTCCAGCAGGAAGGAGATGGCCCCGGCGCGCCGCCTGGGCTCACCGATCAGACGCAGGCCCGGCACCTGTTGCAGGCCAACTAACAGATAGTCGGTGAGGGCCTGCTCGTGGCGCACTAAAGCCGCTCTGTCCTGCTGCTCGATAAATGTGATGGCGGCGGCCAAGCCGATGGCCCCGGCGATATGTGGGGTACCTGCCTCGAACTTGAACGGCAGGGTATTGAAAGTGGTGCCGGCGAAGCTGACCCTGTCGATCATCTCGCCGCCTGCCTGCCAGGGTGGCATCCGCTCCAGCCATTCTGTCTTGCCCCATAGCACGCCGATCCCGGTCGGGCCATAGAGCTTGTGGCCGGAGAAGGCATAGAAGTCGCAGCCGATGGCCTGCACATCTACCTCGAGGTGCGCCACCGCCTGGGCCCCGTCGATCAGGGTCAGGGCGCCGACCGCCTTGGCGGCCGCCACTATCTGCTCTATTGGATTGACGGTGCCCAGTGCGTTGGAGACATGAGCGACGCTGACCAGCCGGGTACGTGGCCCCAGCAGTGCGTGGTAAGCGTCGAGATCGAGATCGCCGCGCGCATCCAGCGGGATGACCCTGATGAGGGCGCCGGTGCGCTCGGCGAGCAACTGCCAGGGCACGATATTGGCGTGGTGTTCCAGGGTGCTGAGCACTATCTCGTCCCCCGCCCTGAGTTCGCTCAACCCCCAGCTCTGGGCTACCAGATTGATCGCCTCTGTGGTGCCGCGGGTCCAGATGATTTCCCGACTGTGCGGGGCATTGATGAAGCGGCTCATCGTCTCGCGGGCGGCCTCGAAGGCGCGGGTGGCGCGGCCGCTCAGGGCATGGGCGGCGCGATGCACGTTGGCGTTGTCGGCACTGTAGTAGCGGGCGATGGCATCCAGCACTGACTGCGGCTTCTGGGTGGTGGCGGCGTTGTCCAGGTAGACCAGGGGATGGCCGTTGACCTCCTGCGCCAAGGCCGGAAACTGGCTGCGCAGCCGGGCGTGCTGTTGCTGGTTCATGCTCCCCTCATCATCCTCTGGAAAAGTCGGTCATGATCCTGAAAAAGGCGCGCAAACACAAGGTGAAGTGCCGGGATCCTGCACAGCACCATGGCACCAGGCCAGTGCTCGGCTTCGGCGACGCTGACGATTTCTGTTACAATGCCGCCCCTCATCATAAGCCAAGAGATCCGGCCCATGAAGCTCAACCCGAATCAGAACGAAGCGGTCAAGCATGTCTCCGGCCCTTGCCTGGTGCTGGCGGGCGCCGGATCGGGCAAGACCCGTGTCATCACCAACAAGATCGCCTACCTGGTGCAGCAGTGCGGCTATAACGCCCGCAACATAGCGGCGGTCACCTTCACCAACAAGGCGGCGCGGGAGATGAAGGAGCGGGTCGGACAGACCCTGGGCCGCAAGGAGGCGCGGGGGCTCATGGTCTCAACCTTCCATACCCTGGGCCTCGACATCATTCGCCGTGAGCACAAGAGTCTGAATCTCAAGGCGAACTTCTCCCTGTTCGACGATACCGATCAGCTGGCGCTGCTCAAGGAGCTGACCGAGGCGGAGCTCGACAACGACAAGGACAAGCTGTCGGCCCTCATCAGCCAGATCTCCAACTGGAAGAACGACCTCATACTGCCGGCCCGTGCCATGCGCATCGCCAAGGGCCCGGAAGAGGTGCTGATGGCCCAGCTTTACGAGCGTTATCATCGCCAGATGGTGGCCTACAACGCGCTGGATTTTGACGACCTCATCGTGATGCCGACCCTGCTGCTCAAGAGCAATGACGAGGTACGCACCCGCTGGCAGAACAAGATCCGCTACCTGCTGGTCGATGAATATCAGGACACCAATACCAGCCAGTACGAGCTGGTGAAGCAGATCGTCGGCGAGCGGGCCCGTTTCACCGTGGTAGGGGACGATGATCAGTCCATCTATTCCTGGCGCGGTGCCAAGCCGCAGAACCTGGTGCTGCTGAACGAGGATTTCCCGAGCCTCAAGCTGATCAAGCTGGAGCAGAACTACCGATCCAAGGGCCGCATCCTGAAATGCGCCAACATCCTGATCGCCAACAACCCCCACGTGTTCGACAAGGCGCTGTTCTCCGAGCTCGACTATGGGGTGCCGGTCAAGGTGCTGTTCGCCAAGAATGAAGAGCACGAGGCGGAGCGGATCGCCGCCGAGCTGATGGGCCACAAGTTCATGAATCGCACCCGCTTCAAGGATTACGCCATCCTCTACCGGGGCAACCATCAGTCGCGGATCTTCGAGAAGGCGCTGATGACCAACCGCATTCCCTATCGTATCTCGGGAGGCACCTCCTTCTTCTCGCGCACCGAGATCAAGGACATCATGGCTTACCTCAAGCTGCTGGTGAATCCGGACGAGGACACCGCCTTCCTGCGGGTGGTCAATCTGCCGCGGCGGGAAATAGGCCCCACCACGCTCGAAAAACTGGGCCAGTATGCCAACCAGCGCGGCAAGAGCCTGTTTGCCGTAAGCACAGAGCTGGGGCTGGAGCAGCATCTCTCGGGCCGCGGCCTGGTCGCCCTGCAAGCCTTCACCAACTGGTTGGCGCGGCTCGGCGAACAGGCCCAGCGCGGCAACCCGGTGGAGGCGGTGCGAGACATGATCAAGGGGATCCACTACGAGGAGTGGCTGATGGAGACCTCGCCCAGCCCCAAGGCGGCCGAGATGCGGATGAAAAACGTCTCCACACTGTATGGCTGGCTCGTTGAGAAGCTGGAGGGGAATGAATTGAACGAGCCCATGACCCTGCCTGAAGTGGTCACCAGTTTCACCCTGCGGGACATGATGGAGCGCAACGAGGGGGAGGATGACGCGGATCAGGTGCAGCTGATGACGCTGCATGCCTCCAAGGGGCTGGAGTTTCCTTATGTCTATATGGTGGGTATGGAGGAGGGTCTGCTGCCACACCAGACCAGCATAGACGAAGATAACGTGGAGGAGGAGCGTCGCCTCGCCTACGTGGGCATCACCCGCGCCCAGACCGAGCTGACCTTCACCCTCTGCAAGGAGCGGCGCCAATACGGGGAATCGGTGCGGCCCGAGCCCAGCCGCTTCCTGCTGGAACTGCCCCAGGACGATCTGGAGTGGGAGAATCAGAAGAAGGTGACGCCCGAGGAGCGTCAGCAGAAGGGGCAGGTCGGGATTGCCAACCTGCGGGCCATGTTCAAGAAGGACTGAGTTCAGGAAGGCTTGCGCGGCATCAGTTTGTCTGGCTCAGCAGGGGGGTGATGTCGGCTCCGGGCAGGGGAGGAGAAATATGGCGCCCCTGTCCCATGGTACAGCCCAGCTCGATCAGCTTCTGCAACTGCTGCTGGTTTTCGATGCCCTCGACCACCAGGGTGAAGTCGAGATCCTGACAGATGTCCCGCATGGCACGGATCAGCGCCAGATCCTTCGGGGAATTCAGCATCCGGTGAGTGAAGCTGTCATCCACCTTGATGTAGTCCACCGGGAAGTGGAACAGGGCGTTGAGGGAGGAGAAGCCGGTGCCAAAATCGTCAAGGCTGATCTGGATGCCCTTGGCCCTGAGTTCGTGCAACGAGGTGAGCGAATCGACGTTTTGCCGCGACAGCTCCCGCTCGTTGAACTCGAAGATGAAGTAACTCGGCACCACCCCCTCTTGCTCTATGATGTTGACCAGCTGCATGACCTGTTCACGGCTGGCCAGGTGCTTGCCGGAGAGGTTGATGGCGATCTTGAAGCGGCTCTGACCCGAGACGGGCAGCCAGCTCTTCAACTGCTGGCAGGTGCGGCTGAGGATCTGCCGATCCAGCTCCTGGATGAGGCCGCACTGCTCGGCCAGCGGAATGAAATCGAAGGCATCCTTGAGCTCTCCCTCCTCCGTTATCCAGCGCGCCATTACCTCCAGCCCGGTCAGGCGACTGTCTTCGAGCCGGATCACCGGCTGGAAGTAGGGCACTATCCGGCCTTCCCGCAGGGCCCTGGTCAGCCGCTCCTCCGGTGAACCCGTGTGATCCCGGCAGGCCTCGGAATAACTGACGATGCGGCTGCGACCGTTGCGCTTGGCCTGGTACATGGCGAGATCTGCCTGGTGCAGCAGTTCGCTGACGTCCGTGGTCTGTTCAGAGACGCTGGCCACCCCCAGGCTGACGGTGATGCTCAGCTCATTGCCCTGCAACCTGAAGGGGTGGGCGATGCGACCGACGAGGCGGTTCAGTACCGGGCTGACGTCTTCCTCCTGCTGGCTGTTATCCAGATAGATGACGAACTCGTCCCCTCCCAGCCTGGCCACCATGTCGTTTTGCCTGATGCAGCTCTGCAGCCGCTTGCTCAGCTCCTGCAGCAGCTGATCGCCGGCGCCGTGACCCAGGGCATCGTTGACCTGCTTGAAGTGATCCACATCGATGAAGATCAGGGTGAAACCGGCCGTCTGGTAACGGCGATAGCGGGTCATGGCGTGATGGAGGTGATTCATCAGCAGGGCCCGGTTCGGCAACTGGGTCAGAGGGTCGTGCAGCGCGTTGAATTGCAGCCGCCGCTCCAGCTCCTGATGCTGCTTGAGTTGTTTCTGCAGCCTGAGATTGGTCTGGCGCAGTTGCTGCAGCCGCTGATTGATGGACTCTTCCGAATGGATGTCGTCCAGCTGCTGACGGACACGCTTGAGCTCCAGCAACAGGGTCAGTTGGTGGCGCAGGAAGTCGAGGAACAGCCGATCATCGGTCTCCAGCGGTTGGGCGGTATTGATGAGCAGGTGAGCGAAATACTGCTGCTGCTGGCGCAGCGGCAGGCTGTACCAATATTGCCCCGCCTCGTATCGCTCGACGCCGTTGGTGCTGTGACAGAGCGCCCTGATGAAGTCGTCACCATAGGAGAGCTGCACCGGATACAGCTTCTCCAGCCGCTGGCTGTCGAGCCGGATCAGCAGCATGTCGTTGACCGCCAGCATCTGGCGCAGCACGGCCTCCAGTTGGGAGAGCAGCGCATGCTGGGGCAGGCTGTGGGCCAACCGCATGATACGGCTGATCTTTTCTATCTTCTGCTGCCAGTGAGGATCCCGCTGCATGAGGGGAGAAGCTTGTCCCGCCAGCTGGGAACCTGTCTGGGTCTCATGCAGCCGTTTGGCCAGGCACTCCAGCAACAGCCGCAGGGTGGGCAGGTGCTCGGGGGCCGCGCAGGCCAGCAGCCACTGCACCTCCCCATGCTCCACCGCCTGCACACACCAGCCCTGATGTTCATCGAGCTGGGTGAGCTGCTCGGTGAGGCGGGGCTCTTCGCGCCCCAGCTGCTGTTTGAAATCCTCGTCGAGCCGATGTTCATAGACCCAGTGCAGGCCATCATTCGCCAGCCCCAGCATGGCAAAGTGCTGCAGGGGGCAGAGTCGACTCAACTGCGCAAGCAGCCGGCCGTAGTCCTCCCGGGAGGCGGCACCGGGCGCAGGAAAATCCATGATGGAGGAGACGATCGCCAGCAAGGGCGCGGAGTCGTGCGGTGTGGTGGGCTGGGCTGACATGCAAAACTCCCGAATGAACATACCTTCAAGGGTGGCCGGAAGTAAACAGATTGAAAGGACTTCAATAGAAGCCCTTTCAATTACTTATAGCTTGTCGATCATGTAGTGGACGGCATTCAGGAGCTCTTCGTCGCTACAGGTGGCGCAGGTGCCGCGGGGTGGCATCATGCCAGCCTCGCCGGTGAAGCCCTCGATCGCGTGTTTCTTCAGGGTGTCTATGCCCTTGGCGATACGGGGTGCCCAGGCGACCTTGTCGCCGCGCTTGGGTGCACCGGCCGCGCCGGTGTCGTGGCAGGCGAAGCAGGCCCCCTTGAACACGGTCTCGCCGTCACGGGGACCGGACGATGCGGCAGCGGGCGCCGCGGCGGCCGTTGCAATCCCTTCCAGATCCTTGGCGGTGTATACCTGGCCGACCGGGGCGATACGCTCGGCGATGGCATCCGCTGACATCTCGTCGGCGGCAAATACGGTGCCGGACAGACTGGCAACCGCCATTCCGGCAACCAGCAAATAGCTCAGTTTTCTCAACACGCTCATGTACTCCCAGCAGGCTCTTATTATCCCTAGAAAACGACGGGATTATAACCGAATAGTTACAGGCATTTAAACGCTTGTGTGTGAAGTGTTAAGCAATCTGCGAATAAAAATTCGACGGCGACAGGGCCTCGGAGGTGGGGGCTGGCAAAAAGAAACCCGGCTTTCGCCGGG
Source organism: Aeromonas sp. TECH754 (assembly GCF_056279295.1). NCBI lineage: Bacteria > Pseudomonadati > Pseudomonadota > Gammaproteobacteria > Aeromonadales > Aeromonadaceae > Aeromonas > Aeromonas sp. TECH754. The sequence goes on along the minus strand of NZ_JBWBRA010000001.1, from coordinate 3,805,554 downwards.
TTTTCTGAGGCAGGCAGGGAAAAAGACTGATTTATCCCGGTTGAATATCAGCTTGCCGGGGTTATCAATCCCAATTCAGGATCACCTTGCCGGACTGGCCGGAGCGCATGGCGTCGAAGCCCTGCTGGAAGTCATCGATGTGGAAGTTGTGGGTGATGATGGGGGAGAGATCCAGCCCTGACTGGATGAGACTGGCCATCTTGTACCAGGTCTCGAACATCTCGCGGCCGTAGATCCCTTTGATAAACAGTCCCTTGAAGATCACCTTGCCCCAGTCGATGGCCATGGTGGCGGGAGGAATGCCGAGCATGGCGATCTTGCCGCCGTTGTTCATCTTGTCGATCATGTCCTGGAAGGCGCTGGGGACGCCGGACATCTCCAGCCCCACGTCGAAGCCTTCGGTCATGCCGAGCTCGGCCATGACGTCGGAGAGCTGCTCCTTGCTCACGTTGACGGCACGGGTGGCGCCCATCTTGCGGGCCAGCTCGAGGCGGTATTCGTTGACGTCGGTGATCACCACGTGGCGAGCGCCGACGTGGCGGCAGACGGCGGCGGCCATGATGCCGATGGGGCCGGCACCGGTGATGAGCACGTCTTCACCCACCAGATCGAAGGAGAGGGCGGTGTGCACGGCGTTGCCGAACGGATCGAAGATGGCGGCCAGCTCATCGGGCACGTTGTCCGGCAACTTGAAGGCGTTGAAGGCCGGGATCACCAGGTATTCGGCGAAGGAACCGGGGCGGTTGACGCCGACGCCTATGGTGTTGCGGCACAGGTGGGTGCGACCGGCGCGGCAGTTGCGGCAGTGGCCGCAGGTGATATGACCTTCACCGGAGACGCGGTCGCCCACGGCGAAGCCCCGCACTTCCTGACCGACGGCGACCACTTCTCCCACGTATTCGTGACCCACCACCATGGGCACCGGGATGGTCTTCTGGGACCATTCGTCCCAGTTGTAGATGTGGATGTCGGTGCCGCAGATGGCGGTCTTGCGGATCTTGATCAGCAGATCGTTGTGGCCGAGCTCGGGGGCCGGGACATCCGTCATCCAGATGCCGACTTCTTTCTTCAGTTTGGAGAGTGCTTTCATGACAGACTTCCTCAGGACGCTGCGCCGGATGGGGTGTTCGCAGCAAGAGAGTGCAAAAAATGGGGCCGATAGCGGCCCCGTTTCAATCAGATGACACCGAGCTCGCGGCCGATGCGGATGAAGGCGTCGATCGCCTTGTCGAGCTGTTCACGGCTGTGGGCGGCGGACATCTGGGTGCGAATGCGGGCCTGACCCTTGGGCACCACCGGGAAGGAGAAGCCCACCACGTAGATGCCGGCGGCCAGCATGCGGCTCGCCATCTCGGAGGCCAGCTTGGCATCCCCCAGCATCACCGGGATGATGGCGTGATCGGCGCCGGCCAGGGTGAAACCGGCGGCGCTCATGCGCGTGCGGAAGTAGTCGCTGTTCTCTCTCAGGCTGGCACGCAGTGCGTGGCCCTCGGCCAGCATGTCGATCACCCTGATGGTGGCTGCGACGATGGAGGGGGCCAGCGAGTTGGAGAAGAGGTAGGGACGGGAGCGCTGACGCAGCCAGTCGATCACCTCTTTCTTGCCGGAGGTGTAGCCGCCGGAGGCGCCGCCGAGCGCCTTGCCCAGGGTGCCGGTGATGATGTCGACCCGGTCCAGCACGCCACAGTGTTCGTGGGTGCCGCGGCCGTTCTCGCCGATGAAGCCGACCGCGTGGGAGTCATCCACCATCACCAGGGCATCGTATTTATCGGCCAGATCGCAGATGGATTTCAGGTCCGCGATGACCCCGTCCATGGAGAAGACGCCGTCGGTGGCGATCAGCTTGAAGCGGGCGCCATCGGCGTTGGCCTGCTTGAGCTGGGCTTCCAGCTCGGCCATGTCGTTGTTGGCGTAGCGATAGCGCTTGGCCTTGCACAGCCGCACGCCGTCGATGATGGAGGCGTGGTTGAGTGCATCGGAGATGATGGCGTCTTCGGCGCCGAACAGGGTCTCGAACAGACCGCCATTGGCATCGAAGCAGGAGGAGTAGAGGATGCTGTCCTCGGTGCCGAGGAAGGCCGACAGCTTCTGCTCCAGTTCCTTGTGCTGATCCTGGGTGCCGCAGATGAAGCGCACCGAGGCCATGCCGAAGCCGTGGCTGTCCAGCCCCTGATGGGCGGCGGCGATGAGGTCGGGGTGATTGGCGAGCCCCAGGTAGTTGTTGGCACAGAAGTTCAGTACCTGCTCCCCGCCCACCGCGATCCTGGCCTGCTGGGCCGAGGTGATGATGCGTTCCTGCTTGTACAGGCCTTCCGCTTTGACCTGTTCGAGCTGCTCGCTCAGGTGACGATAGAATCCGTTAGACATCCTCGGTCCTCATTAGCTATTTCGGCTGGGAAATTAGGGTCTGTTGACGTTTCGTCGCAAGCCGCGTTGCTACGACAAATGACGCCAGGCTAGGCGCAGGGCGCCGGCAATGGCCATCCCCTTGGCAAGTCCTGCAACAACGCATGGCTTGATTTGCCGTGCAACCCGTAGGGACGGGTCAATTGTTTGCGCATAACGTCGTTTCTCGACAACTCATTTGAACGACCAAACTTCGTGTCTCGCTATGCGCAAAAATTGACGCCATCGCGGTCGTGACGAAATGTCGACAGGCCCTAGAGTAGGCAACATTTTACTGTAATAAGTTCGCGGAAATTCAAATTATTGTGCTGATATTCAACAATTGTGAAACAGATCTCACCCGACTGGTTGGGCCAGCTGATGGTAGTGTTGCTCCAGTTGATGGATCTGTTCGGCGACCTTGGGTTGTACATAGGGGCGCAACAGGAACAGCACCCGCAGGACGCCCTGATAGAGCAAGGGCTTGGTGATGCGGGTGGCGGGGGCCTGGGCTATCTGGAACGGGATCCAGCAGGTCACCACCATCTTGATGGTCTGGCCGAGATCCGGCAGGTCTTCGTCGCTGACGGCGATGATGCCACCCTCGCGCAGGCTCCTGAGCAAGGCGACCACGGAGGCGCGCAGCTGTTCCTGGGCCTTGAGGTACTTCTGTTGCAGCGGTTCGTCGCGACTGAGGATGTCCGGCAGATTCGCGTAGAAGAAGCGGAACTGCCACATCAGATAGAAGATGGCATCCAGGTAGCCCATCAGATCCGCCAGCGTGATCTCGTTGCTGCGGGCCGGGGTGAAGCTGTCGCTCAGGTGGCGGGCATATTGATCGAAAATCGAGTGGATGATGTCTTCTTTATTGCGGAAGTGGTAATAAAGGTTGCCTGGGCTGATGCCGAGATGGGCGGCAATGTGGTTGGTGGTGATGTTGCGTTCACCCTGATCGTTGAACAGCTCGGTGGCGCTGTGAATGATCCTGTCTCTGGTTTTCATCGCTGATCCCTCTGCCGGGCCCTGTGCATCAAGGTCGAATCCCCTTGCGGCCCGTGATAAACTTTTCGGCAATTTCAAATTGGCCCACTATACACAGCTTTAACAGGCAGTCACACGGGGCCATCAACGTACGCGAGGCAAACTCCATGATCGTAGTAACTGGCGGTGCTGGCTTTATCGGCAGCAATCTGGTCAAGCAGCTGAACGCTCAAGGACGGACCGATGTGGTGGTCATCGATGACCTGACCGACGGCACCAAGTTCGTCAATCTGGTCGATCTCACCATCGCCGATTACATGGATAAGGACGAGTTCCAGGCGCGCATCGTCTCCGGCGACGAATTTGAGGAGTGGGATGGCGGCATCGAGGTGATCTTCCACGAAGGCGCCTGCTCCGCGACCACCGAGTGGAACGGCAAGTTCATCATGGAGGTCAACTACGAGTACTCCAAGGATCTGTTCCACTACTGCATCGAGCGGGAAATTCCGTTCATCTACGCTTCCTCCGCCGCCACCTACGGTGGCCGCAACGACAACTTCATCGAAGACCCCAGGTACGAGCAGCCGCTCAACGTCTACGGCTACTCCAAGCAGCTGTTCGATCAGTACGTGCGCCGCTGGCTGCCGGAGATCGACTCCCAGGTGGTGGGCCTGAAGTATTTCAACGTCTACGGCCCGCGCGAGCAGCACAAGGACTCCATGGCCTCCGTCGCCTTCCACCTCAACACCCAGGTGAAGCAGGGCAGCAACCCCAAGCTGTTCGAGGGTTGTGACGGCTTCCCGGATGGTGGCCAGATGCGTGATTTCATCTATGTGGACGACGTCTGCAAGGTCAACCTCTGGTTCTGGCAGAATCCGCAGCACTCCGGCATCTTCAACTGCGGCACCGGCCGGGCCGAGCCGTTCCAGCACGTGGCCGAGGCCGTGATCAAGCATCACCAGCAGGGCACCATCGAATATATCCCCTTCCCGGATCATCTGAAGGGCCGCTACCAGAGCTTCACCCAGGCCGACCTCACCAAGCTGCGTGGCGTAGGCTATGACGGCGAGTTCAAGACGGTGGCCGAAGGCGTGGCCGATTACATGGCCTGGTTGAACCGGGCTTGATCCCCTCCTGACGGGCGGCTCTGGCCGCCCGTCGCTCGGATACGCTTGCATGAATATATTGATGGCACTCTCCCAGCTCGAAGTGACGGGAGCTGAGGTCTATGCCACCACGGTCGGTAACGAGCTGACCCGGCGTGGTCACCAGGTTTTCTACGTTTCTGATACTCTGACCAAGCCGACCCTGGGGCCGGTGTTCAAGTTGCGTTTCAACAAGCGCAGCATCTTGCGCCGCTTCTGGCACGTGTTTTACCTCATCTATCTCATCAAGAGGCACCACATCCAGCTGGTGCACGCTCACTCGCGCGCCTCCGGCTGGAGCAGCTATGTGGCCTGCAAGCTGACCGGCACTCCGATGATCACCACGGTGCACGGTCGTCAGCCGGTACACGCTTCGCGCAAGGCCTTCCACGCGCTTGGGCATAAGGCGGTGGCGGTGTGCGAGGATATCGCCCACCAGATCATCGACAACCTGGGGGTGGATCCGGCCAAGGTACAGGTGCTGCGCAACGGCATCGAAACCGACCAGTTCCAGCCCGTGCCGATACCAAACAATCCCAGGCCGGTGATCGCCATCATAGGTCGGCTGAGTGGCCCCAAAGGGGAGCTCTGCTACCGGCTGCTGGACGAGGTACTGGATCTGGACGCCTGTCGGGTGCGAATTGTCAGTGGTACCCGGGTGCCGGAGCGCTTCGCCCGCTTCAAGGACAGGGCCGAGTTTGTCGGCTACGTCGACGATGTCCCCGCCTTGTTGGCGAGCTGCGATCTGGTGATCGGCGCCGGTCGGGTGGCGATGGAAGCGTTGCTCTGTGGTCGTCCTGCCTTCGCCATCGGCGAAGCCAAGGCCATAGGGCTGGTGACCGAGCAGAATCTGGCCGAGGCATTGGCCAGCAACTTCGGCGACATAGGGCCACAGGATCTGGCGATCGACTTCTCCGCCCTGAAGCCGCAGATCGCCGGGGCGTTGGCGAGCAAGACGGTGCCGGAGTCCGTGCGCCAATGCATATTGCAAGAGTATGATCTGCAAGGAGTTGTCACCGGGTTGGAGTCCGTCTACCAGGATGCCGTGGTGGAGACCCTGCGTCGGGAGGTGCCGGTCATCATGTATCATCGCTTCATCGAGCACGACAACGAGAAGGGGGTGCACGGCACCTGGCTGCCCGTCGCCATGTTCGAGAAACACCTGAAACTGATGAAGTGGCTCGGCTACGAGACCCTGACGTTTGCAGATCTGGCGGACAAGGGCTTCATTCACCGACTGCAGTACGGCAAGAAGTACCTGATGATCACCGTCGATGACGGTTATCGGGACAACCTCACCCGCATGCTGCCGCTGCTCGAAAAATATGGTTACAAGGCTGTGGTGTACATAGTGACCGGCGAAGATCACAATCGCTGGGATGTGGAGCACCCGACCCATCCAGACACCCCGGTGGCCTTGATGAATGGTGAGGAAATACGTGCACTGGTTGCCTCCGGGCACGTGGAAATTGGGGGCCATACCCTGACCCATCCACGTCTGAGCACCCTAGTGCCGGAACGGCAGGCCCACGAGATCCGTGCCAACAAGGAGAGGCTGGAGCAACTGCTCGGCCATCCGCTGCTGTCGTTCGCCTACCCCTACGGGGATCTGAATGATGATGCGAAAGCCCAGGCCAGCGCCGCCGGTTATCGCTTTGCGGTCGCTACCAACAGCGGCCCCAGGGCCATGCACCAGGACCCGTTCCAGATCCGCCGGATTGCCATCTTCCCCCGTACCGACGCGTTCGGGCTATGGCGCAAGATCCGGGGTAATTATGTATTTAGGAAGTAAGCATGCTGAGCTTCGAGCGTAGAGATGTGTTATTCAATTTAGTACAGTTATCTGCTTTTCTATTTGGGGCTTTGTCACTGATCACACCGAGTGGCTACTCCTATGGCCCCGCTTTGTTATTGTTCGCTAGTTTTTGTTTCTTTATCAAAACGCCTAAACTAACAAAGTTGCCAACCGAAATGAAACTTATTGGTTTGGTTCTTATTATTTATTTTGTAGTTATGGTCGTATCGGTATGGTTAGATGGTGGGAAGCTAAGTGAAATAGACAGAGCCAGTAGAAGTCTTATGATATTATTCACACTGCCTCTATTGGTTAATGTCCCTGTACGCCTACCAGTATTACTATCTGGTTATAGTGTGGGTGCAATATCTGCTTTTCTTTATGCGCTATATGACAAGTACATATTAGGACTTGAGCGAGCCTTCAGTAACGCAATGCCGATTCAAAGTGGTGATATTGCCATGTCGTTAGGGCTTTTTTGTTTATGTGGTTTTTTCTGGGCACAAAAGAAGAGAAATAATTTATTTTCGCTCTTTATGTTATTAGGAGCCTTAAGTGGTATTGGGGCCAGTTTCCTTTCCGGCTCTCGTGGTGGTTGGGTTTTATTACCGATTATCTTATATACTATATTGATACTGTTTAAGGAAACTATAACGCGTAGAGGTATTGTGCTCATGATGGGGGTTGTTCTTCTTGGCACACTTCTGGTTGTTCAGCCACAATCTGGCGTCACACAACGGATTGAATCTGCACAACAAGATGTCACGCAGTATTTAGATAAGACGAATCTCAATACGTCTTTGGGCATTCGATTTCAGCTATGGCAGAGTGCTTGGTTAAGTTTCATTGATAAACCCCTGTTCGGCTGGGGTAATCATGGGACTCGATTATCGCAAGCCCAACAATTACGGGATGGTGTGATTAGCCAATATATATACGATTTTAATTCGCATGCCCATAACCAATTTCTTGATGACATGGCTAAGCGTGGTGTGATTGGATTGACGGCGTTGCTCATGCTGCTACTTATTCCTGTTGTCATGGTAAAACGAGTTTTGAAACGACCCGATAATGCTGATATACATTGTAGCGCAGTATTGGTGATAGTCACGGCATTCACCTCAATTGATTATTGTTTGAGTCAAGCTTATTTTGGTCATAACTCTGGAATTACATTCTATCTCGCGTCCCTCACGATCGGGTTGTCGGTGGTTTTTGGGAGGAAGAGTGCAGATATATGTAATTAGTTTAACTACATCAGTAGTTCGTCGTGAAAAAATATCTTATGAGTTGAATAAGGTTGGCTTGGATTTTACATTTTTCGATGCCATAAATGGTCTGACTACTGATATAAAAGAATATGATAATGCGAGAAGAATGTGGGAAAAGGGCCATGGATTGACAAGGGGCGAACAAGGATGCTTCGCAAGTCATAAGGCATTATGGTATGAGTGTGCGAGTGCGCATGAGCCATTTTTAATTATGGAGGATGACGTAATATTATCAGATGATTTTTCTGCAGCCATTAATAAGTCAAAATCATTGGCTAATAAATTTGGTTATATTAAATTGGGACATGGTAGTTGTAATAGTCTATTTGGTGTTGGGGCTTGGCTTAATATGCATGATATGGGAGATAGTAAATTTATAGTGAAATATATGAAAGGAAATAGTGGCTCTTATGCATATATTATATCTCCTCTCATGGCATTAAAATTTATATCAACATCCGAGTCATGGTTCTGGCCAGTCGATGATTTTATGACTAAAGAGTATCTTCATCAAGTGGATAATTATGGTGTTGAGCCTCCATTAGTATGGCCAATAGGAAATGATTCGGATATTGGAGATAGAATAAAGCCTGTTTCAAGAACTTTCATTAGTCGGATCAGAAAAGAATATTATAGGACCAAGGATAAATTAGCTAACAATTTATATAATTATGAGTTTTTTATAAAAACAAAGTTGGTTTATATAATGTCATACATTTTATCATATAATAAATAAAAATATTTTTAATTAAATTAGGTGATATATGGAAAATATAATATCGATAGTAATTTTAAACTACAACTCATCACAATATACGATAGATTGTATTGATTCTATATTAGATAGCTCATATAGTAACTATGAAGTAATTATTGTTGACAACAATTCAAAAAGTGAAGATTTCAATATACTATCAAAAAAGATAGAATCCCTTAATAAAGAAAATATATTTCTTGAAAGAAATGATATAAACTTTGGCTTCGCTCTAGGAAATATATTTGGAATTAACAAGGCTCAGGGTAAGTATGTATTTGTTTTAAATAATGATACCTTGATAGATGGAGATGCATTAAACATCCTTCATTGTTTTATGGAATCAAATCCAGATGTGGCATTAAGTATTCCTGCTCAATATAATAGAGATGGATTGTACTCTCCATCATTTGCTTATTTACCTTCAGTTGCAAACCAATGGCTGGGTAATGGTTTTTGTAGAATGTTTTCCCCCAATGAGTATATTAATAGAAAGAAAATATATAGCGATCCATTCCGAGTCCAAATGGGGAGTGGGGCTTCTATGTTTTTTAGAACATCAGATTATTTTAAAGTAGGTGGTTTAGACCCAAACTTCTTTTTATACTGTGAAGAAGAAGATATCTGCATCAGAATGAGAAAGAAAAATATGAAGATTTTCTTTGTTCCTGAAGCAAAGATTGTACATTATGGTGGAGGGAGTACGAATAGAAATGAACAAATTGAAATAGAGTTTTATCGTTCATTATTCTATTTTTTTGATAAAAACTATAATTATGTATCAGCAAAGCTACTTAAAATTAGATTCATTATTAAAGAACTCTTTAAGGCATGTAAGAAACCGTCAAGGTTTTCATTTCTTTTTACCATCCTGAGCAGAACGTCACTGTCATATTCACTTAGGCACCAACAAATAGGCAATAAAATAGTATAAATACAATATCGTTACTGCCAACTGGTAGCCGTCCTTAATAATAATTTTTTCTTGAATTATTTCTAAAAGAAAAAATCTTATTATTTCGAGCTGCTACCTATACTAGGCTGGTAGATTATTTTTGGCATCTAATATTTACAGCTTGTTATTTACAACGTCAATGTTAGTCCATAGTTCGCTCAGCTTTTCCTGTACACTCCGGATCTCCGCTTCTGAGTTTATATTATTGGTATCCACAAACTGATAGCGGGGGTGAGAGACCGGGTTGGCGATGGCCGAGTGACCCAGGGGGGAGACTATGGTCAGCAGCGGTATGTCCAGCGCCTGCGCCATGTGCCGTGGGCCGGTATCGTTGCCGACGAACAGCTGGCAATGGGCGAAGAGCCCCACCAGCTCCCGCACCGAGCGGGTCTGGATCTGATCAAACACACTGGCCCGCAACGGGGCGGGCAGCAGGGGCTTCAGGCCCCGGTTGTACTCCTCTTCCCCCGGCCCGCAGTAGATCAGGATCTGGGCGTCGTGCTCTTCAATCAGCCATTGCGCCACCCGGGCGAAGCAGTCGATGGGCCAGCGTTTGTAGTGGCCGAGGGAGTTGACCCCCATGGCGATCAACGGTCTGGCCGAGTCTATGCCGGCGGCCAGCAGGGTCTCGCGTCCCCGTAGTGTCTCCTCTTCGCTCAGCCAGAGATGGTAGCTGCGATCCTCGTGGGAGAGCTTGAGCGGCTTGAGCAGGGCGAAGCGATCGTCGACCAGGGTGCTGTTGCCCTGATGCTCGGTGTCGTGCCGAAAGCGTACGATCCGGTTGTGACCGAGGCGCCAGGGGAAGGAGTCGAACCCTATCCTCAGCTTGGCCCCCGAGATGAGGCAGGTCAGCAGCCCTATCATCTGGCCCTGGCTGTTGATCACCACGTCATAACGCTCGCGGCGGATCCCCAGCAGCAGCGCCTTCATGTAGCCCCATTCATTGCGACGCGCCTTCTCGATGACGATCAGCTTGTCGATGTTGGGGTTACCCTCCGCCATGCCCGCGCAGTAATCCATGACCAGATAGTGAACTTCCCCGGCGGTGTCATTTTGCTTGAGGTTGTTGCACAGGGCGGTGGAGATCAGCACGTCCCCTATCTGTTTGGTTTGTACGACTAGGTATTTCATGAAGAAGGCCTCAAATGAGGTCATGGTTGAACGACAGTGGAACAGCATATCGCACTCGACCGTCAGATGCTGCCGCGACGGCGTGAAAATCCGATCCGGCGCACTGCGATTGCCTGTATTGCCGGCACGGAGGGCGTCGGCTGGAGCAAGAATGCGGGAGGCGCGACCCGGTTGCCCGCGTCGCGCCTCCCATCAGTCGCGGTGATTCGACATCAGCGCACGATAAGGCCCAGCAGTATGCCGACCACACCGAAGTCGGCATCGCTGAAGGTGGTGTTGGCAAAGCCGAGATCCCCGAGTACCGGCAGCAGGAACACCGGCAGGAAGGTGATCAGCAGGCCGTTGGCGAAGGCGCCAAGCAGGGCGCCGCGGCGGCCACCGGTGGCATTGCCGAACACCCCGGCGGCAGCGCCGACGAAGAAGTGCGGCACCACGCCAGGGATGATGACGGTCAGCCCCAGCAGATAGAGCAGCACCATGCCCAGCAGGCCGGCGGTGAAGCTGGACAGGAAGCCGATCAGCACCGCATTGGGGGCGTAGGGGAACACGATGGGGCAGTCCAGCGCCGGCTTGGCGTTCGGCACCAGTTTGTCGGAGATCCCCTTGAAGGCCGGTACTATTTCGGCGATGACCATGCGCACCCCTTGCAGGATGACGTAGACCCCGGCGGCGAAGGTGATGGACTGCATCAGGGAGAACATGAACCAGTGTTTGCCCTTGGCGACGCTGGAGACGAACTCGGGGCCGGCGAAGGCGGAGGTGATGAGGAAGATGATGCCCATGGTGAAGGAGATGGCCACCGGGGTATCGCGCAGGAACAGCAGGCTCTTGGGTACCTGCACCTCTTCACTGCTGTGGGCCTTGTTGCCAAACTTGGCACCGATCCAGCCGGCCAGAACGTAAGAGATGGTGGAGAAGTGGCCGAGTGCCACGTCATCGGAGCCGGTGATCTGCTTCATGTAGGGGTGGGCGATGGCCGGGAACAGCACCATGGTCACGCCAACCACCAGGCTGCCGACCGCGATCAGCGGAATGCCGCTCATGCCGCCGGCGGAGAGAATGGCCGCGACCATCATCGACATGAACAGGGTGTGATGACCGGTCAGGAAGATGAATTTCCAGGGGGTGAGGCGGGCGATCAGGATGTTCACCAGCATGGCGAAGAACATGATCATTGCCATCTCCTTGCCGAACGACTGCTGGGCGATGGAGACGATGGCCTCGTTGTTGGGGACCACGCCCTTGATGCCGAAGGCATGCTGGAAGATGGTGGCGAAGTCGCCGAGGGAGTTCACCACCAGGGTGGCGCCGGCCCCCAGGATGACGAAGCCCATGATGGTCTTGACCGTGCCCTTGATGCACTCGGTCACCGGTTTCTTCTGGGCTATCAGGCCAATCAGCGCGATCAGGCCGACCAGCACGGCCGGCTCGGACAGCACGTCAAACATCAGAAAATTGAAAAATTCCATGGTCAGCTCCAATCAATGGAAGAAGCGGCCCGCAGGCCGCGTGGTGGATCCTTAGAGTGCACCCAGTTCGCGCAAGGCAACGGAGAGTCGCTCCTTCATGGCCACCTTGTCGACCATGTTGTCCAGTGACACCAGTCGGCCGTTGACCCCCATGCTGGTGAGCTGCTCGGCGATGTCGCGGGTAGCCACGAACATCTCGGCGGTTTCACTGCCGGCGGAGGCGAGATCGCGATGATCCACCTCAGCGGTCACATTCAGCTCCTTGAGGATGCTCTTGATGCTCATCTCCATCATCAGGCTGGTGCCCAGACCATGTCCGCATACAACCAGAATTTTCATTGTCTTTTTCCTCTGTCGGGCGCAGGGCGCCGCTCAGTAACGCGCCAGGATGCGCAGTATGTCGTCTTTGGTGTCGGCTGCGATGATGGCCGCCACGTCTTCTTCATTCATGAACAGCTCGGCCAGCTGGGCGATGGTCTCCACGTGGGAGTTGCTGTCGCTGGCGGCCAGGGTGATCAGCAGCTGGACCGGGTCATTGCCATCGGAATCGAAATTGACCCCTTGCTTGAGCACGGTCAGGCCGAGGCCCAGCCGGTTGACGCCGTCCTCCGGGCGGGCGTGGGGCATGGCGAGGCCGGGGCCCAGCACGTAGTAGGGGCCGAGCTCCTCGTGGGAGCGAAACAGCGCCGCCACATAGGAGGGCTCTATGGTGCCGTTGGCCAGCAGGGGAGTGGTGGCGAGCTCGATGGCATGACGCCAGTCGCGGGCCCCCGCTTCGATGGAAATGACCTCTTCGGTCAGCAATTGAGTCAGCATGGCAATGTCCCGGCTTGATGCAATGGCGCCAATCTAGCGATCCTGCGGCGGGATAACTGTGAGCGGGATCTCGAAAGTTAGCGCTACCAGATAGCGCTAACATTGAACTGTGATAGCGCTATCATTTTCATCTTTAACCGGAGTCATATTGAGCTCTATCTCGTGCCAGGAGGGTAAGATAGGATCCGAGCAAATAGTCAGTGCTGCAGTTTTGCCTTAAAGTGAGTACCCGCATGCCGAGGAAGGGAAAGGATGTCAGAAGTCAAAAAACGCCGTAGCACGGGTCGGGTGACCCTCAACGAGGTGGCCCGGCTGGCCGGGGTGGGGGCCATGACGGTATCGCGCGCCCTGCGTACCCCCGAACTGGTGTCGGACAAGATGCGCGAGCGCATCGAGGCGGCGGTGGATGAACTCGGCTATATCCCCAATCGGGCGGCGGGTGCGCTGGCCTCGGGTACCTCTCATGTCATTCTGGTGATAGTGCCGAGCTTGCTGGATCGCGCTAGTGCTGAATTGATGGCCGGGCTGCAGCCTATGTTGATGAAAGCCGGTTATCAGTTGGTGCTGGGAGACGCCCAACACCTGCGCCAGCAGAGCGAACAGCTGGAGCATCTACTGCAGCACAATCCCGCCGCCGTGATCGTACTGGGCTGCCTTGAGTCGTCGGATGACAAGGCGTTGTTGCGGCAGAGCCGCCTGCCAGTTGTAGAGGTGGGGGCTCTGGTGCCACATCCCATGGATATCTGTGTGGGCGGATCCAATCAGGATGCAGGCTATCGGTTGACCCGCCATCTGATCGAGCGGGGTTATCGCAATATCGGTTTTCTGTGCGCTCGCCAGGAGCAGTGGATGCTGCAACAGCGGATGCGTGGCTGGCAACAGGCGATGCTGGAGAGCTATTTGTCGCCGGATATGGTTATTAATACTTCGGAGGCCCCCAGTTTCAGCACGGGTGCGGCCATGTTGGGGGAGTTTTTGCTGCGCTGGCCCGAGCTGGATGCGCTGGTCTGTGTCAACGACGAGCTGGCGGCGGGCGTGCTATTTGAATGCCAGCGGCGGCACCTGAGTGTGCCTAGCAAGTTGGCCATCGCCGGTTTCGATAATTCCGACGTAGCGAAGGCCTGTTATCCTGCGCTGACTTCGGTACATATCCCTTATCGTAAAATGGGCAGCATGGCTGCCGAAATGGTCCTGCGTAAATTGGCTGGCGAGGAACTACAAGAGTGTACCGAGACCCTCGAGTTTCAATTGCACAAGCGTCAAAGCACCTGATTCATGACTACAAAACAGCGAGAAGCAAGCATGTTCAAGGCTCTGTTACTGGAAAACCAGGATGGCAAGACGGTCCCGACGCTCACCCAACTGACGGCGAGCCAACTGCCGGAAGGGGAAGTGCGGGTGGCGGTGAGTTACAGCTCGATCAACTACAAGGATGGCTTGGCCATCACCGGCAAGGGCAGGATAGTGCGCCAATGGCCGCTGGTGCCCGGCATCGACTTCGCCGGGACCGTGCTGGAATCCGCCGATCCTCGTTACCAAGCGGGCGACAAAGTCGTGCTGACCGGCTGGGGCGTGGGCGAGGGCCATTGGGGCGGCATGGCCGAGCAGGCGCGGGTCAAGGCGGACTGGCTGGTGCCGCTGCCGGCCGGGCTGAATGAGCGCCAGGCCATGTGCATCGGCACCGCCGGCCTCACCGCCATGCTGTGCGTGCTGGCGCTGGAGGAGGCGGGAGTGACCCCGCAGAGCGGCGAGATCCTGGTGACGGGCGCCGCCGGTGGCGTGGGTTCCACCGCCGTGGCCCTGCTGGCCGCGCTGGGTTATCAAGTCGCGGCCCTGACCGGTCGTCCCGAAGAGCAGGGCGAGATGCTGAGGGCGCTCGGCGCCAGTCGCATAGTGCCGCGCAGCGAACTGCTGGAACCCGCCAAGCCGCTGGAGAAGCAGCTGTGGGCCGGTGCCATCGACACCGTCGGCAGCCAGGTGCTGGCCAAGCTGCTGGCCCAGATGAACTACGGTGGCGCCGTGGCGGCGTGCGGGTTGGCGGGGGGCTTCGATCTGCCCACCAGCGTCATGCCCTTCATCCTGCGCAATGTGCGCCTGCAGGGGGTGGATTCGGTGATGTGTCCGCTGGCCCGCCGCCAGCAGGCTTGGGCACGGCTGGCCCGCGACCTGCCCGCCAGCTTCTTCGAACGGGCGGTGACCGAGATCGGGCTGGATCAGGTGGTCGCTGCGGCGGAGGCGATCACCCAGGGTCAGGTCGCTGGCCGCACCCTGATAAAGCTCTGATCGGAACCACTGGCGAGCCCCATGTTTCTGGATAGACTTTGAAGGCCGGTGCACTATCCAAGGAGAATGAGCATGGGTGAACAGACGCCGGATTACGAGCTCGACGATGATTGGGAGCCGGAATCCTGGGAAGACGAGCTGGAGGAGCTGGATGACGAGGGCTGGCAAGACTTTGACTCTCTCGACGATCAGTAAATCACGGTGAAGCAGACGGGCGGGCCCAGGGGCCCGCCCGATTTATTTTGTGTATTCAGCGGGATGCGACTTGGTGGGGGAGGATCGGGCTGGTTAGAATGAACTGCTCAAATGGCGCTGTGAGAAGGCCATCCCGCGCCACGGAACGGATAACCAGCGTCAAGAACGCTCAAGGATGATTATGCGATCACTCGTCATCATGCTGTGTGCCACCCTGCTCGGGGGCTGCGTCTCCAATTCGGACGATCCCTGCGAGAAGGTATGGAGCGATGTGGGAGAGGGCGACGGCAAGCTGGGCTTCACCGCCGATCGGGTGGAATTCCATCAGACCCAGTGCGGGGACAAGGTGGATGTCGCCATGTGGCAGCAGGGTCGCCAGAAGGGGCTGGCCTGGTATTGCCGCCCCGAGCACCTCTATCTGGCCGGTCGCTCCGGGGAGGAGTACCGCGGCGTTTGCCCCAATGACGTGCAGGCCCGTCGCCTGTTCGAGCAGGGGCGCCAGGGTTGGACCGATCAGTGAGGCCCCACAAGCTGGGTTAATTGTATGGAAAAAGTTCTCAGTATTGATGTAGACGCCACAGTGGCCATGATTGCTGCACTCATCGCCGCATGTTCAGCGTTATATGCTCGCCGATCTGCGAAGGAAGCCAAGCGGGCCAATGACATAGGTCGTCTGAATGCTTTGCTCTCCCTCAGACAGCACTATCTCGAACTGCTGCGGCATCAGGAGGTTATGGCGAAACAGTTGGAACACATTCCCAGTGGCTTGAGGTCTGTCAGAGAGACATACGCGGATTTGGACTCGAAATTGCGCCAAGTGACCGCCGAGCTCGACTTGTACCATCCCAAGGTGGTGAAGAACAAGCTGTGACGCCGTGTTAGGCGGCGGTCAACTAAGCGACTTAATCTATTGGTTTTACTCTTCTTTTTTCAGCCGCAGCGGCTGGCACAGATACTGTTTGTCGTTGGCGCTGCGGGCACATTTGCCGCACACGAACTTGGGCTTCTTGACTATCTTGCGCAGTGCCTTGATCTCTAAGGGGATCTCGTGACGGCGCCATTCACACAGTGTCTTGTGGCCCATGACGATGACTTCCTCGACAACGAATGGAGTGAATGAGATGAGCAAGGTGCCTGTCGGCACGGCGCTCATCCCTCGTTACTGGTACAGATACTTGGTAAAGATGAGCTCGCGCACCGCCTTCTTGCCTGTCTCCTTCACCAGCAGCTCGTTGACCCGGGTCTCGCACTCCTTGCGCAGCTCTTCCCGGCTCGCCAGCGACTTGATCTGATCGCCGGTCTTGCTGCCAATCAGGCGAATGATGGCGTCGCGGATCAGTGGGTCATGCTGCTCCAGCAGCTTGAGATCGGCGGCATTCTCGGCCATCAGCTGCACCGTCACCCGCACATAGCCCAAGGTTTTGCCATCGCCAAGGTAATTGGTGATGATGTCCGGATCCAGCGCATGATAGGCAAATCCCGGCTTGGCGGCGGTGGCTGCCGGATCGGCTGCGGGCTCCTCGGCGGAGGAGGCTTGGGCATTCAATACGGTACAGCTCAGCAATAACATCAGCAGAACATTGACGATCTTCATCTAGATGGCTCGGCAGCGACGGATGCCCCATTTTTGATGCTGTCATCGGGGCCGTCAAGCACGGATGTTCTTACAATTCTCCATTGATTTACGGATAATAAACCGGATTTTAACCTGACAACGGAAATCTCCGGATGGTGAAGCTGTGAAGTCCGAGTTGACTGTTCCCCTCATCCAGCTCGCGCCGTGGCGAGCTCCCGAGCAGTGCGAGCCGCCCGAGGCGCTGCGTCCCTGGCTGCTGGAAGCCGATTCCATGACCCGTCGGCTGCGTCGCTACAATCGCCAGCTGTCGGTACAACTGCTGGGCAATCGCCAGGTATCGCTCGGCGCGGACGAGCAGGCGCTGGTGGCTGCCGACTCTCCTCAGGGGCTGTGCCGCGAGGTGATACTGCACGGCGACAACGGCCCGGCCATCCTGGGCTGGACCCTGTTTGCCGAGGCGGCATTGCAGGGTGGTGGTTTACAGGATCTGGGTGAGCAGCCATTGGGTGAACGGATCTTTGGTAGCGAGCCTGCCAGGCGAGATCATCTGCTGCTGGCCTGCTTCGAAATTGCGACCAACCCCTGGTGCCCGACCGCCATCGTCTGGGGGCGTCGCTCCCGTCTGTATCTGGGGCCGTGGCCTTTGCTGGTCCACGAACTCTTCCTGCCCTCGCTATCGTCCAACCCGCGGCCATTGAATAAGGAGCCAGAGTGAAGCTGTTAACCAAGGAGCGGGGACTGGCCTATGTGCAGTTGGCCCGCATCGACAAGCCCATCGGCACCCTGCTGCTGCTGTGGCCGACCCTGTGGGCACTCTGGCTGGCGGCCGGTGGCCTGCCGGATCCCTGGATCCTGATCGTGTTCCTGGTGGGGGTGTTTCTGATGCGCTCCGCCGGTTGCGTCATCAATGACTATGCGGACCGCAACTTCGACGGCCACGTGAAGCGTACCGCCGGGCGGCCACTGCCCATGGGCAAGGTCAAACCCCGTGAGGTGCTGACGTTGTTCGCCGTGCTGGCGCTCATCTCGTTCGCCCTGGTGTTGACCCTGAACCCGCTCACCATCGGGCTGTCGTTTGCCGGTCTGCTGCTGGCGGTCTGCTACCCCTTCATGAAGCGCTTCATTCCGATACCGCAGCTGGTGCTGGGGATGGCCTTCTCCTGGTCGATCCCCATGGCCTATGCGGCCCAGGCTGATGCGTTGCCACCGGTGGCCTGGCTGCTGTTTCTCGCCAACCTGTTGTGGACCATCGCCTACGATACCCAGTACGCCATGGTGGACAGGGACGATGACCTCAAGCTCGGCCTGAAATCGAGCGCCATCCTGTTTGGTCGCCAGGACAAGCGGATCATCGGCGTGCTGCAGCTGGCGACCCTGCTGATCCTGCTGCTGGTGGGCCAGCTGATGGCGCTTGGCTCGGGTTACTACTGGGGCTTGCTGGGGGCGGGGGCGCTGTTCGTCTATCAGCAGCGACTGATCCGGGAGCGGCAGCGGGAAGCCTGCTTCAAGGCGTTTCTCAACAACAACTATGTGGGGGCGCTGGTGCTGCTCGGGGTGGCGAGTCACTACCTCTGAGTCAAGTCGGCGGGTCCACAGTGCTTCCCGCGCCATGGCGAGCAACCGTTGTGAAAAAGGCCGCATTCTTATGCGGCCTTTTTATGTGTGGTGATGCCTTGTCTGCGATCCGTCATGACCGATGATCGGCCTCTCTGGCGTGGCGGTTTTTTACTGCTGAGCCGCGTTCATCGCAAGCTTAGGAGCGGCTGCCTGCTTCTATGGTGCGGCGGATCTTGGTGCTCAGCAGCGGCACTATGTTGTCGGCCAGTGCCTGGAAGCGGCCGAGATCCGGTTTGCAGCCCGTATCCAGATAGCCTTCGCTGCGCAAGGAGTGGATCAGGGTGCTGAACAGCTTCTGGTCGAAGAACTCGGGGGCGTTGATGCCGTGCAGGGTGCCGAGGCGCTCCGCCATCATCAGGCCGTCCGCTTCCAGTTGCTCCGCCTCGATATAGGGCTGGGCCAGTACCCGGGTCAGCACGATGGCGTAGCGTTGCAGTGTCTCCTGGATGCTCTCGGCCAGCAGCAACAGCCGCATCTGGTTGCCTGGGTTGACCCAATGGCCACCCTCGCGCTCCTCAATCAACTGCTGCCGTTGCAGCTCCCTCAGCAGGGCATCGATCAGCGCCGGCAGTTCCTCCTCCTGGTAGCGCAGGAACAGCTCTGTCTTGAGCAAGGGGTAGATGTCGACGCAGCGGGCGACGATCTCGCCGCGGGAGATCCCCTCGCAGCGCTCGATCAAGGCCGCCACCAGGGAGGGCAGGGCGAACAGGTGCAGGATGTTGTTGCGGTAGTAGGTCAGCAGGATCGCCTGATAGCGATCCAGACTGACTATCTGGCCGAGCTTGTCCTCGCTCACCTCGAACTTGTTGAGCTCCATCGCCTGATCCAGCAGGGTGCGGGCATCCTCGTCCGGCAGGGTGCTGTGCGGGCTGTAGGGCACCTGCTTGAGCAAGTCCAGATAGGTGTTGAGCTGCGCCTGCAACTCATCACGGGTCAGGGCGTGGCGCTCGGCAGCCAGCAGCGCCAGTGCGCTCAGGGTCAGGCCATTGACGGCGGCCGCATCGTTGATGCGGGTCATCAGCAATTCGGCCAGCCGGTTGACGGTGGGCGCCATCCAGTCGGGGCGCTCCTCCTGGCCGATGCTCTCCTTCCAGTGCGGGACCTGCTCACTGAGGTAGCTGTTGAGGGTCAACGGCTCGCCGAAGTTGACGAAGCCCCGGCCGTAGTTGCGCAGCTTGCGCAAGATGCCGAGCACCTGCAGGAAGCTCTCTTTCTCCTTGCGGCTGCCCTTGAGCTCGTTGTGATAGGTGTTCACCTCCATCACATGCTCGTAGCCCAGATAGACCGGAACCAGGGTCACCGGCCTGTCCAGCCCGCGCATCATGGCCTGCAGAGTCATGGCCAGCATCCCGGTCTTGGGAGGCAGCAGGCGGCCGGTGCGCGAGCGTCCCCCTTCGGTGAAGAACTCCACCGAGTAGCCCTTGGCGAACAGCAGGTTCAGGTACTCGCGAAACACCGTGCTGTAGAGCGGGTTGCCCTTGAAGGTGCGGCGGATGAAGAAGGCGCCGCCGTGGCGGAAGATGGGGCCCGCCGGCCAGAAGTTGAGGTTGATGCCGGCCGCGATGTGAGGTGGCACCATGCCCTGGTGATAGATGACATAGGAGAGCAGCAGGTAGTCCATGTGGCTGCGATGGCAGGGCACGTAGACTATCTCGTGGCCTTCCTGTGCCAGTTGGCGCACCTTTTCGGCACCGTTGACCGACAGGCCGCGGTAGAGCTTGTTCCACAACCAGCCGAGGAAGGTCTCGCCGAGCCGGATCAGCCGGAAGGAGAAATTGGAGGCGATCTCGTCCATGTAGCCGTGTGCGCGCTTCTGCGCCTTCTCCAGGCTGATTCCCTCGCGCTGCGCCTCTTCCTCGATGGCCTGCTGGATCACGCTCGAATCCAGCAACTGCTTGAACAACAGGTTGCGGTTGGGCAGCTTGGGGCCGGTTGCCGCCAGTTGCTGGCGGCTGAAATGAGTGCGGGCCACCCGCGCCAGCTTGTGGGCGATAGCCTCGTCGGTACCGTGCTTGTCTGCCATATGACGCAGGGAGAGCGGCGGGGAGAAGCGCACCAGGTTCTCGCGCCCCTTGAGGATCACGATCAGTGCCTTCTTGAGCCGGTTTGGCGCCAGGCTGCTGATGATGTTCCAGCCGGAGGCTTCTTCGCCCTCGCGGCCAGGGGCGCGACCCCAGAACAGGGTGACGGGGACGACCTGGATATCCAGCGCCGGATCCTGCTTGTGCAGATCCAGCAACTGATGAAATTCTTGCAAGAAGGGGAGCGGTTTGGTGCGTTTGCCAAACAGGGGCGGTGGCCGATCCAGGCAGACATAGCGCGGCAGCAATTGGCCGCCCAGTTCCAGCGGGGTGAAGGGGCCGGGCAGGCCGAGATCCTCGCAGCACTGCTGCAGGGTCATCAGATCGGTGATCGAGCTGGTCTTCAGGGCATAGACAATGGGTCTGGCCGGGTCCAGATCCAGTTCCGTAATGGGGTTTTCCGGCAGGCTCTTGTGATTGACCAAGAAGCTGACCGGCCATTGCAGGATGGCTCTGGAAATGTTCTGTCCGATGGACATGGGTGTCTGCTCTCCAAAAAAATGCGGCGTGAGCATAACAAATCACCGCTGGCTTGTCGCCGAGAGGTAGGATGAGTGCCTGTGCAGGATCAAGAATGCGCCATTTTGCGAGAAGCAGACGACAAATATCAGCAACGCCTTGCCTTGGCCCCAGCACTGTATATACTGCCAGTGTGCTGTATAAAAAGACAGGTGCCCATGCTATGAAACCTCTTACCCCCCGCCAGGCTGAAGTGCTGGCGCTTATCAAGGCGAACATGAGCGAGACCGGTATGCCGCCGACTCGTGCTGAGATCGCCCAGAAGCTTGGTTTCAAGTCGGCCAATGCGGCCGAGGAACATCTGAAGGCCCTGGCCAAGAAAGGGGTCATCGAGATCATGCCCGGTACCTCCCGCGGCATCCGTCTGCTGATCGAAGAAGAGGAAGCCGCGCCGGAAGAGAGCGGTCTGCCACTGATCGGCAAGGTGGCGGCGGGCGAACCCATCCTGGCCCAGGAACACATCGAGAGCCACTATCAGGTGGATCCCGCCCTGTTCCACCCACGAGCAGACTTCCTGCTGCGGGTACAGGGGATGAGCATGAAGAACATCGGCATCATGGATGGCGATCTGCTGGCGGTACACAAGACCCAGGACGTGCGCAATGGCCAGGTCGTGGTGGCTCGCCTCGATGAGGATGTCACCGTCAAGCGCTTCCAGCGCAAGGGCAGCCAGGTGTGGCTGCTGCCGGAAAACGAAGAGCTCGCGCCCATCTCGGTGGATCTCTCCAGCCAGCATCTGACCATAGAGGGGCTGGCGGTCGGCGTGATCCGCAATGCCGACTGGATGTAAGATCCGGTAATGAGATCTGATGGACGGCCTCCTGCGGGAGGCCGTCTTGTTTCTGCCGTTTGCCCCGCCTGCTTGTTTCTCCCCGATACCCAGCATTTTCTGCCCCATCGTTTGCTACAAAAGAAAGCGGCAAAGCGAGCGCAACAATGAGAGTGCCGCCACACAGCCGGCATTTCGGATATATCCTTTGAGGAGGCGCGATGCGCCGTTACCGGGCCACGGGATCGGCCATGATCCGGATTGTTGCCTGAACCGGCCAGCACAAGGTCGAAGGGATGCAACACTGGCGACCGCCAAGGCGGCGCCGGAGAGAAGGGAGAGTCGTCAGGGCGCTCGCACAGAGTCCATGACCCGGCACGACTCAGTCAGTACGCGACGGTGTTTTGCCTGTCATCCTGATGGCAGGACACTGGTCGACGTGGCCTGTTGAGCAAGGAGGACAGGTATGGCTTCAAGCTCGCCATGGGATCCGGGTCTGGCCGCAGCGCCCGCATCCTCCATTACCCGGTTCATCAAGGGCAGTCGGATGACGTGGTTCTATGCGCTCTGGGTGTATCACAAGGGGGATGGCTGGACCATCTGGCTGGGATGCCCCAAGGACAAGATTGTCCATCTGGTACGCCTGTTTCGCCGCCACCACGACATAGGGTTGCCGGATGCCCCCTGGGTTGCCCCGGTCGTTCCATTGCACGCCGTGGCCCGGCGTCCCCAGGCGCAGCACCGGCGGCGACCCTGATCCATTTCGCCAGCATGCTGTGAGCCCCACCTGACGTGGGGCTTCTGTTTTTTCCTATCCATGATGAATAATGAGGGCCAGCGTAGCCCGAACTGACCCTCTTTGTGCCCGATATCCGGACTCCGGGGTAGCCAGAGGCGGCATGCTCCGGGTTACAATACCCCTGCACCGGGCCCGCCCCATCGCCTGAATAGACTAGCAAGGCTCTGTTTTATATGATTAAACCACGTTACCCCCTGCTGTTTTTGCTGCTGGTTGGCAGCATGATGATCGCATACAGTTGGAGCCAGCCTTCCTTGCCAGAGCAGGCTGACTATTATCCGGCGGGGCGGGATATCAACCCCTTCACCCTCACCGACGGCGATGGCAAACCCTTCACTGCGGCCAGTCTGAGCGGGCATTGGACCTTCCTGTTTCTCGGTTATACCTATTGCCCGGACATCTGCCCGACCACGCTGGCCGATCTGCGCTCCGTCTATCCTGAATTGCAGAAAATCGCGCCCGGCAGTCAGGTGGCCTTCATCTCGGCGGATCCCCAGCGGGATGACAGCGCCCGCCTCAAGCGCTACACCGCCTTCTTCCAGCCGGAGTTCAAGGCGGCCACCGGCCCTCACAACCAGCTGTTTCCCTTCGTGCGCAACCTCGGCCTCGTCTACTCCATCGTCGATCACGGCAGCAAGGATTACCTGATAGACCACTCGGCCTCGATCGTCCTGATCAGTCCAGAGGGCAAGATGACGGCCGTGTTCAGACCTCAGATGGACTCAGGTCAGGTGCCTCATGTGGCGATGAAAACCCTGGTCTCGGACTTCGCGCGGATAGTGCGGCTGGCCGACCAGTGATGCTGCAAAACTGGCCCTGCCCATGCTGATCCCGCATTGGTTGCGCGATCCCCGGCGCCACCGCGCCGTGTTTGTGCTTGCCCTGCCGATGGTGTTTTCCAACGTCACCACCCCGCTGCTCGGGCTGGTGGATACCTGGGTGATTGGTCATCTCGGTCAAGCCTGGTTTCTCGGCGGCGTCTCGGTCGGGGCGACCCTCATCAATCTGCTCTTCTGGTTGCTGGGTTTCCTGCGCATGTCCACCACCGGGCTGACGGCCCAGGCCCACGGCGCCGCCAGTGCCGAGGGGACGCTGGACACCCTGGCGCGGGCGCTGGGGTTGGCGATCGGTCTGGGAATGGCGTTGTTGCTGCTGTTGTTACCCTTCTTGCCGGCCCTCATCGGGCTGAGTGGCGGCTCCCCCGAGGTGCAGGGTTATGCCGCAGAATATGTGTCGGTCCGGATCTGGAGCGCCCCCGCTGCGCTGTGCAATCTGGTCATCATGGGTTGGCTGCTGGGCATGCAGGACGCCCGCAGCCCCATGCTGCTGCTGATCCTGAGCAATCTCGTCAACATGGTGCTGGATACCTGGTTCGTGCTGGGACTGGGCTGGCAGGTCAAGGGGGTGGCGGCCGCCTCCTTGCTGGCGGATTACAGCGCGCTGGGGGTCGGGCTCTGGCTGGTGAGCCGCCGGCTGCACCAGATGTCGGCCGAGGTGTGGCAGGGTGCCTGGCTGCGCTGGTGGCAGTGGTCCGCGGTGCGGCGCCTGCTCGGTCTGAACCGGGACATCTTCATCCGTTCTCTCTGCCTGCAACTCTGCTTTGCCTTCATGACCCTGCAGGGGGCGCGGCTGGGCGATGTGGCGGTGGCTGCCAACGCGGTGCTGCTCAACTTCCTGATGCTCATCTCCTACGGACTGGACGGATTCGCCTACGCGGTGGAGGCCATGGTGGGGCGCGCCATCGGGCGGCGGGATCGACAGGGATTGCGCGAGGCCATAGTGCTGAACCTGGGCTGGGCATTGTTGATCGCCCTCGGCTTCACCCTGGCGTTTGGATTTGGGGGGCAACGGCTCATCACCCAGATCACCGACATCCCGGCGGTGATCGCCGAGGCGAGCCGCCAGCTACCCTGGCTGGTTGCCATGCCGATGCTGGCGGTCTGGTGCTTCCTGCTGGATGGGGTCTTCATCGGCGCGACTCGCGCCCGGGAGATGCGCAACAGCATGCTGGTGGCGGTCTTTGTCGGCTTCTTCCCGGCCTGGTGGTTGTGCCAGTCGTGGGGGGTATCCGCCCTGTGGGCCGCGATGACGGCCCTGATGGCGGGACGTGGACTGACCCTTGGCTGGCTATGCTGGCAACTGGAGCGGGATGGCCGCCTGCTGGGGCAGGGGGCGGCCGAGCCGACCTGGCAGGAGCGATAACTCGCCGGGGTCGGCGGCCGGCTTAGGCTTATTCCTCGGCTGGATTAGAGCGAACCTTCATAGCCAAACTGGCGCCAGCTCTCATACACGAAGACGGAGACCGCATTGGCCAGGTTCATGCTGCGGCTCTGGGGCAACATGGGGATGCGCAGCCGTTGCTCGAACGGCAGGCTCTCGATGATCTCCGCCGGCAGACCGCGGCTCTCCGGGCCGAACAGCAGGGCATCTCCTTGCGCAAACTGCACCGCCGAGTGAGCGGTGCGCCCCTTGGTGGTACAGGCGAATACCCGCTTGGGCGCCACCGCTGCCAGGAAAGCCTCGTAGCTCGGCCAGCGTTTCACCTCGGCAAACTCGTGATAGTCGAGTCCGGCCCGCTTCACCCGCTTGTCATCCCACTCAAACCCCAGCGGCTCTATCAGGTGCAACCGGTAGCCGGTGTTGGCACACAGACGGATGATGTTGCCGGTATTGGGCGGAATTTCCGGTTGATAGAGCACTATGTCGAGCATGACGGGGTCCTGAGGGCGCAATGAGGGCGCCAGCATACCCAGCGCCCGCCGGGATGAAAAGGGGGAGTCTCACGGCAGCGGCAGGTGGATGGTGATGATCAGCTCACTCAGTTGGTTATTGCTGGCCCGAATTGGGTTGGAAGGGTGCAATCAGGGCCAGTACTCAGCGGAATGAAAAGCAGAGCCTCATGCCATGGGCAGGCGGATGGTGATGATCAGCCCGTTCGGCTGGTTGCTGCTGGCCTTGATGGTGCCGCCATGCTGCTGGATCGCCTCGGCGGCGATGGCGAGACCCAGCCCGGTGCCGCCGGTCTTGGCGTTGCGGGCATCGTCCACCCGAAAGAACGGCAGGAACAGTTGCGCCTGTTGCTCGATCGGCACGCCGGGGCCGTCATCCCGGATGGTCATCACCCACATCCTTCCCTCCCGATACCAGTCCGCCTGGATGAACTCGCGGGCATACTTGAGTGCATTGCGCAGCGGGTTTTCCAATGCCCTGGCCAGCAGTTCGGGCCGCATCATGAGTGATTCCGTCGGCAGGGCAGGCAGGCGCAGCTGCTTGCCGTTCTGGTTTGCCTCGAACATGGCGTCGTCGAGGATGGGTTCCAGCAACTCCGCCAGCGGCAGCAGCACGGGGGCCTCCACGTGTTGCTGCACCCGCGACAAGTCCAGCAGATCCCCGATCAGCTTGTCGAGCCGCGCGATCTCGGTTTCGATCCGTGCCAGCTCACTGCTATCGCCCTGCTTGCGGCGGATCAGCGCCTGTGCCAATTGAATGCGGGTGAGGGGGCTGCGCAGTTCGTGGGAGATGTCGGACAGCAGTTGTTTCTGCTTCTGGATCATGCTCTTGAGGGTATCCACCATGTCGCTGACGTGATCCGCCAGCTGGCCAATCTCATCCTGCTTGCCGAGGTTGGGGATCCGGGTCTCCAGCTTGCCCTGCGCCAGTTGGGAGACGGCCTGCTGCAACTGCAAGATGGGGCGGGTCAGCCGCCAGGCCAGCAGCAGACAGAGCGGGGTGCTGACCAGCATGGCGATGCCCAGGATCTGGATGGGGTGATCCAGGATCTGGATGAACAGGAAGAGGTGGGAGTTTTCGACGTTGAGGCCGAAGTAGACGTGATAAGGCTGGCCGTGGTACTGCATCAGGAAGGGGCCAGCAATGGCCCGCTTGTGCTCGCTGCTCAGCATGGGCTTGGCCGGGTTGTCCGAGTCCAGCATGAAGCGGGTGACAAACTTGTTGGGCTTGGTGGTGAACTGCAGCTGGCCTTTGGCGTCGCGCAGATAGACGTTGTCCACCGGCAGCAGGCCGGTGGCCGCCATCGCCTGGGAGAGGTTGAAGTCTCGGTCCGGATCCGCTCCCCGCTGCAGCGCCATCAGGTTGTTGTTCATCCGGCTGACCTCGTGTTCGGGGAGCGGGATGGTATTGCGGGGATCCAGGGTCGGCAGTATGACTACGGCGGCCATCATCAGCAGCAGGATCAGCCAGAACCAAAGGAAAATCTGGGTTGAAAGTCCACCAAGCGACCGGTTCATCGTCATGCCTGTTCCAGCCAGAGATAGCCCCGGCCGCGCACCGTCTTGAAGCGGGGCTGGCCATCGCCGCGCTCCGGCAGCTTCTTGCGCAGGTTGCTCAGGTGCATGTCGATAGCCCGATCGAAGGGCTCAAGCTTCTTGCCAAGCACTTGTTCAGAAAGCAGATTTTTGCTGACGATCTGGCCTGGGCTGCGCAGCAGACACTCCAGCAGGCCAAATTCGGTGGCGGTGAGATCCAGCAGCTGACCGTCGCTGTGGGCCTGTTGCAGACCGGGTTGCAGCACCAGATCCATGAACCGCAGCTCGTCGGCGCCGCCGCGCTGGGGTTGCAGGTTCTGGGTGCGGCGCAGGATGGCGCGCACCCTTGCCAGCAGCTCCCTGTCGTCGAACGGCTTGGCGAGATAGTCGTCGGCCCCTGCTTCCAGTCCGTTCACCCTGTCCTGACTGTCACCGCGCGCGGTCAGCATCAGCACCGGAGTCTCATGGCGCTTGCGCAGCTTGGCCAGCATGGCGAAACCGTTGAGTCTGGGCATCATCACATCCAGCAGCACCAGATCGAACGTCTGCTCCGCCAGCCGCTGCAATCCCTCCTCGCCATCCTCGGCGACCGTGACCTCGAAGCCCTCCAGTGTCAGGATCTCGGTCAGCAGTTGGGTCAGATCGAGATCGTCGTCGACCAGGAGTATTTTGTTCATCTGGGGTCACTCCGTTGATTTTGCACGCCAAACTGACGCTAGGGTCAGGGTATAATAAATTTTTACACGCCAGAGGAAAGCCGGTTTTGAGCCATCAACAATATTCTCGCTGGGTCACCCTGGCCAGCGTGGCGGCGGTCACCGTTGCGACCCTGCTGATCATCGGCAAACTGATCGCCTGGTTGATGACGGATTCGTCCAGCCTGCTCGCCTCCCTGACCGACTCCTTCATGGACGTCAGCGCCTCCCTCATCAACCTGTTCGCGATCCGCTACGCCCTGGTGCCGGCGGATGAGGAGCATCGCTTCGGCCACGGCAAGGCGGAGTCGCTGGCAGGGCTCATCCAGTCGGCTTTCATCTCGGGCTCGGCGCTGCTGCTGGTGATGCACGGCATCTCCTCCCTGCTCAATCAGGTACCGGTACAGCGGCTGGAGGCCGGGCTTTGGGTCAGTGGCGGCTCCATCCTGTTGACCCTGCTGCTGGTCAGCTTCCAGCGCTGGGTGGTGCAGCGTACCAGGAGCGTGGCCATCAAGGCCGACATGCTGCACTACCGTTCCGATCTGCTGCTCAACGCCGGCGTGCTGCTGGCCCTGGTGCTGACGGGGCAGGGCTGGTACTGGGCCGATGGCCTGTTCGCCATCCTGATCGGCCTGTTCCTGGTGTGGGGTGCCATCCAGATCGGCTACGAATCGGTGCAGGCCCTGCTCGATCGTCAGTTGCCAGCAGAAGAACAAGCGAGAATAATGGCGCTCTGCTGTGCCGTAGAGGGGGTACATGGTGTACATGATCTGCGTACCCGCCAATCCGGGCCCACCCGTTTCGTACAATTGCATCTGGAGCTTGATGATCAACTTCCCTTGGTCAAGGCCCACCAGATCGCCGACGAGGCTGAACTGGCCGTGCGCCAGTCATTCGAGCGGATGGATGTGATCATTCACATGGACCCCATCTCGGTGCTGAAAAAAGAACAACAAGGCCCTCACCCCGAACAACAGTAGGCTGCAACATGGACGATCTGGTTGCCCAAACGTGGCAAAAAATTCAGCAAGAAGCGCAGTGCATGGCGGCCCAGGAGCCCATGCTGGCCAGCTTCTTCCACTCCACCATCCTCAACCACGGGGATCTGCGCTCGGCGCTCAGCTTCCAGCTTGCCAACAAGCTCGACAGCACCACCATGCCGGCCATCGCCCTGCGTGAGGTGATCGAACTGGCCCTGCGCAGCGAACCCGAGCTGCTGGACATGGTCGCCGCCGATATCTGCGCGGTGCAGGACCGGGATCCCGCCGTCGACCTCTTCTCGACCCCGCTGCTCTACCTCAAGGGCTTCCACGCCCTGCAAGGCTACCGGGTCGCCAACTGGCTGTGGCGTCAGGGCCGCCGCTCGCTGGCACTCTATCTGCAAAACCAGATCTCGGTGGTGTTCGGGGTCGACGTGCACCCGGCCGCGCGGATCGGCAAGGGCATCATGTTTGACCACGCCACCGGCATAGTGGTCGGTGAGACGGCGGTGATCGAGGACGATGTCTCCATCCTGCAGAGCGTGACCCTGGGCGGGACCGGCAAGGAGAGCGGTGATCGCCACCCCAAGATCCGGGAAGGGGTGATGATAGGGGCGGGTGCCAAGGTGCTTGGCAACATCGAGGTGGGCGTGGGCGCCAAGATAGGTGCCGGCAGCGTGGTGATCAATCCCGTACCGCCCCACACCACGGTCGCCGGCGTACCGGCCAGGATCGTGGGTCGGCCGGAGTGCGACAAACCTTCCTTCGATATGAATCAGAACATCTGACGTGGTCAAACGCTGGTCAGGTTATCTGATCCTGGGGATGTGGCTGCTCAACCTGTTGCATCTCTATCTCGGATTCTCCCCCTGGCCGGCGGCCATCGCCGCCTGGGCCGCCTCTCTGCTCACCTGGCCCTGGCTGGTGGGCGCCGCCCGGCGTCAGGCCATGGCCCTCTACGGCGCGGCGCTATTGCTGCTTATCTTCTCCTGGTGGCGCGGGGCCAGCCTCAGCCCCGGCGACTGGCTGCTGCCCAACATCAACATGCTCACCATGTTCGCCGCCGTCAGCACCCTCAACCTCGCGACCTCCGGCCTGCTGACCGGTACCAGCTCCTGGTCGGGGCGCAAGGGGCTGTGGAGCACCATGGCCAGCCTCAACCTGCTGGGTGCCGTCATCAACCTCTCGGTGTTGTTCATCATCGGCGATCGGCTGGAGAAAAACGGCACCCTGGAGCGGCGCCAAATCATGGTGCTGAGCCGGATCTTCTGCGCGGCCGCCTTCTGGTCACCCTTCTTCGTCGCCATGGCGGTGGCGCTGACCTATGCCCCCGGCCTGCAACTTTCCAGCATACTGCCGTTTGGCATCATCGCCGCCCTGCTGGCGATGGGGCTGACGGCCTGGCAGGTGGAGCGGCTCGGGGTGGCCGACTTCGAGGGCTATCCGCTGCGGCTGCAGACGCTCGGGTTGCCGGTGACGCTGGCGCTGCTGGTCTTGCTGATCAACCGGCTCTGGCCAGGGCTCAGCATCCTCGCGGTGATTGCGCTGGTGGCTCCTTTGCTGGCGCTGCTGTTCATGCCGAGCAAGGGGCGAGGGGCAGCCCTCAAGCGGCAGGTGGTGGAGCGTTTCCCCGCCATCGGCGGCCAGCTGGTGTTGTTCCTCGGGGCCGGCCTGCTGGCGGCGGGCATCAACAGCGCCTTGTCGGTGCTGGAGTTGGGGGACGGTCACGGTCTGCCGCTGTTCAATGACTTCGGCTGGCTGGAAGCCAGTCTGACCCTGCTGCTGATCTTCCTGGTGGCCATCATAGGCGTGCACCCGCTCATCAGCATCTCTGGCGTCGCCCCCTTGCTGTGGCCGCTCTCGCCAGATCCCAGCCTGCTCGGCATGTGCTTCCTGCTGGGTTGGGGGCTGGCCACCGGTACCAGTCCGCTGTCCGGCTCCAACCTGGCGCTGGCGTCACGCTACAATCTGAGCGCCGGCTTGCTGCTGCGCTGGAATCTGCTTTACGGCCTGCTGATGTACGGGGTCGCCTGCCTGTTGATGGGGGCCTTCATCGCCCTGCATGGATGAGGGTAACAGTGACTTGAGTCTGGGGTTATCGGTGCGGTATATATCGCAATTGTGCTGTTGCAAACATCCCGAATCGTGGTTCCTGCTGCCTGCGAGAAAAATAGACGCATATTTAGGCAATACCGGCAGGGAAGGCGCATTTTACGGCGCACCGTCTTGTTTGTGCCGAGCGCATCAGGGTATGCTGGCTTCACGCGCTTGAATCGCCCTCTGTGGGGCATCGCAATTGAACAAACAGGTATGCATATGTCACTAGAAGTCCTTGAGCAACTCGAATCCAAAGTACAATCCGCCGTCGACAACATCTCCCTGCTGAAGATGGAGCTGGACGAGCTGAAAGAGCAGAACAACAAGCTGCAAGACGAGAACCATCTGCTGCGCAACGAGCACGTTGCCTGGCAAGAACGTCTGCGCGCCCTGCTGGGCAAGATGGATCAGATGGGCGAAGCCATCTAATTTCGTCGCTGCTGACAGGAATGAAAAGGGGCCGCTTGATAAGCGGCCCCTTTGTTTGCTGTCGCCTCTACATGGCGAGCAGCTGCCTGACCGTTTTCTCGATGCCGTCGGCCGCTTCTACTATGTTGTTTGCCAGCATATAAGCGGGGGTCGAGATCACCTTGCGTTCCTGATCCACTACGAATTCGCTAACCGGGCAGTTGAGATGACTGCCGCCCATGGCCTCGATGGCATTGGCGGTTGTCGCGTCATGACCGATGGTGGTCAGGGTGCCGGCGCCATAGACGAGCGGGATCATGGCCGGTGCGATGCAGATGTAGGCCGCCGGTTTGCGGGCCTTGGCGAAGCTCTGGCAGGCCTTGAGCACATCCGGCTGGATCTGGCAGTCGGCACCCGCAATGGCGAAGTCGCACAGGTTCTTGGCGGCGCCGAAGCCACCGGGCAGCAGCAGGGCGTCGAAGTCGGCCGCATCCAGCTCGGCCACATCCCGGATCTGACCGCGCACGATCCGGGCCGCCTCGACCAGCACGTTGCGGCTCTCCCCCTCGCTCACCTCGCCGGTCAGATGGTTGATGACATGCAACTGCTGCACGTTCGGTGCGAAGCATTGGACCTGGGCGCCCTGGCGGGCCAGCGCCAGCAGGCTGATGACGGTTTCGTGGATCTCGGCGCCGTCAAAGACGCCGCAGCCACTCAAGATCACGGCCACTTTTTTCATGGCGAACTCCTCGTTGTTGAAAATGTGAGCCAGGGTAGATTGTTGTACTTTTGTATGGTTATCGTTCGCCCTCCGCTGGTCAAGTCATCCCGCTGTGCTAGGATTGTTTCGTTTTGGATCCTGCCGTATCGCCCCCTTAAAATTTTTTCCACATTGATCGAGATCATAATGGTCGCATTGTGATCTGTTTTTATGATCTTAATTATTTGTTTTATATGTAATTTTTAAATTCAATCCACAGCTTTGTCACAGCGCTCCACTCATGCCCCCATTTTTGGACACAGAGTTATCCACAGTCTGTGGCCCGATTTATGGCCCGGGCGGCAAGGCGCCAGCCCCTTGGTGTGATGCGGGCCCTGTGGCATCCTAGCGACTGTTTATTCCTGGCAGGACGATTTCATGGCCCCTAGCAATCCCCTTATCTTGGTCGACGGCTCTTCATATCTTTACCGCGCCTTCTTCGCCTCCCAGCAGGCCGATCTGCGCACATCGACCGGGCTGCCGAGCGGCGCCGTCCGCGTGATGGCCAACATGATGCGCAGCCTGCGCAAGCAATATCCTGACTGCCACGTGGCCGTGGTGTTCGATGCCAAGGGCAAGACCTTCCGCGACGACATCTATCCCGAATACAAGGCGACCCGCGCCAGCATGCCGGACGACCTGCGCAGCCAGGTCGCTCCCATTCACCAGATGATCAAGGCGATGGGTTTCCCGTTCCTGATGGTGGAAGGGGTCGAGGCTGACGATGTGATCGGCACCCTGGCTCGCCAGGCGACCGAGAAGAAGCTGCCGGTGCTCATCAGCACAGGTGACAAGGACATGGCGCAGCTGGTCTCCGACCACGTCACCCTGATCGACACCATGAAGGACGTGACCACGGACCGGGAAGGGGTGATCGAGAAATTTGGCGTGCCGCCCGAGCTTATCATCGACTACCTGGCGCTGATGGGGGACAAGGTGGACAACATTCCCGGCATGACGGGGGTGGGCGAGAAGACCGCACTGGCCCTGTTGCAGGGGATCGGCAGCATCGATGAGATCGCCGCCAATCTGGACAAGGTGGCCGCCCTCGGTTTTCGTGGCTCCAAGGCGTTTGCCGACAAGTTCCGCGAGCAGGAAGAGCAGGTACGCCTCTCCTATCGTCTGGCGACCATCAAGACCGACGTGGAGCTGGAGCAGAGCCTGGAGCAGCTGTTGCTGAAACCGGTCGACAAGGAGTCCCTGCTGGAGGTCTATCGCGAATATGAACTGCGCAACCTGATCAAGGAGCTGGAGTCCGGCGAGGAGGGCGCTGGCGCGAGTGCCGGTCAGGAGCCGACGGATGAAGAGGCTGCCCCCGTCGTCGTCATCGAGACCGATTATCGCTGCATTCTGGACGAGGTCGAGTTTGACGAGTGGCTGGCACGGCTGACAGCCGCCCCGTTGTTTGCCTTCGACACCGAAACCACCAGTCTCGACTACATGGAGGCGCGGGTCGTCGGCGTCTCCTTCGCCGTCGAACCGGGCAAGGCGGCCTATGTGCCCTTCGGCCACGACTACCTGGGTGCGCCGACTCAGCTGACCGAGGCGCTGGTGTTGGGCAAACTCAAGCCGTTGCTGGAGGATGCTGCTCGTCTAAAGATTGGCCAGAACCTCAAGTACGATCGCAATGTGCTGCAGAACCACGGCATCGATCTGCAGGGCATCGCCTACGACACCATGCTCGAGTCCTACGTACTCAACTCCACCGCCAGCCGTCACGACATGGACTCCCTCGCCAGGAAATACCTGGGTGTCGAGACCATCTCGTTCGAAGAGATTGCCGGTAAGGGGGCCAAGCAGCTCACCTTCAACCAGATAGAGCTGGAGCAGGCTGCACCTTATGCGGCGGAAGATGCCGACATTACGCTGCGTCTGCACCAGGCCCTGTGGGGCAATCTGAGCAAACTGCCGGAACTGGCCAAGGTCTTCACCGAGATCGAGCTGCCCCTGTTGCCGGTGCTGGCAAGGATGGAGTTGATGGGCACCACCATAGATCCCAAGCTGCTGCATCAACAGAGCCAGGAGATTGAAGTGCGGCTGGCGGAGCTGGAGCGCCAGGCCCACGAGCTGGCCGGACAGGAGTTCAACCTCTCGTCCCCCAAACAGCTCGGCGAGATCCTGTTCGTCAAGCTGGGGCTGCCCATTCTCAAGAAGACGCCAAAGGGCGCCCCGTCCACCGCCGAAGAGGTGCTGGCCGAGCTGGCGGAGACCTATGAGCTGCCGCGCCTCTTGATGGAGCACCGTGGCTTGGCCAAGCTCAAGTCCACTTATACCGACAAGCTGCCGCTGATGATCAAGCCCCAGACCGGGCGGGTGCACACCTCCTATCATCAGGCGGTGGCGGCGACCGGGCGGCTCTCCTCCACCGATCCGAACCTGCAAAACATCCCGGTGCGCAACGAGCAGGGCCGCCGCATTCGGCAGGCCTTCATCCCGAGCGCCGGTTACAAGCTGGTGGCGGCGGATTACTCCCAGATTGAACTGCGCATCATGGCGCACCTCTCCGGCGACAAAGGGCTGCTGACCGCTTTCGCCGAGGGCAAGGACATCCACAAGGCGACCGCGGCCGAGGTGTTCGGTGTCGCGCTGGAGGCGGTGACCACCGACATGCGCCGCAGCGCCAAGGCGATCAACTTCGGCCTCATCTATGGCATGAGCGCCTTCGGTCTCGCCAAACAGCTGGGGATCGGCCGCGCCGAAGCGCAGAAGTACATGGATCTCTACTTCGAGCGCTACCCCGGCGTGCTCGACTACATGGAGCGCACCCGCCAGCAGGCCGAAGCTCAGGGCTATGTCGAAACCTTGTTCGGTCGCCGCCTCTATCTGCCGGACATCAAGTCCCGCAATGCCGGACTGCGCAAGGGCGCGGAGCGGGCGGCGATCAACGCCCCCATGCAAGGCACGGCGGCCGATATCATCAAGCGCGCCATGATCGGCGTCGATGGCTGGATCCAGGGAATTACCGACGGTTCCATCCATATGCTGATGCAGGTGCACGATGAACTGGTGTTCGAGATCCGTGAGGAGAAGCTGGAAGAGTACGTCGCCATCATCAAGCAGAAGATGTCGGCCGCCGCTGAACTGCACGTGCCGCTCGAGGTGGAAGCCGGGGTCGGTGACAACTGGGATCAGGCCCACTGATCCACCGCGAGTAGTCGCTAGCTATATATCAAGAAGATAAGCCCGGCATGATGCCGGGCTTTTTGTTTCTGTTCGAGATGCTGTGGCTCAGGCTTCCTGCAGATACTCGTCTTTGAGCAGCACGTAGTTGTCGGCGGAGATCTTCAGGAAGGCGATCTCGGCCGGTTTGAGTGCTCTGGCCTGTTTGACGGGATTGCCCATATACAAGAAGCCGGACTCGAGCCGCTTGCCTGGCGGTACCAGGCTGCCGGCACCTATCATCACGTCGTCTTCTACTATCACCCCATCCAGCAAGATGGCGCCCATGCCGACCAACACTCTATTGCCTATGGTGCAACCGTGCAGCATGGCCTTGTGGCCGACGGTGACATCCTCGCCGATCAGCAACGGATGACCATCGGGATTGCCGGCACTCCTGCGGCTGAGGTGTAGCACAGTGCCGTCTTGCACGTTGCTGCGGGCACCGATGCGAATGTGGTTCACATCACCCCGTGCCGCCACCAGGGGCCAGATGCTGGCATCGTCGCCGAGCTCGATATCTCCCACCAGGGTGGCGCAAGGGTCTACGTATACTCGTTTGCCCAGTTGCGGGCGTTTTCCTTTATAGGATCTCAGTCGCAAGTCCATCTTGGCCTCCTTGTTTTCGGCCATTCTAGCAATCCAGAAC
>NZ_JBWBRA010000001.1:3637500-3767500 GCF_056279295.1 Aeromonas sp. TECH754 | reverse complement strand
AGTCAGAGGCGATGAAGGACGTACTAACCTGCGATAAGCTGTGAGAAGTCGGTAAGAGACGCTATTACTCACAGATTTCCGAATGGGGAAACCCACCCAGCATAAGCTGGGTATCTATTACTGAATACATAGGTAATAGAGGCGAACCGGGAGAACTGAAACATCTAAGTACCCCGAGGAAAAGAAATCAACCGAGATTCCCTTAGTAGCGGCGAGCGAACGGGGATTAGCCCTTAAGCAACTTGGAAGTTAGTGGAATGGTCCTGGAAAGGCCAGCGATACAGGGTGATAGCCCCGTACATGAAAACGACCTTGTTGTGAAATCGAGTAGGGCGGGACACGTGACATCCTGTCTGAATATGGGGGGACCATCCTCCAAGGCTAAATACTCCTGACTGACCGATAGTGAACCAGTACCGTGAGGGAAAGGCGAAAAGAACCCCTGTGAGGGGAGTGAAATAGAACCTGAAACCGTGTACGTACAAGCAGTGGGAGCCCTTCGGGGTGACTGCGTACCTTTTGTATAATGGGTCAGCGACTTACATTTTGTAGCGAGGTTAACCGTATAGGGGAGCCGTAGGGAAACCGAGTCTTAACTGGGCGTCTAGTTGCAAGGTGTAGACCCGAAACCGGGTGATCTAGCCATGGGCAGGTTGAAGGTTGAGTAACATCAACTGGAGGACCGAACCCACTAACGTTGCAAAGTTAGGGGATGACCTGTGGCTGGGGGTGAAAGGCCAATCAAACTCGGAGATAGCTGGTTCTCCCCGAAAGCTATTTAGGTAGCGCCTCGGACGAATACTACTGGGGGTAGAGCACTGTTTGGACTAGGGGGTCATCCCGACTTACCAACTCCATGCAAACTCCGAATACCAGTAAGTAATATCCGGGAGACACACGGCGGGTGCTAACGTCCGTCGTGAAGAGGGAAACAACCCAGACCGCCGGCTAAGGTCCCAAAGTTCTGGTTAAGTGGGAAACGATGTGGGAAGGCTCAGACAGCTAGGATGTTGGCTTAGAAGCAGCCATCATTTAAAGAAAGCGTAATAGCTCACTAGTCGAGTCGGCCTGCGCGGAAGATGTAACGGGGCTCAAACCAGGCACCGAAGCCGCGGATTCACACGTATGTGTGAGTGGTAGGGGAGCGTTCTGTAAGTCTGCGAAGGTGTATCGAGAGGTATGCTGGAGATATCAGAAGTGCGAATGCTGACGTAAGTAACGATAAAGGGGGTGAAAAGCCTCCTCGCCGGAAGACCAAGGGTTCCTGTCCAACGTTAATCGGGGCAGGGTGAGTCGACCCCTAAGGTGAGGCCGAAAGGCGTAATCGATGGGAAGCAGGTTAATATTCCTGCACGACTTGTAATTGCGATGGGGGGACGGAGAAGGCTAGGTGGGCCAGGCGACGGTTGTCCTGGTGAAAGTGCGTAGGCGGTATCTCTAGGCAAATCCGGAGATACAACGCTGAGACACGAGACGAAGCCACTACGGTGGTGAAGCCATTGATGCCCTGCTTCCAGGAAAAGCCTCTAAGCTTCAGATTACAAGTCATCGTACCCCAAACCGACACAGGTGGTCGGGTAGAGAATACCAAGGCGCTTGAGAGAACTCGGGTGAAGGAACTAGGCAAAATAGAACCGTAACTTCGGGAGAAGGTTCGCTCTTGACAGTGAAGTCCCTTGCGGATGGAGCAGTTGGGAGTCGCAGTGACCAGATGGCTGGGACTGTTTATCAAAAACACAGCACTCTGCAAACACGAAAGTGGACGTATAGGGTGTGACACCTGCCCGGTGCCGGAAGGTTAATTGATGGGGTTAGCGCAAGCGAAGCTCTTGATCGAAGCCCCGGTAAACGGCGGCCGTAACTATAACGGTCCTAAGGTAGCGAAATTCCTTGTCGGGTAAGTTCCGACCTGCACGAATGGTGTAACCATGGCCATGCTGTCTCCACCCGAGACTCAGTGAAATCGAATTCGCCGTGAAGATGCGGTGTACCCGCGGCTAGACGGAAAGACCCCGTGAACCTTTACTACAGCTTGGCACTGAACATTGAACCTACATGTGTAGGATAGGTGGGAGGCTTTGAAGGCGTGACGCTAGTTGCGCTGGAGCCGTCCTTGAAATACCACCCTTGTATGTTTGATGTTCTAACGCAGGGCCCTGAATCGGGCTCGCGGACAGTGCCTGGTGGGTAGTTTGACTGGGGCGGTCTCCTCCCAAAGAGTAACGGAGGAGCACGAAGGTTGGCTAATCCTGGTCGGACATCAGGAGGTTAGTGCAATGGCATAAGCCAGCTTAACTGCGAGACGGACAGGTCGAGCAGGTACGAAAGTAGGTCATAGTGATCCGGTGGTTCTGAATGGAAGGGCCATCGCTCAACGGATAAAAGGTACTCCGGGGATAACAGGCTGATACCGCCCAAGAGTTCATATCGACGGCGGTGTTTGGCACCTCGATGTCGGCTCATCACATCCTGGGGCTGAAGTCGGTCCCAAGGGTATGGCTGTTCGCCATTTAAAGTGGTACGCGAGCTGGGTTCAGAACGTCGTGAGACAGTTCGGTCCCTATCTGCCGTGGGCGTTGGATGATTGAAGGGAGTTGCTCCTAGTACGAGAGGACCGGAGTGAACGAACCTCTGGTGTTCGGGTTGTCACGCCAGTGGCACTGCCCGGTAGCTAAGTTCGGAATCGATAACCGCTGAAAGCATCTAAGCGGGAAGCGAGCCCTGAGATGAGTCATCCCTGACCCCTTGAGGGTCCTAAAGGGCCGTTGGAGACCACAACGTTGATAGGTGGGGTGTGTAAGCGCGGCGACGTGTTGAGCTAACCCATACTAATTACCCGTGAGGCTTAACCATACAACACCCAAGAAGTGTTCTGGGCCTTGTAGCAAGTGAACGAACTACTTATCTAATTCAGTGATAGTGACAAGGCAAACGCCTAAGTCGTTATTCACGTCAGCTTTCCGAGATTGAAGTTTTTTGCCTGGCGGCCATAGCGCCGTGGAACCACCTGATCCCATGCCGAACTCAGAAGTGAAACGCGGTAGCGCCGATGGTAGTGTGGCATTCGCCATGCGAGAGTAGGACACTGCCAGGCACCCAATTCAAGATGACGCGCAGCGTGGTCTTAGCAAGTTAGTATGCTGATATGGCTCAGTTGGTAGAGCGCATCCTTGGTAAGGATGAGGTCCCCAGTTCGACTCTGGGTATCAGCACCAGTTTTCAGTAGTGATAAAGCTTTTGCCTGACGGCAATAGCGCCGTGGAACCACCTGATCCCATGCCGAACTCAGAAGTGAAACGCGGTAGCGCCGATGGTAGTGTGGCATTCGCCATGCGAGAGTAGGACACTGTCAGGCACCAATTTAGAAGAGGCCTCCCATTCGGGAGGCCTTTTTGCTTTGGGATTTTTGCTGTTCTGACGGGCATCTTTTAGTAAAAATGCTGGGCTGTCAGCGGCTTGCCCGTTACTCTGGAGGCTGGGGTCGGGTGTCATCGCCAGAGGAGTATGCATGGCTACGTTGAAGGAAATTGCATTGGAGGCCGGGGTTTCCCAGGCCACTGTGTCACGGGTGCTTAATGAGGATCCGACGCTGAGCGTCAAGGAAGAGACCAAGCAGAAGATCTTCGAGATCGCCGAGCGGCTGGAGTACAAGACCAGCAGCGCCCGCAAGGGGATACACAAGAGCAAGCTGCACTTCCTGGCGGTCTATGCCTATCCCCAGAGTACCGAGATCAATGACCCCTACTATCTCGCCATTCGCTATGGCATCGAGACCCAGTGCGCCCGCCTCAATATTGAGCTGACCCATTTCTACAACGGTGCCGAGGGGCGTGATCTCTCCGCCGTCGATGGCATCCTGGTCATCGGCCATCTGCCTGTCGAGCGTCTGGCTGCGCTCTACTCTCTCTCTGCTCAGCTGGTGTTTATCGACTGTCGCTCCGAGGGGGAATTCGATTCGGTGGACGTGGATCTGGCGCTGATCAGCCAGCAGGTGGTGGATTTCTTCATCGCCCAGGGGCATGGGCGTATCGGCTATATCGGCGGTCAGGATGAGCTGCCGGATCTGCGTGAGCTGAGCTTCCTCGATTACGGCCAGCGGCTGGGGGTGGTGCAGGATGGCGATCTCTATCGTGGGGACTTCTCCAGTGCCTCCGGCTACAAGTTGGCCAAGGAGATGCTGACTGGGGATTGGCCGAAGGCGCTGTTCGTGGCCTCCGATTCCATCGCCATCGGGGTGCTGCGGGCGATCCACGAGAAGGGGCTGGCGATTCCCCAGCAGATCGAACTCATCAGCGTCAACGATATCCCGACCGCCAAGTTCACCTTCCCGCCGCTCTCCACGGTGCGCATTCACTCCGAGTTGATGGGCTCCCAGGGGGTCAATCTGCTGGTCGAGCGGCTGCGGGACGAGCGGGAAGTGCC
The DNA here is from genome assembly GCF_056279295.1 of Aeromonas sp. TECH754. Classification (NCBI taxonomy): domain Bacteria; kingdom Pseudomonadati; phylum Pseudomonadota; class Gammaproteobacteria; order Aeromonadales; family Aeromonadaceae; genus Aeromonas; species Aeromonas sp. TECH754. The sequence continues at coordinate 3,763,078 of NZ_JBWBRA010000001.1, read as the reverse complement.
GCTGCGGGTGCTGGTGCCCAGCCGGCTGACGCTGCGCGGCACGACCCGCCAAGTTTAGTAAAAAACTCCACTCTTTATCTGCGCCATTGTCAGATGGCGCGACCTCCTCTCTTCCCCCTCATTGCTTACGTCTGCCAACAATTACTCTTAACACATTGTAATATCGCCATATTCATCTCATTCTCTCTCTGTTTATCAACATCTGTGCCATTCAAGCAACTCAGCCGACCTTTTCTCCTCGACATCGGATCTTGCTCACAGATCGGGCTATCTTGTGTGATGAGGTTAAAAGTTTACCGATCATTGCCTGATATTTAGTAAATATTTAACTAGAGTTTACCCAGCTACCTTGCCTTGTTCCGGGAGGACATGTGAATAACTGGGAAAACCTTCAACTCGTCGGTGAAAATCGGCTGGCACCCCGTGCCTACTTCTTCTCTTATGCCGATGCCGCCACGGCGACGACCCTGCAGCGCGAGCTGAGCCGTCGTTTCCTGAACCTCAGCGGCCAGTGGCAGTTTCGCTACTTCGAGCACCCCCTGCAGGTGCCCGAGGCCTTCCATCACAGTCCCATGGGCGACTGGGGCCAGATAGCCGTGCCCAACATGTGGCAGATGGAAGGGCACGGCAAGCTGCAATACACCGACGAAGGCTTCCCTTTTCCCATAGACGTGCCCTTCGTGCCGAGCAACAACCCGACCGGCGCCTACCAGCGCAGCTTCGTGCTGAGCCCGGCCTGGGACGGCGAGCAGGTGATCATCAAGTTCGACGGGGTCGAGACCTACTTCGAGGTCTATGTGAACGGCCACTATGCGGGCTTCAGCAAGGGCAGCCGCCTCACCGCCGAGTTCGACATCAGCGCCTATGCCAACACCGGTGAGAACCTGCTGTCGGTACGGGTGATGCAATGGGCTGACTCCACCTACATCGAAGATCAGGACATGTGGTGGATGGCGGGGATCTTCCGCGACGTCTATCTGGTGGGCAAAACCGCCGTCCATGTGCAGGATTTCTTCATTCAGACAGCGCTGGCCGACAACAACCGAAGTGCCACCCTGAGCTGCGACATCGAGCTGGAGAACCTGGGTGAGCCGGCACAGGGGCATCGCCTGGCCTGGTCCCTGCTGGATCAGGGCGCCGAGATTGCCAGCGGCTCCCTCGATAACCTGACCATAGACGGCAAACTCGACCGCCATTTCAGCCTGGATCTGGCCAGCCCCCACCTGTGGAATGCCGAAGACCCCTATCTCTATCAGCTGATGCTCTCTCTCTATGATGACCAAGGCACACTGCTGGAGGTGATCCCGCAGCGGGTCGGCATACGCGAGATCAGCGTCAAAGACGGGCTGTTTCATGTCAACGGGCAGTACCTCAAACTGCATGGGGTGAACCGCCACGACAACGACCACCTGAAGGGCCGCGCCGTCGGCATGGATCGGGTGGAGCGGGATATCGTGCTGATGAAGCAGCACAACCTCAACTCGGTGCGCACCGCCCACTACCCGAACGATCCGCGCTTCTACGAGCTGTGCGACCAGTACGGCCTGTTCGTGATGGCGGAGACCGACGTGGAGACCCACGGCTTCGCCAACGTCGGCGATCTCAGCCGCATCACCGACGATCCCTGCTGGGAGCCAGTGTTCGTGGACAGGATCGAGCGCCACGTTCACGCCCAGAAGAACCACCCCTCCATCATCATCTGGTCCCTCGGCAACGAGTCCGGCTACGGCTGCAACATCCGCGCCATGTATCGGCGCTGCAAGGCGCTCGACCCGACCCGGCTGGTGCACTACGAAGAGGATCGCGATGCCGAGGTGGTGGATGTGGTCAGCACCATGTATTCCCGCGTCTCCCAGATGAACTGCTTCGGCGAGTACCCCATGGACAAGCCGCGCATCCTCTGCGAATACGCCCACGCCATGGGCAACGGCCCGGGTGGCCTGCACGAATACCAGCAGGTGTTCGACCGTCATCCCCATATTCAGGGTCACTACATCTGGGAGTGGTGCGACCACGGCATACTGGCGCAGGACGAGCAGGGCCGCCCGGTCTACAAGTACGGCGGCGACTACGGCGACTACCCCAACAACTACAACTTCTGCATGGATGGCCTCATCTACCCGGATCAGACCCCGGGGCCGGGCCTGCGCGAATACAAACAGGTGATCTGCCCGGTCAAGGTGCGTGCCCTCGATGCCGCCAGCGGCCAGCTGGAGCTGGAAAACCGCTACTGGTTCTCCAATCTGGACGACATTCGGCTGCTGGTCGAGGTGAAGGCGGAAGGAGAATTGCTGGCCAGCCAGCAGCTCCGGTTGGAAGGGGTTGCTCCGGGTGTCACCACCCCGTTGCAGCTCGATCTGCCATCCCTCGATGAACGGGAAGCCTTCGTCCAGCTGCGGATCCTCAAGGTCACGGCCACGGCTTACAGTCCGGCGCAGCACGAGCTGGGCCAGTATCAGTTCCAGCTGAAGGCGGCGACCCGTCAGCTGCGACCCTTTGCCAACCCCAACGCTACCCCGTTGCAGATCGCCGACGAGCGGCTCGATCTCACCCTCACCGGCAACGGTTTCGCCCTGCGCTTCTCTCGCCTCGACGGCAAGCTGGTGAGCTGGCAGCAGGATGGTCGCGAGCTGATTGAGCGCTCACCGCGCCTGACCTTCTTCAAGCCGATGATCGACAACCACAAGCAGGAGTACGAGAGCCTGTGGCACCCGAACCACCTGCAGATCATGCAGGAGCACTTCCGCAGCCTGAGCTGGCGTCAGCTGGGGGAGGCGGTCGAGGTAACGGTGGAGAGCCTGATCGCGCCGCCGGTGTTCGACTTCGGCATGCGCTGTCGCTACGTCTACACCCTGAGCCCGAACGGTCAGCTGCACGTGGCCTTGTCCGGCCAGCCCTATGGCGGCTATGACGACATCATTCCCAAGATCGGCTTCGAGCTGGGTATCCGCGAGGATCTCGATCGGGTGCACTACTTCGGCATGGGGCCGGGGGAAAACTACCAGGACAGTCGCCAGAGCAACTGGATCGACTGCTTCCAGAGCTCGGTCGCCGAGATGTGGGAGCACTACCCCTTCCCGCAGGACAACGGCAACCGCCAACAGGTGCGCTGGGCCACCCTGACCAACCGTCACGGCGCCGGTCTCTATGTCAGGCCCGATGCCCCCATCAACCTGAGCGTCTGGCCCTACAGCTGGGAACACATCCACGCCGCCCAGCACATCAACGAGCTGGAACCCTGTGGCTATCTCACCCTCAACCTGGATCACCAGGTGCTGGGGCTCGGCTCCAACTCCTGGGGCTCCGAGGTGCTGGACTCCTGGCGGGTGCGCTTCGAGCCGTTCAGCTTCGGCCTGACCCTGTTGCCCATCGCCCGTGGCAACCTCAATCCGGCCGCGCTGGCCGGGCTCGACCTTGGCATCAACGGCGGGAGGACGCTCGCATGATCACCCTGGATAACCTGACCCTGTTCAAAAACATCTACCGGGAGGGCAAGAAGTGGGGCCGCTGCGTGGAGGCCATCGACAACCTGGCCAACCTCAAGCCCGGCATCTGCCACTCCATCGGTGACTCCCTCACCTACCGCTTGCAGCAGGGGGTCAGCCCGGCCCATTCCCTGTTCGAGGGGCAGCGCCGCTACTTCGACATCCACTACTACCTGGAAGGGGAGGAGACGGTGGAGTGGGCCGAGAAGCGCGGCCTGCAGACGGAATCAGCCTATGACGACACCAGCGACCGCGAGTGGCTGGCCGGTGAGGTGCGAGCGCGCCAGCGGGTCGGCAACGGCCAGCTGGTGATCTTCGAGAACGACGAGGCCTATCGCTTCGTCGGGGATGGTGAGGTGCGCAAGCTCATCATCAAGGTCACGGTGGAAGGCGGCTACTTCAAAAACAAATAACCAGCCGCTGTTTTTGCACTGATAAAAGCCGAAAGGGCGGGGCTCACCCTACATCCAAGCCCCGCCCTTTCGCAGAAATATAACTACAGGTCTGGAGATGGAAAATGTCAGATGCCAAACGCAATACGATAGGCAAGTTCGGATTGCTGTCGCTCACCTTTGCGGCCGTGTTCAGCTTCAACAACGTCATCAACAACAACATAGAGATCGGGCTGGCGTCCGCCCCGATGTTCTTCCTGGCCACCATTTTTTACTTCATTCCGTTTTGCCTGATCATTGCGGAGTTCGTGTCACTGAATAAAAACTCCGAGGCCGGCGTCTACGCCTGGGTGAAAAGCGCCCTCGGTGGCCGTTGGGCCTTTATTTCCGCCTACACCTACTGGTTCGTGAACCTGTTCTTCTTCACCTCGCTGCTGCCGCGGGTGATTGCCTACGCCTCCTATGCCTTCCTGGGTTACGAGTATGTCTTCACCCCGCTGGCCACCACGGGGTTGAGCATGATCCTGTTCGCCGTTGCCACCTATGTCTCCACCAACGGCGCCAGGATGCTCGGCCCCATCACCTCGGTGACCTCTTCCCTGATGTTGCTGCTGACTCTCTCCTACATCTTGCTGGCGGGCACCGCGTTGATCGGTGGCGTGCAACCGGCCGACCCCATCACGGTGGCGGCCATGATCCCCGATTTCAGCTGGGCCTTCCTCGGCATTACCACCTGGATCTTCATGGCGGCCGGCGGCGCCGAGTCGGTCGCCGTCTACGTGAATGACGTCAAGGGCGGCTCCAGGTCGTTCGTGAAGGTGATCATCATCGCCGGGATCTTCATCGGCGTGCTCTATTCCATCGCCTCGCTGCTGATCAACGTGTTCGTGCCGAGCGACACCCTGAAATTCACCGGTGGCTCGGTGCAGGTGTTCGAGGGGCTGGCGGCCTACTTCGGCCTGCCCGCCGTGTTGATGAACCGCTTCGTGGGTCTGGTCTCCTTCACCGCCATGTTCGGCTCCCTGCTGATGTGGACCGCCACCCCGGTGAAGATATTCTTCTCCGAGATCCCGGCCGGCATCTTCGGCAAGAAGACGGTCGAGCTGAACGAGCACGGCGTGCCCGCCCGTGCGGCCTGGATCCAGTATCTGATAGTGCTGCCGCTGATGCTGATCCCGACCCTCGGCTCCAACACCGCGCAAGACCTGATGAATACCGTGATCAACATGACGGCGGCCGCCTCCATGCTGCCCCCCCTGTTCATCATGCTGGCCTACCTGAATCTGCGCCTGAAGCTGGATCACCTGCCACGAGACTTCAGGATGGGCTCGCGCCGCACCGGGATCGCCATGGTCTCGGTACTGATCGCCATCTTCGGAGTCGGCTTCCTCGCCTCCACCTTCCCGACCGGCGCCGACATCATGACCATCGTCTTCTACAACGTGGGCGGGATCGTGATCTTCCTGGGCTTCGCCTGGTGGAAATACAACAGATACGAAGCCTCCCTGAGTGAGGAGGCTCGCGCGAAAGAAGCCCTGCCGACCGCTCAGGCCGCCGTGCAGGTGTCCTGATCAGAGCGGCCTGAATGGCCGACCCAACCGGGTGGCCGACGGCCACCCGCAAAACCCAATGAGGAGAGGAAGAACACAATGAGCGAGCTGATCGAGTTTGCCGAATTCAAGCGGGTCGAGATGAAGGTGGGCAAGGTGCTGGAGGTGGCGCGCCATCCCGGGGCCGACAAGCTCTACATAGTGCAGATCGACGTGGGCGGCGAGCGCCCGCTGCAGACCGTCACCAGTCTGGTGCCCCACTACAGCGAAGAAGAGCTGCTGGGCAGTCAGGTGGTGGTGCTGACCAACTTGAAGCCCACCCGGATGCGTGGTGAGCGCTCCGAGTGCATGTTGTTGTGCGCCGAGACGCCGGACGAGAGCCAGAGCGTGCTGCTGCAACCCCGGGTGCCCATGGCGCCAGGCACCCCCATCGTCTGATAACCGATAGCGTTACTTATTCACCAGGTGAGCCAGGACGGCCGCCTGGCCATAACAAGAAAATAACTGGCCGGGCCATGAGGCTTGCGCCGAACACATTCAGAGTCGATGCGCCAGCTTGCGAGCGGCGTAATTCCATTGGAGGACAGTATGTCTGATTCAGTTCGCGGCACCCTGGGCAAGTTCGCCCTGTTGTCGATGACCTTTGCCGCCGTGTTCAACGTGCGCAACATCGTCAACAACAACATCGAGCTGGGGCTCAGCTCGGCACCCATCTTCCTGCTGGCTACCCTGGTCTATTTCATCCCCTTCGTGTTCATCATCTCCGAGTTCGTCTCGGCCAACAAAGGCTCGGAGTCGGGCATGTATGACTGGCTCAAGAAGCCGCTCGGCACCCGGATGGCCTACCTCGGCTCCTTCCTCTACTGGTTCGTGAACCTGTTCTGGTTCGTCTCCCTGTTGCCCAACGTCATCGCCTACGCCTCCTACGCCATGCTGGGCCATGAATACAGCTTCTCCCCCATGGTGACTTCGGTCATCTCCATCGTGCTGTTTGCGGCGGCAACCCACATCTCCACCAAGGGGGCGAGCTGGCTCGGCAAGATAGCGGAGCTGGTGGCCTACGGGGTGTTCGCCCTGTTCGCCATCTATGTGCTGGGGGCGCTGCTGGCGCTCGGCGGCGACCATGTGCCGGCCCAACCCATCACCCTGGAGGCCATGACGCCGACCGTCAACTGGGCGACGCTGGGCATCATGTGCTGGATCTTCCAGGCGGCGGGCGGCGCCGAGACGGCGGCGGCCTACCTCAATGACGTCAAGGGCGGTCAGAAGTCCTTCATCAGGGTGATCATCACCGCCGGCATCATCATCGGTATCATGTATGCAATCGGTTCCTTGCTGGTGAACGTGTTCGTGCCCCGCGAGAGCCTCACCTATGCCGGCGGCATGGTGGAGATCTTCACCGGCATGGCCCAGTACTTCCAGCTGTCCGAGGCACTGGTGGGCCGCTTCGTCGGGGTGGTGCTGTTCATCGCCATGTTCGGATCCATGATGATGTGGACCTCGGCGCCGGTGAAGATCCACTTCTCCGAGATCCCCCAGGGGGTCTACGGCGAGAAGACCACCGAGCTGAACGAGCACGGGGTGCCGGTGCGCGCCGCCTGGTGGCAGTTCGTGTTCGTGTTCGTGATGCTGGTAGTGAACGGCTTCGGCTCGGAGTCGGTGCAGCAGATGATGAACACCGCCATCAACCTCACCGCCGGCACCGCCATGCTGCCGCCGATCTTCATCATGGTGGCCTACTTGGTGTTCCGCTGGAAACACGACGATACCCCTCGCGAGTTCCGCATGGGCTCCCGCCGGTTCGGCATGGCCGTGGTGTCGGTGCTGATCGCCATCTTCGTGGTGAGCATGAGCGCCTCCGCCTTCCCGAGCGGGGTGGATCTGGTGCGCGCCTTCTTCATCAACGTCTTCATGACGGCGGTGTTCTCGGCGATCGCCTACTGGTGGATCTCCCGCTTCGAGAAGCGCCAGGCCCGCAAGGTCGGAATGGCCCAGGGCAAGGCCGACCCTCTGGCCAAACAGCGCTGACGACCTCACGACTCCTTGTGCAACGGGTGGCCCTGGCCGCCCGTTTTTTATGTTTTATCGTCCGTGGAACCCTGCTTTTTGTTCAATTTCACACCAGCATGGTGCAAAGACGTTTAATTTTATTGAACACCTGCGGCGGTCGCTCAACTTTGCGTCACCCATTTCTCGGGGTAAGCTGGGGGTTCGTTGCAACGGGCGCTGTCAAACAGCTCCCGTTGCGTTGTTTCTCGTCCCCGATCCTTAACCCCGCAACGGGGCAGGATGTCGTTTCGATGGAGACTCTCCGTGCGTCTGGATCCCTTTACCCTTGTGCTCATCCTGGTGGTCACCCTGGCCTCTCTCTTCCCCTGCGAGGGGCAGGTCGCCGTCTGGTTCGCGCTGCTGACCAAGCTGGCGGTGGCGCTGCTGTTCTTCATGCACGGCGCCAAGCTGTCGCGCCAGAATCTGCTGGCGGGGCTGGGTCACTGGCGGTTGCACCTGGTGGTGATGGCCAGCACCTTCCTGCTGTTCCCGCTCTTGGGGTTGCTGCTCACCCCCCTGGTGCCCCAGTGGCTGAGCCCGGCCATCTACCTCGGCTTCCTCTATCTGTGTGCGCTGCCCGCCACCGTGCAGTCGGCCATCGCCTTCACCTCCATGGCCGGCGGCAATGTGTCGGCGGCGGTGTGCAGCGCCTCGGCCTCCAGCATCCTCGGCATCTTCCTCTCGCCGGTGCTGGTGGGCATGATGATCAACGTGCAGGGGGAGGGGGTCGATACCTGGCACTCGATCCAGGCCATCATGGTGCAGCTGATGCTGCCGTTCGTGGTGGGGCACCTGTCGCGGCCGCTGATCGGCCGCTGGGTCGACAGCCATCGACCGCTGATCGGCAAGCTGGATCAGAGCTCCATCCTGCTGGTGGTCTATGTGGCCTTCAGCGAGGCGGTGGTGCAGGGGATCTGGCATCAGGTCGGCTGGTACGATCTCGCCAGCATAGTGCTGCTCAGCTGTGTGTTGCTGGCGCTGGTGCTCTGTTGGAACGTCTGGATCAGCCGCCGGCTCGGCTTCGACAAGGCGGACGAAATCACCATCGTGTTCTGCGGCTCCAAGAAGAGTCTGGCCAATGGTGTGCCCATGGCCAACGTCATGTTCCCCGCCGCCAGCGTCGGAGTCATGGTGCTGCCGCTGATGATCTTCCACCAGATCCAGTTGATGGTGTGCGCCGTGCTGGCGCGTCGCTACCGCGAGCAGGAGGCCCTGCCTCAGGTCCAGGAGGGGTAAGATGCCCGGATAAAGAAGAGGGAGGCCATGGGCCTCCCTCTTTCGTTTGCCGCTCCCTCAGCGTTTGCGCCAGACGGTGAGCTGCGCCACCGTGTGCTGGTACTTGCGGGCGGTCTCGCGGATCACGAAGGGCACGTCTCTCGGTGGGCAGAGCTCCTCGAACTCTGCCGCCAGCAGCCGCTGCAGCGCCTGATGGGTGGACAGTGCCTCGCCGTTCTCGCGGATGCCGCCGAGCCAGTTCGCCTTGGGGGTGTAGTCGGTCAGCCAGGTGTAGGGGCTGGTGAGCAACAGCAGGCCGCCGCTGCGCAGGCGCGGGGCGATGTCGCGCAAGAAGCGGGCGGGCTCCCGCAGCCGGTCGATCAGGTTGGAGGCGAGCACCAGATCGTAGTGGTCGTACTTGGGCTTGAGGTTGCAGGCATCTCCCTGGCTGAAGTGGATGCGATCCGCTTGCGCACTGCCCAGATCGTGGCTCGATAGTCGCGCCTCGCAATACTCCACCAGGTCCCCCTCCACCGGCATGGCGTAACGGAAGCTGTCCTGGCTCGCCAGCGCCAATGCCACGTCGATGAAGCGGGCCGAGTAGTCCACCCCGTCCACGTGCTGGAAGTGGCGGGCCAGTTCAAAGCTGGCCCGCCCGGTGGCGCAGCCGATGTCCAGCGCCCGCTGGTGGTTGCCGCACAGCTCGCCGGCCAGATTGGCCAGGGTCTGGGCGTAGTTGGCCACCCCGAAATGGGTCGGTCCGTACTGGAAGTCGAGGTACTGGGCGACGAGGGTATCGGTTTCGTAAGGGTTCACGATGACGGGTTCCTGATAACGGGAGACCAGATAGCGGAAGCCCGCATGCTGGAAGAAGTGGCGGCGGAAGGCGTAGCGGGACGACTTGAGCGCCTCGTTGCCGGTGCTTATCCAGCTGCCGCCCTTGATGAGGCTGTGCTTGCCATCGAAGGTGGGGGTGGAGAAGTCATCGTAGAGCGGGTGCACCCGAAAACCCTCGAAGCCGTCGATGGCGGTGCTGGTCCACTGCCAGACGTTGCCCACCAGATCGAAGAAGCTCCCCTGGGGGCAGGCATTGACCGGGCAGGGGGAGGCGAAGCGGGCCAGGTTGATGTTGCCGGGGGCCTCCATCCAGTCCGGTTGATCCCCCGCCAGTTGCTCCCGCAGCAGCAGCCACTCCCCTTCGCTCGGCAGCTGGATCGGCAGTCCGGTCTGGGCCGCCTTCCAGCGGCAGAAGGCGGCAGCCTCCAGCTGATTTACCTCGGCCGGCCAGTCCCAGGGCATGCTGATCTGATCCGTCATCAGCCGCAGTTGCAGCTGTGAGGGCTCATCCGGGGAGCCGACCCAGAAGCTGGGCATCTGTGCCTTGGCATACCGACACCAACCCCAGCCCTCCTCATCCCACCACTCGGGTTGCTGATAACCGCCGGCCTGCACGAACGCGAGGTACTCGGCGTTGCTCACCAGCATGCGGCTGGCCTGGAAGGCCGGGATCTCCAGCTGGCGCTCGCCGTATTCGTTGTCCCAGCCATAGGTGGCGTCCTGCTTGCCGAGGCACACCCGCCCGCCCGCCACCGGCAACAGGGTGTTATCGGGCACCTCGTCCGGCTGGTGGCAGGCCTCCTCGCACAGGGGCCAGTGGGCTCTCGGCTTGACCCAGGCCAGCGGCAACTGGCGGATCAGCACGCTGGAGGTCTCGAGGTGGATGCGCTCGTGCTCTATCCCCATCAGGATGACCCAGGCCGGGCTCTGCCAATCGATGGGCAGGGTCAGCGGCATCTGCTGGATGAAGTCGATCACCAGGGCGCGCACACGGCCGCGATAGGCACGCAGCTGCGCCACCCTGGGCCAGTCGTAGTGGGTCTCGTCCAGATCGTCCCAGCTCATCTCGTCCACGCCGATGGCGACCATGGCCTCGATGCGGGGATCGAGCCGGCTGTCGATCAGGCGGGCCGCTAGCAGCTTGTTGACGAAGAAGGCGGCGGTGTGGCCGTAGTAGAAGATAAGGGGGTGGCGCAGGGAGATCGCCTTGTTGAACCAGGCGCGCTCATCGGCCAGGCAGTCGAACAGGCTGTCGTAGAGATCGAAGGTCTGGCAGAAGTAGCCGAGCAGCTCGCGGCGTTTCTGTTCGGGATCCTCGCCGGTCAACAGCGGGGTGCGGGTCGGTGCTGGCAGGCCGCTGGTACCGGCAAGCGGGTGGCTGGCTTGGGTCACGCTCTGACTCCTTGTGACAATGAAGACGGGCAAGGCTGGGGCAAACACATCGCTGGCGAGCTCTATACGCACAAAGTATCACTATTGGCTCAACAGATTTGTGGCACAACAGAAAATTGCCATGGTTTCTTAGGGTAGTGGGCCTGCCGCTCGATGACCAATACCTGCGGCCTTTGGCGACCGGGCGTGGCGGTGATGATGAAAGAAAAACAGGCCCATGAAGGGCCTGTCTGGTGATGGCTACTCGGCGAGGTGACGAGCGTGGAAGCGCAGGTGCCTCTCGATGAAGCTCGCCACGAAGTAGTAGCTGTGATCGTAACCGGCGTGGCGGTTGAGCTCCAGCGGCCACTCCTTGGCGGCCGCCACCTCGGCCAGGGCGTCGATGCCGAGCTGCTCGGTGAGGAAGGGATCGTCCAGCCCCACCTCCACCAACGTCGGCAGCGGCGCTGCCTCGTGGTGGCGCAGCAGCTGGCAGCTATCCCACTCCTGCCACAACAAGGGGTTGTTGCCGAGGTAGGCGCCGAGCGCCTTCTGGCCCCAGGGGCTGCGGCTCGGGTGGCTGATGGGGCTGAAGGCCGACACCGAGCGGTAGCGACCCGGCTCGCGCAGCGCCGCGATCAGGGCGCCGTGGCCCCCCATGGAGTGGCCGCTGATGGCGCGCCGGGTCGAGACCGGGAAGTGGGTCTCGATGATCTCGGGCAGCTCCCGGGTGACGTAGTCATACATCTGGTAGTGATCGCGCCAGGGGTGCTGGGTGGCATTGACGTAGAAACCGGCGCCCATGCCGAGGTCATAGCCGGGGTCGTCCGGGATCCCCTCGCCGCGCGGGCTGGTGTCCGGTGCCACCAGGGCGATGCCGAGTTCGGCGGCGACGCGCTGGGCCCCGGCTTTCTGCATGAAGTTTTCATCGGTGCAGGTGAGGCCGGAGAGCCAGTAGAGCACGGGTACCTTCTGGCCGGTGAGGGCCTGGGGCGGCAGGTAGATGGCGAAGCGCATCTCGCAGCCGAGCACGGTGGAGGGGTGGCGGTACTGCTTGTGCCAGCCGCCGAAGCTCTTGTTGCTGCTGATGATGTCCAGATTCATCGACAAACTCCTCTGCCCCGCCCGCAGGCGGGGCTGTGATGGGATCAGTAGTGGATGACGGTGCGGATGCTCTTGCCTTCGTGCATCAGATCGAACGCCTCGTTGATCTGCTCCAGCGGCATGGTGTGGGTGATGAAGTCGTCGAGACGGAACTCACCCTGCATGTAGCGCTGTACGTAGCTCGGCAGTTCGCTGCGACCGCGCACCCCGCCGAAGGCGCTGCCGCGCCAGACCCGGCCGGTGACCAGCTGGAACGGACGGGTGCTGATCTCCTGACCGGCGCCGGCCACCCCGATGATGACCGACTCGCCCCAGCCCTTGTGGCAGCACTCGAGCGCGGCGCGCATCACCTTGACGTTGCCGATGCACTCGAACGAGAAGTCGACGCCGCCGTCGGTCATCTCGACGATCACCTCCTGGATGGGCTTGTCATAGTCGTTCGGGTTGATGCAGTCGGTGGCGCCCAGCTTGCGGGCCAGCTCGAACTTGCTCTCGTTGATGTCGATGGCGATGATGCGGCCGGCCTTGGCCAGACGGGCGCCGATCACGGCGGAGAGGCCGATACCGCCCAGCCCGAAGATGGCGACGCTCTCACCCTCCTTCACCTTGGCGGTGTTCATCACGGCGCCGATGCCGGTGGTGACGCCACAGCCGAGCAGGCAGACCTCTTCCAGCGGGGCGGCCGGATCCACCTTGGCGATGGAGATCTCGGGCAGCACAGTGTATTCGCTGAAGGTGGAGGTGCCCATGTAGTGGTAGATAGGCTGGCCATCCTTGGAGAAACGGGTGGTGCCGTCCGGCATCAGTCCCTTGCCCTGGGTAGTGCGGATCTTCTGGCACAGGTTGGTCTTGCCGGACTTGCAGAACTTGCACTCGCCGCATTCGGGGGTGTAGAGCGGGATCACGTGATCGCCGACCTTGACGCTGGTGACGCCAGCGCCGACCGACTCGATGATGCCGCCACCCTCGTGGCCCAGGATGCAGGGGAAGACCCCTTCCGGATCCTCACCGGACAGGGTGAAGGCATCTGTGTGGCAGACGCCGGTGGCGACGATGCGCACCCGCACTTCGCCGGCCTGGGGTGGCATGACCTCGACCTCTTCGATGGTGAGAGGCTGACCCGGGCCCCAGGCGATGGCGGCCTTACACTTGATGCTTTGAACCTGTGCCATGGATGATGTCCTTATGGTGGAGAGTTGAACGGAAATGAGTTCGGACAATCAGTGTAGTTTCCCATCGATTTGGTGATAATAAGGCGAAATATCAAATCACTTTTACAGATAGGTAATAATGTTCGGCTGGGAAGGGGTCTGTGAATTTGTCAGCGTGGCGGAGCAGGGGGGCTTTACCCCGGCCGCGCGCAAGCTGGGGGTGTCGGTGGCGCAGGTCAGCCGTCAGGTGGCGCAGCTGGAAGACCGGCTGCAGGCCAAGCTGCTGCTGCGCACCACCCGCCAGGTGCGGCTCACCGAGCTCGGCGAGATCTATTTTCGCCACTGCCGCCAGCTGCTCGACAACCTGTACGAGGCCGAGCTGGCGCTGGGTCGTCATCAGGCGGTACCGCAGGGATCCTTGCGTATCACGGCCCCGGTCTCCTACGGCGAGAGCCGCATCGCCCCGCTGGTGAATGACTTCATGGTGCGCTTCCCCCAGCTGGAGGTGACTCTCAACCTCACTAACCAATTGCTGGATCTGGTGCACGAGGGGTTCGATCTGGCGATCCGGCTCGGCCACCTCAAGGACTCGACCCTGGTGGCGCGCAAGCTGGCGCAGCGGGTGCCCTATGTGTGCGCCTCACCGGCCTATACCGCCCGCCACGGCATGCCCAACAGCCTGTCCGAGCTGGCCCGCCATACCTGTCTGGTGGGCAACGGGGACGAGTGGCACTTCACTCTGGACGGTCGTCCCCACAGTGTGCGGGTGCGCGGCATGTTGCAGTGCAACAGCGGCCATGCCTTGCTGGACGCGGTCCTCAAGGGGATCGGCATCATCCAGCTGCCGGACTATTACGTCAGCGACCACCTCGCCCGGGGGGAGCTTATCGAGCTGCTGCCCGAGCTGCGGGCACCGCAGGAGGGGATCTGGGCGCTCTATCCCCACAATCGCCACCTCTCCCCCAAGGTGCGGCTGCTGGTGGACTATCTGGCCGAGCGGCTGAGCGACCCTGCCCAACCCGTGCTGGTGCGGCCCATCGGCTGAGGGCCTGGGCCCTGCCATTCGTTCATAAAAAAGGCCCACTTGCGTGGGCCTCTTGCTATGTCAGCAATGGTGCGGATGGCACCGTCACTCTCGTTCCTTGACGTAAGGGGTGCCGAGCGCCTTGGGTGCCACTGCCTTGCCGATGAAGCCGGCCAGCAGGAACACGGTCAGGATGTAAGGCAGTGCCTCGATGGCCTGTACCGGGATCGGGAAGTCGCCGATGCTGACCCCCTGCAACCGGATGGCGACGGCATCGAGGAAGCCGAACAGCAGGCAGGCCGCCATGGCGCTCCAAGGCTTCCACTTGCCGAACACCAGCGCCGCCAGCGCCATGAAGCCCTTGCCCGCACTCATGTTCGGGATGAACTGGGCGGTCTGGGCCACGGCCAGGTAGGTACCACCAATGCCGGCCAAGAGGCCACCGATGATGAGCGCGGTGTAGCGCATGCGTACCACCGAGATGCCGGCGGTATCGACCGCAGCCGGGGCCTCGCCCACGGCGCGCAGACGCAGGCCGAAACGGGTGCGGAACAGCACCCACCAGGCCAGCGGCACGGCAGCGAAGGCCACGTACTCCAGCAGGGAGTGACCGCTCAGCAGCTCGCTGTAGAGCTGGCCAACGACAGGCACGTCATAGAGCTCCTTGGCGTAGGGCAGATCGATGGGGGCAAAGCGCGCCGCGCCGGACAGTGCCGGGGTCTGACCGCCCTGATCGAACCAGTAACGGCCGAGGGTGACGGTCAAGCCAGCCGCCAGGATGTTGATGGCCATGCCGCTCACCACCTGATCGCCGCGGTGGGTGATGGTGGAGAAGCCGTGCAGCAGGGCGAACAGGATGGAGACACCCACCCCGGCGCCGAGGCCAATCCAGGCCGAGCCGGAGACCGCCGCCGCCGCCGCGCTGGCGAAGGCCGCCGCCAGCAGCTTGCCTTCCAGCGCGATGTTGACCACCCCGGAGCGTTCGCAAAACATCCCCGCCATGGCGGCGAGAATGAGCGGCGGCGCGGTACGGATAGTGGCATCCAGCATCAGAATCAATGTTTCGAACATGATGGTCAGGCTCCTTTGACTTGCGCGGCTGAACGGTTGGCGAAGGCCAGATAGGCCTGCTCGATGCGCGGACGCAGCATGTGCTCAAGGGCGCCGCAGAACAGGATCACCAGACCCTGCAGCACCACAACGATGTTGCGATCCACCCCGAATTCGAAGCTGAGCTCGGCCCCGCCCTGATAGAGGAAGCCGAACAGCAGGCTGGCGATGATGACGCCGACCGGGTGGTTGCGGCCCATCAGTGCCACCGCGATGCCGGTGAAGCCGAAGCCTTCCACGAAGTTGAGCTTGATCTGGTGCAGCTCGCCCTGCAGCACGTTGAGGGCGAAGAAGCCTGCCAGCATGCCGGAGATCACCATGGCCAGGATCACCACCTTGGGATAGGAGATACCGGCGTAGGCGGAGGCACTCTGGCTGGCGCCGACCGAGCGGATCTCGTAGCCCCAGCGGGTATGCCAGATGAAGACCCACACCAGCACCGCACAGATCAGCGCCCAGAAGAAGCTGATGTTGAGCGGGCTGTTTGGCATGGCGATGCCGAAACCGGCCGCCAGCTCGCTCATCTTCGGCAGCCAGCTCGCCACCGCGAACACCTTGCTCTCGGTGGCCATGGATCCTGGCGGCTTGAAGACGTCGACCAGCAGATAGGCCATCAAGGACGCGGCGATGAAGTTGAACATGATGGTGGTGATGACGATGTGGCTGCCGCGCTTGGCTTGCAGCCAGGCCGGGATGAAGGCCCAGGCCGCCCCGAACAGACCGCCGGCGATGATGGCGAGCGGCAGCAGCAACGCGAACGGCAACACGTCACCGAGCAGCAGACAGACCAGGCCGACGCCGAGGCCGCCGATGTAGGCCTGCCCCTCACCGCCGATGTTGAACAGGCCGGCGTGGAAGGCCACCGCCACCGCCAGGCCGGTGAAGATGAAACCGGTCGCGTAGTAGAGGGTGAAGCCTATCCCCTCGCCGGTGCCGAAGGCGCCGTACCACATAATTTCGGCGGCATCGATCGGGTTGATGTCGAGGTAATAGAACAGGATGGCCGACACCAGGAAGGCCAGCAGGATATTGACGGCGGGCAATACGCCCACGGATATCCAGGCAGGGATACGTGCTTGGCTCATGGACGAGCCTCCTTGGCAATCTGGTCGGGAACTGTGTTAGCCATCATCAAACCGAATCCGTTACACATGGAGATGATGCTCATGAGGTCGCTCCCTGGGATTGGCTGGCAGCCACCTCGTCGGGAACTATGTTCGCCATCATCAGGCCTATGGTACGTTCGTCCGCCTTGGCGCCGTCCAGCTCACCGACGATGCGACCATCGGCGATGACCAGGATCCGGTCAGACAGGCTCATGATCTCGTCCAGCTCCACCGACACCAGCAACACGGCCTTGCCCTTGTCGCGCATGGCGATGATCTGCTGGTGGATGTACTCGATGGCGCCGATGTCGACGCCCCGGGTCGGCTGGCCGACCAGCAGCACATCCGGGTCCTGCTCCACCTCGCGGGCGATCACCAGCTTCTGCTGGTTGCCACCGGAGAAGTTCGCGGTCTTGTGATCGGGATGGGGCGGGCGCACGTCCCACTTGTCCATCTTGGCCTGGCAATCCTGCAGGATTGCGTCCTTGTTCTGCAGCCAGCCCTTGTTGTACTGGGCGCGTCTGTGATAGCCGAGGATGAAGGCCTCTTTCGCCTCGAAGCGATTGATCAGCCCCATCTTGTGGCGGTCTTCCGGGATGTGGCCGAGGCCGAAGTTGCGCACCTGCTCCGGGTCGGCCGGCTGGGTCGGATTGACCAGATGCACCTGGCCGCGACCCGTGATGGTGAAGTTGCCCTTGCTGGGCTGGATGATGCCGCCGAGCAGGCTGAGCAGCTCGGACTGGCCGTTGCCGGAGACGCCGGCGATGCCGACCACTTCCCCTGCCCGTACCTCGAAGCTGACAGATTTGACCCGTTCCACCTTGGCGTCATCGAAGTAGCACAGACCCTCGACCTTGAGCTTGGCTTCGCCCGGCTGGGCGGCGCCCTTATCGACCTTGAGGCGCACCTTGCGGCCCACCATCAGTTCGGCCAGCTGCTCCTTGTCGGTATCCTTGGTGGCGACGTGGGCCACCATCTCGCCCCGGCGCATGATGGAGACCTGATCGGTGATGGCCAGGATCTCGCGCAGCTTGTGGGTGATGATGATGATGGTGGTGCCCTGATCCCGCAGTTTTTTCAGCACCTCGAACAGGTGATCCGCCTCTTGCGGGGTCAGCACCCCGGTCGGCTCGTCGAGGATCAGGATGCGGGCGCCACGATAGAGCGCCTTGAGGATCTCGACCCGCTGTTGCAGGCCCACCGGCAGATCCTCGACCTTCTCGTGCAGCGGCACCTCGAGACCATAGTCCCGTGCCAGCTCGCCGAGCACTTTCTCGGCGCCAGCCAGGCTGCGGCCGAGATACCAGTCGTTTTCCGCGCCGAGAATGACGTTCTCCAGCACGGTGAAGTTGTTCACCAGCATGAAGTGCTGGTGCACCATGCCCACGCCTGCGGCAATCGCATCCTGCGAGCCATGGGGCTTGAAGGGGCTTCCGTCGATCAGCATCTCGCCTTTGTCGGCGTGGTAGAAACCGTAGATGATGCTCATCAGAGTCGACTTGCCGGCGCCATTTTCGCCGACGATGCCGTGAATACTGCCTTTTTGAACCTGAAGGTCGATCTGCTTGTTGGCGTACACTTCGCCGAACCGCTTATCGATACCTCTTAATTCGATGGCATAGCGATCTGTCTGATCCATGATTCCGTCCGGTCATGAAATTGGAACTAAAAACCGGCCCCTGTGGGCCGGTCATCAGGTTTGAGCCTAGTAGTGCTGACTCAGTATTTGCAGGAGTTGTCGCTCATGTAGTCATGCACCTTGATCTTGCCGGCGATGATGTCGGCCTTGATGGCATCAACCTTGGCTTTCATTTCCGGGGTGATCAGTGCCTTGTTGTTCTCGTCGAGTGCCCAATCCACCCCGCCCTCGGCCAGACCCAGGGTCTGGATGCCCGGTTTCCAGGTGCCCTTGGCACCGTCATCCCAGGACTTGTACGCGGCCAGGCCAACGTCTTTGACCATGGAGGTCAGCATGGTGCCAGGTTGCAGGTGGTTCTGGTTGGAATCCACGCCGATAGCAAACTTGCCTTCGTCCTTGGCAGCCTGATAGACACCAATGCCGGTACCGCCGGCGGCGGCATAGACAACGTCGGCACCCTTGGCGAACTGGGACTTGGCCAGTTCGGCACCCTTGGCCGGGTCAGCAAAGGCCGCCGGGGTGGAGCCGGTCATGTTCTGGTAGACGTCGATCTTCGGATTGATGTACTTGGCACCCTGCTCGTAACCGCACTGGAATTTGCGGATCAGCGGGATATCCATGCCGCCCACGAAGCCGACTTTGCCGGTCTTGGAGGCGATGGCCGCCAGAGCACCCACCAGGAAGGAGCCTTCATGCTCCTTGAAGATGAGGGACTGGACGTTCGGCTTGTCGACCACCATGTCGATGATGGTGAACTGGGTGTTCGGGAACTCGGTGGCGACTTTCTCTACCGCGGAGCCCATGTTGAAGCCAACGGCGACGATGGGGCCGTTGCCACGGCTGGCCAGACGGCGCAGGCCCTGCTCACGCTGGGCTTCGTTCTGGGGTTCGAATTCCTTGACCTTGACGCCCTTGTCTTTGTTGTAGACTTCGACGCCGTTGCGGAACACGGCTTCGTTGAACGACTTGTCGAATTTGCCGGCGGTGTCATAGATGACGGCGGGCTCGGAGGCTGCCTGGGCAGAAAGGGCAGCGAGGGTGAAGGCGGCAACGGTGGCCAGCTTGAGCACTTTAGTCACGATCGTATCCTTGATTGTTATGTGAGGGTCCACAACCTGCCTGGGCAGGTCATATAGCACGCTGGCTAACTGTAAGTGAGCCAGCTTGTGGGTCAAGGAGATCATAAAGGAAAAACGTTTGCGTTAACGGTTTGAAATATAAGCAATTTGATTTATAAGTGTTTGTTTTTGACGTTGTTTTCAGAATTAAATTCTGTGATTAATAGGGTTCAAATGACATTTTTGTTTATATTCATATGGTTGTGCGCAATCGTTTTAATCGGGGGGTGAAAAAGGTAGATTCCATTGGAGCCATTTTGTGGCATGGAAACAGCATCTTCTCCTGTCGGGGGCGGCAACGGCCCTATCTCACACCGATTTGGTCTCTGGCCCCACAGGCCGTATAATCGCCGCCTGTATAAATAAACAGGAGTGGTGATGGACGTTTCGACCCTGCTCGACGGGCTCAACGACAAGCAAAGAGAGGCCGTTGCGGCGCCCCGCAGCAACCTGCTGGTGCTGGCCGGCGCCGGCTCCGGCAAGACCCGGGTGCTGGTGCACCGTATCGCCTGGCTGATGCAGGTGGAACGCTGTTCGCCCTTCTCCATCATCGCCGTGACCTTCACCAACAAGGCGGCCGCCGAGATGCGCGGCCGGGTCGAGAAGGTGATCGGTGACGGCGTGCGCGGCATGTGGATCGGTACCTTCCACGGCATCGCCCACCGTCTGCTGCGGGCCCATCATCTGGATGCGGGCCTGCCCCAGGACTTCCAGATCCTCGACTCCGACGATCAGTACCGCCTCATTCGCCGCGTCATCAAGGCGCTGAATCTGGACGAGAAGCACTGGGCCCCCCGCGCCGTGATGGGCTACATCAACGGCAAGAAGGATGAGGGGCTGCGCCCCGGCGACATCGATCTCTACGGCGACCCTGTCACTCGCACCTATCAGCAGATCTACCAGACCTACCAGGAGACCTGCGATCGCTCCGGCCTGGTGGACTTCGCCGAGCTGCTGCTGCGCGCCCACGAGCTGTGGCTCAACAAGCCGCACATCCTCGAGCATTACCGCGACCGCTTCCAGAACATCCTGGTGGACGAATTCCAGGATACCAACGGCATCCAGTACGCCTGGCTGCGGATGCTGGCCGGGGAAACGGGCCGGGTGATGATCGTCGGCGACGATGACCAGTCCATCTACGGCTGGCGCGGCGCCAAGATCGAGAACATCCAGCGCTTCCTGACCGATTATCAGGGCGCCGAGACCATTCGCCTCGAGCAGAACTACCGCTCCACCGCCAATATCCTCAAGGCCGCCAACAGCGTCATCGCCAACAACTCTGACCGGCTCGGCAAGGAGCTGTGGACCGAGGGCGCCGAGGGCGAGCCCATCTCGCTCTACGCCGCCTTCAACGAGGTGGACGAGGCCCGCTTCGTGGTCGGTCGGCTCAAGGACTGGAAGGAGAAGGGCGGGCTGCTCACCGATTGCGCCATCCTCTACCGCTCCAACGCCCAGTCGCGGGTGCTGGAAGAAGCCTTGATGCAGGACGCCATGCCCTACCGCATCTACGGCGGCCTGCGCTTCTTCGAGCGTCAGGAGATCAAGGACGCCATGGCCTACCTGCGCCTCATCAACAACAGAGGTGACGACGCCAGCTTCGAGCGGGTCGTCAACACACCGACCCGCGGCATCGGCGATCGCACCCTGGAGATCTTGCGCAACAATGCCAGGGATCAGGGCCAGAACCTGTGGCAGTCTGCCAAGACCCTGCTCAATGACAAGGTGCTGACCGGCCGCGCCGGCAACGCGGTGCGCGGCTTCGTCGAGCTGATCGATGCGCTGGAGGAGCAGGTCTCCCTGCTGCCCCTGCATCAGCAGGCAGATATCGCCATCCAGCACTCCGGCCTCAAGGCCATGTATCTGGCCGAAAAGGGGGAGAAATCCCAGGCGCGGGTAGAGAACCTGGACGAGCTGGTCACCGCCTGCCGCCAGTACCAGCGACCGGACGAGCTGGAAGACATGAGCGATCTCTCCGCCTTCCTCGCCCACGCGGCGCTGGAATCCGGCGAGAATCAGGCGGACGAATACGCCGATGCGGTGCAGTTGATGACCCTGCACAGCGCCAAGGGCTTGGAATTCCCGCTGGTGCTGCTGGTGGGGGTGGAAGAGGGCATGTTCCCGAGCCAGCAATCCACCGAGGAGTCAGGCCGGCTCGAAGAGGAGCGCCGCCTCTGTTACGTGGGCATGACCCGCGCCATGGAGAAGCTCTACATCTGTTATGCCGAGAGCCGCCGCATCTATGGCCGCGAGATGTTCCACAAGCCGAGCCGCTTCATCCGCGAGATGCCCGCCGAGTGCCTGGAAGAGATCCGGCTGCGCACCCAGGTCAGCCGCCCGACCCAATATGGGCGTTTTAGCCAGAACGAGGTGCAGCAGAGCTTCGACGCCAGCGGCATCAAGCTCGGCCAACGGGTGCTGCATCCGAAATTCGGCGAAGGGATCGTGCTCAACTTCGAAGGGGTCGGCCAGCAGAGCCGGGTGCAGATCCAGTTCGACGACGTCGGCGCCAAGTGGCTGGTGACGGCGTATGCCAGATTGGAAGCGCTCTGATTTTTCCTGCCTTTTGAAACAACCGACCCGGCTTAGGCCGGGTTGATTGTGTGATCCGTGTAACACTGACACGGTACGTTTTTGCAACCTTTGAGTTGAGTAACTGATGTTTTAATTGATATCAATGAGCAATGGAGGATAATATGAGTCCGCCTGTAACTGTACTCAAAATACTAGGATTCTCAATGACTCAAGCGGTAGCTCTTCAAAATAGCGGTATTCAAAAAAACACTCTTGAGTCCTTAGCTATTCGCTATGTTGAAGGACTAAAAGAAACAGAAGAACAGGTTTTCGCGAAGATTGTTGGAGAACAGTACGGTTTTTCTTTTTCGAATAGATGGGAAATGACAACTAAGTATATCTTAGATGATCTTAAATCTGCTGAAAAAGAAAAATGTACCCTCTCTAACTTGGAGATTTTGGTAGATCGAGTAATTGCCTCAGCTAATCATCATTACTATATTTATCAAACATCCAGAGAACAACATGCGAGTTTATATCAGCAACTTAAAGCATTGGTTGGTATAGATATCGCAAATGCTTTTTCTATCGCTTATCCAAAACGGGTTTCATTCGATGAACACCCTGAACTTCCACTTGGTCATCACTTATGTAAGGTTTCAGATCTTGGGGATGGAATATGTTGTGTGTATGCGTATGTAACAAAAGAGAAAATTAATAAGTTCGCAAGAGCGGTAGATAGCGCAATGCAAAAGGTGCAATATTACAACTGTGTATTTGTACCTAGAGACTATCATCGTTTTGAGTTGAGGGTTACTGATAAAATTGCATCACGTGGTATAGAGAATGCAATGTATTCTTTGCGCACAGAATTTCTCGATAGCACGCACAAACATGACATTAAATTATCTGCTGAAAACTATAACTTTTATCCATGTATTGAAAAAGTATATAAAAATAAATCTATTGGGCGTGTAGCACATGCGATTCTCACTACTGAAGAAGATAGCAATGATGCTGAACTCAAAGGGATAAGAAATAAAAGATACTGTGCTCGCACTCAAACTGTCGCAGATACACAAAACCAGCATAAATATGTCTGTCGTGCAATAAAGATTAGAACGCCTTATTCAAAAGGGAAACATGAAGTAGAATACTGTTTTTTTCCACACAAAAATGCGTGGGAACTAAAATATTGCATGTCAATGCAAATTGTTAAACCAGAATCTTCAATTATGCTGCAAAGAATAATTGAAGATTCTATAAGAATTTTAGATTAACATGTCTCTCCTAGAAAAAAAGAGAGCGAAAATAATGGCGCTAAGTATGGTCATTCCAAATGACCGTAGCGCCTTATGGCCTTATTATAAAATTTTTTTAGATTATGTCGAGGCCCACCCATCAACCTCATATTATTACCTATCAAAAATAATACAGATAACTAATTGTGAGTCTGTAGCTATCGCATTAGATATAGTTAACTTTTTCTCTCTCGATGATGGGATCATAACTGTCACTTACTGTTATTTTGATCAGGATGGTAGTGATATCGAAATATCTATTGACGATTTTCTACAATGTATGAGCGATCCACAATTTGTTCCTGTCAGCTTAGATACTGGTGTAGAAATAGATTGTTATACTCGAGATAGAGTCGGGTTCTATTGTAATACTGTTGATGACATATTCGAATGAATGATCTATCTCTATTCTCTCAGTTATTATCCACGACTGAAGGTCGTGAGCAACTTACTGACTTTGCGAAATTCAATAGTGTCCGTGACGGCAAGCTTTCTTATGATGACTTCGTTTGTAAGTTGCAAGTTAAAATAAAAGAAATTATTGAGCGACATCTGGAGTCATCACGTGACAAATTTAGTTTTTATGATGAAGACTCAATAACTCATTTAATTAGTGCATGCTTGTGTGAAGCAGGCTACAGAGCTTCAGAACAAACCAAACAGAATGGCGCTGTCGATCTGACGGTCCAGCATGGCGAATACAAATGGATTGCAGAGGCAAAGATAGCCTATAACAGTCAGAATGTATTTGAGGGTTTATTACAGCTACTTACTAGATATGCGACTCGAGACAAAAATGCAGGAATGCTAATATATGTAAAGAAAAAAAGTTGTATGAAAATATATAAGGAATGGGCTGCATTTATTAAACAAGATGGTGGGTGGGCTGATTACGCCGATAAAAAAGGGGGTGTTTTTTCTGAAAATATCGCATCGATATTTTCAACATCAATAATAAAATTTTGTGACGAGTCCTCAAGGACGATAGAGTCAATACACGATTTATTGTCTGGCGACGCAATATCAGTAAAACATTTTTTTGTAGATCTTTATTATTGCCCAATGGATAAAAGTGCCACCACTAATAAGTCCTTGAGAAAAGGGCTCGCCTTAAATGAGTTAGAGGATTATTATCATAACGAAATTATAGGTAAGGATGTTTACGACGAAAAACTCATTTCTATCATTGAGCGTTTGTTCGACCCATCCTAATACAAGGGCCGTAGGTTCGATTAGCGAAGCGTAATCGGACGATCGCGTAATCGGACGTTCACAAAGGCAAGATCCTTGAACGGTTCACTCCAATCCCCCCAACGCCCCATCCACATCCACCGATCCGCACCAATCCCGCGGATAGATGCCGCTCGCCACATAACGATGGAAGGTGGAATACGGCCAATCGGCCACCCGTGTAACATGACCATGCTGGAGCGGATTGATATGGACGTAATCCATATGGTGGCGGTAATCCTGCTCATCCCGGATCAGATGTTCCCAATAATGGTGTTGCCAGATGCTCCGTTCCTCGTGGCGTAACCGGGTCTGACTACGGCGCTCGGTTGCGGGCAAGGCGCGGGAGAAGAAAAAATCTGGGACACCCACCTTTCTGAGTAAGCCGTAGTCAGACTGGTGATGGGGGGACGGATGGTTGGCTCGGGGGCTGGAGTTGGAGCAACAAGATGACTGTTCTGGCCTAAAAAGCCTCTTGTTCAGGCAACGTCATGCTCGGCATCGGATGACATGCCGGGGTGTGATATGAAGCGGAGGCTAGCGATTCAAAGAGTCGGCTGGTGACATCGCCGTTGGCCGCAGTGCTGCGCGAACAGTTGGCAATGTTCCCTGTCGCCCACCGCTCTGATGCCTTGTCGCCGAAACAGTGTCACTTGTCGCAACCATTGCGCGGTATCAAGGCCAAGTCGGTGCAGGATGGGGGGAAGGTGAGTCGGAATATGACCCCGTTTGTCGGTTCTGATGGCTCGTCCTGTCCAGTCGACCAGCGCCAGATAGTCGGTAAAGCAGTAGGGCAGGCCATCCGAGTCACTTCTGCTGGAGAACGGCAGCAACAGAGGGGGCAATGGCGCTGTGGGTTGTTGGTCGGCGAGGCGCTGTTTGATGCTGGTGTAATTGCTCTCTTCCGGTTTGTCGGCAATCGCTGCCCGTATCGGATTGAGGTCAACGTAGGCCATGCAGGCCAGCAGGGCTGAGTCGGTGAGCAAGGCCTGACTTTTGAAGCGTCCTTCCCAGAAATGGCCCTTGCAACCATCCTCCTGATTGGCCTGGCGGGCCAGGTTTTCATTGAGCAGCCGAACAAACCAGCTGATGGAATGCAGCCGCTCACGCCATTGGGCTATCAGTTGTTGTACGACCATCAGTTCCGGTTCAATCAGGGATTCCCCCTGATACCAGCGCCGCACCAGCAGGGGCCACTGAAACAGCGCGGCCCACCGCTCGGCTATCTCCCGCTCGTTCCAGTTGGTGGCCGTATCAGGCTCAACCTTGAGCACCAGGTGGTAGTGATTGTTCATCACCGCATAGGCGCAGACACCGATGGCAAACAGCCGCGACAGCTGGCTCAGCTTGTCGACCACCCACTGGCGCCTGTGTTCGTAACTCTGGCCGGAATGAGCATCTTCGCCGCACAAAAAGGCCCGCCGCACGCAACGACTGACCACATGGTAGTAAGGCGTATCTTGCAGACTGATTTGACGGGAACGGGCAATGGTCATGGCAACCTCCTGCGATATCCCTTTCAGTCAAGAACAGAGGTAAAGCACTGTCAAAAAGGTGGGTGTCCCAATATGCCCTGCAATATGCCCTTGTACTGCCACCCTGCTAATGGCCATACCTTGTCGCGGTAGTTGTGGGGTAGGGGTGATACTGCGGGGGATGCGCTATAGTGGATGCCGCTCGTTTATCCGCCTTCAACCAACCGAGAGTGCATTATGAATCGTGAGATCGCCGCCCAGTTTATCAAGATGCTGACCAACCTCGACGGCTGCCTGGCCAAGGCCGAGGCCCACGCCGAGGCCAAGAAGTTCAACGTGGACAACTTCGTCAATGAACGCCTGATTGTCGACATGCTGCCCTTCTCCAAGCAGGTGCTGATCTGCTGTGACACGGCCCGCGCCGTGGTCGCCACCGCCAGCCACAGCGAGCTGCCGGTCATGGGGGACGACCCCAAGACCATGGCGGAGCTGCGCAGCCATATCCAGAACACCATCACCCTGCTGCAAAGCAAGCTGAATGCCGATTTCAGCCAGTATGCGAGCGGCAAATACTTCCCCTACTGGGCCGGTGGCAAGGGGATGGATGGTCACACCTGTGTCCATGAGTACGGCATCCCGAACTTCTACTTCCACCTGAGCATGGCCTATGCCCTGCTGCGTCAGGCCGGGGTGAACCTCGGCAAGGGGGATTACTTGGGTGGCCTGAACCTGCAATAAGAACCCATCCCATTAGGCTATTTAACTCGCCATTTTGAACCCAGGCAGTGCTCGAAATCCTCACGTACTCCAGTACGCTCCGGTTTCTGCGCGCTAGCTGTGTCCAAACTGCCTTCGACAATGACGCCTATTGGGATAGGTTGTCAGTCGCGGTCTGTCGAAACGAAGAGAGCCTGCCAATCGGCAGGCTCTCTGTTTTTCGGGGTTTGGCTAGCGCAGAGGCGCAGACTATTCGTTCGGGATCTCGGGCTCCACCAGGGCGAGCAGCTGGCTCAGGGACTCCTGCCAGCCGAGGTAGCACATCTCCAGCGGGATGACCGCCGGGATCCCCGCCTGCTCGATGGCGAGGTCGGTGCCGCACAGCACCGGGGTCAGGGTGATGGTCACCCGCATCTCCCCCGGCAGGTTGGGATCGTCGAAGCGGTCGGTGTAGCGGATGCGTTTGCCCGGATCCAGCTCCTGATACTCACCGCCGAAGGAGTGGGAGTGGCCCGTGCCGAAGTTGGTGAATGCCATGCGGAAGGTGCCGCCGACGCGGGCCTCCAGGTGCTCCACCTTGCAGGTGAAACCGTGAGGAGGCAGCCACTTGGCCAGCGCATCCGCCTCGATGAAGGCGCGATAGACCCGCTGTGGCGGGGCCTTGAGTACGCGATGCAGTCTTACCGTTCCTGTCGTCATGATGGATCCCTTCTGAGTGGTTTCGGACCAAGGATAGTCGCCCGGGCCGGGATCGCTTGGCCAGGGTGTCATCCCTTGTCGGATGGATAACCGGAGAGAAGGGGGGATGGAGGGATGGAGAGCCGGAAAGAAGCCGGGTCGCACATTGGATGAGAAAACAGAGAGGGAGGCGCGTGCCTCCCTCTTTTTTCGTTAACCGGTTTCGTCGCCTCAGCCGCCCAGCGCGATGGTGGCCAGCACGATGGCGACGCCTACTGCGGCGAAGAGCACACCGATCAGCAAGGGACGCGGCGAGCCTGCGTAGCGGGCCAGACCGCGGCCTATCAGCAGCAGCATCAGCAGGGCGATGATGTGGGAGAGGCGCAGGGCCGGTACCGGATCCTGTAAGAACATGAAGGGCAGCAGCACGGGGAAGGTGGAGAGGAACACCATCAGGAAGACCCCCAGGCTGTTGAGCAGATCGTTCCAGCGAAGGATGGCACCCTGGCTCAGCTCAGGGTGTTGGCGCAGGCGTGCCTGCCAGTCGTCGAGCTCGTCGTCGCGGCAGATCGCCGCCAGCGGACCGGGCAGGACATCTCGCAGCACCGTGATGCCCCGGCTGTCACCCGGCGGCAAGAGATGCAGCTGTTGCAGCAACCGCAGGGCGCGGGCCCGCTCGGCCAGGGTGGTGATGAGGTAGACGATGGCATCGATCATGCCCCAGGCGATGTTGCAGCCGATGCCGGCTATCAGCAGATCCTTGACCTCGGCTCGTCCCGCCTCGAGGGCGTTGAAGCAACCGGTGAAGGTCAGCACCATCAGCAGGCCGAACAGGATCTCGGAGTAGCGTGAGATGGGGTCGATGGGAGAGAAACGGGGCTGGTTCATCAGGCTGCCTGTCAATGGACGTTAAAACATGATCATGGGTCTGACTCTGACCATGGTCAAGGCGACCCGGTGCGTCAGTAAGCTGCCATCCAGCTTGGCGGGCAAAATCGCCGCAGGCGGGATAAACAGGGGCCTGCAGCGGCATACTCTATTGAAACCAGATAGCGTTTCAGGTCCGGATCAGGGCCCGACCCGCCGAGGCCGCCTCATCCCGTACCTGCGTCTGACTTCTTCGTTAACACAGTGATTTTTCGATGGATCTGCAAGGAATTGATCAAGGTAGAGGTTATTGTCGGCGTTCGCTCATATAATCGCCGCCATGCAAGCGACTCGGAAGGATTCGATGATACAGCTGATGGCGGCCCTGTTCGGGTTGTTTTACGCCTGCCTGACCTGGGCGACGCCCGTGCCCCCGCTTGCCCCGCCGGCCAGTCCCTTCGTTGGCCAGGCCAGCATGGAGCCGCTGCTCTCCTGGTTTACCGGCGAGTTTTCCAGCCAGGAACAGGCCAGCTACGACCCGCGCTTCACCAGTGCCGAGTTGCGACTGGTGGAGATCTGGCCCGGCTACGACGATTTTCGCTGGGTCTATGCCGAGCAGTTCCTGACCGAGCGAGCGGTACGGCCGTTCCGCCAGCGCATCTACCGTTTCTCCCCGCTGCCGGATGGCCGGATCCTGATGGCCGAGCTGACCATGCCCAGAGCCATCGACTTCGCCGGAGCCTGGCGCAAGCCGGAGCTGCTCGATTCCCTCACCCCGCCCCAACTCTCCCTGCGCGAGGGCTGCGAGATCTGGCTGAGCCGCCAACCCTCCGGGGAATACGTGGGCCACAGCAAGGTCGGCAGCTGCGCCACCAATTTCGGCGGCGCCAGCACCCTGGTGCAATACCTCTGGATCGGTCCCAACAGCGTCAGGCTGCTGGACCGGGCCTATGACAACGACGCCCGTCAGCGCTGGGGCAGCCCCGGCGAGGGCTATGTCTATCTGCGAAGAGTGAAGCAGCGCGGCGAATAAGCGCTCAGGCGGGCAGATCCAGCTCGTGGCGGTGCTCGCTGAGGTAATCGATCAGCAGCCGTAGCCGCAGCGGCATCGGCTCCCTGGCGGGATAGAGCATGTTGACCGGACGCGGGGCGGGCAGGGCATCCGGCAGTATCTCCAGCAGGGCGCCACTGCTCAGCTCGTCGCTCAGCAGGGCTCGCGGTTGCAGCACTATGCCCGCATGATTGAGGGCGGCCACCTTGAGGGCGCTGCCGTTATTGCTGATGAACTGACTGTCCCACAGATGCAGGTGCTCGAGGGGAAAGGCCTCCGCCAGGCTGGATTGTGTCAGCCAAGGGCTGAAGCCCAGGCAGCGGTGACGGGCCAGATCCGTGAGTTCCAGCGGGGTGCCGTGGCGTTGCAGATAGTGCGGCGAGGCGCAGAACACCGAGGCCGAGCTGGCCAGCGGGCGGGCTATGTAGGCGGCATCCTTGGGGGTGCCGACCCGGAAGATGAGGTCGAAGCCGTCGCCAATCACATCGACCAGCCGATCGCAGAGATCCAGCTCGATGCGGATCTGCGGATAGCGCGCCATGAAGTCGCACAACAAGGGGGTCAGCCGCTGGCTGCCGAAGGTGATGGGGGCATTGATGCGGATCTTGCCCGCCGCCTGGCCGGTGTGGGCCAGGGTGTTCTGCTCCAGCTCCCGATAGTGCTGCAGCAGGCTCTGGCAGCCGCCGAGGTACTCTCTGCCCGCCTCGGTCAGGCTCTGGCAGCGGGTGTTGCGGTTGAGCAGGCGGGAGCCGACGCGGGTCTCCAGCCACTTGATGTATTTGCCGATCATGGCCGGCGTCATCTCGAATCGCTCCGCTACGGCACTGAAGCTGCCCGCGCGGGCGACTGCGACGAAGATCTCGATGGCGGTCAGGCGATCCACTCTAAACTCCTGGTTTATAAAGCCGAGCGCCACTATGTCTGGCTGGCGAAGCGGCTGTCAATATACTGGGCGGCATCAAACGAAGATGGAATGTGCCCATGAGCCTCGACTATTACGCCCTCTACCTGCTACTCGCCGTCGGCACCGTACTCAGCCCCGGCCCGGCGGTGATCTACACCATAGGCAACACCCTGACCCGGGGAACCCGCCATGCCATCGCCGGCTTCATCGGGGTGGCGGTGGGGATCCTGCTGGTGGCGAGCCTGGCCTCGCTGGCGGTGCTCTGGTTTACCCACTGGCTGGCCGCGGGCCAGCAGATCCTCACCCTGGGGGGCGCCCTCTACCTGCTCTATCTCGGGATAAACTGCTGGCGCCAGCGCGCGGTCAGTCCACTGATCAGCACGACGAGTGATCGGGACTGCGGCCGCAGCTTCTTCAAGGGGGCGCTCATCAGCCTGCTCAATCCCAAGGCGATCATCTTCTTCACCAGCCTGTTTCCTCAGTTCATCGACTTTCGCCAGGGGGCGCTTGGCCAGTGCATGCTGCTGGCGCTGACCTTCAGCGCTGTGGTGCTGGTGGTGCACGGCGGTTATTGCCTGGTGTTTCGCTGGGTGGGGTTGCAGGGTTATGGCGAACGCTTCGGGAGGGTCATCAACCGGATGTCGGCCGTGATGTTTACCGGCTTCGCGCTCTTGCTGCTGATCCGGGCGCTCAACTGAGGGGAGAGGGCGGCAGCAGGGTCCTGCTGCCGAAACAGTGCGGGATGACGCCGCCGATCGGCGCCATCCCGTTGTTGCATCAGAGCCTGAACAGCGGTCGCAGGCGGATGCCGATCAGGCTGCCACCGAGGGCCATCAGCATCCAGACCCAGCCGTGCAGGCTGCCGGACGCCGTGCCATCGAAGAAGCCACCCAGGTTGCAGGCGCTGTACATGGCGCCCATCCCCATCAGCAGGCCGCCGACGATGGCCGCTAGGCTGTTGCCGAGCCGGATCGGGGTGACGGTGCCACCACCGCTCAGGCTGCGGGCCAGTGCGGCTCCCAGGATCCCCAGCCAGAACATGCCGACCATGGGGTTGATGAACAGCGGTTGGGCAAGCTTGGGGTTGCCTTCGAACAGGCCAAACAGGGAGGCGCCGCGCAGCGCCATGTCATAGACAGCGCCGGTGATGGTCCAGGCCGAGCCGTGCAGGGCGACCACGGCGGAGTTGAGCAGGGCGATGAGGATGCCGCCGGTCAGCACGGTGAAGCGGCCATCGCGCCAGAACAGGTTGCCGCCGCCGAAGATCGGCTTGATCTCGCCGGTGCGCTTCAATTCGCTCCTGCGAAACAGCATGAACAGCACGGCGACCAGCGCCAGGTTGAGCAGCATGCCGCTCCAGATATTGCCGGTCAGATCCTTGGCCAGCACCACCTGGCTGGAGAAGGTGGCGTCCAGGGCTGGGCGGAACTGGTTGCTGATCAGGGTGCCGATGCCGTAGCAGAGCAGCACCAGCCAGAAGCGTGGCTGGCCCTCGCCGCAGCAGTAGAGGGTGCCGGTGGCGCAGACCCCGGCCAGCTGCATGCCGATGCCGAACAGGAAGGCGCCGACGATGAAGGGCACGCCGATGGCCATGACGTTGCCCACCATGGCATCGCCAAACAGGGCGTGAGTGAAGGAGAGGAAGGCGGTGAACAGCAGGATCTCGATGGCGATGGTGAGCAGGTGCACCCGCACGTAGTAGCTGTTGCGCCTGGTCAGCATCTCGCGCCAACCGAACACGATGCCGAAGCGGCTGAAGGAGAGGGTGAAGCCGAAGCCAAAACCGATCAGGGCCATCAGTGCCCATTTCATGCCGAAGTTGCTGCCGAGCCAGAACAAAGCTCCCCCCGCGAGTGCCACGATGGGGAGCGACCATTGTCGAGTCATGCCGATACGTCCGTAACGTTATTGTGGTGAAGGCGTGCATCCTAATCCCACAATGAGCCCGACGCCAGCCCGAACAGGGTCATGTCAAAGCGTTCCGATACAGGCGCTTACCTCATCCAACCTTAGCTCTGGTTGAATCTTGTTCGGCATTCAAGACAGGTCGAAATAGGGATCGGAGGCACTGACGGCCGTTATTCTGTTTGCTCGGTGATCTCGTTCTTGGCGGTGCCGAGATTGACGGCACTCAAGAACCAGTTAACGCCTGCCAGATAATCCTGCTCCACACCCCGACCTTCGAAGTACATCTTGCCCAGTTGCAACTGGGCCACAACATTGTCCTGCTCTGCAGCCTTGCGGATCCATTCCGCGGCCGTCACAGCGTTTTGCTCTACGCCCTGGCCTTGGTCGTACATATTACCCAGTACCAGCTGAGCCTTGGCATCGCCCTGCCTGGCGGCCTCTTGCACCATGGTCAGCGGCTTCATCTCAAACCCGGCATCACCGGGTTTGCAGCCGAAACAGCTGCCCGCGACCAGTAGCACCAGCATCATTTTTTTCATGTCAATGTCTCGTGAGTAATGAATCCGGGCATTGTGGCAGAGTCTGGCGCAGATACAGAGTCGATCAGCTGTCATGAGGCGCCAGTACAGGCTGGAGCCTGTGGCCTTCCGGGGAAGGGAAACCGTTACGGGTACTCCACTGTCAGGACAATCTGAGCGGAGAATTTACCTGGTGCGACGCTCTTGCGAGTCTGGACTGGGGTGGCAAAGAACGACACCGTTGCCTCACCCTTGTTCAGCCGGATAGGCAAGGTCCCCCCCGGTACGATCCAGTCGGTGCTCTTGGAGAAGTGGCTGTCCGGTGAGAGCGCGATCCCCAGATCGTCGCGATCCGTCGCGATGAGTGAGCCATTCCCGCGCGATGTTTCTCCGTGGAGGCGCAGGATGAGATCGTCGGCCCGGACCGTTCCCTGACAATGAATGGGCAGCGAGATCGCTTCGACTATGGTGCCGGGCTGTTTGAGGTCGCGCGCATTGATATTGCCAAAGTCGACGATTTTGACGTGGCCATCGTTCAGCACGCAGGCCTCTTCCACCAGATTGGCGGTTACCTTGAGAGTGATGTCGGCAGCCTGGCTGGCAGGGATCAGCCCGCACCAGCCGGTGAGCAGCGCAGCGGCAAGCTTGACTCTCATGGGGTAGCCCTTTTATTCATAGGAAAAGGTGACGCCGACGAGCGCATTGGCGCTGCCTGCGACCAGATCGCCAGTCCGCACATAACGGAAACCCAGTGGCACATCGACGGAGCCCCCCTCGCGAGAGTCGAAGAGATAGTTCCTGTGCCGGTTGCGCAGCTTGGTGGCATCCGGGCCCAGTGAATAGGGTTCCCCTTGCGGGCTGACCACCTGAACACCGAGGCCACTGGCCGTGCTGTCGGCCGAGAGGCTCACCATATCGCTGCGGTTGCCCGGTTTGGATTGATCCGAGACGGTGGCACTGACGACCACATCGGGGTCGCACTCCAGCCCTATGCTGTAGGATTTGACTGGGGAAGTGCTGCCCACCGTGGGGAAGTCACTGGCCCGGATCTCGCCGACATTCACCACATCGTTCGACGGTGTGGTGATGCGGCAGGTGGCTGAACTCAGGGTGAAAGTAAGGGGGCTGGTCAGGCTCAGGCGGGATGAGTCTACCCGCTTCCTCGTTTTGTCGAAGCAGGTGAGATGGGCCAGAGCTTGCGGCGCAACGACGTGGGTGCCGGGGGCCAGGCGGCTGCCGGTGGCCACATAGGTGAGCTTGCCCACCGCCCGGATCGGGTTTTGCACCTGCTTGGTCTGTCCGCCAGTGGCGGGATACCATTCGGTCGGCCGATTCGAGTTCAGCTTCACCAGCCCCGCCCCTCCCATCGCCTTGAGCGAGAACATCCAGCCAATACCCGGCGTGCCAGGGATCTCATACACGGCTTCTCCGTTGAGATCGCCGATACGGCGAGTCAGGGGGAGTATGGTGGCACGGGACAGCGGTGATGCCTGCGCATCGGGTAGCTCACAGGCGTTGGCCGAGATGGGCAGCGTCAGTAGCGGATGGCCAAAATAAGCATGGCGATCTGCTGGCAGCTGGATTGCCACAGAGGTGGTGCGACTCGCGTTCAGATCGTCTCCGGCGTAGCCGGGGGCCGCACCGACCAGCAGCAGGGTGATGAGTGCTAGCGTCAGATAATGCATCGGTTTATGTCTTGTATTCATAGGGTTAGTTGCACACCAAGGTCATACGGCTGATCACCTGAGTTGCGGCATCCTCCGGCAGGCGGTAGGGCGCGACGCAGCGCTGGTGCTGCTTATCACCCCAGCGTACTTGCAGGCTGCCCTCGGGGGGGAGACCAGGGAGATAGACGGCCCCTTCGTCGGCGACCATGCCGCTGGTGCCTTGTGTCTGCTCGGTCGCCGTGGCGCCGAATGGTACAGCATGGCCCTGGTGGATCAGCGTCAGCAGAGCTCTCACCCCGACCCTGGTGCTAAATTCGGCACGCACCAGTGCGCCCTTGGTGGGCACAACCTCAAGGGTCGTCTCTGACAGATCGACGTCGCTTGAGAGGCTCTGGGTATCGAGAGAGACCCGGTTTTCCTGATAATCCGATGCGTAGGTCATGACCGCATAGCCTTGGTTGTCCAGGTCGTCACCATTTTCCAGTTGGGCGTGGGCTGCGCCGGGGGCGACCACCAGAACATTTGATTCACCCAGCGGCTGGCTCAGAGTCATGCCGTCACCGTGCACCACCACGCCGCCCGCCAGACCATAGGTCACTTCTTGCCGTTGATCGTCGTAGTTGTAGCCGAGGTCGATATCACCGCGAGATCCCTGATAGTTGAGGGAGAGGTCGCCGTTATAGCCCTCTGGCTCGGCATGACCCTGCTGCACGCTGTAGTTCAGCTTTCTGTCTTCCAGCAGGCTCCCGCTAATGCCCAGGGTATGGGACGTCTGGCCTTCCGAGTCTTGCGTCATTCCGTAGTTGGCATTGATAGAGTCCAGATGGCTGGTGCTGCCATCGCTCCCGCCTAGCCAGCGACCGATAGGCATCGATAAGTTGAATGAGAGGGTCTTGTCCGTTTTGTCGGGCTCCAACGCCGTCTCGTTATGGCTGTAACTCAGGTTGACGTTGATCTCCCGAATCGAGCCGGAGAGGCCAAGCTGTACATTCTGGTCCTCTGATGCCAGATCCCAATAGCTCTGGCTATAACCACTGAGGTAAATGGAGCCAGTCTCTCCAATCTCTTGCGAGACGCTGAGCTGGGCCCGGCCCCGTTTCGCATAGTTCAAGTCATAGGCGGTGCCTTCGTCCTGATGGCCTTCGTCACCCCCCGGCAGTGGGTCCTTGATGCCCGTCATGGATTTGTAAGTGCTCTCTTCAAAGCTGTAGTAGCCCTGGGTCGAGTAGCGCAGGCCGAGCAGTTGAAATTCGGTGCCAACGTCGTTGAGAGACTTGGCATATTGGAAGCGCAACGACTGACCCCGGCTGTCGCGACCGTCCGGTAATTCAGTCACCGCATGGGTGAGATCGGTGGATATGGCGCCAAATCTCCCCATGTTCTGGCCCACGCCCAGCGCGATGGCCTGGTAGCCGGACGAGAGCTGGGCCCCGCCATAGAGGGTGAGCCCGTCGGCAAGACCAGTGGCATAGCTGCCCTGCACGAAGCCGGGACTGGTCTGCTTGTCACTGCCAGAGCGGAATTCGCCCGCCGTCAGTTCGTACTGGTTCATGCCCTCGCGCAGCAGATTGGGTACGGAGGAGTAGGGCACCACATAGCGAGTGATGCTGCCGTCGCTCTCTTCGATCTCGACTGCAAGGTCACCACTGGTGGACTGGTACAGATCGTCGATGACGAAGGGGCCGGGCGCCACGTTGGTTTGATAGATGTTGTAGCCGTTCTGTTTGATGGTCACCTTGGCGTTACCTTTGGCGACACCATGGACCGTGGGGGCGAAGCCGCGCAGGCTGCTGGGGAACATATTCTTGTCGGTACGCAGTTGGGCACCACTAAAGCCGACGCTCTCGAACAGATCTGCCGAGGTACCCCCGTTCCCCAGCAGGAGCTCCGCCTTGAGTGATGTGACGGGTCGGCTCAGAGTGGTGTCGACACTCTGCACTTCACTCGAACGCTCACCCGTGGCGTCCTCGCTGTGATCCCAGGTCGAGTAGTTTCTCAGACGCCAGGCCCCGAGGTTCAGGCCACTATTCAGCCCCAGAAAGAGGTCGTCCGTGGCCGCCGACCCCGCTTCCTGGCTGCGGCTACCGTTCAGCCGGTAGTTAAACAACAGTGCATTGACGCCATGATCCCAGAGCTCTTCCGGTACCTCGTCTTGTGCGCGCCGTACCAGTGCCGCCTGAGGGATGGAGATATCCAGCCGCAGCGCCTCGAAGTTAAGGCGGGTCGTTGCCGCAGGGATCAGCTCTTCCAGTACGATGGGGGCCGCGGGATCCTGGCTGGTCGCCAGCGCCGCGGTGTCTACCCCGAACTTGCTCAGGTCGGTCAGGGTCAGCACGGGGCTCAGGTTGGTGCCACCGTCTTGTCTGGGTTGGGGCGAGGGAGCGAACGTTACCTCCCGGGCCTCGAGAAATTCTCCGTTGAGATAGATCTCGACCGGATAGCTGCCAGGCAACTGGTCCCCCTTTTCGAGGGCGGCGAGATCGGCGACCGCCGCCTGATCGCCCGACAGAAACGCCGGATTGAAGTTCAGTTCGGCGTGGGCAGGCAGGGCAAGACCGCAGCTGAAGGCCGCCAGAAGAAGCGTCAGTTGTGGTTGCATATGCCCGCCAGGATCAGTGGGTAAGACAACGTTGGGACTCGGTCATGGCCCCATAATCGTTGATGGTCTGGAAGGTCACGGTACCGGTGGCTCCCGCGCTAGCCAGGGTCTGGCTGCCCTTGGGCGGCACCATCAGGCTATCGAGTTGTTTGGCGCCAACCTGCACTTTTACCAGGGTGACATAGTAGGGTGAAGGGTTAATCACGGTCAGCGTGGTACCACTGAGTTGGCAGCTCAGGGTCGCAGGCGCCTGCTCTGGGGAGCTGGGCAGATCCTTGGGGCGATAGAATAACTTGAGCTTGCTTTGGGTTGCGACCTGCAACTGGCCGTTCCCCTGCTGTGCCTTGGAAACGGAGGGGATCGCCTTGCTGTAAAAGTAGTAGAGGCTCTCACGATCATCAGGCAGCGCCTGGTTGCCGACGTAGATGAGTCGCAGGCTTGCGGCTTTGCCTGCATTCAGCAAGAAGAGCGGGGGGGTCACCACAAAGTCGCCACTCTTTTCACTGCCGTTGGCCGTGGTTACCCAGGACTGCATCAGGTAGGCACTTTTCGCACCATTATTGGTGACCGAGAGGGCAGCTTGTTGGGCACCCTGCTCATAGATAATTCGGGTCATGCTCAGGCTGACATTGGCATGGGCCACCAGGCTGGGCAGTGTGAGCGCGATGGCCAGGATGGGCCTTAGCCACGTATTTAAAATGGAGGTATTCATCTTTATAGGATTGACGACTCACAAGCGGAATAAGATGGTGGGTAGTATGGCCGACCAATGGCAGCGATGGGATTGGCAATAAAATGAAAACAGAAAATATGACGCCTGTAATTGGCCGTCATAAAATACTCTGCCAACTTATTTGTCGCACCACAAAACCAGGCAAGGGTGATCACCCTTGCCTGGTTGATTACATTTTACAGGTAAGCGAAATTCACTGTCAGAGTGGCAGTTTTAGTACCAACAGTCGGATCTACCAGGTCGACATTTTTCACATAGGCAATCTTATATGATGAGGCAGCAGTACCAGAAACCGGAGTCAACGTAGTACCCCCGGTGAGATCAGCCGGAGTGGAGCCATCATTTTCAAAGAAAC
The DNA here is from genome assembly GCF_056279295.1 of Aeromonas sp. TECH754. NCBI lineage: Bacteria > Pseudomonadati > Pseudomonadota > Gammaproteobacteria > Aeromonadales > Aeromonadaceae > Aeromonas > Aeromonas sp. TECH754. The sequence goes on along the minus strand of NZ_JBWBRA010000001.1, from coordinate 3,725,413 downwards.
CAAAACTAATGTTGCCACCCTCGGTGGCAGCCAATGCACTGCCTGAACCTACAAGTTCAAGACCGGTAAATGCAATATTGACAGTGGCTACCGATACGCAATTATCGACGGCAATATCCAGACTAACAGGTGCTCCAATAGGATCACCCACTGCCACATTCGCCACATTGGCTGTGACAGGGGCGAGATCGATACTGGGGGAAACGGTAGGAGTACAGGTACCCGCAGTAATTTCACCAGTAAAAGCGACATCTGCAGCAATGGCATTCATGCTGGCGGTACCGGCAACCAGAACCATCATGGTGGCAATGATATTTTTTTTCATGTGTAGTCTCGATATTGTTTTATAAGGCACAAGAGAATCAAACAAAAGGCTTCAAGCGAGCTGGAAGTCTTTCTGGTCTTTGATTAGGGCAAGTATGAGGTATAAAGGTTGAATGGCTGCTGACTGATGCTGATAAATGCAAGGACAATTTTGTTTAATTAAGGTGAAATTGACTCAAGTCAAAAAGCAGACGCAGTGACTTGAAAGAATAAATTGCTGCCTAATATCATTTTATTCACCAATTAATGAATGCGATCGTATTAATCCGGAATAAATATTCAATAAGCAAGAATATATCGATGCAGTATGCATTTAGGCCACGGCACTTCAAAAATATAGAAGTGCGTATATGGTGATCCAGCACAGTGTTTGACTTGAACGTACCCAGTGAATGAATGCAATTTCATGGCCAGCATGTAGTTGATCGGCTTTCAGGATCCACCTGAGAGCCCCGTAGTAAACCACAGTACACGGCAGATTTTTCTCTTTGGTGAAGACGGCTATTCGGGTCGCGCTTATTGCACCCAGCAATCTATCGGTGCCTTTCAAGGTTATCGTGGTCAAATCAGTGGATCTGGCGTCCCCGGATCTGTCCGCAAGGGGATCGACGCTCGCCAGCATCTTATCTGGCGTGTATTGCAGGGGCTCTCTCTGACAGCAACGCGGGGAGCTGCGCGTGCAGCTTAACCACCGAGGGTGATGGTCACCAGGACGATCACTGCACCGAGGGCGGTGAAGAGGGCGCCGATCAGCAACAGCAGGCTGAACAGAACCTCTGGAATGGAGAGCGACGGGATCCTGGGTGAAGGCGGGATTGACTCATGGGTGACTCACTCTGGGTTACGAATTTGTGATGGAGAGCGGATGAGATCAGGGCGCCGCTTCAATTCACCACTGGCGTTGATACGGCCACCTTATTTGCGGGCTTCTCTCTTTCACCCTCTATCAAAAAGCAGGCAACAAGTTGATTTTTAAGTAAATGATTGGTTTGCTTAGGGGGTTCCTGGCGCTCACCGGCGAGCGCTCATGGCCATGATTGGACTGGAACCGATAGCAATACCAACGAGGTGATTCAGATGCCGGGTGGCTAACCGCCTAGATCAGGCTGCCCGCCTCGCCGACAAGCTCCACCAGGATGGAGAGACTGACGGCGCCGAACAGCAGGCCGGTGACCAGGTTGAGCGGGCGCTGGATCCGGCTGAGCAGGTGCTGGGCCCGCGCCGTGGAGAGGCTCCAGGCCAGCAGCCCGAACCAGGCCAGCGACAGCAAGAACAGCTCCAGGATCAGCAGGCCACGGGTCAGGCCGTCAACCTGGGGCGTCACCATGGCCGCCAGCAGTCCCATGAAGAACAGCAGCGCCTTGGGGTTGAGCAGGTTGGTGGCAAGGCCGGCCTTCACACCCCTGTTCCAGCCCTGCAGCTCGCCGCCCGCCCTGAGTGTCTGGCTGGCGGCACTGTGCCACGCTGCCTTGATCGCCCCCCAGCCGAGCCAGCCCAGATAGAGGGCGCCCACTATCTTCACCACAGTGAACAGCCAGGGTTGGCTGGCGATCAGCAGGCTGATGCCGGTGAGGCTCAAGGTGGCGTGCAGCAGTATCGCCAGGGCGATGCCGAGCGCGGCGCCGAGGGCGGTGGGCCTGTGCAGGCTGGTGCGCAGGATCAGCGCGAAGTCGGGACCCGGGCTCGCCAGGGCGATCAGATGGATGAGACCTATGGTCAGGAACAGGCTGGTGAACATGAGATACCTCGATGACAAGATGAGCTCACAGCATGGGGGATCGGGGCGGGGGCTGGCTTGTAAAAGATTGCACTTTGGATGGTGCGCCGAGCGGCGGCGCGAGCTGGTCAAAGGTTGAACTCAACGGCAGTGTTTGGTGTTGCTGAGTCTGTGTTTTGTGGAATTTCGCATCGCAACAGTGAGTATTGTGGTGTTAAACACTGCCTTGTTGCCCGTGGTCAGCCGGATTGATGAGGGAAGCAGAGGAGCTGCTGACGGTAATCCGCCGGGGTGATGCCGAAGGCCTGGCGAAAGCCGTGGTGGAAGTGACTCTGATCGAAGAAACCGACCGCCAGCGCCACCTCGCTCACCGGCATGCCGCCACCGAGCAGGCGCTTGCCTTGCTCCAGTCGCAGTCGCTTGAGCCAGGCGTAGGGGGTCATGCCGGTCTTCTTCTTGAACTGGCGCAGGAAGGCGAAGCGATCCAGCCCGAACTGGGCGGCGAGATCCTCCAGGCTGTGGCGCTGATCCAGCTGACCGAGCAGGTAATCGCGCAGGTACCGCAACTGGGGATCCGCCAGGGCGTGGCGCTCCGGTTTGAGCCGCAGCAGTTCGCCGAGCAGGGCCAGCAACTGGCTCTCCGCCAGCAGGCCGTCCGGCTGGGATTGATCCAGATACATGTGCAGGTGGGCGAAGCCCTGATAGAGATCGGGTCTGGTCTGCAGACCCTTGTCGAAGAAGGGGTCGGGATTGTCCGGCAGCCAGCGCGCCAATTGCTCCGGGGCGATGGCGAACACCCGCACCTCGTAGCCTTCCGGCAGCAGGCTGAGGCCGTCGTGCATCTCGTCCGGGTTGACGGTGGAGAGCTCGCCGCGCACCAGATTGTGGCTGCTGCCCTTGTGGATGAACTTCTGGCCACCCTGCTGCACCAGACCGATGTGGTAGTCCAGATGCACGTGGCGGCCATAGCTGAACTCCCGGTGGTGGGAGTGGGAGAGTTCAACCCCCGGCAGCAGCCGGGGTTGCCAGTAGTGGATGCGGGATGGAGGGGCGCTCATGGCTTATTGATACCCCAAATCCCGATCCCTGGCTTGTAGATTATTGCAGCGCCTCAGGCGGCACCCTGGCGCCGTTTGCCGCTGCGCAACCCGTCCAAGGTGAACAGCACCAACGCGCTCCAGATGCAGCCGAAGGTGATCAGCTTGTCCAGTGCCAGCTCTTCCCCGTAGAGAGTGACCGCCAGGATGAACATCAGGCTGGGGCCTATGTACTGGAAGAAGCCGAGGGTGGAGAGCTTGAGACGGGTGGCGGCGGCGGTGAAGCAGAGCAGCGGCGCCGTGGTGACGGCCCCGGCGGCGATCAGCAGCAGGTTGAGGTGCCAGTCGTTCTCGGTCATGTGGCTGGTGGGGCTGTCGGCGAAGCCCCACAGATAGATGGCGGCCGGCGGCAGCATGATCAGGGTCTCGATCAGCAGGCCGGTGAGGGCATCGAGGGCCAGTTTCTTGCGGATCAGGCCATAGATGGCGAAGCTCGACGCCAGCACCAGCGCTATCCAGGGCAGGGAGCCGAAGGCGATGAGCTGGACCGCGACACCGACCACTGCCAGCCCCACCGCCCACCATTGCAGGCGGCGCAGCTGCTCACTCAGGAACAGCATGCCGAGCAGCACGTTGAACAGCGGGTTGATGTAGTAGCCGAGGCTGGCATCCAGCATGTGGCCGTTGTTGATGGCCCAGATGAACAGCAGCCAGTTGCCGCCGACGGTGACCGAAGTGAAGGCCAGGGTGAGCAGCACCTTGGGCTGGCGCAGCACCGCCTGCACCTTGTGCCACTGGCGGGCGAGCAGGGTCATCACCATCAGCAGGACGCAGGACCAGATCATGCGATGGGTCAGGATCTCGGCGGCCGGCACGGCGGAAATGGTCTTGAAGTAGATGGGGGCCAGGCCCCAAAGGGTGTAGGCGCACAGGGCATAGATGACGCCCTGGCGCTGAACTTGCTGTTGCATGAGGAGAACCTTCACTGGAGAGCGGATGTTGGAAAACATCGCAAAAAGTCAGTGTAGCGATCCTTTTGGAGGGAAAGAAGTTAATAAATGGGTCAGACGGGATTTTTACAGCAGGACCGGGTCAGCGACCGCCGCCACGACGGATCTTCTCCACGTCCATCAGCAGCCATAGCATCAGGGCGATGGCGGAGATCCAGGGGCCCCAGGTCACGTAGGCCTCGCCCTGGCCCAACAGGAAGAACAGCAGCGGCAGACCCACCACCAGAAACAGTACACTCGCCAGGAAGAACAACATTTTTATCTTTATATTGAATGGCTTGTCTATTTGACGATTATATCGATTGAGGCCGGTGATGAAAGGGTAAAAATGAAAAAGGGGGATTTCTCCCCCCTTTGTTGCCGATAGCGTCATATTCGACGTTATTCGAGCTGGATCCAGGTGCTTTTCAGCTCGGTGTACTTCTCCAGCGCGTGCAGCGACTTGTCGCGACCGTTACCGGACTGCTTGAAGCCGCCAAACGGCATGGTCATGTCTCCGCCGTCCCAGTTGTTGACGAACACGGTGCCGGCGCGCAGGGCACGGGAGCCCTTGACCGCCTTGTTGAGATCCGCGGTCCAGAGGGCAGCGGCGAGACCGTAATCGGTGTCGTTGCCAAGGGCGATGGCTTGTTCGAGGGTGTCGAAGCCGGTCACCGCCAGCACCGGGCCGAAGATCTCCTCGCGGAAGATGCGCATCTCGGGTGTCACCTCGTCAAAGATCGTCGGCTCGATGTAGAAGCCGCCGCTCTCGGCATGAGTACGTTTGCCCCCCAGCAGCAACCTGGCGCCTTCCTGCTGGCCGATGGCGATGTAGTTCAGCACCTGATCCATCTGGATGCCGTCCACCATGGCGCCGATGCGGGTGGCGGGATCGAGCGGGTTGGCGGCAATCCATTCACGGGCATGAGCCAGCAGCCGCGCCATGAACTGCGGCTTGATGCTGTTTTGCACCAGCAGGCGGGAGGCGGCGGTACACACCTCGCCCTGGTTGTAGAAGATGGCGCCCACCGCGCTTTTGGCGGCGGTGTCCAGATCCGGCGCATCCGCCAGCACGATGTTGGGGCTCTTGCCGCCGCACTCCATAAAGGCGCGTTTCAGGTTGGATCGACCGGAGCACTGCACCAGGTGTTTGCCGATCTTGGTGGAGCCGGTGAAGGTGATGCAATCCACGTCCATGTGCAGGGCCAGCGCCTCGCCCACGGTGTGGCCAAAGCCCGGCAGCACGTTGAACACGCCATCCGGAATGCCCGCCTCTTTCGCTATCCCTGCGATGCGCAGGGCGGTGAGGGGGGATTTCTCGGACGGCTTGAGGATGACGGAGTTGCCGGTGGCGAGCGCCGGGCCCAGCTTCCAGCAGGCCATCACCAGCGGGAAGTTCCAGGGCACGATGGCGGCCACTACCCCGAGTGCCTCGCGGGTCACCAGCGCCAGCGCGCTCTCCTCCACCGGGGCGACCTGATCGTAGATCTTGTCGATGGCCTCGGCGTTCCAGGCGATGCAGTTGGCGGCGGCGGGGGCGTCATAGCCCATGGCGTCGCCGATGGGTTTGCCCATGTCCAGCGATTCCAGCAGTGCCAGCTCCACCTTGTTGAGGCGCATCAGCTCGGCGAAGCGCTGCATGATGAGCTTGCGCTGTTTCGGGGCCAGCCCGCTCCAGCGTTTGTCGACGAAGGCGGCGCGGGCGGCCTGCACCGCCAGCTCGGCATCGGCCGCGTCGCAGGATGCGACCTTGGTCAGCAGTTGGCCGTTGGCCGGGTTGATGCAGTCGAAGGTGGCACCGTTCACGGCATCCCGGTAGTTACCGTCGATGAAGGCTTGCGAGGGCAGGGTCAGATGGGAGGCCTTGTGTTGCCACTGGGCCAGGGTCAGGTCACTCATGTTCACTCCTTGAACCGGCAAAAAACGTCTTCGCGTATCAATATGCTAAACATCCTGCCGCTTGTAAATCCACTTTGTAACAATTCATTAAACACTGCCCCCTGTTTGCTGGCCGGGAGCCTTGACCGGGATTGGCACTGGCCCCCGTCCGTGGGGCCAGTGCCGGGCTAGCGGATCGCCATCAGAAACTGGCCGGGGTATTGGCCGAGATCAGCACGCACTCCTGCTCGCCGATGTTGCGGAAGCGGTGCGGGGTGCGGCTGTCGAAGTAGTAGCCATCCCCCGGCGCCAGCAGGTGGATCTGCTCGCCGACGGTGACCTCTACCTGGCCCTGGATGACGATGCCGCACTCCTCGCCCTCATGGCTCAGCATGTCGTCGCCGGTGTCGGCGCCGGGGGGGAGAACCTCCTGCATCATGCCGATGGCGCGGTTCGCGCGGCTGTGACCCACCAGTCGATAGCTGATGGGATGAGTGCCGAGATCCGGCATGTCGTCCGCGCGGAAGATCACCTCGGAATCCATCTCCGTCTCATCGGTGAAGAAGCTGGCGAGCGACATGGGAATGCCCTCCAGCACCTTGCGCAGTGAGGCCACGGAGGGGCTCACCTGATTCTTTTCGATCTGGGAGATAAAGCCGTTGGTCACACCGGAGCGCTTGGCCAGCTCACGCTGGGAGAGGGCCGCCTTGGTGCGAACCGCCTTGAGGCGGTGACCGATATCCATCGATAGACACTCCTTGACTGTTTACTATTATTAAAATTGTGTTAAATATCTTATACCACCCCGAGGGGGTGACACCAAGCAGGGGCGATAAACCGCCCCTTTTTAGGAATTCAGGTGTTTAATTTAATAGGCATAAACCAAGCGTTACTAAACGCCTTAAGGATGAGGTGACCATGAAACCGATTAGCGACATCAATACCCCTTCCGACATGTCCGCCTTCTGGATGCCCTTCACCGCCAACCAGCAGTTCAAGGCGGCGCCGCGGATCCTGAAGTCGGCAGAGGGGATGTATTATCACTCAGAGGATGGCCGCAAGATACTGGATGGCACCGCCGGACTCTGGTGTTGCAACGCGGGTCATGGTCGGCGCGAGATTGCCGAGGCGGTCTCCCAGCAGATTTCCCACCTCGATTTCGCCCCAACGTTCCAGATGGGCCACCCGCTGCCGTTCGAGCTGGCGAACCAGCTGGTGGACATCGCCCCCAAGGGCTTTGGCCACGTCTTCTATACCAACTCCGGCTCGGAGGCGGTGGACACGGCGCTGAAGATGGCGCTGGCCTGGCAGCGGGCGAGGGGTCAGGGCACCCGCACCCGCCTCATCGGCCGTGAGCGCGGCTACCACGGGGTCGGCTTTGGCGGCATCTCGGTCGGCGGCATCCCCGGCAACCGCAAGTGGTTCGGCTCCCTGCTCGGCGGGGTGGATCATCTGCCCCATACCCTCAACATCGCTAAAAATGCGTTCACCAGAGGCCTGCCAGCAGAAGACGTCAGTCTGGCCGACGAGCTGGAGAAGATCGTCTTCCTGCATGATGCCAGCAACATCGCGGCGGTCATCGTCGAACCCATCGCCGGCAGCACCGGCGTCATCATGCCGCCCAAGGGCTACCTCAAGCGGCTGCGGGAGATCTGCACCAAACACGGCATCCTGCTGATCTTCGACGAGGTGATCACCGGTTTCGGCCGCCTCGGCTCCCCCTTCGCCGCCCAGGAATTCGATGTCATGCCCGACATGATCACCTGCGCCAAGGGGCTCACCAACGGCGCCATTCCCATGGGCGCCGTGCTGGTGCGCGATGGCATCTACGACGACATGATCGCGGCGGGCAAGGGCGCCATCGAGTTGTTTCACGGCTACACCTACTCGGGCCACCCGGTGGCCGCCGCCGCGGGTCTGGCGACCCTAGAGATCTATCGCAATGAGAACCTGCTCAGCCGCGCCGCCTCCCTGGCGGGGTACTGGGAGGAGGCGGCCCATTCCCTCAAGGGCTGCAAGCACGTGAAGGATGTGCGCAACTACGGCCTGGTGGCGGGCATCGAGCTCGAATCCCTGCCGGATGCGCCGGGCAAACGCGCCTACGAGGTGTTCGTGCGCTGCTTCGAGAAGGGGGCGCTTATCCGCGTCACCGGCGACATCATCGCCCTGTCGCCACCCCTCATCATAGAGCGCAGCCAGATCGACGATCTCTTCACCCTGCTGCAGGATGTGTTGCAGACCCAGGAATAATTTTTTCACCAGATTGCAGGGCGCCCGCCGGTGCGGGCGCCCTCTTGCTGCGCTTGCGTGCTCATCAGGCCGCGCAGCGCGCAGGAAGAGACGGATGATCCATCACGGAGGATATATGACATACCGGGTTAGCAACTTCATCAACGGCGAGACACATGAGAGCCGCAGCGAGCGCTTCGGCGCCATCTTCAACCCGGCCACCGGCCAGCAGCAGGGCTCTGTGGTGCTCTCCACTGCCGCCGAGTGCCAGGAGGCCATCGCCGTGGCCGAGCGCGCCTTCGCGGACTGGTCCCAGACCCCGCCGCTGGTGCGGGCGCGGGTGATGTTTCGCTTCAAGGAGCTGATGGAGCAGCACAGGGACGATCTGGCCCGGCTCATCAGCCGCGAGCATGGCAAGGTGTTCTCCGACGCCCAGGGCGAGCTGACCCGGGGGCTGGAGGTGGTGGAGTTTGCCTGCGGCATCCCTCATCTGCTCAAGGGGGAGCACTCTCTCAACGTGGGGCGCGGGGTGGACAGCCACTCCATGATGCAACCGGTGGGAGTCTGCGCCGGGATCACGCCGTTCAACTTCCCGGCCATGGTGCCGCTGTGGATGTTCCCGGTGGCGCTGGCCTGCGGCAACAGCTTCATCCTCAAGCCGTCCGAGAAGGATCCTTCGCTGGCGCTGCGCATGGCCGAGCTGCTCAAGCAGGCGGGCCTGCCGGACGGGGTGCTCAACGTGGTCAATGGCGACAAGGAGGTCGTCGACGTGCTGCTGACCGACCCGCGGGTGGCCGCCGTCTCCTTCGTCGGCTCTACTCCCATTGCCCAGTACATCTATGCCACCGCCTCGGCCCACGGCAAGCGGGTGCAGGCGCTCGGCGGTGCCAAGAACCACATGCTGGTGATGCCGGATGCGGATCTCGATCAGGCGGTCTCCGCCCTGATGGGGGCGGCCTACGGCGCCGCCGGTGAGCGCTGCATGGCGATCTCGGTGGCCCTGGTGGTCGGCGACGAGACTGCCGATGCCCTGGTGGCTAGGCTCTCGCCCCTGGTGGCGGCGCTGCGGGTCGGCCCGGGACTGGGTCAGAGCCCGGAGAACGAGATGGGGCCGCTCATCAGCCGGGAACACCTGGCAAAGGTGCATGGTTACGTGGATCAGGGGGTGGCCGAGGGCGCCGCGCTGGTGGTCGATGGCCGCACCCATCGTAGCGACGAGGGCTACTTTATCGGCGGCAGCCTGTTCGATCGGGTGAGCCCCGAGATGCGCATCTACCGGGAGGAGATCTTCGGCCCGGTGCTGGCCATAGTGCGGGCGCCGGACTATGAAACTGGACTCAGGCTCATCAACGAGCACGAGTACGGCAACGGCACCGCCATCTTTACTTGTGACGGTGACACCGCAAGGGACTTCACCACTCGGGTTCAGGTCGGTATGGTAGGGGTGAACGTACCCATCCCGGTGCCCATGGCGTTTCACAGCTTCGGTGGCTGGAAGCGGTCCATCTTCGGGCCGCTCAACATGCACGGGCCGGATGGAGTGCGTTTCTACACCCGGATGAAGACGGTGACCGCCCGTTGGCCCCAGAGCCTGCGGGCCGGCGCCGAGTTCTCCATGCCGACCATGAAATGACAACCATGCAGTAGCTAGCCCAGGCATGGCCCGGCGGAGGGATCCGCCGGAGTGCCCCGCTATCCCTGTGAAGGAGTAACAGATGCGACTGGGAATTCTCGATTGTGACCGGCTGGACCCCGATTTGGTGGGTGATTTTGGCCCCGTTTACTCCGAGATGTTTATCAAGGGCTTCCGGGCGCTGGCGCCGGGGCTGGAATACCGGGTCTGGTCGGCGCTCGATGGCGAGCTGCCGGCCGATCTGACCGAGTGCGATGCCTGGCTCATCACCGGCTCGCGCCACGATGCCTACAGCAGTCTGCCCTGGATCCAGGCGCTGCGCGACTGGATCCGCCAGGCCCATGACGCCAACGTCAAGCTGGCCGGGGTCTGCTTCGGCCATCAGGTGATCGCCCAGGCGCTGGGGGGGGAGGTGATGAAGTCCACCAAGGGCTGGGGGCTCGGCGTCTCGGTACATCCCATGCAGGCGGCGAAACCCTGGATGCAGCCTGAGCTGGAGACGATCCGGATCCTGGCCAGTCACCAGGATCAGGTGGAGCAGCTGCCGCCGGGGGCGACCCTGCTGGCGGGCAACGATTTCTGTCCCAACTTCATGTTCCTGCAGGGGGATCACATCGTCGCGATTCAGGGCCATCCGGAGTTTTCGGTGGAATACAACCGGGCGTTGATCGAGCGACGCCGGGACAGGCTGCCCGACGAGTACTACCAAAGCAGTCTCTCCTCCCTGGAGGGGGAAGTGGACTCGGCGGCCATGATGCAATGGTTGCTGCAGTTCCTCGGCATGCTGCCGGTCGGGCCCGGTTTGCGCTGAACCCCGTTTGTCATATCACCTCTGCAGATGCTAGATTTTGTAGCAAAATGAAGGATCAAGCGGTGATATGCCAATGTCGGATGATACACTGGCCGCCATTTGTGGCGGCCTTGTCCATCTGCTGACAGCCGCGCCAGCCTGTGAGGATGCAACCTTGAAACTACAGCAGTTGAAGTATCTGATCGCGGTGCGGGACCACAATCTCAACGTGTCCGTCGCCTCCGATGCGCTCTACACCAGTCAGCCTGGGGTGAGCAAGCAGATCGGCTTGCTGGAGAGCGAGCTGGGGGTGCGCATCTTCGAGCGGCGTGGCAAACACCTGCATCGCATCACCCCGGTGGGGGAAGAGATCATCAAGTGCGCCGAGGCCATGCTCAACATAGAGGGCAAGATCAAGGCCATCTCCCGCGAATACCTGGATCCGACCGTGGGCACGCTCAACATCCACACCACCCACACCATAGCGCGCTACCTGCTGCCCAAAAGCGTCACCTATTTCACCAAGAAGTACCCCAAGATCTCGTTCCACCTGCATCCCGTGATGTCGGCGACCAAGGAGCAGATCAGCAAGGGCTACTCGGATTTCTCCATCGTGGCTCACGAGATCGGCTTCGACAAGGAGCTGATCGCGCTGCCCGCCTACCTCTGGACCCTGTCTCTGGTGGTGCCGCAGGATCACCCGCTGGCCAAGGTGAAGAAGCCGAGTCTGGAGCAGCTCTGCCAGTATCCCATCCTCAGCTACGAGAGCGGCGCCACCGGGCGTCAGGTGCAGGATCGGGTGTTCCAGGCCGCCGGCCTCAGCCCCAATTACTACATGACGGTGATGGATGCCGGCGTCATCAAGCGCTACGTGGAGCTGGGCTTCGGCATCGGCATCATCTCCTCGCTGGTGGCCAACGACCACGACGCTCCCGGCCTGGTGGCCATCAATCTCGAGTATCTGTTCGAGCCTTGCCCGGCCCAGATCTGCTTCAGCAAGAGCATCCTCCTGCAGAACTACATGTATGACTTCATCAGCTCCTTCTCCCCTCATCTCACCAAGGAGATGATCCAGAACGTGATGCAGCAGCCGACCCAGGCGCGCATCGAGGAGCTGCTGGCGGGGGTGGAACTGCCGGTCTATTGATCCCTCTTCGTCATCTCCCCCGGTGATGACACCGCCATCTTGGGCCCCGCCGGGCCCTTCTCGTTTCGGAGGTCCCCATGTCCCGCATCCTGCTGCTCGCCAATCTCAACTGTGATCACGTGCTTTCCCTGGCCGAACCGCTGGTGGCAGGGGCACGCCTGCAATACGTGGATCAGGGGCGCCGGCTCGGCGGTGGCGCCGCCAACAGCGGCATCGGCCTGGTGTGGGCGGGACACGAGGTGCACATCGCCTCCCGGGTCGGGCTGGACGAGACCGGCGACTGGTTGCTGGAGCAGGCGGCCAGTTATGGCCTGAACTGCACCCATGTTGAGCGCTTCGGCGGCGAGACCGGCGAGCTGCTGATCCTGGTGGATTCCACCGGCGAGCGCACCATCCTCAGGCGCCAGCGCCGCCCGGATCTGCCCGGCAATCTGCCGACGGACGGGGTGGATTGCCTCTATGTGAACTATCCCGGTACCGCCATCATCGGCTACATGCGCCAGATGCTCGGCAAGAGTTTCGTGGTGGCCCAGTACCCCAAGGGCGGGCAGGCTCGTCGTCCCTGTCACGTGCTGGTGGCCTCCCGCTCCGATCTCGCCGAGGTGAGCGATCCCTGGCTGCATGCCCGTGCGCTGGCGGGCGATCAACTGGAGTGGCTGGTGCTGACCGAGGGCAAGGCGGGGGCCGTGGCCATCCACGGTGACGAGCAGATCCGGGTGGCGGCGCGGCCGGTGTCGGTGGTGGATACCACGGGGGCGGGGGATGCCTTCGCCGGTGGCCTGATCCACGGTCTGGCGCGAGGCATGGCGATCGGGGATGCCCTGCAGTGCGCGGTGGACTGGGGCGCCTTCGCGGTCGCCTCCGAGAGTTCGATCCCCTCCCTGGCGCTGAAAAACTGGCTGAAGCAGCCGCACTGAGGACGCGCGATCTGCCCGTTTTTCGCCGGTTCGGGTCAGGTTGGCTGGTGGAAGTTCGCCGCCAGAAATGACCAAAACTTCCCCCCGAGCAGGCAAGTTTGCGATCAATCAAAGAAAGTGTCGATTTATGTACATCTTCGTCGACACCCGTCCGGGCTGCTCTTAACCTTGTCACTCTACGACTCGGCTGAAGAAGCGGATCCTGTGCCGGCGCACCTGTCATCTCCCCTCTTGGCCATCGGTTGTCGTCCTGATTTCTGGCTTGTAGTAAGAGGCAAGTGCGACCATGCAACTGACACGATTTACCGACTACGCCCTGCGTACCCTGACGTTTCTGGCGATCCAGCCAGGTGATCGCCTGTCGACCATCACCGAGGTGGCCGATACCTTCGCCATCTCCCGCAACCACGTGGTCAAGATAGTGCATCAGCTCGGTATCAAGGGGTACATAGAGACGGTACGTGGCAAGCATGGCGGCATCCGTCTCGGGCGTTCCGCCGTCTCCATCAACCTGCGTGACGTGGTGATGGACATGGAAAACGTGCTCTGCCCGGTGGACTGCAAGCGCGAGAACTGCCGCCTCTCCGGTGGCTGCCGCATTCAGGGCATTCTGCGCCGGGCCATGAACGCCTTCCTCGAGGTGCTGGGGGAATACACCCTGGCCGATGCGGTGCGGGATCCGACCCGGCTCTGCCACCTGCTGGGCATAGAGCAGGACTCCATCCTCACCATGTCATAGCCGCCACGGCGTGCATCAGGGGCCTTCGGGCCCCTTTGTGTTTTCTGGCATCTGGAATGACGCCACTGTTGGGATCAGATGAGTGGCGATACCGTCAGTGCTGGGGGATCAGGGTGATGGCCCCGTGCAGGCAGGCGAGGCCGCAGGCACCGCAGCCATCGCAGGCCGCCATGTTGATGCTCACCCCGTCGCAGCTGGCCCTGATCGCCTGCTGGGGACAGGCATCCTCGCACAGCAGGCAGTAGAAGCCCTGGCGGGATTGGCAGCTCGCCTCGATCCTGACCCGGGTCTGTACCTGGCGGCCGAGGTGCAAGTCCAGCGCCCCCGTGGGGCAGGCTCTGGCACAACTGCCGCAGTAGCTGCACTGGCCACAGGCGAGATCCAGCATCGGGGTGCCGGCGATGGGGGTACCGTCGTATTCAGGTTGATCGGCCGGCTTGAGCAAGCCGTTGGGGCAAGCCTTGAAGCAGTCGCCGCAGCGGCTGCAGAGGGAGAGGAATTGAGACTCTTCGATGGCCCAGGGCGGGCGCGCTTCATGGCAAACCACGGGCGGTTTGCCGGTGTCTCCCAGTGCGTGCATCAACCAGCGACAGAAAAAATGTGCCATGCCTACCCCGAATACCCATTAGGGGTTAATTTTAGCGGGATTTCTGTCGGCAAGCCAGAGAATAGCGCGGCGCAGGATCGCAAGCCGGGTTGGCCTTGTGTAAGCTAGGCAGGTCTTTTTGCGTGGTTGAACATACACATGTGGTTATTTCTCTGGCGTGCCTCTCTGCTCTATGTGTTCCCGTTGCTGATGTGGGCCTACTGCCACATCAAGGGTATCGAGTTCGCCGATCTCGATACCGGGGTCAACAGCCACAAGTGGGTGGTGCTGGCAGCCTATCTCCTCTATGTCCTGATCTGGCTGCTGCTCAATCGCTATCTCGAACTCTTCCTGCGTCAACGGGGGCGTCGATGAGATTGTTCGATGCTCAGCCGCGGCAGCTTCTTAGCCATTATTCCGAACCGTTCCTGCGTCAGCGGGGCCGCCGATGAGATTGTTCGATGCTCAGCCGCGGCAGCTTCTTAGCCATTATTCCCAACCGTTCCTGCGTCAGCGGGGGCGTCGATGAGATTGTTCGATACTCAGCCACGGCGGCTTCTTAGCCATTATTCCGAACCGTTCCTGCGTCAGCGGGGGCGTCGATGACGCTGGCGGCGTGGCTGCCTGCGTTGCTGGCGGGGCTGCTCGCCCTCGGGCTCGGCTGGCTGGTCGGGCGGCGCGGAGCCCGCGAGCAGAGCCTGCTGCTCGAGGAGCGTTATCAGGCGCTGCAGGACAGGTTCGACGAGTTGCAGGACGAGAAGATGCTGGGCCAGCAGAAGCTGGAACAGCAGCAGACCCTGCTGCTCAAGCTCACCGCCCGCCTCAAGGATGCCGAGGCGACCCTGCGCAGCGAGCGCATCGCCAGCGCCGAGAAGCTGCAACTGCAGCAGCAGGCCGAGGCCCGCCTCAGCCTGCAGTTTGAAAACCTCGCCAACCGTATCTTCGAGCAAAACTCCGGCAACTTCCGCGAGCTGAACCAGAACAGCCTGGATCTGCTGCTGACCCCGCTGAAGGAGCAGCTCGAGGGCTTCCGCCGCCAGGTGGGGGAGACCCACGCCCAGGAGACGGCCCAGCGCCACAGCCTGCGGTTCGAGCTGGAGCGGCTCGCCGAGCTCAACGCCCGCATGACCGAGGAGGCGGCGGCGCTCACCCGCGCCCTCAAGGGCGACAGCAAGCAGCAGGGCAACTGGGGCGAGGTGGTGCTGGCCCGTATCCTCTCAGAGTGCGGCCTGCGGGAGGGTCACGAGTACCATACCCAGGTCAATATCGAGGTGGAGAAGAACAAGCGCTACCAGCCGGATGTGATCGTTCACCTGCCCCAGGAGAAAGACATCATCATCGACGCCAAGGTGTCGCTGACCGCCTACGAGCGCTGGTACAACAGCGATGACGAGCTGGGCAGGGCAGTGGCGCTCAAGGAACACGTCGCCTCGGTGCGCAACCACATCCGCGAACTGGGTCGCAAGGATTACCAGCAACTGCCGGGGGTGCGAACCCTCGACTACGTGCTGATGTTCGTGGCGGTGGAACCGGCCTTCCTGACCGCGGTGGAGGCCGATCCGTCGCTGGTGCGCTACGGGCTGGATCACAACATCCTGCTGGTGAGCCCCACCAACCTGATGGTGGCGCTGCGCACCATAGAGAACCTGTGGCGCTACGAGCGGCAGAACCAGAACTCGCGTCAGATAGCGGAGCGGGCCGGCCGGCTCTACGAGAAGCTGCGGCTGTTCGTGGAGGAGATGCAGCAGATGGGGGGCAGCCTGCACAAGGCGCAGGAGAGCTACGACAAGGCGATGGGCCGGCTGGTCAACGGCCGTGGCAACCTGATCTCCCAGGCCGAGCGTTTCCGCGAGCTGGGGGTGGAGGTGACCAAACCATTGCCCGAGCCCTTGATCAACCGCGCGCTGGAGCGGGAAGACCAGGCCGAATAAGCCGGCTCATCCATGCCATGACATGTAAAAGGCAGCCGCTGGCTGCCTTTTTGCTATCCGCTCGACTCGACCAGAGGGGAGGCATTCTGGTCGACAGATGGTTGTCTTGCCCCTCGTCATCCCGCCAAAATATCAAACTGCCATCGAGGGTTGATGGCAGAGCGCTTCTCTCCGAAAAAGCCATTCAACACTCCATTGCTACTGTTTCCAGAACGAGGGGAAGAAGATCACCGCCACGGTCAGGATCTCGAGCCGCCCCAGCAGCATGCCGAACGACAGTATCCACTTGGCCGAGTCCGGCAGACTGGCGAAGTTGGTGCTGGGGCCGATGACCGGGCCCATGCCGGGGCCCACGTTGGCCACCGCGGTGATGGAGCCCGAGATGGCGGTCAGCGGATCCAGACCGATGGCGGCGAGCAGGCCGGCGATCAGCAAGATGATGGCGAAGTAGGCCAGCACGAAGGAGATCATGGAGCGGATGATGGCGTCGTTGACCGGTCGGCCGTTGTATTTTTGCGGGAACACGGCGGAGGGGTGCATCAGCTGGCGCATCTGCTTCCGGAACAGGGCGAAAGCCACCTGCACCCGGAAGATCTTGAGGCCCCCGGCGGTGGAGCCGGAACAGGCGCCAAGCGCCAGCAGGATGATGAAGATGATGCTGGTGAGCGGCCCCCAGGTGCCGAAGTCACCGAGGCCGAAGCCGGTGGTGGTGAGCACAGAGACGATGTTGAAGCTGCTGATGCGCAGCGCATCCATGAAGCCGTAAATATCTCTTGCCCAGAGATAGAAGGTGACCACCAGGGTTACCCAGACCACCAACCAGAAAAAGCCACGCACCTGGGCATCCTTGAGCAGGCTGTTGTCGCGCCGGGACAGGGCCTGCACATAGAGCAGGAAGGGCAGGCCGCCGAGGAACATGAACAGGGTGCCAATCCAGTGTGCCGCGTGGGAGAAGTGGGACATGGACTGATCCGAGGTGGAGTAACCGCCGGTGCTCAAGGTCGCCATGGCGTGGTTGACCGCCTCGAACAGCGTCATGCCGCTCACCCAGTAGGCGAGGAAGCAGAGCATGGAGAGCACCAGATAGACCAGCACTATGTTGTTGGCCACCGTCTTGGCGCGCGGCGCGCTCTTGTCCGACCAATCCGAACTCTCGGTCTGGAACAGCTTCATGCCGCCCACGTTGAGGTAGGGCAGCACCGCCACCGCCATCACGATGAAGCCGACCCCTCCCAGCCACTGCAGGATGGAGCGCCACAGCAGGATGCTGGGAGCCATGCCATCGAGGCCGGAGAGCACTGTGGAACCCGTGGTGGTCACCCCGGACATGGTCTCGAAATAGGCGTCGGTGAAGTGGATGTGGGTGATGAAGACGAAGGGCAGGGCGCCGAAGATGCAGGCCACCACCCAGACCGAGGTGGTGAGCAGGAACATCTCCCGCACCCCGAGGTGAAACTCCGCCTTGCGGCCGTGGTGCAGGCAGAGCAGGGCGGCGCCGTGGGTGATCAGCACCGACTTGAGAAATTCGACGAAACCCTCGGAGCCGCTGAACAGCGCCAGCAGGGTGGGTAGCCACATGAACAGGGCCAGCTTGGAGAGCACCAGCCCGAGACTGAAGAGGATGGGACGCAGCTTGATCATGGAAGAAGACCGGGTCTGGGATGAACAAAAGACCCGGACAAGACGCTGGGTCGTTGTCCGGGTCTGGCTGCCATTGTCTGATGCATGGCCAGGTTAGAGGAAGAAGGGGCTTGGCTGGAACAGACGCTCCACTTCCGGGATGTATTTCTTGTCGACCAGAAACATCACCACGTGGTCATCCTGCTTGATCTGGGTGCGATCATGGGCGATCAGCACCTCGTCACCACGCACGACCGCACCTATGGTGGTGCCCGGCGGCAGCTTCAGATCACCCACCGTCTTGCCCACCACCTTGGAGGTGTTTTCATCGCCGTGGGCGATGGCCTCGATGGCCTCGGCCGCGCCGCGGCGCAAACTGTAGACGTTGGCGATGTCGGCCCGCCGCACGTGGGTCAGCAGGGCCGAGATGGTGGCCTGTTGGGGTGAGATGGCGATGTCGATGGAGCCACCCTGCACCAGATCCACGTAGGCGCCGCGCTGGATCAGCACCATGGTCTTCTTGGCGCCCATCTTCTTGGCGAGCAGGGCCGACATGATGTTGGCCTCATCCTCGTTGGTCACCGCGATGAAGACGTCGATCTGATCGATGTGCTCCTCCGCCAGCAGCTCCTGATCCGCCGCGTCGCCGCAGAACACGATGGTGTTCTCCAGCAGCTCCGACAGTTGCTCCGCCCGCTTCTGGTTGCGCTCGATCAGCTTCACGCTGTAGCGCTTCTCCAGCTGGCGGGCGAGACCGGCGCCGATGTTGCCGCCGCCGACGATCATGATGCGGCGATAGGGGCTCTCGAGTCGTTGCAGCTCCGACATCACGGCCCGGATATGACCGGCGGCGGCGACGAAGAACACCTCGTCATCCGCCTCTATGATGGTGGTCCCCTGGGGACGGATGGAGCGGCCCTGACGGAAGATGGCAGCCACCCGGGTCTCGATGTTCGGCATGTGATCCCGCAGGGTGGAGAGTGCATTGCCCACCAGCGGGCCGCCGTAGTAAGCCTTGACCGCTACCAGACCCACCTTGCCACCGGCGAAGTCCACCACCTGCAGCGCACCCGGATACTCGATCAGGCGGCGCACGTAGTCGGTTACCAGCTGCTCGGGGGCGATCAGGTGATCCACCGGCACGGATTCGGGCAGGAACAGCCGATCCCGCTCCACCAGATAGGCCGGGGAGCGGATCCGTGCCACCTTGTTCGGGGTATTGAACAGGGAGTAGGCCACCTGACAGGCGATCATGTTGGTCTCGTCGCTGTTGGTGACCGCGACCAGCATGTCCGCATCCTGGGCCCCCGCCTCGCGCAGCACCCTGGGGTGGGCGCCGTGGCCGTTCACCACCCGCAGATCGAACTTGTCCTGCAGCTCCCGCAGGCGGTCGCTGTCGGTATCGACGATGGTGATGTCGTTGTTCTCGCCCGCCAGGTTCTCCGCCAGGGTACCGCCGACCTGGCCCGCGCCAAGAATGATGATTTTCATAGGGAAATCTTGCTCAAGGTTGCTTCATTACGGGAGGGGCCAGCCGGTGTGACGCCCAGGGTGATGATCTTCATCGGGACACCTTGCTCAACATGGTGGCTTCGAAACGAGGGCGCCCGGTTCGGCGCCCTGACCCTTACTGCTTGATCAGCTTGGCGTAGTAGAAACCGTCCATCTCCGCCTCGCCCGGCAGGAACTGGCGACCCGGATTGTCCGGATTGTCTCCCTCGTGCAGGGGGATCAGGCGGGCATCCGGGGTGACGGCGAGGAAGGCGCGGATCTGCTCGCGGTTCTCTTCCGGCAGCACCGAGCAGGTGGCGTAGAGCAGGGTGCCACCCACTTTGAGCTTCGCCCAGAGCGCGTTGAGGATGCGGCGTTGCAGCTCGGCCAGTTCGCGGATGTCCTGATCCCGGCGCAGCCATTTGATGTCCGGGTGGCGGCGGATGACGCCGGTGGCGGAGCAGGGGGCATCCAGCAGGATGCGATCGAACTGACCCTGTGGCCACCACTGCTCGGGGGTGCTGGCGTCACCGTGGATCACCTGGGCGGTGAGGCCGATGCGATCCAGGTTCTCCTGCACCCGCTTGAGGCGGTTGTCGTCGGCATCGACCGCCACCACCCCGGCAAGCCCGGGTTGCAACTCCAGCAGGTGGGCGGTCTTGCCACCGGGGGCGGCGCAGGCATCCAGCACCCAGTCACCGGGCTGGGGATCGAGCAGGCGGGCGGCCTGCTGGGCGGCACCGTCCTGCACCGAGCAGTCGCCCTGCTCGAAGCCGGGCAGCTTGGTCACGTCGCAGGGGCGCTCCAGCAGGATGCAGTCGTCCCCTTCCTCGCCGGCGACCGCATTGATGCCGGCCTCGGCCATGCGGGCCAGCATCTGCTCGCGGCTCTGGCGCTGGCTGTTGTTGCGTATCCACATGGGGGGGCGCTGGTTGTTGGCCTCCATGATGAATTCCCAGTCGTCAGGATAGGCCTGGCGCAGGCGCTTGGTGATCCATTCGGGATGGCCGAGACGGATGCTGGGGACACGGTCGATGCGCAGCAGTATGACTTCGGCGCTGCGCTGGAAGTTGCGCAGCACGCCGTTGATGAGGCCGCGCAGGGAGGTGCCCTTGAGCAGCTTGACGGCGTTGACGGTCTCGGCCACCGCGGCATGGGCCGGAATGCGGGTGTAGATGAGCTGGTAGAGACCGACCAAGATCAGGTAGTGGAAGATGCGGCTCTTGTTCTTGAGCGGCTTGTCCATCATTTCGCTCACCGCCGCATCGAGGCGGGGCAGCCAGCGCAGGGTGCCGTAGCAGAGTTCTTGCAGGAGGGCGCGATCGCGAGGCGCGACCTTCTCCTGGGCAGCAGGCAGAACAGCGGAGAGGGATTGGCCCTGATCCAGCACCTGTTGAATAACGAGAGCAGCCTGTGCACGTGTTTTCATATGGTTACCTTAGATGCGCAAGTCGGGGCCCGGGCCCCGCTTGGTTCAATTCAATTGCGTGCCGGGTTCAAACCAGTCGCGGCGAGAGTTGAGCAGATCCGAGACGGACATGGCCTTCTTGCCGGGGGGCTGCAGGGTCAGCAGGCGCAGCACGCCCTTGCCGGTGGCAACGTCGATCCCCTGCTTGTCGGCCTTGAGCAGAGTACCGGCAGCCTGGCCGTGTTCCTGCTCCAGCACCTCGGCCTGCCAGACCTTGATGGTCTGCTCAGCCACCTCGAACCAGCTGATGGGCCAGGGATTGAAGGCGCGGATGCAGCGTTCGATGGCGGCGGCATCCATGGACCAGTCGATGCGGGCTTCTTCCTTGGAGAGCTTCTGGGCGTAGTTCGCCAGCGCATCGTCCTGCTGCTCGGCCTGAGCCTCGCCTGCGGCCATGGCATCGACCGTTTCGACCAGTGCCTGGGGGCCCAGCTCGGCCAGCTTGTCATACAGGCTGGTGGAGGTTTCGTCGGCGGCGATGAAGCAGGTGACTTTGCGGATCATGGCGCCGGTATCCAGCCCCACGTCCATCTGCATGATGGTCACGCCGGTTTCGCTATCCCCCGCCCAGATGGAGCGCTGGATCGGGGCGGCACCGCGCCAGCGTGGCAGCAGGGAGCCGTGCACGTTGATGCAGCCCAGGCGCGGGGTGTCGAGCACCGCCTTGGGCAGGATCAGGCCGTAAGCCACCACCACCATGAGATCGGCGCCGAGGGCCGCAAGCTCGGCCTGCGCCTCTTCATTGCGCAGGGAAGCGGGCTGATACACCGGCAGGTTGTGAGCGAGGGCCAGCGCCTTGACCGGGCTGGCGGTGAGCTTCTGACCACGGCCTGCCGGCTTGTCCGGCTGGGTGTAGACGGCGACGACCTCGTGCTCGGAAGACAACAACGCCGCCAGGTGACGGGCGGCGAAGTCGGGGGTACCGGCAAAAATCAGTTTCAGCTTATTCAATGGGGCAGATCCTCAGAGGGCTTGGCGATCTTCACGGGCCATCTTTTCCAGCTTCTGACGAATGCGCTGGCGCTTGAGTGGGGACAAGTAATCCACAAACAGTTTACCGACCAGATGATCCATCTCATGCTGAATGCAGATAGCGAGCAGATCGTCCGCTTCCAGCTCGAAAGGTTTGCCGTTGCGATCCAGCGCCCGCACCTTGACCCACTCGGCCCGTGGTACCAGGGCGCGACTGCCGGGGACGGAGAGGCAACCCTCTTCGATGCCGGTGCTGCCGGACTGTTCCAGAATCTCGGGGTTGATCAATACCAGCTGATCTTCACGGTTCTCAGAGACATCGATCACTATGATGCGCTGATGAATGTCGACCTGAGTCGCGGCCAGGCCTATGCCTTCCTCCGCGTACATGGTTTCGAACATATCATCTACAATCTGTTGTAACTCGGGTGTAATGGTCTCGACAGGGGCTGCGATAGTACGCAGACGCTCATCGGGGAAACGCAATACATCTAGAATGGCCATAGTTTTTTCTTTAGTTTCGTATAAATGCAGTCAATATTGACGTAATTCTAGTCATTTACGCCGACAAAAAACAGCAACACTTTGCGTGCAGAAGTAACAGGGAGTGTTATGCATCTGAAGCAAACCATCTTCGCCTGCCTGGCGGTAACCCTGACCAGTGGCGCCATGGCGCAGCAGCTGACGCTGAAACCTGGCCATCCTGACAATTATGTGGTGCAGAAGGGGGATACTCTTTGGGGTATTTCGGGTCAGTATCTGGCCGAACCCTGGCTCTGGCCACGTCTCTGGAACATCAATCCCCAGATCGCCAATCCGCACTGGATCTACCCCGGTGACGTGCTGCAACTGAGCTGGGTCAATGGTGAGCCCCGCCTCGGCAAGGCCAGTCAGGGCGGCAAACAGGTCATTCACCTGTCTCCCAAGAGCCGCTATGAAAACAAGGCCAGCCCGATCCCGACCCTGCCGCTCAGCGAGATAGGCTCCTTCCTGCAGACCGATCATATCCTGGCCGACAGCCAGCAGAGCAAGGACATGCCCTATGTGCTCGGCAATAACGAGAAGCATGTCGGCATGCTGGAGGGAGACACCCTCTATGTGCAGGGGTCGCTCACCCCTGGCCAGGATTATGGAGTTTATCACCTCGGCGTGACCTACAAGGACAAGCACACCGGGGAGCCACTTGGCCAGGAGGCGGTCTTCGTCGGCACGGTCAGGGCCGAGGAGCTGTTGGCCAACAACAGCACCAGAGTCACGCTCACTCACAACAGACGCGAGGTGTATCAGGGGGACAAAATCATCCCGCTGCCACCCCAGGAGAGTCTCTCCGCCGTCTTCATGCCCAAAGCTGCACCCGCCATCACCCCAGGTTATGTGATCGAGCTGCCGAGCAAGGCGCACGGTGGTGGCAAATTTGACGTGGTCCTCATCAACAAGGGATTGCGGGAGCAGGTGGCTCCTGGTGATGTGCTCCAGATCCTGCGCCCTGGCGCCGAGATGGTGGATAAAAATGGCAAGGTGTCGTACCGGGAGTATTCCTCCATTTATGACAAGGCATTCTATTCCGCTGGCAAGTCGGCCCTGCCAGCCGAGGCGGTTGCCAGAGTCATGTTGTTCAAGGTGTACGACAAGCTGAGTTATGGCCTCATCCTGCAGAGCCAGGACATGGTCGGTTCCGGTTATCAGGTCAGCAATTTCTGACGTGTCGCCTCCGCTGGAACGACTCGCGCTATGGTTGACGCTGGATGCGGTGACCGGCATAGGTCCGGTCACCGCGGCCCGTCTGCTGGCCCGCTTCGAGGGCGATATCGTCGCCCTGTTTGCCTGCGATGACAGGAGGTTGCGGGAAATTGGCCTCGATGAGGCCCAGATCCGGCAACTCAGGTGGCCGCAACCCGAAGTGGAACAGAGCCTGAACTGGGCCACCAGGCAAGGCCATCATCTTATCTGCCCCGACTCCCCTCACTATCCTGCCCTGTTGAAAGAGATCCCTGCCGCTCCCCTGTTGCTCTATTGCCGTGGTGCGCTGGAGTCGCTGGCATTGCCACAGTTGGCGATGGTGGGGACGCGCCATCCCACCTATGCCGGCAAGGACAACGCGGCTCGCTTGTGTGCCGAGCTAGTGGCCTGCGGTCTGGCGATCACCTCGGGGCTGGCGTTGGGCATCGATGGCGTTTGTCATCAGCAGGCGCTGGCAGCGGGCGGCGTGACGCTGGCGGTGCTGGGCTCCGGGCTGGATTGCCTCTATCCGAAGCGTCATCAGGGACTGGCCATGGAAATCCTGGCGCGCGGTGGTCTGCTGATCTCCGAGCTGGCGCCGGACAAGGGCCCCTTGGCCGAGCATTTTCCCCGTCGTAATCGCATCATCAGCGGTCTGTCGCTCGGGACCCTGGTGGTGGAGGCCGCCGAGCAGAGCGGCTCCCTGATCACCGCTCGTTACGCGCTGGAGCAGGGTCGCGAGGTGTTTGCCGTACCCGGCGCCCCGCAAAATAGCCAGGCGGCAGGTTGCAACCGGCTGCTCCAGCAGGGGGCCAAGCTGGTCTTGACGGCCGCCGATGTCATGGAGGAATTACCGGCTTTGGCGTCCCTGGCTCCGCCCGTGAGCCGCTCTCCAGAGCCTTCGCATAATAGCGAATTGCCTTATGCCGATTTGTTGGATAACGTAGATTATGAAGCCACGAGCGTGGATACCGTTGCCGAGCGGTCCCGGCTTCCTGTCGAGCAAGTGCTCGGCAGGTTGGTAGAGCTGGAGCTGGCAGGTGCAGTGATGGCGGTAGCCGGTGGATACGTCAGAACGAGGAGGGCGAATCATGTTTGATGTATTGATGTACCTTTTCGAGACCTACATCCACAGCGATGCAGATGTGATGGTCGAGCAGGATGAACTCACCGACGAACTGAGCCGGGCCGGTTTCAATCAAGACGAAATCGAGAAGGCGCTCAACTGGCTGGAGCGGCTGGCCAATCTGCATGACAGCGAGCGGGAAGTGTATGTCACCGCCAGCGCGCAAGGTTCGATGCGGATCTATGCCCCGCAAGAGCTGGCCCGCCTGGGCACCGAGTGCCGCGGTTTCCTGTTGTTCCTGGAACAGGCGCAGGTGTTGAATGCCGAAACCCGCGAGATCTGCATCGAGCGTCTGCTCGAGCTGGATAAACCGGATATCGAGCTGGATGATCTCAAATGGGTAGTCATGATGGTATTGTTCAACGTACCGGGCAGTGAAAATGCCTATCAGCAGATGGAAGAGCTGGTGTTTGATGAGTCAGACGGTGTCATCCACTGACAGCTCGGTGCCGCGCTGGTAGAATTCAGACCATCTGGATTTCAAGGCGCGGCCCATGTCAAAAATCGATCATCATCTTTTCTCCACCCACGAGCCTGCGTTCGAGCGGGAGTCTTGCCCGCAGTGTGGTGCCGAGCTGGTGATCCGTCAGGGCAAGCATGGTCCCTTTCTAGGCTGCTCCGCCTATCCTTCCTGTGATTACATCCGCTCCCTGACCCCCTCTGGTCGTGATATCGAGAAGGTGCTCGAGGGTTCAGCCTGTCCGGACTGCGGCCAGCCACTGGCGATCAAGAAGGGGCGCTACGGCCTGTTTGTGGGTTGTACCCAGTATCCAGTCTGTCAGCATATCGAATCCTTGCAGGAGAGCGACGACACCCAGATCCTCTGCCCCGAGTGTGGCAAGAACCATCTGGTGAGCCGCACTTCCCGTTACGGCAAACAGTTTTATTCCTGCGACGGCTATCCCCATTGTAAATATGTGGTTAACGACAAGCCGATCCCCATGCCCTGTCCAAAATGTGGCTGGGGCATCATGGTAGAGAAGAAAGTGAGGGGAAATCTGTGCTGGATCTGCCCGCAAAAGAAATGCGGCCATCAAACTGAGCAGGTATAATCCCGCCGCCGTAACCAAATTGAAACGTTTTCGGCGAACTTCAACCCCCCACTTGGAGTAAGGAAATTCCCACCATGAATAAACCCTTTGTTGCCGTATTGATGGGCTCTGATTCAGATTTCCCCGTGATGCAAACCACCCTTGAAGTCCTCAAGACTTTTGATATCACAGTGGAAGTGAAAGTGACCTCCGCGCACCGTACTCCGGCGGCGACCCATCAGTACGTCACCGATGCCGAAGCCCGTGGCTGCAAGGTCTTTATCTGTGCCGCCGGGTTGGCCGCCCATCTGGCCGGTGCCGTCGCCGGCATCACCACCCGCCCGGTGATCGGAGTGCCTATCGATGGCGGTCCGCTCAAGGGCCTGGATGCGCTGCTCTCCACCGTGCAAATGCCGGGTGGCGTGCCGGTAGCGACAGTGGCGATCGGCAAAGCCGGCGCCAAGAACGCAGGTTACCTGGCTGCCCAGATGCTGGCGGTCGGTAATGACGAGCTGGCGGCCAAGGTACGGGCGGAACGCCAGAAGAATGCCGAAGAGGTGATGGCCAAGGATGCCGCCCTGCAGGCTGAGCTGCTCAAGTAAGTAATGAGGCGGCAGCCAGCCGGACATGTTCGTGCTTTTCCTGGATAACAGGACGCGCGAATGTGCACCGGCGGCTGCCGCTCTAACAGGTTCAATCTTAATAAGTGATGAGGCGGTAGCTTGGCTGCCGCATTTTTTATGCCAAATGAATTTGAACAAGCGATTGCCGCCCTCCGTACCGATGGGGTGATCGCCTATGCGACCGAGGCCGTGTTTGGCCTGGGTTGTGATCCCGACTCCGAGGCAGCGGTGCAGCGCCTGCTGACCATCAAGCAGCGTCCGGTGGAGAAGGGTTTGATCCTGATCGCCGCCGATGTGGCGCAGTTACAGGATTACATCGACCTCAGCCAGCTCAGCCCCGAGCAGCTTGCTCGCGTACAGGCGAGTTGGCCGGGTCCCTTCACCTGGATCATGCCGGCCCGTGCCACTACGCCAGCCTGGTTGACGGGGCGTTTCGATACCCTGGCGGTGCGCGTCAGCGCCCACCCTCAGGTACAGGCCCTGTGCCGCGCCTATGGCAAGCCGCTGGTTTCCACCAGTGCCAACCTGACTGGTGAAGAGCCGGCCCGTTGCACCGCCGACATAGGGACAACCCTGACACAACTGCTGGCCTATGTGCTGCCCGGCGAAGTGGGTGGCCAGGCCAATCCATCCGAGATCAAGGACGCCAGAACCGGCGCCGTCATTCGCCCTTCCTGAGGAGGGGAGTTTTCTTTTGCCGAAGAGCGGCGCGCCTCGAGCCCTGTCGCGACATCATAATAAAACAGGCAGGGCATGACCCCGCCTGACTGGAGACGAGATGAGCAAACCGGACGTGGCCCAGGTCAAGGCCTTCCTGCTGCAGTTGCAGGACGAGATCTGCCGTGGGCTGGAGCAGGCCGATGGGGAAGGGCGCTTCGTGGAGGATGCCTGGACCCGTGACGGTGGCGGCGGTGGCCGTACCCGGGTATTGCGTCACGGCGCCGTGATCGAACAAGGGGGCGTCAACTTCTCCCATGTCCATGGTGATGCCATGCCAGCCTCGGCCACCGCTCACCGTCCCGAGTTGGCGGGGCGCACGTTCGAGGCCATGGGCGTCTCGCTGGTGATCCATCCGCACAACCCCCATGTGCCGACCAGTCATGCCAACGTCCGTTTCTTCATCGCCGAGAAGGCAGGTGAAGATCCCATCTGGTGGTTCGGCGGTGGCTTCGATCTGACGCCTTTTTATCCCTTCGCCGAAGATGTGCAGCACTGGCATCGGGTGTCGCGTGATCTTTGCCAGCCCTTTGGTGAGGACATCTATCCCGAGTTCAAGTCCTGGTGCGACCGTTATTTCTTCCTCAAGCACAGGAACGAAACACGTGGGGTCGGCGGTCTCTTCTTCGACGATCTGAATCGCTGGCCATTCGAGGATTGCTTCGCCTTCATGCGGGCGGTCGGCAATGGCTACCTCGACGCCTATCTGCCGATCGTCGAACGTCGCAAGGCGCTGCCCTTCGGTGAGCGGGAGCGAGCCTTCCAGCTCTATCGCCGTGGTCGCTACGTGGAGTTCAACCTGGTCTACGACAGGGGCACCTTGTTTGGTCTGCAGACCGGGGGCCGGACCGAGTCGATCCTGATGTCCATGCCGCCCCTGGCGCGCTGGGAGTATGACTGGCAGCCGGAGGCGGGTAGCCCGGAGGCGTTGCTTTACCGCGACTACCTGGTCCCCAGAGACTGGTTGTGAGCAGAGGGGCCTTTAGCGGCCCCTTTTTGTTGTCGAGATTCGGCTTGTTCCTGATTGGGAAAACCCGTTAAATCGAAATATCGCCTTCTGATGGAACTCTTTGATGGATCGTTATCTGGTTTTTGGCCACCCGGTGCGCCACAGCAAGTCCCCCTTCATCCATACCCTGTTTGCCAGACAGACGCAGCAAGCGCTGGAGTATGGGCTGGCCGAGCCTGCCATCGATGATTTTGCCATTGTCCTGCGTGCTTTCTTCGCCGAAGGGGGCAAGGGCTGCAACGTGACGGTGCCCTTCAAGGAGCAGGCATTCTCCCTCGTCGATCGACTGAGCCCGAGGGCAAGGCTGGCGGGAGCGGTCAACACCATCAAGCTGACCGATGACGGTGTATTGCTCGGGGACAATACCGATGGCGCAGGTCTGGTGGCCGATCTCAAGGCCCATGGCGTGACTCTGGCGGGCAGCCGGATCCTGCTGCTCGGGGCCGGTGGGGCCGCCCGGGGGGCGCTGGCTCCCTTGTTGGCCGAGCAACCGGTCGAGCTGGTGATCGCCAACCGTACCCATGCCAAGGCTGAGCAGCTGGCGACCGAGTTTCAGATGCTGGGGGAGATCAGGGCCCAGACTTACGAGCAATTGAGCGGTAGATTCGATCTCGTCATCAACTCCACTTCCGCCAGTTTGCAGGGTGACCTGCCTCCTCTCGAGTCCACCCTGATCCACGCCGATATCGCCATCTACGACATGATGTACGGTGCGACGGACACCCCCTTCATTCACTGGGCAAAGCAGCACGGCGCCCGGCGGACCATGGATGGGCTGGGCATGCTGGTGGAGCAGGCTGCCGAGGCATTCACCGTGTGGCGTGGCATCAGACCAGGCACCAAGCAGGTATTGCGGGAGCTGAAGCGCAATCTGGGGATCCTGTAAAGCGAGGCATCCGTTTCCCGAGCCGAGACTTGGCAAGAACAAGGGGCATGACAGTGTTCAGCTGACGAAATCAGCGTCAGAGATCGGCCGCAGAACAACAGTCACCTCGGCAGTCTTCGGTGGGCCAAAGTAGCCGTTCTGGCCCCCATTCAGGAAAAACACCCACAAAGCCTGCAAGCTGCCGTGTTTCGGCTTTAAGCATCGACTTTTAAAAATCGATTAAAAACAATGTGTTGAAGTTTCCTTGGTGGTCTACCTGATAAATTGTTCAAGTTTTTTTCCGATACAGCGGAACTTGCATGAAATGGTGCTGACTAACTAGATAGTTGAGGAAGTGCTAGCTAGTCACCTTTATAACTCCCCGGTATTTATACTGGGGATTTTTTTATCCATATGAAAAATAAAGTAATTTATCTTATCTATTTTCATTGAAACTAAATTACATAAATTACTTTCACCTTCTGCTGCTTTGCTGTACAGTTATCTGCGTAGGGTACAGAGGTAAGATGTTCTATCTTTCAGACCTTTTATTTCACGTAATTGAATGTGGCTGAATAGCAGCCCCGATGAGTCTTCGTCGGGGTGTTTTTTTATGCCTGTAAATTAGAGTAAACACTTCAATTTTGCTCGGCTTTTGTTAGAATGAGGGCGTTTCTTGAGGAAAACCAATTGTCTTTGTTCTCGAGAATTAGCTTTTTCCCAATTTTTGAACTCATTGCTTAAGGCCAGTACCGCAGGTTGTGTTACTGGCCTCATTTTTGTCCCGCCTTCGTTTCTTCCTCCTGAATGTATGTAATAAAATTTCAGTTTCGTTCCTTTGTGGCTCTGAACGGGTTCTATTCAAGTGGAAAATTGAAAACGCTATCACAGTGGCGGTAAGTTAATTTCTCGAGCAGCTAAACTTGATATCATGCTGATTATAAATGCTTATTCCATGAGCAGGGGCGGTAGTGGCATGACGGAGAGGCTGGGGATTAGTGAGAGAGGGCAGAGTGAAAGTCTTTCAATCAGCGGAGGACTAACTCCGCTCATTGCAGCAGGGCGAGGAGTACCTTACTCCTCGATGTGATCGTCTTCGTCAGCATCAACCGGGTCAATGTCGGCACCGGACAGGTACCAGCCCGTCAGGGTTTGGGCCAGCTTCTCGACACCAATGTTGGTGAGTGAAGAGAAAGCTTCGACCTGGATCTGCGGACCCAGCTCCGCCACGGCCTGGCGCACCTTGATCACCTGATTGTTGCGAGGGCCCGGGCTCAGCTTGTCGGCCTTGGTCAGCAACAGCATGACCGGCAGCTCGCGGTGTGCGCTCCACTCCAGCATATTCATGTCAGTCTCTTTGAGCGGGTGGCGGATATCCATCAGGATTACCAGTCCTTTCAATGACTCACGGCGTTGCAGATATTCTGCCAACGACTTTTGCCACTTGAGCTTCATTTCCAGCGGTACTTGGGCATAACCATAGCCCGGCAGATCGACCAGACGCTTGCCAGGTTCGAGCTCGAACAAGTTGATCAGCTGGGTACGGCCCGGGGTCTTACTGGTCCGTGCCAGGTTCTTGTGTTTGGTTAAGGTATTCAATGCAGATGACTTACCGGCGTTGGAACGACCGGCAAACGCGATCTCGACACCCCCATCATTTGGCAGGTGGCGGATGTCGGGTGCGCTGGTCACAAAATGCACCTTATTGAAATTTAGAGTTTGTGTATCCAACGTAAATTCCCCATAGAGATAGAGGGTTATAGAGTTACTTTTATGTGAAATCGTGTAAAATGGCGTCGCTTAAACGCGTTTATTTTAACATGCCTTCGGCGGCATGGGATCTGGAAGCCTAATAACGAGAAAGTTGGAACGCCATGAAGAACCTAGTCATTACACTTGCTCTGATGGTTGGCGTAACTGGGATGGCACAAGCCAAGGGCGATGCCGCTGCGGGACAAACCAAGGCTGCCGTCTGTGCGGCCTGCCATGGACCGGACGGCAACAGCCCAGTTGACATGTATCCCAAGATTGCTGGTCAGCACGCATCATATATCAAAAAACAATTAGTTGAACTGAAGGCTGCAGCTTCTGGCCAAACTGGCCGGGTTGCTCCCATCATGGGACCCATGGCTTTGCCCCTGTCCGACCAGGATATGGACGATCTGGCCGCCTATTTCTCCAGTCAGAAGGTCACGCCGATCGCCGTGCCTGATGAGGTGGTCGCTACCGGCAAGGCGCTGTATATGGGTGGAGACATGAGCCGGGGTCTGGCCGCTTGTACCGCCTGCCATGGACCGCGTGGATCCGGTATTGAACAGGCCAAATATCCCAATCTGTCGGGGCAGCATCCCGCCTATATCAAGGCGCAGCTCACCGCCTTCCGCACTGCCGCGCGTGAAAACGACCCCAACGGCATGATGCGCGACGTGGCCAAGAAGTTGACGGATCAGGATATCGAGGCGCTGTCCCAATACGTGGCTGGCCTGCACTGATAGCAACAGAAAACTATCTTGTTGAAAATAAACGGGGAACTATATGTTCCCCGTTTATTTTTGGCCTTTAACACCATTTACCATAAATGGCCCGCATTGTTGTAAGAGATCTTCCATTTCCAAATCCGGTCTGGGCTGAAATAGTCTGCAGCTTTCATTGTGGAAGCCATAACTTTCAATATGTTAAATGCGAGTCACTGATTTACCTGCGTTTGAAAACATGCTGAGTGGATTGAGCCATTCTGCCGAGTTGTTACAGTGGAGCCATGGAATGCCCCTGCGAGTGGCTCTGCGCTCGGCAAGGGTGGACAGGACGTCGGCTCGACACATGCAGCACATGGCAGTGGTGGGCACGGGATGATAGAACCAGGATGGTAACCGCTCGGGATGAGCGGGACTGCGGGAAGCAACCACCCCGGATGGATGGCAGGATGTCATCAGGACGGGTCAGGCAAGCACACGCACATTCAGGATCGACGAATAAATAAGGGTCAGGATGACCCCAAAAGAAAGATGATGCGCAGAAGTACGCCCAGGGAAGAGGCGTTTGCAACCAGGGAATGGGACTCGCATAAACATATAAAGGCAGCTTCGGCTGCCTTTTTTCAGTTGGGTCATTAACCCGCCTAGCCATTCTGTGTCAAAATACCAGCAACATGCCCAGAGGATGCCGATCCTGCGGTGTTCAGCGGCCAAATCTGGCCGAATTGGTGCGGGATCCCACTCTTGTTCCAGATTTACTGTTCCCCGTCTCAGCATCCCCCCGGACGAAATAATCCCGGGTTCGGGCTTCAATCCAGTTATTTGTCGGAGTCATTCATGTCGGCCAAACAACCCACCCGCAAGCCTACCGGCAAGCGCAAAGAATCAGATACCAGTGCCCAGGAAGGTCGTGAGCGCAAGCGCGCCGCCAAGCGCAAGGGCTTGAAGGCGGGCTCCCGTCAGCAGGCAGAGCAGTCTCATAACGGCGGCAACAAGCAACCCAAGGATCCGCGCATCGGTTCCCGCAAGCCGATCGTGCTGGTCCTGGACGAGAAGAAAACCAAGTCGGTGGCAGCCAAGCCACTGAAAGAGAAGAGCCTGGTGATGACGCCGGAGCAGGAACTCGCCTCCATCGAGAACGATGACCGCCTGAACGATCTGCTGGATCGCCTGGATAACGGTGAGACCCTGGAAGCGGCCGAGCAGGCCTGGGTTGATCAGCGTGTCGATCGTTATCAGGAGCTGATGGATGAGCTCGGCATCATCGACACCGATGAAGACGAAGATGAAGACGCCGTGTTCGATGAAGCCGACTTCGACGAGCCGAGTCAGCCCGCCTCCGAAGAGGAGTTGTGGGAGCGCTTCAACCAGGCCGGTTATCAGCCTGAACCCAAGCCAGAGCCGAAGAAGAAGTGATGAGCGGCTGGATGCTGGCCGCCCTGCTGGGTGGCCTGATCTTGCTGGGGCTGGCGGTATATGCCGGCACCCTGCTTGCCCGTCTCAAGCGCCAGCACGATGCGCAGCAGCAGGCCATCGCGGCCCGCAATGAACGCATCCTCGACAGCGTCAGGGTGATCGCCCATGCGGTGCGGGACGGTCAGTGCGACTATTCCGAAGGGGCCATCCGGCTGACCAATCTGCTGGATGCCTTGCAGATCAAGGGGGGACGTGCCTTCGCCAGCGAATTTCCCGGCCTGTATACGCTCTATGAGAAGGTGAAAGAGATGCCGACTCACGAGGCGAGGCGGGCCCTCAAGCGCAATGAAGTGATGAAGATGGATCTAGAGCGCGGCGGCTATGAGGCCGAACTGGAGGCGCAGATCCTCAAGGATGTTGCCCAGCTGAAGGACTTTCAGTTAAGTCTTTGATGACAATAAGAAAGAGGAAGCAAGCGTGCAAATAGAGCAGATTGTGTGGGACCAGACCCTGATCGAGAAATACAACTACAGCGGCCCGCGTTACACCTCCTATCCCACAGCGCTGGAATTCAGCGAGCAGTTTGGTTACCCGGACTTTGTTCACGCCGCGGGCCAGTATCCGACCCGCAATCTGTCGCTCTACGTGCACATCCCCTTCTGTCACAAGCTCTGCTATTACTGCGGCTGCAACAAGGTGATCACCCGCCACCAGCACAAGGCCGATCAATACCTCGATTACCTCGAGCAGGAGATCAAGGCGCAGGCTCCCCTGTTCAAACACCGGCTGGTGACCCAGTTGCACTGGGGCGGCGGTACTCCCACCTATCTGAACGAAGCCCAGACCCGGCGGCTGATGACCATGCTGCGCGAGCACTTCGATTTTGCGAGCGAAGGCGAGATCAGCATCGAGGTCGATCCGCGGGAGATCGAGCTGTCCATGCTGGATGTGCTGCGGGAGCTGGGCTTTCAACCGCATCAGCCTCGGCGTGCAGGACTTCAACAAGGCGGTCCAGGTCGCGGTCAATCGCGAGCAGGACAACGACTTCATCCGCGCCATGCTGGAGCGGGCCCGGGAACTGGGCTTCCGTTCCACCAATCTCGACCTCATCTACGGCCTGCCGCACCAGAATCGCGACAGCTTCCACCACACCCTGGAGGAAGTGCTCAAGACGGATCCGGCCCGCCTCTCCATCTTCAACTACGCCCATCTGCCGAGCCGGTTTGCCGCCCAGCACAAGCTGAAAGAGGCCGACATGCCGGCACCCCGGGAGAAGCTGGCCATGTTGCAGGACACCATCGCCTTCCTCACCGGCCAGGGTTACCAGTTCATCGGCATGGATCACTTCGCCAAGCCCGACGACGAGCTGGCGGTGGCGCAGCGTGAGGGCAAGCTGCATCGCAACTTCCAGGGTTATACCACCCAGGGCGACTGCGATCTGCTGGGGTTGGGGGTCTCCTCCATCAGCATGATCGGCGATGCCTACTCCCAGAACCAGAAGGAACTCAAGGCGTACTACGGTCAGGTTGACGCGCTCGGTCATGCCCAGTGGAAGGGGTGCTCCCTCAGCCGGGACGACCTGATCCGCCGGGAGGTGATCAAGCGTCTCATCTGTGACTTCAGCCTGAACTTCGCCGCCGTGGAGCAGGCACACGGCCTGGTCTTCAAGGAGTATTTCGCCGAGGATCTCAAGCTGTTGCAGACCTTCATCGACGACGACCTGGTGCGGATGACGGATGACGGGCTGGAGGTGGTCTCCACCGGTCAGCTGCTGATCCGCAACATCTGCATGTGCTTCGACGTCTACCTGCGCAGCAAGGCACGTCAGCAGCAGTTCTCCCGGGTGATCTGATCCGGCCATGCTCGGAAAATAAAAAAACCGCCTCTCGGCGGTTTTTTTATTGGGGGCGGGATGGCATTTAGTCCCGGCGGCTGGCGGCGCGGGCGCTCAGCTCGGCCTTTTCGGCATCGCTCAGGAAGGCCAGCGTCAGGCCATTTTGCTGGGCGGTACGGATTTCCACTGCGGTCATGCCGGCAGCGGGCGCCGCGACTTCGTATTCGTATGGCAAATCTATGCCTTCCACCGCAGGATCGTCGGTGTTGAGGCAGGCCAGCACGCCGGTGGCCAGGAACTGGCGGATCGGGTGCTCGGTGAGGCTCGCCACCGTGGTAGTCTGGATGTTGGAGGTGAGGCAGGATTCGATGCCGATGCGATGCTCCGCCAGATAGGCCATCAGGGCCGGATCCTGAATCGCCTTGACGCCATGGCCGATGCGCTCGGCACCGAGATCGCGAATGGCCTGCCACATGCTCTCGGGGCCGGCGGCTTCACCAGCGTGCACCGTTACGCGCATGCCCGCATCGCGCACCTTGCGAAAATGTTCGATGAACAGCTCACCCGGGAAGCCGAGCTCGTCACCGGCCAGATCGATGGCGACCAGACGATCCCGGTGGGCCAGGCAGGCGGCCAGTTCGGCCTGGCACTGCCCGGTGCCGAAGGTACGGCTCATGATGCCGATGAGATTGGTCTTGATGCCAAAGTCGCGGCTGCCGGCGGCCACGCCGTCGATGATGGCCTCCACCACGCCTTGTGGGTGCAGCTTGTGGGCCATGGCCATGTAGGCGGGGCTGAAGCGCAACTCGGCATAGTCGATGCCGGCGCGCAGCAGATCTTCCACGTTCTCGTAGGCGACCCGGCGGCAGGCATCGTAATCGGCCAGCACGGCCACCCCCCAGTCCAGCTTCTTCAGGAAGGCAACCAGACTCGGCTCATTCTCGACGATCTGCACGTGGGGGCGCAGTGCCTCCAGCTCATCGGCGGGCAGCTGGATGTTGTGCAGGCGGCCCAGCTCGAGAATGGTCTGCGGACGGATGTTGCCGTCCAGATGGCGGTGCAGGTCGGTCAGGGGGAGGGATCTGTCAATCATGGTGGCGCCTTCTGCGAGTCGGTGGAAAGCCTGCCATTCTAGGCAGGGCCCTTAAAAAAGATACCCCGTTTGCATGCAAACGGGGTCTTATTGGCAGGGGATTCGTCAAGGCGTGATGGGAATCGTTTTTCCCAAAGGCTCAAGGAATGTCGAGTTCCTTGAGCTTGCGGGTCAGGGTGTTGCGGCCCCAGCCGAGCAGGCGGGCGGCCTCCTGCTTGTGGCCACGGGTATGTTCCAGCGCGGTTTCCAGCATGATCCGCTCGAACTGGGGCAGGGCATCGGCCAGGATGTCGATCTCCCCCAGCGCCAGCTTGGCGGCCACCCAATCCTGCAACTGCTGCTGCCAGCCACCGGTGAGGGCAGGCTGGCCCGGTTCCGCCGTGCTGGTGATGGGGGTGAGCAGCTCGGTGGGCAGATCGCTCACCAGCACCTCCTGTCCCGAGGCCATCACCGTCAGCCAGCGGCAGACGTTCTCCAGCTGGCGTACGTTGCCCGGCCAGGGCAGGCGACTGACGTAGGCCTGGGTATCCGGGTGCAGGCTCTTGGCCTCCACGTTCAGCTCTTTGGCGGCCCGCAGCAGGAAGTGATGGGCGAGTTGGGGAATGTCCTCTCGCCGCTCCTTGAGGGCGGGGATGTGGATGCGGATGACGTTGAGGCGATGGAACAGATCTTCGCGAAACTCGCCGTCGGCGACCCGCTTCTCCAGGTTCTGGTGGGTGGCGGCGATGATCCGTACATCCACCTGCACCGGTTGGTGGCCACCGACCCGATAGAATTGGCCATCCGCCAGCACCCGCAGCAGCCGGGTCTGCACGTCCAGCGGCATGTCGCCTATCTCGTCGAGGAACAGGGTACCGCCGTCGGCCTGCTCGAAGCGGCCGTGGCGGATGTTGTTGGCACCGGTGAAGGCGCCCTTCTCGTGGCCGAACAGCTCGGATTCGATGAGATCTTTCGGGATGGCCGCCATGTTGAGGGCGATGAAGTTCTTGTGGGCACGGGGGCTGTGCTTGTGCAGGGCATGGGCGACCAGCTCCTTGCCGGTACCGCTCTGACCGTTGATCAGTACCGAGATGCTGGAGCGGGAGAGCCGGCCGATGGCGCGAAACACCTCCTGCATGGCGGGAGCCTCGCCGATGATCTCGGGGCTGTTGCCGGGCTCCTGCTGGCGTGCCTTGCGTTTGGTGCGCTGTTCCTTGAGATGATTCTCGGCGCGGCGTACCAGGGTGACCGCCTCGTCGATGTCGAACGGCTTGGGCAGGTATTCGAAGGCGCCGCGCTGGTAGGCGTTGACCGCACTGTCGAGATCCGAGTGGGCCGTCATGATGATGATGGGCAAGTCGGCCTGTCGACGGTGGATCTGCTCCAGCAAACTGAGGCCATCGATACCCGGCATGCGAATATCGGACAGGATCACGTCCGGTGAACGCATCTCCAGCGAGCTCAGCAGGGCTTCGCCATCGGCAAAGCTCTCGCATTCGAAGCCCTCGCTGCCAAGGGTACGCTCCAGAACCCACCGGATGGAGCTGTCGTCGTCGACGATCCACACTTTTGCTGTCATGAGGTTCCCTTATTTGCGAAGCGGTAGATAGATGGTGAATTCGGTATGGCCGGGCCAGCTGATGCAGTCGATGCGTCCCTTGTGCTGATCGATCAGGTTCTGGGCGATGGAGAGACCGAGGCCGGTGCCCCCCTCCTTGCCGGTGATCATGGGATAGAACAGGGTGTCGCGAATGGCATCGGGGATGCCGGGGCCGTTGTCGATGATCTTGATCTCGGCCGCCAGCCGGTAACGCTGGCCGTGGATGGTGATCTGGAAGGCGGTGCGGGTCTTGATGCGAATAAGGCCGGCCTGCTCACCCAGTGCCTCGGCGGCGTTGCGCACCATGTTGA
Organism: Aeromonas sp. TECH754; assembly: GCF_056279295.1. NCBI lineage: Bacteria > Pseudomonadati > Pseudomonadota > Gammaproteobacteria > Aeromonadales > Aeromonadaceae > Aeromonas > Aeromonas sp. TECH754. Next base: position 3,688,148 of record NZ_JBWBRA010000001.1, on the reverse strand, counting down.
GGAAGGCCTGCTGCAGCTGATCCGCCTCCATCTCGAACTCGGGAATGCTGGGGTCGTAGTCCCGCTCGATGCGGATCTGGGGCGGTAGTTCCAGATCCACCAGACGGCGCACCTGCTCCAGCACCGAGTGCACGTTGTGCATCTGGTGGCGACCGGGACGCTGGGGGCCGAGCAGGCGATCGACCAGTACCCGCAGGCGGTCCGCCTGTTCGATGATGATGCCGGTATATTCGCGCAGGGCAGGGTCGGGCAACTCCTTTTGCAGCAATTGGGCCGCTCCGCGCAGGCCGCCAAGCGGGTTCTTGATCTCGTGGGCCAGACCGCGCACCAGCTCCTTGGCGGCCTGCTGCTGGGCGTGTTGCTGCAACTCCTGGCTGATCTTCTTCTGTTGATCGATCTTGCGCAGCTCCACCACCATCAGCCGCTGCTCATTGTCCCCCAGGCTGTCGGCCATGGGGCTCACGCTGATCTCGACCAGCCTGGGCTCCCCCTCCACCACCAGGGTGACTTCGCTGTCGGTGAACCCCTGCCCCGAAATGAGGCACTGCTTGAACCGTTGCAAGTCGAGGGAAATGTGCTCAAGCAGATGGGGCAGCTCGATCCCGATCAGTCGTCGTTCGCTGAGGGAGAGCAGCTGTTCGGCCGCCGGGTTGACGAATTGGATGCAGAGCCGCTCATCCATCAGGATGACGGCGGTCAGCAGATTGTCCAAGAGTGTCTTGGCGTGGTCCAGGCGGGTTGGCACAGGTTTCTCCCTAAAACGGTGCTGCACACCAATTATGCACCGATATGGTGCATTGAGTTTACCCGCATCGGTGCATCACATCACCCCTAATTGGCCTTGGGGGTGGCTTTGGGAGCCTGATCCACTGTCGTTCTATGCAGGTAGAAGGTGGTTAGCTTGGATTTAGCAAGGATCGTACCGTCTTTGGCGAGCAGCTCGAGCTGTGCCTCATGGGCACCCCGATCGAGGTTCTCGACCCGGATAGCCAGGCTGTTGTGGGCGAGGGGGGCAGCCTTGCCGTCCAGGGTCAGGCGCACATCGAACTGCACCGGGGCCTGAGGGTGGATCTGGCCCTGGAAGACGATGTTGCCTGTGTTGTCACGCAGGGTGCTGCCGGGCTCAGGAGAGAGCAACTCTATGGTCAGCTGGGTGGCTTCCTGTGCCTTCTTGGCATCGACGCCGGTCAGGCTGTTGAAGTTGTCGACCTGAACCGAGTGCGGTGAGGTGCCGATGAGGGGAGAGACTCGCAGGTCTATCTCCTTGGCATTCTTGCCGGGGGGAGGGGCATCCGTGTAGTGGGTGACGCCATTGGCATCGGTCCAGGAATAGACTCTGGCAGCCTGGGCGGTGCAGGACATCATCAGCAATAGGCCCAGCATCCATGGTACTGTTTTCATCCATCTCTCCTTGACGGGGTTTCACATAATCCTATCAGAGAAAAAACTGTCAGACCGATTGTCGGGTTTGTGGTGGTGATATAGATCCTTTAGTTAGCAAACGCGCCAGCCTGGCCGACGGGACCATGATATTTCAGCCCCTTAGATAAAAAACCCGCCAGATGGCGGGTTTTTCAATTGAGACAAGCTTTCCGGCTTAGACGGAGTAGTACAGCTCGAATTCCAGCGGATGCGGGGTCATGCGGACACGATCCACGTCATGCTGCTTCAGCTCCAGGTAGGAGTTGATGAAGTCATCGCTGAATACGCCACCACGGGTCAGGAATTCGCGATCGCTGTTCAGGGCGGACAGCGCCTCGTCCAAGGAACCGGCAACGGTCGGCACTTCTGCGGCTTCTTCCGGCGGCAGGTCATACAAGTTCTTGTCCATGGCATCGCCCGGATGGATCTTGTTGATGATGCCGTCCAGACCGGCCATCAGCTGGGCGGCGAAGGCCAGGTAGGGGTTGGCAGCCGGATCCGGGAAGCGCACCTCGATACGGCGGGCTTTCGGGCTCGGTACCACCGGGATACGGATGGAGGCAGAGCGGTTGCGGGCGGAGTAGGCCAGCATGACCGGTGCTTCATAACCCGGTACCAGACGCTTGTAGGAGTTGGTGGTCGGGTTGGCGAAGGCGTTGATGGCCTTGGCGTGCTTGATGATGCCGCCGATGTAGTGCAGTGCCATCTCGGACAGACCGCCGTACAGGTCACCGGCGAACAGGTTGACGCCGTTCTTGGCCAGGGACTGGTGGCAGTGCATGCCGGAGCCGTTGTCACCGAACATGGGTTTTGGCATGAAGGTGACGGTCTTGTTGTAGGCGTGGGCCACGTTGTGGATCACGTACTTCAGTACCTGTACTTCATCCGCTTTCAGGGTAAGGGTGTTGAAACGGGTCGCGATCTCGTTCTGACCGGCGGTCGCCACTTCGTGGTGGTGAGCCTCAACGACCTGGCCCATCTCTTCCAGCACCAGACACATGGCGGCGCGGATGTCCTGGGAGGAGTCAACCGGTGCAACCGGGAAGTAGCCACCCTTGACGAAGGGACGGTGACCCTTGTTGCCGTGCTCGTACTCGGTACCCGAGTTCCAGGCCGCTTCTTCGGATTCGATCTTCACGAAGCTGTGGCCCATGGTGTTGGAGAAGGTGATGTTGTCGAACATGAAGAATTCCGGCTCCGGCCCGAACAGCACGGTGTCAGCGATGCCGCTGGACTTCAGGAAATCTTCGGCGCGCTTGGCGATGGAGCGCGGGTCACGGTCGTAGCCTTGCATGGTGGCAGGCTCGAGCACGTCACAGACGATGTTCAGGGTGGTCTCTTCGGTGAAGGGATCCAGCTTGGCGGAGGCCGCATCCGGCATCAGCACCATGTCAGACTCGTTGATGCCCTTCCAGCCGCCGATGGAGGAACCATCGAACATCTTGCCGTCTTCGAAGAACTCTTCGTTGACCTGATGGGAAGGGATAGATACGTGCTGCTCTTTACCCTTGGTGTCGGTAAAACGCAGATCAACAAACTTGACTTCGTGTTCCTGGATCAAGGCCAAAACGTTCTGGGCTGACATGCTAAGTAACCTCCGGTGTTAAAACTCTTTGAGTGAATGCGTCGTCATATTCACATAAGCCAGTATCGTGCCAAGTTTGTGACAGCTTGATTTCAGGGCATTTGCACCGTTTCAGGCTGTCGGGTCACCCGCTCTCGTGCATGGTCGCGCCTCAAAGTGGTGCAACCTTGGATCGTTTTGGTGCACCAGGATGGTGCGCCCACGCCCCGATGCCATCTAAGCAGGCTTTCCACGCGGGGTCCATGATCCAGATCCCCTGTTGTATGCGAATGTGCTGCAATTCTGCTAGGCAGATCACAAAGGCGAGAGTACAATTAGCGCCCAATTTTACCCGGTGATTTGAGGCGAGAATGTTAGAGAATTTACGCAATATTGCGATTATTGCGCACGTTGACCACGGCAAAACGACTCTGGTTGATAAGCTGCTGCAGCAATCCGGTACTCTGGATCGCACCAGCGAAGGTCAGGAACGGATCATGGACTCCAATGATCTGGAACGGGAACGTGGCATCACCATTCTCGCCAAGAACACTGCGATCCGCTGGAACGACTACCGCATCAACATCGTTGATACCCCGGGTCACGCCGACTTCGGTGGTGAAGTTGAGCGCGTGCTGTCCATGGTTGACTCCGTGCTGCTGCTGGTTGACGCCGTTGACGGTCCGATGCCGCAAACCCGTTTCGTGACCCAGAAGGCGTTCGCCCAGGGTCTGAAGCCGATCGTGGTCATCAACAAGATCGACCGTCCGGGTGCTCGTCCTGATTGGGTAATGGACCAGGTATTCGACCTGTTTGACAACCTGGGTGCCACCGATGACCAGCTGGACTTCAAAGTGGTCTACGCCTCTGCACTGAACGGTTGGGCCACCATGGATCTGGACACCGAGTCCGAGAACATGGAACCCCTGTTCCAGGCCATCGTTGACAACGTAGAAGCCCCTGCAGCGGACGCTGACGGTGGTTTCCAGATGCAGATCTCCCAGCTGGACTACAACTCCTACGTCGGTGTTATCGGTATCGGCCGCATCACCCGTGGTCGCGTCAAGACCAACCAGCAAGTCACCATCGTCGGTGCCAACGGCAAGACCCGTACCGGTAAAGTTGGCCAGGTGCTGGGTTACCTGGGTCTGTCCCGTACCGAAGTGACCGACGCCGAAGCTGGCGACATCATTGCCATCACCGGTCTGGGCGAGCTGAAGATCTCCGACACCATCTGTGACAACAATGCCGTCGAAGCCCTGCCGCCGCTCTCCGTTGACGAGCCGACCGTGAACATGACCTTCCAGGTCAACACCTCACCGTTCGCCGGCAAAGAAGGCAAGTTCGTGACCTCCCGCAACATCATGGAGCGTCTGAACCAGGAGCTGGTTCACAACGTGGCCCTGCGCGTGGAAGAGACCGAAGATCCGGACAAGTTCCGCGTCTCCGGCCGTGGTGAACTGCACCTGTCCATCCTGATCGAAAACATGCGTCGCGAAGGCTACGAGCTGGCGGTATCCCGTCCGGAAGTTATCCTGCGCACCATTGACGGCGTTCTGCAGGAACCGTTCGAAACCGTAACCGTCGACGTGGAAGAGATCCACCAGGGTTCAGTGATGGAGCAACTCGGCCTGCGTAAGGGCGAGATGACCAACATGACCCCGGATGGCAAGGGTCGTGTCCGTCTGGACTTCATGATCCCGAGCCGTGGTCTGATCGGTTTCCAGACCGAGTTCCTGACCATGACTTCCGGTACCGGTCTGCTGTACCACACCTTCGACCATTACGGTCCGCACAAGGGTGGCAGCATCGGTGAGCGTCAGAACGGCGTGCTGATCTCCAACGCTACCGGCAAGGCCCTGACCTTCGCCCTGTTCGGTCTGCAAGACCGTGGTCGTCTGTTCATCGGTCACGCGACCGAAGTGTACGAAGGCCAGGTGATCGGTATTCACTCCCGCTCCAACGATCTGACTGTTAACTGCCTGAAGGGCAAACAGTTGACCAACATGCGTGCCTCCGGTACCGACGAAGCCCAGGTGCTGACTCCGCCGATCCGCATGACCCTGGAGCAGGCGCTCGAGTTCATCGACAACGATGAGCTGGTCGAGATCACGCCGAAGGCGATCCGTATCCGCAAGAAACTGCTGACCGAGATGGATCGCAAGCGCGCCGGTCGTGCTTGATATCTGTTCATCGACAGACAGAGAGAGGCCTTCGGGCCTCTTTTTTTATGGCCATTTGTCGCCTTGTCGCCCGCCATCGGCCATCTCCGGCCGGCCATGGGTGGTCAAATGGCCACCCTATCTGACACAATATCCCCATGATGAATTGTTCGAGAACCACGATGCAGCACAAAATCAGCGGCCGCCTGGCTCATGTAATCTCCTTCTTGCGCCACGACGGTGGCCACTTCGCCCAGTTTGTCTGGGGTCGTTTCCAACAGGACAGATTGACCGTGACTGCCGGCTATCTGGCCTATGTGACCCTGCTCTCCCTGGTGCCCATGGTCGCCGTGGTGTTCGGCATGATGTCGGCCTTTCCCGTATTCCAGAGCCTGAAACAGGCGATGGAGCAGTTCGTCTATCACAACTTCGTGCCCACCGCCGGCGAGATGCTCAAGGAGTACATCGACGGCTTCGTGGCCAATGCCACCAACACCACGGCGGTCGGCATCGGCGCCCTGATCGTGGTGGCGCTGATGCTGATCTCGGCCATCGACAAGAACCTCAACTACATCTGGCGCTCGACCCAGAACCGGCCGCTGGCCCAGGCCTTCGCCATGTACTGGATGATCCTGACCCTGGGGCCCGTGCTCATCGGCGCCAGTCTCGCCATCTCCTCCTATATCCTGTCGCTCAAGCTGTTTGCCGCCGACAGCCTGTTCGGGGTGGGCTATCTGCTGCTGCGCAGTCTGCCATTCCTGTTCTCGGTGCTCACCTTCCTGCTGATCTATACCGTGGTGCCGAACTGCAAGGTGCGGCTGAGCCATGCCTTGATCGGTGCCCTGGTGGCAGCCACCCTGTTCGAGCTGGCCAAGCGTGGCTTTGCCATCTACATCACCAACTTCCCCTCCTATCAGGCCATCTACGGTGCCCTGGCGACCATCCCCATCCTGTTCGTCTGGGTCTACCTGAGCTGGTTGGTGGTGTTGCTGGGGGCGGAGACCACCGCCTGCCTCGGTGAATATGAGAAACCGGGGGCGGAGGAGCTGGGCTGAGTCCGGGGCCTGTTGCGGTGATGGCCGTGCCGAGAAGTTGGCCTCTGCCCGCCGCTTATTGCTAACATTGACGACCGCCTTCGGGCGGTCGCTTATTTTTGACATGGACTAAGGAGTCACGGGTGATTGCATTGATTCAACGGGTATCCGAGGCCAGCGTGACCGTGGAGGGCGACGTGGTCGGTGCCATCGACGGCGGTCTGCTGGTGCTGCTCGGGGTGGAGCAGGGGGATGATGAGGCCAAGGCCGACAAGTTGCTGCACAAGGTGAGCGGCTACCGGATCTTCTCCGACGAGGCCGGCAAGATGAATCTCAACGTGAGCCAGGCGGGCGGCAGCCTGCTGGTCGTCTCCCAGTTCACCCTGGCGGCGGATACCGGCAAGGGGATGAGACCCAGCTTCTCCGGCGGGGCCCATCCGGTGGAGGCTGAGCGACTCTACGATTATTTCGTCACCCGGGCGAAGGCGAGTGGCCTGCCGACCGAGACCGGCCGCTTCGCCGCCGACATGAAGGTGCGGCTGCTCAACGACGGCCCGGTGACCTTCTGGCTGCAGGTCTGACGGGCAGTTTATTGTTTGTTTTAGTGGGTTTCATTAGCGTATTCGGTAGGTAAATGTAAATTAATCGATATTAAACACTGCCTCCGGGTGGCATGCCGCCCGGCTCAGGCCTCTCTGCCTCGGCGCTAGGCCTGCTGGCTCATGCTGTGCAGGATGACATTGCGGTAGCCGGGCACGGCGTGGATCTCGGTCGGCCCAATCCACTCCCGGGCCAGCCGCAGCGCCTGCTCCTGCTCCAGTCGGGTGCGGGGCAGCAGGTTGATGATGAGGGTGCCAGAGAGGCGCTGGGCCAATGCCTGATAGAGCGGAGCCTGGAACAACAGCAGCGGGTTGCCATCCTGATTGAACAGATCCAGCAGCACCAGGTCGTAGTGCGCTGTGCTCTGGAGCAGGAACTGGAGGGCATCGGCATGGTGCAGCCGGGGTTCGCGCCTAGAGGAGGGCTGAAAGAACTGCTGGAACAGGGTGATGATCTCGGCGTCCAGATCCACGCAGTCGTGGTGCGCTTCGGGCCAGCGCGTGGCCAGATGGCGGCTGAGATCGCCGCCGCCGAGCCCCAGCTCCAGGATGCGACTCGCCTGGGCTGGCAGCCGTTCTGCGATATGGCGCTGATGGGGCAGGCAGAGCGCGGCCGGATCGGCGAGGCTCATTGCCGACTGCACCACGCCGTCCATCTCCAGCCAGCGGTGCTGGCCATTTTCCAGGATGCAGAGCCGGCGCTCGGGCTTGGCGCTGAGGTGCAATAAGTGGTCGGCTTGGTACGCTTGCAGATTGAAGTCCATGAATTTGCACGGCAAGATGGTTTTCGACCAGTGTAACTCAAGGATGTATCTATGTACCGGGTGGTCACCCCTCAAACGGCAGCCGAACTGGATGCCTACTACCTGTTGCGCTGGGAACTGCTGCGCAAACCCTTCAACCTGCCCATCGGCTCCGAGCGGGACGAATACGACAGCGTCGCCATCCATCGGCTGATGCTGGCCGAGGATGGCACCCCCATCGCCGTCGGCCGGCTGTTCGTCGGAGGTGACGAGGCCCAGATCCGCTTCATGGCGCTGCGCACCGAGTACCGAGGTCAGGGGCTGGGGGCCCGCATGGTGGACGATCTCGAGCAACTCGCCCGCGACGAGAAGGTGACACGACTGGTGATGAATGCGCGCCAGGAGGCGGTGGAGTTCTACCGCCGCTGCGGCTTCCTCGAGGTGGGGGAAGGTCCCGTCTCCTTTGGCCGCATCGCCCACCGCCAGATGATCAAGTCCCTGAGTCCGCTGCAAACCATCCAGTATCGCCCGGAGTGGTGCCAGGATCTCACCACTCGCTGGTCGCGGGGCATTCCCATCAGCGAGAAGATGGGGGTTCACATCACCCATTACGACGGCCAGACCTTCCATCTCAAGGCCAAGCTGGCGGCCAACCTCAATGTGCACGACACCATGTTCGCCGGCAGCATCTACAGCCAGTGCGTGCTGGCGGGATGGGGGCTCATTTGGCTGCAGCTCAAGGAAGCCGGGCTCGGTGGTGATACCGTGCTGGCCGAGGGCAACATCAAGTATTACCGTCCGGTGAACGAGGAGCCGGAGGCGAGGGTGGCCCGCGAGGGAATGCCCGCCGTGCTGGCACCGCTCAAGGAGGGGGAATCGGCCAAGTTCAGCCTCAAGGTGCAGCTATTCAGCGGCCGCAAGTTGGCGGCGGAATTCCAGGGGCAGTACGTGGTGCTGCCGATCAAGCGGGCCGGACACTAGTCTTTCTCTCCCCTGCTAACAAACAAGGCCTCATCGCGAGGCCTTGTTTGTTATTGGGTGCTTGCCGCGGTGGCGGGCCGCCACAGCGGGCTGCTGCGGCCCTGGGCCGGATAGCGCACGCCGGCCTCCCAGTCGCAGGGGGCCTGGGCCGGCAGCTCCCAATTCAGGCTGGGATCATCGAGCGGGCCGCGCCAGCGGGCCAGCAGTTCGGCGCAGCGCTGGCCGTTGAGCACGCCGAGATCCAGCTGCCATTCGCCTTTGGCCAGATCCACGCCCCCCTGTAGGGCGAGCAGGTGGGTGATGGTGGCGGCGCCGGCTTGCTCGATCTCAAGCCGACCCTGCTGTGCCTTGGCCTGCAGCCTGATGCGATAGAAGGGAGTATCGCCCTGCTGCAGCGCCTGCCATAGCTCCGCCGGCGTCAGGCTGGGGGGCTTGCTGCCCTTGAACCACTGATCCAGCAGGGGATCGATCCCGACCTTGTCCCAGAAGGGATCCCTGGCGTCCAGGCTCAGGCTGCCCTGCAGCGTGCTGCGCCAGCCGCCAGGCTCCTGCGTCATCGCCGCCTGCAGATCGGCGCCTATGTCCACCTTGCCCGCCAGAGAGAGGGAGGATGGCGACAGCGGGCGCAGGATCTTGCCCCACTGCTCCAGATCCAGCTGCTTGCCCTGCAGTTGCAGCTGGCTGATCTGACCGGGCTCCTTGCCCCACTGGCCGCTCAGGCTGAGGGAGCCTTCATCCGGCAGTGCGCTGGTCAGCTTGTTGAGCTGCCAGGAGCTGGGGGTCAGTTCCCCATCGAGCTCGCCGTTGCGGGCCGGGAGGCCATCCCACACCAGTTCGAACCACTTGCTCTCGACCCTGGCCCGGCCGAGCAGGGGCCCGGGCTGGCTGCCGCGCAGGCTGAGGTCGGTCAGGTAGAACTGCCAGCCGGTCAGGGACAGCGGCAGGGCATCGTCGAAGGAGAGCACCTTGAGCCTGTCGAACGTCAGCTTGCGCACGTCGATCTGTTGCGGCCGCCAGCTCTGCCAGTCCTGCCACCAACCGTCCGGCAGGCTGATGTCCATGCCGCTCAGCGCCATCTCCTTGAGGGTCAGCTTCTGCAGATCGGGATCCGCAGCCAGCTCCAGGCTGAACTCCCCTTCGTACGCCTTGCCCTGCAACTCGGCATCGATCTGCTGGGGCGAGAAGGCGAGCCGCCCCTTGATCGCTTCCAGCTGGAACAGGCCACGGCCGAGATCCGCGAGGGAGCCGGAGAGGTAGCCGCTCGGCCGCTGGCCGGCCTGCCAGTCGAAGGCGGTCAACTGGCCGCTGAAGTTGTTGAGGGCGATCTCCTGGGCGATGGCATTGACACTGGTCTGGTCGAACTGGCCCCGATCCAGGCTGATCTGGCGCAGGGGAAACTCCCCTTGCTCGAAGTCGCCGAGCTCGACCCGCATGGCGCGCGCCTTGAGTGCGTGCAGCTGCAGACTGCGCTCGGGCCAGTTCAGCACCATGCCGGTCTCCAGCAGGCCATCGAACAGGTTGGCGGTCAGCTTGTCCGCGCTCAGCACCTGACCCTCCAGCCGTCCCTTCAGGTTGAGACGGGCGAGGGTGAACTGGGGCGTCTCCAGCTGGTTGATACTGAGGCTGAGATTGGCCTGGGGTTGGCGCTTGGGATCGATCAGCTCCCAGTCGCTCAGGGTGGCGCTCAGGCCGCGCAGGGTCAGGTCCTGGCTCAGCAGGCTGAGGTTGTCGATGGTGCTGTCGCCGATGGTGAGTGAGCGTACCGGCAGGGTCGGCAATTGGTTGGGGAGCGGCAGCTTGATGACGGGGCGGATGAGGTCCAGATGGGCGATGCGCACATCCCGGTTCAGCCAGTCGATGTTGTCTATCTCCAGATAGATCTTGTCCAGCTGCACCGCATCCCCGTAGTGCACCTGTTCCGCCAGCAGGGTGTAGGGGTGCAGCGGATTGAACACCAGCCGGCCGATGGAGACGGGCACGCCGGTCTGCTGACTGAGCCAGTCGGCGATGGGGCCCCTGGCCCGTTCGGCGTCGAACAGGCCCAACCCCATCCAGACGAACAACAACAGGAAGGCGAACAGATAGAGCAGGGCGCGTAGCCAGGAATTCATCGGTGTGTTCCCTCCCTCGGGGTCTCGTCAGGCATTGGAATCGTGATCCCGCAGTCCCAGCTTGTGGCGGGTCAGCGGGGTGACGGGGGATGGACCATCAGGCCGTCTGGCCATCATCTGCATCTTTCCCTCATCAGGCATTGGAGTAGTGGTCTCTCAGCCCCAGCCAGCGGCGGATCAGCGGGTCGACGTGGCCCGGGTGTTTGTCCATCAGGAAGCGCGCCATCTTCTGCACCTGGGGAATGAGCGACTGGTCACGCACCAGATCGGCGATCTTGAGATCCGCGAGGCCAGTCTGGCGGGTGCCGAGCAGTTCCCCCGGGCCCCGCAGTTCCAGATCCCGCTGGGCGATCAGGAAGCCGTCGCTGGTCTCGCGCAGTACCCCGAGCCGGCTCTGGGCCGTCTTGGAGAGCGGGGCGTGGTAGAGCAGCACGCAGTGAGAGGCCACCGAACCGCGACCGACCCGGCCACGCAGCTGGTGCAACTGGGCTAGCCCGAGCCGCTCCGGGTTTTCGATGATCATCAGGCTGGCGTTCGGCACGTCCACCCCCACCTCGATGACGGTGGTGGCGACCAGCAGCTGCAGTATGCCGGCCTTGAACTCCTCCATCACCCGCTGCTTCTCCACCGGCCGCATCCGGCCGTGCACCAGCCCGATGTGCAGACCGGGCAGCTGGGCCTGCAGCTCGGTGGCGGTATCCTCGGCGGCCTGGCACTCCAGCACCTCGGACTCCTCGATCAGGGTGCAGACCCAGTAGGCCTGCTTGCCCTCCTGGCAGGCCAGCTTGACTCGCTCGATCACGTCGCCCCGGCGGCTGTCCGGCAGGGCGACCGTGGTGATGGGGGTGCGGCCTGGCGGCAGCTCGTCGATGACCGAGGTGTCGAGATCCGCGTAGGCGGTCATCGCCAGGGTGCGGGGGATGGGGGTCGCGGTCATGATCAGCTGATGGGGGTGAACCCCCTCCCGCTCGCCCTTCTCCCGCAGGGCGAGGCGCTGATGCACCCCGAATCTGTGTTGTTCGTCGATGATGACCAGGGCGAGGCGCTGGAACACCACCTGCTCCTGGAAGATGGCGTGGGTGCCCACCACCATCTTGACGCTGCCATCGGCGATGGCGGCCAGCGCTTCTTCTCGCGCCTTGCCTTTCTGCTTGCCCGCCAGCCAGCCGACCTGGATACCGAGGGGCTTCAGCCAGTGGGCGAAGTTGATGGCGTGCTGCTCGGCCAGCAGCTCGGTCGGCGCCATCAGCCCGACCTGACAGCCGTTGCCGATGGCCTGCAGCGCCGCCAGCGCTGCGACGAGTGTCTTGCCGGAACCCACGTCCCCCTGCACCAGCCGCATCATGGGGTAGCTGCGCTGCAGATCCTGGCTGATCTCGGCGACCACTCGGCTCTGGGCTCCGGTCGGCTTGAACGGCAGGGCGCCGAGCAGTTGCTTGACCAGGGTCGGTGCCGGTTTGAGCATCCGGGCCAGCTGGGTTTGCGCCTGGGCGCGCACTTTCAGCACCGACAGGTTGTGAGCCAGCAGCTCTTCGAGCACTAGTCGGCGCTGGGCCGGGTGCTGGCCGCTTTCCAGCAACGCCAGTGCCACCGAGGGGGGTGGGCGGTGCAACAGCCGCAGGGCGGCGGCCAGATCGATTTGTTGGGGATAGAGACCGGCGGGCAGCAGTTCATCCACGCCATAGAGATCAAGCTGGGCCAAGGCCTGATCGGTGAGGCTGCGCAGGCTGAGCTGACGCAGCCCTTCGGTAGTGGGGTAGACGGGAGTGAGGGCCTCTTCGGTCTGGCCGGCCTGCTCCTCGCCGAGCAGCTTGTACTCGGGATGGGCCATCTCCAGCCCGTATTTGCCGGGGCGTACCTCGCCGAAGCAGCGCAGCAGGCGGCCCTGGCTCAGACTGTTCTTCTGGGCGGCGGTGAAATTGAAGAAGCGCAGGGTCAGGCTGCCGGTGCCATCGCTGATGCGACACACCAGCATGCGGCGGCGCCCCATCACCAGCTGGGTATCCTGGATCTCGCCCTCGACTGCGCCATGCAGCCCCGGCGGCAGATCGCCGATGGGCCACACCTGGGTGCGATCCTCGTAGCGAAGGGGGAGGTGGAACATCAGATCCTGCACCGTCGCCAGACCCAGTCGTTCGAGTTTCTCCAGCATCTTGCTGCCGACGCCCTTGAGGCTGTCGAGGGAGATTTTATCCAATTTCATCAATTAGATGCCCAGAAATACTGTAAATATGTCCAGATAATAACAAAGCCCTGCCGAAAACGGGAGGGCTTTGGATTGGGCATAAACGGGAACCGGAAAACGGTTTAGATGATGCGCTTAAGCAGGATATGCGCCTTGACCCTGTGGATGCGGGCCAGCAGTTTGCGGACCTGTTCCGGGTAGTCCTTGATCTGCTCTATCTGATCGAAGTGGCTGATGCGGCGGGTGTGCGCCAGAATGTTGGCCCGCTCCTCGCTGAACCTCTCCTGCAGATGGTGGTGCTGATCGTGCACCAGCAGGCCATTCTCCAGATCCAGCGCCCAGGCGCGGGGATTGAGGTTGTTGCCGGTCAGCAGCGCCCACTCCTTGTCCACGAACAGTCCCTTGAGGTGATAGGAGTTCTGCTCGCAGCACCAGAGCATCAGGTTGAGACGACCGGCGTCGATGTGACGCTGGTTGCGCTCGGCAAACTTGCGCAGATTGGTCTCGTACAGATAAGGCAGGCCGCCGATGGTGGAGAACTTCTCCTGTGGCGGGATGAAGAAGTCGTTGGCGGTCTTGTCGCCCACCACTATGGTCACCTTGCAGCCGCGCTTGAGCAGTGACTCCACGTCCTTGCTCAACTCCTTTGGCGGGTTGAAGTAGGGGGTGCAGATGAAGAGCTCGCGCTCGGTGGCACGGATCAGGTTGCGGATCATCCGGTTGAGCTGGTTGCCGCGCTTGCCCAGCCCCGCCATGGGGGTGATGGCGATCTCCTGGCTGTTGGCCGGGATGCTCTCGAAACGGTACTGGCTGGTGCGCAGGCTCTGCTTGAAGCGGCGGATCGGCCCCTTCAGCTGTTTGGCGCTGGGGATCTCGCGACGATCCAGTCGTTGCACCGCCTCGCTGCGCAGGAACACATCGTCCACGTAGTTGACCATGCTGCGGGTCAGCGCCTGGCTGTTGATCTGGTGGTAGCGGTCGAAACGGTAGCGATCCTGCTGGTGCAGGTAGATGTCGTTCAGGCTGGCGCCGGAATAGAGCAGGGTATCGTCGAAGATGAAGCCCTTGAGGTGCAGGACGCCGAGCAGCTCGCGGCCCTTCACGGGCACGCCGTAGATCTCGATCTGATGTTCATGGCGAGCGGCCATCTCCTGATACATCAGGTGGTTGCCGCCCTGCTTGCCCTTGCCGATGAGGCCGCGCTGGGCGCGGTGGAAGTCGACGAAGACCTTGATGTCGAGGGCCGGGTTGCGCTGCTTGGCGGCATAGAGTGCCGACAGTATCTCCCGTCCCGCCGCGTCGTCCTGCAGATAGAGGGCGATCAGATAGATGCGGTGGGTCGCGCCGGCGATGAGCGAGAGGATCCGGCTCTTGAAGTCTTTGGCGCTGCTGAGTACCTGGAACTGATCCGCGGCAACCGCGATCTGGGGTAAACGTGTCAGCAACTGTCGATAATGTGCCGATGAATGCATAGAGAAACCTGAAATCACGGGGTTAAGCGTTCCACTCGGGGCAATGAATAGGCGATTCTAGCAATCTCGGCGCTGAATACCCAATAAAGAATCCACGTCGGTGTGACCCTGCTAAAAGAATACGGGTCGGGACAAGAGCCCGACCCGCATGGAGGCGTCATGACGAGGCGCGTGCTTAGAACACGATGCTGGCCAGTGCCACTATGAGGAAGGCGATGGTGCCGAGCAGGGTCTCCATCACGGTCCAGGTCTTGAGGGTGGTCTTCACATCCATGTTCAGGAAGCGACCGACCAGCCAGAAGCCGGAGTCATTGAAGTGGGACAGCACGGTCGCGCCGCCGGCGATGGCGATGACGATGAAGGTCAGATCCAGCTCGCTCAGGCCAGGGGTCGCGGCCACCATGGGGGCCATCAGCGCGGCGGTGGTGGTGAGGGCCACGGTGGCGGAGCCTTGCGCCACGCGCAGTGCGGTGGAGACCAGGAAGGCGGCCAGGATCACCGGCATGCCGGTATCGCCCAGTACGTCTGCCAGTGCCGAACCGATGCCGCTGGCGCGCAGCACGCCACCGAACATGCCACCGGCGCCGGTGACCAGGATGACGGCACAGACCGGGGCCAGCGCATCGTTGCAGAACTTCTCGAGCTGCACCTTGCCTTGCTGGCGACGGAAGATCCAGAGGGCGTAGAGCAGGGTGATCATCAGGGCGATCGGGGTCTTGCCGATCATGCGCAGCAGGTTGACCCAGTCAGCGCCCTTCTCGACCAGCCCCATGGAGCCCAGGGTGTTGAGGCCGGTATCCATGAAGATGAGCACCAGCGGCAGCAGCAGGATGGAGATGACCTGAGCGAAGCTCGGCAGCATGTTGGCCGGGATCGCTGGCTGTGAGGTGAAGCTCGGCGGCAGCGGCAGCTCGAATTTCTTGCCGGCCCAGAGGCCAAACAGATAGGCACCCAGGTACCAGGTCGGGATGGCGACCAGCAGGCCGACTATGGTCAGCAGGCCGATGTTGGCACCGAGCAGCTCGCTCGCGGCGACGGGACCCGGGTGCGGCGGCATGAAGGCATGCATCACCGCGAAGGCACCGGCGGAGGGCAGGGCATATTTGAGGACGGAGCCGCCAAACTGCTTGGCCACGCTGAAGATGATGGGCAGCATCACGATGAGGCCTGCATCGAAGAAGATGGGGAAGCCGAACAGCAGGGAGGCAATCCCCAGCGCGAAGGGGGCACGGTGGGCGCCGAAACGGCTGATGAGGGTGTCGGCCAATACCTTGGCACCCCCTGTCATCTCCAGGATCCGGCCGATCATGGCGCCGAGGCCGACCAGCAAGGCGACCGAGGCCAGGGTGCTGCCGAAGCCACCGAGGATGGTGGGCACGACCTGGTCATAGGCGACGCCGGTGGCGAGGGCCGTGACCACGCTGACCAGCGTCAGGGAGACGAAGGCGTGGATTTTGAAGCGCATGATCAACAGCAGCAGCAGAATAATTGCACCGCCTGCTACCGAGAGCAGATAGGCGACATCGGGGGTATTTACCGCACCATCCATAATTTTTATTTCCTCACGAGTTCCAATTTATTGTCCTGCACAATTTTGTGCACCACTTCACACACCGTAACGTTACCGGTAACATGTTACCGGTAACGTGGTAGCTTAGAACCCATCAACGACAGGTTATTTAAGAATTGAGATAGAGGTCAAAAAATGGCGGGAAAGAGCATTATCGTGATGGGCGTCTGTGGTAGCGGCAAATCCAGTGTCGGCCTCAAGCTGGCGCAAGCCCTGGGTGCCAAGTTCATCGACGGGGACGATCTGCACCCCCGCGCCAACATTCAGAAGATGGCCAGCGGCGCCCCGCTCAACGATGAGGATCGCGCTCCCTGGCTGGAACGGATCCGTGATGCGGCCTACAGCCTTGAGCAGAAGAACGAGGTGGGGGTGATCGTCTGTTCCGCCCTCAAGCGCCAATACCGGGACCAGATCCGCGAGGGCAACGATTCGGTGCACTTCCTGTTCCTGGATGGCAGCCAGTCGCTCATTCTCGAACGGATGCGGGCCCGCAAGGGTCACTTCATGCGCGAAGGCATGGTACAGAGTCAGTTTGATGCCCTGGAGCGGCCGGATGGCGAGGCCGGGGTATTCCATATCGATATAGACGGGCCCTTCGAACAGGTTGTCGATCGCGCCGTCACCACCTTGGGGCAGGCCCTGTGAGCCGTCTGCCGATCCCGACGGTTGTCGACCGCCGCCTAATTACCGTACTGGAGCAATCACTATGACCCATCCCGTCATCATCGCGGTCACCGAGCGCATTCGCGAGCGCAGCCGCAGCCGCCGTGCGGCCTTCCTTGCCCGCATCCAGCGTCAGGCCGCGCAGGGCAAGACCCGCGCCGCCCTGGCCTGTGGCAACCTGGCCCATGCCGTGGCCGCCTCCGGCTGCGACGAGAAGGGCCGGATCCTCGACATGACCCGCGCCAACGTCGGCATCGTCACCGCCTACAACGACATGCTGAGTGCCCATCAGCCCTATCAGGGCTACCCTGACCGGATCAAGGCCGCGCTGGCGGCGCTCGGCCACAGCGCTCAGGTCGCCGGCGGCGTGCCCGCCATGTGCGACGGCGTCACCCAGGGCCAGCCGGGAATGGACATGTCGCTGTTCTCACGGGATCTGATCGCCCAGGCCACCGCGCTGTCACTGTCCCACAACACCTTCGACGCGACTCTGCTGCTCGGCATCTGCGACAAGATAGCCCCTGGCCAGATCATGGGGGCGCTCTCCCATGCCCATCTGCCCACCGCCTTCGTGCCCGCCGGCCCCATGGCCAGCGGCATCAGCAACGACGAGAAGGTGAAGGTGCGCCAGCAATACGCCGCCGGCGAGGTGGGCCGCGAGGCCCTGCTGGAGATGGAGTGTGGCGCCTATCACTCGGCTGGCACCTGTACCTTCTACGGCACCGCCAACACCAACCAGCTGGTGTTCGAGGCCATGGGTCTGATGCTGCCGGGCTCCGCCTTCGTGCACCCGCACAGTGAACTGCGCCATGCCCTGACCGCCGAGGCGGCCCGCCGTATCAGCGCCATGATCCCCGGCTCCCCGGCCTACCGTCCCCTCTGCGAGGTGCTGGACGAGCGCGCCCTGGTCAACGGCCTGGTGGCCCTGCTCGCCTCCGGAGGCAGCACCAACCACAGCATCCACATGGTGGCGCTGGCCCGCGCCGCCGGTCTGGAGCTGACCTGGGACGACTTGAGCGATCTGTCCGATGTGGTGCCGCTGCTGGTGCGCATGTACCCGAACGGCCCGGCGGACGTGAACGCCTTCGAGCAGGCGGGTGCCGTGCCCGGTCTGATGCGCCGTCTGGCACAGGAGGGGCTGATCCACATGGATGCGACCCCGACCTTCGGCGAGATGCAGGATTACCTCAGCCGCCCCGTGCTGGTGGATGGTAAGCTGGCGTGGCAAGAGGTCGGCGAGAGCACGGATCCGAGCGTGCTGTCACTCTCCGGCGCCCAGTTCCAGGCCACCGGCGGCACCAAGCTGCTCTCCGGCAACCTGGGCCGTGCCGTGGTCAAGGTCTCGGCCGTGGCGCCGGAATACCGGGTCATCGAGGCGCCCGCCCGGGTCTTCTCCTCCCAACACGCGGTGGAGGCGGCCTACAAGGCCGGTGAACTGAATCAGGATGCGGTCATCGTCGTGCGCCACAACGGCCCCGCCGCCAACGGCATGCCGGAGCTGCACATGTTAATGCCGGTGCTCGGCAACTTGCAGAAGGCGGGTCACAAGGTGGCGCTGGTCACCGATGGCCGCCTCTCCGGTGCCTCCGGCAAGATCCCGGCCGCCATCCATGTCACCCCGGAAGCGCTGCACGGCGGCGCCATCGGCCTGCTGCGCGACGGCGATCTGTTGCGGGTGGATGCGGAATCCGGCCGCCTGGATTGCCTGACCGATTTGACCGGCCGCACCCAGGCCGAGATCGATCTCAGCCTGGAGCAAGAGGGCTGGGGCCGTGAACTGTTCAGCGTGATGCGTCGCGCGGTATCGAGCGCCGAGTGCGGCGCCACCATCTTTGACTGAGGAAGAGCTATGCAAAACTGGAAAGTGACCCCTGCCGAGGTGTTTGCCGCCTCCCCGCTGGTTCCCGTGATGGTCATCAGCGATCTGGAGCAGGCCCTGCCGATGGCCAGGGCACTGCTGGCCGGCGGCATCTCGGTATTCGAGATCACCCTGCGCACCCCGGTGGCGCTCGACGCCATCGCCCTGATCGCCAAGGCGATGCCGGAGGCCATGGTCGGTGCCGGTACCGTGCTCAACTGCGCACAGTTCGATGCCGCCGTGGCCGCCGGTGCCCGTTTCGTCATCTCACCCGGGATGACCCCGGCGCTGCTGGCTCACGCCGCCCAAAGTACCGCGCCGCTGATCCCCGGGGTGGCCACCGCCTCCGAGGTGATGCAGGCGCTGGAAGCCGGCTATGACCACCTGAAATTCTTCCCGGCCGAGGCCAACGGCGGCACCAAGGCGCTGGCCGCCATCGCCGCGCCCCTGCCCCAGGTACGCTTCTGCCCCACCGGCGGCATAGGCCCGAAAAACGTGGCCGACTATCTGGCGCTCAAGTGCGTCGCCACCGTCGGCGGCTCCTGGATGCTGCCGGCCGATGCCATCAAGGGGGGTGACTGGGATGAGGTGACTCGTCTGTCCCGCGAAGCGGTTGAATTGGTTAAACGCTAAGCAAGAGTCGTTTAGAAAAACCAAACAGGCCACCTCAGGGTGGCCTGTCTGTTTTCGACCTCAGCCCGGTGGAGGAGGGGGCCGGGGCGGCAGATAAGGGGCGGTCAGCCCAGGCTTTCCCCCTGATAGAGGGAGAAGCCGAGATCCCGGCAGGTCTCGGGCAGCGACTGGCCATTGAGTCGGGCCAGCAACATGGTCGCCGCCTCGCGGCCTATCTCCTGGCGCGGGGTGATGATGCTGGCGAGCTTGGGGGTCATGGCCTGGCCGATGTCGAGGCCATTGCTGCCGGCGATGGCGATCTGTTGCGGCACCGGTATCCACTTGGCCTGGCACTGCAGCAGGGCGCCGACCGCCAGATCGTCGTTGGTGCAGAACAGGCCGTCGAGATCGGGATGGCACACCAGTGCCTGCTCCAGCAGCTGACCCCCCAGGGTGAAGCTGGAGGATTGCTCGGTCAGCAGGTGCTGGCCGGCGAGGCCATAATCGCTCATCGCCTGGTAGTAGCCCTCCATTCGCAGCTGGGTGCGCACGTCGAGCCGGGCGCCGAGATAGACCACCTTGCGCCGACCCCGCCGCAGCATCTCTGTTACCATGGCCCGGCCAGCCGCTCTGTGATCCATGCCGGCCACCATGTCGATGGGGGTCTGCGGCAGATCCATGGTCTCCACCACCGGGATGCCGGCGGTGGCGATCATCTTGCGGGTGCGCTCGGTGTGAGCGCTGTCTGACAGGATCAGGCCATCTACGTTGTAGGAGAGCAGGGCGGCGACCTGCTCCTCCTCTCGCTCTGGGCTGTAGCCGTAGTGGGCGAGCAGGGTCTGGTAGCCGGCGGGGCGGGTCACCGCCTCTATGCCCTGCACCAGGGCGGAAAAGACCTGATTGGAGAGGGACGGGATCAGGATGCCGATCGCTTTGCTGGTGGCGTTGGAGAGCATCTCCGGCGCCCGGTTCGGGATGTAGCCAAGCTCTTCCACCGCGGCGGCGATGCGCTCGCGAGTGCCCTCGGCCACGGCCTGCGGATCGCGCAGGTAGCGACTGACGGTCATCTTGGTGACCCCGGTCAGGTCGGCGATGTCTTGCAGGGTGGGGCGGCGCTTGCGGGTGTCGTTCATCTTGGGATCCGGCATCAATGTTACAGGTAACATTACCGTTTTTAGGCGAGGGTGTCAGCATATGGCGCCATAAACAGGGGGAAGCTTGGGATGATCAAGGGCAAAACGTTCGAGGGGAAGCGGTTTGAGCAGCAGGAGGTCGAGGGGGAGCAATTTTCTGACTGTCGCTTCATCGGCTGCAACTTCTCCTGGCTCGATCTCGGCGAGAGCCGTTTCGTCGACTGCAGCTTCTACGAGCGGGAACGCGAGCTGGGTTGCCAGTTGCAGGGTTGTGACCTGCGGGAGGCGAGCTTCCTGCGCTGCGATCTGACCCTGGCTGATCTGAGCCGCAGCCAGTGCCTCGGGCTGGAACTGCGGGATTGCCAGGCGATGGGGATCAACTTCGCCCAGGCCAGCTTCGCGAACCAGATCACCGTCAAGAGTTACTTCTGCGAGGCCCATCTCACGGGAAATAATTTCAGCTATGCGAACTTCGATGGCTGCCTGCTGGAGCGCTGCGAGCTCGGCGGCAATCGCTGGCAGGGGGCCAGCCTGCGGGGAGCGTCGCTGGCGGGATCCGATCTGAGTGGCTCCGAATTCGGCCAGATAGACTGGACCAGCTTCAACCTGCAGGGCTGCGATCTGCGCCAATGCGATCTGCCCGGGCTGGATCTGCGGCGGGTCAATCTGGACGGGGTGAAAATAAGTGAAGAGCAGCAGCAGGGGCTGCTGGAGCAGATAGGCATGATCGTCTTCCCCTGAGTGACCCGCCAAAACGAGGTAAGTTTTCGTCATTTGGCGTGAGGCGCCGGGCACCGATTGGGATCAAAAAAGCCTGCGCGATGCAGGCTTTTTTTGATGGATTGTGCGGTGAACACCATGGTGTTGCCGCCTTTCGCTCCCTTCTCCCTTCGCGGGAAAGGGGTGAGGGAGGACGTGGCAGAGAGCCGAATTCTCAGCGCTTTGCCAACCATTTGGTGGGGTTGATGGCCTCGCCCTGATAGCGGATCTCGAAGTAGAGGCCGGGTCTGTCCTGGCCGCCGCTGTCACCGACCAGTGCCACGGGTTCACCCTGCTCCACCTTCTGGCCGACCTGGCGCAGCAGCGACTGATTGTGGCCGTAGAGGCTCATGTAGCCCTTACCGTGGTCGATGACCAGCAGCATGCCGAAGCCGTCCAGCCAGTCCGCATAGACCACCTGACCCGCCGCCACCGCCTTGACCTGGGTGCCTTCGCTGGCGCCGATCAGGGTGCCTTTCCACTTGAGTTCGGCGGTGCGCGCCGAGCCGTAGGAGATGAGGATGGGGCCCTGCACCGGCCAGCGCAGGCTGCCATTGGTGCTGAGGCCGCCGTAGCCATTGCTGCTGGCCTTGGCGCTGTTGCGGGCGGCGGTTTGCTGCTGCGCCACTCTGTTCTGCTGTTCGCTGACTCTCTTCTGCTCGGCGGCGAGCCGTTGCTGCTCGCCGGCCTTCTGCTGTTGGGCCGCGATCCGCTGCTGTTCTGCAATGCGCTTCTGTTCGGCAGCTAGACGTTGCGCCTCCAGACGGCGCTGGCGCTCCTGCTCGGCCTTGATCTTGGCGAGCCGCTCCCGTTCGGCGCGCTCACGGCGCTCCTGCTCTTCCCGCTGCCGGCGCAGCTCTTCCAGCCGGGCCTTCAGGGCCTTCTCCGCCTTGACCAGCTTGGTGAGTTTCTGTTCGTCATTTTGCACCGACTGCTGCAACTGGTTGCGCACGGTGGCACGGCTCTGCTGGCTGGCCAGCAGACTCTGGTGATGTTGCTGCTGTTCGCTCAGCAGACTCTGCAGCTTGCTTTCGGTTTCTTGGGTGGCCTGCTGGTTCTTGGCCAGCTTGGTGCGGGTGGCTCGCAGGGTGTCGATGGCCTCGATGCGGGCCTTGTTGAGATAGTCGAAGTAATCGAGGGCACGGCTCAGTTTGGCCGGATCCTGCTGGTTGAGCAGCAGCTTGAGGTAATCGTGATTGCCCGCCTGGAAGGCGCTTTCCGCCTGCTTGGCCAGCAATTGTTTCTGATGTTTGGCCTGTTGCTCCAGATCCAGCTTGTCTCGCTGCAGTGTTACCAGCGTCTGCTGATTCTGCTTGAGTTGCAGCCTGGTCTGATCGAGCTTGGCGGCAGCGACCGAGATGGCCTGCTCATCGGCCTTGAGCTGGGTATTGAGTTTGGCCAGCTCCTGCTTGCTGAGCTTGATGGTCTTCTGCTGTTCCTTGATCTCGGTCTGCATGGCGCCGAGCTGCTGGTTGGCAGCCAGGGCCTTGCCTGCGCCGAACGACAGACAAAAAAACAGCGCGCCGGCCAACAGGCCGACGCGACTGGTTTTGGTTGAAATCACTTCGCATCCCCGCATGGGGAAGGATTATTTCAGAATCATCAGGGGCTTGCCAGTCATTTCCGGCGGCACCGGCAGACCCATCAGGGTCAACATGGTCGGGGCCAGATCGGACAGTTTGCCGCCTTCCAGCACCTCGGCCTTGCGACCGAAGTAGATGAGCGGGACGGGCAGATTGGTGTGGGCGGTGTGGGCCTGACCGGTCTCTTCGTCCAGCATCTTCTCGGCGTTGCCGTGATCGGCGGTGATCAGGCATTCGCCACCCACTTCGGCCAGGGCCTCGGTGACACGACCGATGCAGTGGTCAACCGCCTCACAGGCTTTGACGGCCGCGTCGAACACGCCGGTGTGGCCGACCATGTCGCCGTTCGGGTAGTTGCAGATGATGGTGTCGTACTTGCCGCTCTTGATGGCCGCGACCAGCTTGTCGGTCAGCTCTTCGGAGCTCATCTCCGGCTGCAGGTCGTAGGTAGCCACTTTCGGGCTGGCGACGATCTCGCGATCCTCACCGGTGAAGCAATCTTCCTCGCCACCGTTGAAGAAGAAGGTGACGTGAGCGTATTTCTCGGTCTCGGAGATGCGCAGCTGGGTCTTGCCCTGCTTGGCCAGCCACTCACCCAGAGTGTTCACCAGGGCAGTCGGCGGGTAGGCGCAAGGGGTTTTGATGTCGGCCGCGTATTCGGTCAGCATCACGAAGTTCAGCTTGGGGGTTGCGGCACGGGCGAAGCCGGTGAAGTCGCTGTCGACGAAGGCGCGGGTGATCTCGCGGGCACGGTCGGCACGGAAGTTCATGAAGATCAGCGCATCGCCATCCTGCATCGGGGCGGCGGCACCGATGCGGGTCGCCTTGACGAATTCGTCGTTCTCGTCGCGAGCGTAGGCGGCGGCCAGGGCTTCGCTGGCACTGTCGGCGGTGAACTCGCCCTTGCCCTGAGTCATCAGGTCATAGGCTTGCTGCACGCGATCCCAACGGTTGTCACGGTCCATGGCGTAGTAACGGCCGATCATGGAGGCGAAACGACCCTTGCCCAGACGGGCGAACAGGGCATCGAACTGTTCGATGGAGGACTGGGCACTGCGCGGCGGCACGTCGCGGCCATCCAGGAAGGCGTGGAAGTAGATCTGCTCGGCGCCACGCTTGGCGGCCATCTCGATCATGCCCATGATGTGCTCTTCGTGGCTGTGTACGCCACCCGGGGACATCAGACCCATGATGTGCACGGCCTTGCCGTTGGTCACGGCGCCGTCAACAGCCTTGGCCAGCTCGACGTTCTGGAAGAAGTCGCCGTCCTGGATCTCTTTGGAGATGCGGGTCAGCTCCTGGTACACGATGCGACCGGCACCGATGTTGACGTGACCCACTTCGGAGTTGCCCATCTGACCATCGGGCAGGCCCACGTCCAGGCCGGAGCCGGAGATCAGGGTGCTGGTGTAGTCACGGGCGAGGCGGTCGAGGTTGGGGGTCTTGGCGGCGGCGACGGCGTTGTGCTCTTGCTTGGTGCTGTAGCCCCAACCGTCCATGATGACCAGAACCAAAGGTTTCTTAGCTGTTGACATAAGGCTATGTCCTCTCGGATAGGAATGAATTGCGGGAAGTGAAACTAGCGTAATATTACTACATCTGCCGAAATAGTCACCTGATAGCCAAGTCCCTCTGTAGCTTGGCTTTTTGGTTGTTAAGACCGCGTTTTAGGCATGTTGCCGGCTTGTCTGACAACCGCCATTTTCCCCTCATTTACCCCCTTTTTTGTCCGTCTGATCCCCGTTTTTCGCCCGCCGACTCCCCGTTCAGACTCACTTTTTCGATGGGGGCAATCGAGGGGCACCCCCGATGGGAGCTTGCTCTCGCTTTGCCGCCAAGATGGCTGATCTTATCAAGGGCCCCATGTATACTCGGGCCCTTGTCTTGGTCCCTGGATAGTAGAAGATGCAAGAGTATTTGGATTTTGCGACCCGCAACCCGCTGCTGACCGCAGCCTGGTTGGGTCTGGCAGGCACTCTGGTGTATACCACCGTGCGTGCTCGTTTTTCTCCGGTCAAGGCGGTGAACAACCACGCCGCCACCCTGCTGATCAACCGTGAGAATGCCACCGTAGTGGACATTCGCAGTCAGGATGAGTTTGCCAAGGGTCATCTGGCCGGTGCCCATCACCTGCCACTCACCCAGATCCAGGCCAACAATCTGGGCCCGGTTGAAAAACACAAAGACGCCCCCATCATAGTGGTGTGCGAGTCGGGGATGACCGCTGGTGGCGCGGGTCGCCAACTGAGCAAGGCCGGTTTCAAGCAGGTATATACGCTCAGCGGTGGCATGGCCCAATGGCGTGCAGAGAATCTGCCGGTGACCAAAAAACGCTGATTTAAGGGCCTGCGCCCACACATTTTCTTAAAAAGGAATCAAACGAAATGGCTGACGAAATCAACAATCAGGAAGTGCAACCGGAATTCCACATCCAGCGTGTCTACACCAAGGATGTTTCCTTCGAAGCCCCGAATACTCCGCACATCTTCCAGAAAGAGTGGCAGCCGGACGTCAAGCTGGACATGGACACCAAGACCAACGTGCTGGCTGACGGCGTGTTCGAAGTCGTGCTGACCCTGACCGTGACTTGCAAGCTGGAAACCGAAACGGCCTTCCTGTGCGAAGTACAGCAAGCCGGCATCTTCACCATCGGCAACCTGCCGGAGCCGCAGCTGGCTCACTGCCTGGCCGCCTTCTGCCCGAACATCCTGTTCCCGTACGCCCGCGAAGCCGTGGCCAACCTGGTGAGCAAGGGTTCCTTCCCGCAGCTGAACCTGGCACCGGTCAACTTCGATGCCCTGTTTGCCCAGCACATGGCGCAGGCACAGGCCCAGCAGGCGACAGCGGAAGCCTGATAATGGCCGACCAGATCGCTATTTCGGTCTTGGGGGCGGGGTCTTACGGCTCCGCCCTTGCCATTTCTCTGGCGCGCAACGGTCATCCGACCCTGCTGTGGGGCCACGATGCCGCCCATGTCGCCGTGCTGGAACAAGATCGCTGCAACAAGGCTTTCCTGCCGGATGTTCCTTTCCCCACGGATCTGCAACTGACGGCGGATCTGCAGGCCGCGGTGCAAGCCGCGCCCGTGCTGCTGCTGGTGGTACCGAGCCATGTGTTCGGCCAGGTGCTGACCCGGATCAAGCCCTTCCTGCGTCCCGATACCCGTATCGCCTGGGCCACCAAGGGGCTGGAGCCGGACAGTGGTCGTCTGCTGCAGGACGTGGCCCGCGAGGTGCTGGGTGACGAGATACCGCTGGCGGTGATCTCCGGCCCTACCTTCGCTCGCGAGCTGGCCGCCGGCATGCCGACCGCCATCTCGGTGGCTTCGACCCACGACGATTTCGCCGACGATCTGTCCCACCTGCTGCATTGCGGCCGCTCGTTCCGGGTCTATACCAACCCTGACTTCATCGGTCTGCAGCTCGGTGGCGCGGTCAAGAACGTCATCGCCATCGGTGCCGGTCTCTCCGACGGGTTGGGTTTTGGCGCCAACGCCAGAACCGCGCTCATCACCCGGGGCCTGGTGGAGATGCAGCGTCTGGGCGCCGCGTTGGGCGCCGATGCAAAGACCTTCATGGGGATGGCGGGGCTCGGGGATCTGGTGCTGACCTGTACCGACAACCAGTCTCGCAACCGTCGTTTCGGTCTGGCCCTCGGAGCGGGCAAGAGCGTGGACACCGCCATGGCCGAGATAGGCCAGGTGGTGGAAGGTTATCGCAACACCAAGGAGGTGCATCTGCTGGCGGCCCGTTTCGGCGTCGAGATGCCCATCTGTGAGCAGATCTTCGAAGTCCTCTATCAGGGCAAGAACCCGAAAGAGGCCGCCATCGCCCTGCTGAGCCGGGACAAGCGCGACGAATAGATCGTTGTTGCTTCGGTTCGCCGGATAGCAAAAGGCCCCGCCAATCTGGCGGGGCCTTTTTCATGTGCTCATCAGGTCAGCGACTGCCTCGCGGCGGGAGTCACTGCAGCGGCATCAATAGTAGGAGTGATCGCCACGCTGGTGCTCGGTGGCATCTTTCACGCCGTTGAGCTCACCCGGGAATTTCTCCAGCAGCTGCTTCTCGATCCCCTCTTTCAGAGTGTAATCCACCTGTGAACAGCCGTTGCAACCGCCGCCAAACTGCAGAATCGCCAGCTTGTCGTCGGTGATGTCAATCAAGGTCACCTTGCCACCGTGACCGGCCAGCATGGGGTTCACCTCGGACATCAGCACGTATTCGATGCGATCGGCCAGGGGGGCATCGTCGTCGACCTTGCGCATCTTGGCGTTCGGCGCTTTCAGGGTGAGCTGGGAGCCCATCTGATCGGTGACGAAGTCGATGGTGGCATCTATCAGGAAGGGGGCGCTCAAGGGATCGACCAGGCAGTCGAAGCCGCTGAAGGGCAGGTGTTGATCTTCCGGATCGACCGCGTCGGGTGGGCAATATGATACGCCGCACTCGGCATTCTGGGTTCCCGGATTGACCACAAACACCCGGATGTTGGTGCCATCAGGCTGCTTTTCCAGCAACTTGCGGAAATGGGCCTGGGCGGTGTCGGAAATGCTGATCATCACTATCCTCATAAACCTGAGTGTACGACTAGGGTATTCATGATAACTCTCTTGGCCTGGCTTGGGTAGCGTGTCGATGGCTACCCGGTGTGACCCTGAGCGCAACAAGTGCCTGACAAGACGCCAGACCGCGATTTCCTCTTCTCCATGCCGTCCCGACTATTTGATCTGTCTCTGTGTGCGACAGAGTGCCCACACTTCCACTTGTTCAACGCCGCTTGCGCGGAGCAAACGGCTGAGCTGGCCGGCCGTGGCGCCGGTGGTGACTACGTCGTCGAGCAGGGCCACGTGCCGATAGTGGTGGGGCGCTATCTGAAAGGCGCCGCGCAGGTTGCGCCTGCGTTGCCCCGCACTCAGGCTGGTCTGCCGAGGGGTTGCCCTGATCCTGCGCAGCAGCCGGGTATCGCAGGGAATGCCGGTGATCTCGCCGAGGGCCAGCCCTATCTCCTGCGCCTGATTGAAGCCGCGCCACCACTGGCGCCACCAATGTAGCGGCACCGGGATGATGACCTCGGGCGGCGTGTCCAGCACCAGATGGTTGGCCAGCAGGCGAGCCAGGGGCGGCGCCAGCAGGATCTGGCCTCCGTATTTCAGGCGGGGGATCAGCAAGGGATAGGGGGGCAGATAGTCACCGATCACCTGCAGCCGTTGCCAGGGCGGTGGTCTGCGCTGGCAGCGGCCGCAGATCGACTCTGCTACTGCCACCTGCTCCGGCAGCGGCGCCGCGCACAGCCTGCACCTGTGGCCGGGTTGGTGCAGGGCCTGCTGACACCAGCTGCACAGCAGCGGCTGGGTGTCACAGGGCTGGCGGCAGAGCAGACAGAGGCCCAGCCAGTCGGCCCGGCTACCGAGGATCGGACTTGCTTTGGCGAGCAGGCGCTTTAACATGCTGGATCCAAGCAGATAAACAGGAATCTTGAGTCTAGATGAGCGTATCGGTTGAGCGGTTTGGCCAGGGCCAGGACCTGGTGTTGTTGCATGGCTGGGGCATGAACGGGGCCGTCTGGCACGGTATCGTCCATGAACTGGCGGTCCATTATCGACTCCATCTGGTGGATCTGCCGGG
Organism: Aeromonas sp. TECH754; assembly: GCF_056279295.1. NCBI lineage: Bacteria > Pseudomonadati > Pseudomonadota > Gammaproteobacteria > Aeromonadales > Aeromonadaceae > Aeromonas > Aeromonas sp. TECH754. Next base: position 3,660,076 of record NZ_JBWBRA010000001.1, on the reverse strand, counting down.
GTTTGGCAATAGCCCCTTGGCGAGCGACGTCGAATACAGCCTGCCCTGGCTGGCGGAGCAGGTCGCCGCCGTCTTGCCGGAAAAATGCCATCTGCTCGGCTGGTCCCTCGGCGGTCTGGTGGCGGGTCAGCTGGCACTCACCCGCCCCGATCGCTGCCAGAGCCTCATCACCGTGGCGAGTTCCCCCTGTTTCATGGCCCGTGACGAGTGGCCCGGGATCGCCCCCAAGGTGCTCGCCGGTTTCAACCAGATGCTGGCGGGTGACTTCAAGCAGACCATAGAGCGCTTCCTGGCGATCCAGGCCATGGGCAGCGAGCACGCCAGAGACGACATCCGTCAGCTTCGCCACTGGTTGGCAGAGCGGCCGGCGCCCCAGCTTGCTGCCCTGGAGGCGGGCCTCAGTCTGCTGGCCGACGTCGATCTGCGCGATGAGCTGACCGTGTTGGATCTGCCCTGGCTGCGGATCTATGGCCGACTGGACTCGCTTGTGCCCAAGGCGGCCATCCCGCTGCTGGACGAGCGCTATCCCGACAGCCGCAGTCTGGTGCTGGACAAGGCCTCCCACGCCCCCTTCATCTCCCATCCAGCCCAGTTCATCGAGATGGTACGGCAGTTCATCGGCTGAAAAATGAGCGGCAGGCTTCAATAATTCCTCCGACTGGTGAATAATCAGCCAACAGCCAGAGGAGCAACAAGATGCGCATCGATTCTGCCATGAGCACGGGGGTACAGGGATTCCAGCGGGCGGAGCAGCTGGCCGATCGGGCATCCGACCAGATAGCCCGCCTCAATACCCCGGCCGGTGAACGGGTGGAGCTGCCTGAGGAGCTGGTCAATCTCAAGGTGGCCGAGCTGCAGGTTGGTGCCTCCGCCAAGGTGATCCAGACCGCCAGCGACATGATGGGTACCCTGATCGACATCCGGGTGTGAGATGAACATCAACGTCAGTCTGCCACCTCTGATCCCCAATCAGCTGCAACCGCAGACGGAAGCGGCGCATACTGACAACCGCCGGGCAGAGCTGGTTCCCCAGACTCGCCAAAGCGAGGCCTTCGGTGCCGAATCCGGCCTCGGCTCCCAGAAAGACAAGTCCAGCACTCCCCAGACCCATCCCAATGCGCTGCCCCAATCGACCAGAGACAACCCTCAGGCCAATCCGGCGGCCTTGCCCCAGCGTTTCGTCGAGGCCACGGACGAAGAGGGCAAGCGCAGGCAGCAGCAGGACTCCGGCCAGCAGGAGCAACAGAAGCAGCAGCGACAGATAGAGGTGCTGGTCGAGCGGGATCTGGAGGTGCGCAAACACGAGCAGGCGCACCAGAGTGCGGGTGGTCAGCATGCGGGCAGCCCGACCTATGAGTATGCCTATGGGCCTGATGGCAAGCGCTACGCCAGCGGAGGGGAGGTGGCTATCGATATCGCCGCCGTCCATGGTGATCCGGCGGCGACCCTCGCCAAGATGCAACAGGTACGCGCCGCGGCGCTGGCACCGGCCGAGCCTTCCTCTCAGGATATGAGCGTGGCCCGCAGTGCCACCGTCAAGGAGGCGCAGGCCCGCAAGGAGCTGATGGCAGCAGTGCCGGATGAAGGCTCGTCCAGCCCGCTCGGGACTTACATGGACAGACGCAATCAGATCATCGCCCAGCACTATCGGCAGGCGGTCAGGCCGGCCCCTCGCCAGAACTTTGGTCTGGATATCTGAGCAGGCGGATCCACCGCTCCTGTGATGACAAATCTTTCCAGCGCCCAGTAAAAAGCCCCTCGCGGGGCTTTTTGTATTTTTGGCTTCTTATTTCTTGGTCTTGGAGAGGGCGGCGGCGAAGGCGTTGCCCATGGCACCCCCCATGGCACTGGCCGGGGCTGGCTTGCTGCCGGGGGCACTCCTCGGCTTGGCATTGCCCGCCGCGGATTGACGCGGCTCGGCTGGCTTGCGGGCAGGTTGTCCCGGCTTCTCGTCCAGGCGCATGGTCAAGCTGATGCGCTTGCGCGGGGCATCCACCTCCAGCACCTTGACCCTGACTATGTCGCCGGCCTTCACCACCTCGCGGGGATCCTTGACGAAGCGGTCGGTCAGCGAGCTGATATGTACCAAACCATCTTGGTGTACCCCGATATCGACGAAGGCGCCGAAGTTGGTGACGTTGGTGACCACCCCTTCCAGCATCATCTCGGGCACCAGGTCGCTTATCTTCTCCACTCCGTCCTTGAAGGTGGCGGTCTTGAACTCGGGGCGCGGATCCCGGCCCGGCTTGTCCAGTTCGCCGATGATGTCGGTGACGGTGGGCACCCCGAACCGCTCATCGGTGTAGTCGGCGGGTTTGAGGCTTTTGAGCAGGCTGCCGTTGCCGAGCAGGCTCTCAACCTGTTGCTGGAGCCGCGCCAGGATCCGCTCCACCACAGGATAGGATTCCGGGTGCACCGCCGAGCCGTCCAGCGGGTTGCTGCCACCGCGGATGCGCAGGAAGCCGGCACATTGCTCAAACGCCTTGGGCCCGAGCCGGCTCACCTTCAGCAGCTGCTGGCGGTTGTGGAAGGCACCGTTGTCGTCTCTGTAGGCGACGATATTCTGGGCCAGGGTCTGGGAGAGGCCGGAGACCCGGTTGAGCAGGGCAACCGAGGCGGTGTTCACATCCACCCCGACTGCGTTCACGCAATCCTCGACCACGGCGTCCAGTCGGCGCGCCAGCTGGCTCTGGCCCACGTCGTGCTGGTATTGGCCGACGCCGATGCTCTTGGGATCGATCTTGACCAGCTCGGCCAGGGGATCCTGCAACCGGCGGGCGATGGAGACTGCGCCACGGATGGAGACGTCGAGATCCGGGAACTCCTGGGAGGCGAGCTCTGAGGCGGAGTAAACCGAGGCGCCGGCCTCGCTCACCACTATCTTCTGTGCCTTGGCGGCGGGGTAGCGCTCGAACAGCTCAGTCACCAGCCGGTCGGTCTCTCGGGAGGCAGTGCCATTGCCGATGCTGATGAGTTCGACCCCGTGCTTCTGGCACAGCTCGCTCAGGGTCTTGAGGCTCTGATCGATCTGGCGCTTCGGTTCGAACGGATAGACGGTGGCGTGATCGACCAGCTTGCCGGTGGCATCGACCACGGCCACCTTGACCCCGGTGCGGATGCCCGGATCCAGCCCCATAGTGCAGCGCATGCCGGCCGGCGCCGCCATCAGCAGATCCTGCAGGTTCATGGCGAACACCTTGATCGCCTCTTCCTCGGCGCTCTCGCGGATGCGGCCGATAAGCTCCGTCTCCATCTGCAGGGAGAGTTTGATCTTCCAGGTCCAGCTCACCACCCCCTGCAGCCACTTGTCCGCCGGGCGGCCTTGCAAGTTGAGCCTGAGGTGATGGGTGATGATCCCCTCGCAGGGGCTGGTGCTCTCGTCTTCACCTGTGACTAGCGCCAGGTTGAGCACTCCCTCGTTGCGGCCGCGCAGCATGGCCAGCACCCGGTGGGAGGGGGCCTTGTGCAGCGGCTCGTCGTGCTCGAAGTAGTCCTTGAACTTGGCCCCTTCCTGCTCCTTGCCCGCCACCATGCGGGCACGCAGGGTGGCGTTGTGCCACAGATAGTCCCGCAGCTTCTCCAGCAGATCCGCCTGCTCGGCGAAGCGCTCCATCAGGATGTAGCGGGCGCCGTCGAGGGCGGCCTTGGGGTCGGTGATGCCTTGTTCCGTATTGAGGAAGGCCAGCGCCTCCTGCTCGGGATCCCGCATGGGATCGGTGAGCAGCAGGTTCGCTAGCGGCTCGAGCCCGGCCTCGATGGCCATCTGCCCCTTGGTGCGACGCTTAGGCTTATAAGGAAGGTAGAGATCCTCCAGCCGGGTCTTGCTGTCGGCCTCGTTCAGATCGCGGGCCAGCTCGGGGGTGAGTTTGCCCTGCTCCTCGATGGAGCGCAGGATCACCTGGCGGCGATCGGCCAGCTCGCGCAGATAGCCGAGCCGGCCCTCCAGGGTGCGTAGCTGGCTGTCATCCAGGCCGCCGGTCACCTCCTTGCGGTAACGGGCGATGAAGGGCACGGTCGACCCCTCATCCAGCAGGCGCACGGCGGCCTCTATTTGCTGTGGGCGAGCATTGAGCTCGGTGGCGATCTGTCTCTCAATTACATGGCTGTGCATTGGGGATCTCTGTGGTCGGGTCTATCCAGCTGGCCTGCCGTGGCTGGGGTGCCGCTCGTCCGTTAGCTGTCTCCCTGTTGCATGGGGAGGTGCATCGAGCATTGCCGTGGCCGGTTTGCGCCCTGGGGCGCCGAGTGTGAGCACTATATGGGGTCGAGGCGGGGGATGCTACCCCGGCTGCCCAGCATAGGGGGAGGGGGTATGCACCCCTGGCCGGATCACTTGGGATAGGTTATCTCGTTGACATACCAGCAGGCGTCACCCACTGGCGTACGCACTATGGCCTCATCCCCGACCTCCTTCTTGAGCAGGGCACGGGCCATGGGGGAGTCGATGGAGATGTAGTCCTTGCGGCCGAAGATCTCGTCGTAGCCGACGATGCGAAAGCGCTTGGTCTCCCCCTCTTCGCTCTCCACCTCGACCCAGGCGCCGAAGAACACCTTGTCCTCCTGGGACGGGGCATAGTCGACTATGGTCAGCTCCTCCAGACACTTGCGCAGATAACGGACGCGTCTATCGATCTCCCGCAACCGCTTCTTGTTGTACTGGTAGTCGGCATTCTCGCTGCGATCCCCGAGGCTGGCCGCCCAGGCGACCTTCTTGGTGGTCTCGGGCCGCTCCTCCCGCCACAGGGTGTCGTGCTCTTGCCGCAGTCTGTTGTAGCCTTCACGGGTAATGAGTTTGGTTTTCATGGGGTTATCAGTCCCTGGCGCCAGCTGGTGGGTTAGGTTGTACTGCACGGGATAGTAGAGTCTGTCGATGCCTGGGCACAAGCCGCCTCGTTGTATCAGCGGGTCTCGCACCTTGTGGTCTGGCTGTCGAACAACGGTGCGCTGCCAGTGGCTCTTTGCCTGCCGCCTCGCTGGTGCAACGGCCCGCGATGGGCCGGTCGAGGGTAATAACCGGTAACATTTTTATGCTTTGTCGATGCAGGGGGGGCACCCTAGTATTGGGAGCAGAGAAAGAGGAGTGGCAAGCATGAGTCAGCAATACAAGGTTCTGGTGGTCGACGACGACCTGAAATTACGTTCCCTGCTGGAGCGTTACCTCACCGAGCAGGGATTCATGGTGCGGGGCGTCGCCAATGGAGAGCAGGCCGATCGCCTGCTGACTCGCGAGAACTTCAGTCTAATGGTGCTGGATCTGATGCTGCCGGGGGAGGACGGCCTCTCCATCTGCCGCCGTCTGCGCGAGGCGGGCAACCAGATCCCGGTACTGATGCTTACCGCCAAGGGGGACGAGGTGGATCGTATCGTCGGACTCGAGATGGGGGCCGACGACTACCTGCCCAAGCCGTTCAATCCACGCGAGCTGCTGGCCCGGATCCGCGCCGTGCTGCGCCGCCATACCGTCGAGCTGCCCGGTGCGCCTTCCGTTGCCGAGAAGATGGTGAGCTTCGGTGCCTATCAGCTCAACCTGGCGACCCGGGAGTTGAGCCGGGACGGCGAGCCGGTGGCCCTGACCAGCGGCGAGTTCGCCGTGCTCAAGGTGTTGGTGAGTCATCCCCGCGAGCCGCTCTCCCGCGACAAGCTGATGAACCTGGCCAGGGGCCGTGAATATACCGCCACCGAGCGCAGCATCGACGTGCAGGTCTCCCGCCTGCGTCGCCTGCTGGAGCAGGATCCGGCCCAGCCCCGTTACCTACAGACCGTCTGGGGTCTCGGCTATGTGTTCGTGCCGGACGGTGACGGCACATGAAGAAAGTGAGCAGCATGTTCTCCCGCATGCTCTGGTTCCTGGCTGCCGTGCTGGTGGTCTATCAGTTTGTCTCCTACGCCACCTTCTACAACTACCTGCTGGCGCCCACCGTCAAGCAGATCAGCCACCTGCTGGCCAATCAGGTCAAACTCATCTTCCCCATCGACAGCAAGCAGCTGGCCCTCAGCGAGGATGCCGAGGCGCTGGTCTATGTGGCGACCGGCAGCGACATCTATACCCAGGCCGAGGCGGAGCAGCATGGGCTCAAGGAGTCCAAGCCTTATATCTACCTGGAGCAGAGCATCAGCCGCGAGCTGAAGGGGGAGACCAAGGTCAGGGTCGAGATCCAGGATCACTACATCATCTGGATCCAGCCGCCCCAGGCCAAACAGATGTGGGTGCGGATCCCGCTGACCGAGATCGAGGATGACGACATAGAGCCGCTGATCCTCTACATGAGCGTGCTGCTGGTGGTGACCCTGTTCGCCGCCTGGCGCTTCGCCCGCCAGTTGGTGCGGCCGCTGGAGGATCTGGAGGCGGGCGCCGTGGCGGTGGCCCGTGGCAACTTCCCCGATGCGCTGGGGGAGCAGGGCTCCCGGGAGGTGCGCCGGCTGACGCGTACCTTCAACCACATGTCGAGCTCCATCAAACGGCTGATCGAGGAGCGCAACATGATGATGGCCGGGGTCTCCCACGATCTGCGCACGCCGCTGACTCGCATCCGGTTGGCGACCGAGATGATGTCGTCCGGGGATGAATACCTCAAAGAAAGCATCAACGCGGACATCGACGAGTCCAACGGCATCATCGACCAGTTCATCGACTACATCCGGCCGGATGAAGGGCTGGATACCCGGCAGATCGATCTGACCCAGCTGGTCCACGACGCCTTGCTGATGCAGACCGATCAGGGGCTGGAGGTGGAACTGCTGTTGCCGGAACAGGCGGTGCGAGTGGCCTGCAACCCCATCAGCCTGCGCCGCATCCTCAACAACCTGTCGGGTAACTCCCTGCGCTACGGGGCAACCCGGCTGCAGGCGGAGCTCAAGGATGACGGTCACTGGGTACGGCTGCGCCTGTCGGACAACGGACCCGGCATTCCGGAACAGGACTACACTCGGGTGCTCAAGCCCTTTACCCAGGGTAATGTGGCGCGCACCGGCGGCGGCAGCGGCTTGGGGCTGGCCATCGTCGCCAAGATAGTGTCCCAGCACCACGGCACCATACGGCTGGGCAGCTCCGAGCTGGGGGGGCTGCTGGTGGAGATCCGGCTACCCAAGCACCAGCCACTGGAGTGGGTGGATTGAACAGAGGGCGCATCGATGGATGCGCCCTCTGTGTTTCAGCCCTGTGGCTCGGCCTTGCTGCGGTAGCGTTTGCCGTATTTGAGCTGCTGAATGAGCAGGGCGGCCACGATCAGCGCCAGCCCGATGGGGGTGGCGGGATGGATGGCCTCGCCGATCAACAGGTTGAGCAGCACCAGGGAGGCAAACGGCGAGATGAAGATGAGATTGCTGATGGGGGCCGTGTTGGTGGCGTGGCGCAGGGCCATCAGCCAGAGCACGAAGCCGAAGCCCATCTCGAATAGGCCCACATAGATGGCGCCGGCCCAGCCTTGCCAGGCGGTCATGTGGAAATCGGCGAGCAGCCAGGTTGCCACGACAATGAAAGGCAGGCTGATGATGAAACCGAGCAGCAGGCTGACGATGGGATCCCCCTGATTGCGGGTGTTGAGGATCCAGTAGCCGGCCCAGATGAAGGTAGACACCAGCGCCAGCGTGACCCCGAGCGGGCTGTCGAAGTGCAGGCCGAACACGTCTCCCTTGGTGGCGATCACCAGGGCACCGAAGTAACCCAGCACGATGGCAACCCCGTCGCGGCGGCGCAACTTCTGACCGAGGAAGGGCACCGCCAGCAGGCTGAGGGTGATGGCCCAGGTGTAGTTGAGGGTCTGCGCCTGCTGGGCGGGTAGCAGATCATAGGCCTTGAACAGCAGCAGGTAGTAGAGGAAGGGGTTAAGGGCGCCGAGTGCCAGATAGTAGTAGGGGCGCGCCTTGATATAGCTCAGCAGCAGCGGCAGCTTGCCCTGCCTGGTGACGATGAGCCCCAGCGTCAGGGTCGAGGTGAAGGCGGCCACGAGCAGCAGTTGCACCGGCTCGAAGTAGGCGAGGGAGATCTTGAAGGCGGTGGCCACCGTCGACCAGAGGGCGACGGCGCAGAGTCCATATTGGTAGGCTTTCTTCTGATCTTTGATCATCTGGGGTCGTTCCGCTGACAGAGGCAAGGGCGCAGTCTATCAGCCCGATTGGGGCCTTGTCGTCACCACCGCATGGGGGCAATCCGGCCGGTGGTGGCAAGATCCATCCGTCCCACCATATTGCGCACAATCTGTGCGCCCTCTCTTGCGCGAATTGAAAAAATCCGTATAATCCCCTCCGCTTACCCATGAGGTAGCCAGACGATATGTCTGCTTGCTGAGCTTCCCGTTTACGAGTCGCCAGCCTTACAGTCCTCCCGATATGGGAGGAAACGTGAAAAATCACACCTCTGGCTGGAATATTCCCGGTCGGGCGGTGTTGATTTATGTTCTTTTATCTATTGGAGCTCTGTCAATGCAGAACCAAAGAATCCGTATTCGCCTGAAGGCTTTTGATCATCGCCTGATTGATCAATCCACAGCGGAAATCGTTGAAACTGCAAAGCGCACCGGCGCGCAGGTTCGCGGTCCTATCCCGCTGCCGACTCGCAAAGAGCGCTTCACCGTCCTGATCTCCCCGCACGTCAACAAAGATGCGCGCGATCAGTACGAGATCCGCACTCACAAGCGTCTGGTAGACATCGTTGAACCGACTGACAAGACCGTTGACGCTCTGATGCGTCTGGATCTGGCAGCCGGTGTAGACGTCCAGATCAGCCTGGGTTAATTACGGAAAGAGGTTGATAACAATGACAATCGGTCTTGTAGGTCGCAAAGTGGGTATGACTCGCATCTTCACTGAAGATGGCGTTTCTATCCCGGTGACTGTTATCGAAGTTGAAGCTAACCGTGTAACTCAGGTCAAATCTGTAGAAACCGACGGCTACAACGCTATTCAGGTTACCACTGGCGCCAAAAAAGCCAGCCGTGTAACCAAGCCGGAAGCTGGCCACTTCGCCAAAGCTGGTGTAGAAGCCGGTCGCGGTCTGTGGGAATTCCGCTTGAACAACGGTGAAACTTTCACTGTTGGTAGCGAGCTGAAAGTAGATCTTCTTGCTGACGTTAAGCTGGTAGACGTTACCGGCACATCCAAGGGTAAAGGTTTTGCCGGTACTGTTAAGCGCTGGAACTTCCGCACCCAGGATATGACCCACGGTAACTCCTTGTCTCACCGCGCTCCGGGTTCTATCGGTCAGAACCAGACTCCGGGTCGTGTATTCAAGGGCAAAAAGATGGCTGGTCACATGGGTGCTGAGCGTGTAACGACTCAGAACCTGGAACTGGTTCGTGTTGACGCTGAACGTAACCTGCTGCTCATCAAAGGTGCAGTACCGGGTGCAACCAACGGCAACGTGATCGTCAAACCTGCCGTCAAAGCGTAACGTCTGAGGAGATAGTAATGGAATTGGTAATGAAAGACGCCAAGAGCGCTCTTGAAGTTTCCGAGACTACCTTCGGGCGCGAATTCAACGAAGCTCTGGTTCACCAGGTCGTCGTTGCATATGCCGCAGGTGCCCGTCAGGGTACTCGTGCGCAGCTGACTCGCTCTGAAGTGTCTGGTGGCGGCAAAAAGCCGTGGCGTCAGAAGGGTACTGGTCGTGCCCGTGCTGGCTCCATCCGTTCGCCCATTTGGCGTTCCGGTGGTGTGACTTTTGCTGCTAAGCCGCAAGATCACAGCCAAAAAGTTAACAAGAAGATGTACCGCGGCGCTATCCGTAGCATCCTGTCCGAGCTGGTACGTCAAGAGCGCCTGATCGTTGTTGAGAAATTCGGCATCGAAGCGCCGAAGACCAAAGAACTGATCGCCAAGCTGAAAGAGATGGAACTGACTGACGTTCTGATCGTGACTGCTGAAGTCGATGAGAACCTGTTCCTGGCTGCTCGCAACCTGTACAAAGTTGACGTGCGTGACGTTGCCGGTATCGACCCGGTCAGCCTGATCGCTTTCGACAAGATTCTGATGACTGCTGACGCAGTTAAGCAAATCGAGGAGATGCTGGCATGATCCGCGAAGAGCGTTTGTTGAAAGTTCTGAAGGCTCCGCATATCTCTGAAAAGAGCACCATGGTCGCAGAAAAGCAGAACACTATCGTGTTCAAGATTGCTGTTGATGCCACCAAGGCGGAAGTCAAAGCTGCAGTTGCGAAACTGTTCGAGGTCGAAGTTGAGACCGTCCGTACCCTGAACATGAAGGGTAAAACCAAGCGCTCAGGTGCGCGTGTAGGCCGTCGTTCCGATTGGAAAAAGGCTTATGTGACCCTGAAAGCTGGTCAGGACATCGACTTCATGGGCGCAGCCGAGTAAGAGGAGTTCTGAAAAATGGCAATCGTTAAGTGCAAGCCTACTTCTCCGGGCCGCCGCCACGTCGTTAAGATCGTCAACCAAGAGCTGTACAAGGGTAAGCCCTTCGCCGCTCTGCTGGACAGCAAAAGCAAGTCCGGTGGTCGTAACAACAACGGCCGTATCACCACCCGTCATATCGGTGGTGGTCACAAGCAACACTACCGTCTGGTCGACTTCAAGCGCGACAAAGACGGCATTCCGGCCAAAGTAGAGCGTCTGGAATACGATCCTAACCGTACCGCTAACATCGCCCTGGTGTTGTATGCAGACGGTGAGCGTCGTTACATCCTGGCCCCGAAAGGCCTGAAAGCTGGTGATGCAATCGCTTCTGGTGCTGATGCTGCGATCAAGGTAGGTAACACCCTGCCGATGCGTAATATCCCGGTTGGTTCTACCGTTCACGCCGTTGAGATGAAACCTGGTAAAGGCGCCCAGCTGGCTCGTTCCGCTGGTACCTTCATCCAGATCCTGGCTCGTGATGGTAACTATGTAACTCTGCGTCTGCGTTCCGGCGAAGTACGTAAAGTTCTGGCCGAGTGCCGCGCCACCATCGGTGAAGTGGGTAACTCCGAGCACATGCTGCGTCAACTGGGTAAAGCCGGTGCAAACCGCTGGCGTGGTATTCGTCCGACCGTTCGCGGTATGGCGATGAACCCGGTTGATCACCCGCACGGTGGTGGTGAGGGTCGTAACAAGGGCATGCAGCCTGTGTCCCCATGGGGCCAGAAGGCTAAGGGCTTCAAGACCCGTAAGAACAAGCGTACCGACAAGTACATCGTACGTCGTCGTAACAAGTAATTGTTAACATAGAGGAATCACCATGCCACGTTCTCTCAAGAAGGGTCCATTTATTGACCTGCACTTGCTGAAGAAGGTAGAGAAAGCGGTGGAAAGCGGGGATAAAAAGCCGGTTAAGACCTGGTCCCGTCGTTCAATGATCATCCCGAACATGATCGGTTTGACCATCGCTGTCCATAATGGTCGTCAGCACGTTCCGGTTTTCGTTACCGAAGAAATGATCGGTCACAAACTGGGTGAATTCGCACCGACTCGTACTTATCGCGGCCATGCTGCTGATAAGAAGGCTAAGAAGCGCTAAGGGATAAATGATGGAAGCTATCGCTAAACACCGTTATGCCCGTACTTCTGCCCAGAAAGCTCGTCTGGTAGCCGATCAAGTACGTGGTCTGTCCGTAGACAAGGCTCTGAACCTCCTGACCTTCAGCCCGAAAAAGGCTGCAGTTCTGGTGAAGAAAGTGCTGGAATCTGCCATTGCAAACGCTGAGCACAACGAAGGCGCCGACATCGACGCCCTGCGTGTTGCCACCATCATGGTAGACGAAGGTCCCTCCATGAAGCGCATCCGCCCGCGTGCTAAAGGTCGCGCGGATCGTATCCTCAAGCGTACCGCTCACATCACTGTAGTGGTATCCGACGCTAAGGCTGGGAGATAAGCAATGGGTCAGAAAGTACATCCTAATGGCATTCGCCTGGGTATTACCAAGCCTTGGAATTCTACCTGGTTCGCGAACACCAAAGACTTCGCTGACAACCTGTACAGCGATTTCCAAGTACGCCAGTTCCTGACCAAGGAGCTGAAAAACGCTTCCTTGTCCAAGATCACTATCGAGCGTCCGGCCAAGAGCATCCGTGTGACCATTCACACCGCTCGTCCGGGTGTCGTGATCGGCAAGAAAGGCGAAGACGTTGAGAAACTGCGCAAAGCCGTCGCCGTAATTGCTGGCGTGCCTGCTCAGATCAACATTTCCGAAGTCCGCAAGCCGGAGCTGGATGGCAAACTCGTTGCCGACAGCATCACTTCCCAGCTGGAACGTCGCGTTATGTTCCGTCGTGCCATGAAGCGCGCCGTACAGAACGCCATGCGCCTGGGTGCCAAGGGCATCAAAGTGGAAGTGTCCGGTCGTCTGGGCGGCGCTGAAATCGCGCGTACCGAATGGTACCGTGAAGGTCGTGTGCCGTTGCACACCCTGCGTGCCGACATCGACTACGCCACTTCTGAAGCCCATACCACTTACGGTGTGATCGGCGTCAAAGTTTGGATCTTCAAGGGCGAAGTTCTGGGCGGTCTGGCTGCAGTCAATGCTGCCGCTGCTCAAGAGCAAGCTCCTGCAAAGCCCAAGCGTGACCGTGACAACAAGCGCCGCGCTGCTAAGTAAGGAGATTCGGTAAATGTTGCAACCTAAGCGTACTAAATTCCGCAAGACCCATAAGGGTCGTAACCGCGGTCTGGCCAACTCTGGTAACGAAGTATCCTTCGGTACCTTTGGCCTGAAGGCGACTACCCGTGGTCAACTGACTGCTCGTCAAATCGAAGCAGCCCGTCGTGCCATGACCCGTCACGTTAAGCGTCAGGGTAAAATCTGGATCCGTGTGTTCCCGGACAAGCCGATTACCGAAAAGCCCCTCGAAGTTCGTATGGGTAAAGGTAAGGGTAACGTCGAATACTGGGTATGCCCGATTCAACCTGGCAAGGTTCTGTACGAGATGGACGGCGTTCCTGAGGCCCTGGCTCGCGAAGCCTTCGCCCTGGCTGCTGCCAAGCTGTCCGTTCAGACCACTTTCGTAATTAAGACGGTGATGTGATGAAAGCCCAAGATCTGCGTCAAAAGAGCGTCGATGAACTGAACCAGGAACTGCTGGGTCTGCTGCGTGAGCAATTCAACATGCGCATGCAAGCTTCCACCGGTCAGCTGGCTCAGACTCACACTCTGAAACAAGTGCGTCGTGACGTCGCACGTATCAAGACTGTACTGACAGAGAAGGCAGGTGCGTAATGACTGACAAAATCCGTACTCTGCAAGGTCGTGTTCTTAGCGACAAGATGGACAAGTCCATCACCGTCGCTATCGAGCGCAAGGTAAAGCACCCGATCTACGGTAAGATCATCAAGCGCACTACCAAGCTGCACGTACACGACGAAAACAACGAGTGTAAAGCTGGTGACCTCGTGGAAATCCGCGAATGCCGCCCGCTGTCCAAGACCAAGTCCTGGACCCTGGTTGCTGTCGTAGAAAAGGCCTAATTAGGTTCTTTTTTGCCCAAACGGCCCCCCTTCGGGGCCGTTTGTTTTTTAGGCTACCTTTTCAAAAAGAGCTGTGTTATAGTTTCGCGCCTTTTGAAGGCAGCCAGATCCCGAAAGGGATAAGAAGTAAACAAAGCGGAGCACTAAAATGATCCAGATGCAAAGTATGCTGGGTGTAGCCGACAACTCCGGCGCTCGCAGTGTAATGTGTATTAAGGTTCTGGGTGGCTCGCACCGCCGTTACGCCGGCATCGGCGACATCATCAAGGTTTCCATCAAGGAAGCCATTCCTCGCGGTAAAGTGAAGAAAGGTGATGTGTATAACGCGGTGGTCGTACGCACCCGTAAAGGCGTTCGTCGTCCGGACGGCTCTGTCATCCGTTTCGACAACAATGCGGCTGTTTTGCTTAACGGCAACCAACAGCCAATCGGTACTCGTATTTTTGGCCCGGTGACCCGTGAACTCCGTAATGAGAAGTTCATGAAGATTGTGTCCCTGGCACCCGAAGTACTGTAAGGAGTCGAACGATGGCAGCTAAAATCCGTCGCGAAGACGAAGTGATTGTTCTTACCGGCAAAGACAAGGGCAAGCGTGGCAAAGTCACTCAAGTTCTGATCGCTAAAGGTAAGGTTCTCGTGGAAGGCATCAACCAGGTGAAGAAACACCAGAAGCCGGTACCCGCTTTGGGTCAGGCTGGCGGTATCATCACCAAAGAAGCCCCGATCGATGTTTCAAACGTAGCGCTGTTCAACTCTGCCACTGGCAAAGCTGATCGCGTTGGTTTCCGGATTGAAGACGGCAAAAAAGTTCGCTTCTTCAAATCTACCGGCGAACTTGTGAAGTAATTGGAGTTTAACGATGGCGAAACTGCATGATTACTACAGATCCGATGTAGCACAAGAACTGTCAAAGCAGTTCGGTTACAAGACGATCATGCAAGTCCCTCGGATCGAGAAAATCACCCTGAACATGGGTGTTGGTGAGGCGATTTCTGACAAGAAACTGCTGGAAAATGCTGCTGCCGATATGGCTGCCATTTCCGGTCAGAAGCCACTGATCACCAAAGCTCGCAAATCTGTTGCGGGCTTCAAGATTCGTGAAGGCTACCCGATAGGTTGTAAAGTAACCCTGCGTGGCGAGCGTATGTGGGAGTTCCTGGAACGGCTGATTTGCATCTCCGTACCGCGTATCCGTGACTTCCGTGGCCTGAACGCTAAAGCGTTCGACGGTCGTGGTAACTACTCCATGGGCGTGCGTGAGCAAATCATCTTCCCGGAAATCGACTATGACAAAGTCGATCGCGTCCGTGGTCTGGATATCACCATCACCACTTCCGCGAATACCGATGAAGAAGGCCGTGCTCTGCTGGCTGCCTTTAACTTCCCATTCCGCAAGTAAGGTTAGGGTTATGGCTAAAACATCCATGAAAGCACGTGAAGCAAAGCGTGCGAAGCTGGTAGCCAAGTTCGCCACTAAGCGAACCGAGCTGAAAGCTGTCATTGTTGATATGAACGCTTCTGAAGAAGCGCGTTGGGATGCTGTCTTGCAACTGCAACAGCTGCCCCGTGATTCCAGTCCGTCCCGCCAGCGTAACCGTTGCAATATTACTGGTCGTCCGCACGGTTTCCTGCGCAAGTTTGGCCTGTCTCGCATCAAGGTGCGTGAGCATGCCATGAAGGGCGAAATTCCAGGTCTCAAAAAGGCCTCTTGGTAAGAATCTCGGGAGTTAGACTATGAGCATGCAAGATCCGATCGCGGACATGCTGACCCGCATCCGTAACGGTCAAGCGGCGAGCAAAGTTGCGGTTTCCATGCCTTCTTCCAAGCTGAAAGTGGCAATTGCCAAAGTGCTGAAAGAAGAAGGTTACATCGCTGGCTACTCCGTAGCAGGTGATGTGAAACCGGAACTGGAAATTGAATTGAAATATTTCCAGGGCAAGCCGGTTGTAGAACTGATCCAGCGCGTGAGCCGTCCCGGCCTGCGTATTTACAAGCGCACTACTGATCTGCCGAAAGTTATGGGCGGTCTCGGTGTTGCTATCGTGTCCACGTCTAAAGGTGTGATGACCGACCGTGCTGCCCGTCAGGCAAGCATGGGTGGTGAGATCATCTGCTACGTCGCTTAATAGGAGGTCGGAAATGTCTCGCGTTGCTAAGGCACCCGTCACTATTCCTGCTGGCGTAGAGGTGACTCTGAACGGTCAGGAACTGTCCATCAAAGGTGGTAAAGGTTCTCTGGTTCGTTCCATCCACGCCGGTGTAGAAGTGACCAAAGAAGACAATGTACTGAAGTTCGCCCCGCGCGACGGCATCGCTGGTGCTGACGCTCAGGCCGGTACTGCACGTGCATTGGCTAACAACATGGTAATCGGTGTTACCCAAGGCTTCGAGCGTAAGCTGCAGCTGGTTGGTGTAGGTTACAAAGCCTCCATCAAGGGCAATGCTGTCGCGCTGGCGCTGGGCTTCTCCCACCCGGTAGAGCATGCGTTGCCGGCTGGTGTCACCGCTGAATGCCCGACTGCTACTGAGATCGTTCTCCGTGGTGTGGACAAGCAGCTGGTTGGCCAAGTCGCCGCCGATATCCGTTCTTACCGCGCTCCGGAGCCCTACAAGGGCAAGGGTGTACGCTATGCCAACGAGCAAGTGCGTACTAAAGAAGCTAAGAAGAAGTAAGGTAACACTATGGACAAGAAAGCAGCTCGTCTCCGTCGTGCTACTCGTGCTCGGAAGAAGATGCAGGAACTGGGAGCCACCCGTCTGGTTGTTCACCGTACCCCGCGTCATATCTACGCGCAGGTTATCGCAGCCAACGGTTCCGAAGTTCTGGCCTCTGCTTCTACAGTAGAGAAAGCCATCAGTGAAGCGCTCAAGTCTACCGGTAATGCTGATGCAGCTACCGCAGTAGGTAAAGCTATCGCTGAGCGAGCTATTGCCAAAGGCGTTCAGAACGTATCTTTCGATCGTTCCGGTTTCAAGTATCACGGTCGTGTAGCCGCTCTGGCTACCGCTGCTCGTGACGCTGGTCTTCAGTTCTAAGCTAGGAGTCGAAGATGGCTAAAGTCGAATCTCAAGCCGGCGAACTGCAAGAAAAGCTGATTGCAGTCAACCGTGTTTCGAAAACTGTTAAAGGTGGTCGTATCATGTCCTTCACCGCGTTGACCGTGGTGGGTGATGGTAACGGCCGTGTAGGTTACGGTTACGGTAAAGCCCGTGAAGTTCCAGCTGCCATTCAAAAGGCAATGGAACAGGCTAAGCGTAACCTGAATAAGGTTGAGCTGAACAATGGCACTCTGCACCATCCGGTGCGTGGTGTTCACTCTGGCTCCACCGTGTTCATGAAGCCGGCCTCACAAGGTACTGGTATCATTGCAGGCGGCGCTATGCGTGCCGTGCTGGAAGTTGCTGGTATCCACAACGTGCTGGCCAAGACCTACGGTTCCACCAACCCAATCAACGTTGTTCGCGCAACTGTCGACGCTCTGGTACAGGGTCAATCCCCGGCCCAGATCGCTGCCAAGCGTGGTCTGCGCGTTGAAGAAATTCTGGGGTAATGCGACATGGCTAACACTGTAAAAGTAACTCAAACTCGCAGCTCTATCGGCCGTCTGCCAAAGCACAAGGCGACTCTGCGTGGTCTGGGTCTGCGTCGCATTGGTCACACCGTCGAGCTGGAGGATACTCCTTGCGTACGCGGTATGATCAACCAGGTTTATTACATGGTTAAGGTGGAGGGCTAAGCATGCGTCTGAACACTCTGTCTCCGGCCCCAGGTTCCAAGTCTGCTAAGCACCGTCCGGGCCGTGGTATCGGTTCTGGTCTGGGCAAGACTGGTGGTCGTGGTGTTAAAGGCCAAACCTCTCGTTCCGGTGGCGGCAAAGTCCGCAACGGTTTCGAAGGCGGCCAGATGCCTTTGAAAATCCGTCTGCCGAAGTTCGGTTTCTTCTCTCGCAAGTCTTTGGTTTCTGCCGAAGTACGCCTGAACGAAATCGCCCTGGTAGAAGGTGATGTGGTCGATTTGAGCACTCTGAAGCAAGCCGGTGTTGTTACTAAGAACATCGTTTTCGCTAAAGTTGTTCTGTCTGGCAACATTGACCGTGCTGTGACCGTTCGTGGTCTGTCCGTCACCAAAGGTGCACGCGCAGCCATCGAGGCCGCTGGCGGTAAAATCGAGGAATAATCAGTACAATGGCTAAGAAACCAGGATTGGATGTTAAAGCACAGGGTGGTCTGAGTGAACTGAAGAGCCGTCTGCTCTTCGTTCTCGGGGCGATTATCGTTTTCCGTGCAGGCTCTTATGTGCCGATTCCTGGTATTGACGCCGCCGTACTGGCCGAGTTGTTCCAACAACAGA
Organism: Aeromonas sp. TECH754; assembly: GCF_056279295.1. Classification (NCBI taxonomy): domain Bacteria; kingdom Pseudomonadati; phylum Pseudomonadota; class Gammaproteobacteria; order Aeromonadales; family Aeromonadaceae; genus Aeromonas; species Aeromonas sp. TECH754. Next base: position 3,642,332 of record NZ_JBWBRA010000001.1, on the reverse strand, counting down.
AGGGCACCATCATTGAGATGTTTAACATGTTCAGTGGTGGTGCACTCTCGCGTGCTTCTATTCTTGCGCTGGGGATCATGCCGTACATTTCGGCATCGATCATTATCCAGCTGCTGACTGTGGTTCACCCCGCTCTTGCTGAACTCAAGAAAGAAGGTGAATCCGGCCGTCGCAAGATTAGCCAATATACCCGTTGGGGCACGCTGGTTTTGGGAACTTTCCAGGCCATTGGTATTGCAACCGGTCTGCCGAATATGATGCAAGGACTCGTGAGTCATCCGGGTTTGGGCTTCTATTTCACGGCCGTTGTGAGTCTGGTCACCGGTACCATGTTCTTGATGTGGTTGGGTGAGCAGATTACCGAGCGTGGGATTGGTAATGGTATCTCGTTGATTATCTTCACGGGTATCGTCGCTGGTCTGCCTCATGCCATTGGCGCTACGGCCGAACAGGCACGTCAAGGGGAATTGCACATCCTGCTGTTGTTGTTGCTGGGCTTGATTGTTTTCGCAGTGACTTACTTTGTGGTGTTCGTGGAGCGTGGTCAGCGTCGTATCGTCGTCAACTACGCCAAGCGTCAACAAGGCCGCCAGGTATTCGCTGCGCAAAGCACACACCTGCCATTGAAAGTGAATATGGCCGGTGTGATTCCTGCGATTTTCGCATCCAGCATCATCCTCTTCCCAGGGACCATTACCTCTTGGTTTGGTCAGGGCGAGGGCAAGGTAGCTGACATTCTGCAGCAGGTCTCTATGGTCCTGCAGCCAGGTCAACCCTTGTATGAGATGCTGTATGCAGCAGCCATTATCTTCTTCTGCTTCTTCTATACCGCGCTGGTGTTCAACCCCCGCGAGACAGCAGATAACTTGAAGAAGAGTGGAGCCTTTATCCCGGGGATCCGCCCGGGCGAGCAGACAGCACGTTACATCGATAAGGTTATGACTCGCCTGACATTGGCAGGTGCGCTCTATATCACCTTTATCTGTCTGGTACCCCAGTTCTTGATGACTGCCTGGAACGTACAGTTCTATTTCGGTGGCACCTCGCTGCTGATTATTGTGGTAGTTATCATGGACTTCATGGCTCAGGTACAAACCCATATGATGTCTCATCAGTATGGTGACGTCCTGAGGAAGGCCAACCTGAAGGGCTACGGCCGCTAAAGGTCGGCGTAGTTACGGAGTTAAGCAATGAAAGTTCGTGCTTCCGTTAAGGCAATCTGCCGTAACTGCAAAATCATCAAGCGTCACGGTGTGGTGCGTGTGATTTGCAGCGAGCCAAAGCATAAACAGCGCCAAGGCTAATTTTTACGGTTAGTACTTGCAACAAATAGTTGTGCTGGCTATTATAGCCAGCCAACTTTTGTTGTGTATTGGTTGACCGCCACGTATCCGCTCACGGGCTTTGTGGTGGTCGTTATCTACTCTACGTAGGAGTGAACAGTGGCCCGTATCGCTGGCATTAACATTCCTGACCATAAGCATGCAGTCATTGCGTTGACTGCGATTTATGGCGTCGGTCGTACCCGCTCCAAGGCCATCTGTGCCGCAGCCGGTATTGCTGAGAATGTGAAAATTAAAGACTTGGACGAAGCTCAGATCGAAAGTCTGCGCGAGCAAGTAGGTAAATTCACCGTTGAAGGTGACTTGCGTCGTCAGATTTCCATGAACATCAAACGCTTGATGGATCTGGGTTGCTACCGTGGTTTGCGTCACCGTCGTAGCCTGCCTGTTCGTGGTCAACGTACCAAGACCAACGCTCGTACCCGTAAGGGTCCGCGCAAGGCTATCAAGAAGTAACGGGAAGGTAGAAAATGGCTAAAACTCCGACTCGTGCTCGCAAGCGCGTTAAAAAGCAAGTGAGCGACGGTATTGCGCACGTTCATGCATCTTTCAACAACACAATCGTGACCATTACTGACCGTCAGGGCAATGCTCTGTCTTGGGCTACCTCTGGTGGTTCCGGTTTCCGTGGTTCCCGTAAGTCCACTCCGTTTGCTGCCCAGGTAGCTGCTGAGCGTGCTGGTGAGATCGCCAAAGAATACGGCGTGAAGAACCTGGAAGTCATGGTCAAAGGTCCGGGTCCCGGTCGTGAGTCTTCCATCCGCGCTCTGAACGCGGCTGGTTTCCGCATCACTAATATTACTGATGTGACTCCGATCCCGCACAACGGTTGTCGTCCTCCCAAGAAGCGCCGCGTATAACGCTGTAGCTACTTGGTCTAGGATTGTTGGAGAAAGAAGATGGCAAGATATATCGGTCCTAAGCTTAAGCTTAGCCGTCGTGAGGGCACCGACCTCTTCCTGAAGTCTGGTGTTCGTGCGATTGATTCTAAGTGCAAGATTGACACCGTTCCTGGTCAACACGGTGCGCGTAAAGCGCGTCTGTCTGACTACGGTGTGCAACTGCGCGAGAAACAAAAAGTACGTCGTATCTACGGCGTATTGGAAAAACAGTTCCGCAACTACTACCGCGACGCTGCCCGTCAAAAGGGTAACACCGGTGAGAACCTGTTGCAGCTGCTGGAAGGTCGTCTGGACAACGTCGTCTACCGTATGGGCTTCGGCGCTACCCGTGCTGAATCTCGTCAGCTGGTAAGCCACAAGGCTATCATGGTAAACGGCCGCGTTGTGAATGTTCCTTCTTTCCAGGTATCCCCTGAGGACGTGATCTGCGTTCGTGAGAAGGCTAAGAAGCAAGCGCGTATCAAAGCTTCCCTGGAAGTTGCTGGTCAGCGCGAGAAGCCGACTTGGGTAGAGGTTGACACTGCTAAGATGGAAGGTGCTTTCAAGCGTCTGCCAGAGCGTTCCGACCTGTCTGCCGACATTAACGAACAGCTGATCGTCGAGCTTTACTCCAAGTAAAGCTAGCTTCTAAAGAGAGGACACAATGCTGGGTTCTGTAACAGATTTTCTTAAACCGCGGCTGGTTGACATCGAGCAAGTTAGCCCGACTCACGCAAAAGTGACTCTCGAGCCGCTTGAGCGTGGCTTTGGTCACACGCTGGGTAATGCCCTGCGTCGTATTTTGCTGTCATCTATGCCCGGTTGTGCGGTTACTGAAGTCGAGATCGACGGAGTACTGCACGAGTACAGCAGCAAAGAAGGTGTACAGGAAGACATACTGGAAATCCTGCTTAACCTGAAAGGTATCGCTGTGAAGCTGGAAGGCAAGGACGAGGTAACTCTGTCCCTGACCAAGTCTGGAACAGGCCCCGTTACCGCTGGTGATATCACTCACGGTGATGAAGTCGAGATCGTAAACCCGGAGCACGTAATCTGCCACCTGACTGGTGCCAATGCTGAAATCAGCATGCGCCTGAAAATTCAGCGCGGTCGTGGTTATGTGCCTGCTTCTGCTCGTGTTCACAACGATGATGAAGAGCGTCCTATCGGTCGCCTGCTGCTGGACTCCGCGTTCAGCCCCATCGTTCGCATTGCCTACAATGTTGAAGCGGCACGTGTAGAACAGCGCACCGACTTGGACAAGCTGGTTATCGACATGGAGACCAATGGTACTCTGGATCCTGAAGAAGCCATCCGTCGTTCTGCCACTATACTGGCCGAACAACTGGAAGCCTTCGTGGATCTGCGCGATGTCAGCGTGCCTGAGAAGAAAGAAGAGAAACCCGAGTTTGATCCGATTCTGCTACGTCCTGTCGATGATTTGGAGCTGACAGTTCGTTCTGCGAACTGTCTGAAGGCAGAAGCAATCCACTATATTGGTGATCTGGTACAGCGTACCGAAGTTGAGTTGCTTAAAACTCCTAACCTCGGTAAGAAGTCCCTGACTGAGATCAAGGATGTGTTGGCCTCCCGTGGTCTGTCTCTTGGCATGCGCCTTGAGAATTGGCCGCCCGCCAGCATCGCTGACGAGTAATCCAGATTACGGGTTTCACAGATTTAGTTAGAAGGATAAGGTCATGCGCCATCGTTTGAGTGGTCGTCAACTGAACCGGAACAGCAGCCACCGTCAGGCTATGTTCCGTAACATGGCCAGCTCCCTGGTTCGTCATGAGATCATCAAGACGACTCTGCCTAAGGCAAAAGAGCTGCGTCGTGTAGTTGAACCGCTGATCACCCTTGCCAAGACCGATAGCGTTGCTAATCGTCGTCTGGCATTTGCCCGCACTCGCGATAACGCGATCGTGGCTAAGCTGTTCAATGAACTGGGCCCGCGCTACCTGGAGCGCGCCGGCGGTTATACTCGCATTCTGAAATGCGGTTTCCGTGCTGGCGATAACGCCCCTATGGCTTACATTGAGCTGGTAGACCGCCCGGCCGCTGCTGAAGCAGCTGCTGAGTGATAAAGAAAAAGCCGGGCTTGTCCCGGCTTTTCTTTTAATGGATTCTGATACTGCCTCAACTGCCTCAACTGCCTCAACTGCCTCAACTGCCTCAACTGCCTCAACTGCCTCAACTGCCTCAACTGCCTCAACTGCCTCAACTGCCTCAACTGCCTCAACTGCCTCAACTGCCTCAACTGCCTCAACTGCCTCAACTGCCTCAACTGCCTCAACTGCCTCAACTGCCTCAACTGCCTCAACTGCCTCAACTATATTTCAGTCTTACTTTATAGAGGGGTCTCTATTCACAAAGTGATCGTTCATTAACCTAGTGTTGAATGCCTGTTTAGCAATTGACGAAGAGAGCTGTAGATAAAGGAAGGCACTTAATCTAGCCCTAATTCTATTCTTTCTGTGGGTAAGTCTGTATAAAAGCTGTGTTTCGTTATGAATAACTAAATAAGTGCCGATTTCTGCAGATTTATTGCCATTTTCCGTCAAAAGAAGCTTGCCAGACAGATTCAACTCCCTATAATGCGCCTCCATCG
>NZ_JBWBRA010000001.1:3225000-3635000 GCF_056279295.1 Aeromonas sp. TECH754 | reverse complement strand
GCGAACCGGGAGAACTGAAACATCTAAGTACCCCGAGGAAAAGAAATCAACCGAGATTCCCTTAGTAGCGGCGAGCGAACGGGGATTAGCCCTTAAGCAACTTGGAAGTTAGTGGAATGGTCCTGGAAAGGCCAGCGATACAGGGTGATAGCCCCGTACATGAAAACGACCTTGTTGTGAAATCGAGTAGGGCGGGACACGTGACATCCTGTCTGAATATGGGGGGACCATCCTCCAAGGCTAAATACTCCTGACTGACCGATAGTGAACCAGTACCGTGAGGGAAAGGCGAAAAGAACCCCTGTGAGGGGAGTGAAATAGAACCTGAAACCGTGTACGTACAAGCAGTGGGAGCCCTTCGGGGTGACTGCGTACCTTTTGTATAATGGGTCAGCGACTTACATTTTGTAGCGAGGTTAACCGTATAGGGGAGCCGTAGGGAAACCGAGTCTTAACTGGGCGTCTAGTTGCAAGGTGTAGACCCGAAACCGGGTGATCTAGCCATGGGCAGGTTGAAGGTTGAGTAACATCAACTGGAGGACCGAACCCACTAACGTTGCAAAGTTAGGGGATGACCTGTGGCTGGGGGTGAAAGGCCAATCAAACTCGGAGATAGCTGGTTCTCCCCGAAAGCTATTTAGGTAGCGCCTCGGACGAATACTACTGGGGGTAGAGCACTGTTTGGACTAGGGGGTCATCCCGACTTACCAACTCCATGCAAACTCCGAATACCAGTAAGTAATATCCGGGAGACACACGGCGGGTGCTAACGTCCGTCGTGAAGAGGGAAACAACCCAGACCGCCGGCTAAGGTCCCAAAGTTCTGGTTAAGTGGGAAACGATGTGGGAAGGCTCAGACAGCTAGGATGTTGGCTTAGAAGCAGCCATCATTTAAAGAAAGCGTAATAGCTCACTAGTCGAGTCGGCCTGCGCGGAAGATGTAACGGGGCTCAAACCAGGCACCGAAGCCGCGGATTCACACGTATGTGTGAGTGGTAGGGGAGCGTTCTGTAAGTCTGCGAAGGTGTATCGAGAGGTATGCTGGAGATATCAGAAGTGCGAATGCTGACGTAAGTAACGATAAAGGGGGTGAAAAGCCTCCTCGCCGGAAGACCAAGGGTTCCTGTCCAACGTTAATCGGGGCAGGGTGAGTCGACCCCTAAGGTGAGGCCGAAAGGCGTAATCGATGGGAAGCAGGTTAATATTCCTGCACGACTTGTAATTGCGATGGGGGGACGGAGAAGGCTAGGTGGGCCAGGCGACGGTTGTCCTGGTGAAAGTGCGTAGGCGGTATCTCTAGGCAAATCCGGAGATGCAACGCTGAGACACGAGACGAAGCCACTACGGTGGTGAAGCCATTGATGCCCTGCTTCCAGGAAAAGCCTCTAAGCTTCAGATTACAAGTCATCGTACCCCAAACCGACACAGGTGGTCGGGTAGAGAATACCAAGGCGCTTGAGAGAACTCGGGTGAAGGAACTAGGCAAAATAGAACCGTAACTTCGGGAGAAGGTTCGCTCTTGACAGTGAAGTCCCTTGCGGATGGAGCAGTTGGGAGTCGCAGTGACCAGATGGCTGGGACTGTTTATCAAAAACACAGCACTCTGCAAACACGAAAGTGGACGTATAGGGTGTGACACCTGCCCGGTGCCGGAAGGTTAATTGATGGGGTTAGCGCAAGCGAAGCTCTTGATCGAAGCCCCGGTAAACGGCGGCCGTAACTATAACGGTCCTAAGGTAGCGAAATTCCTTGTCGGGTAAGTTCCGACCTGCACGAATGGTGTAACCATGGCCATGCTGTCTCCACCCGAGACTCAGTGAAATCGAATTCGCCGTGAAGATGCGGTGTACCCGCGGCTAGACGGAAAGACCCCGTGAACCTTTACTACAGCTTGGCACTGAACATTGAACCTACATGTGTAGGATAGGTGGGAGGCTTTGAAGGCGTGACGCTAGTTGCGCTGGAGCCGTCCTTGAAATACCACCCTTGTATGTTTGATGTTCTAACGCAGGGCCCTGAATCGGGCTCGCGGACAGTGCCTGGTGGGTAGTTTGACTGGGGCGGTCTCCTCCCAAAGAGTAACGGAGGAGCACGAAGGTTGGCTAATCCTGGTCGGACATCAGGAGGTTAGTGCAATGGCATAAGCCAGCTTAACTGCGAGACGGACAGGTCGAGCAGGTACGAAAGTAGGTCATAGTGATCCGGTGGTTCTGAATGGAAGGGCCATCGCTCAACGGATAAAAGGTACTCCGGGGATAACAGGCTGATACCGCCCAAGAGTTCATATCGACGGCGGTGTTTGGCACCTCGATGTCGGCTCATCACATCCTGGGGCTGAAGTCGGTCCCAAGGGTATGGCTGTTCGCCATTTAAAGTGGTACGCGAGCTGGGTTCAGAACGTCGTGAGACAGTTCGGTCCCTATCTGCCGTGGGCGTTGGATGATTGAAGGGAGTTGCTCCTAGTACGAGAGGACCGGAGTGAACGAACCTCTGGTGTTCGGGTTGTCACGCCAGTGGCACTGCCCGGTAGCTAAGTTCGGAATCGATAACCGCTGAAAGCATCTAAGCGGGAAGCGAGCCCTGAGATGAGTCATCCCTGACCCCTTGAGGGTCCTAAAGGGCCGTTGGAGACCACAACGTTGATAGGTGGGGTGTGTAAGCGCGGCGACGTGTTGAGCTAACCCATACTAATTACCCGTGAGGCTTAACCATACAACACCCAAGAAGTGTTCTGGGCCTTGTAGCAAGTGAACGAACTACTTATCTAATTCAGTGATAGTGACAAGGCAAACGCCTAAGTCGTTATTCACGTCAGCTTTCCAGATGAAGTTTTTTGCCTGGCGGCCATAGCGCCGTGGAACCACCTGATCCCATGCCGAACTCAGAAGTGAAACGCGGTAGCGCCGATGGTAGTGTGGCATTCGCCATGCGAGAGTAGGACACTGCCAGGCACCCAATTAAACGATGATGTGCAAAGTCACGTCATTGGCCGAGAGGATGACACCTCGTTGAACGGCAGCAGAATTAGCAAAGCGCTAACCAAATTGCGGAGCGGTAGTTCAGTTGGTTAGAATACCGGCCTGTCACGCCGGGGGTCGCGGGTTCGAGTCCCGTCCGCTCCGCCACACTTTAAAAGCCCAGTCGAAAGACTGGGCTTTTTTCATTTGTACTATCTGAAAATTCCGTGCTTTGCACTCTCACTATCGGCCAGTAGCAAAAAAGTAACGACTTGATCCCTATGGCTTTCTCCCTGTGTTCGACCTTTCCCCAGCTGCTGAATCGCCCCGGCTTCTCTAGACACTTTTGAGCCGTTCGAAATATTGCTTCTCACACTCTACTGTCGATAGCCCATTGTTAAAACTGTGCCGACGCTTGGGGTTGTAAAACATCTCAATGTAATCGAACACATCCTGCCGAGCCTCCTCGCGATCCGCATAGGTTTTACGTCGGATCCGCTCGCGCTTGAGGAGCTGGAAAAAACTCTCCGCCACCGCGTTATCATGACAATTACCACGTCTGCTCATGCTGGCCTTGAGCCGGTGATCCCGCAAAAAATCCTGCCAGTCATAGCTGCTAAACTGGCTCCCTTGGTCAGAATGAACCAGCACTTCCTGTTCGGGTTGCCGTCGCCACACCGCCATCAGTAACGCGCTGATGGCCAACTCTCGGTCGATCCGTGGTCCCATTGACCAACCAATGACTTGTCGTGAAAACAAATCCAATACCGCGGCCAGATAGAGCCAGCCTTCATGGGTTCGAATATAACTGATGTCCGTTACCCAGACCTTATTTGGCTCAGTTACATCGAACTGGCGTTCAAGATGATTCGGTGCAACCACCGTTGGCCGGCCACCATAATGACCGGGACGGCGACGATAACCGGTTTGTGAACGTAAACCTTCATGACGCATTAATCGCGCCACCCGGTGTTTCCCACAGGTCTCGCCCATCTCTCGCAGGTCGTCCCGGATCTTGCGATAACCATAGACGCCGCCGCTTTCTAGCCAACATTACTTGATCTGGCCCAGAAGGCGTTGGTCTTCAAGTGCTCGGGCAGATAAAGGCTGGTGCTGCCAGGCGTAATAACCGCTCGGGTGGACATTCATCATCCGACACAGTCGGCGGATGGGATGTGTGGACGCGTGCTCCCGGATGAAGGCGTACCTTACCCTGACAGTTTGGCAAAGTACGCGGCTGTAGATTCAACTTGTCAACGCAACACCCTTTTCAATAACTTCTTTTGGTGTTTTAAATTTCAGGGTCTTCCTCGGTCTGCTGTTTAGTTGGGCTGCAACCTTATCCAGCTCCTGCTGGGAATATTGGGCAAGGCATGTCTTTTTGGGGAAAAACTGTCGTATCAGACCATTGGTGTTCTCGTTCGTGCCCCGTTGCCAGGGACTTTGAGGATCACAGAAGTAAACTTTTACTCCTGTACTGGCAGTAAGCTCCAGATGCTTGGCCAGTTCCATGCCGCGATCCCACGTCAGGGACAGCCTGAGCGTGGGTGGCAGTGCCTGGAATTTATCTATAAGCGCTTGATTTACAGACCCTGCATCCTTTCCATTTAGCTTGAGAATAACGGTATAGCGCGATTTCCTATCTACAAGTGTGGCTATGTGAGAGTTATTAGTGCCGGACACCAAATCCCCCTCCCAGTGACCGAATGATCGTCGGTTATCGATGTGCTTGGAGCGCTCGTGGATTGATATGCCATTCACGATATTGATGGTGCCTCTTTCTCCCTTGCGTATATGGCGTTTTCCATGGCGCAGGCTATGAGAACGGCGCAGATGTTTGACAAGCAGGTGGTGCAGCGCACTCCGATTGCGAAAATACAGCGTTTTATAAATCGTCTCGGCGGATATCTGCATCATGTTCTGGCGGGGGAACGTTCTTCTGAGCCACCCAGAGATCTGCTCCGGAGACCATTTTAACTCGAGTTTTTCCAGCACCAGATTTCGCAGTTGCGGATTCCGCTCCAGAAGGCATACCTTGGGTCTTTTGGCCATTCGATTAGCGCGATTATTGGCATCAACAGCTTTGTAGCCGCGTCTACCACGATTACGTTGAACTTCCCGAGATATTGTTGAAGGAGAGCGGTTAAGGGAGCGTGCTATGGCACGAATACTCATTCGTGCCGATAGACCGGCTCGAATCTCCTCACGCTCAGATAACGTCAGGTGAGCTACTGCTCGACGGCGCTCGCTCGGTTTGATGCCTCCCGTGTCCCTCAACATGGTGAAAATGGTGCCGGGCTTTGAATCCAAGATTCTCGCTATCTCGCTGAAGCCTGTTCCCCGCTTCCACAGATCAAAAACAAACGCTTTTTCCTTTGCTGTAAATGTTCGCTTCATTCAACAATCCTCCGCAACGGCATGCTTTCACATGGTTGTTGCGTTGATCAATTGAATCTACAGCGGCCTTTTTTAAGATATCTCGCTCATCGGTGACGCGGCGCAGTTCAGCCTTGAGGCGCCGAATTTCGGCTTGCTGGCGTCGTGCTGGCTGTAGCGTTTGATCCAGACGTAGAGACTGTGGCTGGAAACACCAAGTCGCTCAGCGATCTCTGCCACTGGGTAATGGCGCTCAGTCACCTGCTTGACGGCGGCCAGTTTGAATTCTTCCGTGTAACGTTGCTGCTTGCTCATAACACCTCCTGAATGACCTCAGTTTGAGGCTCTTGAGGTGTCTAGGAAAGTAGGGGCGATTCAGTTGACCATATCCCATAAAAGAAAAGGGGACGGCGTCTGCCGTCCCCTCAAGTCATCTAGTCCAGTCCCTGAACTGCCATGCTCCCTGCAATCCCTGACTCTATCCTGTCCTTTGGAATTTCCCCTTCCCATTCCGTTGGGGTGTCCTGTGGCCATCCTAGCCTGGCAATCGCTCCTGATTGCTTCACCCTCTCCATCCTGGAGGTGTCCATTACCACATCCCGTGGTGTTCCTTGCGTCTTCCTGACAGATAACCATCCAAGTTATCTCGCTTCATCCAGAAGCTGTTCCTGTCGCCTCCGGCGAGGTTCCTTTCATCCTGAAGAGCGATAATCCATACCACTCTGCCTCGTCCTGAGGTGTCCACCACATCCTGTGGCTGTCCTGTCAATCCTTGATGATAACCATCCGGGTTATCAGCCTCATCCTGAGGTGTCCTGCCACATCCTGTGGCCTTCCCTGTTTATGCGCCGTTCTGCATCCTGCCGAACCACCGCCGTCCTTGTGAGACCCATACTACGGTAACCGAGAACGGGAACAAGGCGTGATCTGTCATGGACAATGGCAAGGTGATGAATAAATATTGAACTTCACATATAAATCTTCTTTTATATTAATAGGTTATTTTGTTTCTAAAGAAAGCATAACAGCTGTGGGATGGCTTCACGTACGGTTCAACGATGAGGGGTCTTACAGGGGGGATGGCGGATCTCTCACAACCTGAAACAGGGAGGAAAACGATGGTACAGGACGTTCAATCAGGGGTGTAAGAGTTAAAAACTATTTGAGTTAATATGCTGAAAAATCAAACAAAAGCCGGGACTCGTCCCGGCTTGTCATTATCAAAGGTGCTATTCGATCAGCTAACCCGGGTTGTACCAGTCGGATAGGCCTTGCGCAGTGACTCGGGAGCCAGCACTTCCAGGTTGCCGCTCATGTTGTTCAGCCAGGAGCGAAACTCGGGGGTGTCCTGCACCTCGGTCTCAACCACCACGCTGCGTTTGTCATAGCGGGTCATACGCGGGTTGTGGCCCGGGATCTGCCCATCGATCAGGGTAGGGCAGTTGGCATCGATACGACCGACGAAGCGGATGGGGCCGCTGACGTCCTGATAGCCTTGCTCGCGGATCAGCTTCTGGATATTGAACTCCTTGGGCTGGGTCGCGCTGAAGTTGGTCAGCTCCACGTTCTTGATGTGATCGAACGGGATGCCGTAGACCTTGGGATCCAGCTCGGACAGGGTGCAGAGCAGGACGGGGCCATCCGGCTGGTTCAGGATGCCGAGCGGGTTGATGCGGTCATAGCAGAGCCACACGGTGCGTTCCTTGATGACGCGCTGGATCTCGGCACTGAACTTGCGACCACGCCAGAGGGCATCGCGGATCAGAGTGCTGCGGCGGATCTCCGGATTGCCGGCGAATGGGCGTGGCGACTGGTGCACGCTCTCGAGCCAGCGTTCCGCCAGTTCGCTCTGGCTGTCGCGGATCACCTGGCCAGCCTTGTCGATCAGCGGATTCAATTCGGTCAGCACGCTGGCCGGCAACAGTTGGCTCGCCTGATCGCTCCAGGTTTTCAGGGCCACAGCCAGCGAGAGCGGCATGATGTTGGCAAAGTCATTGAGGCCGTGGCGCTCGAAACACCAGCCATGGGGTTTGCTGCGTTCATCCGAGGTGAGGTCGAACAGTCCCATACCGGACATCTCTTCCAGGTCCCGTTGCACGGTACGCAGACTGACGTGAATGCCTTCCTCTTCCAGTTTTACCTGAAGTTGGCTGGCGGTCAGCTTGTAAGGGCGGTGCGGGATGCAACGCGCCAAGGTCAGTTGTCGTAACAGCTTCTTACTCATGGTGCATGCCTTCACTGGTTTAGCGTTGAGGTTATCCTAGCCAGTACTTGCGACAGTCTATGTCGCAAGTTTTGCTGCGACAACTGTCGCCATTTTCATACAGGATTGGATAACTCACTGATAAGAATAATAAAATACGCCACAAGTGGCTCTATATGAAGCCTTTTTTTGACTGAAAAAAGCAGCTGGGGCAATGTCGCCTACACCCTTATCGGGATGAAAGGTGCTGGCAAGCGGGCTGTGCGGGAGATAAAGAGGGGAAGTGCGGTGAGGGGCTGGCCCTCACCGGCAAAGCAGTTATCAGGCGAGCCAGGACCAGGCCGACTTGGTCATGGCGGCGCCCACCATGTAGCCAAACACGGCGAGGGCGGCCACGCCGGCGATCAGTTTCTGGCTGCGGGCGGGGCGTTTGAGCGCCATGACGCCGAGACCGATGTAGACCACCAGGGCGATCAGTTTGGCCATCAGCCAGGGCTGCTGGCCCGGGCTCATCTGCAGCGTCACCGCCAGCACCAGTCCGAACAGCAGCAGGAAGGTGTCGTTGACGTGGGGCGCTATCTTCAACCAGCGTTGCTGCAGCCGGTTGCTGCCGCCGAGGGCCAGCAGCCAGCGATAGAGGAACAGCAGCACGCTGACCAGGGCCAGGGTCATGTGCAGGTGTTTGAGCATGGGATAATAGGCAATCATATTGCTTCCTTGTCGTTGTCGGGCAGACCGCTGTTCCAGTTGTGAGCGTGGGTACGCTCTTGTCCTTCCTGATCGTCTTGCAGCAGATCGGAGAGGATCTCCCTGTATTGCAGGCTCTTGTTGATATAGGTGTGCTCGTCGTCCAGGTAGTTGACCTGCTCGCGCAGCAAGCGGTTGTCGTACTGCTTGAACATCTGGCCGGCGCGCCAGGCCTGGTTGGCTCTGAACCCAAGCTGGGTCAGGGCTTCCACCCCGAGATCCACCGCCGAGCCCAGGGTTTCCCGGTGCACGCTGTCGACCCCGAGGCGCAGGATCTCGTGGGCCGTGGGTCTGTCCTGGGCTCGCGCCAGTATCTTAAGGTGCGGGAAGTGTTTCTTCACCATTTCAATTACTTCGAGCGAGGTGGCCGGGTCGTTGATGGAGAGCACCAGCAGCTTGGCCTTGTGAGCCCCGGCGGCATGCAGCAGATCGAGCCGGCTGGCATCCCCATAAAACACCTGATAACCGTACTTGCGCAGCATCTCTATCTGGCTGGCGTCCTGTTCGAGGATGGTGGTGCCGATGCCATGGCCGTGCAGCAGACGACCGACTATCTGCCCGAAACGGCCGAAGCCGGCGATGATGACGGGATGCTCGACCAGCTCGGGCTGCTCGTGTTGCGGCACGTCGGCCCGGTTGCGGTAGTCGAACCAGGGCTGGATCACCCTATCGTTGAGGATCAGCAGCAGCGGGGTCAGCGCCATGGACAGGGCCACCACCAGGGTCAGCAAGGAGATGGTCGTCCCCGGCAGCACCTTGTTCTGGGCGGCGAACGAGAACAGTACGAAGGCAAATTCCCCCCCCTGGGCCAGCGCCAGCGCGAAGGTCCAGCGCTGACTGGGAGAGACCCGCAGGATCAGGCCGAGTGCCATCAGCACCAGCCACTTCAAGACCATCAGGCCGACGACCAGGGATGGGATGAGCAGCGGGTGATCGGCGAACAGGCCAAAGTCGATGCCGGCCCCCACCGACATGAAGAACAGGCCGAGCAGCAGTCCCTTGAACGGCTCTATGTCCGCCTCGAGCTCGTGGCGATACTCGCTGTCGGCCAGCACCACACCGGCGAGGAAGGAGCCGAGGGCGGGGGAGAGCCCCACCGACTCCATCAGCACGGCGATGGCGATCACCAGCAGCAGCGCGGCGGCGACGAAGATCTCCCGCATGTGGGATTGGGCGATGGCGCGAAATACCGGCCGCATCAGGTAGTGGCCACCCAGCACTATGCCGGCGATGGCAGCCACCACCAGCAGACCGTGCTGCCAACCCGCCAGATCCGAATTGCCGTTGCTGACAACGGGGGCGATGGCCAGCAATGGCAGCACCGCCAGTATGGGGATCACGGCGATATCCTGGAACAGCAGCACCGCGAAGGCGGAGCGGCCGCTTTCGCTCTGCATCAGCTTGCGCTCCTGCAGGCTCTGCAGCACGATGGCGGTGGAGGAGAGCGCCAGGATGAGGCCGATGGCGAGGCCCTGTTGCCAGGGCAGACCGATGAGATAGGCCACCCCGGTCAGGGCGACGCTGGTGAGCAGCACCTGCAGACCGCCGGTGCCGAGAATAGGGCCCTTCAACTGCCACAGCAGGGCGGGTCTGAGTTCCAGGCCGACCAGGAACAGCATCAGCACCACCCCGAACTCGGCGAAGTGCATCACATCCTTCTGCTCGCCCACCAGGCCGAGCAGGAAGGGACCTATGATGATGCCGGCCAGCAGGTAGCCGAGCACCGAGCCCAGCCCCCAGCGTTTGGCCAGCGGCACGGCGATCACCGCCGCCGACAGATAGATCAAGGCATCAAACAGCAATCCGTGTCCCATCAGCGGGCCCTCCGTTTGAACAGGTTCATCCGAGCCGGCCGGGTGAGCCGGGGGAATATCCAGGTCTGTGTCATGACAGCCCCTCCAGCAGATCGCGCAGGTAGGGGCTCTCGTCGAGTTGGGTTGGCGTCAGCTGGTCGTCGCGCAGGGCGCTGATCAGCTGGCGATAATCCTGGCCGCAGCGGCGCAGCGCCGCCGGATCCTCGAGCTTGTGGAAGGAGTGCAGCACGAAGGGGGGCAGCCAGCGCATGCCGCACAGCTGGGCGGTCTGCTGGAATGGCAGCAGGAAGTCGAGCAGCGGCCGCTGGTTGTAACCGGCGCTGCAATAAGACTCGGGGGCCCCGCCGGTGGTGATGGCGCTGAGCCACTGCTTGCCCTTGAGTGAATGGGCCTCGGGGCCGTAGGCGTAACCGTACTCCAGCACCAGGTCCATCCACTCCTTCATGATGGCCGGGCAGGAGTACCAGTAGAAGGGGTGCTGGAAGACGATGATATCGTGTGCGGCCAGCAGCGCCTGTTCACGCTTCACGTCGATGAACATGTCCGGATACTGGTGGTAGAGATCGTGCAGGGTGATGCCCTCCAGGCCTTCGAGCGCCTGCAGCAGCTGTTTGTTGGCCCTGGAACTCTGCAGTGCCGGGTGTGAGAAGATAACCAGAATGCGTTTCATGGGGTCATAACCTGAGCGGAGACTCGTGTCGGCGAAAGAAGTATCAGCCGCGACGTTATCAAGAAGTGCCGTGCCCCGCCAGTGCCGGAACCGATGCTGGCGAGATGTTTGCACCCTTGGATGCGGCTCTTTTGGCGCCGCAAATGAGAACCAGTGTGGCATGCTCCACCCGCTATCTCACTCTCTTTTGATCTCCCGCAGGTGGGAGGCTTGACCCTCCCCCGGGGCCAAGGGTTACCATAGGCCTCCTTTGATGACTGAGGCATCTCATGGTTCTGACCCGCCGCCAACTCGCTCGCGCCCGCCGCTGGCTCCCCCTGTGGAGTCTGCTGATGGTGTTGATGTCGTTTGGCAGCCGGGCGGCGACCGATCTCTGCACCCTGACGCCTCATTGCAGCCAGAGCGAACGTACCCTGGAGAAAGCCATGCCCTGCGGCAGCTTTACCTCGGCGCTCGCCATGACGGTGCTGGGCGACAGCGGCCTGACGGTGGCCATGCTGGAACCCGATGCCCCGGATTTCCTCTCTCCCTCCCTGTTCACGCCGGCGGCGCCGCTCGAGCGGCTCGAACGTCCTCCCCGTCATCCCGGTTGAGTCGATTTTTTACCCTATCATTGGGCATTTCTTCTTATCCGAGGTGAGTTATGTACAAGTCCCTGTTACTGGCCGTGCTGGCCGGTTCCTTCAGTTTTTCTGCGCTGGCAACGGAGCAGATGACCGTCTACAAGTCCCAGTATTGCGGCTGCTGCAAGACCTGGATCAAGCACATGGAAGATAACGGCTTTGAGGTCAAGGTCGTGGAAACCGAGCAGCTCGATCCCATCAAGCAGCAGAACGGCATCACGCCGCAGCTGGCCTCCTGCCATACCGGGGTGGTGAATGGCTATGTGGTTGAGGGGCATGTGCCCGCCGCCGACGTGCAGAAGATGCTCAAGGAGAAACCGGCGATCCGTGGCCTGACCATTCCGGGCATGCCCCAGAGTGCGCCGGGCATGGACATCCCGGGTCAGCCCTATCAGGTGCTGAGCATCGACAGCGAGGGCGCGACCAAAGTCTGGTCGAGCTACCCCGGCTGACGAACACTGGTCATGAGCCGGCACTATTCCTAATCATGTGAGGCACACCTGAGCGAACCCGTGCCGCTCATGGCCAGAGGAGAGGGCCACCATCGCGAGATGGTGGCCTTTTTCATGGTTTTGGGCCTAATGTCCGGGGATCACTTGCAACCCGGGGCGACAAGGGGCAGATTGATCGCCATTTATTATCACAGGGTGATGTTCGGGTTTGCCTGCCAGGTTGCCGCACGAGCGGCGCGACTGACCGCGGCGCGATCGTCGCAGCATGGTGCGGACGCGAGCCCACCGACCCTGTTACCGCGCGAAGGATGCGACATGTTCATCTTTTCCCGAGGGTGGCTGCTGCTGGCTTGTCTGGCTGTAGTGCCCTGTACCCATGCCAATGAAGAGCCCGCCATGCCGACCAGCGATACCCCCCTCCAGACAGCCATTCTCCCCCCAGTGGCCGCCAAGCATCCCCATACCCTGAAGAAACACGGGGACGTCCGCGTCGACAACTACTACTGGCTGCGGGACGACGAGCGCGAGAAGCCCGAGGTACTGGATTATCTCAAGGCCGAGAATGCCTACACCGAGGCCATGCTCAAGCCGACCCAGCCCCTGCGCGAGCAGCTCTATCAGGAGATGGTGGCCCGCATTCCCCAGCAGGACGAGTCGGTGCCCTACGTGAAGAACGGCTATCGCTACCAGACCCGCTATGAGCCGGGCAAGGAGTACGGCATCTACTCCCGCACCCCATTGGGCGAGAAAGGGCAGGGCGACAAGGAGCCCAGCCTGATGCTGGACAGCAACCAGCGCGCCGAGGGGCACGAGTTCTATGCCCTGGGGGCACTGGAGGTGAGCCGCAACAATCGCTGGCTAGCGGTGGCGGAAGACTTCCTCTCCCGCCGTCAGTATCAGGTGCAATTCCGCGATCTGGAGAGTGGTAACTGGGCCGCCGACAAGTTGGAGAACACCTCCGGCAATCTGGTGTGGGCCAACGACAGCAAGACGCTGTTCTATGTGCGCAAGCATCCCAAGACCCTGCTGCCCTATCAGGTCTATCGCCACGAGCTGGGCACGGATCCCGCCAAGGATCAGCTGGTCTATGAGGAGAAGGATGACAGCTTCTACGTCAGCCTCTACGCCACCACCTCGGAAGACTTCATCGTCATCGCTCTCTCCAGCACCACCAGTGGCGAGGCGCGCCTCATCGACGCCAATGTACCGACCCAGACGCCGCGGCTGTTCCTGCCCCGTCAGGCGGATCACGAATACAGCCTGGATCACTACCGTGGCCGCTTCTACGTGCGCTCCAACAAGGACGGCAAGAACTTCGGTCTGTATGAAACGAAAGAGAGCCCGGTGGATCGCTGGCAGGCGGTGATAGCCCCGAACCCCGATGTGCTGCTGGAGAGCTATGCCCTGTTCAAGGAGTGGCTGGTGCTGGAAGAGCGCAGCCAGGGGCTGACCCGGTTGCGTCAGGTCAACTGGCAGAGCGGCGAGCAAAAAGAGATCGCCTTTGACGATCCCGCCTATGTCACCTGGCTCGCCTACAACCCGGAGCCGGATACCAGCCAGCTGCGCTATGGCTACTCCTCCATGACCACGCCGTCCTCCACCTATGAGCTGGATATGGACAGCGGCAAGCGCACCCTGCTCAAGCAGCAGGCGGTGGCGGGTTTCAAGGCCGATAGGTATGCCAGTGAGCGGCTCTGGGTGACCGCCCGTGACGGCGTGGCCGTGCCGGTGTCCCTGGTCTATCGCAAGGACAAGTTCAAGAAGGACAGCCACAACCCGCTGCTGGTCTATGGCTACGGCTCCTACGGCGCCAGCATGGATCCCGACTTCAGCACCGCGCGCCTGAGTCTGCTGGATCGCGGCTTCGTCTACGCCATCGCCCATGTGCGTGGTGGCGAGGAGCTGGGCCGCGGCTGGTATGAAGACGGCAAGCTGCTCAAGAAACAGAACAGCTTCCACGACTTCATCGACGTGACCGAGGCGCTGGTGACCCAGGGCTACGGTGCCAGGGATCAGGTCTACGCCATGGGCGGCAGTGCCGGCGGCCTGCTGATGGGGGCCGTCATCAATCAGGCGCCCCAGCTCTATCGCGGCGTGGTGGCTCAGGTGCCGTTCGTGGACGTGGTCACCACCATGCTGGACGAGTCCATCCCGCTCACCACCGGCGAGTACGACGAGTGGGGCAACCCGAACCAGAAGCGCTACTACGACTACATGCTGACCTACAGCCCCTATGACCAGATCAAGGCGCAGGCCTACCCGAACCTGCTGGTCACCACCGGTCTGCACGACTCCCAGGTGCAGTATTGGGAGCCCGCCAAGTGGGTGGCCAAGCTGCGGGAGCTGAAGACCGACGACAACCTGCTGTTGCTGAGCACCGACATGGATGCCGGCCACGGCGGCAAGTCGGGCCGCTTCAAGGCCTATGAGGATATCGCGCTGGAGTTTGCCTTCATCCTGGATTTGGCCAAGCCGAAGGCATAATTTGCCAGCGCGCCGAACCTGGGCCCGGCCGCCATTCATCATGGCGTGCCGGGCCGTTTTATCGGTGGCAAGGAAGGCATGCAGGTGTGCGCGTTAATCCTGCAGGTTGGCAATGCCAAGGCATGAAATGTTGCTGGTAAGTTGTTAATGAATGCGGGCTTGGCCTTCAGCAGACATCGCACCGGGGGCGGTGAGGCGTGCCTGTTGTATTGGCTGTTTGTGCTGCATTTCTAAAAACCAAAAGAATAAACCACCACTCTGCTAGCCCTTGCCAGTCAAGGGATACAAAGAAATCCTCTTCTCCGTGATCCCCCTCATCTCCGCCGCTCATCGAATTAAACTGCGATCAATGAATTGATGATCCGCTTCAAATTTCTCGCTATTTAAATCCGTCATTTTGCCGTTTTGTTTGATTTATGTTGGCAATATGTGCCTAATCAAGTGGTTGCAACTTTGATCTGGCCCTCTTCTGGTCAAATCGCCCCGAGTCGGCATGAGGCCGACTGTCTCACCGCAGGATGATGGTGACTTTGGTCAGGGCCTGATGCGCCCGACCCTTTCCTCACGCGAGGTCATATAGACAGGCCCCGTCTTGATGCGGGCCTTTCTCATATTCACCCGGGAATCGGGTGAGATAAATCAATGAAAAGGATGGAAAACATGAAAGGATTATCCTTGGCGTGCGCCTTGTCGGCTGCCCTGGTTGGCGCCTCCTTTGGCGGTCAGGTGCAGGCGCAGGAGCGCTTCGTGACGATCGGCACCGGCGGCCAGACCGGCGTCTACTACGTGGCGGGCCAGTCTATCTGTCGTTTCCTCAATCGCGGCGCCGCCGATCACCAGATCAAGTGCAACGCCCCGGCCAGCGGTGGTGGGGTGGCCAACGTCAACGGTATCCGCAGCGGTGAATTCAACTTCGGCATCATGCAGTCCGACCACCAGTACAAGGCGATGAAGGGGCTGGCCCCGTTCCAGGCCGAAGGGGCCATGGACGACATGCGCGCCGTCTTCTCCCTGCAGAGCGAGGTGTTCACCATACTGGCGCGCCGCGATGCCAAGATCGCCAACTTCGACGACCTCAAGGGCAAGCGCGTCAACATCGGCAACCCGGGCTCCGGCCAGCGCGACACCATGGAAGAGATCATGGCGGTCAAGGGCTGGAAGAAGGGCGACTTCGGGCTGGTCTCCGAGTTGAAACCGGCCGAGCAGGCCTCCGCGCTGGGTGACAACAACATCGACGCCATGAGCTACTTCGTTGGCCATCCGAACGGCGCCATCCAGGAAGCTTCCACCACCACTGACGCCGTGCTGGTGCCGGTGACCGGGGCGGACATCGACAAGCTGCTGGCCGAGAAGAGCTACTACAGCAAGGCCGAGATCCCGGGTGGCATCTACAAGGGCAGCGATTTGCCGACCCCGTCCATCGGTGGCAAGGCGGTGCTCTCCACCAGCGCCAAGGCCGATCCCGAGGTGGTCTACCAACTGGTGAAGTCGGTGTTCGACAACCTGGATCGCTTCAAGCGCCTGCACCCGGCCTTCGCCGATCTGAAGGAAGCCGACATGATCAAGGTGGGCCTCTCCGCCCCGCTGCATGAAGGTGCCGCCCGCTACTACAAAGAGCGCGGCTGGCTCTGATTGACGGCCCAAGGGCCCTTGTGACGCCTCAACACCCGCCTGCCGCCTCGTCTGTCGCAGCGGGTGTTGTTCTTGTTGTACTCGTAGGCAGAAGTAAATCCTATGCAAGATAAAGAACTCTCCACCGAGGAGCTGATCGCCCAGGACGTGGGCGCCCGGTTGCCGCTCGGCCTCATGGGCTGGCTGATCACCGGTCTGGCGCTGGCCTGGTCCCTGTTCCAGCTCTGGATTGCCTCACCGCTGCCCTTCATGCTGGGGGTGGGCGTGCTCAATGACACCGAGACCCGTGCCATTCACCTCGGCTTCGCCCTGTTGCTGGCCTATCTGGTGTTTCCGGCGTTCCGTCGCTCCCCCCGGGATAGAGTGCCGCTTGGCGATATCGCTCTCGGCCTCGTCGCCGCCGGTGCCGCCATCTATCTGTTCGTCATGTATGAGGCGCTGGCCCAGCGTCCCGGTAACCTCACCACCGCCGATCTGGTGACCGCCTGCATCGGCATTCCGCTGCTGCTGGAGGCCACCCGCCGCGCCCTGGGCCCGGCCCTGGCGGTGATCGCCCTGGTGTTCCTCGGCTACAGCCTGGCCGGCCCCTGGATGCCGGGGCTGCTGGCCCACCGCGGGGTGAGCTTCACCGCGCTCGCCAATCACCAGTGGATCACCACCGAGGGGGTGTTCGGCATCGCACTCGGGGTCTCCACCAGCTTCGTGTTCCTGTTCGTGCTGTTCGGCGCCTTGCTGGAGCGGGCTGGTGCCGGCCACTACTTCATCCAGCTCGCCTTCAGCCTGCTTGGCCACCTGCGCGGCGGGCCGGCCAAGGCGGCCGTGGTCGCCTCGGCGCTGACCGGGGTCATCTCCGGCTCCTCCATCGCCAACGTGGTCACCACCGGCACCTTCACCATTCCCATGATGAAGCGGGTCGGGTTCTCCAAGGAGAAGGCGGGGGCGGTCGAGGTGGCCTCTTCGGTCAACGGCCAGATCATGCCGCCGGTGATGGGGGCTGCCGCCTTCCTGATGGTGGAGTACGTGGGCATCCCCTATGTCGAGATCATCAAGCACGCCTTCCTGCCGGCGGCCATCTCCTACATAGCGCTGCTCTACATAGTGCATCTGGAGGCGCTCAAGCTGGGCATGGAACCCATCGGCAACCGTCAGCCCAAGCCCTGGCTGATCCGGTTGACCGGTTTTGCCTTCGGTGCCGCGCTGATCAGCGGTCTGTCGATGGCGGTCTATTACGGTCTGGGTTGGCTCAAGCCGGCGCTCGGTGACTATGCGCTGCCGGGCGTCGCCCTGCTGCTGGTCGCCGTCTATCTGGGGCTGCTCAAGATAGCCGCCAGCAACGATCCGCTGCCCGCCGAGGACCCGGACAAGCCGCTGACCGAGCTGCCCGATACCCGCGCCGTGCTGCTGTCCGGCCTGCACTTCCTGCTGCCGGTGATGGTGCTGGTGTGGTGCCTGATGGTGGAGCGACTCTCGCCGGGCCTCTCCGCCTTCTGGGGTACCGTCATGCTGGTCATCATACTGTTGACCCAGCGACCGCTGCTGAACTGGCTGCGCACCGACGGCAAGCACCACTACGGCTCGGCCCGCGAGGGGCTGGTGGATCTGAGGGAGGGTCTGGTGGCCGGTGCCCGCAACATGATCGGCATCGGCATCGCCACCGCCACCGCCGGCATCATCGTCGGCGCCGTCTCCCAGACCGGGGTCGGCCTGGTACTGGCGGATCTGGTGGAGTTCCTCTCCATGGGCAACCTGCTGCTGATGCTGCTGCTCACCGCCTTGCTCAGCCTGATCCTCGGCATGGGGCTGCCCACCACCGCCAACTACATAGTGGTGTCCAGCCTGCTGGCGCCGGTAGTGGTGACGCTCGGCCAGCAGAACGGCCTGATAGTGCCGCTCATCGCGGTGCACCTGTTCGTGTTCTACTTCGGCATCATGGCGGACGTGACCCCGCCGGTGGGGCTGGCGTCGTTCGCGGCGGCGGCGGTCTCCAAGGGGGATCCCATCAAGACCGGGATCACCGCCTTCTACTACAGCCTGCGCACCGCGGCGTTGCCGTTCCTGTTCATCTTCAACACCGATCTGCTGCTGATCGAGGTGGACTTCGCCCATGGCGTACTGATCTTCATCGTGGCGACCCTCGCCATGCTGATCTTCGCCGCCGCGACCCAGGGCTGGTTCCTGGTGAAGAGCCGCTGGTACGAGAGCCTGCTGTTGCTGCTGGTGGCCTTCACCCTGTTCCGCCCCGGCTTCTGGATGGACATGGTGCAGGATCCCTACCGCGATACGGCGCCGGCTCAGCTGGCCCGGACCCTGGGGGAGGTCGAGGCGGACAGCACACTGCGACTGCGGGTGCAGGGAGAGGATGCGGTCGGCAAGCTGCGCCAATCCACGGTGCTGCTGGCGGTGCCGGCCGGTGCGGATGGGGAGACGCGTCTCGCCAGCCTGGGGCTGGCCCTGTATGAGCAGGATGGCAAGACGCTGATCGACAGTGTCGGCTTCGGCAGTGCGGCGGCGGCGGCCGGCATGGAGTTCGATCAGCAGATCCTCTCCGTCGAGGCGCCGACCGAGCGCGGCTACAAGGAGCTGATGTGGTTGCCCGGCTTCCTGCTGTTCGCGCTGGTGGTCTGGCTGCAGCGGCGCCGGGTCCCTCGTGCCTAGCACACGGGCAATAAAAACGGCGCCTTCAAGGCGCCGTTTTCAATATCGGGGCGGGATCTATTCCGACAGATCCTGCGCCTGTATCTGGCTCAGGGTCTGCTGCTCCAGCGGGCTCAGGCCAAGCTGCTC
Organism: Aeromonas sp. TECH754; assembly: GCF_056279295.1. Taxonomy (NCBI): domain Bacteria; kingdom Pseudomonadati; phylum Pseudomonadota; class Gammaproteobacteria; order Aeromonadales; family Aeromonadaceae; genus Aeromonas; species Aeromonas sp. TECH754. The sequence continues at coordinate 3,616,258 of NZ_JBWBRA010000001.1, read as the reverse complement.
ACAGGCTTGTTCGAAGCTGATGCCTAAGTGGCACATCATGATGTCGATGGCAGGCAGATAGTTGGTCATTGCGTCTTCCATGGTGATCCTCCAGAGCTGTTTCTTATGCCCGAGCCGCGAGGGTGGGGCAATTAGACTTTAGGCGTAGAGCGCCATCTGCTACATCCCCCCTGCCACTGGTCGGGGGAATTTGATACTCTTGCGAGCACAAAAGAGGTTGCCATCTGAGCGCGAGCAACCGATGAGGAGCAGGGCATGTTATTGAGTTTCTTGATCATCGCATCGGGCTGGTGGCATATTCGCACCGCCTATGGCTCAGACTCCCGTCAGTTCTACATCAGCAAGCCGCTGACCATGCTGTTTATCATCGCGCTGGCGTTCGGCTACCAGAGCGACGACCACAATGGCTCCCACGCCTGGATCCTGCTCGGCCTCTGTCTGTCGCTGGCGGGGGACGTGCTGCTGATGCTGCCACGGGATCGCTTCATCCAGGGACTGGCGGCATTCTTTGTCGCACATGTCTGCTATATCGTCGGCTTCGCCCAGGGGCCGCTGGTGCTCAAGCTGGTGGATGGCCTGATGCTGCTGGGGGTGGCGGGCCTGGTGTTCGGCCTGCTGTGGGGCAGGCTCGGGGAGATGAAGATCCCGGTGTTCTGCTACATGCTGGTGATCATCGGCATGGCCTGGGTGGCCGCCGGTGCCTGGCATGCCTCGCTCACGGCGGGCTGCTCCGCCGCCCTGGTGGGGGCATTGATGTTCCTCTTCTCCGACAGCATGCTGGCGCTGGACCGATTCCGGCGCCCCTTCCCCCATGCCAAGGCCTGGATCATGAGCAGCTACTTCGCCGCCCAGTTCCTGATTGCCGCTTCCCTGGCGGGCTGAGCCCCGCCACGAATGCCAAACCGACCATAAAAAAACGGGCCTGCTGGCCCGTTTCTCGTTGCTGCGTCATGCCTCCATCGGCTCGGCGTCGGCGGGCCTGGGGGGCGGTTGCTTGAGCAGCAACATCATGGCACTGGCGATGAGCAGGAAGACCCCCATCACGAAGAACACCTGGTTGTACGCCATGATGGTGGCCTCCCGGTTGATGGTGTTCGACAGCATGGCCTGGGCCTGCAACTGCGCCTGCTCCGGGCCGGCCCCTTGCGCCATCATGCTCTGGGCCAGCTGCAGCAGATAGCTCTGCCCCTCGATGCTGCTGGCGGCCAGGGTGCTGCTGATGTTGCTGAACTGGATGCGGGTATCGTTGTCCAGCATGGTGGCGATCATGGCGATGCCAAAGGCGCCGCCGAGGTTGCGCAACACGTTGAGCAGGGTCGAGGAGGAGGGGATCTCGTCCGGGGTCAGGCTGGCGGTCGCCACCAGGGAGAGCGGTACCATGACGAAGGGTTGGCCGAGCGCCCGCACGATCAGTGACTGGATCAGCTGGGGCCCGGCGTAGTCGGCACTCATGTTCATGTTCATGAAGCAGCTCACTCCGAAGATCAGGAAGCCGAAGCTCACCAGATAGCGCGGATCTATCTTGGTGACCAGCCTGGGTACCAGCGGCAGCACCAGCAGCTGCGGTAACCCCATCCACATCAGCACCTCACCGATTTCCAGCGCGTTGTAGTTGTGGATCTGGGTCATGTAGAGCGGCAGCACATAGATGGAGCCCATCAGCCCCATGCCGAGCACCAGATAGGCGAAACAGGCCATCGCGAAGCGCGGGCTGTGCAGCAGTCGCAGGTTGACCAGCGGGTGGCGGCGCAGCAGCTGGCTGATGACGAAGAAGATCAGCGCCACCACCGAGATGACGGTGAGCCGCACGATGAAGCTGGAACCGAACCAGTCTTCCCGGTTGCCCTCCTCCAGCACCACCTCCAGCAGGCCCAACCCCACCGCCATGGTGAGGATACCGACCAGATCCACCCGTTTGATCACCTCCCAGTCCACCGGCTTCTTGTCCAGCCCGTGGGCCAGCATGGCCATCACCAGCAGGCCGGGCGGCACGTTCAGATAGAAGATGTAGTGCCAGGAGAACTGCTCCGTCAGCCAGCCCCCCAGGGTCGGCCCTATGGTGGGGGCGAAGGTGGCACAGAGGCCGAACAGCGCCATGCCGGTGGCCCGCTTGTGCAGTGGCAGCAGGCTGATGATGAGGGAGAACGCCATCGGGATGAGGGCACCGCCGGTGAAGCCCTGCAGGGCCCGGAACACGATCATGCTGGTGAGGTTCCAGCTGAACGAGCAGAGCACCGAGGCGACGATGAAGGCGCCGGTACTCCACAGCATGTAGCGGCGGGCACTCAGACCCCGGCTGAGCCAGCCACTGAGGGGGATGGCGATCATCTCTGCCACCAGATAGGAGGTGGAGATCCAGGAGCTCTCGCTCAGGGTGGCCGACAGGGCCCCCTGGATGTCCTTCAGGGAGGCGTTGGTGATCTGGATGTCGAGGATGGCCATGAAGGCGCCGATAAGGCCCCCCATGACCGCGATCCAGTTGCGACGCGGAATGGCTTCCATCAGTGAGCCGCGACCACGGGTTCGGGATCACGGGTATCCACTATGACCTCGGTGGAGAGGCCGGGCCGCAGCTTGCCCGCCAGAGCGCCGGGCGCCGGGATGCGGATCTTGACCGGCACCCGCTGCACGATTTTGGTGAAGTTGCCGGTGGCGTTCTCCGGCGGCAGCAGGGCGAACTTGGCGCCGGTGGCGGGTGCCAGGCTGTCGATGATCCCCTCGACCGGTTGATCCGGATAGGCATCCAGGATCACCTCGACCTTCTGACCCGGTTGCATCTTCTGCAACTGGGTCTCCTTGAAGTTGGCCTCGACCCAGACCTGTTGCAGCGGCACCAGGCTCGCGACCTGCATGCCGGACTGCACGTAGAGCCCTTCCCGCAGGCTGCGCTTGCCGATGATGCCGTCGGCCGGGGCCCGCAGCTCGGTATAACCGAGCTCAAGCTTGGCCTGCTCGAGTTGGGCCTCGCTCAGTGCCAGTCTGGCCAGATTCTGCTTGGCCTCGGCATCCAGCACCAGCAGGCGCTCGCGGGCGGCCTGCAGGGCGGCCTTGGCCTCCTGCATCAGGGCCTGGTTGACGCGCAGGCCCGCCTTCACCTCGTCCAGGTTGTCCTGGGAGCTGTAGTTGCGCAGCTTGAGCTGGCCGATGCGATCGACCTGTTGGCGGGAGCGTTCCTGCTCGGCATCGGCGGAGGTAACCTTGGCCTCGGCCTGGCGGATCAGGCTCTGCTGCTGGATGCGGGTGGCGGCGAGGTTCTCGGCCGTCGCCTGATTGAGGTGCAAGTCAGCCTCGGCCTCGATCACCTTGGCCTTGTATTCCCGGTCGTCCAGGCGGGCGATCAGCTGTCCGGCCCTCACCTCCTGGTTGTCGGTCACCAGCACCTCGCTGATATAACCGGGCAGCTTGGAGCCGATGCCGGTCACCTCGCTCTGCAGATAGGCGTTGTCGGTGCTCTCGAAGTAACGGCCGTGCAGATACCAGTAAGCGGCGAACAGCACGCCGAGCAGGGCCAGCAGCAGCGCGGCCAGCAGGGGGATCTTCTTGTGTTGACTCATGATTTTGGTGTTTCCTGAACTGTGGGGGGCAGGCTAACATCGGCCGACTGTTTCGATTAGTATCCATTCATGAGATATACAGTTTCACTGGTGAGACAATGGACCTGAATGCCGCCTTAATTCTCGTGCGCATCGTCGACAAGGGCTCCTTCACCGCCGCCGCCCAGGAGCTGGGGATGACCAAGGCGACGGTCAGCCGCCGCATCGCCGAGCTGGAGCAGCGGCTTGGCGCGCGGCTGCTCTACCGCTCCACTCGCCAGCTCACCCTGACCGAAGCCGGTGAGCAATACTACCTGCGCTGCAGCAAGGCGGTGGAGGAGTTGGCCCAGGCCGAGCTGATGCTGAGCGCCAGCCAGCAGGAGGTGACCGGTACCCTCAAGCTGGCGGTGCCCATAGAGACGGGCCAGCTGGTGGTCGGCCGGCTGGTGGCGAATTTCCTGCAGGCCTATCCGGGCCTGCGAGTCGATCTGGAGCTGACCAATCGCATCGTGGATCCCATCAGCGAGGGGTTGGATGCCATAGTGCGGATCGGTGACATGAGCGACTCCAATCTGGCGGCGCGGCGCCTGTGGAGCACGGAGCGACGGCTCTGCGCCAGCCCGGAATACCTGGCCCGCAACCCGGCTATCAGCAGGCCCGAGGATCTGGTGCAGCACCAGCGGGTGGCGGTCAGCAGCGGCTTTCTGGCCTCCCATTGGTGTTTTGAACTGGATGGGCGCGAGGTACTGGTTGACCCTCCCGCCAGATTCAAGGTCAACAACATTACCTGTGCCAGGGAGGCGGCCAAGGCCGGGTTGGGGCTCGCCTCTTTGCCCGCCATGTTGTGCCATGATGAGCTGGCCGGCGGCTCCCTGGTATCCCTGCTGCCGGACTGGCAGCAGCCCAAGGTGCCGATTTACCTGCTGTTCCCCGAGCGGCGACTGATGCCACGCAAGCTGCGGGTCTTTATCGATTTTCTGATAGCCAACGGGTCGCAGTACGGCATCGATAATTTGTTGTGAGCGGTGATTCTGACAGGGGAGATGAGCATGGTCATTGAGCGCACTGTGAGGGCAGCGGATGGAGCCGTTGACTGATCGGCATCGGGCCTCCCATTCCCTGAAAGCCTACGCACTGAACTGGTGGTGGCGCTGGCGCCGATGATGACATCGACAAGCAGTTTCGAGGACAAGGCATGGAACCATGGATTAACTTGTATCGGGCCTCTCACTCGCTGGAAGCTTATGCCCTGAAGGGGGCGCTGGAGGTCGAAGGCGTGCTGGTGCGGCTCAGCGGGGAAGGGCTGTCGGGGGCGCTGGGGGAGTTGCCGGTGGATCTGTTGCAGGTCACCCTGCTGGTGCGCGAGCAGGATCGCAGCCGGGCAGGCAGGATCATCGAGCGCTACCAGCAGCGCCAAGGCAATGGCTGGCTATGCGGCCAGTGCGGGGAGGAGAACGGCGCCAACTTCGACATCTGCTGGCGTTGCCACCACGATCCCCACGATCACTGAGTTCCTTTATCCTCAAGCCGGCTCTCGCTCGTTGACAAGAGAAGAGGGCCGGGAGTCGAGATCATCCGCAGGTGTCGGCAGGCACTTCAGCGCAGGGTGAAGTCGATGTCCTCGCCCGCGTTGGCATCGTGATAGGTTGCCAGATCCAGCTCCCCCTCGCTGCGGGCGATCAGCACCGACACCAGGATATCCCCAGATACGTTGACCGTGGTGCGCGCCATGTCGAGCAGGCGATCGATGCCGGCGATCAGCGCCACCCCTTCCAGCGGCAGGCCCACCGCGGTGAGGGTCAGGGTCAGCAGCATCAGCCCGGTGCCCGGGGTGCCGGCGGTGCCGATGCTGGCCAGGGTCGCGATGCTGATGATGGTCAGGTAATCCACCAGATGCAGATCCACTCCGAAGGCCTGGGCCACGAACAGGGCCGTCACCCCCTGATAGAGGGCGGTGCCGTCCATGTTGATGGTGGCGCCGATGGGCAGCACCTTGGCGGTGATGGCGGGAGAGACCCCGAGCCGGCGCTCGGCGCAGGCCAGGCTGATGGGCAGGGTGCTGCTGCTGGAGCTGCTGGTGAAGGCCACTGCCTGGGCATCCAGGATGCTCTTGAAGTAGTGCAGCGGGTTGAGGCGAGCCAGCAGGATCAGCAGGCTGCTGTAAACGCCGAGCACGTGCAGCAGGCAGCCGAGGTAGACGGCCCCTATCACCTTGAGCAGCGGCAGCAGCAGATCCAGCCCGTACTTGCCCGTCATCCAGGCCATCAGGGCACAGACACCGTAGGGCGCCAGCGTCATCACCATCTGGGTCAGCTTGAACATGCCCTCCGCCAGTGAGGTGAAGAACAGGATGGCGGGCCGGCCACGGCGGCCGCTGGCGTTGAGGGCGAGGGCGAGAGCCACCGCGAACACGATCACCTGCAGGATCTTGCCGTCCACCATGGCCTGGATCGGGTTGCGCGGCACCAGGTGGCTGAGCACGCTGGCCAGGGTCGGCTGGGCCAGTACCCCGGTGCGCTCATAAGGACCCATGTTGGCGCCCATGCCGGGCTCCAGCAGCCAGCCCATCATCAGGCCGATGCAGATGGCGATGGCGGTGGAGAACAGATAGAGGGTGATGGCCTTGCCGCCGATCCGATCAAGAGTCTTGCCCTTGAGCAGGGAGGTGAGGCCGGCGATCACGGAGCAGAAGATGAGCGGCACCATCAGCATCTGTATGGTGTTGACGAACAGGACGCCGATGGGCTTGAGCAGCAGCGCCTGCTCACTGAAGCCGAGCCCGAGCCCTATTCCGGTCAGCATGCCGAGCAGGGTCTTCAACCAGAGCGGGCGGCGGGTCCAGATCCGCCAGGGTTTGAGGGCCAATCCATGGAACAGCATGACGCCAATGTCCTTATTTTTTGTCTGCGATGGCAAAGAGGGGCGCTAGTGTAGCCATCCCCCATTCAGGTTGCCACCTTATCGACAAAGGGGTGCCCACGGCCAGCCCAAGGGTGTTAAAAACGCCAATTTATTGGTTTATATCAAGATCGGATTTGGCCATTCCGGGTTTAATAAACATCTGACATGATAATTAACGAGGTTTGAGATGTCCCAGTCGATACATGGTCACGAAGTGATGGAGATGATGCTGACCCAGGACGGCCAGTTTACCCGTGCCAGCCTCAAGCAAGCGATCGATCAGCATTTCGGCGCCGAGGCCCGCTTTCACACCTGCAGCGCCAGCGAGATGGATGCGGATGCCCTGATCGAACTGCTGGCCAAGCGCGGCAAATTCATCGAATCGGAGCAAGGCTTCCAGACCCGCGCAGACAAGATCTGCAATCACGGCTGAGGCCGGCGGCGAGCCGCGTCCTGCGGCTCGCGCAATCCCCTTCCCTTTGTTAGTATTTCCCCCTCTTTTCCTCTGCCAAAGGCTTGGCCCGGGCATCGCCCGTCAATCGTATGGATACTTTCTCCGCTGCCGTCATGTTGTTTCTGATCATGGATCCGCTGGGCAACCTGCCGGTCTTCCTCTCCATCCTGCGCCACGTCGATCCCAAGCGGCGGCGCAAGGTGATGATCCGTGAGCTGTTGTTCTCGCTGGCCATCATGCTGGCCTTCCTGTTTGCCGGTCAGCAGATCCTGAGCTTCCTCAATCTGCGCCAGGAGGCGGTGAGCATCGCCGGCGGCATCATTCTGTTCCTCATCGCCATCAAGATGATCTTCCCGACCCCCGGTGGCGTGACCGGGCTGGCCGCCGGCGAGGAGCCCTTTCTGGTGCCCATGGCCATCCCCATGATTGCAGGCCCTTCCATCCTGGCTTCCCTGCTGTTGCTGGCGAACCAGGAGCCGACCCGGATGGCGGACTGGTCACTGGCCCTGCTGCTGGCCTGGGGGGCGAGCGCCGTGATCCTGATGTTCTATGAGCTGTTCAACAAGCTGCTGGGTGAGCGAGGACTCACCGCCGTGGAGCGGCTGATGGGCATGCTGCTGGTGATGATCTCGGTGCAGATGCTGCTGGACGGCGTGCACCACTATCTGGCGGTGACCGGTCAGGGCTGACCGGCCAGCATGATTGCGTGAATGAACGGGGCCGCACTGAGCCCCGTTTTTTTGCCTGTGATACGGCGCACCGGCAATCAGGTGAGCTCGGTCGCCGAGGTTTTCAGCTTGCTCATGATAAGGGCGACAAGGTCTCCCGCAGCCAGCGCCGGTGATCAGGACCCGTCGGTTGTCGAGGCTTCCAGCTTGTTCATGATGAGGGCGAGCAGGGTCTCTCGCAGCCAGCGATGACCCGGATCCTCCTCGTGACTCTGATGCCAGATCAGCAGGTGGGAGATGCTGTCCAGCGCGATGGGCAGTGGCAGTGGCACCAGCGGATAGACCTGGGTCGCGTGGCGGGCGTAGAGCCTGGACAGGGTAACAATCATGTCTGAATGCATCGCCATGCGCAGCGCCGCCTCGAACGAGGGCACGGTCGCCTCGATCCGGCGATAGAGATCCTGCTCCGCCAGCTTGTGATCCAGCATCCAGCGATCCCGCCCCTCGCAATAGGTCTGCACGTGGGGATAGGCCAGGTAGCGGGCGAGATCCCAGTCGGCCTCGTGCAGCGCCGGGTGATCCTGCTGCACCAGGCAGGTCAGGTCATCGATGGCGAGCAGTCGCTGGCAGATGGCGTTGGGCAGGGTATCGAGCCGGAAATCCGAGGTGATGCAGTTTTCCCGCACCGTGAAGGCGATGTCCACCTGGCCCTGGCTCATCTCGGTCAGGCTGTGCTCGGTCCACTCCTCGTAGCGCAGCCGGATCCCCGGTGCCTGGCGCTTGAGCTCGCTCAGGTAGAGGGGGGCGAACAGGGTGAAGGCGCTGTCCATGCTGGCGATGACGAACTCACGCTCGGTGTGGGCAGGATCGAAATCCGGCGGCTGGATCAGGTTGTCCAGCGACAGCAATATGGGTTGCAACTGCTGCTGCAGGCCGAGGGCGCGGGGAGTGGGTTCCAGCCCGTAGGCGGAGCGCACGAACAGGGGATCGTCGAAGGTGTCCCGCAGCCGGCCGAGGGCCTTGCTGACCGCCGATTGACTCAGGTGCAGGCGACGGGCTGCCCGGCTGCCATTGCGCTCTTCCAGCAAGACTTGCAGGATAATCAATAAATTAAGGTCTATGCGCCCGAGCTGTTCCAGCAACATGATATGAATCCCCTTCAATTCTTCGATGAATTTATACCATTTGTTTTCATATCTTGGCGACCTTATGCTCGAAACGTCTCACGCCTTCATGGCGACTGCTACAGGATGTAGTAGTTGAGGGGGACAAGTAGCACCGACTCGTACGGCGGCCATGGGTCGCCGTATTTTTTTGCTGATTGATTCGCAAACTTGCACCTGCCTTGATTTCGCCCAACAATCGCTATGCATTCTTTTGATACAAACTATCGGTATCTATCAGTCAGGAGTATCCCCATGGGACTCGGTGGAATTCATATCTGGCATTTGTTGATCCTGCTCGTGGTCGTCGTCCTGGTGTTTGGCAGCAAACGCCTGGCCGGTGCCGGAGAGGATCTGGGCACCGCCATCAAGGATTTTCGCAAGGCCTTGCGTGACGATGATACGCAGCCGAAATAAGTAGGAGTTGAGTGATGTCTGTAAAAGAGATAGTGCAGGAAACCTGTGACAGCTGTGGCAGCATGGCCGAGATCGGCACCATCATAGGTGAGGGTGACGAGCTGATGGAGCTGGTGATCGAGGCCGCGACAGAAGCCGATGCCCGCGCCAAGCTGGCGGCCTATGAGGCACTGGCCAAGCAGGTGACCGCCGAAGCCAGCGTCAGCAGCGAGCTGAGCCAGGGTGCCGAGGGCGTGATCCTCAAGGCTCGCCTGCAATTTACCTGCACCGCCGAGAAGCTGATCTTCGAGTTGCGTGCCCGCTCGCTCTGAGCGTTGTGATGATACGGCAGGTCCGCCTGCCGTATTGACTCTGCAGCCGTAGCTCCCCGTTCTATAGTGAGTTATCCCACGGATGACTCGCCCGATGCGAATCGGCCAACAGAAGGAGAGAGGATGCTGCGATGGATCTGGGCCCTGCTGGCCCTCTGGTGTCTTCCTCTGCTGGCGGCGGATCTCAAGCCCCTGCCAGACGATTCCCCCACACGCGCAGTGGACGTCAGACCGAAACTCTTGCCCCAACCCGGGGACCTCGAACACATTCTGCAAAAAAAAGAACTCAGGGCCCTGGTGGTCTATGAGCGCGGTTTCTTCTTCTTCGACAAGGGCGCCCAGTACGGCATCCTGGTCAATCAGCTGCAAGGCTTCGAGCGCTGGCTCAACAAGACCTACCTCGCCAACGAAAAGCTCAAACTCAAGATCATCTACATCCCGGTACGCCAGGACAAGTTGCTGGACTACCTCACCGAGGGGCGCGGCGATCTGGTGGCGGCCAACATGACGGTGACGCCGACTCGGCGTGAACAGGTCACCTTCTCTGCTCCCATCATTTCGCCCATTGAGGAGTGGGTGGTGAGCCAGCGTGCCTTGCCCGGCTTCAACCGCATCACTCAGCTGTCGGGGCGACGAGTCTGGGTGCGGGCCAGCTCCAGCTACTATGAGAGCCTGCACCAGCTCAACTGGCTGTTTCGCGAGCTGGGGCTGCCCCCGGTGTACATAGAGACGGTGCCCGAGTATCTGCAGGACGGGGATCTGATGGAGATGGTGGCCGCCGGCATCATACCGCTGACCGTGACCGACAGCTTCAAGGGGCGGATCTGGCTCGACATGATAGGCGGCCTCAAGGCCCACAAGCTGATCCCGCTGCGGGACAAGGGGCGCAGTGCCTGGGCCCTGCGCAACAACAGCCCCGAGCTGCTCAAGGCGGTGAACGCCTATATCTCGGAGTCGAGCAAACGTACCCTCTACAGCGACATGATCCTGCGTCGCCTGCTGGCCCAGAGCGAGCAGATGAGCAACATCCTGGCGCCGGATCCCCTGGGGCGGCTGTCAACCATCCGCCAGGTGCTCGAGACCCAGGCCGCCAAATACCAGCTGGACTGGTTGATGCTGGCGGCGCTCGGCTACAAGGAGTCGGGGCTCAATCCCAATGTCGGCTCCCACGGCGGGGCGGTCGGCATCATGCAACTGCTGCCGAGTACCGGCAGTACAGTGGGGATCCGCGGGGCCAGGTTCACCAGCCTGGAGGGCAATGTGGAGGCGGCCTGTCGCTACCTGCGGCTCATTCTCGACACCTATTTCAACGATCCCGGGATGGACAACATCAACCGCCACCTGTTCGCACTGGCGGCCTACAACGCGGGCCCGAACCGGGTGCAGGCGCTGCAGGCCAAGGCCAAAGAGAGGGGGCTGGATCCGAACGTCTGGTTTGGCAACGTGGAGCAGCTGGTGGCCAACGAGGTCGGCCAGGGGCCCATCAACTACGTCGGCACCATCTACAAGTATTACGTGGCCTATCGTTTCAGCCTGCCGCAGCTGGAGGGCAAGTCCGAGGCCATCGAGGCGGTGCAGCCTTGAGCATCACCTCAGATCAGGGTCGTTAGCCTGATGAGTGGCGCCGATTTCCCACCCCTGATCCCGGTGTTGCAGATACCAGGGGGCGAGTTGCCTCGCCGGGGTGGGATCCGGTTGGCTGGCCTGGGGCCTATGGCACAGAGAGGGGCGGTCATACAGTTCCATGGTCGACTCCTTGGCTCGTGGCGATCAGGGCGCTCGCCCGGGTTATGCCATGGCCCCATGACAAGGAGATGACGCTTGAGCCCCGCCGAATTTGCCCTGCTGGACGATCCTGCCATGGCCCTGAGGGTGCGCTGCCAGCTGATCCGCAGCGCTAGCAGCCGGATCCAGGCCCAGTATTACAGCTGGGAGGAGGATGGCAGCGGCAAGCTGCTGTTGTCCGAGCTGTTGCATGCGGCCAGACGCGGGGTCAGAGTCCAACTGCTGATCGACGATCTCTATGCTGGCGACAACCGCTTCCTGGAGGTGATGGCCCACCAACCCGGCGTGGAGGTGAAACTGTTCAATCCCTTCTGGCTGAGGGGCTGGCGACCGCTGGTCCTGCTGCTCGAGGGGCTGCTCAGCTTTCGGCGCATCAATCATCGGATGCACAACAAACTGTTACTGGTGGATGGCTGTCAGGTGGTGATCGGTGGCCGCAACATCGGCGATCGCTACTTCGGCCTGGGGGGGCTCCCTCACTTCATCGATCTGGATATCGTCTGCCGGGGAGCTCTCTGCCAGCAGGCAGAGCAGGGCTTCAGCCTCTATTGGCAGAGCCGCTGGAGCCATCCCATCCGACGTCTGTGGCGGCGGGCCCTGCAGCCTGCCGAGATGGCAGCATCCCGTGACCTCCTGCTCACCCTGACCGAGCCAGCGGTGGCCGCCGTCTACGATCTGCCCGCCAGCCTGTTCGACGATGAGCCCGTGCCCCTGCGCTGGCATCCTGGTCAGGGCACCTTCTGGTTCGATCGGCCCGGCAAGGGGCTGCTCTCCCGAGCGACCATGGCGGCCGAGCTGGGGCGCAAGCTGGCCCGCAATCGGGGCGACCTGCGGTTGGTGAGCCCTTACCTGATCCTGACGCGGGGGCTGCGTCGTCGCCTCAAGCGGCAGCGACTGGCGGGGGTAAACATAGCGATCCTGACCAACTCTCTTACCAGCACCGACGTGCCGCTGGTGTATGGGGCCTATCGCCGCCATCGCCCCTGGCTGGTGCGTCAGGGCATCAGGCTGTTCGAGCTGGAGGCAGAGGCGCTGAGTCTGCATGCCAAGCTGATCCTGATGGGAGAGGAGGAGGCGCTGCTCGGCAGCTTCAATCTGGATCCCCGCTCCCTGATGCTCAACACCGAGCTGATGCTGCACCTGCGCAGCCCGCCGCTCTGCGCAGAGTTGCAGCAGTGGCTGACGGGCTGGCAGCAGGCCGCCGTGCACCGGGATGCGCCTCCTCCTTCGGCGCTGCGACGCCTGTTGGCCCGGTTGAGCAAGGGGTTGTCGGCTCTGCACCCCTGGCTGTGAGAGGCAAATTTGTGCGAGATCTCGCAAAGCCTTGTGCGCCTTGGTGGATAACGTTTGCCATCCAACGTCGCATTATCGATTTATCGCATTGTTTTTAATCATTTTATGGTTGTCTCTGAATCAGATGCCCGTCCGGCTGTTTGCATACAGAACTGCATAAAACGGTTTTTTATTTTATTTAACTGCGTAGTATTTCAATCGCAAGGACAAACACGGCAGCGGGTCTGCCGTGTGGGTGAAGGTGATGAGAGTACTTGGTCGGTCGGATTGCTCCGGCAGATGCTCGGATCGGGAGCGGAAACCCGTGAAGCGGCAACCGTACCCCTTATGGCCGGATCCCAATATGGAACATGCTATTTGCGAGGGGGTGACATGCGAATGTCGCCCCATTTTTTATCTCTTTTCGCCGCCCAGCACCAAAAAAAAGACCGCCAACGGGCGGTCTCGAATGCGGAGCCTGTATGGACGATATCAGGCGATGCCGGCCAGCAGGCGACTCCAGTTGCGTTTGCTGGCGATGAAGCCATCACGCAGATTGCGATATTCCAGCTGCAACCTGAGCCTGTCGTAGCGGGCCAGCGCCTTGCGTTTGCGCTGTTCCAGCAGCAGCTTGCGGCTGCGGTAGTAGTGCTGGATCTGCTGGCTCAGCTTGTCGTATTCCTCCTGCAGCAGGGCCTGCCATAGCTCCCGATCGTCCTCTTCATGCAGCCTGGCCTTGGCCTGCTTCAGCTGCATCTCCAGCCTGGCCTGCTCGATGCGCTCCTCCGGACAGGACCTCAGATCCTTGGCCAGCCCGCACCAGGCGGCGCTGCGGATCAGCCACTTGGTGGGATCGTACTGCCACCAGCGGATGCCGTTACGGTAATCGTTCTCGAACAGGTGGTGGAAGTTGTGATAGCCCTCGCCGAAGGTGAAGAAGGCCAGGATGCCGTTGTCCCGGGCGCTGTTGCGATCGGTGAAGGGCTGGCTGCCCCAGATGTGGGCGAGGGAATTGATGAAGAAGGTGGTGTGGTGAGTCATCACCATGCGCAGCACCCCGGCCAGCAACAGCATGCCGAGCAGATCGCCGTGGATAAGTCCGAGCAGCAGCGGGATGCCGAGGTTGGCCGCCAGTGTCAGCATCAGGTAGTGCTTGTGCTGGAAGGCGACGATGGCATTGTTCTGCAGATCTCGCACGTTGCTGTAGTCGTGGTAGCGCTCACGCTGGTATTCCCGCAGCATCCAGCCGATGTGGGAGTACCAGAAGCCACGGCCTGCGCTGTAGGGATCCTGCTGGTTGTCATCCACGTGGCGATGGTGGCGGCGGTGATCGGACGACCAGTGCAGGGCCGAGTTTTGCAGGGCGAGGGCGCCACCGATGGCGAAGATCCACTGCAAGATCGGGTGTGCCTTGTAGGCCTTGTGTGACCAGAGCCGATGATAACCGGCGGTGATGGAGATGCCGCAGTAGCAGAACAGCAGCAGGAAGCAGAGCCACTGCCAGAGGTCGTAACCCTGGGTCATGCCGTACCAGGGCACGGCGATCAGTGCCGTCAGCCCGGAGAGGCTGAACAGCAGGGTGTTGGTCATGATGATCGGGGGGCGTTCCATTTCACTCGGCTCCTTTCAGCGAACAGCTGTGCACTATTCTCCAATGCGCCGGAATGCGGGTCAATGGTAAAAAAGTCGGAGACAAACCTGCTCCCGGCCCTGCCTTCGGGTTATCATTTGGCCTCGCTAACCTCAAGGTGACTGTTTTCGTGGGTATTCGCGCGCAACAAAAAGAAAAAACCCGGCGTACGCTGATCGACGCGGCGTTCAGTCAACTCTGCGCCAACCGCAGCTTCTCCAACCTCAGCCTGCGGGAAGTCGCGCGGGAAGCGGGCATAGCACCGACCTCTTTCTATCGTCACTTCCGTGACATGGAAGAGCTGGGGCTGACCCTGGTGGATGAGGGGGGCCTGACCCTGCGTCAACTGATGCGTCAGGCTCGCCAGCGCATCGCCGGGGGCGGCAGCGTCATCAGCACCTCGGTGCAGACCTTCATGGAATTCGTCGGAAACAACCCGAACATCTTCCGCCTGCTGCTGCGCGAGCGCTCCGGTACCTCGGCCGCCTTCCGCCAGGCGGTGGCGCGCGAGATCCAGCACTTCATCGCCGAGCTGACCGACTATCTGGAGGCGACCACGGAGGCGCCGCGGGAAGAGGCCTATATTCAGGCCGAAGCCATGGTCACCATCGTCTTCAGCGCCGGTGCCGACGCCCTCGACATGACCAGCGAGGAGTGCAAGGCGCTCTCCGATCGCACCATCAGTCAGTTGCGCATCATCGCCATGGGCGCCGAGGTCCAGAACCGCAAGCGCCGTGACCCTCTCTCTTAAGCCAAGGATGGACAGTCTCATGCATGAACCGAACGCGATCCCGAAGAAACCCCTGCTGCTGGCTCTGCTCATCGGGATCTGCGGGGATGCCTTCCTGTCGGTACTGACCGAGTCGGCCGTGCCTTTCTCCCTGTTTCCCCTGATCGCGCTGTTGCTGGCCGCCTATCAGCTCTACCAGCACTATCGCCACGAGCCCATGGTGGGCAACACGCCGACCTGCATCCTGCTCTGCTTCTTCATCGGGGTCTTCGGTCACTCGGCGCTGATCAAGGTGCAGTACCCGGAACTTGGCAGCAACTTCTTCTCGTTGATCGCCATGTTGTTGCTGCTTGCCGTGCTCTCCATCAAGCTCGGCATCAGCGTGGGGAAAAAAGCGAAGGAGTGACGATGCACTCCTTCTGGCTGGATTAGGGCGGGTCGACCTCAGTCGGCCCGGGGTGGTGTCCCGCCCTTCTGCTTGGCGTCGATGATGGCTTGCAGCTTGGTGCGGATATCCATCATGCCGAACACCCCGAAGACCAGTACCTGGGTGAATTCGAGACGAGTGACCGCGAAGTAGGGCTTGCAGGCGGCCTTGATCAGACTGGCCTGTACCCAGTGCATCAGGGCCACGATCAGCCCGCAGACCGGCAGAAAACCATTCAACTTGCCCGGCAGGGTGCCAAACAGGGCGAGTGCTACCCCCAGCCAGAAGAACAGCAAGACGCCCATCGCCACCAGATTAAACACGCGCTTCATCGTTTACCTCCCTTGCATAGAGCTGATAGCAGATCTGATCGACCTGCTTGTCCTTGAGCAGTTGCCCACATTGGCCGGGGAGGGGCACAGCGCCCATTTCCCCTCCCGTACGGTGTTTAAACCGCAGCGTCATTCTGGGTGTCCCGCAGATAGAGCTGATAACAGACCTGACCAGCCTGCTTGTCCTTGAGTAGTTTCCAGCTAGCTGGCAGGGCCAGATCGCCCATCTCCTTTTCCCGCTCCAGATAGATGAGTGCCTCCGGCGCCAGCCAGCCGTGCTGCTCCAGCAATTCGCACACCTGGGGCAGCAGCTCGCGGCGAAACGGCGGATCCAGGAACACCAGATCGAAGGGGGTGGCCGGGCCTTGTAGCCAGCGGACCGCATTGGCCTGGATCACCGCCCCCTGCTGGCTGCCCAGGGCGGCCAGATTCTTCTTGAGCTGATCGGCCGCGCCCTTGTCCATCTCGACCAGGGTCACCTGCTCGGCATAGCGCGACAGCGCTTCCAGCCCCAGGCCGCCGCTGCCGGCAAACAGGTCGAGGCAGCGGGTGCCGCGCACGTGGGGTGCCAGCCAGTTGAAGATGGTCTCCTTGACGCGATCCGTGGTTGGTCTGAGTCCTTCCACATCCTTGACCGGCAATTTACGGCCCTTCCACTGACCGCTGATGATTCTTACAAAGCCTGCTTTCCCTTGCGGGATCGGGCTCTTGTGGGGGCTGCTAGGACTGGATTTCACTCTGGGCATCGCGTTTCGTCGTCAGAAAATAAAGTGTTAGTATAAGGCGGTTCATTTTTATGCCGCCCCACCGAAGGACGGCTATCTTAGCAGTCAGCCAACGAAGTGAGTATTTTTTAGATGGCAAAAGGTTTGTTTTCCTGGCTGGGTTTCGGCCGCAAGAAAGAAGAGGCTGAGGCCGTTCAACCACAGGCTCCCGCAGCCACTCCGGTGATCCCTGAGCCCGAGGCCGCTGCTGCCCCCGCTCCCGTCGCTGATATTCCCCAGGTCGAGATCCCAGCCGTAGCGCCCGAGGCGCTTCTGGTGACGCCCGATGAAGGCCCGCTGGTGGTAGAGGATGACTCCGAACTCGAGCCCGTCATCGTCAATGAGGCGCTGATCGTCGAAGAGGCTGCCGAAGCTCAGGCCGCTGAAGTCGCCCGCATTGCTGCCGAGGCGCAGGCTACTGAAGCTGCTCGTATTGCTGCCGAGGCGCAGGCTACTGAAGCTGCTCGTATTGCTGCCGAGGCGCAGGCTACTGAAGCCGCTCGTATTGCTGCCGAGGCGCAGGCTACTGGAGCCGCTCGTATTGCCGCCGAGGCCCAGGCTGCGGAGGCCGCTCGCCTTGCCGCCGAGGCGCAGGCTACTGAAGCTGCTCGTATTGCTGCCGAGGCCCAGGCTGCGGAAGCCGCTCGCCTTGCCGCCGAAGCTCAGGCTGCGGAGGCCGCTCGTATTGCTGCCGAGGCGCAGGCTGCTGAAGCCGCTCGCCTTGCCGCCGAGGCACAGGCTGCGGAGGCCGCTCGTATTGCTGCCGAAGCCCAGGCTGCGGAAGCCGCTCGCCTTGCTGCCGAAGCCCAGGCTGAGGAAGCCGCTCGCCTTGCCGCCGAAGCGCAGGCTGCGGAAGCCGCTCGTATTGCCGCCGAGGCGCAGGCTGCGGAAGAAGCTCGTATCGCCAAAGAGGCCCAGCGAGCGGACGATCTTCGTCTGGTCGCCGAGATGGAGGCCAATGCCGCCGCCCTGGCCGCCTTGCCACTGGCAGCCAAGGTGGACGACGACACCCAGGACAAGCCGCAGCGGGAGGGGTTCTTCACTCGCCTCAAACGCAGTCTGGTGCGCACCCGTGAGAACATAGGCTCCGGCTTTTTCGGCCTGTTTAGTGGCAAGAAGATCGATGACGAGCTGTTCGAGGAGCTGGAGACCCAGCTGCTGACCGCGGATCTCGGGGTCGACACCACCAGCCGCATCATCGACGGCCTGATCAAGCATGCGGATCGCAAGCAGCTCAAGGATGCCGAGGCGCTCTACGGCCTGCTCAAGCAGGACATGGGCGAGATACTGGCTCAGGTCGAGAAGCCGCTGGTCATCGACACCAGCAAGAAGCCCTATGTGATCCTGATGGTCGGCGTCAACGGGGTGGGCAAGACCACCACCATCGGCAAGCTGGCCAAGCAGTTCCAGGCCGAGGGCAAGAGCGTCATGCTGGCCGCCGGCGACACCTTCCGCGCCGCCGCCGTCGAGCAGTTGCAGGTGTGGGGTCAGCGCAACAACATTCCGGTGATCGCCCAGCATACCGGCGCCGATTCCGCCTCCGTCATCTATGACGCCATCGAGGCAGCCCGCTCTCGTGGCGCCGACGTGCTGATCGCCGACACCGCCGGCCGCCTGCAAAACAAGAGCAACCTGATGGAAGAGCTCAAGAAGGTGGTGCGGGTGATGAAGAAGCTGGATCAGGAGGCGCCGCACGAGATCATGCTGACCCTGGACGCGGGTACCGGCCAGAATGCCCTGAGCCAGGCCAAGCTGTTCAGCGAGGCGGTGGGTCTGACCGGCATCACTCTCACCAAGCTGGACGGCACCGCCAAGGGCGGGATCATCTTCGCGATGGCGGACAAGTTCCAGATTCCGATCCGTTACATCGGGGTGGGCGAGGGGATCGACGATCTGCGTCCCTTCGTCGCCAATGACTTTATCGAGGCACTCTTCAGCCGCGATGAATAAGCTCAGTCGTGATCACTAAATGCCAAACGCCCCGACTCCGGTCGGGGCTTGTCAATGTCAGGGAGTCGCTATGATCCGTTTCGACAAGGTCAGCAAGGTATACAGCGGCGGCCATCAGGCGCTGCAGAAGGTCAGCTTTCACCTGCGCAAGGGAGAGATGGCCTTCCTGACCGGCCATTCGGGGGCGGGCAAGAGTACCCTGCTCAAGCTCATCAGCGTGATGGAGCGGCCGACCGACGGCCGGGTATTTTTCCATGGCGACGACGTCAGCCAGATCAAGCGGGGCCAGATCCCCTATGTGCGCCGCCAGATCGGTATGATCTTCCAGGATCACCGGCTGTTGATGGACAGAACCGTGTTCGACAACGTGGCCCTGCCGCTGGTGATCGACGGCTACAGCCACGCGGACATCAACAAGCGGGTGGCGGCGGCGCTGGACAAGGTCGGCCTGCTCGGCAAGGAGCGTTACCAGCCGCGCATGCTCTCCGGTGGTGAGCAGCAGCGGGTCGGCATCGCCCGTGCCATCGTCAACAAGCCGCCGCTGCTGCTGGCGGATGAGCCGACCGGCAACCTGGATCCCCAGCTCTCCATGGACATCATGCGATTGTTTGAGGAGTTCAACCGCTTCGGGGTCTCGGTGCTGATTGCGACCCACGATCTGGGACTGATCGCCCGCATGCGCTACCGCACCCTGACCCTCAAGGCGGGCCGCATGTATTCACAAGAGCAGGAGGAGGGCTGATGGCTACTGTTGCGCGTCATAAACAGCCTCCGCTGGGGCGGCTATGGATGGTATTTCGGATGGTTCATGTCGTTGATGCCGGGCAAGGGGAGGGGATCTGATGGCCATCGTTCGTCATAAGCAACCTTTGTTGCGGCGGATCGCAATGTACTGGGTGGATCACGCTCGCCAGGCGTTCGCCAGCATGGGCGAGCTGTGGCGCAATCCGCTCGCGTCCCTGATGACGCTGGCGGTGCTCGGCGTCAGCCTGGCGCTACCGTCCTGCTTCCACGTGCTGCTCAAGAACGCCGAAGTAGTGGAAGGCAGCTGGCAGACCAGCTCCCAGATCTCCCTCTATCTGCGCAAGGATCTGCCCGAGCAGAGCATTCTCGACATGAAGCAGCGGATCCTGCTCTATCCCGAGGTGGAATCCGTCACCTACATGAACCGGGACGAGGCACTGAAGGAGTTTCGCGAGATCTCCGGCTTTGGCGATGCTCTCGATTATCTCGACAGCAACCCGCTGCCGCCGGTGCTGAGCGTGATCCCGGATCCGCGCTGGCAGAACCCTGACGGAGCTGCCGAGCTGCTCGCCAAGCTGGAGAATGAACCCGGTGTCGAGCAGGGCAAGCTGGACTTGCAGTGGCTGACCCGGTTGCAGGGCATCATGAACCTGCTGCGCCACACCATCACCGGTATCGCGGTGCTGCTGCTCTCCGCTGTGCTGCTGATTGTCGGCAACACTCTGCGGCTGAATATTCTCAACCAGCGTTCCGAGATCGAGGTGCTCAAGCTGGTGGGGGCGACTGACGCCTTCATCCACCGTCCTTTCCTCTATACCGGCATCTGGTTTGGGGTCATCGGCGGCATGCTGGCCTGGTGGCTGACCGAGGTGATGGTGATCTGGAGCGAGGGAGTGGTGAAGGAGCTGGCCGGGCTCTACAACAGTAACTTCCGATTGGTAGGGATGGGGGCATTCGATGGCTTCAATCTGATACTGCTCGGTGCTATTTTGGGGCTGATCGCATCCTGGTTTTCGGTGCATAGACATATTCGCGACATAGAACCGTCTTGATTGATTTTTGATCGCCGCAAAGCACTGGATTTTGAGAACTGGATCAAGTAAAAGAGTGGCCCGTTTCTGGCACGGGGCACTTTCTCAGAGTAGTCTGAATGATACCTGCGTTAGGGATCTTATTTGGATCCTGTGAACCTTTTGATTTATAAGCAGTCTATCTAGTGCGACAGAATGTATACGGGTGTGGCCCTCTGCCTTGCTCGTCTGACTTGGCAAGCATGTGAAGGTTGCGAGCTCCGCAACAATGGACTTAGCATGCTACTTTTCGGGGGTCCTTCACTGTGACCCCCTTTTTTTGACCGTTCATTTATGATTCATCCTGCCGGCTTAACATATGCCGGGCTCAGGCTGGGGTTGATGTTTGACTTAGCTGTTTGATGTGGGCCGCAGAATGACCCCCGGTCAGTAGACAGACCCCCTCAGGGTGTTAGACTGCGTCGATTGAAAAGTAAGAGGTAGAACATGGGAACTTCATTGCAACGCACTATGGCTCTGATTCCGCAAGGTAGTCTGGAAGGCTATATCCAGGCAGTAAACTCGATTCCTGTGCTGAGCGCAGAGGAAGAGCGTGAACTGGCGATGCGTTTGCAGCAGGGTGGCGATCTCGAGGCTGCCCGTCAGCTGGTCATGTCACATCTGCGTTTTGTCGTTCACGTGGCCAAGAGCTACGCCGGTTATGGCCTGCCCCAGGCCGATCTGGTGCAGGAAGGCAACATCGGCCTGATGAAGGCGGTCAAGCGCTTCGACCCGAGCGTCGGGGTACGGCTGGTCTCCTTCGCCGTGCACTGGATCAAGGCTGAAATCCACGAATATGTCCTGCGCAACTGGCGCATGGTCAAGGTGGCCACCACCAAGGCGCAGCGCAAGCTGTTCTTCAACCTGCGCAAATCCAAGAAGCGTCTGGGTTGGTTCAGCCACGACGAGGTGCAGGCCGTCGCCGCCGAGCTCGGGGTCTCCCCGACCGATGTGACCGAGATGGAAGCACGGATGAGCAACTACGATCAGGCCTTCGACCTGGTCGGTGATGATGAAGACGAGGGTGGCTTCGCCCCGGTTCATTATCTGGAAGACAAGTCCTCGGATCTCGCTGCCACCATCGAGAACGACAACTGGGACAACCACGCCACCCGTCGTCTGAGTGCGGCCCTGGCCACCCTGGACGAGCGCAGCCAGCACATCATCCGCGCCCGCTGGCTGGACGAGGAGAGCAAGACCACCCTGCAGGAGCTGGCCGATACCTACGGCGTCTCCGCTGAACGGGTGCGTCAGCTTGAGAAGAATGCGCTCAAGAAGCTGAAGGATGCGATGGACTCTTGAGGTCGCACTCAGATGCCTGAGGGCATTCTCCAACACAAAGCAGGGCCTGATGGCCCTGTTTTTGTATCCGTGTCATCAGATCGGATCTGTTGTTGCGCCTTGCCCCCAATCCCGTCGAATATGGTATGTTGCCGCCATTAACACTCTAGGGAGAGCAGAAGTGAAACTGTTGAACGACTTGTTTACCAATAACCGCGAGTGGGCGGAACGGATCAAGGCCGAGGATCCCGAGTTCTTCGCTACCCTCTCCGCCCAGCAGGCGCCCGAGTATCTCTGGATCGGTTGTTCCGACAGCCGGGTCCCCGCCAACCAGCTGATGGGCCTGCTGCCGGGGGACGTGTTCGTCCACCGCAACGTCGCCAATCTGGTGGTACACACCGACTTCAACTGCCTCTCCGTGCTGCAATACGCGGTCGAAGTGCTCAAGGTGAAACACATCATCATCTGCGGCCACTACGGCTGTGGCGGTGTGCTGGCAGCCATGCGCAACGAGGAGCTGGGGCTCATCGACAACTGGCTGCGCAACATCAAGGACGTCTACTTCAAGTACCGTGAGCAGCTCGATGCCATCGAGGATGAGCACGAGCGCCACGACTACCTGTGCGAGCTGAACGTGGCCGAGCAGGTGGCCAACGTCTGCCACACCACCATCATCCAGAACGCTTGGCGCAAGGGCCAGGAGCTGGCGGTGCACGGCTGGATCTATGGCATCAAGGACGGTCTGCTGCACGATCTGGATCTCTGCATCAGCGGTCCGGATCAGATCGCGGATGTCTATCGCGCCTGGCCGGACATGCGTCCGCCCCATCGTCGCCGCTGAGGATCCTGCCGTTGGCTCCCGCCCTCTACCTGCAGATCAAGCAGCACATCCTCGACGGGATCCGTGAGCGTCACTATCAGGCGGGGGATCGGATCCCGACTGAGGCCGCCCTGTGCGAGCAATTTGCGGTGAGCCGGATGACGGTCAACAAGGCGCTACGCGAGCTGGTGAGCGAAGGCTGGCTGGTGCGCACCGCCGGCTCCGGCAGCTTCGTGGCGGACAGGCGTGCCGAGTCACCCTTGCTGGCGATCCGCAACATCGCCGACGAGATCACCGAGCGGGGCAGCCAGTACAGTGCCAGGGTGATCCGCCTGCAGCGTCAGGCCGCCGACGAGAAGGTGGCGGTACGGCTCGGGCTGCGGGTGGGGGCGCCCACCTTCCACAGCCTCATCGTCCATCAAGCCGATGGGGAGCCGTTGCAACTGGAGGAGCGCTTCGTCGATGCGGAGCGCCTGCCGGGCTATGGCGAGCAGGATTTCACTCGGCAGACGCCGAACAGCTATCTGATGGAGGCTTGTCCCCTCTCGGAGATGGAGCATGTGGTGGAGGCGGTATTACCGAGCGCCGGTGAAGCCGGCCTGTTGCAGGTGCGGGTCGATACCCCCTGTCTGCTGCTGCACCGCCGTACCTGGTCGGACGGTTATCTGGTCTCCTACGCCAGGCTGCTGTCGCCGGGATCCCGTTACAAGTTGAGCTCCAAGACCAGTCTCACCTGATTGTATATACATATCATTAGCGCAGCCCACCACTTGGTGGGCTTTTTTGTGGCTAAACTCTAGTAAATACGCTGTTATCAAGATGTGAACTCGATCCTTTCTTTTCATGCAAAGATCGGATATAAATAAATGTATATACATTTATGGGGTCGATATGAACAAGGAACTGTTGCACTGCGAGCGGGTCTGGCTCAACGTGATGCCCGCCACCCTGCGTTCCGATCTGGCCGATTACGGCCTGCTGGAGCCCCATGCGCTCGGTGTCCATGACGGCAAGATCCGGGCCCTGGTGCCGATGCAGGATCTCAAGGGGCCTTTCCCCGCCAACTGGCGCGACATGAAGGGCAAGCTGGCGACCCCCGGTCTCATCGATTGCCACACCCACCTCATCTTCGCCGGCAGTCGTGCCGAGGAGTTCGAACTGCGCCAAAAGGGCGTGCCCTACGCCGAGATCGCCCGCAAGGGCGGCGGCATCCTCAGCACGGTGCGCGCCACCCGCGCCGCCAGCGAGGATCAGCTCTATGAGCTGGCGCTGCCGAGGATCAAGTCACTGATCCGGGAGGGGGTCACTACTGTCGAGATCAAGTCCGGCTACGGCCTCACGCTACACGACGAGCTCAAGATGTTGCGGGTCGCCCGTCGCCTCGGAGAGGTGCTGCCGATCCGGGTCAAGACCACTTTGCTGGCGGCCCATGCGGTACCGATCGAGTTTCGCGACGATCCCGACTCCTGGGTCGAGACCATCTGCCAGGAGATCATCCCAGCCGCCGCCGAGGCGGGCTTGGCGGACGCGGTGGACGTGTTTTGTGAGCACATCGGTTTCTCCCTGGCCCAGACCGAGCAGGTCTATCTGGCGGCGGATCAATACGGTCTGGCGGTGAAGGGGCACATGGAGCAGCTCTCCAACCTCGGCGGGAGCACGCTGGCCGCGCACTTCGGCGCGCTCTCGGTGGATCACCTGGAGCATCTGGACGCTACCGGGATCCAGGCCCTGGCGCACCGTGGGGTGGTCGCCACCCTGCTGCCCACCGCGTTTTACTTCCTCAAAGAGACCAGGCTGCCGCCGGTCGAGGCCTTGCGCCGCGCCGGGGTGCCCATGGCGGTCTCCTCCGACATCAACCCGGGCACTGCCCCCATCGTTTCCCTGCGCATGGCCATGAACATGGCCTGCACCTTGTTCGGTCTGACGCCGGCGGAGGCCGTGGCCGGTGTGACCCGCCACGCCGCCCAGGCGCTTGGTGAACAGGAGCGATTGGGGCAACTGAGAGTGGGTATGCAGGCGGACTTCCTGATCTGGAGCTGCGGCCACCCGGCGGAGCTCAGCTATCTGGTCGGCGTCGATCAGCTGGTGAGCCGGGTATTCAACGGAGAGGAGACCCACCATGGCTGATCTGTATGAGCCGGATATGTCCGTCTGGCAGGGGCGCCGGGATCCGGAGGATGGTGAACTGGCCCTGCGCTGGCACGACAGGGTACAGCCTTGGCAGGAGGATGCTGCCCCCGGCGTAGCCCTGGTGGGCTTCGCCTGCGATGAAGGAGTGCGCCGCAACAAGGGGCGCGTGGGGGCCGCCGGGGCGCCCCAGGCCATCCGCAAGCTGTTGGCCAACACCGCCTGGCACTTGGGGCAGCCGGTGTACGACAGTGGCGATCTGCACTGCGACGACGGCGATCTCGACGCCGCCCACGAGCGGCTGGCCGAGCGGGTCGCCCGCCTGCTGGACCAGGGTCACTTCCCGCTGGTGCTGGGGGGCGGTCACGAGGTGGCGTTTGGCAGCTGGAGCGGTCTCAACCGTCATCTCAACAGTCGGGGAAAGGTCGGCATCATCAACTTCGATGCCCACTTCGACTTGCGCATGAAACAGGAGCAGGCGAGCTCAGGCACCCCCTTCTTCCAGATCGCCGAGCGCTGCGCCGCCCAGGCTACTGTGTTCCACTACGCCTGTCTCGGGGTGGCCGAGACCGCCAACACCCAGGCGCTGTTCGCCCGGGCCGAGTCGCTCGGGGTCTGGCATGAGCTGGACGAGGCCATGACCCCGGCCGATCTGCCCGAGTTGCTCAATGGGTTGGATGCCTTTATCGCCCGCTGCGATCACCTCTACCTCACCATCGATCTGGACGTGCTGCCCGGCGCCGTCATGCCGGGGGTGAGCGCTCCCGCCGCCCGTGGCGTCGAGCTGGCCGTCATCGAACCCCTGATCGCCCATATCCGGGCCAGCGGCAAGCTCAGGCTCGCCGATCTGGCCGAGTACAACCCGAGTCTGGATCAGGATCAGCGCAGCGCCCGCGTGGCTGCCCGGCTGATCCATCAATTAACCAAGTAGTCGCGTGCCGCACGCAGGTCGCGATAGCTGCCGTATCGATAAACAAGGAGTGTGTATGTCTGTGCAACACCAGGATCCCCGCCACGACCCTAGCCGGGTCATCCGCGCCCCCCGTGGCACCCAGCTGACCGCCAAGAGCTGGCTCACCGAGGCGCCGCTGCGGATGCTGATGAACAACCTGGATCCCGAGGTGGCCGAGCATCCCCAGTCGCTGGTGGTGTACGGCGGCATCGGCCGCGCCGCCCGCAACTGGGCCTGCTACGACAAGATCGTCGAGGTGCTGACCCGGCTCGAGGAAGACGAGACCCTGCTGGTGCAGTCCGGCAAGCCGGTCGGGGTGTTCCAGACCCACAAGGATGCGCCACGGGTGTTGATTGCCAACTCCAATCTGGTACCGCACTGGGCCAACTGGGAGCACTTCAACGAGCTCGATAAGAAGGGGCTGATGATGTATGGCCAGATGACGGCCGGCTCTTGGATCTACATCGGCACCCAGGGGATTGTGCAGGGCACCTACGAGACCTTCTTCGCGGTGGCGAACCAGCACTTCAATGGCGAGCCCGCGGGGCGCTGGATCCTGACCGGTGGTCTGGGTGGCATGGGCGGCGCTCAGCCGCTGGCCGCCACCATGGCCGGCTTCTCGATGATCGCGGTGGAGTGCGACGAGACCCGTATCGATTTTCGCTTGAAGACCCGCTATGTCGACAAGAAGGCCCACAGTCTGGACGAGGCGCTGGCCATGGTCGAGGAGGCCAAGCGCAGCGGCAGCGCCGTCTCCGTCGGCCTGCTCGGTAACGCCGCCGATGTGTTCGCCGAGCTGGTGGCCCGTGGTATCACCCCGGACGTGGTGACCGATCAGACCTCGGCCCATGACCCCATTCACGGCTATTTGCCGCAGGGCTGGAGCGTGGCCCAGTGGCGCGAGTTGCAGAAAACCGCGCCGCAAGAAGTGAACCAGGCGGCCCGTCACAGCATGGCCCGCCAGGTGGAGGCCATGCTGACCCTGCAAGCCCGTGGCGCCGCCACCCTTGATTACGGCAACAACATCCGTCAGATGGCGCTGGAGGAGGGGGTGGAGAACGCCTTCGACTTCCCCGGTTTTGTGCCCGCCTACATACGCCCGCTGTTCTGCGAGGGCATAGGCCCCTTCCGCTGGGTGGCGCTGTCTGGCGATCCGGAAGACATCTACAAGACGGATCAGAAGGTCAAGGAGTTGATCCCGGACGATCCTCACCTGCATAACTGGCTCGACATGGCCCGCGAGCGCATCGCCTTCCAGGGCCTGCCGGCGCGGATCTGCTGGGTCGGTGTCAAGGATCGGGTGCGTCTCGGCCTCGCCTTCAACGAGATGGTCAAAAATGGCGAGCTGAAGGCCCCCGTGGTGATCGGTCGCGATCACCTGGACTCCGGTTCGGTGGCGAGTCCGAACCGCGAAACCGAATCCATGCTGGACGGCTCCGACGCCGTTTCCGACTGGCCGCTGCTCAATGCCCTGCTCAACACCGCCGGTGGCGCGACCTGGGTCTCCCTGCACCACGGTGGCGGGGTCGGCATGGGCTTCTCCCAGCATTCGGGTGTAGTCATCGTCTGTGACGGCAGCGATGATGCCGCCAAACGGGTCGGCCGCGTGCTGCGCAACGATCCGGCCACCGGCGTGATGCGCCACGCGGACGCGGGTTACGAGATTGCCATCGACTGCGCTCACGAGGCGAAACTGGATCTACCCATGTTGACGACAACGTCGGCCGCCAACGGCAAAGGGACTAAATAATATGTTTGAACTCAATCTGTTACCTGGCGAACTCTGCCTCGCTACCCTGCGCCGCGTCAGCCGTGAGCCGGTTCATATCAGTCTGGATCCGGCCGCGCTGCCGGGGATCCACGCCTCAGCTGCCGTGGTCACCAAGGTGATCGAGCAGAACCGGGTGGTGTACGGCATCAACACCGGCTTCGGCCTCTTGGCGAATACCCGCATCCCGGTGGAGCAGCTCGACGAACTGCAGCGCTCCATCGTGCTGTCCCATGCCGCCGGTATCGGCGAGTACATGGATGACGCCACCGTGCGGCTGATGATGGTGCTCAAGGTCAACTCCCTGGCGCGCGGTTTCTCTGGCATCCGGTTGACGGTGCTGGAAGCCCTGATGCGGCTCATCAACACCGAGGTCTATCCGGTGGTGCCGAAGAAGGGCTCCGTCGGCGCTTCCGGCGATCTGGCCCCCCTGGCTCACATGAGCTGTCTGCTGATAGGCGAGGGCAAGGCTCGCCACAAGGGTGAGCTGATAGACGCCGCGACCGCATTGCGGATCGCCGGCCTCGAGCCCATCTCCCTGGCGCCGAAAGAGGGGCTGGCACTGCTCAACGGCACCCAGGCCAGCACGGCCTTCGCGCTGGAGGGCTTGTTCCACGCCGAGGACTTGTTCGCCGGTGCCATCACCATAGGCGCCATGAGCGTGGAAGCGGCGCTTGGCAGCCGTCGTCCGTTCGATGCCCGCATCCACGCCGTGCGCGGTCAGCGCGGCCAGATCGATGCGGCTGCCTGCTATCGCCAACTGCTGGTGGATGGCAGCGAGATCGGCATGTCCCACCATAACTGCGAGAAGGTGCAGGATCCATACTCCCTGCGCTGCCAGCCCCAGGTGATGGGGGCTGGCCTGACCCAGATCCGCCAGGCGGCCGAGGTGCTGGTGTGCGAGGCCAACGCGGTCTCCGACAATCCGCTGGTGTTTGCCGACGACGAGGAGATCCTCTCCGGCGGCAACTTCCACGCCGAGCCGGTGGCCTTCGCCGCCGACAACCTGGCGCTGGCCATCGCCGAAATCGGCTCGCTGTCGGAGCGGCGCATGGCGCTGCTGATCGACTCGCGCATGTCGGGCCTGCCCGCGTTTTTGGTCAACAACGGTGGCGTCAACTCCGGCTTCATGATCGCCCAGGTCACCTCGGCGGCGCTCGCCTCCGAGAACAAGAGCCTGGCTCACCCCGCCTCGGTGGACAGCCTGCCCACCTCCGCCAACCAGGAAGATCACGTCTCCATGGCCACCTTCGCCGCGCGCCGGCTGGCTGACATGGCGGAAAACACCCGTGGCATCCTGGCGGTCGAGCTGCTGGCGGCGGCACAGGGGTTGGATTTCCGCGCCCCGCTGCACACGACAGAGCTGCTGGAGCTGGCGAAAGGCCGGCTGCGCGAGCGGGTCAGCTTCTACGACAAGGACAGGTACTTCTCGCCGGATATCGAAGCCGCCGCCGCCCTGCTGGGCGCCGCCAGCTACAACGATCTGATCCCGGCGGGGGTACTGCCGAGCCTCTGAACCAGAGCCTGATCGAGCCATAACAAAAGACCGCCCATCGGGCGGTCTTTGCATATCGGGTGTGAGCCGGATGGACTATGCGTGTTCGAACATCAGGAACAGGTAGACCACGAACAGCACCAGGTGAGTGGCGCCGTGCAGCACATTGGTACGGCCGCTGCTGAAGGTCACTTTACAGACCATGAGCGTGGTGAACAGCAGCACCATGTCGGCGGGGTCGAGACCGAGGCGCACTTCCTGGCCCAGCATGGCGCCGATAAACAGCACTGCCGGGACGGTGAGCGCTATGGTGGCCAGCACGGATCCGAAGTAGAGGTTCATGGCCCGCTGCAGCTGGTTGTTGACGGCCGCCTTGATGGCGCCGACCGCCTCGGGCGCCAGCACGATACAGGCCACGATGAAGCCGCCAAGGGCCGGCGGGGCCGACATCACCTGCACGCCGTGGTTGATGGGGATGGCCAGGGTCTTGGCCAGCAGGATCACCACCAGCAGATAGGCGAGCAGCAGCAGGGTGTGATAGACGTTGCTCTGCAGCGGGCCGTGGTGATCCTCGTGATCCTCGTTGTCGCTGTCGACGAAGAAGTGACTGTGGCTGCGGGTCTGGATCAGCAAGAAGACGCCGTAGAGCAGCACCGAGATGATGATCAGCATCCAGGACATGGCGCGGGACATGCTGCCAAGATTGCCCCCTTCGGTGAAGTTGGGCAGCACCAGACAGAGCAGGGCCAGCGGGATGATGGCCACCAGATAGGATTTCACCCCGTCCAGATTGAAGCTCTGGGTGTGGTAGCGCCAGCCGCCAAACAGCAGGGTAAAGCCCACCAGGCCGTTGGTCACCAGCATCACCACCGCGAACATGGTGTCCCGCGCCATCACCGGATTGGGGTCGCCGGTCAGCATGACGGAGGAGATCATTACCACCTCGAGGGAGATGACCGACAGGGTCAGGATCAGGGTACCGAAGGGTTCGCCCAGCTTGATGGCAAGGGCATCGGAGTGGCGCACAACGGAGAAGATGGCCCAGGTGACGATGGCGAGCAGGGCCAACGACACCGGCAGATAGACAGCAAGGGGAGTCGCCTCCGTCAGCAGGTTGCTGCCCAGCGTCTTGAAGAACAGCAGGGTCAGCAGGCCGACGGGCAGGGCAATCTCTTGCCGGATAAATGACTTCATAGGCGGTAGTTCTCATCTCAGGGCGGCTGTTGCCGACGGGGATAGGGACAAGTCCGGCTGGACCATGGCGAATCCAGCCATGATAAAGGCAGTTGCCCCGTTCAGGGAAAATCATTTTAGAGGCCCCTGCCGGCGCCCGTCAGTGACCGCCCCGGGTCTGTTGCCAGTACAGCAGCTCTGGCAACGGCATGGGGCGGGCATACAGATAGCCCTGGATGAGGTGGACGCCGTGCAGGGCGAGGTAGTCGACCTGGGCCCGGGTCTCGACCCCCTCGGCGATCATCTCCATGTCGGACTCCAGGCCGAAGGCGATGATGGCGTCCAGCAGGCTGCGTTTGGGATCGTCGGTGCCTATGGTGTCGACGAACATCTTGTCGATCTTTATCTGACGAATGCCGAGCCGTTGCAGATAGGCGAAGCCGCCGTAACCGGTGCCGAAATCGTCCAGTTTGAAGTGATAGCCTCGCTCCTGCAGCGCCGAGATCTCGCTGGTGGCCGTCTCTATGTCCATGATGGGTTCGCGCTCGGTGAGCTCGAAGGTGAGCCGGGCCGGGGAGGGCCAGCCGTGGCGTTGCAGCAGGTTGCGCAGATGAGGGTGCTCGATATGAGCGGCCACCAGGTTGACGCTGACCCATTGCTCCGGCGCCAGTTTCGGCAGATCGGCGATCACCCTGTCCAGCAGCTGTTCCGTCATCGGCAGGATCAACCCCTGCTGCTCCGCATAGGCGATAAAGGCGCCCGGCGCCGTGACATCGTCGTCACGCTGCCAGCGCAGCAGTGCCTCGAAGCCGACGACGGCCTGACTGCGGCTGTCGACTATGGGTTGATAGAAAGGGATAAACTCCTGGCGAGCCAGCCCGGCATGCAGCAATCCCTTGAGGGATCGCCGGTAATTGCGCAGCAGCCAGTAGCTGGCGAGCAGCAGGGCCCCCAGCGTCCCGCCGATCCAGAAGGTGCCTCGATACGCCAGGGTTCGGGCATAGTCCTGCAGCGCCTGACCGGACCACAACACCTGCTGGATCCGGCCAGTCCCGGTGGTGAAGGTGAGTTGCCGGCTGCCGGTTTCCTCCTTGATGCGCTGGTCGCCCCGTGGCAACAGTTCGGGGCCTGAGATGTCGGACTCCAGGGGGACGAGCTCCAGGTAGAAGCAGTCGCGGCAGGGCCGCTTCAATATGCTGTGGCTCCAGCTGTTGCTCAGTACCCAGTAGGCGATATCTTCCCCATGCTTGGCAAACAGCACCAGCTCCTGCTCGGTGTCAAACTCGGGTGCGGTAGCCGTCAGCCCGTAGGTATTGACTGCGGGCTCGGGGAGGCTGCTGGTATCGAAGATCGGCAGATCCGGTCCCAGACTGGAGCACCCCTTGCCCGAGGCCAGTTTCAATCCCTGCAGGCGAATGTGGCGGCTGTAATGCTGCGGCGCCCGCAGCAGCTCCATGTCCTGCTTACTGCAGTCGAAGGTGAAGTGGGCCAGCTGATTGTCCATGCTCGCGATCAGTTCTCGCTGCCGCTCTGCCATGGCGGCCTCGATCTCGACGCGTTTCTCTTTCAGCAGGTGATGGGCCAAGGCATTGCCGGCCAGCCGGTTGAGCGACAGACCGACCAGTATGGGGAGTGCGAGCAGCAACAGGCTGATCCCGAGGGGTGACAATCGTTTCAAATCAGACCTGCTCGATGAAAGGGGCGGCGCCGAGGGTATGTCATCATAGTCCATTAGCTGGTTCGATTTGAGACTCCCGCCGGAACATTCGCATATTCAGATGCTAAGTTATTGATAAACTTGGATTGGCGCCAGGGAGGTGGCGAAGATTCAATCGCTGACCTGTCATAAGTGACAATTGTCCAGCTTATCTGAACTGGTTTAAAGTAGCCGTGCGGTTTGACTCACCGTGTGTTCAATACTCCTGTATCTATTTTTGTCAGTAGCACAGAGTGTTAGTTTTGATATTGAGTGTTTCTTTTGGTCCCCACAGTGGGACCATTTTTCTGCCCGCACGTCAGCATTTCCCCTGTTTTCTACCGATCCCCTGGCTGTCTTCCCTCTCTGTACGCTGAAAATGATGGGCTGCTTAATTGCAGAAGCGGGAGCTTCATCCATAGGCGGGCTTTGGCCAAGGCTGATACCATGAGGCAATATGGATGTTGTCGGCTATGGAAAGGCACATGAAACTGACCACTCAGCTCGTCTCTTTTATAACTCTGTGCGTGATAGCGGCCATGACCATGGTGATGCTCGGCGGGGTGTTCAGCTTCCGCCAGATGGGACTGGAGATGCAGCAGAACCGGGTCGACTCCCTGGTGGAGATCATCGACAAGCAGCTGGGCGCGGCCGACGACGAGCAGGATCTTGCCCGCTGGCTGCCTTCGCTGCTGCGTGCAACCCAGGTGGTCGAGCTGGAGATCCGCCAGGACAAGCAGCGGGTCTACTGGTTTCGCGATGTGCAGCAACAGACCGACGAGAGCCTGCTGATCCCCTACAGCAAGGCCATCCCCCACCAGACGGGCATGCGGGCCGAGTTCAAGCTGGACCGGCCGTTCAAAGAGTTCGAGTACTCCATGCAGGCCATGTCCGGCATCTCCTTTGGCGTCTGCATCGTGGTGTTCGGGCTCTGGTACTCCATTCGCTGGTTGCGGTTGCAACTGCGCGGTGCCGAGCTGCTGGCCGAGCGGGCCCAGCTGATCCTGGATGGCAAGCTCACCAAGCTGGCCCACGATCCTGCCGACGAGTGGCCCGTCTCAGCCAGTCAGGCCCTCAATCACCTGCTGGCCGATCTGGCGGATGCCCGCAAGGAGCGCAGCCGGTTTGACAACTTCATCCGCAGCAACGCCTTCGTCGACAAGGCCACCGGCATCGGCAACCGCCTGTTCTTCGATAACCGGCTGGAGAGCGCCATCATGGAAGCGAGCGTGATCAGCGGAGGGGTCATGCTGATCGAACTGGCCGGGCTGGAGGAGCTGGATCCCGATCTGACCGGGCGCCCGAGCCAGGAGTTGCTGCTGGAGGCGAGCGCCTCTATCGGTGCCTTTGTGCGCAAGCACAGCGGCGCCCTGCAAGCCCGCTACGGTGCCCAGGTGTTTGCCGTGCTGCTGCCCAACATGTCCGAGAGCGAGATGGTGGATGGGGCCAGCCAACTGCTCAAGAGCCTGCAACGACTGCACTGGCCGGAGTCGGTCAATGTCGACACGGCGGTCTATCTCGGCGCCGTCTGTTATCAGGCGCAGGATTCCCTGCTCAAGGTGCAGGAGGAGGCCGAGCTGGCACTCAAGAGCGCGCGGTTGCAGGATCACAGCGGCTGGTTCCTCTACGAAAAGGCGCTGGGTGAGGAGCCGAGCAGCAAGGGGACGGTGCGCTGGCGCACCCTCATCAGTCGCCGCATCGAGGAGCAGGGGGTCCATTTCTATCTGCAGCCGGTGCAGCAGGAACCGGATCAGGCGGTGCTGCAGCAGGAGCTGCTGATCCGCATCCATGACGAACAGGATCGGGAGCTGCAGGCCGGCGTTTTCATGCCGATGGCTGAAAAGGCGGGCCTGTTGCTGCCGCTGGACAGGCTGGTGGTCGCCCGGACTCTGCGTCTGCTGCGCCGGAATCCGGAGCCGGGTTGCCCCGTCAGCCTGTCGCTCTGCGCCCAGAATCTGCTCAATCGGGAGTTCCAGCGTGAGCTCTTCTTCGACCTGTTCCAGTTGCCGCGCAGCATCAATGAGAAGCTGGTGCTGCAGTTGTCGGAATCCCAGGTGACCCGCCACTACGAGGCTCTCAAGCGGCCACTGCGGGCACTGCGCATGCTGGGCTGCCAGCTGGCCATCGATCATGCCGGTCAGGATGTGGTGAGCACCCAATACATCAAGGAGTTCGAGATCAACTTCCTCAAGCTGCACCCCAGCCTGGTGCGGGAGATCCACCGTCGTCAGGTCAATCAGATGGCGGTGCGCAGTCTGGTCGGTGGCTGTGCCAACACCCAGACCCGGGTGATTGCGGTCGGGGTGGAGAGCGACGAGGAGTGGAAGATGTTGCGCCATCTCGGCGTGCATGCGGGGCAGGGCCCCTGGTTCGCCGAACCACAGCTGTTGAGAATGGAACCCGCGGAGGCCTGAGTCGTGGCAGGGCACCTCTCAGAGGCGGCCTTGCTCTTTCAATCCTGCCAATCCCTGCAGGCCGCCGGTGTGGATGAAGACAATCTCGCTGCCACGGGAGATATGGCCCGCGGCCAGCTCCCGAAACAGACCCCAGATCGCCTTGCCGCTGTAGATGGGTTCGAGCGGCAGGCCGGTCCGGGCGCTGAAGTCCTGCACCCACTGCCACATTTCCCGGCTGAATTTGGCATAGCCGCCGTCGTGGTGCTCCAGCGCTATCCGCCAGCCATCGGTGCTGGCGGCGGCAGGATTGAGCCGGCACACCTCGTCATGGATGAAGGCGCCGCCCTTGAGCACGGCGATGGCGAGCACCTGCTCCCGTTCCCGTTTGCCCGCAATGAGCCCCGCCAGGGTGCCGCCGCTGGCACAGGGCAGCACCCAGAGATCCGGCGAGAAGGGGACTTCGGCCACCAGTTCGGCCACCCCGGGGATGGCGAGCGGGCTGCTGCCCCCCTCGGGGACTAGCAGGGTGTCCGGCGCCATGAAGCGGGCCAGCCACTCGGGATCCTGGCGCCGCCGGTAGCTCTGGCGATCCACGAAGATGAGATCCATCCCCCAGCCTTCGGCTGCGCTCAGGGTTGCGTTGCTGACGGCCTCGGGTTCACCGCGTATGATGCCCGTGGTACGCAGCCCCGCCCTGCGGCCCGCCGCCGCCAGCGCATGGATGTGGTTGGAGTAGGCGCCCCCAAACGACAGCAGGTGCGTCTTGCCCAGAGCATCGGCCTGTTGCAGATGGTATTTGAGCTTGCGCCACTTGTTGCCTGAGAGGGTGGGATGGATCAGATCATCCCGTTTGCACCAGAGCCGAACTCCGTGGGCATCCAGCAAGGGATGCTGGATAGGGTGCAGGGGGGAGGGGATCTGGGCGGGAGCCAGCAAGGGATCCCGGTGGATTAACCCCTGGTCAATCAATGTGTCATTTATCATAAAGATGGAGGCTAATAGACTGTTTATGCTAAGGTTTGACCAGTTTTATGCAGCCAGATGCGGGTCTCAATGAAATCACTTTTCCGACGTTCAGCTCCCGGTCATCGGGTTGGACTCCTGCTGGCAAGCGATCGCATCCTGCTGGCTTGTGTGGAGCCGCGCCCCATTTTTACCAGCCGTGCCGTCAATGGGCCCCACGAATGGCCGCAGGCCATGAGCGAGCTGTTCGGCCAGCATGGCCTGGCCAAGTCTAAGGTGCGGGTCGCCCTCGCCGCCACTCTTTATCAACAGATCCAGATCGACAAGCCCGCCGTGCCCGATGCCGAGATGGCCGGGGCCCTGCCCTGGGCCATCAAGGATTTTGTCAACGAGCCGGTGTTGCAGCTCGCCATGGACTATGTGGATTTGCCGACGCCCCCGGCGGGACGGCCTCGCATCAACGTGATCTGCGTTCCCAAGAACCGGGTGACGCAACTGGCGAATGCGGTCAACGGCGTGGCCACGCTGGAGGCTATCGTCAGCGACGAGCTGGCCATGACGGCGCTCTACGAGGCTGATCAGGTGGTGCGCATGCTGCTGTGGCAGCCGAAGGGTCAGGAACTGCAACTGCTGGTCTTCCATCGCGGCGGCCTCTGTTTCTCGCGCCAGTTGCGCGGCTTTGGCAGCCTCACCGGTGCCCATGAGCCCGACGGCGCCCTGCTCGACGGGCTGGCGCTGGAGATCCAGCGCTCCCTCGACTACCTCGCCGGCCAGCTCAAGCTACCGGATCCTGGCCAATTGCAGCTCGCCATCGGGTCTTCCTTCATCGGCATACTGGTGCGCCATCTGGAGCAGGCATTCGGCTTCCCGGTCTCCGCCATGGCCAACAAGGCCGTGCTGGCAGGGGTCGAGTATCTCTCCGCTTATGGCGCTGCACTGGGCAGGGGGGAGTGATGAAGCATCATATCAATCTCTACGGCGCCGAATTCAGGCCCAAGCGTCAGTGGGCCAGCCTCAATCAGATAGCCCTCATCTGGGGGGAGGGCTTGCTGTTGCTGGTGGCCGTCACCCTCTTCTACGGCTGGCAGCAGCAGGGTGTCAGCCGCGAGCTGGCGCAGTTGCAGGCGCTGCTGGCTATCAAGCGCGACGAGGCGAGCCGGCTCGATGCCGAGCTGGCTCGCCACCAGGCCGACAGTCAGTTGCAACAGCAGCTCACCAACAAGCAGGAAGAGCTGATTGCCAAGCAGGGGCTGATGCAGCAGCTCGGCAGCCTCTCCTTGCAAAAATCTCAGGGTTACGCCGGGGTGATGGCCGATCTGGCCCGCCTGCGCGATCCCCATCTCTCCTTGCAGCGGATCGAGATAAACGACGGCCACATCAGCCTCTCCGGTCTGGCCGATCGCAGCCAGGATGTCCCCGCCTGGGTCAATCGCTTCAAACAGACGCCATCACTGGCAGGCAAGCAGTTTGGCGAACTGACGTTGAGCCGGGACAAGGGGGGTCAGCTGGCCTTCCAGCTCAGTGGCATCGCGCGGGAGAAACCTTGATGGAATTGAAGACTCAGTGGCAGGCGTGGGCGCAAACGATCGCCGCCCTCAGCCTGCGGGAGCGGCTGATGATCCTGCTGACCGGGGTGATCCTGCTTGGTGCTGGCGGGATCTACGGTTGGCTGGATGCCGCCGACACCCGCCTTGCTCAGGATCGACAGGCCCTGGTGGCGGCGCAGCGGGATCTGGAGATCCTGGATCTCGAGAACCAGGGCAAGCAGGCCCGGCTGGCACGAGACCCCAATGCACAGGTACGTGAACAACTCGCCGGCACCGAGCAGAGCCTCGCCAGGCTGGATGCCGAGCTCAAGGCCCAGACGGTGGATCTGATCCCGGCACACGAAATGCCCGCCGTGCTGGAGGCACTGTTGTCCCGCTCCGCCAACCTGCACATGCTGGCGCTCACCTCTCTCAAGCCGGAACCATTGATGGCGGGGGAGCAGCGTGTCAATCTGTTCAAGCACGGCATCCGGCTCCAGCTGGAGGGCGGCTATTTCGACGTGTATCAGTACTTGAAGGCGCTGGAAGCGCTGCCGCGCCACTTCTACTGGAAAGGCTTTGACTACCGGGTGATCGAACACCCCAAGGCGACGGTGGAGATGGAAATCTACACCCTCAGCACCAGCAAGGAGTTTATCCGTGGCTAAGTGGCTGATCCCATTCATTACCCTGCCGCGCCCCGGTAGCCTGCCCGGTGTGGCCTGGCTGGCGCTGTGGGGCTGCCTGCTGAGCCCGCAGCTGCAGGCCGAGGTGCTGCAGGATCCTACCGCGCCGCTGGCCGGCATGAGTTCGGGTGCGAGCCCGAGCAAGGTGGCCGGCCTGCCCAGGCTGCAGAGCATCATCCTCGGCAATGGCCCGGCGCTGGCGGTGCTCAATGGCCAGAGCTATCGAGTCGGTCAGCGGGTGGAAGGCTATCAGCTGGTCTCTATCAGCGCCGATGCCGTGGTGCTGGAGAAGGCAGGCAAACGCCAGGCGCTGACCCTGTTTGGCAGCAAGATCAGGATTTGAAGTCGGTGCCGCACGGGATGTTGCGGGCCAGATTTGTCGAGTTTAATTGCGAGTCAGGTGCATCAATAACATGAAAAAACCCCATTTCTGTCTGCTTCCCCTCGCATTGGCGATGGCGGGTTGTACCACCTACAAGCATCCGGAGCCGGTGCAGGCCAAGGATGCCCTCAAGCAGGCCATGACCGAGCAGAACCAGACCGCCCCCCTGACCACCTTGCCCCCTTCGGTGCAAAGCGAGCTGCTGCAACTCAATCGCCCCCAGCAGCCGGTGGCGGTGCCGGAGAAGCGGTTGCGCATCGCGGCCCATGACGTCGACGCCGTCGAGTTCTTCGGTTCCCTGTTCAAGGGATCCCGTTACAGCGTGGCGGTGCACCCCGGGGTGGCGGGTTCGATCTCGGTCGAGCTCAAGGATGTGACCCTGCAGGAAGCGCTGGCGGTGGTGGGTGACATGTACGGCTTCGACGTACAGCGCAAGGGCAACGTGTTCCACGTCTATCCGGCGGGTCTTCGCACCGAGACCATACCGGTCAACTACCTGATGATGGCCCGCCGCGGCCTCTCCCGCACCTCGGTCAGCACCGGCGGCGTCACCGCGAACGACAATAACAACGGCAATAACAACAACTTCGACGGCAGCAACAACAACAGTAATAACGGCAACAACAGCAATAACGGCAACAACTACGGCTCCTCCTCCAACGGTGACAACAGCAATAACAGCAATGGCACCCGGATCGAGACGGACAGCAACAACGACTACTGGACCGATCTGCGCGACTCCCTGCAGACCCTGATCGGCACCGGAGACGGACGGGCCGTCATCACCAGCCCACAGGCGGGCCTGGTCACGGTGCGAGCCTATCCGAAGGAGCTCAAGGCGGTACGCGATTTTCTGGATCAGTCCGGCGAGCACCTCAAGCGTCAGGTGGTGCTGGAGGCGCGCATCCTGGAGGTCTCCCTCAACGAAGGCTATGAGCAGGGGGTTGACTGGAACGGTCTCTCCGCCACTTGGGATGGCAACAAGGGGATCCGGGGGGGGGGCAGCCTTGGCAACAGCCAGGTCGGCGCGACCAACCCCATCTTCAACGCCATCGGCGGCGGCGCCGGTTTCACCATCTCGGATGGCAACTTCGTGGTGGCGGTCGACCTGCTCAAGACCCAGGGCGACGTGAACACCCTCTCGAGCCCGCGGGTCACCGCGACCAACAACCAGAAGGCGGTGATCAAGGTGGGCACGGACGAATACTTCGTCACCAACGCCTCCACCACCACCACCACCTCGGGCAACTCGGCCCCCATCGTCACCCCCAACGTGGAGCTGACCCCCTTCTTCTCCGGCATCGCGCTGGACGTGACCCCGCAGATCGACGAGCAGGGCAAGGTGCTGCTGCACATCCACCCCTCGGTCATCGACACCGAGGAGCAGAACAAGACCATCAACGTTGGCACCGCCGATCCCCTGATATTGCCGCTGGCCAAGAGCTCCATTCGTGAGTCCGATACCGTGGTGCAGGCCAACAACGGCGACATCATCGTCATCGGCGGCCTGATGAAGACCGATAAGAAAGAGGTCGTCAGCAAGGTGCCGCTGCTCGGCGACATTCCCTGGGTCGGTGAGGCCTTCACCAACCGCAGCGAGAGCACTCAGAAGGTCGAGCTGGTGATCCTGCTCAAGCCGACCGTGGTGGATAACGACACCTGGCAGAAGGAGCTGCAACGTTCCTCCGAGCTGCTCGACAAATGGTACCCGTCCAAGGACTAAGTCATGACTGCGCATCGGTTGGTCGTGCACAGCCCGGGGCCACAGGAGGCCTCATGTACCTGAGTCACTTCGGACTGCAGGAGGCTCCCTTTGGTCTCACGCCGAACACCGGCTTCTACTACGGGCTGCCGCCCCATGAGGAGGCCCTGCAGGTGCTGAACTGGGCGCTGGCACAGGGGGAGGGCTTCATCAAGGTGACCGGCGAAGTCGGTACCGGCAAGACCCTGCTCTGCCGCAAGCTGCTGACCGAACTCGGCTCCGAGCAGAGGCCGGTGCGCCTCGCCTGGCTGCCCAATCCCCACCTCAGCCCCGCCGAGCTGCGCACCGCGCTTGCGC
The DNA here is from genome assembly GCF_056279295.1 of Aeromonas sp. TECH754. Classification (NCBI taxonomy): domain Bacteria; kingdom Pseudomonadati; phylum Pseudomonadota; class Gammaproteobacteria; order Aeromonadales; family Aeromonadaceae; genus Aeromonas; species Aeromonas sp. TECH754. The sequence continues at coordinate 3,576,783 of NZ_JBWBRA010000001.1, read as the reverse complement.
TCGATCTGGGCTTGTCGGTGCACGATGGCAGCGAGCTGGATCTGACGGATCGCATCCATCGCCACCTGATCGCCCTGCATCAACAGGGTCAGCGGGTGGTGGTACTGATCGACGAGGCGCAGGCCCTGCCGGACGAGACGCTGGAGGCGATCCGGCTGTTCGGCAACCTGGAGACGGAGTCGAGCAAGCTGCTGCAGATAGTGCTGTTCGGCCAGCCCGAGCTGGATGCGCGGCTGGCCAAGCCCCACTTGCGCCAGCTGCGTCAGCGCATCGGTTTCTCTTACTGTCTGCGTGCCCTGCGCTTTGACGAGGCCCGCGCCTATGTGGAGCATCGGCTGCACGTCTCCGGCTATCGCGGTGCCGCCCTGTTCGATGGCCGCGCCCTGCGTTTGCTGTGGCGAGCGTCGCGCGGGGTGCCGCGGCTCATCAACGTGCTGGCCCAGAAGTGCCTGATGCTGGCTTACGGCCGTGGTGAGCGCCGGATCGGCAGCCGGCTGGTGCGCCTCGCCATCCGCGACACCGACGATGCCAGTCATCCCTCTTTCATCCGCTGGTGGCCGCTGCTGTTGTTATTGGGTGGCGCCCTGGCCTACGGAGTCTGGTCATGAGCGTGATCAATCAGATGCTCAAGGATCTGGAGCAGCGTCAGGGCGGCGGCGAGGCCGCCGTCTATGTGGCGCCGGTACGCCGACAGGGTTGGTGGATGCTGGTGTTGACCCTGCTGTGCGGGCTGGCCATCGGCATCCTCGGCTGGCGTACCTGGATCTACTGGCAGCAGAGCCAGAGATTGCAGGTTCCCACTGCCATGGCCGAGGTTTCGCAGTCAACTAGCGCTGTCAGCCACACAAAAGCAGTCTCTTCAGCTGCCGAGGCTCATGCCGTCATGCCGTTGTCGGCGGCCTTGAGCCTGTCGACTCCGCCGGAGGCCGCGATCGCCGCGGCCACAACACCGGCTGAGACGAGGGAGCCCGAGGCTGTGGATGATCTGCCCGCCGCTGACGATGAGCCGCCGGCGCCTCAGATCGAGTCCGAGGACGAGGAGATGATGGCCGATGAGGTCATTCCGAGCGATGAAGAATTGCAGCCGGATCTGCAGGCCGAACTGGCCGCCGAGCAGGAGGCGATCGCCGCCGCCCCGCCCCGCAAGCCGGGGGTGCTGAAGATCGAGACTGTGGATCTCTCCGAGCCCGAGCTGGCGGCCCTGGCCGAGCGCAAGGCGACCACCGCCATGGCCAAGGGCCAGATGCGGGAGGCGCAGGACAACTACTACCAGGTGCTGGCTCATGATCCGCATCATCAGGGCGCCCGTGAACAGCTGGCGGGCCTGCTCTACGGCGAAGGCCGTCTGGCCGAGGCCGGCCAGGTGTTGGAAGAGGGGCTCAGACTGGCGCCACAACAGGCCGATTTTCGCCTGCTGCTGGCCCGAGTGGCCATCGGCGAGGGAGATCGTCAGAAGGCGCTCGGCTGGCTGACCGGCTATCAGCCCGAGCTGGCCAGCAACATGGATTATTACGCGACCTGGGCCGGGCTGACCCAGGAGCTGGGGCAGAATGCCCAGGCGGCGGAGCTCTATGTCAAACTGCTGCGTCAGCAACCGGATCAGGGCCGCTGGTGGCTCGGGCTCGGCGTGGCCGAGGATGGGCAGGGCCACAGCCAACGGGCGCTGGATGCCTATCGCAACGCCCAGTTGCACGGCAATCTTGGTGCGGCATCCAGCAGCTGGCTGGAACAGCGCATCGCCCAGCTTGCCCCCTGATGGGGAAACTGTTCACTTTTTTGGAGTTTGCATGGCACAACCCAGACTGAAAATGCGGCTCGGCGACTTGCTGGTACAAGAGCAGATCATCTCGGACGATCAGCTCCAGCTCGCCCTGCAACAGCAGCGCCAGACCGGCCGCAAGCTGGGGACCACCCTGATCGATCTCGGCTTCATCAGCGAGGTGCAGTTGCTGCAGTTCCTCGCCCGTCAGCTGGACGTGCCCTTCTTCGATCTCAACAACCTCACCATAGATGGCGCGGCCGTGGCACTGTTGCCCGAGGTGCAGGCCCGCCGCTATCGCGCGCTGGCGGTCCACCTCAGTGACGACAAGGTGACGGTGGCCATGTCGGATCCCGCCGACCTCAGCGCCCTCGATGCCATCGCCGCCCTGCTGCGTCCACGCGAGCTGGTGCTGGCGGTGGCGCGGGAAGGCCAGTTGCTGGAGTATTTCGACAGGCTCTATCGCCGCACCCGCGAGATCGAGAACTTCGCCGTGCAACTGCACGAGGAGCACCAGGACTCGGGGTTTGAGCTTGGGGCCAGCAATCTCAACGGCGGGGCCGACGAGGGGGAGGCGACGGTGGCCAAGCTGCTGCGCTCCCTGTTCGAGGACGCGGTGCAGGTCGGCGCCTCTGACATCCACATCGAGCCGGACGAGAAGGTGCTGCGCATTCGCCAGCGGATCGACGGCATCCTGCATGAGAACATCCTGAGCGAGGTGCGGATCGCCCAGGCGCTGGTGCTGCGCCTGAAACTGGTGGCCGGGCTCGACATCTCCGAGAAGCGGCTGCCCCAGGATGGCCGCTTCGCCATGAAGGTGCGCGGCCGCGACGTGGACGTGCGGATGTCGACCATGCCGGTGCAGTACGGGGAATCCGTGGTGATGCGGCTGCTGGATCAATCCTCCGGCATCCTGTCGCTGGCCGAAACCGGCATGCCGCCGGAGATCCTGACCCGTTTTCGCCGTCAGCTCAAACGCCCCCACGGCATGATCCTGGTGACCGGGCCCACCGGCAGCGGCAAGACCACCACCCTCTATGGGGCGCTGTCCGAGCTCAATCAGGCCAGCCACAAGATCATCACGGTGGAAGATCCGGTGGAGTACCGACTGCCGCGGGTCAACCAGGTGCAGGTCAACGCCAAGATAGGCCTCACCTTCTCCCAGGTACTGCGCTCCACCCTGCGTCAGGATCCGGACATCCTGCTGGTGGGGGAGATGCGGGACAACGAGACGGTGGAGATCGGCCTGCGCGGTGCCATCACCGGTCACCTGGTGCTGACCACCCTGCACACCAACGATGCGGTGACCAGCGCTCTGCGTCTCATCGACATGGGGGCCCCCGGCTATCTGGTGGCGAGCGCGCTGCGGGCCGTGGTGGCCCAGCGCCTGGTGCGCCGGGTGTGCGAACACTGCGTCGAGGAGAAGGCGCCCGATGCGGGCCAGGCGACCTGGCTCGGGGTGCTCAGTGGCGAGGTACCCGGCCAGCATGCCTATCACAAGGGGCGCGGCTGTCAGAGCTGCAACTTCACCGGTTATTCCGGTCGGATCGGGGTCTACGAGCTGCTGGAGCTGGATCAAGCCATGATGGATGCCCTGCGTCGCAACGATGCCGAAGGCTTCGCCAGGGCGGCGCGGGAGCATGAGCACTACCGGCCCCTGGCCCTGACCGCACTCGATTACGCCCGTCAGGGCATCACCTCAGTGGATGAGGTGCTCAGGCTGGCCGAGGATCTGGGTTAAGTCATGGGATCATTTGCGTACAAGGGCCGTGACAGTCAGGGCAATGCCGTCAACGGTGTGGTGGAGGCCGTCAGCGAGATGGCCGCCGCCGAGCAGCTGATGCGGCGCGGCGTGATGCCGACCGAGCTCAAGGCGGGCAAGGCCAAGTCTGCCAGCATCGACTGGTCCCTGCTGCTGGAGGGGGGCGTCAAGCTCGAGGAGCTGGTGGTGTTCAGTCGCCAGATGTATGCCCTGACCCGGGCCGGCATCCCGATCTTGCGCGCCATCGCCGGGCTGGAGGAGAGCGCCCACAGCAAGCCGCTCAAGCGGGCGCTGCATGCGCTGGGAGAGGATCTCGGCAATGGCCGCCCGCTGTCGAGCTCGATGCAGGCCCACCCCAAGGTGTTCGGCAGCCTGTTCGTCGCCATCATCCATGTCGGCGAGAACACCGGTCAGCTGGAGGAGGCCTTCCTCCAGCTCGCCAATTATTTCGATCTGGAGCTGGAGACTCGCAAGCGGATCAAGACCGCCATGCGCTATCCCAGCTTCGTGATGGTCGCCATCGGCATCGCCATGGTGATCCTCAACATCATGGTGATCCCGGTCTTCGCCAACATGTTTGCCAAGTTCGGGGTCGAGTTGCCGCTGGCGACCCGGATCCTGCTCGCCACCTCCCATTTCTTCGTCAACTACTGGTGGCTGCTGCTGGTCATCATGGTGGGGTCCGTGGTTGGCTGGCGGCGCTGGGTCGCCACGGCCAAGGGCAAGCTGACCTGGCACAGATGGCAGCTCAGGCTGCCCATCGTCGGCACCATCATAGAGCGCTCCCTGCTGGCGCGCTTCGCCCGCAGCTTCTCCATGATGCTCAAGGCCGGGGTGCCGCTCAACACGGCGCTGACCCTGGTGGCGGATGCGGTGGACAACGCCTATATGGCGGGGCAGATCCGCGACATGCGGGCGGGCATAGAGCGGGGCGAGAGCCTGCTACGTACCGCCGGGGCCAGCGGCCTGTTCACCCCGCTGGTGATGCAGATGATCGCGGTGGGTGAGGAGACGGGGCAGGTGGACGAGCTGCTGCACGAGGCGGCCGAGTATTACGAGCGGGAGGTGGATTACGACCTCAAGAGCCTCACCGCCCGCATCGAACCCATCCTCATCGGCATAGTGGCTGTCATGGTGCTGGTGCTGGCGCTCGGTATCTTTACACCCATGTGGGACATGATGCGGGCGGTGCGTGGCAAGTAACGAATTGCTGGTGGCATCTTTACTCCCTTGGTGGTGGGACAAGATGCCGGCCGGACGTAGCAAACCAGATACGGGAGCGGCATGAGCAGACAGTCGGAGCAGGATGAGCGCTGGCTGGGGGGGTATCGGCGGGCCGTGGCCGCGATCTTGCTGTTGGTCATCGTCTCCAGTTTGGCCCTGAGCTATCGCAACCACAGGGAGCAGGCGCTGGCGGTCAGCCTGAGCCTGCTTGGCGAGCAGTTTGCCGAACGGGTGCAGCGCCTGCATGGATTGTGGCTCGAGCAGCGCAGACCCGGGCTGGTGCATGCGCAAGGGGTCGCCTGGCAGTTTGATGAACGCGGCTGGCCGTTGGCGGTGCTGCCGCAGCAGTCTCCTTCCGACAACTGTCGCCGGTTGTGGCTGACCTTGCTCGGCCAGGAGGCCCAGTCGATGCCGGCTTTGCAAGTGCTGGCCAGTCGGGATGGCGGGGGATGCGAATTTGGCTGGGAAGCTAACTGGCTGATCTATCGATTCACTGATGGCAGTGTGTTGAACAAATCTTGAACAACATCGTTCTAGCGGCTTGGCGACATGATTTTTTTCTGTCCACATGAAATAATGTGGACCATTACGGAGGCAGCATGGCAGCAAAGAGAGTGAGGTGCGATCGCAGAGCCGGTCAGATGGCGGGTTTTTCTCTGATCGAGCTGGTGATCGTCATCGTGATCCTGGGGATCCTGGCGGTGACCGCCTTGCCCCGTTTTCTCGATGTGACCGACGAGGCGAAGAAGGCCAGTGTGGAAGGGGTCTCCGGTGGTTTCGCCACCGCCGTCTCGCTGGTGCGGGCCCAGTGGGAAGCCGAGGGACGTGCCAAGCAGGACAACCTCAACACCGTGCTCTACGATGGTTCACGCTTCTATCTGACCACGCCGACCGAGAGCCAGGTCAACAATGGCGAGCTCTCGCCAGGCTACCCCATGGATACGGCGGCGAGCGGTGGTATCGACGTAGATCCGTCCAACCTGACGGCTCCGCGCTGTCTCAATATTTGGGAGGGCTTGCTGCAGAATCCTCCCAAGGCGACTGCGAACTTTGACGAGGTGCGCAGTAGCGGCAATGACCTGAAGTTCTATGCCACGGTGAGCAACAACGGACTGGATTCGGTCTGCCGTTACTATCTGGTCAACAGCTTGAACAAGGGCAGTGATGGGCGGTATCAGGACCCGCAAGGGAGCACCGATGCCTATATGAGTTTCAGTTACCGGCCGGCCTCCGGTCAGGTGACGACCAATATCAATTAATAAACAGAGGAAAATGTAATGAAAAAGCAGGCGGGTTTTACCCTGATCGAACTGGTTATCGTAATCATCATCCTGGGTATTCTGGCGGTCACCGCCGCACCCAAGTTCCTGAATCTGCAGGATGATGCCAATAAGGCTGCGGCTCAGGGTGTAGCAGCTGCCGTGCAAAGTGGCGCCCAGCTGGTCTACAGCCGTTCGGCGATCGATGGTACTGAGAAGCTGGACTCTTCTTCCGTTGCCGTAGGCACCAGTTCCGCTACGACTACTTATGGCTACCCGACGGCGGATAAAGCAGGGATTGGTCAGGTAGTTACCATGGATGGCGGCTGGGCAGTGAGTGACACCGGTGTGTTCACTTCCGACCAAGCCAATAGCTGTGAAGTAATCTATAACGCACCAGCGGCAGAAGGCGAGAGTTTCTCTGTCGCGCTGAGCGGTGCCAACTGCTCGTAACAGGTTGTGAGGCGAGGCGTTTGCCTCGCCTTTTTTTATTCGGAATCAATAGAATGCAAAAGGGTTTTACCCTAATTGAACTGGTTATCGTGATCCTGTTGCTCGGGATTCTGGCCGCCTTTGCCGTGCCCAAGTGGCTGGGCAAAGGCGGCTTTGAAACCCATACCCTGCGCGATGAACTGGTGGCCCGTCTACGACTGGTGCAGAGCATGAACATGCAGGAGGGGACGAGCCGGTGTACCCAGCTGGTGCTCGAGGCGAAGCGCTTCGGCCACCTGACCCAGCTTGGTAGCTGCGCCGGCAGCCCCATCTCGACCTGGAGCCAGGATGAGCTGGTCCGGGGGCGGGTGGTGAATGCCTCCGGCAGTCTCTCTATCTCCCCCCAGGGAGCCTTCTCCTTCGATAAACGTAGCGGTCGCCCCCTGGCGCCCGCGGCCTGTCTCAGCGGCTGCGAGCTGGTGGTGAGCGACGGTCAGGAGAGCACCCGTCTGCGTATCGAGTCCGAAGGCTATATTCATGCGCTCCCTTGACCCCTCCCGTGGCTTCACCCTGATCGAGTTTATCGTCGGCATAGTGCTGCTGGCGGTGGCGCTGACCGGCATCCTGGGCTTGCTTGTCAATCAGGCGCCCCAGGCGGTGGATCCGGTGCAACAGGTGCGGGCCGCGCAACTGGCCCAGCGCATCCTCGACGAGGCGCTGCAAAAGTCCTTCGATGAACACTCGGATCACAACGGCGGGCGTTTTCGCTGTGGCGAGACCGCCGGTACTCCAGCGGTGACTTATCCAGCCTGTACGGGTACGGCCAGCTATGGCCCGGAGAGTGGTGAGACCCGCCCCTATCAGTTCAACGACGTGGACGACTATCAGACCAGCACCATCTGCGCCAGGGGACTGGCTAGCTGTGATGGCGACTGGGTGCCTGCCAACTACTTCAGTGCCCAGAGCGGGCAGGGACTCGACGAGGCGGAATACCGGCAGTTCGGGGTCAAGATCCGGGTGAGCGGAGCCGACTTGACCAAGGATCCGCTGCCAGCTTGCAGCGGTACCTGCTCCACCGGCAAGCGCATCGAGCTGTGGGTGCGACTGCCGGATCGCAGCGAGCTGGCCTTCGCCCTCTATCGGGGGAACTACTGATGGGGTCACGGCTGCAGGCGCGGGGCTTTACCCTGATCGAGCTGGTGATGGTGATCCTGCTGCTCGGGGTCATGGCGACCTTTTCCAGCCAATTTATCGGCATCGGTACCCAGATCTACGGGGATGCTAGCCGTCGCGAGCAGTTGATGAGCGATGCCCGCTTCGCCATGGAGCGGCTCAACCGAGAGCTGCGCGATGCGGTGCCCGGCTCGGTGCGAGTGGAGGATGTCGGGGGGGCTCTGGTCGATCGGGGTACTTGCCTGCGGTTCTGGCCCATCGCGACAGCCAGCCGTTATCTGGGCTCTGCGCTCAGCAGCGGACTCAACATAGTTACACCATCCGTGCTCCCCAAGAAAGATGACGACCTTGCCATCGTCTATCCCCTCGCGAGCACCGGCTTCCTGAATCAGGGCTGCCTGCAGGGAGGTTGTACCGCCCACGTCACCGGCGTGGGCAGCGACGTATCGGGAGCGCTGCCCTTGACCCTCAGCAACGGTTTCGCCAAGGACTCCCCGGGTCGGCGCATCTATTTTGCCAACCGGCAGGTGCGCTACTGCGTGCAGGGCGCCGTGCTGACCCGGGCAAGCGCCGCTATCGGGACCGATATCACCGCGAGCCCGACTGCCCTGATGGCCGAGCATATCCGCCCGGCGGCCTATTACTTCTACCGGGATCCCGCTGCCTTCAGCCCGAGCGAGGTCGGACTGCGGCTGGTGTTCGAGCAGCGCGGCGAGAGCGTCAGCTTCAACCACAAGCTGGAGGTGCTCAATGTTCCCTAGTGCCCCTCGCGTTACCCTGGCTTCCCAGCGGGGCAGCGCCATCATGATCGCGCTCTTTGTCATCGTCATCATGGCTCTGCTGGCGGCGGCCATGGGCCGCTTCCTGCTGGACAGTGGCGAGAAGAATACGGCCGAGGTGCGTGGCGTTCGGGCCCTGATGGCGGCCCAGAGCGGGCTGGAGATCGCTCTCTATCGGCTCTATCCCAACAACAGCTGGACTGCCCTGCAGTGCGCCGCGTCGACCACGACTCCGTTTGCGCTGCCCGGGCTGGTCAATTGCCAGGTCATCGTCAGATGCACCGAGGTCAAAGTGAGTGCGGCTGGCACCACCCGGACAGGTTATCGTTTCAACAGCGAGGGGCGCTGCGGCGATCCGGGCGTGAACAATGGCCCGAATCCAGACTTTGCCGTCAGCCGCACCCTGGTGGCGGAAGCCTTTGATGGAGCACTCCCATGAAGCAGTTGTTTCGTGCCTGTTGTGTCCTGCTCTTGTTGGGGGCCCAATCGACTTGGGCTACCTTGAACTGCAACAGCATCTTCCCAGGGCCGATACAGAGCTTCACCAATGCTGGCACACTCTATATGCAGACCGGTGCCAGGGTGGAGAATTACAACAGCCTTGATGTCTGTTTCAGACAGGTACGCGGCTATGAATATGAAATGAGCAACCAGGCGTGTGGCAGCGGCAAGTGCCAGATCACGGGGGTTGCCAGTCAGATTGGTACCAGACCGACCATGATGACGAGCACAGATCCGAGTAACTATACGGTGGCATCCTGGACCAACCCCAACGTGATGCTAGGTACAACGGCGGGTTATGGGCGTCGTGTCGATGCTGGTCGTTGGGATATAGGTTCGGTGGAGGTCAACGGGGGAAATCTCACAGTCTCCGAGCAGTATTCCACTTATGTGTTCAAGGGGATCCGGTTTTTCAATAATGGGAGCATGACGCTCAAGGCCGGCAAGACCTACATCATCGATGGAGACATCGATCTCAGCATGGGACGTATCACGCTCGTGGGAAGTGGTACCACCAAATTTTACGTTAATGGCAATCTGACGATTCAAAACGGCTCCCAGTTCACGGGGAGCAGTGCGCTGGATGTCTACGTCACCAAAGACCTGGCGGTGAGAAGCTCGGCCAAGATACAAGGCAGCTACTATGTCGAGGGCAAAGCAACCCTGCAGGAGAATGCCGAGCTCAGAGGGCGGCTCAGTGCGAGTAATATCGACATGTTGGGCAGTAGCAAGGTCATCTACGACGGTGGAGCCCTGACGTCCACCTGCAAAGACATCTTTACCGATCCCCCCTCGGAAGGCGTCAGCATGACGCCGCCGCCCGGGGTATTGGTGCCCCCCCTCGGGGATCTGGTATGCAGCAAGCAGGGGAATGGCACCAGCTGTACCGGCCACAGCGGCAACAGCTTCGTGCCAGGGGATCACGACTTCAACAACGGCAGCATCAGCAACAAGGCCGAGATCATTGCCACTGGCGTGACGGCGCGGCTCTACTTCAACAATCTCGACTTGAACAACGCCGAACTCAATCCCAACAGTAGCCACCCGGAGAATCTCTTTATCTATGTGAAGGGGGATCTCAAGATAGCCGGGCAGAACCAGATCAATGCTGTCGTCTATGTGGCGGGCAACGTCAAGATGACCGGCAACGCCACTATCGACGGGGCACTGGCGGCGGGTGGAAACATAGAAAACAAGGGGAACGGTAACTTCGAATTTTCCCAAGATGCCGTCGACAAGGTCGATCTCGGTGGTATCACCTGTAGTGGAGGCTCGGGGGGGAGCCAACTCGATCACTTCGAGCTGACCCATTCCGGTCAGGCGCTCACCTGCAATCCGGAGACGGTGGTTATCAAGGCCTGCGCCAACGCGGATTGTTCCCAGCTCGTCACCGAGCAGGTCAGCGCTACCTTAAGCCTCACTCCCAGTTCCGGTAGCAATGGCTGGGTCGGCGGCAATCAGGTGGCCTTCAGCGGGGGCTCGACCTCGGTCCAGCTGCGTAATAATACGGCCAGTGCCGTGACCATCGGGGTCTCAAGTTCGACTCCTGGCTTCCTCCACGGAACCCTGTGCCAGGCCGGCAGCGGGGCACTGAGCGCCGCCGCCTGTACTCTCAACTTTGCCGACAGCGGCTTCCTGTTCGATGTGCCGGATACCCTGGCCAACAAGCCTCAGGATGTGGTGATCAGCGCAGTCAAGAAAGACACTGCGACCCAGCAGTGTATCCCCGGCTTTATCGGTGCGCGATCGGTCGGCTTTTGGGGAACTTATACCAGCCCGAATACCAATATCTTCAACAGCAAGATAGCGATAGATGGCAACGCTATCCCGACTTATGCCGCCAGTGTTACTTCCCCGGCAGCAACGACCATCAATTTGACCTTCGATAGCCAGGGCAAGGCAACGCTGAAAAAAGTCAGCTACCCGGATGCGGGCCAGATGCGGCTCAATGCCCGCCACGATGGCAGCGGCGACACGGCGGGTCTGGTGATGACGGGCTCGGATCTTTTCGTCAGCCGCCCGGTCGGGCTCTGCATCACGCCAACTCAGGGGGCCTGCGCGGCAGGGAACATCAGCTGTCCGGTGTTCAAGAAGACGGGCGATGACTTCCAGCTGACTGTCGGCGCCGTGGCCTGGCAGGTCGATAACGACACCGATCTTTGCAGCGGCAATCTGGCGACCCCGAACTTTGCGCTGACCAATATCGCGCTCGGCAGCCAGCTGGTGGCGCCCAAGCCCGGGGTCGAGGCGGTGGTCAGCAAGCTGAGTTATGACCATGCCATCGCGGCCAGCAACAACCTCAATACCGTCACCCAGTCGCTCAACGAGGTCGGGGTGTTCCAGATGACGGCGACACCGCCGACCTCAGGCTACTTCGGTTCCACCATTCCCGCTGCCACCAGTGTGCCGGTGGGGCGCTTCGTGCCCTGGGACTACAGCTTGAGCAGTGGTTTTATCACCCCGGCCTGCACGCCGTTCAGCTACATGGGGCAACCCTTTGCCAGCGGCTTTGCCATCACGGCCCGTAACGCACAACAGGGCACTACCCTGAATTACAAAGGTGCGTTTGCCAAAGGCAGCGCCAGTTTGGTGGCGGAAAATGGAGACGATGGGGTGGATCGCTCTGCCCGTATCGGTCTGGCTCCGGGTTTGAGCTGGGTGGATGGGGTTGCCAGCGTCAATCAACAGGCGATCCCGTTGGCCAATACCCGCTTCGATCGCGGTGCCAGCGTCGAGGATCCGCTGCCGTCGCTCGATTTTGGGGTCAAGATGGCTGACAACGACGGCGGCTATACGCTGTTGGCTGGCGTAAACATGAAGGCTGATAGCGTCGGTTCCTGTGGGAGCAACTGCAACGCCGTCAAAATTGGGAGCCAGCAACTGCGTTACGGCCGGCTGCTGGCCAGCACCCGTCAGGGAGTCGACAGCGCCCCGCTGGCGCTGCCCCTGCAGGTGCAATATTTCGAAGGGGGCCAGTGGCGAGTCAATCAGCAGGATCTCTGTACCCAGATCTCCCTGGCGGGTGGCGGTATCCAGTTTACCGATCCCGACCAGCATTACGACGCCGGGACGGGAGATCTGACGCTGAAGGATGGCACCCGGATCCGTCTTGGTCTCGGTCAGGTTGCCCCTGGTGGCAGCCAGGTCCGTGTGAGTGCCGGCGAGACCGGGTTCCACTTTGCTGCGCCCAATCAGACGGTGCGCATTCCCTACCGGATCCTGCTGGACAAGCAGCCGCTGCAACCATCGACTCCACTATGGCTCTCTGACCCCAATAGCCTGCTGGGAGAGGCCATCTTCGGCCAAGAGAGGGGTAACGATCGGATTATTTATCGCCGTGAGGTGATGCCCTGAAATTGATCTGCGAAGGGGGAGAGGGGCAGTTTGCCATTGGCTTGCGTCTTATCTCCTTGTTTCGTAGTGTTTGTCGGCCTGTGCGGGTGAGTGATGACTCGCATTTTTGTCGCGCCTGATTGATTGGCGACAGTTTGAGCGCTTGCCCATTGGGGTGGGCATTGGTAAAGTTAGCCGGTTTTCCGCACCTCCAAATTCTTAGGATTTCCCGTAGCCATGTTCAAAAAGCTCAGAGGCGTCTTTTCCAACGATCTGTCGATCGACTTGGGAACTGCCAACACCCTGATCTACGTAAAAGATCAAGGGATCGTCCTTAACGAACCCTCAGTTGTCGCCATTCGCCAAGAGCGCGGGAACGCCAAATCGGTCGCTGCTGTCGGTCATGCCGCCAAGCAGATGCTGGGTCGTACCCCAGGCAACATCTCCGCCATCCGTCCGATGAAAGACGGCGTCATCGCCGATTTCTACGTGACCGAGAAGATGCTGCAGCACTTCATCAAGCAGGTTCACGACAACAACTATTTCCGCCCCAGCCCCCGTGTGCTGGTGTGCGTGCCGTGCGGCTCCACTCAGGTTGAGCGCCGTGCCATCAAGGAATCCGCACTGGGCGCCGGCGCCCGTGAGGTCTACCTGATCGATGAACCCATGGCTGCCGCCATCGGTGCCGGCTTGCCGGTCTCCGAAGCGACTGGCTCCATGGTGGTCGATATCGGTGGTGGTACCACCGAAGTGGCCATCATCTCCCTGAACGGCGTGGTCTACTCCCAGTCCGTGCGGATCGGTGGCGACAAGTTTGACGAAGCCATCATCAGCTACGTCCGTCGCAACTACGGCAGCCTGATCGGGGAAGCCACCGCCGAACGCATCAAGCACGAGATCGGCTCCGCCTATCCGGGCGAAGAGGTGCGCGAGATCGAAGTCCGTGGCCGTAACCTGGCCGAGGGCGTGCCGCGCAGCTTCACCCTGAACTCCAACGAGATCCTGGAAGCGCTGCAAGAGCCGCTGTCCGGTATCGTCTCCGCGGTCATGGTGGCGCTGGAACAGTCACCGCCCGAGCTGGCTTCCGACATCTCCGAGCGTGGTATGGTGCTGACCGGTGGTGGCGCCCTGCTGAAAGATATCGACCGTCTGCTGATGGAAGAGACCGGCATCCCGGTCGTCGTGGCTGAGGATCCACTCACCTGTGTAGCCCGCGGTGGCGGCAAGGCGCTGGAGCTGATCGATATGCACGGTGGCGATCTGTTCCACTACGAATAAGACCCAAAGCCGGCCGAGCGCCGGCTCTTTTTTGACGACTCATGAAACCCATCTTTGGTAGAGGCCCTTCGCTTCAGTTACGGTTGTTTCTCGCCGTCATCATCTCTGTCGCTGCCATCGTCGCGGATTCTCGCTTCGGTGTGTTCACCCATGTCCGCGTCTATCTGAGCTCGCTGGTCAGTCCGCTGCAATATATCGCCAATGCGCCGGGAACCCTGCTCGATACCATGTCGACCCAGGTACAGACCCGATCCAGCCTCATCGAGCAGACCAAGCAGCAAGAACAACAGCTGCTGACCCTGCGATCTCGCCTGCTCAAGCTGGAACAGCTGGAGCACGAGAACCAGCGTCTGCGCGAGCTGCTGGGTTCCCCGGTGCACAAAGAGTCCCGCAAGATGGTGGCCGAGCTGCTGTCGGTGGATTCCGACCCCTTCAGCCATCAGGTGCTGATCAACAAGGGGGCGCTGGACGGTGTCTACAACGGCCAGCCGGTGATCAACGATCAGGGGGTGGTCGGTCAGGTGCTGCACGTGGGATCCACCACCAGCCGTGTTCTGCTCATCACCGATTCCAGCCACGGTATCCCGGTGCGGGTGCTGCGCAACGATCTGCGCGCCATCGCCTCGGGCAGTGGCGAGCTGGACAAGCTGGATCTGCGCAACCTGCCGCGCAACACCGACGTCCAGGTCGGCGATCTGCTGGTGACCTCCGGCCTCGGCGGCCGCTTCCCGGAAGGTTATCCGGTGGCGACGGTGACCCGATCCGATTATGTGGAGGGCAAGCCCTTCGCCCAGGTCGAGGCCAAGCCGCTGGTGGCGCTGGATAGATTGCGCTACCTGCTGCTGCTCTGGACCGACAAGAAACCGGATGTGAACGACAAGGATGCCCTGGCGCCCGCGGCGACAGCACCCGCAGCGCCGGCCACCTCGGCGGCGACAGCGCCTGCTGCAGCTGCTACCTCGGCGGCGGGGGCGACACGCTGATGCTGCAACCCGCCAGTGGCAGGATCTGGATCTGGCTCTCGATCTTGCTGGCACTCTGCCTCTCGATCCTGCCGCTTCCGTTTCAATTCGAACCCTTCCGGCCGGACTGGCTCGCCATGGTGCTGATCTACTGGGCGCTGGCACTGCCGCACCGTACCAACGTCGGCACCGCCTGGGTGGCGGGCCTGCTGCTGGATGTGCTGCTCGGCAGCACGCTTGGGGTGCGGGCCATGGCCATGGCCATCACCACCTATCTGGCGGCCTTCCAGTTCCAGAAGATCCGCAACTTCTCCCTCTGGCAGCAGGCGCTGATCATCGGCCTGCTCTCCCTGGTGGGCAAGATCACCGTGTTTTGGGCCGAGCACCTGTTCAGCCGCGCCAGCCTCAATTTCGCCTATTTTTGGTCGACGCTGACAACGATGTTAATATGGCCATGGATTTTTATGGTCTTGCGCAAGGTGCGCCGTCGCTTCAATATCAAGTGAATATGAGTAAAAACAACGCATTGTCACTGTAACTCATCTCATTAAGTGAATATGAACAAGCACAACGAACCGCAACTGTATCTCGCCTCGGGCTCGCCCCGTCGGCACGAATTGCTGACCCGGCTGGGCTACCGCTTCGAGGTGCTCAGGCTGGATGTGCCCGAGCAGCGCAGCGAGGGCGAGAAGCCCCAGGATTATGTCTGCCGGCTCGCCCGCGACAAGGCGATGGCCGGCCTGGCCGCAGCGCCGACGGCATTGCCGGTGCTGGGCGCCGACACCATAGTGGTGCTGGGGGACCGGGTGCTGGAAAAGCCCTCCGATCTGCTCGATGCGAAAGACATGCTGGAGGCGCTCTCCGGCCGCGTGCATCAGGTGATGACAGCGGTGGCGCTGGCCACCCCGGAGCGTTGCGACGTGCGGCTGGTCACCACCAACGTGGCATTCCGCAAGCTGGATGAGGCCGAGATCGAGGCCTACTGGCGCACCGGCGAGCCCTGCGACAAGGCGGGCAGCTACGCCATTCAGGGCATCGCCGGCAAGTTTGTCAGCCGGCTCGAGGGGAGTTACAGCGCCGTGGTCGGCCTGCCCCTGCTGGAGACGGATCTGCTGATCCGCCAGCAACTCGAGCAGAGTCGATAATCCGTCCCAGCGGTCCCCTGCTGCGTTACTACTTGCGTGCGTCGTCGTGCCATTGGCAGTCAGAATTCAAAACTAGAAAGGCAAGGTAACTTATGTCAGTCGAACTGCTGGTGAACGTCACCCCCTCAGAGACCCGGGTCGCCCTGGTCGAGAACGGTCTGCTGCAGGAAGTGCACGTGGAGCGTCAGGCCAAGCGCGGCATCGTGGGCAACATCTACAAGGGCAAGATCAGCCGGGTGCTGCCCGGCATGCAGGCCGCCTTCGTCGACATCGGCATGGACAAGGCCGCCTTCCTGCACGCCTCCGACATAGTGCCGCACACCGAGTGCGTGGCGATCAAGGAGAAGGAACAGTTCCAGGCTGGCAACATCGCCGAGCTGGTACGCCAGGGGCAGGACATCATGGTGCAGGTGGTGAAAGATCCTCTTGGCACCAAGGGTGCCCGCCTCACCACCGACATCACCCTGCCCTCCCGTTATCTGGTGTTTATGCCGGGCAGTGCCCACGTCGGTGTCTCCCAGCGTATCGAGTCCGAGGCGGAGCGCGAGCGCCTCAAGCGCACCGTGGCCAGCTACGTGGATGATCTCGGTGGCTATATCATCCGTACCGCCGCCGAAGGGGTGGGCGAGCAGGAGCTGGAGCAGGACGCCGCCTTCCTGAAGCGGCTGTGGCGCAAGATCCTGGAGCGCAAGCAGAAGTACCCGCCCTGCAAGATCCTGTACGAGGATCCCAGCCTGGCATTCCGGGTGGTGCGCGACTTCGTTGGCGCCGAGCTCGACAAGATCCGGGTCGACTCGCGGCAGAGCTTCGATCAGCTCAAGCGTTTCACCGAGGAGTATGTGCCTGAGCTTGCGAACAAGCTGGAGTACTACCTCGGCGACTCCCCCATCTTCGATCTCTACGACGTGGAGAACGAGATCCAGCGCGCCCTGGAGCGCAAGGTGGAGCTGAAATCCGGCGGCTACCTCATCATCGACCAGACCGAAGCCATGACCACGGTGGACATCAACACCGGCGCCTTCGTTGGCCACCGCAATCTGGAAGAGACCATCTTCAACACCAATGTCGAGGCGACTGCCGCCATCGCCCGCCACCTGCGCCTGCGCAACCTCGGCGGCATCATCATCCTCGACTTCATCGACATGCAGTCCGAGGATCACCGTCGCCGGGTGCTGCACAGCCTGGAGCTGGCGCTGGCCAAGGACAGAGCCAAGACCAACGTCAACGGCTTCTCCCAGCTCGGTCTGGTGGAGATGACCCGCAAGCGTACCCGTGAGAGCCTGGAACACGTGCTCTGCTCCGAGTGCCCCGAGTGCAAGGGGCGCGGTCGGGTCAAGACGGTGGAGTCGGTCTGCTTCGAGATCCTGCGGGAGATCATCCGCGTCAACCGCGCCTACGATGCGGATCAGTTCACCGTCTATGCGGCGCCGTCCGTTGCCGATTACCTGCGGGGCGAGGAGTCCCACAGTCTGGCCGAGCTGGAAGTCTTCATCGGCAAGCAGGTCAGGGTGGTGACCGAGCCGCTCTGTGGGCAGGAACAATTTGATGTGGTGATGATGTAATTGGTCTACCGCTGGCTGAGTCGGGGCTGGTTAGCCCTCGGGGTCTTCTTTGTGCTGCTGGCCATCATGGTCAGTCTGGTGCGCCTCGGCGGCCCCTTGCTCAACCAGCACCGGCAGGCGCTGATCGCCACCCTGCTCGGCGACAGCCAGCTGGAGGTCAGCGTCGAGCGCGTCGGGTTGGACTGGACCCGGCGCGGCCCGGCCCTCGAGCTGGAAGGACTCGCCATCGCCCCTGACTCGGGGCGTTTCTCTCTGCGCCTCGGCAAGGTGTGGGCCCATCTCGATTTCTGGCGTTCCCTCAATGAGTGGAAACCGGTGTTTGGCCAGTTGCTGCTCAGCGACGGCGACATCGCGCTGGATCTGGCCCAGCCGGCGGAACCGGCGAGCGAGAAGAACCCGAACCAGCAGCAAGCCTTGCTGCGTTTCCTGCTGACCCAGCTCTCCACCTTCGACATTCACGACACTCGCCTCAGCCTCACCACGCCTCTGGGCGAGGTGCGCGCCCTCAACATCGCCCAGCTGCGCTGGCAAAACCGCGGCAAGCGTCACCAGGGGGTGGGCAAGGCCTATCTCATCAACGGGGTGGGCGAGAGCACCATCGATCTCATCCTGGATGTGGATGCGCCAGAAGCCCGGCTTGATCGCTTGCGGGGCCAGCTCTATCTGGGGGCCAGCGAGCTCGACATCAGCCCCATGCTGACCAGGATCCACGCCGGCGAACCCAAGGTGACGGGCCAGCTCGACTTCCAGCTGTGGAGCGAGTTTGCCGACGGCCAACTGGGCAACTCGCTGCTGGCGTTTGGCAACAACCACCTGATCTGGCAGGACGAGGTCAAGCAGGCTCCGCGCCACGGCAAGACTGCTGCCGGCAAGGTGAGTGTGTCCGAGCCGCAGAAGGAGAAAGGCCCCTATCACAGGCTTGACCTGCGTGGCGGCAAGATCCAGCTGCGCCGTGAAGGGGAGGGCTGGCAATTCGCCAGTCACGACGTCATCTTCAAGCTCGATGGGGCGACCTGGCTGCACAGCCGTCTGCAACTCGAGCGAATAGGCGATCGCATCCAGGGTTACGTGCCTGCCATCGATCTCAGCCAGATCGCCAGCCTGAGCCAGCTGGTCTCCGGCCTTTACCCCGAGTTGACCGAGACCCTCAAACGCACCCAGCCCGAGGGCAAGTTGCAGGATCTGGTATTGCAAGCCGATGGCAACTGGCAGGGACTCTCCCTCAACGGCCAGTTGGTCGGGTTTGGCACCACCGCCTGGCGGGATGTGCCCGGTCTGCAAAATATGAACGGCGAGTTCTGGCTGACCCCGGCGGGCGGCAGCGCCCGGCTGAGCCTTGGCAAGGGCAAGGTGGATCCGGCCCGTCACTTCAAGGAGCCGATCCCGGTCGACAGCCTGGGGGCGCGACTGGATTGGTGGCGTGAACCCGAGGGCTGGGTGCTCTATGGCCAGGACATCCTGCTGGATAACCCGGATCTGCACCTCGCCAGTCGCTTCCGGCTCGATCTGTTCGAGCATCCCTTCCTCGCCCTGACCGGTCGCATCGACGTCAAGAACGCCGGCCATGCCTATCGCTATTATCCGCTGGCGGTGATGAGTGACGGCCTGGTGGATTACCTGAGCGGCGCCATCAAGGGGGGTCAGGCCAAGGGGGCGGACTTGCTCTGGTATGGCGAGTTTAGGGACTTCCCCTACGACAACGGCAAGGGAGTCTTCCAGGTTGGTGTGCCGCTCGAGCAGGCGACCTTCCAGTTCTTCCCGGGTTGGCAACCCCTTACCGACCTGCAGATCGATCTGTTGTTCCAGAACGCCGGCCTGTTTATGCACAGCGACTTCGCCCGGCTCGGCAAGGCTCAGTCCGACTACATCGACGCCGACATCCCGACCTACGGCGGCGCCCGGCTCTATATCGATGCCAAGGTGGCGGGCGAGGGCAAGGCCATCAGCGACTACCTGCAGGACTCGCCGCTCGGCGGCTCGGTGGGGCAGGCGCTGCGGGAGATCGAGATCCGCGGACCCATGAAGGGGTCGGTCAAGCTGGATATCCCTCTCGATGGCAAGAGCGAGGTCAAGGCCAGTGGTGATGCCCTGTTCCACAACAACAAGGTCAGGATCGCGACCCTGGACATGCCGCTGGAGAGCGTTGCCGGCCGGCTCGAATATGACAACGAACACACGCGCTTCAGCAACCTCAAGGCCAGCCTGTGGAACCAGCCGCTCACCCTGGATTATCAGGGCAAGCAGTTGCCAAATAGCTATCAGGTCGATCTCAAGTTCAAGGGGCTCTGGGACAGCAGCCGCCAGCGCCAGGATATTCCCGCCCTCGAGATGCTCAAGGGGCGTGGCAGCTGGACCGGCACCCTGGGGCTGACCCTGCCGGAGAGCAGTCCCTTCAGCTTCCAGCTGGCACTGGACTCCAGCCTGCAGGGGATGGGGCTGGACTTGCCAAACCCGTTGGCCAAGGCCGCCGGCAGCACGCTGCCCCTCAAGGTGACGGTGCGCGGCCGTGACGGCAGCGCCGATATTCGCGGCGTGCTGGGTGCCGACGTGGATATGCAGAGTCGGCTGGTCTATGGCGAGGGCGCTCCTTACCTGAGCCGGGTGCGGGTCGACATAGGTCAACCGGGCGCCAGGGTGCTGCAAGACAAGCCCATGCTGCTCGCCATCAACCAGCAGCAGGCGGACGTGGCTGGCTGGCTGGCGCGGCTCAAGCGCTGGCTGCCAGATCAGGCGCTGGTCGGTAATGCGGTGGTCGGTCCCGCCTTCCTGCCACAGGAGTGGTGGGTGGATGGTCAGCTGGCCCGGGCCGACATCGGCAGTGCCAACCTCAAGGCGGTGCACTTCACCGTGGGGCCGGTCAATCAGGCCACCGAGGTGATGATCGACAGCCCGGACGTGATGGGAGTGGTGCGCATCCCCGTCACCGGCAAGCAACCCATCGATGCCAAGTTCGCCCGCATCCATTGGTCCGGCAAGGGTTCGGATCTCAGCCCGGAACCAAATGATCGTCAGGATCAGGCCATCATGGATACCATTCCCTGGCTCACCTTCAGCTGTGTGGATTGCCGCTTCGGCACCCTGCCGCTCGGTGAGTTGAAAGGGGAGCTGGTGCCCGGCAGCAACCGGCTCGATCTCAAGGGGCTTGAGATCGGGCTCGCGGGCAGCAAGTTGAGCGGCAATGCACAATGGTTGGCGCAATCGGGCCAGATGCAGACCAGGCTCCGGGCCAAGATCGACACCCAGAATAGCGAGCTGTTACTCAAACGGCTCGGATTTACCTCCCCCATCGGTGATGCGCCGGGCAAGCTGGCACTGGATCTGAACTGGCGTGACGTGCCCTACAGGCCCAATCTGCCGACCCTGGCGGGCAACGCCGATCTCAAGCTGGAGGGCGGCACCCTGCGGGAGGTCAACGACAAGGGTGCGCGACTGCTCTCCCTGCTCAGCCTGGATTCTCTGCTGCGCAAGCTGCGCCTCGATTTTCGTGACGTGTTCGACAAGGGCTTCTATTTCGAGTCGATGTCTGCCTCGGCCAAGGTCAAGCAGGGCCAGGTGGATAATCAGGATTTTTATATGAAGGGCGCGGCGGGCAACCTGCGCGGCGAAGGCATCGCCGATCTGGTGCGCTGGCGGCTCGATTACGAGTTGAGCTTCTCCCCGAACCTCGGCGGCACCCTGCCGGTGGTGGCGGCATTCTCGCTGACCCCGATCACCGGGCTCTATGTGCTGGCCCTTTCCAAGCTGCTGGAGCCGGTGGTGGACGTGGTGACCCGCATCGATTTCCGGGTCTCCGGCCCGCTCGACGATCCAAAACTGATCGAGGCTGGTCGCGACAGGGCCCGCATCAAGCTCAACCAGCAGCAGAAACAGGCGGTCGATGCGGTGGCGCCCAAGTTGCCTGCCGAGGAGGTCAGCCCCTTCCTGCTCAATCCCAAACACCAGGGAAGTGGTCAGCGCTGAACTAGCGGCCCGGCATCATCACAAGGAGTGAGCCATGATCCGACATATTCTGCTGATCACCTTCAAGGGTGAGGCCAGTCCCGGCGATATCGCGGCCGTCAGGGCGGCCTTTCTCGCCATCCCGCACCAGGTCAGCGGCGTGCTGGCCGTGGAGTGGGGCCAAAATGACAGTCCGGAGGGGCGTGCCGAAGGTTTTACCCACAGCGTGCTGATGACCTTCGCCGATGAAGCCGCCCGCCAGCGCTATCTGCCCCACCCGGATCACGACGCCCTCAAGGCGCTCTTTCGTCCCGTGCTGGATCGCATCATAGTGCTGGATTACAGCCTGCAGGCCGGCGATGCGGTTGCTGTTGGGACGCTGTCATGATGGAGGATGAGCGCTGGGGCAAGATTCCACCGCTGCAATTGGCGTTGTTGCGAGCCGTGGTGGAACATGGCAAAGCCCATCCCGCCATTGGTGCCGGGGTGGTGGTTGGCTCGCTTGCCAAAGGAAAGGCGGACCGGGTCTCTGATGTCGATGTCTTGTTGCTGGCCGAGCCGGGTTTTCACCAGCATGGGGAAGCGCTGGTTCGTTCCATTGTGGGTGAACGTGCTGTGTTCCACTGTTGGCAAGGAAGACATGAAAATGTCTGTTCCTACTGGCGCTATATCTTCCTGGATATGTCCAGCATCGAGATCCATATCCTTGATCGCGATGCCGGTTTCCCGCTTGCCAAGCCTTACATGCCTCTTTTTGATAAAACCCATTCTCTATCGGCGCTGGAGGTCTCGGGGCCCGCGCCCAGCCATTGGGATTTCCCTGCCTACATGGGGGACGGTAATGGTCTGGTGTGGGAACTGTTCGATTGCCTCAAATGGGCGGAGCGGGGCCAACGGGGATTAGTCAGGCATCATCTGCGTAAACTGTTGGCAGAGATGGATAAAGACCCGAATATTGTGGATCGCGAGTAACGCGGACAAGGAGAGAGTCATGTGGTTAGCCGCAATACAGCTGGTGTCCGGCCGTTGCTGGCAGGATAACCGGGAGCAGATTGCCGCCGAGCTGGCTGCCTTGCCCAAAGAGCGGCCATTGCTGGCACTGCTGCCGGAAAACTTCGCCCTGTTCGGTGATCGGCAGGGGTATCTGGACGGCGCCGAGGCGCTCGACACCGATCCGGCTGACGCCGGCCCCATCCAGGCGCAACTGACCGCCTGGGCCAGGGAGCACGGGATCTGGCTGGTCGCCGGCGCCATGCCGACCGTCATTGCTGGCTCGGACCACATTCACACCAGCTCGCTGGTGTTTGATCCAGACGGGGCGCTTAAGGGTCACTACCACAAGATCCATCTGTTTGACGTAGACGTGGCAGACAGCCACGGCCGTTACCGGGAGTCGGAGACCTTCAGCCCGGGCCAGGAGCCCGTGTTGGTAGACTCCCCCTTTGGTCCCCTCGGCCTCTCGATCTGTTATGATCTGCGTTTTCCCGAGCTCTATCGCCAGCTGGCGCGTACCGGTGCCCGGGTGCTGCTGGTGCCCGCGGCCTTTACCGCCGTGACCGGCGAGGCGCACTGGGAGCCGCTGCTGCGGGCCCGTGCCATCGAGAACCAGTGTTATGTGGTGGCGGCCAATCAGGGGGGCACCCACGAGACGGGGCGCCAGACCTGGGGTCACAGCATGGTGATTGACCCCTGGGGAAGGGTGTTGGCTTGCCAGCCAAGCGGCGCCGGCACAGTGTTGGCACAGATGGATGCCGGACTGGTCGAAGAGTTGAAGCGCACCATGCCGGTGATGCAACACGCTAGGTTGTTGTGATCCCGTGGCTTTGACTGGTATAGAACGGATTGAATGCCAACAACCCCTTCCCGACCTCCCCCTTCGAAAGGGGGAAGAGTAGTCAGCTCCCTCTCCTTGTGAAGGGGAGGGCCGGGTGGGGTTATTACGACCCGCACGATTTAACCGTTACGACATCTCACATCGAGATTGGAGAGAAAGATTGAGTCTATTGAGCCAGGTTAGTGCCTCCCTGTTGGCCCCGAACGACCTCGATGAGGGGCAACTGCAAAAGTTGCTCGGCAGCCTGATGAGCCATCAGGTGGAGTTCGGTGACCTCTATTTCCAGCGCAGCTGGCACGAGTCCTGGATGCTGGAAGATGGCATCGTCAAGGATGGCAGCTACAACATCGACCAGGGGGTCGGGGTGCGTGCCGTCAGCGGCGAGAAGACCGGCTTCGCCTACTCCGATGAGCTGAGCCTGCTGGCGCTGCAACAGTCGGTCACCGCCGCCCGTGGCATCGCCGCTGTCGGGGCGCAGGGCAAGGTGAAGGCTTGGGCCCGCACTTCGGCCAACCTGCTCTACCCGGCCATGGATCCGCTGCAGACTCTCGACAAGCTGCAGAAGATCGCCTTGCTGGAGCAGATGGACAGGTTCGCCCGCAGCCTGGATCCTGCCATCAATCAGGTGATGGCCTCCATCAGTGGCGTCTACGAGGAGATCCTGGTGGCTGCCACCGACGGTACTCTGGCCGCCGACGTGCGCCCGCTGGTACGGCTGTCGGTGACCGTCATCGCCGAGAAGGGGGAGCGCCGCGAGCGTGGCAGCGCAGGGGGCGGTGGTCGCTGCGGTTATGACTACTTCCTCGAGCTGGACGGGCTGGAGAGCCGCGCCTTTGGCTATGTGCGGGAGGCCGTGCGCCAGGCGCTGGTCAACCTTGAGGCCATCGATGCCCCGGCCGGCACCATGCCGGTGGTGCTCGGCGCCGGCTGGCCCGGTGTGCTGTTGCACGAAGCCGTGGGCCACGGTCTGGAGGGGGACTTCAACCGCAAGGGCTCGTCCGCCTTCGCCGGTCGCATCGGCGAACAGGTCGCCTCCAAGCACTGCACCATCGTCGATGACGGCACCCTGCCTGGCCTGCGCGGCTCGGTCAGCATAGATGACGAGGGTACGCCGGGTGGCTACAACGTCTTGATCGAAAACGGGATCCTGAAGGGCTATCTGCAGGACAAGCAGAATGCCCGGCTGATGGGTGTGCCGCTCACCGGCAACGGTCGCCGCGAATCCTACGCCGCGCTGCCGATGCCGCGCATGACCAACACCTACATGCTGGCGGGTCAGTACGATCCGGCGGAGATCATCGCCTCGGTGAAGAAGGGTATCTACGCCCCGAACTTCGGCGGTGGTCAGGTGGACATCACCTCCGGCAAATTCGTCTTCTCCGCCTCCGAGGCCTACCTCATCGAGGATGGCAAGATCACCACTCCCATCAAGGGCGCCACCCTGATCGGCAACGGCCCTGAAGCCATGAGCCAGGTCTCCATGGTGGGCCGGGATCTGGCGCTCGATCGCGGAGTCGGCGTCTGTGGCAAGGAGGGGCAGAGCATTCCGGTTGGCGTCGGCCAGCCCACCCTCAGGCTGGATCAGCTCACCGTGGGCGGCACCCAGTAGGATTGAGTGTTCGCGCAGCGATCAGGCAAAAACCCCGGCTCAAGGCCGGGGTTTTTATTGCGTCGTCGCACGGGGATAACAAAAAGCCCCGGCTGGTACCGGGGCTGATTGATGCGAGGCGGTCAGCTGGCAGAAATGGCGCGAGCGTCGATGTAATAGTGTGGCTTGCCCTGAGGATCGATCCTTATCTGGGCCACCAGACGGTTGGATTCCCGGTGTTCCCATCCCTTGCTCAGACGGGCGGGGGATGGACTGGCTATGCCGACCACGTTCAGGTATTCATGAAACAGGCTGTAGCCAGTGATCTCGGTCAGCATCTTTTCCATTTCATATCACCTAAGGAGTAGATTGGTGTGGCAATACCACCTTAGCCCTCGCTAGCTGAACCTGAGCTGTATAAAAAACAGGCTGAGCCCTTATCTCTCTCGTTCAACTTGCCTCATTCGGCATCTTTTGGTTCCAGCGCCTGCTCGATGGCCTGTTCGGCTGCGCTCGGTGCCTGATGCTGGACCTGGGCGACAGGGGCACCGTGGAACGCGGGATCCTGCGCCACCTCCTTGATGCCGTTGATGCAGAACTGCATGCCCATGCACACCAGCAGGAAGCCCATGATCCGGGTCATGGCATCGATGCCGGTGGCGCCCAGGATCTTGCAGACCGGATCCGCCAGCTTGAGTACACCCCAGCTCAGCAGGCTCATCAGGGCGAAGGCGGTGACCATGGCGGCATAGATGACGAAGCGGTTGTAGTCGGCGGGCAGCTCGGCAATCTGGGCGGCGCCGCTGATCACCAGCGCCATGGTGCCGGGTCCGCACATGCTGGGCATGGTGAGCGGCACGAAGGCGATGCTCTGGTTGACGTCGACGCCGGCGGCCTGGCTTGGCGCCGGGAACAGCATGCGAAAGCCGATGAAGGCGATGATGAGACCGCCGGCCAGCCGCAGCCCGGGAATGGAGATCCCGAACAGATCCAGGATGGAGGAACCGATGAAGAAGCTGACACAGAGGGTACAGAACAGGTAGATGGCGGCCAGATTGATCTGGCGGCGAATGTGTTCGCGGGACATGCCCTTGCTTAAGCCCAGCAACAGGGTGGCCGTGGTGGGGGGGTTGACCATGGGCAGCAGCGCCAGCAAGGCGATGAATACGACCTGGAAGAACATCTTGAACCTCTGACATATGACAGGAAAGAAAGGAGCCAGACAATGGTCTGGCTCCATGCAAGATTACCTTATGCAGTGCAGTCTGAATATAGACCCTATGAAAAGGCCCCGACAGCTGGCGGGGCCTTTTCTATCAGGCGGCTTGCGGCACGGGCCGGCGCTGGCCGCGCTGGCGCAGCCAGAGCCACAGGCCGAGCACAAAGCCGAGCGCCGCCAGGCTGACCACATAGTGGGAGGGCGCCAGCACGTCGTTCTTCATCCAGAGGGTGACCAGCATGGGGGTCAGGCCACCGAAGATGGCGTAAGCCACGTTGTAGGAGAACGACAGGCCGGAGAAGCGTACCGCCGCCGGGAAGGCGTTGACCATGACATAGGGCACGGCGCCGACGATGCCGACGGCGAAACCGGCCAGCACATAGAGCGGCACCAGCTGCTCCATGCCTGCCGCCAGACCGTGATAGAAGGCATAGGTCGCTCCTGCCAACAGCAGGGATCCGAGCACGAAGGTGGGACCGCTGCCGATGGCATCGGCCAGCCGGCCGTAGAAGATGCAGCCCAGGGTGAGCGCGACTATGGCCAGGGAGTTGGCGGTCAGCGCATCGGCGGGGCTGATGCCATGCACCTTCTGCAAGTAGGTCGGGGTCATCAGGATCACCACCACAATGCCGGCGGACAGCAGCCAGGTCAGCAGCATGGAGATGAGGACACTGCCCTTGTGCTCACGCAGTACGGTCTTGAGCGGCAGCTCCTCGGCCAGCGCCTTGTTGGCCTGCATCTCGGCGAAGACCGGGGTCTCGTGCAGCCAGCGGCGCAAGTACATGGCGACGATGCCGAACACCCCGCCGAGCACGAAGGCCAGACGCCAGCCCCAATCGCTCACCTCGACCGGACTCATGCCGCGGTTGATGGCAGTGGCCACCAGGGAACCGAGCAGGATGCCGGCGGTCAAGCCTGCCGTGAGCGTACCGCAGGCGATGCCGATCCGCTTGGTTGGCACGTGTTCGGCCACGAACACCCAGGCGCCGGGGACTTCACCGCCGATGGCCGCCCCTTGCAGGATGCGCAGCAGCAACAGCAGCAGCGGGGCGGCGATGCCGAGGGCCGCATAGGTGGGCAACAGGCCGATCAGCAGGGTCGGCAGCGCCATCATGAGGATGCTCAGGGTGAACATGCGCTTGCGGCCGATGAGATCGCCAAAGTGGGCCATGATGATGCCGCCGAGGGGCCGGGCCAGGTAGCCGGCGGCGAAGATGCCGAAGGTCTGGAATTGGCGAAGCCACTCGGGAATATCGGTCGGGAAGAACAGTTCGCCTATCACCACGGCGAAGAAGACGAAGATGATGAAGTCGTAGAACTCGAGGGCGCCGCCCAGCGCCGCCAGGCTCAGGGTCTTGTAATCCTGTCGGTTGAGGGGGCGGTTGCTATCATGCGTTGTGGTGACTGTAGTCATATCCTTATGTTTCCCATGATTTTTTAGTTATTGTTCCCCATCCTTGTGCGGGGACACGCTCAATCACGAGGGTATGCTTTTGTATCCCGAGATGTAAATCGCACAATTTGCAACACAGTCTTGCAACACTTCGTTTGCAACATGACCGTAGAGCTGATGACGAAGACCAGCAAGGTATCGCTGGTGATAAGGACTGTGGCTGTGCGCTCTTCAATCCCCTCGCATCCCACCGTTGGAGAAATGATGATTAAGACCAAGGTGCTGCTCTCCTGGAGCAGCGGGAAAGACAGTGCCTGGGCACTGCATCGGTTGCGGCAGGATCCGGCCATCGAGGTGGTGGGGCTGTTTACCACCCTCAACCAGGCGTTCGAGAGGGTGGCCATGCACGGGGTGCGCAGGCAGTTGCTGGAGCAGCAGGCACAGTGCGTCGGCTTGCCGCTGCTGACTATCGACCTGCCCTGGCCCTGCAGCAACGAGGATTACGGCCGCATCATGACCGGCTTCATTGCCGAGGTGGTGGCCAAGGGTATCCGGCACATGGCGTTCGGGGATCTCTTCCTCGAGGACGTGCGCGCCTATCGGGAGCGCCAGCTCGAGGGCACCGGGATCACGGCGCTGTTCCCGCTCTGGGGCAGCAGCACTTCTGAGCTGGCACGGGAGATGATGGTGGCGGGGCTCAAGGCCAGGATCTGCACGCTCGATCCCAAGCAGCTGAATATGAGCCTGGGCGGTCACGAGTTCGATGAGGCGCTGCTGGCGGCCCTGCCGGAGGGGGTGGATCCTTGCGGTGAGAACGGCGAGTTCCACACCCTGGCCTATGACGGCCCCATGTTCATGCTGCCTCTGTCCATAAAAACAGGGGAAACTGTGGTGAGAGATGGCTTCGTCTTTACCGATCTGCTGTCGGTCAATAATTAATTATTGAGTGCCAAACGCCCCTTTTTGTCGGGTGCCTCACAGTTTGTAGATGGATGAAGGGTCACCATTGACACCCTTTTTAGATTGAAAATGATGGCTACTCCTTATGAAATACTTTTCACGCCCAGCGCTGCTTGCCTCCTTGCTGGCTGCCACCTTCTCCTTGCCTGCCATAGCGGATGAGACTGCTACCATTCAGCTGGTTGCTGCCGGTGTCACCACCGTCACCTTGGCCCAGCAGGCCCCAATTCACTGGGTCTCGGTGGCACAGATTGCCAAGAGTCTGGATGGTCTGCCCCCGATGGCGGTCGGTTTTGATATTGACGATACCCTGCTCTTCTCCAGCCCGGGTTTCTATCGCGGCAAGCAGGAGTTTTCTCCCAACGACGAGAGCTATCTGAAGAATCCCGCCTTCTGGGAGAAAATGAACAATGGTTGGGATGAGTTCAGTATGCCGAAAGAGGTGGGCAAGGCGCTGATCGCCATGCACCTCAAGCGGGGTGACCACATCTATTTCGTCACTGGCCGCTCGGCCACCAAGACCGAAACTGTGAGCAAAACCTTGCAGCAGACCATGGATATCCCGGCCACTCAGCTCAATCCAGTGATCTTCGCTGGTGATCAGCCAGGCCAGAACACTAAGGTGCAGTGGCTCAAAGATAAGCAGATGAAAGTCTTCTACGGTGATGCTGACGGGGATATCAGGGCTGCGCAGGAGGCTGGCATTCGCGGCATTCGTCTGCTGCGGGCTGCCAACTCCAGCTACCGGCCGCTGCCCCTGGCGGGGGCGCTGGGGGAGGAGGTGATCGTCAACTCCCAGTATTGATGTTCACCCATGAATGAGAAAAGGGGCCGGATCCTGTCAGGAGCCGGCCCCTTTTTTGGGCGTCTAGCGGGCGGCGAAGGTGTCGCAGCTGGCGGGTTTGCCACTGTCGAAGCCCTTCTTGAACCAGGCCAGCCGCTGGGCCGAGCTGCCGTGGGTGAAGCTGTCCGGCACCACCCGGCCCTGACCCTGCTGCTGCAGCCGGTCGTCGCCGATGGCCTGAGCGGCATTGAGGGCTTCCTCCAGATCGCCGTGCTCCAGCACCTGCTCCCGCTCCATGTAGTGGCCCCAGACCCCGGCGAAGCAGTCGGCCTGCAGTTCGAGTTTGACCGACAGCTTGTTCTGGGCGGCCTGGCTCAGCCCCTGTTGCTGCTGGCGCACCTTGGTGGAGATGCCGAGCAGGTTCTGCACGTGGTGACCCACCTCGTGGGCGACCACATAGCCCTGGGCGAAGTCACCGTCGGCCCCCAGCTTGTCGCGCATGTCCTGATAGAAGGAGAGATCGATGTAAACCGATCTGTCAGCCGGGCAGTAGAAGGGGCCCATCACCGACTGGCCCTGACCGCAACCGGTGCGGGTGGCACCGCGATAGAGCACCAGCTTGGGGGGCTGATATTGGCTGCCGCTGCCCTTGAAGATCTCCCCCCAGGCATCCTCGGTGGAGGCGAGCATCACAGAGGTGAACTTGGCGAGGGGATCGTTGGCCGGCTGAGGCGCATTCTGGCGCGGCGCCTGGGTTTGCGGGGCCGGATCGTCGAGCAATGGGCTCAGATCCACACCGTAGTAACCCGCCACCATCACCACCACTATCAGGATGAGGCGGCCCTTGCCACCTATGGGCAGGCCGCCACCCCCGCTGCCACCGCCTTCCTGGCGCCTGTCTTCCACGTTGTTGCTCTCACGTCGATCTTGCCAGCGCATATCCGCCTACTCCCGTCATTGGCTGTGGCAGTAATGATAATGGCTGGTCGCCAGGCTTGCCCAATGAGGGACCTTATTCGGCCCAGGGCATCTCGGGCAGGCTGTCGAGGAATTCGGCGTAGCGGATCAGGTTGAAGGGGCCCTGCTCGGCTTCCATCGCCATCAGCTCGGCGCCGAGGGCGCAGGCGATGTATTGCAGCGCCTCTTCGCGCGGGGTGCCTTTCATCACCAGCCGCATCAGGGTGGCTTTTACCTGCAGGGGGTGGCCGTCGGCGAGCTGGTTATCAACCATCTCCAGCAGGGTCTGTTCGTCGAAAAATTCGGTGGATTCCGTCATGGTCTCTGTCCTGATTGTGTCATTGAAGGGAAGGATGGGGCCGCAGTATAGCCGCAACCGGCCCGCGGCTCGCGCCGAAATGGGGTTCATACCGGTGCAGAGGGGAGGCGCCCTGCATCATCACCGGTGCTTTTGCCGCCGACCCCGTCACTTCTGCCCGCCAGATCTTGCCAAGGCGTTGTCGCGGAGGCAGTCTTGGTGGCCTGTCGTTCCTATCAAAAGAGCCTTTGCCATGATCCTCTCCGAGCGCCTCGTCCTGCGCGAACTCAATCTGACCGATGCCCCCTTCATTCTCGAACTGCTCAACGACAGCGACTTTCATCGCTACATCGGGGATCGCGGCGTGCGCACCCTGGGCGATGCCGAAGACTATATCCAGCAGGGCCCGGCGGTCAGCTATGCCCAGCACGGGCACGGCCTCTATCTGGTGATGAGGCGCGAGGATGAGGCCAGGATCGGCATCTGTGGCTTGATCAAGCGCGATACCCTGCCGTGCGAAGACATCGGCTACGCTTTCCTGCCGGCTTATCGCGGTCAGGGTTATGGCATAGAAGCGGCTGTGGCTGCGTTGCAGGACGGGCGTGAGCGGCTCGGGATCGAGCGGGTCATCGCCATCGTCACGCCGGGCAACGAGCGTTCGGTCGGGCTGCTGGCCAAGCTGGGGCTGAGTCAGGGTCGACTGGTCAAGCTGGGTGGGAGCGAGGAGGAGTGCCTGCTGCTGGAAGATCCGGGCAGGGAAAGCGTGCCGGTCTGAGTCGGCAATCCGCAGGACATCAAAGGGCCGCCGTGAGTTGCGGCCTGTTTGTGTCGTGGCGGTCAGCGGATGGGATCAGTTGAGGTCTTCGATGGAGAACTCGCCAGGGATGCCATCGCAGGAGATGGCGAAGCCACCGCTGAAACGGGTACTGAACTGGATCAGGAAGGCATCGGCATCCTGCTCTTGCGGGGGCAGGTTGACGGGTTTGCTACGACGCAGGGGTTTGTGTGTTTGTACGGCTTTCATCATGGTATTTCTCTATATAAATTAAGTGTTTGCTCCTTGTTTTTGCAAATTTCAGGTTAATGGACGTGGTCAGATCCACGCAGGAATACCCAGCCCCTTGGGGGCGTCTGCACTTTTCAAGGAATGCGCCAAGGAACATGCAGATGCATGGTGCTACTTGGAAGTGGGCAGATCGGGTCTGCACCGTGAGAGCCGGGCAACGCAGGCAGACAGCCTGACGGTTCTCAAGGCGAGTAAATCAGAGGAAGGTTATGTGGGTACTGGCAGGATTCATCTAACGTTGAAGCATTGCGAACATAAACAGGGCTGATTAACTAGCCGGCGCGCATTCTCTCTGCAAAATGAATAGAAAGCAAACAGATATTTTGCTGGTGCGTAAAAAAGCCACAGGCTTTGCCAGTGGCCGAGCAGCAAAAGGGCTCCCGTCGGGAGCCCTTTCTATTGGCAATACCCTGGCTTAGTAGCTGCCGCTGGCCTTCTTGGCGGCGGTGATCATGGGCGTGATGGTCATGCCCTGCACCACGATGGAGAACATCACCACCGAGTAGGTCATCACCAGGATCACCTCCCGCAGATCGATACCGTACTCCGGCAGCACCATGACGCCGGAGGGCAGCGCCAGCGCCATGGCCATGGCCAGGCCACCACGCAGGCCACCCCAGGTCAGGATACGGATGGAGAAGGTGTTGTAGCTGCGGAAACGGCGGAAGGCGACGTAGGGCAGCGACACGCTGATGAAGCGGGCGGCCAGGCAGAGCGGCACGGCGATAACCAGCAGGATCCAGTCTTGCCAGGCGAGGTCCAGCAGCACCAGTGCCAGGCCGATCAACAGGAACAGCAGGGCGTTGAGGAACTGATCCATCAACTCCCAGAAGTGATCCAGGTGGTGGCGGCTCTGCTCGGAGAAGCCGGATTGACGGGTCCAGTTGCCGATCATGATGCCGGTGACCACCATGGCCAGGGCGCCGGAGACGCCGATCATGTTGGCGAAGGCGAAGCCGGCGGTCGGGATGCACAGGGTCAGCAGCAGCTCGAGTGAGCCGTCGTCGGTGGCGCTGATCATCACGTGGGCGACGAGACCCAGTACGGCACCGAACAGGATGCCGCCGAGGGCCTCATGCAGGAACAGGCCCGCCACGCTGGTGAAGGTCGGCTCGACCCCGCCGAAGGCGACCGCGAACACGGTGGCGAAGATCACCAGGCCGACCCCGTCATTGAACAGGGATTCGCCCTCGATCTGGATGGCAATCTGGGGTGGCGCCTTCATCTTCTTGACGATGGCCAGCACGGCGATGGGGTCGGTGGGGGAGATCAGCGCACCGAACAGCATGCAGTAGATCAGCGGCAGTTCCCAGCCGAGCAGCTTGGCGATGAACCAGAAGCCGTAGCCGATGAGGAAGGTGGAGATCAGGGTCGCCAGGATGGAGAGGATGGTGATCTCCCACTTCTGACTGCGCAGGGCCTTCAGATTGATGCCGAGTCCACCGGCGAACAGCAGGAAACCCAGGATCCCCTTCAGCAGGAAGTTCTGGAAGTCGATGCTCTCCATGGTCTCGACGGCCAGCGGTTCCAGATTGAACCAACCCAACTTGCCAAACAGCACCAGCAACGCGGAGATCAGCATGGATCCTGCCGTGATGGCGATGGTGGTCTGGATCTTCACCACATACTGGTTGGCAAAGGCAATGAAGATTGCCAAGGCTGCCAAGAAGCAGAGTGTGTAGTAGACGCTCATAGTTATTTTTCTCTTTAGTAAACAGCAAGCACGTGTCCGGATGGAGGACGGGCATAGGGTACTCCCGGCTCATGACGCACTCATTACCCATTTGTGGGTATATTTAATCATGATTACGGACTGATAGACGGCTAGATTTCCATTTGATTTGTTTGCTGCTAGGATGACCCTCACGCAGTTGCATGGATGTAAGAGGAACGAGCGGTGTCGAGCATAAAGTCGGACATAACAAAGAAACTGGAATCTTGTCTCAAGGAACGGATCCTGATCATCGATGGCGCCATGGGCACCATGATCCAGGGCTACAGGCTGGGTGAAGCGGATTATCGCGGCGAGCGCTTCGCGAACTGGCATACCGACATCAAGGGCAACAACGATCTGCTGGTGCTGACCAGGCCGGCGGTCATCCGCGAGATCCACGATCAGTACTGCGCCGCCGGGGCCGACATCCTCGAAACCAACACCTTCAACGCCACCCGTATCGCCATGGCCGATTACGAGATGGAAGCCTTCTCCGCCGAAATCAACCTTGAGGCCGCCCGTCTTGCCCGAGCCGTCGCCGACGAGTGGACCGCACGCGAGCCCCACAAGCCGCGCTTCGTGGCCGGGGTCTTGGGCCCGACCAACCGTACCGCCTCCATCTCGCCGGACGTCAACGATCCCGGCAAGCGCAACGTCACCTATGACCAGCTGGTGGCTGCCTACACCGAATCGACCCACGCCCTGATCGAGGGCGGCGCCGACATCATCCTGATCGAGACCATTTTCGACACCCTCAACGCCAAGGCGGCCGCCTTCGCGGTGGAAGGGGTGTTCGAGGCGCTGGGCTACAGCCTGCCGGTGATGATCTCCGGCACCATCACCGATGCCTCGGGCCGCACCCTCTCCGGCCAGACCACCGAAGCCTTCTATCACTCATTGCGCCACGTCAAACCGCTGTCGTTCGGCCTCAACTGCGCGCTGGGCCCGGCCGAGCTGCGGGAGTATGTGGAAGAGCTGTCGCGGATCGGCGAGAGCTTTGTGAGCGCCCACCCCAACGCCGGGCTGCCTAATGCGTTCGGCGAGTACGATCTCGACGCGGGCGAGATGGCGGCGCACATCCGCGAGTGGGCTTCGAGCGGCTTCTTGAACCTGGTGGGTGGCTGCTGTGGCACCACTCCGACCCACATCCGCGCCATGAGCGACGCCGTGGCCGGTATCAAGCCGCGCGTCTTGCCCGAGCTGCCGGTGGCCTGCCGGCTGTCGGGCCTTGAGCCGCTCATCATCACCGCGGAATCCATGTTCGTGAACGTGGGGGAGCGCACCAACGTCACCGGTTCCGCCAAGTTCAAGCGCCTCATCAAGGAGGGGCTCTACGACGAGGCCCTCGATGTGGCCAAGCAGCAGGTCATGAGCGGCGCCCAGATCATCGACATCAACATGGACGAGGGGATGCTGGACGCCGAGGCGGCCATGGTGCGCTTCCTCAACCTCATCGCCGGTGAGCCGGACATCGCCCGGGTGCCGGTGATGATCGACTCCTCCAAGTGGGAGGTGCTGGAGGCGGGCCTTAAGTGCGTGCAGGGCAAGCCGGTGGTTAACTCCATCTCCATGAAAGAGGGGGAGGCGAAATTTATCGAGCAGGCGAAGCTGCTGCGCCGCTACGGCGCCGCCGTCATCGTGATGGCGTTCGACGAACAGGGCCAGGCCGATACCCGCGCCCGCAAATTCGAGATCTGTCAGCGCGCCTACCGGGTGCTGGTGGACAAGGTCGGCTTCCCGCCGGAAGACATCATCTTCGACCCCAACATCTTCGCCATCGCCACCGGCATCGACGAGCACAACAACTACGCGGTGGACTTCATCGAGGCGGTGAAGGACATCAAGGAGAATCTGCCCCATGCGATGATCTCCGGCGGCGTCTCCAACGTCTCCTTCTCGTTCCGTGGCAACGAGCCGGTGCGCGAGGCGATCCACGCGGTCTTCCTCTACCACGCCATCCAGAACGGCATGGACATGGGCATCGTCAACGCCGGTCAGCTCGCCATCTATGAAGACATTCCGGCGGAGTTGAAAGAGAGAGTCATCGCCGTGGTGCTCAACCTCAATGACAACGCCACCGAGGATCTGCTGGCCATCGCCGAGAAGTATCGCGGCGCCGGGGCCCAGGCCGAAGATCCGCGGGATCAGGAGTGGCGCAGCTGGCCGGTGGGCAAGCGGCTGGAACACGCGCTGGTCAAGGGCATCACCGACTTCATCGAAGAGGATACCGAAGCCGCGCGGGCCGGGGCCGAGAAGCCGCTGCACGTGATCGAGGGGCCGCTGATGGACGGCATGAACGTGGTCGGCGACCTGTTCGGCGCGGGCAAGATGTTCCTGCCCCAGGTGGTCAAGTCGGCGCGGGTGATGAAGCGGGCGGTCGCCTACCTGCAACCCTACATCGAGCAGGAGAAGTCGGGCGGCTCCAGCAACGGCAAGATAGTGATGGCCACCGTCAAGGGCGACGTACACGACATCGGCAAGAACATCGTCGGCGTGGTGTTGCAGTGCAACAACTACGAGATAGTGGATCTGGGGGTCATGGTCTCCTGCGAGAAGATCCTGAAAACCGCGCGGGAAGTTGGGGCGGACATCATCGGCCTCTCCGGCCTCATCACCCCCTCGCTGGACGAGATGGTACACGTCGCCAAGGAGATGGAGCGCCAGGGCTTCAAGCTGCCGCTGCTGATCGGCGGCGCCACCACCTCCAAGGCGCACACCGCGGTCAAGATAGAGCAGAACTACAGCGAGCCGGTGGTCTATGTGTCGAACGCCTCCCGCGCGGTCGGCGTGGCCCAGAGCCTGCTCAACCCCGAGCTCAAGCCCGCCTTCGTCGCCCGCATCGACAAGGAGTACGAGATTGCGCGGGAGCAACACGCCCGCAAGCAGCCGCGCTCCAAGCCGGTCAGCCTGGCCCACGCCCGCGCCAACCGCCAGCAGCTGGACTGGGTGAACTATCAGCCGCCAGCGCCGCGCGAGCCAGGGGTACAGACGTTTGAGAACGTCGCCATCTCGGTGCTGCGTCCCTACATCGACTGGACGCCGTTTTTCCTCAGCTGGGAGCTGGCGGGCAAGTATCCGCGCATCCTGGAGGACGAGATCATAGGCGAGGAGGCGACCAAGCTGTTTGCCGACGCCAACGCCATGCTGGATCTGCTGGAGCGTGACGGCAGCGTGCGCTGCGCCGGCATCATCGGCCTCTTCCCCGCCAACGCCGTCGGCGACAGCATCGAGGTCTACACCGACGAGTCCCGCAGCGAGGTGCGCAAGGTGCTGCACCACCTGCGCCAGCAGAGCGAGAAGCAGGGCTTCCCGAACTACTGTCTGGCGGACTATGTCGCGCCCAAGGAGAGCGGCAAGGCGGATTGGATCGGTGCCTTCGCGGTGACCGGCGGCATAGGTGAAGAAGCCATCGCCAACGCCTACAAGGCGCAGCTCGATGACTACAACGCCATCCTGGTGCAGGCGGTGTGCGACCGTCTGGCCGAGGCCTTCGCCGAATACCTGCACGAGCAGGTGCGCAAGCTGCATTGGGGTTATGCCGCCGATGAGGCGCTTTCCAACGAGGAGCTGATCCGCGAGAACTATCGCGGCATCCGCCCGGCGCCCGGCTACCCGGCCTGCCCGGAGCACACCGAGAAGGGCAGCATCTGGGAGCTGCTCGATGTGGAGCAGGCCATCGGTATGCAGTTGACCGAGTCCTACGCCATGTGGCCGGGGGCGGCGGTGTCCGGCTGGTACTTCTCTCACCCCGAGAGCAAATACTTCGCGGTGGCGCAGATCCAGCAAGATCAGGTGGAAGATTACGCCCAGCGCAAGGGCATGACCCTGGCGGAAGCCGAGCGCTGGCTGGGGCCGAACCTGCATTGATCAGGTGTAAGTGGCTAGGAGGGGAAATGGACAAGGCAAGAGATGATGAGGCCTGGCCGGATGAGGCGTTGATTTCTCGCTGTCTTGCCGAAGCGGATGAAGAGGGATACGTCGATTTCAAGGTGTTCTGTCGGGCGCTGGATGTGTCGGCCTCTGCACTGGCCGGCTTCTTCCATGAGCGCGCTCGCTTCTACGACTCGTCAGAGATGGTGGCTCTGCGTGAAGGGTTGAACCATAGGGTGGAGTGGCGTGAACGCAAGCAGCGGGACGGCACCTCCCACGATCCAGCCAGATTCGTGGTGAAGCGGGCGCAGATTCATCGGGATCATCTCGTGTGCTTTCTGCAGCGGTCGGAGCGATACATCACCCGGGCCAGGGCAGACTTTGATCGGGCTGTGCTGCGCTGGCGAATGGAGCAAAGCGGGGTCGGCCCCCTCCATTGAGCCAGCTTCCCCTTTTATTGATATGAAGGTGATGCCTCCTCTTGGCGTGTCACTTTGCCTGTGCCAGCGCGGTGTGACCTAGCCACCCAGTTGGCCCATTCACGGGTCTATGGACCCTGAATCGAGGTGGTGATGAAGATTGGATTCGTCGGCCTGGGGGCCGTGGTGCAGACGGCCTATCTGCCTGCGCTCGCTATTTTGGCGGAAAATGCTGAAATTTTGGGCTTTGATCCGGCGCGGATGCTGCCAGGGGTGACGTCGGCCCCGAGTCTGGACGCCCTGCTGGCACTGCCGCTGGACCGGTTGGTCATTGCCACCCCCTCCCTGCTGCATCTGCCGGTGCTGGAGCGGGCGCTGGCAAGCCGCATCCCCCTCATACTGGTGGAGAAACCCATGGTGGCCAGCCTGGCTCAGCACGCCCGGCTGCAGACGCTCTTGGCGGATCCTGCCGTGGCGAGCCGGGTGTTGGCGCTGGATCACTGGATGGCGCGCACCGCCGTGCAGCAACTGCTCGGCGGCGAGCTGGATGCCGGCTGGCAGCCGCTGACAGCTGAAGCCGGCATTCGGCCCGCGTCCATCGAGGACGTGGCCTCGGTGGAAGGCTTCCTGCTGGAGCCCTGCGGCATCGACCCGCAGGGTCACCCCTTTGCCCTCAATTTTGCAACCGGCGAGCCGGATCAACGAACCTTCCATCACCCGGACGGGGTCATCCTCGACATCGGCACCCATCTGCTGGCGATGATCCGCGAGCTGCTGGTGGCCCTCGGCGGGGACGACCGCCTGCAGCTGGTCGCCGAGAACGTCTGCGATAGGCTGGGTCAGCCCATTGAGCAGGGGGATCTGACCACCGCCGAGGGGCGTGCCTGTCTGCGCGGCGAGGCGGCCGGGGTGCCGCTGACGCTCTGGCTCGACAAGTACGCGGGGCCCGGGGTGGAGAAGAAGGGGCTCAGTCTCCTGCTGAACGATGGGCGCCAGCTGGAGTTGCTGCGCAGCGGCAATCAGGCCTGGCTGCATTATCATGAGAACGGCGTTATGCAGCGCTGGCAGCTGGAGGGGCCCCTCTATCGCCACTGCATCGCCAAGACCCTGCTGGCGGCGGTTCCCGCCGCGGGATGGGGCGGGGTCAGCGCCCGCCGTTTGCAGGAGGTGGGGCTGTTGCTCGGGCTGCAGCAGCAATTGCGAGGGCCTCATTGAATCTGTTTTAGATTGTCTTGCAGAAAGGCGAATGGTGAGGGGAAAGGATTGGCGTTGCCAGCAGTCCGTGGCACCTTATACTCTCCAGTCCGATTATCAGGTCTGCCATTTCCATGAATATTGCCATTTTATCCCGTGAGCCCAACAACTACTCCACCCGCCGTCTGGTCGAGGTGGCCCAGGCCCGTGGTCATCAGGTCGAGGTGCTCGACACCCTGCGTTGCTACATGAACATCGCCTCCCACAACCCTTCCATCCACTACGAGGGGCGGGAGTTGGGCAGCTATGACGCCGTGATCCCGCGCATCGGCGCCAGCATCACCTTCTACGGCACCGCCGTGCTGCGCCAGTTCGAGATGATGAATACCATGGCGCTGAACAGCTCGGTCGCCATTTCCCGCTCCCGCGACAAGCTGCGCGCCATGCAACTGCTCTCCCGCCACGGCATAGGCCTGCCCATCACCGGTTATGCCCACAGCACCCACGACGTGCCGGATCTCATCACCATGGTGGGCGGCGCGCCCCTGGTGGTGAAGCTGCTGGAAGGCACCCAGGGCATTGGCGTTGTGCTGTGCGAGACCCAGAAGGCCGCGGAGAGCGTGATCGAGGCCTTCATCCAGACCAACAACAACATCCTGGTGCAGGAGTATATTCGCGAGGCGAACGGTGCCGACATCCGCTGCCTGGTGGTCAACGGCAAGGTGGTCGCCGCCATGCGCCGGCAGGCTCAGCCGGGGGAGTTTCGCTCCAACCTGCACCGGGGCGGCACCGCCGAGGCGATCAAGATAAGCCCCGAGGAGCGGGCGACCGCGGTGCAGGCCGCGAAGATCATGGGGTTGGACGTGGCCGGGGTGGATATCCTGCGCAGTGCCCGCGGCCCGCTGGTGCTGGAGGTCAACTCCTCCCCCGGTCTGCAAGGGGTGGAGGCGGCCTCCGGCAAGGATGTGGCGGGCAAGATCATCGATTTTCTGGAACTCAAGGCGAGCCGCAAGCACAAGCCGGCGGAGTGAATTCGGCAAACGGATGGTTGGATCAGACAAGGCGCCCGAGGGCGCCTTGTTGTTGTTGGCCGTCTTGTTGAAAGGCATCCCCCACCTTTCCCAAAGGAAGAGGAGGCCGAGCGGTGATGTGGAGGCGAGTCAGGTGATCGGTGTTTTGCTCCCTTGTCCCGCTTTTTTGCAGAGACGGAGAGAAGGGTTGGGGATGAGGGGAGCTATGACCTCGTAGGGCCGGATGTGCTCATCTCCAGCCTGGCGCTAAAGACGCCCTCCTCCAGCCGGGTCTCTATCTGCCAACCCAGCTTCTCGCAGATGCGCTGGATGATGGTCAGGCCGCAGCCGTAGCCGAGGATCTGATCCGGCGCCGCCGCCGTGGGGTTGCTGATGGTGAGGGTTTGCCCCGTCAGTGCGATCTCGATATGGCCATCGGCGTAACTCAGGGCGTTCTTGAGCAGGTTGCCGAGCGCGATGGCGAGCAGGGAGAGGGGAGCCTGCACTTCGCTCTCCTCGTCCAGACTAAGCCGGATCGCCAGACTCTCCCGTTGCAGCAGAGGGGCGAGGCGGGCCAGCTCCTGATGGATCAGTGGGGCTACCCGCTGTGGTGGGCGCTCGACGTCCTCCTTGCGGCCCAGCAGCAGGAAGGTCTCGGTGAGCAGCGCCATCTCGTCGCTGGCGGCGCGGATGCGGCCCGCCGCCCGGGCGGCGGGGGGGGGCAAGTCCGCCACCTTGCCGAGCAGGGCCGCCGAGCCCTGGATCACCATGTTGGGGGTGCGCAGCTCGTGGCTCGCGAAGCGGCTGAACTCCTGCTCCCTGGCGAACACGGCAGCCACCTCTTGCTTGCCCGCCAGCAGTGCCAGTTCTATCTCCCGCAGCTCCTGCCAGGGGGCGTCCGGCACGAAGTCCGCCTGATCCGGGGTGAGGTGGGCGACCCGTTGGCGCAGTCGCTCGAGGGGGCCGGTGATGTGGCGCACCAGCCAGATGCCGAACCCTATGCAGGCGATCAGCAGGGCCAGCCCGATCAGCCGGGTGGCCAGGTGCAGCTTGTCTTCGTAAGGATCCAGGTAGTCGTCGGCGTCGTCGTTGAAGACGAGGTAGAGCAGTCCCAGGCCGGAGGGATGGGGCCGTACCAGGAAGTGCTTGTCCTCATCGCCGAGCTGGTGCTCGTAGAAGCCGGGGGAGGTGTAGTCCTTGAGCCAGGTGGGCAGCCGACCGGCCTGGGTCCAGTAGCTGGAGAACTGGCGCGGGCTGGGGGCGGGGGCCTCCTGACCGAGCCGCAGCCAGTCATCGTTGTAGCGGGTGACTTCGGCCTCCAGCCAGTGGCGCAGGCTCAGCTCCTCCATCTTGTCTTCGGCCACCACCATCAGCAGGCTGAGGATGACGAGCAGCAAGAGCCCGGCGCTCCCCAGCGCCAGGATCAGCCGCCGGCGCAGGCTGGGCAGGGTCATTGTCCCCACCTGGTACAAGCCGGCAAGGGGGGCAGGCCGGAGCCTGTCGGCGAGGGGGGAGGCAAGCTCGGCGGTCTCATGGGGTCACCAGCCGGTAGCCCTGGCCGTGCAGGGTCTCCAGCATGGGGGTCTCGAAGGGCTTGTCGAGGGCGTTGCGCAGGGCATAGATGTGGCTGCGCAGGGCATCGGAGTCGGGCTCCTCATCCCCCCAGACGCTGTCGAGCACCTCCTGGCGCGTCACCAGCTGCGGCGCGCGCTTCACCAGCAGGCTGAGGATCTGGAACGGGATCTTGCCGAGCTTGAGCTCCACTCCGGCGCGGCGGGCGCGGCCGCTGGCTGGATCCACCTCCAGCTCGCCGAAGCTGAGGACGCCCATGTCGGCACGGGGCCCGCGCAGGGCTAGGGCCTGCAGCCGGACCTCCAGCTCTTCCATGGCGAACGGCTTGACCAGGTAGTCGTCACCGCCGGCGCGAAAGCCCGCCAGCTTGTCGTCCAGGCTGTCGCGGGCGGTGAGAAACAGCACCGGGGTCGCGATGCCATCGGCCCGCAGCTGCTCCACGGTGCGCAGGCCGTCGAGGCGCGGCATCATCACGTCCATGATGATGACGTCGAAGCGTTGCTGTGCCAGCAGTTGCAGGGCCGCCTGGCCATGGTAGGCGCAGTCCAGCCGGTGTCCCGCCAGTTCCAGGTAGTCCATGATGGTCTCCGCCACCTGGGGATTGTCTTCCACCACCAGTATTTTCATGTATCCATCTCCTGGTTTTGGCCGATATTTCACGGCCATTTCACACTGGATGAAGCATCCTGTGTGCCAGTGTAACCCCGAGGATCCCCGATGAAGAAGTCTCTCTGTGCCCTCTGGCTATTGATTTTATTACCCTTTGGTCTGGCGCAGGCGGCCGAGTTCAAGCTGACCGGCCGCACCAGCTGGCAACTGGGACAGTTGATGGTCAACGGCATTCCCTTTGTCATCGATGAACAGACCCGCTTCAAGGATGGCCTCGACGAGGACGATCTGGGTGGAACCTGGGTCGATCTGGAAGGGGTGATGCAGGGAGGGCAGCGGCTGATCCGCGAGGTGGAGGCGCTGGAAGAGGAGGGAGAGATGGAGCTGGAGGGACCGGTGGAGCAGGGGCGGATCTGGGGCTATGTCACCTCGGATGACAGCCTGGCTCCCTTTGAGGGCCGCTGGCTGGAGCTGGAATGTCGGTTTGACGGCATGCGGCTGAGCCGTTGCCGTGAAGAGGATTGATCGCCCGCTGTTTGGCACTCCGATCGGGATGCTGAGCCCGGGTCTGACACAGGCATCTCTGAGCCCGCCGGAAAAAAGGCCGGAGTCGGCCCATAGTTAAGCCTCGAGTCTCCCATCCTTCGAGGCCTTCCATGACCAAAGCCACCCTTGTGCTGTTGTTGCTGCCCCTCGGCGCCCTGGCCGTGGAGTCCGAACTCTGGCTGGTGGAACTGGAGCACAACGACGGCATCCGCCTGCAATTTCAGGGGGCTGAGCTGGAACTCGGCAGTGCCGAGCTGGTCGGCGTGGAGCGGGCCGATGAACTGAGGCCCGGCATGCGGCTCGCCATCCAGAGCCGTTACGGTGTCGCCGAGCAGATCCAGCTGGTCACCTCGCCCCCGAGTCTGGCGCAGAGCAGTCAATGGCAGCGGGCAGAGGATCGGCTGCTCGCCGTGGCTGGCCAAACCTTGCTGCTGCAAGAGCTGGGGGGGTTGATGTTCGATGCGAAGACCCGCTGGCTGAATGGCAACCCCGTCGACCTGCAACCGGGCCGCAAGTTGGTGCTGAGTCGTGATGAGGAGGGGCGCTTGACCGAGGTGCTGCTCCCCAATCCGGAAGACGAATAAAGAGATAGCACCACAGAGTGGCGCTATCTCTTTACTTATTCGAAGTGGATGTTCTCTAGAGGTATCTGGATAGCATTCCAGGAGGTGGCACAGGGCCTTGGACTTGGGTATGTAAATTCGAATAGTTTTTGTTTATCCTTATTTACTCCCTGAATGATGACGCGGGATCTATTGTCGACAGACGCGTAGTTGATCAGAAAATCTCCTTGAGTGGATATCTTGTCCTGATAAATGCTCGAGCAGATATCGGAATAAATACCATCATCAAAACTCCATAAAACATGGCCAGTTTTATTTTGACTATCAATGTCGAAGATGGCTGTCTGGCTGGTAAGTAAATCGATACCGGCGGGGGTTCCAGACGGATTGTTCATACTCCTCAATCCATTGTTGAACAGCATCAATTTCCCTTCTTTGGTGATAGATACTGCGTGCTGCCCTATAGGCTCCTGGCCTGAGGAAAGAGATAAAGCCAACTTCTGTAAGGATGGATAGGAATACCAGTGCTTGGTATTATCACCCAATAACCAGATAATTTTTCCTGTGTTGTAATCCAGTTTTACTACGAAATTCTCACGGCTGGAGACAACCAGGGTATCATCGGTAGGGTCATAGGTGGCTGCATTCATGTGGAACCAGTCAACGCCATCCCTGACAAAATTGCTGGGGTCATCGCCCTCTTGTTGCATATATTCAAAAAATATTTTACCGAGGTCCCATTCTTTTATTACATTGCCATCGCTGTCGATTTCACTCAGGAATGACTCTAATTTAAATATTCCATCCGTAGTGCCATCCAACGCCACTAAAATACCATATTTACCAAAGTCAATATTGTGGTGGAAACGGGCATCATTACCCATAGTTGTGCCACTAATAGTCATTGCGGTCGTCTTTCCATAGAGAGATAAAGTGTCTATGGTTTTATTAGTACTACTTCCTGTCAAGAAGGTATTGTTTAAAAATATAGATGAACTTGAAGGTCGTTTGATATCAGCATCCCACCGGATTTCACCATCTATATCCATGATAATGGGGGATTTTAGCGATCCTTTAAGGTAAAAATAGCTGTAACTGGGAGTCGATGTTGGCTTGATACTTACCCCAACGTCGTCATAGATACCCACGCTATCAATATAGGCTGCAGTATTCACCGTTTTCTGGAATGTATAGCTACTGGTATCAATAAACTGGATTGTAATCGTGAGATTATTTTGATGGTCGCTGTAAAGGCCGAAGAGTGGAACTTGGATGTTGTTATTTGAAATGTTATACAGGCCGTTGTCAGACAGATATTTCCAATCATAACTAACAAAAACCGGCTTGGCATGATGACCATCTTTCGTTTGTATATTATACGAAATATTTTTTATTTTCGTTGTATCTAATCCAACTAGATTCAAGGTTGAAATAAATACTGAGCTGTGCGTGTCATTCTCCACTACTTGTGTTTCCGGATCGTAAACTAATTGCTCTGCCAGAGTTTTACTATCGTTGTCACCATTACATCCATAAAGTCCAAAGCAGAAAAAACTGAGTAGATATACATCATTGCGAGTCATCATAAACGTCGTCCCTGTGTTAATGAGGTGTCTCCAGTGTAGTGAAAAATTCATAGTTGAGTTAAAAAGTGAGCCGTATATACTGGCGCCATCTTGTCGGAGTGCCGACCGTCGAACGACGCGAAGCTGAGACCGTTAATTCGGGATCCGTGGAACCTGATCAGGCTAGAACCTGCGAAGGGAAACAAGGGTAACCAGGGGGTTGCCGCGCCGGGGGAGAGACAAGCCTCCCCAGCTGCCAAAGGGGCCATCCCGAGGCAAGCCAGGGCGCACAAGAGGGAGTCTGTCCCGTGCGCCGTCTCAGTTGGGTGGCGCACGGCCCGCCCGAAAGGGCGTCGGACAGCAGAGCAGGGAAGAAAACATCCCGAGCTCGCTCCCTCTTGCAGCACATCTCGCCCGCTGGTTCATCACTTCTCCTCGAACTCCAGACAAGCAAACACCCATAACTTCAATCAGTTAATGAGAGTTTTGCTATGTCTACCCCAATCCAGTCCGCTCCAGAAGCACAGTCTGTTTCAGAGAATGCCAAGTCAGTCCCCGTCAGCCGCCGCCAGCAGCGCGCCAGCGCCCAGCGCTTTATCGATA
Organism: Aeromonas sp. TECH754; assembly: GCF_056279295.1. NCBI lineage: Bacteria > Pseudomonadati > Pseudomonadota > Gammaproteobacteria > Aeromonadales > Aeromonadaceae > Aeromonas > Aeromonas sp. TECH754. The sequence continues at coordinate 3,531,911 of NZ_JBWBRA010000001.1, read as the reverse complement.
ACTTGAAGGGCATGGCCCATCCCAACTCCAGCCGCATCTTCATCGAAGGCTCGCGTCCGGACATTCGGGTGGGGCTGCGGGAGATCGCCCTGGCCGACACCTTCGTCGGTGGCTCTGAGGAGCACCCCAAGTTCGAAGCGAACGAACCCGTGCCGGTGTATGACACCTCGGGTGCCTATGGCGACGAGCGCGCCGAGATAGATGTGCGCCGCGGCCTGCCGCGCCTGCGTGAACAGTGGATCCTGGAGCGGGGTGATACCGAATCCTTGGTGGGGCTGAGTTCCCATTTCACCCAGGAGCGTCTCGCCGACGAGGGGCTGGATCACCTGCGTTTTGATAATTTGCCCAAGCCGCGTCGCGCCAAGGCCGGCAAGTGGGTCAGCCAGCTGCACTATGCCCGCCAGGGCATCATCACCCCGGAGATGGAGTTCATCGCCATTCGCGAGAACATGGGTCGTGAGCGGGTGCGCTCCGAGCTGCTGCTGACCCAGCATCCGGGTCAGGGCTTCGGCGCCAGGTTGCCCGAGAACATTACCCCCGAGTTCGTGCGCGCCGAGGTGGCCGCCGGTCGCGCCATCATCCCCAGCAACATCAACCACCCGGAAGCCGAGCCCATGATCATCGGCCGCAACTTCCTGGTGAAGATCAACGCCAACATAGGCAACTCGGCGGTGACGTCCAGCATCGAGGAAGAGGTGGAGAAGCTGGTGTGGTCCACCCGCTGGGGTGCCGACACCGTGATGGATCTCTCCACCGGCCGCTATATCCACGAGACCCGCGAGTGGATCCTGCGCAACAGCCCGGTGCCCATCGGCACTGTGCCCATCTATCAGGCGCTGGAGAAGACCAACGGCATCGCCGAGGATCTCACCTGGGAGCTGTTCCGCGACACCCTGCTGGAGCAGGCCGAGCAGGGGGTGGACTACTTCACCATCCACGCCGGCGTCTTGCTGCGCTACGTGCCCATGACCGCCAAGCGCCTCACCGGCATCGTCTCCCGTGGCGGCAGTATCATGGCCAAATGGTGCCTCTCCCACCACAAGGAGAGCTTCCTCTACCAGCATTTCCGCGAGATCTGCGAGATCTGCGCCGCCTATGACGTGGCGCTCTCCCTGGGGGACGGCCTGCGTCCGGGCTCCATCTATGACGCCAACGACGAGGCCCAGTTCGCCGAGCTGCGCACCCTGGGGGAGCTGACCAGGATTGCCTGGGAGTACGACGTGCAGGTGATGATCGAGGGGCCGGGTCACGTGCCCATGCACATGATCGAGCGCAACATGACCGAGCAGCTGGAGCACTGCCACGAGGCGCCGTTCTACACTCTGGGCCCGCTCACCACCGACATCGCCCCCGGTTACGATCACTTCACCTCCGGCATAGGGGCCGCCATGATCGGCTGGTACGGTTGCGCCATGCTCTGCTACGTGACCCCCAAGGAGCATCTGGGGTTACCGAACAAGGAGGACGTCAAACAGGGCCTCATCACCTACAAGATTGCCGCCCACGCCGCCGACTTGGCCAAGGGTCATCCCGGCGCCCAGATCCGCGACAATGCCATGTCCAAGGCGCGCTTCGAGTTCCGCTGGGAGGATCAGTTCAACCTGGCGCTGGATCCCGAGACCGCTCGCGCTTACCACGACGAGACCCTGCCCCAGGAGTCCGGCAAGGTGGCGCACTTCTGCTCCATGTGCGGCCCCAAGTTCTGCTCCATGAAGATCACTCAGGATGTGCGCGATTACGCCGCCAGACTCGAAGCTGTCGAAGTGAAGCTGGTAGGCATGGATGGCCAGCAGCAGCGGGTCGTGGCCGAAGTTGAAACCGGCATGGCTCGTATGGCAGAGACCTTCAAGGAGAAGGGGGGCGAAATCTACCATCAAGCCGCCAACCTCAAGGCCGAGGCATGAGCCCAATGGCGCAACAACGAGCAGCCAAGTCCATCGTCTGGACCATCGCCGGTTCGGATTCCGGGGGCGGCGCCGGCATCCAGGCAGACTTGCATACCCTGCACAGCCTCGGGGTGCACGGCTGCACCGTCATCTCCGCCATCACCGCCCAGAACTCGGTGGCGGTGAAGATGGTGGATCCGGTGCTGATGCAGAGCTTCTGCGCCCAGATCGACGCCCTCGGCGTCGACTTGCCCCCGGCGGCGATCAAGATAGGCCTGCTGCCGACCCGGCTGCACGTGGAGGTGCTGGCGCGCCGGTTGACGACCCTCAGCGCCCCCTTCGTGGTCTACGATCCGGTCGCCATTGCGAGCACAGGCACCCCCATGGCGGAGCCGAACATGCTGGCGGCGGTGCGTGAGCAGCTGCTGCCGCAGCTGTCACTCATTACCCCCAACGGCCCCGAGCTGGAGGCACTGACCGGCATTCCGGCGACCAGCCCGGCGCTGGTGCGAGCGGGGGCGACGCGACTGCGGGAACTCGGCGCCAAGGCGGTGCTGGTCAAGGGCGGTCATCTCGACTGGAGCGGGGATCACTGCCTCGACTACTACCAGGACGAGAGCCGCGAGTTCTGGCTGGCGGCGCCACGGTTGGCCACCCGCCACGGCCACGGCACCGGCTGCGCTTACGCCAGCGCCATCGCGGCCGTGGTGGCACAGGATTATCCGGTGGAGGACGCCATCACCCTGGCGCGCGCTTATCTGCAGCAAGGGCTGACGGGGGCGCAAGGGGTGGGGGCCGGCCCAGGCCCCATCGCCCATCTCGGCTGGCCCGCCGATCTCGCTCAGTTCCCCCGCGCCGTGCTCCCGGGATCCACGCTGGATCGCCGTTTCGGTCTCTGTATCGAACAGGGTGCCCGGCTGCCGCAGGGGCCCTTCGCCCAGACCGAGCATCGCCTCGGCCTCTATCCGGTGGTGGATTCGGTGCAGTGGCTCAAGCGGCTGCTCACTCAAGGGGTCAAGACCCTGCAACTGCGCATCAAAGATCTGCCAGCCGAAGAGGTGGCGCCTGCCATTGTCGAGGCGGTAGCGCTCGGTCGCCAACACGGCGCCCGGCTCTTTATCAACGACCATTGGCAGCAGGCCATGGCCGCGGGTGCCTACGGCGTGCATCTGGGGCAGGAGGACATGGGATCAGCGGATCTCGCCGCCATCCAGGCCGCCGGCCTGCGTCTTGGCATCTCCACCCACGGTTACTTCGAGCTGATGCGGGCCCGGGAGCTGGCCCCTTCCTACATAGCGCTGGGTCATATCTTCCCCACCAACACCAAGCAGATGCCATCCCGTCCGCAAGGGCTGCTGCGGCTGCACCACTATCGCGCCCTGATGAACGAATGGCCCACGGTCGCCATCGGTGGCATCAGCGAGGAGCGGGTCGGGCAGGTCGTCCAGAGCGGAGTTGGCAGCATAGCGCTGGTGTCGGCCATCACGGCGGCAGCCGATTGGCAGGAGGCCACGGCGCGTCTGCTGGCGGCAGTGGGGGTCGGCGATGCGCCGCATTCCGCCATGACAGAGGAGGTTGAGCATGCTCTCTGACGAAGAGTATCTGAGATACGGCCGCCAGCTGATGCTGGCGGAGATCGGCGAGGTGGGGCAGGCGCGGCTGAAAGAGAAGTCGGTGCTGGTGGTCGGCCTCGGCGGTCTCGGCTCGCCGCTCGCGCTCTATCTCGCCGGGGCCGGCGTCGGCACCCTCTGGCTGGCCGATGGCGATACCCTGGATTCGAGCAATCTGCCACGCCAGATCCTATACACGGGGGAGGATCTGCGCCGCTCCAAGGCCGAGCTGGCCCGGGTGCGATTGGCAGCCCACAACCCCCACGTCGAGCTGATCGCCATCAACCAGCGCCTCGATGGGCAGAGCCTGCCGGCGTTCGTGGCCGAGGTGGATCTGGTGATCGACTGCTGCGACAACCTCGCCAGTCGCCACGCCATCAACGCCGCCTGCGTGGCCCAAAACAAGCCCTGGATCTCGGCCGCCGCCGTCGGCTGGCAGGGCCAGCTGATGGTGCGCACAGACCCGCAGCAAGCCTGCTATGCCTGCCTCTACCCTGCGGATACCGAGATAAGAGAGAGCTGCCAGAGCAGCGGCGTCAGCGGCCCTCTGGTCGGCGTGATGGGATCCTTGCAGGCGCTCGAAGCACTCAAGCTGCTGCTCGGGCGCCCCAGCCCGGTGGCAGGCACCTTGCGCCGCTTCGATGCCTTGAGCCACGAGTGGCAGTGTCTGCAGCTGCCTGCGGATCCCGCCTGCCCTGTTTGCAGCAATGGCAACGGCAGCGCCAAGAAGGATTGCCAATGAATATTCGACTGAACGACAAGGCGCTGGCCCTCGGTGAGCCAGCTAGCCAGAGCGTGGCCGAGCTGCTGACGGCGCAAGGGGTGGCTCCACACGGGGTTGCCGTGGCCCTCAACGGCGCCGTCTTGCCCCGCAGCCGCTGGCCCGAGACCCCGCTCTGCGACGGGGATGAGATCCATCTGTTTACTGCCATTGCCGGAGGCTAAGATGCTACGCATTGCCGATCACGATTTCTCATCCCGCCTCTTTACCGGCACCGGCAAGTTCGCCCGGCCTGAGCTGATGGCCGCCGCCATCGAGGCGAGCGGCTCCCAGCTCGTCACCATGGCCATCAAGCGGCTGGAGCCCGGCAAGCGCCACGACGATATCCTGAGCCCCTTGCTGAAACTCGGGGTCAAGCTGCTGCCCAACACCTCGGGCGCCAAGACTGCCGCCGAGGCGGTGTTTGCCGCCAGACTCGCCCGCGAGGCGCTCGGCACCCACTGGCTGAAACTCGAGATCCACCCCGATCCGAAATACCTGCTGCCCGATCCCATAGAGACGCTGAAAGCCGCCGAGCAGCTGGTGAAGGAGGGTTTCGTGGTGCTGCCCTATTGCGGCGCCGATCCCGTGCTGTGTAAACGGCTCGAAGAAGCGGGTTGCGCCGCCGTCATGCCGCTTGGTGCGCCTATCGGCTCCAACCAGGGGCTGGTTACCCGGGAGTTCCTGTCGATCATCATCGAGCAGGCGCGGGTGCCCGTGGTGGTGGATGCGGGAATAGGAGCCCCCAGCCACGCGGCGGCGGCCTTCGAGCTGGGCGCCGATGCAGTGCTGGTCAACACCGCCATCGCGGTGAGCCGGGATCCGGTCGCCATGGGCCGCGCCTTCGCGCTGGCCTGCGAGGCCGGTCGCAGCGCCTATATGGCCGGCCTCGGTGCTCGCGGCATTCAGGCCCAAGCCTCCAGCCCGCTGACCGATTTTCTGGAGGCCCTATGAGCCAGGGAGTGACAACAGGGCAAGATATTGCGGCTGCTGCTCCGGAGGGGGCCTCTGTTTTTTCCCCTCTCTCTGTGGGAGAGGGGTGGGGGGGGAGGGAGTCTTCCTTTATCGACCGCTGGCGGGAGCTGGACTGGGACGATATCGGCATGCAGATCCGCGCCAAGACGGCCCGGGATGTGGAGCTAGCCCTCGGCAAGTCGCGCCGCAATCTGCAGGATTTTATGACGCTGATCTCCCCGGCGGCAGAGGCTTATCTGCCCCAGCTGGCGCAGCTGGCAGAAGGTCTCACCCGCCAGCGTTTCGGCAACACGGTCGGCTTCTATGTGCCGCTCTATCTGTCGAACCTCTGCGCCAACGACTGCTCCTATTGCGGCTTCTCCATGAGCAACCGCTTGAAGCGCAAGACCCTGAATAGCGAGGAGATAGAGCGTGAGTGCCTGGCCATCAAGGGGCGTGGCTTCGACAGCGTGCTGCTGGTGACCGGTGAGCACGAGACCAAGGTCGGCATGGCCTATTTTCGTGAACACCTGCCGCAGATCCGCCGCCACTTCAGTACCCTGGCGATGGAGGTGCAGCCGCTCTCCCAAGCCGAGTATGCCGAGCTGAAAACTCTGGGGCTGGATGCTGTCATGGTCTATCAGGAGACCTATCACGCCCCCAGTTACGCCCGCCATCACCTGCGCGGCAACAAGCAGGACATCGAATGGCGCCTCGCCACCCCGGACCGGCTCGGCCGCGCCGGGGTGGACAAGATTGGCCTCGGGGCGCTGATCGGTCTGTCGCCGGACTGGCGCGCCGACAGTTACTTCGTCGCCGAGCATCTGAGCTGGCTGGAGCGCCACCACTGGCAGAGCCGCTATTCGCTGTCCTTCCCGCGGCTGCGCCCCTGCACCGGCGGCCTGGAGCCTGAGGTGGTGATGTCGGACCGCCAGCTGGTGCAGCTGATCTGCGCCTGGCGGCTGTTCTCGCCGACCCTGGACCTGTCGCTGTCCACTCGTGAGTCACCAGCGTTTCGCAACGGCGCCCTGCGTCTCGGCATCACCCAGATGTCGGCGGAGTCGCGCACCCAGCCCGGTGGCTACGCCGATGGCGGCAAGGAGGAGCTGGAGCAGTTCGCCATCCATGACGACAGATCCTTGGGAGAGGTGGCGGCTGCCGTGAGGCAGGCGGGGTTGCAGCCTGTCTTCAAAGATTGGGAGGCGTTTTTGGGCCGATAGGGGCGGCCACGCCCCCTTTGCCGGTGGCATCCGGGGAGTTCAGTCAAACTCCGTGCCTGTTGTGAGAGGGCACGGCTTTGCCGTGCAATCGTAGGATCGATTAGCCGTCAGACTTAATCGTCCGCTTTGTTGTGTGGGTGATAGATGGCACGGCTTCGCCGTGCAGGACGCGAGGCCGCTGGCCTCGAAGGGTTTCGCCCGCCCTTCGGGCTGAGGCGAGTGACTTTTCTTTGCGTGGCCAAAGAAAAGTCACCAAAAGAAAGGCCACCCCCGCTTATTCGCCCGACTGTGTCGGGTCCCTTCGGCTCACCCGCTTGTCCAACGGCACGCGCCGACGGGCCATCCATGGCCCGGCGCCGCTCGCTCGACATCCTGTCTTGCGGCCTGGACAAGCGGGCTCGCCTCAGCGAATAAGAGGGGGGAAACCAAGGTCGTGCCCACCAGAGCTTCAGGGGCAATCGTAGGGTGCAATAAGCGAAGCGCATTGCACCGACAACACATGGGTTTGTTATGGTAAGCGGCGCAATTCACGTTGTTCATTGCCCCCCCACATTTTGCGCCATTTGAGCCACATTTATCTCCATGGCTGATAGAGGGTGCGATGGGAATGGCAGATTACAGACGGGCATGGCAACCAGGGGGAACCTGGTTTTTTACGGTAGTTTTGGCCGAGCGTCAGCATAACCATCTGTTAACCGAACGGATCGATTTGCTGAGGCAGGTTGTCAGAGAGGTTCAAGGTCGACACCCATTTTTGATCCATGGTTGGGTGGTCTTACCCGAGCATCTGCACGCCTTGTTGGAATTGCCGCAAGGGGATACGGATTTTCCCCTGCGCTGGCGACAAATAAAGAGCAAATTCTCACGAGCCATCCCCAACACAGAGAAGCGTTCTGAATCACGTTGGAATCGTGGTGAGCGGGGTATTTGGCAACGACGCTATTGGGAACATTTGATCCGCGATCAAGAAGATTTCAATCGCCACCTCGATTACATACACATCAATCCAGTTAAACATGGATTGGTAACAGCCCCGAAAGATTGGCCATATTCCACCTTCCATCGTTGGGTGCAGCAGGACAGGTATCCATTATCATGGGGAGAGACCTCCATACCAGAATATGAAATGCCACACGACGATAAATAATCGGCATTAGCGTGGTTAACGTAGGGTGCAATAAGCGGAGCGCATTGCACCATTTTTGGCTGATGAGATGCATTAAGATGGAACTGTACTGCGTAGCGCTATAACTTCATTTCTTAAAACATCTAAGGCAGGGATGAATTTTGAGTAATCATTATTTGTATTGTCATACTCTATATATCGGATGTTATACGCTTTTTGGATAGCGTTAACGATTGATGAATGCTCACCACTAGGCATCAACGCATAGTGTGGATGCGCACATTTAATTGATATGTTAGTGTTCTCTAAAATTAATTGTATATCTGGATCTGTTAAACTACACCCTATAAATAAGATTGTGTGAGTAAGAAACAATCCATCGAGTAAATGATAGAAGTTTTGATGCTGACTCTTAGTATTGAAATATTGAGATCGAGTTAAAACTAATCTTTCAGGCTCTTTTACACAACCATGTGCCTTTATAATTACTCTATTGGGAGAGCGAATATCATCTAAGGTGTTTTCGTCATAATATCTTTTTACAACATAGCCATTTTCACCATCGATAGGCCCACACTCTTTTTCATATATAACATCATAGTTGGTTTGTATTACTATTTTTGCATCAAGTTCGTGAACGATCTTATGAAGTTCTGATGGTGTATATCTCGGGGTCAAAAAATGCTGTCTAAAGAAGTCCTTAGAATCAGGGATATTGATGTCAGAGAATATTAGTTCTGCCGCATTCAAGTAATCCATTGAGTCGATTTTTTCTTGAGATAGTCGCTTTATATCGTCAGTTAGATTTAACTCTCTCACTGCATCTTCTAAAAAATCTTTCCATGACGGTGGTTTTTTCCCTCCATCACCTTTGCTTGTAGATGATGCCCCAGCACCTAAAAAAATGATACAGCGTCTGTCGGCAATCTCTCTAACTAAAGATGGGCTCCATCTCATATCATTCACCTATATTACTCAGGATTCTTGCTGTTATTTGCTTTAGAATAGTGTGATATTTTTTAGATTGAGAGTAATGACTTCCCACTAATCCATCCGCACTAACAAGCGCGCCAATTGGCGCGTTTACTGCTTGTGCTAAAGGAATAAGACTGAACATGTTTGGTATTTCTCCAAGGCTCATTTTTGTACCTTTTTTGGTATACCTACCCAAGCTCTCTTTTACTTTTACTGGGAAGTCTTTTGTTATATTTTCAAAGGCCTTGGTTGGTCGCCGCTCGCCGCCAGTATATTTTGCTATATATGCTTGAATTGTGTAGCCTAAGAAACCTGACTCAATGCTTAGTTTCTTCGGTATACCATATTTATTTATTGCGCCCTTATATTTTTTCTCACAATTAGAAATGGCGTTGCCATAATCCAAAATCCATGTGTCAAACCAATCGCCAATGTTCTTTAGACCGATAATACTAAATATGTCTGCTCCCATAGGTGCAACGAAATGGTTTGATGCTACAAGGCACGTCCTATTTAAAGAGCCTAAGCTTGGACCTAGATCAAATATGATAAAATCATAATTATCTTTAAAGTGATCACATAAGGTATTAGCCCAAGTAGTTCTTCTTAGACCTTCTATCTCGCCTGCAGCAGAGTCTCTCCATGCTTGGCTTAGCCTCTCTTCTATAATGGAGATTCTTGGGTGTCCAGGAATAAGGTCAAACATAAATCTGTTTTCGTTTTTTCTTATAGGTGTAACATTTAGATTAAGACTTGAATCACCAAATTCAATAGGTTCTAGGACCGTTAAAATAGTATCTATTTTATTAGGGTTCTTATCATAAATGTCAACAGCTCTATCTTCTCCTAACACTAGAATAGTTGTGTTACATTGAGGGTCACAGTCAATTACTAGAACTTTTTTATTGTGATCACTTGCTAATGAATATGAAATATTACAACTTAAGGTTGTTTTTCCAACACCACCTTTATTGTTGAAAAATGATATTGATTTCATTGTCTTGTCCATAAATATGAATAGCTTGTGATGACATCATATCTCTAGTTGTTTGTGGCGGTCTAGTCTGACGTGATTTGTATGTTGCAAATGTGAGCCTAGGTCACCTTTGATTTCTTAGTGAAGACAATTAATTGTGCCTGTGTATTCGTATTTTGGGACATCAACTGTTCTCACAGAGATGTTGTGAATTGATGATTGGCAGAAGGGGAAGTAGGGTGACAAGGCTTTCTGTTACGCTAGCTGAAAGCCATATTGCGAACGGAGTCATTCTGCTGGAACAAGGGAGTAAATATGCGCATCAAGGGGCTGGTCATGAAGGAAGATGCGATTTCTGGCCCGACATTCAAAGGTGGCGCCAGCTGCAATGGCGATGGCTTCGCTGGCGGTGTTGCCAACCCCCATCACGATCTCCAGCCGAAATAGACCTAACTGTTGAAAACCAAAGTCACGCAGCAGGGCGACGGCCTGCCGGGCTATGCCTTGGCCTTGTCTGGATTGGCGCACCCAATAGCCGATGTTGCCGTAGCGATGTTGCCGTAGCGATGGTGCGAAGCCAGTTGATTGATACCGGCGCCACCCAATAGCTGGCCGGTGGCGGCGCAGAAGAGCCCCATATCATAGGCGCGTCCCGCCTCACGATCCTGATCGCAGGTGGCAAACCACCCCAGCGCCTTGTCCCGATTGAAGGAGGGGGTGCACCAGCTCATCCATGTTCCGACCGTCTCGATGGATTCGTGCGCCGCGCGGACAAACTCATCGGCATCACCCGGTTCGAAGGGGCGAATAACGAGATTGGTATTGGCAAGTGGCTGGAATGTCATGGGCTGTCCTGCCGTTTCATTTGGATGAATGGTTAGGCTTTTTCGACGGCAATCCGCTTAAGCCCCATGCCAACACTGGCAGGAGCCGTGAGCGAGAAACCGAATTGCTGATAGAGTCGCTGAGCCTGCCCATCTGCAAGCAAGCTGACATAGCCTGACTCCGGCACCTCGCGGGCGATATAGTCCGCGATCTCCGCCATGATCTTTTTGCCTACACCTTGACCCTGATATTCAGGCAGGACTGCAATATCAACGACTTGATAAAATGTCCCGCCATCTCCGATAACGCGGCCCATGCCGATTGCGGTCTGACCGCAAAATATCTGGACGGCAAACAGCGTATTGGGCAGGCCACGTTCTGCGGCCTCAATAGTCTTCGAGCTAAGTCCCGCTGCTGTTCGAAGATAGCGATAGGTTTCGACGGGCGGCGTTGAGTGGACGACAGTGAAAACGGGTGTTGGTGCGGTCATTCGGGTAACTCCATGTAGGGCCTGATTGAATTAAATTCGCATATATCACAATGGACTGGGGGATTGATGTGTTCTCTCCAAGGGTCTGGCCGCTGTGCTGCGATCTGATGGGTAGGTTCTCCTCGACGCTTCCAGATGGACTGCTATAAACCCACCCTCTCCAATTCCGTAATCTCCCCGCCGCCAATCAACTGCAAATTCTGGCTGATCCGCTCTACCGGCCAGTTCCACCAGGCGAGGGTGTTGAGGCGGGCTATGGTGTCGTCGTCAAAGCGGTAGCGGATCACCCTGGCTGGGTTGCCGCCGACGATGGCGTAGGCGGGCACATCTGTGTTGACCACGGAGCGGGCGGCGATAATGGCGCCGTTGCCGACCTTGACGCCGGGCATGATCAGCGCGTCATAGCCTATCCAGACATCGTTGCCGATGACGGTATCCCCCTTGTAAGGAAGGGTGCCCGGTGCGGGGGCTGCACTCTCCCAGCCGTTGCCGAAGATGAAGAAGGGGTAGGTGGAGAGGCCGGAGGTCTGGTGGTTGGCGCCGTTCATGATGAACTTGACCCCGCGGGCGATGGCGCAGAACTTGCCGATGATGAGTTTGTCGCCGATGAAGGGGAAGTGGTAGAGGACGTTGCGCTCAAAGCCGGCGGAATCTTCCGGGTCATCGTAGTAGCTGTAGTCGCCCACCTCGATATTGGGCCCCTTGATGGTGTTCTTGATAAAGCACACCTGGGGGAAGCCGTTCATGGGATGGGGATTGGCGGGGTCGGGTCCGTGCAAGGTGCTCTCCTTTCGAATCTGTCGGCACCTTACCCTAAGGGAATCTGATGGCCCTTTGCCACCCTTTTTCGGTTGTTTATCACTGGCGAGGTGCCCGTTGGCCACTCCTTGTCGCCCCCTGTGTGTTGGCGCATCGATCTTGGGCGGTTTTTTCTCTAGCATGGGCAGATGCGGGGCGCGGCTCCGTCACACGACTTTTGGCGGCGTCCGTTTAACGGACTTTGGGCGGAGAGAAGAGATGAAGATGCGTTCCTTGTTGGTGTTGAGTGCCCTGGTGCTGGGCGGTTGTGCGGTCAATCCCTATGGCGGCACTCAGGCGCCGGTGTCCGAGCCTAAGCAGCCGGTGAGCCAGCCGGAGAAACCGGTGACCGAGCCCGAGGTGGTCAAGCCCGCCCCCAAACCGGTGGCCCCGACCGGGCTGGCGCTCGCCATGGCGGATGCCTTCCTCAAAGCCCCGGAAGTGAAGGCGCTGGCGGGCGGCAACCCTGTGCTGCTGCTGATGCCGCCCCAGAACGGCACGGGCGAGCCGTTCAATACCCAGCCCATGGCGGTGGCCATGAGCCAGCGGATCCAGCAGCACGGCGGCTTCAGCTTCGCCGATCCCGGTCAGGTCTCGGCCATCACCAGCCAGCTCGAATATCAGCAGGGGGGCATGAATCCAGCCTCCCTGGTGCGCCTCGGCCGTCAGACCGGGGCCGGTTACATGCTCTACGGGGATCTGGTCTCCGAGGGGAGTCGCTACCGGCTCGCCATGAGCCTGATGGACCTGAAAAGCGGGGAGCTGTTGTGGAACGGGAGCCGCTCCGCCAGCCGCTGACATCCCCTCCCTTGCTTCTCATAAAGCCATCGCGCCCTGCCCGATGGCTTTATTGTTTTCTGCCCCATGCCCCATGCCCCATGCCCCATGTTTCTCGGTTTCCGGCAGCCGGACAAGGCTTGATCGCGGACTAGACAAGCGGACTTTGAACGCTTTTTCAGCACGAGATCTCGCCTTTATCGCCTGAATCGTATTTTATTCTGATTTTTAAGTTTAAAAATCCATGAAATAGGATTTTGTTGATATTAATCACTACTCAAGGAGGCCTGGCCGACATAGTATCGACGCTGAACGAAGCCGTCTTGCGATGCCTCGCTGTCGGGCTTGGCTCTCTGGGCCGGCCTCGCCGCTGGTACAGGGAGGGGGCCGACCCTATGCCGATGGCAGGCCCCGGTTCCGGTTTGCCCGTGGCATCTCTGCGGCGGATGAGAGCATGGGATCCCGTCATACGGGCGGCAGGACCGTGTGCGATACTTAACGGGTCGTGTATAACAAACAACACAGGCCCTGGCCCTTCCCATGAAAGGAACACAGATGGCGCTTTCAGTGGCACAACTCTATGAAGTGATGACCCAACTGCCCGATCCGGTCTTCATCCTGAGTGAGGATGGCTACTACGTGGAGTACATCGGCGGGGTGGAGCAGCAGTCCTATCAGGATGGCAACCCGCTGAGCGGCAAGCGATTGCTGGATATTTTGCCTGTCGACAAGGCACAGTGGGTGCTGGAGCAGGTGGCGCGGGCCTTTGCCACCGGTCAGGTGCAGGTGGTGGAGTATGATCTCTCCCCGGCCGAGGTGGAGGGCATCAATGCCGAGGCGGGCCCCCAGGGGATGCAACGCTTCGAGGGCAAGATAGCGCCGCTGCCGTCCCTCTATGAGGGCAAACGGGCGGTGGCCTGGATGACCCGCAACATCACCCGCCAGCACGATCTGCAGCAGCGGCTCAAGCGACTCGGCGAGACGGATCAGCTCACCGGCCTCTACAACCGTCACTTCTTCTTCGAGCAATATCACCACAAGCTGCAGGGGGAGGGACGCACCGGCCTCATCATGCTGGACATAGACCACTTCAAGCAGATCAACGATCGCTTCGGTCATCAGGCCGGGGACAGGGTGCTGTGCAGTTTCAGCGAGTGCGTGGCCGCCCAGCTGCGGGCCGAGGACATGTTTGTGCGCAGCGGCGGCGAGGAGTTTCTGATCTTGCTGCCGCAGATCGACGAGGGGATATTGCTGAAGGTGGCGGAGCGCATTCGCGCCGCGGTGGCAGCCATGGCGCCGGATCCCGCGCCCATCACGGTGAGCCTCGGGACCACCCTGGTGAGGCCAGGGGAGGCGGTCAGCGCCGTGCTGGCCCGGGCGGACGACTGGCTCTACCGGGCCAAGCGGGGCGGGCGCAACCGGGTGGCCCACGACTCCAATCCCTGAATGGCCAAACATAACAATGCACGAGGGCGACCCAGGGTCGCCCTCGTTGTTTTCGTTGGCCTACCCTCGACCTAGCCAAACAGGGTCGAGACGTTCTGACCCGCCATCAGCAGGCCGATGGCCAGCACGCTGAACCAGACGACAGTGGCACTGACCAGGGCGTAGCCGCCGGCGATGAAGAGGCCGTCCCGCTGCAGCATGCCGATGGCCAGCAGCAGTATGGCCCAGGCGGGCATGGCATTGGTGAACGGAATGGCGCCGAGCGGCAGCATCAGCAACAGGGCCGCCAGCATGATCAGCAGGCCGTTGCAGCGATTGATGAGGGAGCTGCCGGTCAGCAGCAGCAGGCGCGGCCGGATGAAGCGGTCGATGCGGGCCAGCAGATCGGCGCCCTTGTGCAGGGTCGGCTTGAGCTGCTCGGCGGCGAAGCGGCGTTCCATCAGCACGCTGGGCAACCAGGGCACCCGGTTGAGGGTGATGCCGACGCCGATAAACAGGATCAGCAGGCCGAACGGGGTGCTGACGCCGGGGATGGAGACCGGCAGCAGAAAGGGGACGGTGAGCAGCACGCAAAACAGCAGCATGCCCTGTTCGCCCACGAGTGCCAGCATGTCCCGCAGGCTGATGTGGCTCTCCTCGATGGCATGAGCGGTGGCCCGCAGGGTGTCGGAAAGCTTGTTCTGTGGGTCGTTGAGTTGCGCGGCAACCATTCCTGAAATCCTCATGCTGTTGACGCCACCACTGTGGCGCCGCCAGCTTACGTGGCAGAGGTTAATCCCAGATGAATGGGCCCTGTGCCGGCGAGTCTCGGGCCGGTCAAAATGGCGCGATACAGCCCCTATTTAGGATCGGATGCAGAAGGCTCTGATATGCTTTTGGCACAAGCAATGCACATGCATCTGCAGATCAGGGAGAAGGCCGTGACGCGAGCGGGAATGATGGTGATGGGGCTGTTGTTGCCACTGGGCCAGGGCTGGGCAGCCCAACCTGATGATCTGGGCTGGCAGCTGACGCCCTTCGCGGGCTACAGCTCGTCGATCGACTTCGAGGCGATGGACGATCCCGAGCCCACGCCGGTGGCAAGCGACATCGATTCCCTGCAGGGGGAGAGCTCGGGCAACTGGGGCTTCTTCATCAGCAAGGAGGTGGACGACCCCGGCATGATAGAGCTGCTCTACAGCCACCAGTCGACCCGGATATCGCCGGATCAGCCGGACAAGCTGACGGTGGACACCCTGCACTTCGCCGGTGCCCTGACGCTCTCCGATCACATGATGGCGCCCTACATAGGCGCCGGGATCGGGGTGACGCGCTTCGATGCCTACGACAGCGAGACGGCTCCCTCCATGTCGCTGGCGCTCGGGGTGCAACCACGCCTGACCAAGCAGCTGGCGCTGCGCGCCGAGGTGCGCGGCTATGGCTCCCTGGTCAACGACGACAGCCAGTTCCTCTGCAATCCGGAGGTCTGCGCCTTCCGGGTGCGGGGGGAGCTCATCACCCAGTGGCAGGCCAATGTCGGGCTGACGCTGAGATTTTG
This sequence comes from Aeromonas sp. TECH754, assembly GCF_056279295.1. NCBI lineage: Bacteria > Pseudomonadati > Pseudomonadota > Gammaproteobacteria > Aeromonadales > Aeromonadaceae > Aeromonas > Aeromonas sp. TECH754. The sequence continues at coordinate 3,516,531 of NZ_JBWBRA010000001.1, read as the reverse complement.
AGCCGCCGCCTCTGTACGGCAGCAGACAGAGGGGCCAGCAGGTCCCTCTGTCATTTGTCCCGTCAGCGAGCCCGCAGCAGCCAGCGGCTGACCGGGGTCATGTCCAGCAGCCGGTAGGCGAGCAGCGTGCAGCCGAGCAGTACCGGCACCTTCAGCAGTTCCCACCAGACGAGCTTGCCTTGCGGGCCGAAGATCATCAGCCAGACCACCAGCATCATGTGCAGACAGTAGAGCCCGAGCACCTTGGGAGCCTGGCGCTCCAGCCAGCTGCCCTTGCCCCAGTCGGGATTGGCCAGCAGCAGGCCGAACAGGCCGAGGGTCCAGGGCAGGGATCCCAGCAGGAAGTCGTGGCGGTTGAGGGGCACCTCGGCAAAGTGCCGCAGGCCAACAGCCTCCAGTGCATAGAGCGCCAGACCCGCGGCCATCAGCAGGGCGCTGTGTTTGCTATCCGGTCGCCATCTGCGGGCGCGCAGGTAGGCGCCGAGCGCCACGAACAGCAGCGAGAAGAAGGGGCCGTTGCGGGTCAGCAGCGCCCACTCGCCACCCAGCAGCGGTTTGCCGTAGGAGCCGCCGAGCAGCGCCAGCAGATAGAGCGGGACGCCGATCACCAGGGCCAGCTGAGGCAGGCCGCCGCGCTGGCACAGCGCCAGGATCAGCACCGCCAGGATCAGGGCGGGCAGGAACCAGAGGTGGATCATGCCACCCACCAGCCAGACGTTGAGCAGATCCCCCACCTGCATCTGCCACTGACCCGCCATGGCTGGCAGGTAGCCCTGCTGCACCGCAGCCACCGGATTGAAGGGCACCAGCAGATAGATGAGGCTCCAGCCCAGCCAGAGCCGCAGCAGGGGGCGGCAGTAACGCCACGCGACCTCCATGGGGTTGTGCGCGATCAGCCTGGGTTGCAGGAAGTAACCGGCGCACAGGAAGAACAGCGGCACCGCGAAGCGGCTCAGCTGGTTGATGGTACCCCCCAGCCAGAGATAGAGAGGATCCCCCCAGAGGGCGGGATCGAACGGATTGCTGAAGGGGGAGATGTGAATGGTCATCACGGCCACTATGGCCAGTACCCGCCCGCACTCGATGCTGGAGATGCGCATGATACCTCTTGGCGTCTGGAGTTCAGGCCGCACCCTAACAGTCAGGGGTGACCCCTGCCAGCCGCGCCGGCCACAACTGTGACCCCTGCCGGTGGCCGGTTACCCTTTGTTACCTCCCCCGAAAAAGGCGTTACCCCCGGTGAGAACCTGATCACGCTCTAACTGCGAGGCCGTGAGCAAGGCTCATGTGCTGCTCGCTTATGTGAAACCAAGGGCTCATTTATGTCTATAAACTCCGGTTCCTGCACTGCTCTTTACCTTGCTGACGACCTCTCGTCGCAGATCGTGAACAGGTTCTGAGAGCGGGATCCCGCTTTGGTGTAGGTAACAAACCGCACCGCTTGCTAGGCCTGGAGCAGGGCGATCAGCACTGTCGCGAGGGCGCTCGCCAGCAGCAGGGCGATGCCCCGCCGGGGCGGCCCGTGCAGCTTGTTCCACATCAGCAGGCTGGTGAGGGCGAGCAGCAGCAGCGCCAGGGCGGCGAGATCGCCAAACAGCTGCCAGGAGAGGCCGGTGCCCATGCCGCGATGCAGCCGGTTGAGGCTGGCGGCAAAATTGGCCTGCTGGTGCTCGATGCGCACCTCGAGAGTGCCGACCACATAGCTGGCGGCCAGGCTCTCGCTCAAGCTGACATCCTTGAGCTCCCAGCGCGCAGGCAAGGTGAGAGTGCCGCTCGGGGTGGGCAGGAGCTGGGGTGGGGTTATGGCGGTGCGCGCCTCTGCCAGCTCGGCGGAATAGTGTTGTTGCAAGAGTGTCGTGAGCGCGGCGGGATCCGCCAGCGGTGTCGTCAGCGTCAGGGTCTCGCTCTGTTTGTCGGTATGGGGGCCGGGCAGGGGCAGCACGGCCCTGTGTTGCAGCCAGAGGCCGCTGAGGCCGTAGATCAGCAGCAGGGCCAGGGTGGCAAATCCGGCCCAGGCGTGGATGCGGCGTACCCACTTGTTGTTATGCAGGGGAAGTTTCTTGGTTTTCATACATATCTGGCCGGCTTGCGCCGGCCAGTCTGGTCAGGAGGGGATCAGAAGCGGTAGGCCGCGGTCAGGTTCAGCTGACGTGGGCTGCCCGGCATGATCTGGGCCGCGCTGGTGGCGCTGACGTAGTACTGGTGGTCGGTCAGGTTCTCCACGCTGAGCTGGGCATCCCACTGTTGCCAGCGATAACCGGCGCGGGCGTCATAGCGGGCGTAGCCCGGCAGCACAGTGGTGTTGGCGTTGTCGGCGAAGCGATCCCCCACCGCCGTTACCCCGGTCTCGCCAAACCAGCCCTGCTGGCCGCTCTGGTAGCCGGCGAACAGCTGGCCGTTCTCGCGCGAAACGTTGCTCGGCCGCTTGCCCTGCAGCTCCGCATCCGCCTTGACCTGCTCCGCATCCTGAATGGCGACGCCGCCGTGCAGATAGATCTCGTCGGTCAGCCGGGCGCGGGCGCTCAGCTCTATGCCGTCGGTACGCTGCAGGCCGGTGAGGATCACCTTGGTGGGATCCAGCGGATCCTTGCTGCGCTTGTTGTACATCTCCAACCGGTAGAGGGAGAGGGTGGTGGCCAGTCGGCCGCCCAGCCAGTCGCTCTTCACCCCGCCCTCGTACAGCCGGGTGTGCTGGGGATCCAGGTTGTTGTTCTGGTCCCCCGGGGTGATGCCGATCAGTTCACCGCCGACCGGGGTGAAGGTCTTGCTGTAGGCGGTATAGAAGGCGTGCTCCTCGATGGGGTTCCACACCAGGCCCAGACGCGGGCTCAGGCTGGTGACCGAGAGGGTCTCCTCCTTGTTGAGGTCGTTGCGGCGGCTGGTGACGGTGAACTCGTCCCGGCGCAGGCCGCCGAGCAGGTGCCAGTCACCCAGGCTGAGCTGATCCTGCAGATAGAGGCCGTAGCCGCGCACCTTGTGGTTGGCGTCGCTGGAGAGCTTCATGGCGCCGTTATAGGTGGGCAAGGAACCTGGTTCGTACAGGTTGCCCGGCGGGATCGGGGTGGCGTTCTGGTACAGCTTGGGGGTGCGCTCCTGCCAGTTTTGCTCCAATCCGACCAGCAGGCGATGCTCGACGGGGCCGGTCTGCAGCTGGCCCTCGACCTCGGTGTTGCTGGTCAGGCTCTTGGCCTTGAGATCCTGCTGCCAGCGGGCGCGGGTCACCTGATCGCCCTTGACGCTGGTGACATAGGTGTTGTCGAACTGGCTGTCGAGGGTGGTGTAGCCGAGCTGCTGGCGCAACTGCCACTGTTCGTTGATATCCCAGGTCAGCTGGGAGCGGGTGGACTGGGCCACGTCGTCGATGAAGTCGCGGCTGGTGTCGCTGTAGACGCTCTCGATGGGCACATCGGCCGGACGGCCGTTGACGCCGGGGATACCGCGATCCGGGGTGCGATCGCTGCCGTTGCGCTCGTACTGCACCAGCCAGTTCAGGTTGTCGGCGATCTCCCAGTTGGCGGAGGGCGCCAGCAGGGTACGCTTGCTGGTCACGCCATCGCGGAAGCTCTCCTTGTCTTCCTGCGCCATGTTGAGCCGCAGTTGTACCCGTTCGCCGGCCTCGGCACTGAGGTCGGCGGCGAGGCGCTGGCTGTCGAAGCTGCCGATCTGGGCGCTGACGCTGGAGGCCTGGCCCCGCTGGGGCTTCTTGCTGACCCGGTTGACGATGCCACCGGTGCTGCCACGGCCGTAGAGCACGGCGGCCGGCCCCTTGAGCACCTCGACCCGCTCTATGTTGCCGAGATCCCGGGTGTACTGCATGTCGTCGCGCAGACCGTCGAGGTAGAAGTCGTTGCTGGCGTTGAAACCGCGGATGTTGACGCTGTCGAAGCGGGTGTCGCCGCTGGCGTTGACCCCGGGGATGCCGCTCAGGGCCTCGCTCAGGGTGGGTTGGCCGTAGGCGGTCAGCTCGCTGACCGGGACGCTCTCTATGGTCTGGGGCACCAGCTTGGCCGGGGTGCCGGTGCGGGTCGCGGTGGCGACCTCCTCGTGTTGACTGCGTTTGCCGACGACCGTCATGGTCTCGTCAGCGGCCTGGGTGCCGGCACTCAAGGCCAGCAAAGCGGCGCCCAGCAGGGCGCGCTCTGGGTTGGGGTTATGCATCTGCGTGTGACTCTTTTAATCGACCTGATGGCCTGAACTTATTGATTTATTTGTAATTATTTTTTTGACTCCCGAGACGGGAGGACGCTAATGATATTTATTTTCATTTGGCTGGCAAGGGAAAGGTGTAAAAAAATTACATCTATGGCTGTGGGCGCAGCCAGATGGCGCTGGCTGGCGGCATTGACCCGGCAGTTGAGCCTTGGTGGTGGCCTGGGGCTGGTTTACCATCTGAGGCCGGTGGCGGGTTGTCACCTCAGACTCATGCAAAGGGAAGGCGACAGATGGAAGAGATCATCAGGGCAGATCTGAATAATCGGCAGCACGGCGAGGCGCTGGTCTTCCTGCTCAACGAATACGCAAAAGACGAGATGGGGGGCGGCTGTGCCTTGCCTGACGAGGTGCAGGCCAATCTGGCCGGGGCGTTGGCGGCGAGAAGTGACGCCCATGTGTTGCTGGCCTGGGTGGATGGCCAACCGGCCGGGGTGGCCACCTGTTTCGAGGGCTTCTCGACCTTCGCCTGCCAGCCCCTGCTCAATATCCACGACATCGCCGTGCACCCGGATTTTCGCGGTCGCGGCCTCGGCAAGCGGCTGCTGGCCGAGGTGGAGCACCTCGCCCGCGAACTCGGTTGCTGCAAGTTGACCCTGGAGGTGCTGGAGGGCAACAAGGTGGCTCAGGCGGCCTATAGTGCCAGCGGGTTTGCGGGATATGAGCTGAGCCCGGAGGTAGGCCGGGCCCTGTTCTGGCAGAAGAAACTGCCGTGAGCCGCCCGGCAAAATCGGGACAGTCTGCTTGTCATCGGGCCGACCAGCCCCTAGAGTGGCGTCCAATTTCCCCATTCTCCCAACGGCCAGCCTTGGCCCGGTGATCAAGATGACGCTTTATGCCTCGGATCAGCGAGTGATCCGAGTGAACTCCGTACAGATGCGCACGATGAAGCATTGTCCGGAGCCTGGGGAGGCCTGAGCCTCCCCCCCATTCATCGTACCCTTGCCGATCGGACCTCATGAGGCCCGAGCCGCGTTGGTACGAGCGAAACAAAGGCCATAGACGCTCCATCGTCTATGGCCTTTTTTGTTGGCCCGCATCCAGGATGCGGGCGCGAAACAGAGCAGAGGCCCGCCCGGGTTCTCTGCTTTTTTTTGGTCTCTGGCTGTGTGGGTCGGGGTATGCTGATGGATGCCTGACTTGCCGCCATGCCAGTATGAGGAAGCGTTAAATGTCACAAAATATCTATGATAACCCAGGCTTTTTTGAAGGCTATGCCCAGTTGCCCCGCTCCCAGCAGGGGTTGGCGGGCGCACCGGAGTGGCCAGCGCTGCAGGCCATGCTGCCGCCCCTTGGCGGCAAGCGGGTGCTGGATCTGGGCTGCGGCTATGGCTGGTTCTGCCGCGCCGTCAGGGAGCAGGGGGCGGCCGAGACAGTCGGCATCGATCTCTCCGCCAGGATGCTGGCCCGCGCCGCCGAGCTGACCCGGGATGAGGGGATCCGCTACCAGCAGGGGGATCTGAGCGAGATCGAGCTGCCCGCCGAGTCGTTCGAGTTGGTCTACAGCTCGCTGGCGCTGCACTACCTGCCCGAGCTGGCACCGCTGTTCGAGACGGTTTACCACTCGCTGGCGGCGGGGGGCAGCTTTGTGTTCTCGGTGGAGCATCCCATCTTCACCTGCCCGCAGCCCCAGGGTTGGCTGGTGGATGGGGAGGGGCGCCGCTCCTGGCCTGTCAACGGCTACCAGGCCGAGGGCAAGCGGGTCAGCAACTGGCTGGCGGAGGGGGTGATCAAGTATCACCGCACCCTGGGCACCCATCTCAATGCGCTTATCGCGGCGGGATTCGCGATCCGTCGCCTGGAGGAGTGGGGACCGACTGCGGAGCAGATCGCCGCCAATCCGGCGCTGGCGGAGGAAGCCGAGCGCCCCATGTTGCTGCTGGTGGCGGTGCAAAAGCCGCTAGGCTGAGAACCTGTTCATGATCTTGCTGCGAGGCCGTGATCAAGGCTCATATGCTGCTCGCTTACGTGTGGTAAAGAGGCTCATGTATTCACATACACTCCGGTTCCTGCGCTGCTCTTTACCTTGCTGACGACCTCTCGCGACAGATCGTGAACATCTTCTGAGGGCAGGGATGAAATGAAAACGGCGCGCAGAGGGTTCTGCGCGCCGTTTTTGGTGAGATTCAGCGGATACGAGGCCGGGCTTAGAAGTCGTAGCGAGCCGCCAGCTGGAAGTCATCCTTGGTGTTCAGCTTGCCGCTGTCATTGCTGTCCAGGTTGTTGATGCGGTATTCGCCGATGACCCGCAGGTTCTTGTTGAACTTGTACTGGGCACCCAGGGTGTAGTAGTCGATGGAGTCGTAGTCACTCTTGCCGCTCTGCTCCACGGTCTGCTTGTTCCACAGGGCCATCAGGCCGAAGCCGCTCTCGAAGTTGTAGCCGAGCGCCGCTTCCCAACCGCTGTGATCCTTGCCGGTCGCCAGGAAGTCGCTGCCGTCGGCGTAGCTCAGGGCGGCGTAGACGGCCTTGTTGTCGTACTTGGCGGAGAGCAGCCACAGCTTGGCGTCCTCTTCACCGCTCTTGTCGCGGATACCCACGTTGTAGGCGGTGCCCAGTGCCAGGTTGAACGGGAAGGTGTAGGAGACGGCGGCGCCGTAGGCGGCATCGCTGTCCTTGCTGGTGGTCTCTTCGGTGTCACCGCCGTCGAACTTGTAGCTGGTGTCGACCTGGAAGCCGTTGAACAGGCCGGAGTATTTCAGCACCGAGCCGGCACGGTTGGTGGCGAAGGTGTCGGTCTTGGCGCCGAGGGCGTCGTTGCCGTAGCCGTCGGAGAGGGAGACGTCAGTCCAGTTGGCCAGCATGCCGGGGGCGCCTTGCTGACGACCGAAGGTGACGTTGCCCCAGTTGGCGCCGACCCCGGCGAAGGCCAGACGGGTGCGCAGGTTGTCGGAGTTCTCGCTGACGGTCTTCTCGCTGTCGTTGATGTAGATCTGCAGCTCGTACTGGGCCAGGGCCTTGAGACCCGGGTTGATTTCGCTCTCAACCTTGGCACCGAGGCGGACGAACTGGTTGGCACCCTGCTTGTCGCTGTATTCGTTCTTGATGTCGCCATTGGCGTCCAGCTCTTTCTTCTCGCCGAAGAACTGGCCGGCGTAGATGCGGCCATAGAGATCGAGCAGGGTGGAGTCATTTTTGTATACTTCGACGGCTTGGGCCTGGAAGGCAGCGGTGAGTGCCAATGCGACTACAGTCAGCTTTTTCATCTTAATCCCTTGTGTTGCAAGCTTTGTTTTAAAAGACGGGGCCATGCTAGTCAGGGGAAATGACAGTGAAGTTACCGCGCCGTGAACAACCGATGGCGGTTTGGTGTCAATTGGGTGACGGCGCGATTTATATGGTGATCCGCCACTTTTGCGCGCAAAGGTTTGCCCTTGTGGTAGAATGCCGCCCGTTTTCGAGCACCTAAGGTTGGATATGCGATGAGACGTGAACTGGCAATCGAGTTTTCCCGAGTGACGGAAGCGGCTGCACTGGCTGGCTACAAGTGGCTCGGACGTGGTGACAAGAATATCGCCGATGGTGCGGCCGTTGCGGCCATGCGCCACATCCTCAATCAGATCCAGATCGATGGTGAGATTGTGATCGGCGAAGGCGAAATCGACGAAGCCCCCATGCTCTACATCGGTGAGAAGGTGGGGACGGGTCTGGGGGACGCGGTAGACATCGCGGTCGACCCCATCGAGGGTACTCGCATGACGGCCATGGGGCAGTCCAACGCCCTGGCCGTGCTGGCCGTCGGTGACAAGGGATCCTTCCTCAAGGCCCCCGACATGTACATGGAAAAGCTCATCGTCGGTCCCAAGGCCAAGGGGTCCATCGATCTCGACCAGGCCCTCGAGCTGAACCTCAAGGCCGTGGCCAAGGCGCTCGGCAAGCCGCTCTCCCGTCTGACCGTGATCACCCTGGCCAAGCCGCGCCACGACAAGGCGATCAAGGAGATGCAGGGACTGGGCGTGCGCGTGTTCGCCATTCCTGACGGCGACGTAGCCGCCTCCATCCTTACCTGTCTGCCGGACAGCGAAGTCGACATGCTGTATGGCATCGGCGGCGCCCCGGAAGGGGTCATCTCGGCGGCGGTGATCCGCGCGCTGGATGGTGACATGCAGGCGCGCCTGGTGCCCCGTCACAAGGTCAAGGGCGACAGCCCGGACGTGCGCGCCCTGGGCGAGCAGGAAATTGCCCGTTGCGAGGAGCTCGGCATCGATCTCTCCAAGGTGCTCAAGCTGGAAGATCTGGCCAAGAATGACAACGTCATCTTCTCGGCCACCGGCATCACCAAGGGTGATCTGCTGGACGGCATCACCAGCGACGGCGTCATGGCGACCACCGAGACCCTGCTGATCCGTGGCAAATCGCGGACCATCCGTCGCATCAAGTCGATCCATTTCCTGGATCGCAAGGACAGCGTGGTGCGCGACATCATCCTGTAATCAGGATGTGGGAGGGGCAAGTTCCGATGCCACCGCCTGGATCGCAAGGGCAGCGGGGTACGCGGCGGCATCCTGTGATGCGCTGAGCCCCTGCTGCTAAAAAGCCCGATGGCCTCGCCGTCGGGTTTTTTGTTGCCTGTGTGGCAAGCGGTGCTCTATTTCAGGGGCACCAAGGATAAGGCTAAGGAGAATCACGGCTCTTTGATAGACTGCTTCGCCATGCACAGGAAAGCATCACATGGAATGTCGTCAAGGTTGTGGGGCTTGTTGCATCGCCCCCAGTATCAGCAGCGCCATCCCCGGCATGCCCTTGGGAAAACCGGCCGGAGTAGCGTGTGTCCAGCTCGATGCCAGACTGGGTTGCAAGATCTTCGGCCAGCCCGAACGGCCCGCGGTGTGCGGCGGTTTTCGCCCCATGCAGGACGTGTGCGGCTCTCACCGACAGGAGGCCATCTGGCTCATCGGTGAGCTGGAGCGGCTGACCGCCTGAACCGGGCGGTACGAGAAAACAACGAACAAAAAAGAGGCCGCAATTGCGGCCTCTTTTGCATGGGAAAGGCGGGCTTAGATCCCGGCAAGCTCCAGGGCCTGACGATAGTACTCGTTGGCCTTGTTGGTGAGCCGGCGTTTGTCCATCAGCTGGCCGAGGGCATGGCAGATGGCGGCATTCGGCGCGCGCTGCACCTCTTGCTCCAGCAGACGCTGGGCCTCATCCAGCTGACCGGCCAGCAGATAGATCTGGGCCAGCGCCGCCTCGGCACCCGGCTGATCCTGCATCTTCTTGAGCAGGGTCAGCATGGGTTGATAGTCATCCAGCTTGAGCTTGGGCAGCAAGGTGAACAGCTCGGGGGCGGGGTGCTTGCGCAGCGCCTCCAGCCAGAGCTCGGCCGCCTCGCTGTCGGCCCCGAGCTGGCGCAGCCGATCGCCATAGCTGGCCAGCAGGGCTGGCTCCTGGCGCAGCTTGCGGGGCAGCTCCTGCCAGACCGGGCGCAGGGTCTCGAGGGCGCCGCTGGCGGCCTCGAGACGTGCACGCCAGGCCTGATGCAACAGCTCTTCTTCCTGCTGGGGCGTCAGCTTGCCCACCTTGCGCAGGGCGGGGGCGAGATCGATCAGCGCCGCCCAGTCTTGCCGTGCCAGATAGACCTGACGCAGCTGGTCCAGCACCATGGGGTGGCGTGGATTGAGGGCGTAGACGGATTCGAGCCGACCGAGGGCGCTGTCGTACTGGCCCTGTTCAATCTGCAACTGGGTCTGGATCAGGGTCAGCGCCAGCTCGGCCTTGGGGTTCTCCTCCTGCGCCTTCTGCAGGTAGTGATCCCGGCGAGCATCATCGCCGCGGGCCTGGGCCACTCTGGCGGCACTGAGGTAGTTGAGCAGCGGGGTATCGCTGTTGTCGGCGCCCTTGAGCAGCAGCTTCTCGGCCTGGCTGTAGTGCCCCTCGGCCATGGCCAGGGTGGCGTTCACCGTCTGCTGATTCGCCTTGCGGCGGCGGCGCGTGCCAAACCAGCCCTGGGTCTTGCGGCGCAGGCCGAACACCCGGCCGAGCAGCCACTCGAGGATGAGCAGGGCACCGTAGAACAGCACCGCCAGGATCACGGCGCTGGTGACCGAGGACTCCACCGTGTAGTTGCCAAGGGAGATGAGCACATAGCCCTTGTTGCCGGACGCTTCGGGGCCGAACATCAGGCCGGCCACCATCACGGCGACCACTAGGATCAGACGAATCATGGTCTCCTCCTCAACTGCCGGCCAGGATGCGTTGCAGGCGCTCGGTCAGCACCTGTTCCAGCATGGCCTGGGTCTTGAACTGATCCGGGTAGTCGAACTGGATCTGCTCGCCTTTGAGCTTGTCGAGCTCGGTTTGCATGTATTGGGTGGCGCTGTTGTCGACGTCGAAGTACTGGGTCAGCCAGCGTTGGGCCTTGTCCAGGCTGTCGGTGTAGAGCGCCTGCTGCTCGCGATACACGGCGAGCTGGGCCTGCAGCAGCTTGGTCTTGAGGTTCTCGCGCAAGAAGATCTCCTGCTGCGGGGAGAGCAGGGCCTCCACCGCACCGTCACGACGGCGGATGGTGATGAAGTTCTCGGTGAACTTGACCCAGTTCTTCTTCAGGTTGCTTTCCCACTCGTCCGGGTTGGTGCTGACCGCCTGATCCGGCTCGGCCTTGGCATCGGGCATGCTGACGGTGGAGAGCGGCAGCAGCTCTATCTGATCGGACAGGGCGGCCAGCTTCAGGGTCAGCCCCTCGCGATCGACTCGCGGCATGGCCTTGAGCTTGGTGATGTCTTCCGCCAGCGCCTTGCGAATGGGCATCAGGCTGGGATCGTTGAGCGCCTTGATCCGTTCGTCGGCGTTGCCGAGCAATGTGATGGCGGAGATGAGATCGTGTTCGAGCCACAGCTTGCGGCCCGCCATGCGCACCAGGTATTCGGATTCGGCCAGCATCCAGTCGTTGGGACGCTTGTCATCGAGATCCAGCACCTTGTGTTGCAGGCCGTCCAGCGCGTCCTGCAGCTGCTGCTGGCTCTTGCCGAGGGTGGCCAGTTGCTCGGCATCCTTGCTGTTGGTCTGATCCAGTTTGCCCATGACCTCGGCCAGCTGTTGCTTGAGGGCCGTCAATTCGGCCTGCTGGGCGACGGCATTGCGGTAGCCGTGCAGATAGAGACCACCGGTCAGCCCGAGGGCCAGCAGTATGGCTATCCCGCCGAGAACGGCGCCGGAGCGGCCTTTCTTGTTATCGGACCGGGTGTTGTCGATCACCGGGGCCGCAGCGCTCGGCTGGACTTCTTGCTGTTCAGTCATTCCATCTTCCTCAGTTCCAGGGCGGCCACCAGAGCCTGGTTGGATGCACCTTGGGCAATCACGATACGAGTAAAGCCAGCCGCCTCGGCCAGTTCGGCCACCCTGGGGCTGGGCACCACCAACAGGCGGTCATAAAGCCAGGGCTGCTGCTGGTCTGGCACCAGTTCCAGCAGCCGCTGCAGCAGTTCGCCACTGGTGATGAGCAGGCTGTCGAGGCCGGCTCCCTGCCAATGGCGGGTCAATGCGTCTCCGTCGAGCGCGGGGTAGTGCCGCTCATAGGTGGCACAATAGTGCACCAGTGCGCCGCGTGAGGCCAGTGTCCGGGCGATGAGATCCCGCCCGCCGTTGCCACGCAGGATCAGCACCCGCTTGCCGGCAACCGTCTGCAGGGCTGGCAGCAGCAGCAGGCCTTCGCTGCGAGGATCCTCGGGGCTCTGGGCCCGGATCCCGACCTCGGCGAAGGCATCGGCACTCGCCTGACCGACCGCAAAGTAGTCAATATGTGGCCAGGTCTGACCAGTTTGCAACAGAAAATGATGAGCGAAATTAATTGCATGCACACTGACGGCGATGACGATCTCCGCCGTGGCCAGCAGGGCAGGCAGGCCGGGGAGCTCATCTCCCGGCCGGGTTTCCAGCAACGGGCAGCAGAGCGGGCGGTGGCCGTGCTGGCGCAGCAGTTGCACCAGATCCTCGGCCTGCTGCGCCGGGCGCACCACCAGCGGGATCATCAGATCCCCCTCAGCGGCAGGGGCGGGATGGCCAACCGGCCTGCCTTCATGCGCGGTAGACCTCGGCCAGGATGACGTCGGCGCCATCGGCCAGCAGGCGTTGGGCCAGGGCATGGCCGAGGGCCTCGCCGTCGGCCAGGGGGCCGCGGATCTCGTCACGGATCACTCGGGTGCCATCCGGGCTGCCGACCAGACCGCGCAACCAGATTTCCTCTCCCTGCACCAGGGCATAGGCACCGATAGGCACCTGACAACCCCCTTGCAGGGCGCGGTTCATGGCCCGTTCGGTCAGCACGCGCACGCGGGTTTCGGCGTGCTCCAGCGGCGCCAGCAGGGCGTGCAGCTCATGATCGTCGATACGGCATTCGATGCCGACGGCGCCCTGACCATTGGCGGGCAGGCTTTGCTCCGGTTCGATAAAGGCGGTGATACGGTGCGTCATCTCCAGCCGTTTCAGACCGGCGGCGGCGAGGATGATGGCGTCGTAGTCACCGGCATCCAGCTTGGCGAGGCGGGTGTTGACGTTGCCACGCAGGTCGCGGATCACCAGATCCGGGCGCGCAGCGCGCAGCTGGCACTGGCGGCGCAGGCTGGAGGTGCCGACCACGGCGCCCTGGGGCAGCTCGTCTATCTGCGTGAAACGGTTGGAGACGAAGGCATCGCGGGGATCTTCCCGCTCGCAGATGGTGTGCAGGCCGAGCCCCTCGGGGAAGTCTACCGGCACGTCTTTCATGGAGTGGACGGCGATGTCGGCACGGCCTTCCAGCATGGCAGTCTCCAACTCCTTGACGAACAGGCCCTTGCCGCCGACCTTGGCGAGCGGCGTGTCCAGGATCTTGTCACCCTGGGTACTCATGGGCACCAGTTCGACCTGTAGATCGGGATAGAGTGCCTCCAGCCGATCTTTGACAAAATTGGCCTGCCACAGGGCCAGTGGGCTCTTGCGAGTGGCGATTTTCAGGGTTCGGGCTGCCATATCAATCAGTTGTTTCATCTTTAGTGAGGAAAACGATCTTACCACCCTTTGCAGGGGCTTTCATGGCGTAGCCGGCAAAAGCGGGGGCAGGCTCAAAAAAGTGGGTTGAAAATGATTTTCATCCAGCCAGAAAATAAATGTAATCATTTGAATTTATTTATTTTTATTGCTTTCCGATGATACCGTCACCGCGCTGGTCAGAAATAATCCGATGATTCCGTACGGGCTTGTTTACCACGGCAGTTTGCATTGTTAACATGATCACACTTTTTTGACGTCTCCCCGTTTTGGTGCGTCATTTCTCTTCCCCATAGGTAGGGCATTGCTGGTAAAACTCGACACGCTGGTGGCGCGCTACGACGAACTCAATCGTCTCAAGACGCAACGAGCGCTGGATCTCATGAGTCGCTATGGGCAACAGGTCTTCCAGTTGCTGCCCGTCATGCTGCACTTCAATCATCCCCTCTTGCCCGGTTATGTGACGGGGGACGTGCCTCATGGTATCTGGAGTTTTGTCGCCAACGAGGCCCAGCAGGCCTTCATCGAAGATCTGTGCCAGAACGCCAACTGTCAGGGTGGCCTCAGCACCCACGACAAGTCGATCCAGGGCCTCTATTCCATGGGCAGCACCTCGTCCATCGGCCAGTGCTGCCACTCGGATCTCGACATCTGGGTCTGCCATGCCGCCGGCCTGTCGGTGGAGCGGCTCGCCTTGCTGGATCAAAAGTGCCAGATGCTCTCCAAGTGGGCCGAGCAGCGCGGTGTCGATCTCAACTTCTTCCTGATCCCCGAGGACAAGTTCCGCCAGCGCAACGACGCCCAGATGCAGGGGGAGAACTGCGGCAGCGCCCAGCACCTGTTGCTGCTCGACGAGTTTTACCGCAGCGCCATGCACATCGCCGGCAAGCGGCTGCTCTGGTATCTGGTGCCCAGCGACTATGACGATCACTACGACGACTATGTGAGCGGCCTGTTTGCCCACGGCAAGCTGAGCCAGGATGACTGGCTCGATCTCGGCGGCTTCAACCGCATTCCGGCTGAGGAGTACTTCGGCTCCGCCCTGTGGCAGCTCTACAAGGGCATCGACTCCCCCTACAAGGCGGTGCTCAAGTCGGTGTTGATGGAGGCCTACTCCCACGAGTATCCCAGCACCCGCCTGCTGTCGGTAACCAGCCGCGACTGGTTCCAGCACAACGAGGGCATGCACTACCGACTCGACAACTACTGCCTGATGCTGGACAAGGTGACCAACTACCTCAAGTCTATCGGTGACATGGCGCGGCTCGATCTGGTGCGACGCTGCTTCTACCTCAAGGTGTGCGATGGCCTGAGCCATCCGAAAGAAGAGCACAGCCCGGACTGGCGCCGCGAACAGATGGCCCAGCTGGTGGCCTACTGGGGCTGGAGTCAGGAGCGGCTGCATCATCTCGATCACCGCCAGGAGTGGAAGGTCGAGGACGTCAAGGTGGCTTACGCCGAGTTGCTCGAAGCCCTGATGCAGAGCTATCGCAACCTGATCCAGTTCGCCCGGCGCAACAACATCAGCGAGTCCATCAACCCGGAAGACATCGGCATACTGTCGCGCAAGCTCTATGCCGCCTTCGAGAGCCTGCCGGGCAAGGTGCAACGCATCAACCTCAAGATAGCGCCGGACTTGAGCGAGCCGGATCTGAGCTTCGTGCAGGTGCCCCACGGCCGTCTCAACCGGGCCGGCTGGTATCTCTACAAGCATTCGCTGGAGCCGGTGAACATCATCGGCCGGGCGCCGCTCGAATATAACGGCTACATCAGCAAGCTGATCGCCTGGGCCTACTTCAATGGCCTGATGACGTCCCAGAGCCGGGTACACCTGTTCAATCAGGGCTCGGATCTGCACACCGACAACCTGCACCAGTTCTGCCGCGACCTGTCCGATACCTTCCCGGTCAAGTACCCGCTCGCCACCAACCTGGCCCTGAGCCGTCCCTGCGAGATCCATCAACTCTCCATCTTCCTGAACCTGGAGACGGATCCGTCCAGCCACTGGGTCGGACAGGTGATCGAATTCGATGCCAACGCCGCCGATGTGTTCTCGTTCGGCCGCAACCAGGAGTGTCTGGTGGGCTCGGTGGACCTGGTCTATCGCAACTCCTGGAGCGAGATCCGCACCCTGCACTTCCAGGGCGAAGAGGCGGTGGTGGATGCCCTCACCACCATCCTCGGCAAGATGCACCAGGATGCGGCCGCCCCCGAGATGATCGAGGTGTTCTGCTACAGCCAGCACTTCCGCTCCCTGGTGCGCTCCCGCTTCCAGCAACTGCTGGCCGAGTGCATCGAGCTGCGCCTCGCCCGCGACAAGCAGCAGCTGGTCAAGACGCTCTCCCTCGGCAAGGAAAAATACGGCATTTTCTTCGAGCGACGGGGGGTGTCGGTCAAGAAGCTGGAAAACGCCATCGACTTCTACCGCCACATCTCCCACAACAAGCTGGATCACCTGCCGCTGCGGCTGGACAAGACCCACAGCCAGCATCTGCCCGGCATCGTCGACGCCTACGCCAGCGAGGGGCTGGTGCAGTTCTTCTTCGACACCCGCAATGCGGGCACCAACATCTATATCCTGGATGAGGCGAACCGGGTGGAGATCTACCAGCACTTCGCCGGCAACAAGGATGAGCTGGTGCAGGGGGTGAACCGTTTCTACACCTCGGGCCACGAGCGCTTCAGCAACGCGGGCCAGTTCAGCAACTTCAACCTGCCCCAGTATTACGAAATCGTGCAGCAGGGCGAGGTGCTGGCGGTGATCCCCTACCGCAGCCAGAGTCCGCAGCGAGACAATCCGGGCCCAGCTCGGGAAGTAGGATGATGTGCTACTGACACCGCACGGATCGATCAAATGAAAACGGCCTGCATCTGCAGGCCGTTGTCGTATGTGTCGTTGTCCGGAGTCAGGCGCCGAGGCGAGCCAGCAGCCAGTCGCGGATGTCGGCGAGCTGGGGCCGGCAGATCTCGTGGCGCATGGGATACTCGTGCCACTCGGGGGTGAGACCGGCTGCTTCCAGCCGGTTCTTCGCTTCCCAGCCCATGGACAGCGCCACCACATCGTCATAGATGCCGTGCATGTAGCAGATGGGCAGGGCGCGGGCAGCCTCGCTCATCTCCCCCAGCAAGGCATCGGGCGCCGCCAGGTAGGTGGACATGCAGAGCAGGCCCGCCAGCGACTGCGAGCAACGCAGGGCGGTGAAGGAGGCGATGACGCCGCCCTGGGAGAAACCGGCAAGCACGATGCGCTCGGGGGCGAAGCCCTCGGCGATCAGGCTGTCCAGCAGGCTCTGGATACGCTCGGCCGACTCCCGTACATGGGACTCCACGGCGCGATCTGCCGGGTTCTCGAAGCTCTTGATGTCGTACCAGCCGCGCATCTTGTAGCCCATGTTGATGGTGATGGCACGCTCGGGCGCATCCGGCAGCAGGTGACGCACCGGCAGCTCGGCGGGCAAGTCCAGCGCCTCGGCCAGGGGGGCCAGTCCGGCACCGGAATCTCCCAGTCCGTGCAGCCAGATCACCGCGTGGCGGGCGCCTTCGGGATGCAGATCGATCATGGGAAGCGTACCGGCTCACCGGCCTGAGTGGTGCAGGCGCGGGTCAGCAGGGCCTTGAGCTCCTCGCCGAAGCGGTTGTCTATCCAGCTCTCGCCGCGCAGCTCGAAGTGAAAACCGTTCTCGCGGGTGGCGACCCAGATCTGGTGCAGGGGCTCCTGCTTGTTGATGATGACCTTGGTCTTGTTCTCGAAACTTAAGGTCAGCACACCGCCGGCCCGTTCACAGTCGATATCCGGATACCCCTCGTCGATAACGTCTTCCACGTACTGGAAAAAGGCGTCGGTCAGGGCGTGATACTCGTGATCCTTCATCGGTTTATCCTGTTGCTTTTAACAATGTGAGTGCGATTATAGAGGGCCAAAAATTTTTTCGCAGCGAACCATTATGACCAGCCAGTTCACCAAGTGCCTGTTGGCCGCATTTCTGTCCCTTGGGTTGGGCGCCTGTGGTCTGACGGGGCCGCTTTATATGCCGCCGCCGGAGCAACCGGCTCCCGCCGAGCAGCCAACACCAGCGTCGCCCAAGACAGAGAGTACACCGCAAGCCACCTCGCCTGCGACCGCCAAACCGGCCACCGAGGCCGCGCCGCAATAATTTAGGAAGGAACCGCCCCCTTGGATCACTTTAACTACGACGCCGACGGCCAGCTGCAGGCCGAGCAGCTTCCCCTGCAACAGCTCGCCGAGCAATACGGCACCCCGCTGTACGTCTATTCCCGCGCCACCCTGGAGCGTCACTGGCATGCCTTCGATCAGGCGGCCGGCGATATTCCCCATCTGATCTGCTACGCGGTCAAGGCCAACTCCAACCTGGCGCTGCTCAACCTGCTGGCCCGGCTCGGGTCGGGTTTCGACATCGTTTCGGGTGGCGAGTTGTCACGGGTGCTGGCGGCGGGCGGCGATCCGGCCAAGGTGGTCTTCTCCGGCGTGGCCAAGAGCGAGGCCGAGATGCGCCTCGCGCTGGAGAAAGAGATCCTCTGCTTCAACCTGGAATCCGAAGCCGAGCTGGAGCGCCTGAACCGGGTGGCCGGCAGCATGGGCAAGAAAGCGCGGGTCTCGGTGCGGGTCAACCCGGACATCGATGCCGGTACTCATCCCTATATCTCAACCGGCCTCAAGCAGAACAAGTTCGGCATCCCCATCGAACAGGCTCCCGCCATCTACCGCAAGGCGGCGACCATGGCGAACATCGAGATCAAGGGGGTGGATTGCCATATCGGTTCTCAACTCACTGAATTGAATCCCTTTATGGAGGCGGCAGACAAGCTGCTGCGGCTCATCGACGAGCTGGCCGCCGAAGGCATCCACATCCATCACCTGGACGTGGGCGGTGGTCTGGGGGTCAACTATGGCGCCGAGCAGCCGCCGCATCCCACCGAGTATGCCGAGGCGCTCAAACAGAAGCTGACGGGCCGCAAGCTGACCCTGTTGTTCGAACCGGGCCGCGCCATCGTTGCCAACGCCGGTGTGCTGCTGACCAAGGTGGAGTACCTCAAGCCGGGCGAGACCCGCAACTTTGCGCTGATCGACGCCGGCATGAACGATCTGCTGCGCCCCTCCCTCTATGGCGCCTGGATGAACATCATCGAGGTGGACAGCCGCACGGCCCACGAGCCTGCACTGTACGACGTGGTGGGCCCGGTGTGCGAGACCGGCGACTTCCTCGGCAAGGAGCGCACCCTGGCCATTGGTGAAGGCTCCTTGCTGGCGGTCCGCTCCGCCGGGGCCTATGGCTTCACCATGGCCTCCAACTACAACACCCGTCCCCGCGCGGCCGAGGTGCTGGTGGACGGTGATCAAGCTCATCTCATCCGGGAGCGCGAGCAGCTGGCCGATCTCTGGCGCGGCGAGCATTTGCTACCCTAGAAACCCTCGTCGTGAGATGGTAGCGAAACCCCCTCTCTCCTGGTACGGAGGGAGATGGGCAGGGCTGACAGACTCCCGGGCGTTCCATGATGTGGGCGCCCGATCAACGGTACAGGAATGCAGGATGTTGATAGATTTTTCCAAGATGCATGGCCTGGGCAACGACTTCATGGTGGTGGACGGCGTCACCCAGAAGGTGTTCTTCAGCAACGACATCATCAAGAGGCTGGCGGATCGCCACTTCGGCATCGGCTTCGATCAGCTGCTGCTGGTGGAGCCGCCCTATGATCCCGAGCTCGACTTTCACTACCGGATCTTCAATGCCGATGGCAGCGAGGTGGAGCAGTGCGGCAACGGCGCCCGCTGTTTTGCCCGTTTCGTGCGCCTGAAGGGGCTGATCAACCGGGACAGGATCGGGGTCAGCACCGCCCGCGGCCGCATCACCCTGCAACTGGAGGGCGAGAACCAGGTCACGGTCAACATGGGGGTCCCCCAGTTTGAACCGGGCAAGGTGCCCTTTCGCGCCCAGAAGGCGGAAAAAACCTACCTGCTGCGGGCCCAGGAACACACTGTGATGTGTGGCGTGGTCTCCATGGGCAACCCCCATTGCGTCATCGAGGTGCCCTCGGTGGCGGATGCACCCGTATCGACCCTGGGCCCGATCATGGAGCGGCACGAGCGCTTCCCGGAGCGGGTCAACGTCGGCTTCATGGAGATGGTGAACGCCACCGAGATCAAGCTGCGGGTGTTCGAGCGGGGGGTCGGGGAGACCCTGGCCTGCGGTACCGGCGCCTGTGCCGCCGCGGTGATCGGCATCAGCCAGGGCAAGCTCAAGGAACGGGTCACCGTCAGCCTGCCGGGTGGCAAGCTGACCATCGCCTGGAAGGGGCCGGGTCAGCCGGTCTACATGACGGGGCCGGCCGAGCACGTGTTCGATGGCCAGATAGAGCTATAACGCCCTCTCCCAGAGGGAGGGGATGACAAAAGGGGGCGCAAGCCCCCTCTGCACAACGATAATGTCAGGGCCCAGTGCCCTTTTTCTATGATGGATCAACCAAGTTATGAGCGAACTCAAACGGCAGGAATCACTGATGGACGAAGCCACAGTGCTGGAGTACCTGGCCCGTTATCCCGAGTTTTTCCAGCGCCACGCGGCCATGCTGGACCGGATCCGCATTCCCCATGAGCAAAAAGGCACCGTCTCCCTGGTGGAGCGCCAGATGGACAGGCAGCGCGAGCGCATCGAGCAGCTGGAGCAGGAGATCACCGAACTGATGGGGGTCGCCAGCGAGAACGAGCGGATCTTCCGGGTCTATGCCGACCTCTATGGCGAGCTTTATGGCTGCCGGACCCTGTTCGAGGCGAGCGTGATCATGGGCAAGGCCTTCGTGCAGCGGCTGCGGCTGACCGGCTTGCGGCTCTGGCTCAACCCGAAAAAATTCCAGCTCAGCGGCCCTGAGCAGCGTTTCCTGGCAGAGGGCAAGCAACTCGATCAACTGCTGGGTCAGCGTCTGCCGGGGACGGATTACTACTTTGGCCGACTCAGCCAGAGCGAGAAACAGACGCTGTTCGGCAACGACGTGCTGGTCAACTCGGTGGCCCTGATGCGCCTCGGCGAGCTCGGGGTGCTGGCCTTCGCCAGCTCGGATCCCAGCCACTTCGCCCCCCACAACGACACCCTGCTGCTGGGCCAGCTCGGTCGCCTGCTGCAGCAGCGTCTGCCCGAGCTGACCCGTGGCTAAGGATCCCGCCAGGGGGACTCCTGCCCCCGAGCCCTTGCCCGCGGCCCTTGCCGATGAGCTGGCGGCCTTTATCGAATACTTGCGGGTCGAGCGCCAGCTCAGCCCCCACACCCGCAGCAACTACGAGGCACACCTGCAGGCCATGGCGGCGGAGCTGGTGCGCCTCGGTCTCGATGACTGGGCCCGGCTCGAGGCGAGCCAGGTGCGCAGCCTGGTGAGCCGGATGCACAAGGGGGGGCTGGCGCCCCGCTCGCTGGCCACCAAGGTTTCGGCCTTGCGCAGCTTCTGCGACTGGCAGGTGCGCCAGGGGCGACTGGTCGCCAACCCGGCCCGCGGCATAGTGACCCCCAAGCAGGGGCGGCCGCTGCCCAAGAACCTTGACGTGGACGAGATGTACCAGCTGCTCAACATCACCGACGAGCAGGATCCACTGGCGGTGCGGGATCGCGCCATCATGGAGCTGATGTACTCCTCCGGCCTGCGCCTCGCCGAGCTGGTGGGGCTCAACCTGGTGGACATCAAGCTGGACGAGCGTCAGCTCAGGGTCACCGGCAAGGGCTCCCGGGAGCGGGTGCTGCCGATGGGGCGGATGGCGGTGGAGTGGCTGCAGAAATGGCTAAAAGTGAGGCCACTGCTGGCGGGGGACGAGGCCGAGGCGCTGTTCGTCTCCCAGCGCAAGCGGCGGCTGTCGGCCCGCTCGGTGCAGGAGCGGCTCGATGGCTGGGGCAACAAGCAGGCACTCAACGCCCACGTCCACCCCCACAAGCTGCGCCACAGCTTCGCCACCCACATGCTGGAATCCTCCGGCGATCTGCGGGCGGTGCAGGAGCTGCTGGGGCACGCGGATCTCTCCACCACCCAGATCTACACCCACCTCGATTTCCAGCACCTCGCCAAGGTGTATGACAGCGCCCACCCCAGAGCCAAGCGGGATCCGGGCTCAGAGGACAACGAATAAGGGGCAGACATGCCGCCCCGTCAGAGGAGAGCCCATGCAGTTTTATCGCCGCTGGCAGCCGGTGGCCGCCATCTCGTTCGATCTCGACGACACCCTCTATGACAACGGCCCCGCCATAGTGCGGGCCGAGCAGTGGATGCTGGCGCACCTGCGCAGCGAATACCTGGCCACCGCCATGCTGGACAAGCCGCGCTGGCTGGCGCTCAAGCGTGAGCTGCTGCTCGCCCATCCCACGCTGTCTCAAGACGTCAGTCTGGCGCGCCAGCACTGCATCCGTGAGGCCATGGTACAGGGCGGCATGCCCCTTGAGCAGGCCGAGCTGGAGGCTAGCCGGGTGTTCGCCGGCTTCCTCGCCGAGCGCTCGAAGATAGAAGTGAGCGCGGCGACCCACGGGTTGCTCGGGCGTTTGGCTGGACGCTATCCGCTGGTGGTGATCACCAACGGCAACCTGGATCTGGCGGCCGCCGGCTTGAGCGACTACTTCACCCTGGTCTGCAAGGCCGGGGCGGGCGCGAGGATGAAACCGGCGTCGGACATGTTCCTGCAGGCGCAGGCGGCGCTGGGGTTGCCAGCTGGGCGGATCCTGCACGTGGGGGATGACCCGGAGACCGATGTGCTGGGGGCTCGCCTGCACGGCTTTAGGACCGCCTGGCTCAATGACCGCAATCAGCCACGCCAACGGCTGCAACTGCTGCCGGATGTGGAGCTCGGCGCCCTCGGCGAGTTGGCGGAGCTGCTGCTCTGAGCCTTGCTGGCGTGAGTTACTTGCGGCAGATAAGGCCGCTTGGGCCCCAGTCCGTCTGATTGACCCGGCAATAGGTGATGCCTGAGGGCAGCGGCTGCTGCAGGCTGATGGCGCTGTCCTGATAGTGGCAGACCAGATAGAGGGGGCGAACCCCGTTTCCCGTCAGGCTCCAGTAATGGATCTCATCGCTGTCACCGTTGTCGGGTTTGAGCTGCGCCAGCTCCCCCGGCTCACCGTCAAACAGGGCCAGACTCACCAACCTGTGGTGCAGCGTCTGGCTCGGCTTTCCCTCCCCATCCCGACTCACCCCTTGCCAACCCGCGGGCTGGGACAGCAGTTGCTGGCGGTCCTCTATCCGGGGTGGGCAATCGAATTGCAGGCTGGCGCTCAAGGCCAATGCCATCAGTAGCATGATGAGATCCCGGTGGTGGCTGATGCGCCCATGCTAGCGCATGACGCCGGTGGCTCGCCATGACCCGTTTGCTATTCAAGGGGGGCTGATAAAGAGGATGCACCACTCAACGGCGTGGCGCCGGCCTGCACCCGATGGCGGACACAGGCCGGCGGACTGGCGGCGATTAGCCAGCCTGCTGCCTGCGCTCGCGGCAGGCGGCCCCGAAGGCCTCGAACAGCTTGATGGAGTGGGGGTTTTCGCTCGCCTTCCACTCCGGATGCCACTGTACCGCCAGGGTGAACTGGGGAAGGGCGGGGGCATAAATAGCCTCGATCAGACCATCCTCGGCGTAGGCCAGCGGTGCCAGCCCCTTGGCCAGCGTCCTGATCCCCTGGCCGTGCAGGGAGTTGACCGGGATCTGCGCCTCCCCCATCAGCTCGGCAAACCAGCTGCCGGGCACCAGGCTGACCTGGTGGCTGTGACCATATTGATCCTCCACCGGATCCTCTGCGTCCTCCCGGTGATCCGCATAGCCGGGTTCGTTATAGACCTTCTGATGAATGTCCCCGCCGAGGGCCACGTTGATCTCCTGCATGCCGCGACAGATGCCGAGCAGCGGCAAGCCCCTGTCGATGGCGGCGCGCACCAGCGGAATGTCGAACAGATCCCTGTCCCTGTCCTGGGGCTTCTCCGGGGTCAGGTTCTCCTGGCCGTAGAGGGCAGGATCTATGTTGGAGCCGGCGCCGCTCAGGTAGACGCCGTCGGCCAGGTCCAGATATTGCTCCAGATCCTCGGCGCCGCAGCAGGTCGGCACCAGCAGGGGCACGCAGCCGCTGATCTCCACCAGGGGAGTTATGTATTTGTGGGTCATGACCTGATAGGGGTGACCGTTACGGGGCTGGGCGCCCATGGTCATCAGCACGACGGGTTTACGATCGGTACGGGGGGCGGGGTTGGGCATAGGTCACCTTGGCTATCCTTGGCTGTGGTGTCTCATCCTGCGCCTTGGGAAGGCCCTTGCGGCGGCAGGGCAGCAAGGGCATGCCTCAAGGCATGGTCATGGGATCCGGGTCGTGCCGCAGTGCCAGAATCGTCGGTCAGCCTGGGCAATGACAGCCTGGATCCTGATCCCAGTCTGCCAAGGCCGTTCAATATGTCAAACGAAATGATGCGTTAATGTTAAGTTTCGTGGTGGCCGAGTTAGCTTGAGTCCCTATATCAGGGGGCTGTGCGGGAGCAGAGGGAGGATGGGCAGGCTGCAATGGTGGATATATTAAACATTCGAGCGGGATGGCGGGGGCAGATAGCGGGGCATCCGTGGATGCCCCGCAGGGGATCAGGCATTCAGCACGAACTGCTCGATCACCCTGGCCACACCCTCGTCATCATTGCGGCTGGTGGTGTGCTGCGCCAGCGCCTTGATCTCCTCGGTGGCATTGCCCATGGCGACCCCGAGCCCGGCGTATTCGATCATGTGGCGGTCATTGCCCGCATCCCCCACCGCGATCACCTCAGCCGCGGTGATACCCAGATGCTCGGCCAGGGCGGCGACGCCGGTGCCCTTGTTGCTCTGCTTGTTCATGAACTCGAGGAAGTAGGGGGAGCTGCGCACCACGGTGTAGCGCTGATAGATCTCGGCGGGCAGCTGGGCGATGGCGCGGGAGAGCTGGGGCTCCGGATCTATCATCATCACCTTCATGATCTGCTCGTCGGCGGGCAGGGTGGCGAAGTCCACCAGGTTGATGGGCATGTCGACCAGCCGGGACTCGTGCTCGGTATAGGTGCTGACTCTGGGGCTGATGAGACCCAGACGGACGGAGAAGCCGTGGATGTTCACCCCCAGCTCATCGGCCAGGTGGGCGATGGCGCTGGCATCGCTGCCGGTCAACAGCTGGCTGCGGATGATGCGCTGGTCCGCGACGTGCTGCACCAGGGCGCCGTTGTAGCAGATGACGTAGTCATCCGGGCCGGTCAGACCCAGCTCGGCCAGATAGGCGGTCATGCCTTCCAGCGGGCGGCCCGAAGTCAGCACCACGGTGACGCCTTTGGCACGCGCGGCCGCGATGGCGGTGTGGGTGCGAGGGGTGATCTGGCCTGCTGGGGTCAACAGGGTGCCATCCATATCCAATGCGATCAGCTTGTACATCTTCTCACTACCTGAGTCTGGCCGGCCCGCCCGACGGGGCCTGGGGGAGGCCGAGTGTAGCGAAAATCGCCGCCGGGATCACGCCATGCCGTCATCCCGCCTCGGGAAGTGGGTAGGCGGCCCTCAGCGGTGGCCCTGATAGGGGGTCAGTTGCAGCTGATCTTCCCGGATGACGAAGTGGATAGGGCCGTGCTCTATGTCGACCCTGTTGTGATAGTGGGCCATCTCCACCTCGACGCCGGGGAACAGCCGCTGGGTGGCGATGATGTCCATGTTGGCCATCAGCGTCTGCAATTCGGCCTGCACCGTCGTCAGCTGTTCGTCGAGGGAGTGGCTCTCATCGAGCTGCTGGCGGCGCAGCGCCTTGATCTTCTGCAGGGTCGCGGGATTGCGCTTCTCTGTGGGCAGTTGCAGCAGCCTGAGGATCAGATCCTGCAGCTTGTCGAGCTGCTCGCGGCACCCCTGTTTGCGTTGGCGCAGGACCTGCTCCTGCTCCTTGTGACTGAAGTAGCCGCCGAGGATCTGCAGCCGTGTCCGGTTCTGCGCCGAGGCGCCGAGCACGGGGGCCATGATCAGCCGATTGGCGATGTTGATGCCGCCTATCAGGTGGCCCTTGCGCATGGCGCTGTCCCCGACCTTGAGATCCTGACCGCTGCGGCAGTAGCTGTGGCTGAGCTGACTCAGGATATGGATGTCGCCATCGGCCTCCAGCCTGGCGTACTGGGCATAGCTGGCGTGGATCTCGCCCCCCGCGTTCAGGTGGCACAGGTACTCATCCTCCTCCTGCTTGCGGCCTATGATGCCGTTGCGCACCGTGATGGTGCCGCCCGATTCAATGTAGCCGCCCTCGACGAAGCCACCTATCACCACGTCGCCGCTGGTCTTGATCCTCATACCGGGCATGACGTCGCCGGTGACCAGCAGCGAACCTTCGAAGATGACGTGGCCGTGGCGAATATCCACCTGCTTGACGCTCAGCACCTCGTCGACTCTCATGCCGGCCCGCTCCTGACAGGGCAGGCCGGGGCGGGTCGCCAGCAGCAGATCCGGATCCTCGGGGCCGAGGCAGGTGCCTTCTCCCGCCGTCATGGGGCTCTCCTTGCCCGCCCTGGCCGGCAGCGTCTGGCCCGTCACGGTGAAACCGTCGATCCCCCGGGTCGGGGGGTGGCGCCGCATCAGCGCCGTGCCCGCCTTGACGGTGAGCAGGGTGCCGAGATCGCGCATGTCCACCTTGCCATGGTCCCGCTCCTGGGGCTTGAGGATCCGTTCGGCCGGGGTCTCCACCAGCCGCTCGAGCCGGGTATCCAGGCCGTGTTCGACTGCCCTGCCCAGCGCGATGACGGGTCTGAGCCGGGCGCCGGGGGCGGCTTCCCGCGCCGCCTGTATGAGGGCGGCGAGCCGGGGCTCGTCGAGCCCCTGCCGGATCTCGCTGGCCGCGACGGCCTCCTGCAGCTGGCTCAGGGTAAGGGGCTGGCCGCCCCAGTCCGCGGTGATCTGGGCGCTGGCGCTCATCTTGTCCTGCTCGACTTGGATCAGCAGCCGGGCATCCTGGCGCTGGGCGATGGGGACGGGGGCATGGGAGGGGACATCCGGCTCGGTCAGCAGGGCGTTGAGCAGGGCGACGGCCTGGCGGATCCCCTCGGTCAGGGGCTGGTAGCGCCGGCAGTTGGAGACGTGTAACAGGGTCTGAACGTCGGCCTCGGTGACGGGCTGGACCAGGCCGGGGGCGATGCGCAGGCAGACATAGGTCATGTCCGTCGACAGCTGAAACCACTCTTTGCTTAACACCGGGATCCTCCCTCGTTGCCCAAATCCGGCTTGCCCTCTTGGCGGCCCTGAACCGCAGTATTCTGGCATTTCTCTTTCCGGGTCAACGAGCTGAGCTCAAATGAGTGAGCTGGACTGAGGAAATTGTTCGTGACGGAGGGTATGCTGGCGATAGCCATATCAATTGGCTCCATCCCTATCTGTGAGGCCGCCGGCGCAATGCGATGACGGCCCGTGCGAGGAATCCCATGCTGCGTTCCCCCTTGTTGCGGATCTTGCTGTCCATCGTCCTGCCCCTGATGGTCGGCAGTCTGCTCACTGGCTGCCAGCCCGATCGCCAGGACATGGCGCTGGGGACCCTGGAGCGGGATCGGGTGCTGCTGACCGCCACTGCCAACGAGATAATCCGCGCCCTGCCGGTGGCGGAGGGGAGCCAGGTGGAGGAGGGCACTCTGCTGGTGCGGCTCGACGATCGTCGTCAACAGGCGGTGCTGGCCCGAGCCCGGGCCGAGGAGGCGAGCGCCAGGGCGGCCCTGGCCCGCATGACCAATGGCGAGCGGCCGGAGGACATCGCCGCCGCCCGCGCCAGCCTCGACAAGGCAGAGGCCAATCTCAGGGAGGCGGAGCGCAGCTTCCAGCGCACCGCACGGCTGGTCGCACAGAAACTGCAGAGCCCCTCCGAGCTCGACAAGGCGCGCGCCGATCGTGACGGCGCCCTGGCCGAACGTGACGGCGCCCATCAGCAGCTCGACAAGTTGAGTCGGGGCGTGCGGGCCGAAGACATCGACGAGGCCAGCGCCAAGCTGGCGGCGGCCAGGGCCGATGTGGCGCTGGCCGAGCGGGAGCTGGCAGATCTCACCATCACCGCCACTCGCAGCGGTCGCCTCGACAGCCTGCCTTACAACCTGGGGGAGCGCGTCGCGGTCGGCGCCGTATTGGCGGCCATCCAGGCGGATCAGGCCCCCTATGCCCGGGTCTATGTCCCCGAGCCTTCCCTTGCCCGTTATCAGATTGGCCAGTCCATCCGGGTGCGGGTGGACGGCGTGCCAGAGCCCTTCACCGGCCGGCTGCGCTGGATCTCCAGGGAGCCTGCCTTCACCCCCTACTACGCCCTCAACGAGCAGGACAGGGCCCGGCTGGTCTATCTGGCGGAGATAGACTTGCCGAGCGCACAAGCGTTGCCGAGCGGCCTGCCTCTGCAAGCGGAGCCCGGCGATGAATGAGTTCGCGATCCGGGCGCAGGGGGTGAGCCGCCGTTTCGGCGATTTTCTGGCGGTGGACGGGCTGGACCTGAGCGTCCCCGGCGGCCAGATCCACGGCTTTCTCGGCCCCAACGGCTGCGGCAAGTCCACCACCCTGCGCATGCTGACCGGCCTGCTCACCCCCTCCAGCGGGGAGATCGAGGTGCTGGGGCTCGCCATCCCGAAGCAAGCCGAGGCGCTGCGCCGTCGCATCGGCTACATGACCCAGAAGTTCTCCCTCTACGACGAGCTGACCGGCTGGGAGAACCTGGAGTTCATGGGGCGCATTCACGGCATGAGCGGCGCGTCCTTGATCGCCAGATTGCGTGAGCTGCTCGCTACCTATGAGCTGACGGCGCTGGCGACGCGCCGGGCGGGGGCCATGAGTGGCGGCCAGAAGCAGCGGTTGGCGCTGGCGGCGGCGGTGATCCACCACCCCGACCTGCTGCTGCTGGACGAACCCACCTCGGCGGTGGATCCCCAGAACCGGCGCGACTTCTGGGAGAAGCTGTTCGATCTCAGCGAAGCGGGCACCACCATTCTGGTCACCACCCACTACATGGACGAGGCGGAGCGCTGCCACGGGCTCGCCATCATGGAGGCGGGCAAGGTGCGGGCCCAGGGCTCGCCCCAGGCGCTGATGGAGGCCATGAGCACTCGGGTCGTTGAGGTGCAGGCGGAAGATCTGAGGTTGCTCAAGCAGCAGCTGTTGCAACTGGCGCCGGTGCGTTCCGCCGCCCAGCTTGGCCAGCGGTTGCGGGTGCTGGTGGACAAGTCGCTGGCGGATCCCGTGCCCTGGCTGCAGCAGGCCTGTCCGGCTCTGGCCGGTGCCGCCATGGCCCTGGTCAGGCCGAGCCTGGAAGATGTGTTTGTCAGCTGCACCGGTCAGGAGCCAAGGGCATGAACGGTCTGCGGCGGCTCTGGGCCATTACCCAGAAGGAACTGAGGCAGTTGTCGCGGGGCAGGCTGACCTTCGGTACTCGGGCGGTGATGATCCCGTGGTACTTCACTGAAGGAGTGAGCCGATGAACGGTCTGCGGCGGCTCTGGGCCATTACCCAGAAGGAGCTGAGGCAGTTGTCGCGGGGCAGGCTGACCTTCGGTACTAGGGCGGTGATGATCCCGTGGTACTTCACTGAAGGAGTGAGCCGATGAACGGTCTGCGGCGGCTCTGGGCCATTACCCAGAAGGAACTGAGGCAGTTGTCGCGGGACAGGCTGACGTTCGGCATGGTGGTGATGATCCCGCTGATCCAGCTGCTGCTGTTTGGTTACGCCATCAACTCGGACGTGCGCCACATCCCGGCCGGGCTGGTGGACATGAGCCAGAGCGTGCCGGGACGGCTGCTGGTGGAGGCGGTCGAGGCGAGCCAGGTGGTGAGTGTCCAGCAGCGTTACGTCGGCATCCAGCAGGCCGAAGCCGCCCTGACCCGGGGAGAGGTGCGGGCCGTGCTGGTGTTGCCAAGCGATCTGACCCGCCGCCTCAGCGCCGGTGAGACCGCAGGCCAGTGGCTGGTGGATGGCTCGGACACCATGATAGCAAGCGCCCTGCTGGCCCTGCGTACCATGCCGCTGACCGCGTTCAAGCCCGATCTCAAGCCTGCCCCCCCTACCTTCGAGACGGTGCTCTACTTCAACCCGGCCCGCCGCTCGGCGGTCAACATAGTGCCCGGCCTGCTCGGGGTGATCCTCACCATGACCATGATCATGTTCACCTCGGCGGCCATAGTGCGCGAGCGCGAGCGCGGCAATCTGGAGCTGCTCATCACCACCCCGGTGGGCTCGATGGAGCTGATGATCGGCAAGATCCTGCCCTACATCGGGGTGGGGCTGATCCAGGTCGTCATCATCCTCGGTCTCGGTCACTTCATCTTCTCGGTGCCGATCAACGGCGCCCTGAGCCAGGTGCTGCTGGCGACCCTGCTGTTCATCGCCGCCAGTCTGACGTTGGGGCTGCTCATCTCCACCCTGGCCCAGACCCAGTTGCAGGCGATGCAGATGACGGTGTTCATCCTGCTGCCCTCCATCTTGCTGTCGGGCTTCATGTTCCCCTACGAGGGGATGCCGGCCCCGGCCCAGTGGATCGCCGAGGTGCTGCCCGCCACCCACTTCATGCGGCTCATCAGAGGCATCGTATTGAGGGGGGGCGACATGGGGGATCTGCTGCCGGACGTGCTCTGGCTGCTGGGTTTCACCCTGCTGATGCTGACCCTGGCCGCCCACCGCTTCAAGAAGAGCCTGGATTGACCTGGGGGGGCCAACTTCCTCAGGCCGCCCGACCCCTGGCCTGGCGGTGAGTCTGGTGCTGTATGAGTCGCAATTGACGTGTGATATGGGTGTTTTTTGGAATTAATGACTGCGAAAGTGAGGTTTTAGCAACATTCGTCTTGCTCATTACGGTGGGAGGGATTCTAATCTGCCGCCCGGTCTCGCCGGGCCGGCATCGCATCCGTCCATCTCTTGCTGCATCGAACCAATCCATGACCGCCCAAGGCCACCTGCTGTTTTCCGTTACCTGCACCCTGCTCGCCCATCAGTTGCAACTCACCCCGGCCCTGGCCGATGCCAGCCTCTGGCAGCTGGTGCCCGTGGCCCTGGCCAGCGCCCTGTTGCCGGATCTCGATCACCCCAACTCCCTGCTCGGGCGCCGGTTGCCCTGGATCTCGGGGCCGCTCTCCCGCCTGTTCGGTCACCGTGGTTTCACCCACAGCCTGCTGGCGGTCGGTGTCGGGATATGGGGGCTGGGGCAATTTCAGCTGCCGGGGGCGCTCTCCTCGGTGGTGAAGGATGCGCTGATCATCGGCTACCTGAGCCATCTGCTCGGGGACTGGCTCACCCCGGCGGGCATCCCCCTGTTCTGGCCCCTGCGCCAGCGCTATCGCCTGCCTTTTTTGCCGCTCAAGAGCGGCAGTGGCTATGAGACGGCGTTCTGTCTGCTGACCCTGGCGCTGGCGGGCTATTGGGTGAATGGCGGGCAGGCCTTCAGTGCGCTCGCCCGCCTGACGGCACTCTAGATCGCGGAAATATCCCGCCTATGGGGTCTCGGTGAATGGGTCTGGCGTTGCAGCGCTCGGTCCAGGCCGAGCGCTGCACCCCTCGTGAGAGAGGGGAAGGGCGGGGGATGAGGGGACTTAGCCGTGGCGCTGCGCGGTTCTGGCCAGGGTGAGGTAGTCGGCGATCACCGGCAGTCCCAGCAGGTGGCGGCGCAGCATGTCGAGGGCGGCGAAGGCGAGGATCTTGCGGCCGCTCTCGGGATCCGGGTGGCTGACCCGCAGGGTCTGGCCGATCCGTTGGCCATCGGCACACAGCAGCAGCGGCACACCGTCCGCTCCCGCACCGCCTATGGTCAGGCTCAGCCCTTCGTCCGTGCCGGTTAACTGCGTCAGCTCATTCGGGAATCGCCCATCGAAGTGCGCCTGCAGTTGGGGATGTTCATGGCAGAGGCCGAGCAGGGCGCCCCGACTCTCTCCCTCCAGCAGGGTCAACTTGCGATCCCCCAGCAGGGCCAGGATCTGCCGCGCCGGCTCCTCGTCTCCCCGTCCCACCAGCCAGGGGGCAATTTCCCCCAGCAGTCGACTTTCGGCGGCATCCATGTCGGCCGCGCTCGCCCCGTGGCCGATGAGTTTCAGCTCGATCAGCGGCATGGAGGAGCGATAGCCGAGCTCGATGCCGGCAGGCCAGGGGCTGGCGTCCAGCTTGTCTGACAGGGCCGACTCCGAGATGCCGAAGCTGTAGAAGCGGCGCAGCTCGGTGTCGGTCTGATCCCCGGCCAGCCGTTTGAGGCGCGGCAGTATCTGCTCGCGCACCATCTGCTTGAATTCGAACGGCACGCCCGGGGTGAAGAACAGCTGGCTCAGGCCGTGGCTGGCCTGATGCTGGACCAGGAAGCCGCAGGCGGTGCCGACCGGGTTGTCCAGGACGTCGCAGCCCAGCGGCAGCCAGGCCTGCTTGGCATTGCTCTGTGGCATGGGGCGGCCCCGGCTGGCGTAGCGCGCTTCGATAGTGGCGAGCCAGTCCGGGTACAGGGTCAGCGGCCGGGCAAATGCCTCGGCCGCCGCCTGGGCGGTGAGATCGTCGGCGGTGGGGCCTAGCCCGCCACACACCAGCACCACCTCGGCGCGGCTGGCGCTCTCCTGCAACAGGGCGGTCAGATCCGCGAGGTTGTCCCCCACGGTGGCGCGGCGGCGCACCTGCCAGCCCTGCTCCAGCAGCAGGGCGCTGAGCCAGGCGGCGTTGGTGTCCACCACCAGGCCGGTCACTATCTCATCGCCGGTGCTGATGATCTCGATACGCATGCAAACTCCTTGAAACAGGGGACGGGCGGCACGGGCAGATCAGGGCTTGCCGTGCTCGAAGTAATAGCTGATCCGGGTGCGCGGGTTGAGGTACTCGAACACCGCGGGGGGCAGGCGCCTGGGATGGATCACCTTGGCGATGCTGAGCTCGGCCTGCTCGAGATCGATGATGGCCGCCTCCTGGCGCGGGATGCGCGGATCGTACACCAGCACCGCGGGGTAGAGCAGGCGGGAGCTGTTGACCGACATCACCAGCCCCAGCTGGCCGTTGGAGAGCTGCACCACGCTGCCCGGCGGGTAGATCCCCATCAGCCGGATCAGCATGCCGAGGTAGTCGGTATTGAACTGGGCCTTGCGCTGTTTGTAGAGACTGCCGAGGGCCGAGTAGGGCACCTTGGCCTGCAGGTGGCAGAGGTTGTCGTACTCGTTGATGAGGGACACTATCTGGGTCAGTTGATCGATCTGCCCGCCCTTGAGCCCCTCTAGCCCGCTGCCATCCAGGTACTCGTGGTGATAGCGCACAATGTTTTTCGCCTCCGCTGGAAAATCCTTGGCCAGGTTGAGCAGATCCAGACCGTAGCGCGGGTGCAGGGCCATCAGGTTCTGCTCCGGTTTGGTCAGCGGCTCGGTCTTGCGCAGGATCTGGCTCGGCAGCTTCAGCTTGCCGATGTCGTGAAACAGCGCCCCCATGCCGATCTGGCGGATGGTCTCGGCCGGCAGCTTGCATTCCCTCGCCAGCAGCATGCTGAGCACGCTGACGTTGAGGGAGTGACACTGCAGGCTGTTGCCATCCTCGCTGTCGGAAACCAGGTGCAGCACCATCTCGTCCACCGACAGCAGTTGCTCGGTCATGGTGCTGATCAGCTCCTGCGCCTCGTGAATGGCGTTGAGGGGGCGGGACTGGACCTTGCTCATCACATTACGCACCTGGGCCAGCGACTGCTGGAACTGTTTCTCGCACTGCTGCAGATCCCGGCGATAACGCTGCAACTGCTCGATGCGCTGCGCCTTCTCCTGCTGCATCTCGTGCTGGCGGGCGGCGAGCGTCTCGATATCGGCCGAGGGGGGCTGCACCTGATCGAGGGGCTTGGGAGGCGTGTCGCTCTTGTCGGGGATGATGGTCACCAGCTTGAGGCCGAGCCGGCGAATGAGCTCGATCTCCTGCTCGTTCTTGAGCTTGAAGCTGGAAAACAGGAAGGGGTGATCACGCCAGCCCAGTGGCAGGGAGACATAATTGCCGACTTGCAGTCGGTCCACCGAGATCTTGATACCTGTCATGGGGTCGGGCGCGAGAAACACACAGAGCCGTATGCTAGTCAAAGGCTTGGGTGAATACAAAAGGTATCTGATGACAGACCGGAAGCTTTATTATAGGCTTCTAGATGTCCAGACATATTTACCGATGCAGTACAGGGAGTAAGCATGCCGATCAAGATCCCGGACCAGTTGCCCGCCGCCGAAGTGCTGGGGCAGGAGAACATCTTCGTGATGACGGAATCCCGGGCCGTCACCCAGAACATCCGCCCGCTGCGGGTGCTCATCCTCAACCTGATGCCCAAGAAGATCGAGACCGAGATCCAGCTGATGCGGATGCTCTCCAACTCGCCGCTGCAGGTGGACGTGGATCTGCTGCGCATCGACGATCGGGAGTCCAGGAACACGCCCCAGGCGCACCTGGAGAACTTCTATCACGACTTCGAGCAGGTGCGTGGCAACAACTATGACGGCATGATCATCACCGGGGCGCCGCTCGGGCTGGTGGAGTTCGAGGAGGTGGTCTACTGGCCGCGGATCGTCGAGATCATCGAGTGGTCCCATCAGCACGTGACCTCGACCCTGTTCCTGTGCTGGGCGGTGCAGGCGGCGCTCAAGGCGTTGTATGGCATGGAGAAACAGACCCACGGCGAGAAGCTGTCCGGGGTTTATCGCCATCACAGGCTGGACGATCACGAGGCGCTGCTGCGCGGCTTCGACGACGAGTTCGTCGCCCCGCACTCGCGCTACGCCGCCTTCGACGGGGATCTGATCCGCGCCCACACCGACTTGCAGATCCTGGCGGAATCCGAGGAGGCCGGGGTCTATCTGGCCGCGACCAAGGATTGCCGCCAGGTGTTCGTCACCGGTCATCCCGAATACGATGCCCTGACCCTGGACGGGGAATATCAGCGGGATCTGGCGGCCGGGCTCACCCCCGTCATCCCGGTCAACTACTACCCGAACAACGATCCCGGCCAGACGCCGCGCGCCAGCTGGCGCAGCCATGGCCACCTGCTGTTCTCCAACTGGCTCAACTACTACGTTTATCAGCTCACCAGCTATCGGCTGGAGGACATCGGCAAGGTGTTTACCTACGAGCAGCCCAAGGCATAGATGTCATCGAGCCAGCTCATTGGCTGCGGACGGGAGGGCAACCTGCGGCCCAAGGCATAAGAGCGCGCTCAGTCGGCCTGCAGCCGTCTCGCCTGGCCATCGAGCCAGTGGCGGTGGCAGGCCAGGGTGAAGGCGTTGGGCCGGCGGGCCCGGATGGCGGCCATGGCCTCCCGCTGTGGCTGACCCAGCGTCATCAACAACAGGGCGGCGACCAGCCCGGTGCGACCGCTCCCCCCGTGGCAGTGAATGGCCAGCTGCTTGCCGTCCCGCAGCAGTGCGAGCAACTGCGGCAGCGCCTGCTGCCAGGCCTGTTCGAAGGCGGTGGTGGGGGCCTCGTCGTCCAGGATGGGCAGATGGAACCAGCTCATGCCACGCTCGGCCACCCGTTGGCCAAGCTGCGCCAGATCGCGCGCGGCCAGCTCCTCGTTCGTCATCAGCGTGATCACGGCGTGGGCGCCGGCCAGTTGCAACTGGGCGAGGGCTTGCGGCATGGGCACTTGCTGAGTGCCGGGGCAGGGGGTCAGCAGCAACTGGCCGTCGAGGCGGGGGACTTCCAGGCTCCAGAAGGGGTGGGAAGGGTGCATGGGGATCCTTGTGGGGGGGGTATCTGGTTTCAAATGAACTCATTGGCGCCTTGCCTGAGCGGGGCAGAGCATAGGGGCCAGGCTCTGGATGTCAATCTGCGTTGTGTTCAGCCCGGTTTACGGGCAGAGTCTAAAAAAATTAGAGCCTATAAAAAATTGAGCGAGCAAGGAGTAGAGATGAGAAACCTGGATCAACTGGACTTGGACATCCTGGCCCATCTGTTTCGCGATGCGGGCATGACCAACAAGGATCTGGCGGCCCTGGTCGGGGTGGCGCCGTCCACCTGCCTGGAGCGGGTGCGCAAGCTGCAACAGGACGGGGTGCTCAAGGGAGCACACTGCGAGGTGGACTATCAGGCGCTGGGTGGCCACATCCAGGCCATGGTCTCGCTGCAGCTGGCGCGTCACAGCCGGCAGATCATCGATGCGTTCCGCGACGCCATCCTGGCCCTGCCCGAGGTGATCAGCCTGTTCCACATGGGGGGCAAGGACGATTTCCTGGTGCACCTCTGCGTCGCCGACACCGAGCACCTGCGCAACTTCGTGTTCGATCACTTCACCTCGCGGGAAGAGGTGGTGCACCTCGAGACGTCTCTGGTGTTCGAGCACAGATTCAGCCGCTCCTTGCCTTGTTTCACCCAGCCTTGAGCAGCATGAGGCAATAAAAAACCGCCACTCGGCGGTTTTTTTGTCTGCAAAATTGGCATCAGTTCAGCACGAGCCGGCTGTCCGGCGCGGTCTGGTAGAGCCCCTGCTGGTAGGCCAGGCTGCCCCAGAGCACCAGCCCCAGCGCCATTTCCTTTATCTCGTCCGGCTGGGGGGCCGGGAGCAACTGCTGGCGGACGGCATCGTAGACATAGCCTTCCGCCGGTCGCTCCGGCTGCAGGATCACCACGTCCTTGCCCCGCATCAGGGCGAAGTTCTTGTCGTACTGCATGATGGCGCGTCCCGGCCAATCGTCCGGCATGCGAGTCAGATCCTTGCCCAGCATGGGGTAGTCGGCGCTTATCCCCATCAGGGAGAGCAGGGTCGGTGCCATGTCGATCTGGCTCACGACACGCTCGTCCTGGCGGGGCTTGATCCCCTCGCCGACGATGACGCCGGGGATGTGGAAGCGGGGAATGGGCACCAGGCTGGCGCCGCCGACCCGGCTGTCGTGATCGGCGATGACCAGGAACAGGGTGTCTTTCCAGTAGTCGGATTGGCGGGCCTTCTTGAAGAATTCACCGACGGCGTAGTCCGCATACTTGGCGGCGTTGTTGCGGGTCTGCTTGGGCTGCTCAAAGAGCGCGATGCGATCGTCCGGGAACTCGAACGGATCGTGGTTGCTGGAGCTGAACACCAGGCTGAAGAAGGGTTTGCCCTCCTTGCTCAGGGCCCGGAAGGTCTCGTCCGCCTTGGCCATCAGATCTTCATCCGAGGCGCCCCATGAGCCTTCGAACACCGGATTCTCGAAGTCTTTCTGCTCGACGATGTGGCTGAAGCCGTTGCCGAGGAAGAAGCTGCGCATGTTGTCGAAGTGACTCTCGCCGCCGTAGATGAAGCTGGTGCTGTAGCCCCTCTGCTTCAGCAAGTCCGCGATGGTGAAGAAGTTGGTCTGGCTCTTGCCGAGCTTGACCACGGCCTGGGCCGGGGTCGGGGTGAAGCCGGTGAGCACCGCCTCTATACCGCGCACCGAGCGGGTGCCGGTGGCATAGAGCTGGTTGAAGGTCCAACCCTCCTTCGACAGGGCATCGATATTGGGGGTCAGCGGCAGGCCGCCGAGGGAGCCGACAAACTGGGCCCCCAGGCTCTCCTGCAACAGGATCACCAGGTTCTTCGGCTTGCCGCCGTAGCTGGCCTCGTTGAAGGTCTGGCTCGGCAGGGCCTCCGAGCTGAAGTCCTGATCCGGGCGGCCGCTCTCCTGGCGCACCAGCGCCAGGATCCGCTCCCTTGGCAGCTCGCCATAGAATTCACCGGCGTGCTCCTCGGCCCCCATCTGCTTGATGGCGAAGAACAGGGAGTAGGAGGAGTTGACCACCAGGGCATTGATCAGGGGATCGCTGGCAAAGGCCACCATGGCGGGGTTGAGGGCTCGGTGACCCAGGCTGGAGCGGGCGCCGAGGAAGCCGATGGCCAGGATCAGCAGGGCGAAGGCGGGCCTCAAGTACCAGCGGGGGAAGCTGAGTCCGCGCATCAGGCGGCCACTGAGCCACCAGCCGCCACCCAGGGTCAGCAGGCTGAACACCAGGGCCAGCAGCAGTTCCCCCTTGCGACCGGCCCACAGCATGGCGAGCACCTCTTTCGGATAGATGAGGTATTCGATGTAGAGACGATTGGGGCGCACCCCGTATTCGGTGACGAAGGAGGGGGTGGAGATCTCCAGGAACAACATCAGCCAGAGCCCCAGGGTCAGCCAGACCCGGATCAGCAGAAGCCAGGCACGGCCGAGGGCATGGGGGCCGGCCAGCAGCAGGGTGAAGACCGCGGGGACGCCCCACAGCCAGCAGAGGGTGGCGAAGTCGACGCGCAATCCCTGCAGCAGCATCTGTGACCAGCCAGCGACGGCGTCGACGCGCTCCTGTTGCCAGAGTCCGAGGGCTGCCCGGCTGGCGGTGAGGCTGACGAGCGCGATCACCGAAAAGATGGCAATGGGCCAAAATGGACCCAGCCAATTCCTTATTTTTGTCATTGTTTTTCCTGATAAAAGCCTGATTTTTTATGCCCGTCCTCGGGCATTTTTTTATGTTGCAGGGATATGACCATGGGGCCGGGAAAAGGTTGCGTCTGGGGCAGGAAAAAGACGCAATCAGCACCGCTGCAATGGGATTATTGTGACGGAGTCCTCGGACCAGTACGAGATAAACGGCTGGAAGAAGTGTGATCCCCACTGCAAAGCGGGGAAGGGGGCGTGCTTATAATGGCGCGGGAGTCTCTCAATCGGAGCCGCTATCATGCCGGTCTTTCTCGATGTTGAGTATTTGCAGGGGTGGTGCCTGTTCGTGGTGATCTCCGACGGCACCACCGGGGTGCTGGATCTGACCCCCTGGCGCGAGCAGCCGCTGTTTGCCGCCATCGACTCGGAGCGTAGCTTTGCCCGGGTCTTCATCAATCGCCGTCATCAGCTGGAGTGGCCGGGTGGCTGCGTGCTGGCCGCCCAGGAGATCTATCACCTGATCAAGGCCGTCGACGAGCGCAGCGCCTTCAACGAGCGCAATCCGCACTGAGAATGGCTGGCTAACTCACTGAGCCAGATAACGTTTTCAGTCACAGACCCGTTTTTTCCCGCTGGTTATCATGACCCCAGTAAGGCGCACCCTGCGCCTGTACCTCCACAGCGGGAAGATAACAATGAAACAGGGAACGTTGCGCTATGGTGGCCTGCTCGGGGCTGCCTTGTTCTTGTCGGCCTGCGGCAGCGGGGGCGGTGGATCCAGTGGTGAGACCGAGCCGCCGGTGGTCAATCCGCCGATCACTCAGCCCCCCGTGACGGCGGCCAGCCGCGCCTGCTACGGTGCCGATCAGCCCGCTTGCAACCTGAGAACCTATCAGCTGATGGTGGAGTCCTTCGTCGACGGAGACGGCGCCGCCAACTACGGCGTCGGCTACGGCCCCTCCCAGCACAACGGCGATCTGCAGGGGATCATCGCCAGCCTGGACCACATCAAGAGCCTCAACGTCAACGCCATCTGGCTGACCCCGGTGTTCGACTCCTGCGCCGGCCAGGCCGGGGACGACAGGCTGGATGCCACCGGCTACTTCGCCTGTGACTTCTTCAACGTCGACCCCAACTTCGGCAGCAACGCCCAACTCAAGACCCTGGTGGACGAGGCACACAAGCGCGGCCTCTACGTCTTCCTCGACGGGGTGTTCGGCCACGTCAACAAGGTGGGGGTCAGCAAGCCCTCGCCAGAGGGACGGCTGCCCGCCCTCAAGAGCGGCGGCGCCGGTTACCCCGGCCAGCTGGTGGACTACGGCAAACCCGAGAGTCTGGCCTACTTCAAGGAGGTGGCGCGCTACTGGGTCGAGCAGTACGGCATAGACGGCTGGCGGCTGGATCAGGCCTATCAGCTCG
Source organism: Aeromonas sp. TECH754 (assembly GCF_056279295.1). NCBI lineage: Bacteria > Pseudomonadati > Pseudomonadota > Gammaproteobacteria > Aeromonadales > Aeromonadaceae > Aeromonas > Aeromonas sp. TECH754. Next base: position 3,477,645 of record NZ_JBWBRA010000001.1, on the reverse strand, counting down.
GGCTGAACGAGTGGCGCGCCATCCGCGCCGAGGTCGAGAAGGCCAGCGCGGCGCGCAAGGCGGCGGGTCAGCAGTGGGGTACCCTCGGCTACCTGGTGGGGGAAGTGTGGAAGGGGGCGGACGAGATCCGCAATGAGGCCTATGGCCCGAGCGACAATCCGGCGCTGCCCTCGGCATTCGACTTCCCGCTGCGCTACGGCCTGATGCAGGCGCTGGCGGTGGAGGAATCCGGCAAGGGCGGGCAAGGTGCCAGCGTGCTCGATGCCAGCTGGAACAAGGTGGAAAATTACCCCAACCACGCCATGCCGAACCTGATGCTGGGCAACCACGATCTGGTGCGCTTCGGCGATCTGGTTCAGCGCGGCAACTTCAACCCGGCGGACTACTGGCAGCGCCACAAGGCGGCCTTCAGCTTCCTGGCGGCCCGCTCCGGCCCCATCACCCTCTATTACGGTGAGGAGTTCGGCGATGAGGTGCCGGGTTTTGCCAAGCAGGTGACCGATAACTGCGCGGCCCAGGGATTGTGCGACGATCACGTGGCCCGCAGCGACGGCAAGGTGCCGGGCGTCACCGGTTTCGTGGCGAGCAGCGAGCAGGCGGAGCTCAAGCAGTGGCTGAGCCAGCTGCTGGGGCTGCGGGCCAAGCATCCTGCCCTCTATCAGGGGGAGCGGGTCAAGCTGGTGGCCGACGGCAGCATCTACGGCGACATCAAGCAGACGGCGGCGGAGCAGATAGTCTACCTGCTCAACGTCTCCACCACCCCCCAGAGCTATGCCCTGCCGGTTGGCAAGTTGCGCAGCGGCAGTGCCCTGCTGGATCTGCAAAGCGGCGAGAGCCTGGCCATCGGCGGTGGCACTGTGACGGTGGACTTGCCACCCCTGAGCGGGCGCTTCCTGCTGTTGCAGTGACAGGGTGGACAGGACACAAAAAAGGGCTCCATGACGGAGCCCTTTTTCATGGCAGGTTGCGAGCCATTATTTCTCGATACCGCTGCCCAGCTCATCCCGCTGAGAGGTGGCCGTGCCGCCGCTGCGCCAGTGCTCCAGCCGGTCGTGCACGCCGCGGCGCAGGCTCTTGAAGCTGGTCTCCAGATAGTCCACCCCCACCAGAATGGCCAGGGTGACGCCGGTGATCAGCAGCGCCTGGTGCAGCATGCCCATGCCGATGAGGGCGCCGAGGGCGGCCAGCATCCAGATGGTGGCCGCCGAGGTGACCCCCAGCACGTGGCCATCCCGGGTCATCATGACCCCGGCGCCGAGAAAGCCGACCCCGGTGATGAGTTGACCCAGCACCCGCGCCTGATCCGCGCTCTCGGGGCTGACCGCTGCCCCGATGGCGAGAAAGCAGTAAGTCCCAAGGATGATGAGGGAGGAGGTGCGGATGCCAACCGGCTTGCCGCGCAGTTGGCGCTCCAGTCCCACCAGGGTGCCACACACCAGACAGACCAGGATATTCTCCCAGCCAAGGGGCGCTATGTCCCACCACTGCGTCGTCATCATATCCACCTCTGCTCTTGCTGTTTGTTATCCTGCCGCGCTCTGCCCCCGGTTCTCCAGCCGTTGCCGGAAGGCCCTGGCCAGGCGCTCGTAGAGGTCCTTTGCCTCCCTGTCTTCAATATCGCCACGTATCCAGGGATTGTCGATGATTTCCAGCAGCACGCAGCCCTGTCCCTGCTGGCGCAAGTCTACCCCGAACAGGCCGTTGCCGAGCTGATGGACGGCGCGGCGGGCGGTCTGCAGCACCCGCTCCGGCACCTCGTTCAGGGGTAGCGCCTCGATGCGGCTCATGTCGAGGGGATGCTTGCGGCGGCGGATGCGGTTGCCGGGCTCCGGGCGGAAGCGGCGGCAGGCGAACAGCGGCGAGCCGTCGAGAAAGCCGATGCGCCAGTCAAATTCGGCGGGGATCCGGCTCTGGACCAGCAGCAGGGCGGAGCGGCCCAGTCCTTCGTCCAGCAGGCGGGCGAGCTGCTGCTCGTCGCCGGCCATGGCCAGATCCCGGCCCTGGGCGCCGTCGGGCACCTTCACCATCAGCGGCAGGCCGAGCCGTTGCACCAGCTCTCCCACCTGGTGGCGGCCACGGCGGGTCACCACCATGGTCGGTGGCATGGGCACCCCGCTGCGCACCATCAGCTCATACAGATAGAGCTTGTTGCTGCAGGCGAGGATGGCGCGGGAGCTGTCGATCACCGGCATCTTGAGCTGCTCGGCACGGCGGGCGAACTCGAAGGTGTAGTGGCCGACCGCGGTCTCGGCCCGCAACCAGAGGCTGTCGAACTCCGGTAACCGCTCGATGGCGGAGGGCGCCAGGATCTCGGCCTGGATCCCCTGGGCGGCGGCGGCCTCGATGAAGCGCGCCAGCGCCAGGGCATCGCTGCTGGCGCGGCCGTCATCGGGATCCACCAGGATGGCGAGCTGATAGAGCGGGGCGGCCTGCTCCTCGTCCCCCGCGCCGACCAGCGCCTGGGCGTGTTGCAGCATCAGCTCCCGCTCGCGCGGGCTCAGATCCTGCGGGGAGAGGCTCTGCTGCCGGCGCACCGACCAGCCGTGACGGCCCCGTTTCAGAGTCAGCTCCTGCAGCGGCAGCTGGCTCAGGCCGTAGTAGTAGCGGGCTAGCCCCGCCAGCTCGTTCTGCTCGCACTGGCCGAAGATGGCGCGCACCCGGATCCTGTCCTCGCTCTGGCGGGTCAGCCAGCCCTGCAGCTTGCGCCACAGCTTGGCGGGGGGCTGCTGGGGTTGCAGCACGCTGATGGCCTGCAATCCCGGCAGGCAGTGGTGGCTGCGGGCCTGGGCCAGCAGGGAGCAGTAATAACCGGCGCTCAGGTGCTCCAGCGAGCGGCAGAGGTTGATGATGCGGGGGCGGCCCCCCGTGGTGGGCAGGCCGTGCTGTAGATAGGTGCGGGCGGTCAGCAGATAATCGGCATGGCAGGGCCAGTCGCCCGGCTCTTCGACGATGACATAGGTACTCATTATTTTCGGCTCCACGGATCGAACTGCCAGAACGGCAGTATCCCCAGTGGGCTTCGATGCACCGACAAGCACGACAATGGCGCGAGGGGAAACAAGAGGTTACAGTGCCTAATATTCTGCCTTGGTAACCTGTGATACAAGTCGCATTTCTGGTGCTGAGGATAAATAACCGAACGAGGAGACCCTGTGTTGACCGTGCGCACGGCCCGAGCCGATGATGTGGGCGCCATCGTCAGGCTGGAACGCTACTGTTTTCCCCCCGAGGTCGCCTTCGGCCGCAGCCGCTGGCACTATCTGCTGAATCAGGCAAAGGGTCGCACCCTGTTGCTGCAAGACGACAAGGAACAGCTGCTGGGCTATCTGTGCGTACTGGAGCACAGGGGCTGGGATCGACTGGTGATCCAGACCCTCGCCATCCGCTGGACGGTGCGCCGGCAGGGCTGGGCCCGCCGCCTGCTGGAGCAGGTCATTTCGGAGGGCAGGGCGGCCGGCTGGGGCGCCATCCGGCTCGAGGTGGCCGACGCCAACACCGAGGCCCTCGCGCTCTATCAGGGGCTGGGGTTTTGTGTCCGGCTCAGGTTGCCCGACTACTACGGGCCGGGGCAGCATGCGCACCGGCTGGTGTTGCCGCTGGCCGACGGCGCAGCAGGCGCGCCATGAGCTGCGACGACTGCCTCGCCAGCGCCATCAAGGCCAGGCTCGGTCGCTGCCCCGTCTGCGCCGCCCAGACCCTGCTCATCGGGGGGCTCGGCTGGCTGCTCTGGTGGTGGGCGGGCGCGGATGCCTCGGTCAATGCCCTCACCGGCCTGCTGTTCGCCCTCGCAGGCTCAGGCCTGTTTGCGCTGCACCTGCTGATCTTCATCCGGCGCAGGATGATGCCGGGGTATCATGAGTGAATGCATTCAATTTCAACAAGATAGATAACAATGGCGAATTAGATAATGGAGGTTCAGATGATAGCAATGGTAACGGGCGCCTCGTCCGGCTTCGGTGAGGCCATCAGCCGCCTGCTGGTGGGCGCAGGCTACAGGGTGATAGGCACGGGTCGGCGCGCCGAGCGGTTGGCGGCCCTGGCCGAGGAGCTGGGCGCCGGCTTCCTGCCGCTGGTGTTCGACGTGCAGGACAAGGCCGCCACCAGGGCTGCCATCGCTGGCCTGCCCGCTGCCTGGCAAGAGGTGGATCTGCTGGTCAACAACGCCGGCCTGGCGCTCGGGCTCGAACCCGCCCACAAGGCGGATCTGGAGGACTGGGAGCAGATGATCGCCACCAACGTCAGCGGCCTGACCCTGCTCACCCGCCTGCTGTTGCCGGGCATGGTGGCACGTAATCGCGGCCACGTGATCAACATCGGCTCCATCGCCGGCACCTATCCCTACCCGGGCGGCAACGTCTACGGCGCCACCAAGGCGTTCGTGAAGCAGTTCAGCCTGAATCTGCGGGCCGATCTGGCGGGCAGCGCGGTGCGCGTCACCAACGTTGAGCCGGGCCTGTGCGGCGGCACCGAGTTCTCCAACGTGCGCTTCCACGGGGACGACGCCAAGGCGGCCACCGTCTATCAGGGGGTGCAGGCGATCCAGCCGGAAGACATCGCCAATACCGTGCTCTGGGTCAGCCAGCAGCCCGCCCATGTCAACATCAACAGCATCGAGATCATGCCGGTGGCCCAGACCTTCGGCCCGCTCAACATCAGCCGTCGCTGAGTTCGGCGCCCTGCCGAAACGAGAAGAGGCACCCCGGGGTGCCTCTTGGTTTTGGTGAGCCCTACAGGCTCATGATCTTCTTGAACTCCTCTTCCGAGTATTTCTTCTCGGTGCTCTTGGTGAGATCCGTCATCAGCTTGTAGCGCAGCTCTTTCGCCAGCTGATAGTTCTGCTCCAGCTGGCCGTAGGAGTAGTCGGCCGCCAGTTGCAGCGCCGTGGCCTTGTCGCTGGCATAGGTCTGCTTGAGGGTCTTGTCCAGCACCGCCACCTCCTTGTAGAACTTCTCGCTCTGCTTGCCCCAGACCCCGCGCAGCAGCGGCAGGTACTTGCCCGGGTTGGTATTGGCGAGCGCGGTCAGACTGCGGAACTGCCAGTAGGCGGAGTCGTCGGAATAGGTGTCGCTGCCGCTGCGATAGGGCAGGGGGTAGGTTTCCAGGCTGGGGTAGAGCGGCACCATCACCGACTCGGCCAGCACGCCGTAACTCTGCCAGATGAGGCCCTGCAGCTCCTTGGGCATCTCCTTGCGCAGCTGGATGATGTGGGACTCGAGCTGCCTGTCGATGCGGATCGGTCGCTCCGCCTTGTCTGCCAGCGCCGTGCCCTCATAGGTGGCGCTCAGCAACTTGGTCACGTCCGGCACGGCGATGGGGGCGTCCGGCTTCATGAACAGCGGATACTGCGCCTGGCGGGTGGGCTGCTTGTGGGAGGCGCTGAGCAGTTGCTGGCCGAGCCACTCCCGGTCCACGTTGTAAGGATCGGCGATGATCCCGAACGCCTTGGCGAAGTTGAAGTCCCTGGGATCGGCGTTATCCAGCAACTTGTGCTCGCGCACGAACTCCAGCAGCTTGGGGGAGTGCAGCACAGCGGTGTCGTCCAGGTTCACCCCGTGGATACGCAGGCCGTTGGCGACCATGGCGTAGCTGTCGTCCGGCACCCGCACCGCTATCCAGTGGTGGCCAGAGCCTATCTCCATCAGCCAGGCCTCGTTCACATCCGCCAGGTAGAGGCTGTTGCCCTCCCCGGCGCCATGGGTCTCCACATAGTGGCCGAGCAGCTCGACCCCCTCTTTCGCGCTCTTGGCCTGGGGCAGGATCAGGGTCGGGATGATGGCCTCTATGACCCCTTTTTCGATCAGCGGATCGGCCTTCTGGGCCCGCTCGTTGACCTCGGCACTGGTGGTGGCGGAGAGGGCGACGTTGTATTCGTTGATGCCGCGCTCCTCGTAATACTTGCCGGCCGGATCGCTGGTGGTGGCATCCCAGTCACGGATGGCGGAGTAGGCGAGGAAGGCCTTGGGCATGGGCACCTCCAGGCCATTGCCCAGTTTCCAACTCTTGCCCTCGTTCTGCCGGGCCGGGTGGAAGGCGAGGTACTTGTTCCAGTTGTTGATGCCGAAGTCTTCGTTTCTGGCGATCATGATGCTGCCATCCGCGCTGGCGCCCTTGCCGACGATGAGGCCGGTGCAGGCATCGGCACTGGTGCCAAGCAGGCTGAGCAGGGTGGCGGAGAGGAGACTCAAGGTATGTTTTTTCATTATCGTGCCTGACGTTTCGAAGTGAGTGTGAGTCAGGGGAGGGGATGAGAGGCGGATTGCCACAGGCCGGATACGGCAATGAATCTATGCCGGTGAATTGGTCTGCATGTTATTGATATTTCAAACATATCACCCACAATACTGCTTCCTGACCAGATTGTGCGCTGGCATGGTATGCCTCTGTGGTTGTTTATTTTGTGATCTACCGTTCATTCCTGTTTTTAGTTCGGTAAAAGAATGGATAGCTGGTGGCATCTGTGGTTGTTGGCTATGACGGCAGAATAATGAGAGCCAATACGTCCTTGTTCGGCCCTGACAAGTTGGCCTGCTACTTGCTGAGGCCTTGCCATGGCGGGGAGTGCGTCCCCGGATACCGGTTCGGCCGGCAGCTTGGAGTCCCCATGGATATCAAACCCTACACCCAGCAACTCGCCCAGAGTGCATCCCATAGCCGCGCCCTGGCCACCCTCGGCGGCGACGACAGCCAGCAGAGCGGCGGCTGGGATCAGCAGGTCAGCCTCTCCAGCCAGGTGTTGACCGGCAAGGCGCAACAGGTGCTGACCTACGAGCATCTGGCCAAGAGCGGCAAGAGCGCGTCCCTGACCGGCAGTGCCAATAATCCGCTGGTGCAGCAGCTGGTGGACAAGGCGCTCGGCTTCGATCGCAAGAAATTTGACGATCTCGAGAGTCAGATCAAGGGAGTCGCCGACAACCCGGGGCTCTCGACCGAGCAGCGGGAGCAGCAGACCAAGGAACTGACCGAGCAGCGCGACGCCCTGCTCAAGGCGGCCATGGACAAGCTCACCGGCAAGTCGTCAGCACAGCAGAGTGCCTGATTTTGGTGACTCAAACGGCAAGCTTTGGTGCCGGCAGGCAAGGGCTTGCCTGAGAACCTGTTCACGATCTGTCACGAGAGATCGCCAGCAAGCCCATCAATGAGGATTCCGAGCAGCACATGAGCCTTGATCACGGCCTCGCAGCAAGATCGTGAACAGGTTCTGAGGGCGAACGGAGATGAACAAGGGAGGGCCGAGGCCACTCCCTTTGGTGCAGAGGGTGAAGAGGAGAGAGGCCGTTATTTGGTCTCCGGCACTATCCCTATGCCGATGGCCGTGGTCTGGACGGCCTTGATCTGATCCCCCTTGGCGATCAGGGCGAACTGGGCCGGATCTTGCACCTTGAGGGTGAGGGTCTTGTCCACGCCCTTGACCCTGATGCTCTGCTGCGCCTTGTCGACGTCGATGACGTCTGCATAGATGGTCACCTGCATACCGGCCCCGGCACCGGGCTGATCGCCCGCGGCGGCCTTGGTCCCCTCGACCTCCACCACCCGTTTCCTGATCCCGGCGGTGCCCTTGAGCAGCTCCAGGTCCAGCAACTGCAGGTAGCGCAGCGCGACTTGATCCCCCACCTTGAGGCTCTGGAGATTGGTCACCTCATCGCCGGCCACCAGATCGAAGCTCTGGCCCTCGGTATTCTTCAGGCTGACCTTGCGGGTCGCGGTGTCGATGGCGGTGATGGTCGCCTTGGCGGTGACCTCTTCCGCCAGGCTGGCCTGGCCGGGGGTGATCGCCACGTTGGTGGCCACCTCGGCGGCCTGCACCATGGCAGTGGAGGAGAGGCTGAGCAAGCCGGCAATCCAAGCGTGTTTCAGTTTCATAATTGAGATCCTGTGACTGGGAGATGGAACCTCGTCAAGAGGCGCCCTGATGACGAAACGGTGGTAGCGCCATGATGATGGGGAGGGGCTTGGTCCCCCCTTCCCTGTGACACCATAGCAAAGTCATCCCCGACTGCCTCATGCCAGATGAGCGACCCTCCCCATTTTGGTAGCCCGCTCCCGTTTTTTGACCTCGCCCGCGGCTGGGCGCACAATCCCTCTGCATGCATTCAACCGAGGGCTCTGCCGTGTACAACTTCCAATATGCCAACCCCACCCGTATCTGTTTCGGCGAAGGCCAGATAGCCAGCCTGCCGGAGCTTGTCCCGAGCGGCAGTCGCCTGCTGGTGCTCTATGGCGGTGGCAGCATCAAGACAAACGGGGTCTATCAGCAGTTATGTGATGCCTTGACTGGCCTGGATTGGCAGGAGTTCTCCGGCATCGGCGCCAACCCCCAGTACAGCCAGCTGATGGAGGCGGTCGAGCTGGTGAAACGCGAGCGCATCGACTTTCTGCTGGCGGTCGGCGGCGGCTCAGTGGTGGATGGCACCAAGTTCGTGGCCGCGGCGGCCTGCTTCGAGGGGGAGGACCCCTGGGACATGCTCTTGCACAAGGCGCCGGTCAAGGCGGCCCTGCCGCTCGGCTGTGTGCTGACCCTGCCTGCCACCGGTTCGGAGAGCAATCCCGCCGCCGTGGTGAGCCGGGGGGATGCCAAGCTCTCCTTCATGAGCCCCCAGGTGCTGCCGCAGTTTGCGGTGCTGGATCCCACCACCACCTACAGCCTGCCGACGCGTCAGATTGGCAACGGGGTGGTGGATGCCTTCGTCCACATCACCGAGCAGTACCTCACCTTCCCGGTCGGCGGCGAGGTGCAGGATCGGCTGGCGGAGGGCTTGCTGCAGGTACTGGTGGACAACGGCCCCAGGGCGCTGAAGGATCCCACCAACTATCAGGTGCGTGCCAACCTGATGTGGGCCGCCAGCCTGGCACTCAACGGCCTCATCGGGCGCGGCGTGCCCCAGGACTGGTCCACCCACGCCATCGGCCATCAGCTGACCGCCCTCTATGGGCTGGATCATGCCCAGAGCCTGGCGGTGGTGCTGCCCTCCTTGCTGCGGGAGCAGGCGGCCCAGAAGCAGGAGAAGCTGGCCCAGTTTGCCGAGCGGGTCTGGCATTCCAACCGGGAAGACAGGGCGTTGCGCATCGAGGAGGCGATCATCCGCACCGAGCAGTTCTTCCAGCAGATGGGGGTAGGCACCCGTCTCGTCGACTATGGCCTGACGGAGAGCAGCATCCCGGCGATCTGTTCCAACCTCAAGCGCTTCGGTCTGACCGCGCTCGGGGAGCAGCAGGATATCGATCCGGACAAGGTGGCGCGGATCCTCTCCCACGCGCTGTGATTTTCAGGATCTGACCTGAACACCAAAGAAAACGCCCCGAATTCGGGGCGTTTTGTATTCCAGGGTTCGATCAGGCGCTCTGATCCAGCTCGCGCTCCAGTGCGGCCGCCTTCTGGCGGGCCGGATGCGTGTTGAGCCGTTGCCAGTAGGCCTGCAGGTGCGGGAACTGGGCCAGCTGGCCGCTCTGGGCCAGCAGATCCACCAGGAAGGAGTTCATGATGTCGGCGCCGGAGAGGCGCTCTCCCACCAGATAGTGGCGAGTGCTCAGGACCGTATTTAGATAGCCGAGCACCTTGGCACACTCCGCCTTGGCATAGTCCGGCAGGAAGCGCATGGGGCTGCCGTCCTTGCGCACGAACATGTCCAGCAGCAGCGGCAAGATGCCGGAGCTCTCGGCGAAGTGCAGCCACTGCAGGTAGTCGGCGTAGTCGGGATCGTCCTGGGCCGGGGCTAGCCGATCCGGGGCATGGCGGGCGATCAGGTACTCGGTGATGGCACCAGACTCCGCCAGCACGCGCCCGTCGTATTCGATGACGGGGGACTTGCCGAGGGGGTGGATGGCCTTGAGCTCGGGGGGCGCCAGAAAAGTCGCGGCGTCGCGCTGGTAGGCCTGGATCCGGTAGGGCAGCCCCAGCTCTTCGAGCAGCCAGATGATGCGTTGGGAGCGGGACTTGTTCAGGTGGTGCAGGATTATCATGGGAACCTCGATTCGATGGCGGGAGGCGATGATACGCGCCGGCGCGGCCAGGGGTTCATCGGCCCGGAAAAAAAGAGAGCAGGCAGATGCCCGCTCTTCTATTTGCTGACTCAGGCCTCCAGCGCCTGATCCAGATCCGCCAGAATGTCCTCGATGGCTTCGATCCCCACCGACAACCGGATCATCTCGGGTTTCACCCCGGCCTTGGCCTGCTCCTCCTCGCTCAGCTGGCGATGGGTGGTGGAGGCGGGGTGGCAGGCCAGTGACTTGGCGTCGCCTATGTTGACCAGCCGCTTGAAGATCTTCAGGGCGTCGTAGAAGCGCACCCCGGCCTCATAGCCCTCCTTGAGCCCGAACGAGAGGATGGCGGAGGGGCGGCCGCCCATGTACTGCTCCGCCAGCGGATAGTGGGGATGGCCGGGCAGGCCGGCATAGCTGACCCATTCCACCTTGGGGTGCTGTTTGAGGTGATGGGCGACCCGCAGGGCGTTGTCCACGTGGCGCTCCATGCGCAGGCTCAGGGTCTCCAGCCCCTGCAGCAGCAGGAAGGCGTTCATGGGGGCCAACGCCGCCCCTGTATTGCGCAGGGGCACAGTACGCACCCGGCCGATAAAGGCCGCAGGGCCGAAGGCCTCGGTGTAGACCACCCCGTGGTAGGAAGGCTCCGGGCTGGTGAGCTGGGGGAAGCGCGCGGGGTGATCCGCCCAGGGGAACTTGCCCGAGTCGACGATGACGCCGCCGAGGGAGTTGCCGTGGCCCCCCACGTACTTGGTGAGGCTGTGCACGACGATGTCGGCGCCGTGCTCTATGGGTTTGCACAGCACAGGGGTGGCGACCGTGTTGTCGACGATGAGAGGCACGCCCCGGGCGTGAGCCACTTTAGCGAAGGCGGCCAGATCGACGATGTTGCCCGCCGGATTGCCGATGCTCTCGCAGTAGACCGCCTTGGTCTTGTCGTCGATGAGGGCGGCGATGGCCTCGGCGCTGTCATCCTTGGCGAAGCGCACCTCGACCCCGAAGCTCGGCAGCATGTGGGCGAACAGGGTGTAGGTGCCGCCATAGAGCTGGGGGGTGGAGACGATGTTGTCACCGGCGGCGGTCAACGCCTGGATGGCATAGGTGATGGCGGCGGAGCCCGCCGACACCACCAGTCCGGCGATGCCCCCTTCCAGCACGGCGAGCCGTTGCTCCAGCACGTCGTTGGTGGGGTTCATGATGCGGGTGTAGATGTTGCCGGGCACCGCCAGGTTGAACAGATCCGCCCCGTGCTGGGCGCTGTCGAACTCGTAGGCCACCGTCTGATAGATGGGCACGGCCACCGCCTTGGTGGTGGGGTCGCTGGAAAAGCCGTGGTGCAGGGCCAGGGTCGCATCTTTCATCACACTCTCCTTGTTGGATGTCGTTCGTTGCCGTTGTTATAGATGGATAGACGTCCAATCTATCAGGCCCTCGCCCGTTGTAAACAGCCAGATCCGGCAAAGCAATCTCAATTGCCCCCGCGTCTCTGGGGAGTGCGTCGCGCCGGCCGCCGTCAGAGGCGGCGGCGATACTCCTTGTCGTCGATCTGGTTCATGTCCCACTGCATCAGGCGGTTGAGCTGGCTCATGGGATCCTCGATCGACGGCAGCGGACGGGGCAGGATCCGCTGGAAGTAACGACGCAGGGTTTGCTGGATCCGGATCGGTTTGGGGGAAGATGCTTGGCTCATGATGGTGCTCCTGTGAGGTTGTGCTCATGTTCGGCAACAGTATTGAGCTAAAATGAGGAAGTAAAAACTGACGACTTCTCTATCAAGGATTTCCTCTTTTATGCCGACCGGTCGCCTCCATCAGCAATTTCAACGACTCGCCCAGCAGCTGGGTGCCGACGAGCGGGAGATCAGCCTCGCCGAGGTGGCCGAGCTGCTGTGCTGCACCCCGCGCAACGCCCGTCTGCTGCTGCGCCGGATGCAGGATCAGGGCTGGCTCAGCTGGTCCGCCGAGGCGGGACGGGGGCGCCGCTCCCGACTGACCCTGCTCGACAACCAGGAGAACCTGACCCGACGCCGGCTGCGGGATCTGCTGCAACAGGGGCTGCTCACCCAGGCGGTGCGGGTGGCGGAGGACCGGCTGGATCTGCTCACCCCGCTGCTCATCGAGCAGCTCGGTCAGGCCACCCGGGAGGGGCGCCAGATCCTGCGGGTGCCCTACTACCGCCCGCTGCCCCGACTGCTGCCCACCGATCCCCTGCGCCGCTCCGAGGTACACCTGAGCCGCCAGATCTTCAACGGCCTGACCCGACGAAATGAGGAAAATGGGGAAATCGAGGGGGATCTCGCCCACCACTGGGAGCGGCTCGGCCCCTGTCACTGGCGCTTCTATCTGCGGCCAGCGGTGCGCTTCCACCATGGCCGCGAGCTGGCGGTGGAGGACGTGATGGAGAGCCTGCTGGCCCTGCGGGAACGGCCGCTGTTCGCCCATCTGGTCCGGCTGGAGAGCCCCTGGCCACGAACCCTGGACCTGCATCTCGACAGCCCGGATCCCTGGCTGCTCCACCTGCTGGCCGAACCGGTGGCGGCCGTGTTGCCGAGGGAGCTGAAGGGGGAGCCGGGCTTTGCCCTGCAACCCGTGGGCACCGGCCCCTACCGGGTGACCACCAACGATCCCCTGCACCTGTGCCTCAGTGCGTTCGACGACTACTTCGGCCTGCGCGCCCTGCTCGACGAGATCGACATCTGGATGCTGCCGGAGCTGGCGGAGCGGCTGGAGAGCCACCTGCAGCTCGGCCACGACAACCCCGAGCTTGGCACCATGCGCGGCGAGTCCGAGCTCGAGTCCGGCTGCTACTTCCTGCTGCAGGACGACAGATCCCCCGCCTTGCAGGATCCGGCCCTGCGCCAGTGGCTGGCGACCCTGCTCAACCCCATCGCCCTGATGGCGCGGGTCGCCCCCGAGCTGCAACGGGGCTGGACCAGCGCCCTTGGCCTGCTGCCCCACTGGCGTGAACCCCTGTCGGCCCCGCAGCCGGGCCCCGTGCAGTTGCCGGAGCGGCTGGTGCTCGCCTGCTTCAACCAGCATCTGGAGTTCAATGAATGCGCCGGTGCCATGGCCAGCCTGCTGGCCGAACAGGGCATAGCGCTGGAGGTGCGCTCTCTGGATTACGGCCGCTGGGTGAGCGGGGCCGACGAGGACGTGGATCTCTGGCTAGGCACCCTCAACCTCGAGCACGAGCAGGCCTTCGCCCCCTACGCCTGGCTGCTGGGCACCCCTCTGTTGCAGCGGGTCTGGGGCCGTCAGCCGGCCCTGTGGCAGGGATTGACGCAGTGGCGCGCCAGCGGCGCCGAGCCGGGACCGCGCGCCTTGCTGGCCGAGGTGCAGCGTCAGCACTGGTTTGTGCCGCTGTTTCACCACTGGCTGGAGCTGGAGAGCCGGGTCGGGGTGCATGGGGTGCGGATGACGGCCCTCGGCTGGTTCGATTTTCGCAGCGCCTGGCTAAAACCCGAGCAGGGGACCCAAGCGCCGGAAAGCGGAGCTCGCTCTCACCCGGACGCCGGGACGCTTGAGTCGTAGCGGTTGGCGCGCTAGCCTGTGCGCGGTCCCACGACAAGGAGTCGATTGCCATGCTGGAAATGCAGATCCAACCCCGTTTTCAAGAGACAGATGCCCTCGGCCACATCAACAACACAGTGCCGGCGGTCTGGTTCGAATCGGCCCGGGATCCCCTGTTTCGCCTCTTCTCCCCCGAGCTGGATGTGCATGACTGGCGCCTGATCATCGCGGGCTATGGGGTGCAGTTCAAACGGGAGCTGTTCTATGGCCAGCCGGTGACCATCAAGACGGGGGTGCGTCGCATCGGCTCCAGCTCCTTCACCCTCTGGCAGGAGGCCTGGCAGGGCGGCGAGCTGGCCGTCACCGCCGAGACGACCCTGATCCATTTCAACTATCAGACTCGCCAGTCCCGACCCCTCGACGAGCACCACAGGGAGGGATTGAAGGTGTGGCTGATAGAGAGTTGATAGAAAGTTAACCCTGGCCTCCGGGCCCACCACAGGACAACTATGCGCAATACCCTGATCGCTCTGACGCTGGGACTCTGCTCCCTGCCTTCCCTGGCCGCCTCCCTGGCCGAGCAATTCACCCTGATGGAGAAGGGGGCCGAGGGGGCCCTCGACACCCGGCTGTTCAGCCACGACGGGGTGGACATCAAGGCCTGGATCGACGGCAAGCCCGTCATCATCGCCGTGCCCATCATGAACGAGCAGGGCAAGCTGGAGGGGGAGAGCCGCTACTACTTCAAGGGTGGCCAGCTGTTCGGGGTGAAGGAGCCAGCGGCCCAGTTCGCCTTCGACGACAAGGGCAGCCTGACTCAGTGGCTGGACGACAAGGGCCAGCCGGCCGAGTTTGTCAGCAAGATGAGCATGCAGCAGCGCCAGGAGTGGCTCACCAAGCGGGCCGCCGAGCTGAGCCAGCTGTTCGTGCCGAGCCAGGCGGAGCAGAAGGCCGCCAAGGGCGTCAAGTTGAAGGGGGCCGAGCTGACCCAGTGGCTGTGCAGCGGCAAGCTGATGACCCTGGCCAAGGGCGACAAGGTGCAGGTCGAGCCACCGAAGATCAAGGTGAGCGAGCAGGGGCTGGAGGGGGAAGTTTCCCTGCGCCAGGACCAGGGCTGGCAGGATCTCTGCCTCAAGTGCGAGGTGCAGGGCACCCAGGTGACCCGGCTCACCTGGCAGCCGCTGCCGGGCGCCAACAAGCCGCAATGAGCCGGCACGAGATGAAAAAAAGGGGCCGACTTGGCCCCTTTTTTATGGGATGTCACCGAGTTTTAGACGGGTCAGGGCCTCGACCCTTCGCCATTGCTCTGGTTGGAACCAGTGCGCCAGAATTTCCTGCTGCTGGACGGCCCTGTCATCGACGGAAAGCGGGGTCAGCTCCCCTAGATAGCCCGCCAGCTGCCGGTCGAACGCCTGCCGGCTCTGATCCAGCTGATGCAGGCGATCCACCGCCTCCTGTCCCACTTTCTCCTGCAGCACGGCATCCCGCTCGGCCGGTGTCAGCCGATCCAGAGTTTGCAACTCCCCCAGCAGCTGGCTGTTGGTCTCGGCCTCCCTGAACCATTGAGGTTGCTCCGCCAGCCAGAGCTCGAGCTCTGTGGCCAGCCCCTGTTTGTCGGCCTCGCTCGCCTCGGCCAGCGCCTTGCGGCGCAGGGTCCATTGCTCCATCAGCCTGTCCTCGGCAAACAGCTGCTCCTGCTCGGCCGGGGTGAAGCGCCGCTGGCGCAACTGCTCGCGCTCATCGAACAGCTGCTGCAGGCTGGCGAGGCCGGGATCCGTCGGCACCCTCAGGCCGCCCTCGGCCTTGAGAAAGCTCTGGTAGCGGGCCATCAGCTCGTCGCCTTCCCCTGTCTCTCCCTGCTCCAGGCGCTGGGCCAGCTGGTGGCGCAGCGCGCCATGCTCGGGGGCGGCCTCCAGGGAGGACTCGGATGTGGGCCAGAGCGCGAAAGCCCCCAGCAGCAGGGCCGGGCACAGCAGCGCCAGTATCAGCACGCCCCTGCTCATAGCCCCAGCCCCTGCAAGCGGTTGGCGTGCTGGCGGTAGAGGGTCAGGGGATCGGTGTCAAACAGATGGTGGATGCCGAAGGACTGGTTCACCTCGTCCAGGTGGTTCATCCGGTAGCCGGTGCCGATCACCTTGCCGAGGTGGCTGCTGCACACCCCCACCAGGCCGTCGTTGGGTTCGCTGAAGAAAGTGCCGGTGAGGGCCAGCGCCGGATCCACCGGATCCAGGATGTTGGTCATGTTG
The DNA here is from genome assembly GCF_056279295.1 of Aeromonas sp. TECH754. Taxonomy (NCBI): domain Bacteria; kingdom Pseudomonadati; phylum Pseudomonadota; class Gammaproteobacteria; order Aeromonadales; family Aeromonadaceae; genus Aeromonas; species Aeromonas sp. TECH754. The sequence goes on along the minus strand of NZ_JBWBRA010000001.1, from coordinate 3,461,915 downwards.
CCGCGCCCGCTCCAGGAGAAGTAATAGACGCCGTTGGCGGCCTGCAGCGGCCCCTCGCCGCAGTAGCGGCTTGGCAACCCTTCCGGGTAGTGCTGGTTGAAGCGCTGGGCGCCGGCGCTGGTGAGGGCATCGAGAGAGGCGAGGGGATCCTGCGGCAGGCTGCCGCCACCGGAGAGCAGGGAGATGACGCCGGACAGGGCCGAGGCCGCCGCCACCGCGAGCCGCTCGGTCACAGAGCCGGGCTTGACGTTGGCGCGCACCAGATCCGCTATCTCGGATCCCTGGTTGACCCCGCCCACGCTGGTGGCGGAGGCGACCAGCTCGGGAGCGACCGAGGCCACGTAACGAATGGTGGGGCCGCCATGGGAGTGACCGATGAGGTTCACCTTCTCGGCCCCGGTGATGGCGAGCACCTGCTGTACCTGCTTGAGCAGCTGTTCACCGCGCAGCTCGGAACTCTGGGTGGCGGAGACCTGGGCCACGTAGACGCGGGCGCCGTCCCGGGTCAGGGCCTGGGGGATGCCGTAGAAGTAATCGACCCCGAGCAACTTGTCGAAGCCAAAGAGCCCGTGTACCAGCACTATGGGGTAACGGGTCTGGGTATAGCCTGCCGCCTGAGTCAATATGGGCAGGGCGCACAACAGCATCAACAGCCATCTCTTCATTGTCATCATCCTTGTGTCCAAGGCTGCCGACGGGCAGCCACCGGCGTCATGCCAGTCCCATCAGCATGGTATCCGCACTCGAATGTATCTGTGGTGGCGATCACTAAACCGGCCATCCCGATAAAACACTGCCCATATGGGCAGAGGCCCGGATTTGAACTATCCCTTGTGTTCGTCACCCAGATAAGTTAAATAATAATTATTATCATTTGGGTGTTATAGCCATGACAGCAAGCTGGGTGAAAGGGTGGGTCGGTGCCACCGAGACGGACAACAGCATGGTGCACTGGAAGCAGCAGACCCTCTGCGGCAACCGTCACTTCGATGCCGGCGAATATGCCAAGGCCCTCGACTGTTACCAGCAGGCGCTCTGGCTGGCCCGCCAGCAGTTCTCCTTCTGGCAGGATGCGGATGAAGCGGTGGCGGCACTGGTGGTGGCGCACCACAACCTGGCGGATCTGCTGGTGGCCATGACGCTGCCGGACAGGGCCGCCGACATACTGTGCCACGTGCATGACTGCCTGCTCGCCACCAGCCAGTCCCCCGCCTGCTCCGACTCGCTGCGCGCCTCCGCCTCGCGCCATAGCCACAACACCCGGACCGAGCTGCTCGCCTTCGTGCGCAAGCACGGCACCCACGACGGTATTCAACGCTGCCTCGGCCAATGCCTGTGCCAGGCCGAGCCCGCCCCCCGACTGCATTGATCACAAATAAGAGAGATGAACATGAGCCATACCCTGCCTGCCCTCGCCTACGCCTACGACGCGCTGGAACCCCACATCGACGCGCTGACCATGGAGATCCACCACAGCCGTCACCATCAGACCTATGTCACCAACCTCAACGTCGCGCTGGAAGGGGCCCCCGAATTTGCGGCACTGCCGGTGGATGAACTGCTGCTCAGCTTCGACAGCCTGCCGGCCAAGGTGCAGGGGGCGGTGCGCAACCACGGCGGCGGCCACGCCAACCACAGTCTGTTCTGGCAGGTGATGAGTCCGCAGGGCGGTGGCGAGCCGGGTGGCGAGCTGGCCGAGGCGATCGCACGGGATCTGGGGGGGCTGGATGCCTTCAAGCAGGCCTTCACCCAGGCGGCGCTGAGCCGTTTCGGTAGCGGCTGGGCCTGGCTGACGGTGAACAAGGAGGGCAAGTTGCAGGTGGAGAGCAGCGCCAACCAGGACAGCCCGCTGATGCAGGGCAATGTGCCCATCCTGGGGCTGGACGTGTGGGAGCACGCCTACTACCTCAAGTACCAGAACAAGCGCCCCGACTACATCGCCGTCTTCTACAAGGTCGTGGATTGGCAGGAGGTGGCGCGCCACTACCGGCTGGCACTGGCGTAAGCGCTGCTGCTCTGTGGCGTTAAAACAAGAGACCCGCCTGATGGCGGGTCTCTTGTTTGTGGCGGCTCAGGGAGCGGTACGGGTTGCTGGTGCCGAGCTGGTGGCCGTGGCGGCGCTGGTCGCCTGGGTTGCATCGGTTGTCGTCGCTGCTGAACCTGTCTCGGTGGTCGCGACAGCCGTACTGGTCGCAGTCGTTGCGCTGGTTGTCACCGCCGCGCTGGCTGCATCTGTGGCCTTGGCAAGCGGCTTGCTTTGGGTCGCTGTCACCGCGGCGGTCGTGGCCGGGATGGGCAGGCAGGGCTGGCTCGCCCCCAGGGTGCTCAGGGCCTGGCAGGGGATGGGACCGCCGATGACGATGGGCTCGCCGAGGAACTTGGGTCCCTTGTCCAGCACGTAGAGATCGAGCAGCCCCATCAGGCGGGCGAACACCTCGCGTACCCGGGTCTTGATGCCCTGATAGGCGCTGGGATCCAGGGCGTTGAAGCCGACGGCCTCGATGCCGAAGTGGCGGGCGATGAAGATGGCGCGTTCGTTGTGGAAGGCCTGGGAGACCACGGTGAAGTGGGCCTGACCGAACACTTCCTTGGCCCGCACTATGGAGTCGAGGGTGCGAAAACCCGCGTAGTCGCTGTAGATGGCGCTGGCCGGGATGCCGGCCTGGATCAGGGCGCGCCGCATCTGGCGCGGCTCGTTGTATTGCACGGTGGCGTTGTCGCCGGAGACCAGGATGTAGTCCACCTTGCCGTTGTTGTAGAGCTCGGCGGCGGCCTTGATCCGGTATTTGAAGTAGTGATTCGGGCTGCCGCCGATCAGGTATTTGGAGGTACCGAGTACCACGGCGACCCTGTTGTAGGGCACCGCATTGACGTCGTCATAGGTGTAGTGACGGGCGTCCGAGACGGTCCACTCGCTGTAGCCAAGCAGTGCGACGACGGAGGCCAGCAACAGGCAGAGGCAGGCGAGCAGGATCTTGGCAAACTTCTTCATGCGCGGTGCGGTTCGGGTCTGAAATAGGGGATGACAGGGAGCCATTCTATTACAACTTGGCGCGCGGCGTCAGGCTTGATGACCACGGTTGGTGTCACTCGGGCAGAGACTGTCGCTGGCGGGGCCCTCGCAGCGAAGGAGGGGCGGTCCGGTAGAGGCGGGTGCAGGCATCGAGCAGGAGCAGATCCTGGCCATTCCGACCCTGCCACAGGGCGAGCTCATGCCGAGGGCGCGCAGCTGCTCATCCTGCTGGCGGACGTCGCTGGCGACATCGATGAAGTTGAGCAGATCGAACAGGCCGGTCGCCCAGGGGGGACCGTTTATCTCGCTCGCCTGCTCCGGGTAGAGCAGCGGATGGGCACCGAGCGCGGTCAGGGCCCCGGTGGTCAGGCCGAGGTCGCCAGCAGGGCGAGTTTGGTGCGGGAGGGTTTCAGGTTGCCGGCCAGATCGGGCCAGGGCAGCCAGCGATCCGGCACCATGAAGCCGGGCAATGCCTGCCTGATCCAGCTAGCCAGCTCGGCAGGGGGGACGGGTTCGCCATGCCAATCGACGAAGGCGGCGGGGCGTTGGCCCCACTCGTCGCTCGGCACGGGCACCACCAGTGCCTGGGCCACGGCGGGGTGATCCACCAGTCGCTGCTCGATGGTTTCGGGTTGGATGTTTTCCCCCCCCGAGATGAAGAGGTTGTCGAGCCGCCCCTCCACCACCAGCTCGCCGGTGTCGGTGAAGCGACCCTTGTCGCGGGTATGGAACCAGCCCGCTTCATCGAGCGGTCGTGCCAGTGTGCCGTCCTTGAAGTAGCCGGCGAACAGGGTGGCGCCGCGCACGCAGATCTCCCCCTGCCGGATGCACAGCTCCCGCCCTGGCAGCGGCTTGCCGACCACCCCGGCCCCGGTCGGCAGTCCGGTGCAGACCTGGCTGCCCATCTCCGACAGCCCATAACTCACCTTGGGGGTGAGCCCCAGCGTCTTGAGGCGGCTTACCAGGGGCTCGGGGATGGCGGCGCCGCCGAGCAGCAGCTCCCGCAACCGGGTATTGGCGGGGTCGAAGCCCTGCGCCAGCAGACGCCAGAGCTGGGTCGGCACCAGGGATAAGTGGGTGACGGGCTGGCGCTCTAGGCGTTCCTTGAGGGGCTGGTTGCGATCGTCCAGCACCAGGCAGGCTCCCGCCAGGAAGACCCGGAACAGGATGGCGTAGCCGCCGACGTGAAACAGCGGCAGAGAGAGCAGCCAGCCGCAGTCGCCGTCCAGCGGGATCAGGGGGGCGGATCCCCGGGCCGAGGCCAGATGATTGGCGAGGCGATGCACCACCGCCTTGGGGGCGCCGCTGGAGCCGGAGGTGAGGATCATATTGTTGAGCTGGGCAGGAGCCAGCGACAGGGGCGCCGGATCCGCGGCCAGCTCGGCCTCGAAGTCCAGTCGCAGCGGCTGCCAGGGGCCGTCCGGGATCTCGTCGGCCGACCAGAAGGCGGCCACCTCCAGCTGATGAGCCAGCTCGGCCTGTTTCGGCAGGGGAAAGGCGGGATTGAGGGGGCAAAAGACGATGCCGCTACGCACGCAGGCCCAGGCAATCAACACATCTGCCTGTGCGCCGCGCACCACGGCGGCCAACCTGTCCCCGGCCTTCAATCCCACCAGTTCGAGCTGCCGGCACAGGGCGTTCAGTCTGGCATCCAGCTGCCGGTAGCGGAGGGGAGTGGCGCCGTGGATGGCGATCCGCTGTGGCGCTTCTCTTGCCCAGTGACGCACCGGGCAAGGCTCGGGGTGCAATTCAGAGGCGTCGTCTTGCGGCAAGGAGGGCTCAATCACGGTGGAACAGGGGTTTGAGCAGGCTCAGGTCGGGTTGACCCTGTTTATCCAGCAGATCTCCCGTCATCCAGCGGCGGGTATCCAGGCCAGGGGCCTGATCCGGCGCCCACTCTCCCGCGAGGCGGGCGAGCTGGCCGAGGCCGACGCCGGACTCGAAGCAGGAGGAGACGATCACTTTCAGCCGCAGCTCGCGGGCGCGGGTCACCAGGGCCTCGCTGTTGGCGAGGGCCCCGAGCAGGGTGGGCTTGAGCACCAGCGCCTTCAACTGCGGGATCGGTTGCCAGGGTTTGCCCTGGGCCAGCAGTTCGTCCAGCGCCATCGGCATGCCGGTACGGGCTGCCACGAAGGCGATGTCGTCGAAGTCGGCGCAGACGTCTTCCAGATATTCGATCCGGTTCGGATCCAGGTGACCGCAGAAGGCCCAGGCCTCCTCGCGGGTCCAGCCCTGGTTGGCATCCAGCACCAGTTTGAGATTGGGGCGTCGATCGAGCAGCAGGCGGATCAGCGCCAGCTCGTCACGCATGGGGTAGCGGGCCACCTTGAGCTTGGCCTTGAGGGGCGTCTCGTGCAGCCAGATCTTCCAGTTCTTGAGCAGCTCCTGGGGGGAGCCCTGAATGAGGGGATAGGGCTCGGGCAGTGAGGCGGTCTGTTCGGGCCAATGACGGCGGGCACAGTCGAGGCCAAATTGCACCGAAGGCAGCTGGGGGGCCATGGTTTGCCCCCGAGCCAGTTGCGCCAGGCAGGCGAGAGTCTCGGCCTGCGCCTCGGCCAGCGTCTCCTTGGAGAAGCCGGGCAAGGGGGCGATTTCCCCCCAGCCATCGTCGATGCGCACCAACAGGCCCTCTCGCGCCACCTCCACCTTGCCGTGAAAGGTCAGGGGCTGGGTAAAGGGCAGATGATAGCGATAGAGGGCGAGTGTCATCAGGGATTCCGCTTGTATTTGGAGAAGTCGGGACGGCGTTTCTCGTTGAACGCGTTACGCCCTTCCTGACCCTCTTCGGTCATGTAGAACAGCATGGTGGCATTGCCCGCCAGCTCCTGCAAGCCGGCCTGGCCGTCACAGTCTGCGTTCAGCGCCGCCTTCAGGCAGCGTAGCGCCATGGGGCTGTTTTGCAGCATCTCGCGGCACCAGCGCACGGTTTCGCGCTCCAGCTCCGCCAAAGGCACGACGGTATTGACCAGTCCCATGTCGAGGGCTTGGTTTGCGTCGTACATGCGGCACAGGAACCAGATCTCGCGGGCCTTCTTCTGGCCGACGATGCGCGCCATGTAGGAGGCGCCCCAGCCGCCGTCGAAGGAGCCGACTTTCGGGCCTGTCTGGCCGAACTGGGCATTGTCGGCCGCTATGGTCAGGTCACACATCATGTGCAGCACATGGCCACCGCCGACCGCGTAACCGGCCACCATGGCCACCACGGGCTTGGGGCAGGTGCGGATGTCGCGCTGGAAGTCGAGCACGTTGAGGTGATGGGTGCCTTCGTCATCCTGGTATCCACCGTAGTCGCCCCGGATCTTCTGATCGCCACCGGCGCAGAACGCCTTCTCGCCGAAACCGGTGAGGATGATGGTGCCGATATGATCGTCGTAGCGAGCATCGGCCAGGGCCTGCAGCATCTCTTTGACGGTACGGGGACGGAAGGCGTTGCGCACCTGGGGACGGTTGATGGTGATCTTGGCAATGCCATCCTGGGACTTGTGATAGAGGATGTCCTCGTAACCGGCGGAGCAATCCTGCCATGCGATAGGGGCATACAGTTCCGCTTCTGTCATTGCTTCAATCATGTTCACTCTCTTGTTATGGGTGATAAGCCCGCTTGCGCAGGCCGGGGCAAATGATGTTCAGCCGAGATCAGGCTGGATTGCGTCCTTCGCCAGCCACTCCCGCAGGCAGGTGGCGAAGCATTCTGGCTGGCTGGCATGCAGGTTATGGCCGCCATCCAGCGTCAAGTGATTGATATTGCAGCCCTGCTCGACCAGCTGGCAAGCCAGTGCATGGAATTTTTGATCCCGGCTGCCGGAGATCCAGCTCACCGGCAAGCGGGTGTTCGCCAGCCAAGCGGCGAGATCCGGCTGCTTGCCCAGCGACGTGGCGCGCAGCATGGCGGCGACGGCCGGGCCATCGTTGCCGAGTCGCCTGGCAATCTGGCGGGCGCGTCCGGCTTCGTCGAGATCGGCAAACACCGGCTGGCGATACCAGTCCACCAGCACCCCGGCCAAAGGCTCGCCCTCGAAGCGGCGGGCCCAAGCCTCGTCGTGTGCGATGCGAGCCGCTCGTTCGGTCATGGCCAGGCCGGGATGGCAGTTCTCCAGCAGCAGGGCCTGCAGCCCCGCTGGGGCTTGGCTGGCGTGGTAAAGCGCCAGCCGCCCACCGAGGGAATAACCCGCCAGCCGGTAGTACAGGATATTGCGCGCGGTCAGTTCGTCGCAGAGCCACCGATGTGCCTGCTCGAACCCCTCCAGCCGCAGCGCCCGGTTGCTGCCGTGACCCGGCAGATCCAGTGCATGGCACTCGCACTCCGGCAGGGCATCGATGACCGGCTGCCAATCGCGGCGGTCGCCAAGCAGACCGTGCAGCAGCACCAAGGGTATCGGCTCTTTGGCTTCAATGACCACGGATGGCCGCTCCCAGTGCCTTCAGATCCTCGGCCACCTCGGCGCTTGGCACCTTGATTTCAATCAGGGTTGCCTTGTTTTCCCGAGAAGGGTTCTCCAGCGCGGCGCGATAGGCCTGTTCAAACTCGGCCAGGGTGGTCGGCGCCCGATACGGGAGGCCGAACATGGCGGCTGCGTGCTCGAAGTGCAGGCCGTGGGGCAGGCAGTAGTAGGTTTCCAGCAGCCGATCGCCGGTGGGCACCGGCAGCATGCGGAAGATGCTGCCGCCGTCGTTGTTGAGCAGGATCACCACCAGCGGCCGGCTCCCCTTGCCAAGCAGGGCCAGGCTGTTGAGATCGTGCAGGGCGCTGAGGTCCCCGAGCAGCAGGGTGGTCGGCTCATCGCTGCTCTGGGCGAAGCCATAGGCCGTGGCGATCAGGCCGTCGATGCCGGAGGCGCCGCGGTTGGTCATCACCCGGCTCGGCCCCTTGCCGGGTTCGCCGAGCATGTCCATCAGCCGGGCCGGCATGCTGTTGCCGACGAACAGCTGGCCTTCGATGAGCGCATTCAGGCGGTGGCAGACCCCGAGCTCGGAGAAGCGATCACAAGCGGTGCGGATCTGGAGGGTCGCCCGTTGTTGGCGCTCCACCAGCTTGTGCCAGGGCTGTTGTGGCGCGCTGACCGGGTGGGCGGCGGTAAAGGCTTGGGGCTCGCACAGCAGGCGGCGGCGCAGTCGGTAGTCCGGATCCAGCCGTGCCGGTTGCGGGTCCACCAGCCAGTAATCCTGCCAGGGGTGTTGCTTGATGAACTGGCCGAGCCGCTTGGAGATGAGGCGGGCGCCAAATTGCAGCAGCACCTCGGCGCGGGCCAGCTCGGCGACGAAACAGCCGTCTTGCAGCGCGAGATCCACGTGGATGAGGTTGCGGGCATCGAAGCGGATCTGGCTCTGCAGATCCGCCAACAGTGGCCAGCCGAGGCGCTGTGCCAGCTCGGCCACCGCCTGCCCCTGTACGGGATCCTGGATGCGGCCCGCGACTATAACGCCGCGCTTGCCTTGCAGTGCCGCCCAGTCGGGCTGGGCAGGGCACGCTTGCTCGTTCTGCAACCAGGGGCTCCAGGGCTCACGCGAGCGCAGCCAGTCACCGAGGGTTGCCAGGTAGTCGGAGAAATCCAGATAGTGGTCACCGGGATAGAGCGGCTCGGGATACATGCAGTTGAAGTGCACCGGCCCCGGCGTGCGCGCCTGCTGGGCCAGCGCCTGATCCACCGAGCTCAGCACGAAGGCGGCCGGTATGGTCGGGGTCGGGCTCGGCAGGTTCTGCTGATAGACCGGATAGCGACCGAAGATCCCCTGCTGATCGATGGCCTGATTGGCGCCGTTGTCGATGAGCTCGGGGGGGCGGTCGGCGGAGAGGATGATGAGCGGCACCCCGGTCAGCTGGGCCTCGGCCACCGCCGGCCAGAGATTCGCCACCGCGGTACCCGAGGTCATGATCACCGCCACCGGCCGGCCGCTGCCCTTGGCGAGGCCGAGGGCCATGAAGCCGAGACCCCGCTCGTCAAAGTGCAGGTGGCGACGAAAGCCGGGATGAGCGGCGGCGGCCATGGTGAGCGGTGCCGAACGGGAGCCGGAGGCCAGCGCTATGTCACGCACGCCGAGGCGATGGAGCTCCTCCAGCAGGAGGGAAGACCAGACGTGGTTGAAGGTGGCATGTTGAGTGGCAAACGCTTGGTGCACAGACACTGGGCTGGCGGGCATAGGGCTCTCGCGGTGAGGAGACAAGGGAAAACGCTATCCCAGCAGGGAGAGCACATTGGCGATCTTGTTGTCGAGTTCGGCCCACTCGGCGGCGGGCTCGGATCCCGCCACTATGCCGGCCCCGGCGAACAGGTGGATGGCCTGCTCGCTGACGAGGGCGCTGCGAATGGCGACGGAAAACTCCGAGGTCTCCCGGCTCAGCATGCCACAGGCGCCCGCATACCAGCCGCGATCATGGGGCTCGTACTCGCGGATGAAGGCCAGCGCCGCCTCGCGCGGGGCGCCACCGACGGCGGGGGTAGGATGCAGGGCATCCAGCAGTTGCCAGTCACCCACTCCGGGCTCGAGCTCGGCCTCGATGTCGCACTTGAGGTGTTGCAGCAGCCGCAGTTTGAGGATACGCGGCTCGGTCAGGCTGGTGCTGGTGGTGAGCGGCGCCAGCCGGCTGAGGATGTCGGCGTGGACCAGCCGGTTCTCCAGCCGGTTTTTGTTGTCGGCCAGCAGCTCGGCGGCCAGGGCGGCATCGGTCGCCTCGTCGCCGGAGCGGCGGATGGTGCCCGCCAGCGCCTCGGTAAACAGATGACGCCCTTCCCGGCGATAGAGCCGCTCGGGGGAGCAGGCGATGAAGCTCTGCTCGGGGGAGAACTGAAAACCGAAGTGGAAGCACTCCTGGGCGTGCTGCGCCCACTGGGCCAGCAGCGACCAGGGGGAGGGCACGGGCTGGGCTGGTGCCGCATCGCCTACCTCTTCGGCATGGGTGAGGCGGCTCTCCCGCGACAGCACCACCTTGGGGGTGTGACGCTGAAACGCGGGGGCGGTGACCCGCGCCACCAGTTGCTGCCACTGCGCGCGGGAGGGGCAATCTTCTCGCTGCCAGTCGTGCTTGTGCAGCGGCGGCAGGGGGGACTCCGGCTGCAGGGCATCCAGCGCGGCCTCGGCGTCCCCCATTTCGGCCTCGAACTCGGCCACCAGCTCCCGCCTCGGCAACCAGAGGTTCAGGCAGAGGCTGACGCACTCGCCCCGGCGCACCAGCTCGATGCGGGGCAGCACGAAGCGGCAGGGGCCAAAGTCCGGCCAGCCGGGCTGGGTCGGATCGAACGCCAGTCCACCGTAGTAACGGGGGCTGTCTTCGCTGCTGGCGGCCGTGTTGTCACAGACCTGGCGGATATCCCGGGGCTGGTTCAGTTCGTGGATGCGACCGAGGGCGACATATTCGGGACTCTGGGGATCGCGTGCCTGCCAGTAGATGCGGGGATAGAGGGTCTGCGCCGTCAGCCAGCCCAGGAAGGAGTGCACCGGGGCCGCCACGCGCAACCGCACGAAGCCACTGACATTGTTGTGACGCAGGGCGTCCAGTTGTTGCTTGATATGGGTCTGAGCCAACATGGATGTCTTGTCTGAGCCGGATAGTCGCAATCGCTCCGGGGAGAGGATGGCGCAGGTTGATGCCAAAGGGCGATGATTTCCTATATATTATCTGCCCATTCTTCCATGTAAATTGCCCGAGGGAGCCTAAGCCCCCACGGAGCCAAGTATACCTAAATCCGGTTCGATAACCCTTAACACGATCAATATCTGATTGTTTGGCCAACACAATATGACAAATACCTTCTCTGTGTGGTTGCTGGCGGCGCGTTTGCGAACACTGCCCCTTGCCTGTTCTTCTATTTTGCTGGGAGCCGGACTGGCTGCCAGCCGGGGTGCCTTTGACGGGGCCATCATGGGCCTCTCCCTGCTGACCGCCATCTTGTTGCAGATCCTCTCCAACCTGGCCAACGACTACGGCGATGCGGTGTCCGGCGCCGACAATGGCGAGCGGATCGGTCCCCAGCGCGCCGTCGTCTCGGGTCTCATCACCCGCCACCAGATGTGCGTGGCCATGGGGTTGACCGCCCTGGCGGCGGTGGTGAGCGGGCTCTCACTGCTGGTCTGTGCCTTCGGCGAGGAGTGGCAGCAGATCCTGACCTTCGTCCTGCTGGGCGGCGCGGCCATCGTCGCGGCCATCACCTACACCGTGGGCAAGACCCCCTATGGCTACCGCGGCTTCGGCGACATCTCGGTGTTCCTGTTCTTCGGCCTGCTGGGGGTGCTCGGCTCTTACTACCTGTTCACCCACAGCCTGCAGTGGGATCTGCTGCTGCCCGCCACCGCCTGTGGCCTGCTGGCGACCGCGGTGCTCAACATCAACAACGTGCGCGACATCGAGACCGATACCGCCAGCGGCAAGATAACCCTGGCGGTGCGGCTCGGCCGCAACCGTGCCATCGCCTACCACTGGGTGCTGCTGGGGGCGGCGCTGCTCGCCACCATCGCCTTCCTGCTGATCCAGCCCGCCAGCATCTGGCCCTGGCTCTTCCTGCCCGCCATGAAGCCGCTCACCGATGCCGCCCGCACCCTGCGGGAGAGTTTCGATGGCGAGGTGCTGACCGGTGCCCTCAAGAAGACCGCCATCAGCGCCTTCCTGTTCAGCCTGCTGCTTTCCATCGGGCTGGCGCTTTCCTGAGTTCCTGCACAATTTAAAGGGCCCCCAAGGGGCCTTTTTTGTTGGCGCCATTCGCAGTTTTTTTCAATCAATTCAGGCCGTTCTCTTGGGTATGTATGTCGAATGGCCGTGATCCGGTCGGCAATATTGATAAATTCTCGCGGCAGCTCGCCGACTTGTGACGCCCCCCGATTGTGGCGCCGGGGTGATTGCTATAGAGATGTAACCGTACCTGGATGTATATGTAAACACTATGGCGGGGAGACTTATGGACAAGTTAGGGAAACACCTGGGATGGATGCTGATGGCGCTGGTCGGGGCCAGCTCACTCGGCTATATCGCCCTCAATCGGGGCGAACAGATCAACGCACTCTGGATAGTGGTCGCGGCGGTGTGCGTCTATCTGATCGCCTATCGCTACTACGGCCTGTTCATCGCCAAGCATGTGCTGGGGGTGGACTCCAGCCGCATGACGCCGGCGGTGCGTCACAACGATGGTCTGGACTATGTGCCGACCGACAAGAAGGTGCTGTTCGGACACCACTTTGCCGCCATCGCCGGCGCCGGCCCCTTGGTCGGCCCCGTGCTGGCGGCCCAGATGGGCTACCTGCCCGGCATGCTCTGGCTGCTGGCCGGGGTGGTGCTGGCGGGGGCGGTGCAAGACTTCATGGTGCTGTTCGTCTCGACTCGCCGCGATGGCCGCTCCCTCGGTGAGCTGGTCAAGGCGGAGATGGGGCCGACGGCCGGCGTCATCGCGCTGATTGCCACCTTCATGATCATGGTGATCATCCTGGCGGTGCTGGCGATGATAGTGGTCAAGGCGCTGGCCCACAGCCCCTGGGGCACCTACACGGTGGCCTTCACCATACCGCTCGCCATCTTCATGGGGATCTACACCCGCTACCTGAGACCGGGGCGCATCGGTGAGGTGTCGATCATCGGTCTGGTGTGCCTGATCTTCGCCATCGTCTCCGGTGGCTGGGTGGCCGAGAGCGAAACCTGGGCACCCTATTTCGACTTCGACGGCGTGCAACTGACCTGGATGCTGGTGGGCTACGGCTTCGTCGCCTCGGTGCTGCCGGTCTGGCTGCTGCTGGCGCCGCGGGATTACCTCTCCACCTTCCTCAAGATCGGCACCATCATCGGCCTGGCCATCGGTATCCTGGTGACCCAGCCGACCCTGCAGATGCCGGCGCTGACCAAGTTCATCGACGGCACAGGCCCGGTCTGGGCCGGGGATCTGTTCCCCTTCCTGTTCATTACCATCGCCTGTGGCGCGGTCTCCGGCTTCCACGCCCTGATCTCGTCCGGCACCACCCCCAAGATGCTGGCCAACGAGAATCAGGCCTGCTTCATCGGTTACGGTGGCATGCTGATGGAATCCTTCGTCGCCATCATGGCGCTGGTGGCCGCCTGCGTCATCGATCCGGGCGTCTACTTCGCCATGAACAGTCCCATGGCGGTACTGGCACCGGCGGGCACCGCCGATGTGGTGGTCTCCGCCGCCGCCGTGGTGAGCAGCTGGGGCTTCCAGATCACCCCGGACACCCTGACCCGCATCGCCAGCGAGGTGGGTGAGCAGAGCATCATCGCCCGTGCCGGCGGCGCCCCGACCCTGGCGGTCGGCATGGCCTACATACTGCACGGCGCCCTCGGTGGCCTGATGAACGTCGCCTTCTGGTATCACTTCGCCATCCTGTTCGAGGCGCTGTTCATCCTCACGGCGGTGGATGCCGGTACCCGTGCGGCGCGCTTCATGCTGCAGGATCTGATGGGGGTCATCTCCCCGTCCCTCAAGCGCACCGACTCCCTGCCGGCCAACCTGCTCGCCACCGCCCTGTGCGTGCTGGCCTGGGGCTACTTCCTGCATCAGGGGGTGGTGGATCCGCTCGGTGGCATCAATACCCTGTGGCCGCTGTTTGGCATCGCCAACCAGATGCTGGCGGGCATGGCACTGATGCTCTGCGCCGTGGTGCTGTTCAAGATGAAGCGTCAGGCCTATGCCTGGGTGGCGCTGCTGCCCACCAGCTGGTTGCTGATCTGCACCCTGGCGGCCGGTTGGGAGAAGACCTTCAGCGACAATCCCAAGCTCGGCTTCCTGGCCATCGCCGACAAGTTCCAGGCGATGATCGACAGCGGCACCATCCCGGCCCAGTACACCGAATCCCAACTGGCCCAGCTGGTGTTCAACAACCGCCTGGATGCGGGGCTGACGGTGTTCTTCATGCTGGTGGTGGTGGTGCTCGCCGGCTTCTCGGTCAAGACCGCGCTCAAGGCGCTGCAAAACCCGCAGCCGACCGCCAACGAGACGCCTTATCAGGCCATGCCGGCTGGCAATGGGGTGGCTCAACCGAAGTCTGATGACGACGGCGATCTGGCCCCCAGCCTGAAATAAGCGAATCAACAGGCCGGTCCCCTTGGGTACCGGCCTTCCTCGATGGTGAACAAGGAGCCAAGATGTTCGATACCCTGGCCAAGGCGGGCAAGTATCTGGGGCAGACCGCCAGATTGATGGTCGGTGTGCCCGATTACGACAACTACGTACAGCACATGCGGCTGACTCATCCAGAGCAGACCCCCATGAGCCATGACGAATTCTTTCGCGAACGCCAGGATGCCCGCTACGGCGGCAAGAATGGCGGGCGCTGCTGCTAACTGGCCCATCGCAGGGCCCATCATGACGCCCGCGGTCGCGGTCAGCCTCCATTGAACGGTGTTCCCTTCCATCCCCTCACCACAGGATTCCTCTCATGACGCAGGCTGTAGCGGTTACGCTGCTGACCGGTTTTCTCGGCGCCGGCAAGACCACCCTCCTCAACCATTATTTGCGCCACCACGCCGATGCCTCGGTGGCTATCCTCGAGAACGAGTTCGGCGCCGCCAACATCGACGGCGAGCTGTTGCAGAGAGGGGAAGGGGTGAGCGTGGTGGAGCTCAGCAACGGCTGCGTCTGCTGCAGCGTGCGCGGGGAGTTTCGGGCCGCGCTGGCCGACTTGCTGGCCCGGCGGGCCACTGGCGAGCTGCAGTTCGAGCGGCTGATCGTCGAGACCACTGGCTTGGCCGATCCCGCCCCCATCATCCAGACCTTCTTCGTGGAGGAGGCGCTGCGCGATGCCCTGCGCCTCGATGCGGTGGTGACCCTGGCCGACTGCGAACACATCGGCCGCCAGCTGGACGAGCATCCGGTGGCGGCGGCCCAGCTCGGCTTTGCCGATCGTATCCTGCTCACCAAGACCGATCGGGTGGACGCGGCGACGCGGGCCGCCGCCATCGCGCGCATCCACGGCATCAATGCCAAGGCCGAGATCCTCGACATAGTGCAGGGGGAGTGCCCGGCCGCGCTCTGGCTGGATCTCGACGCCTTCACCCTGAGCGACGAGCTCGGTCTGAGCTCGGGTCTGCGTATCGTGCGGGCCGGCCAGCAGGGCTTCGAGGCCTTCGCGCCGCTCTCGGCCCGGCCGCGCTCCTGGCACGACACCATCTCGGCCGAGCTGTTCGAGGGGGGGGAGCTGGATCTGAAGCGGATCGGCGCCTTCATGGAGCAGTGCATCGCGCAGCATGGCAACGACATGCTGCGCTACAAGGGGGTGCTGGCCATCGCGGGGGAGCCGCGCCGGCTGATCGTGCAGGGGGTGCACAAGGTGGCGGGTTTCGATTATGGTTCCCCCTGGGGCGAGGAGGCACCGCAGTCCCGGCTGGTGATCATCGGCCGCTACCTGCCCGTCGACGAGTTGCGGGCCGGTTTTTCGCAGACACAAGAGTGAGGGATAGCCGCCCATGCGCGGATTGCTGAAAGAGAAGATGATCCAGGTCTGTCACCAGAAAATCGCCCAGAAAGGGGAGGGGGTCGGTGTCTCCTTCTATGCGTTTTTTGCCAACAAGAATGACGACCCAGCTTTATTGATGGAGGCTGCCACCTGGTGGATCCAGACCCATAAACTCGACCACTTCGAGAAGGCCAGCAAGATCATCGGGCTGGTTGAAACCACCACCTAGGGTGGGTTCAAGTAATAAGGGCTCCTTATGGGAGCCCTTATTTCATTACGACAACTGATGGACTTATGCCGCATGACTCAATAGGTCTGCGCCGATCCGGCCGTGCGGCGGGAGAAGATCAGGGTGTCCAGCAGCCAGATGACGACCATGGAGGCACCGACCAGCGGGAATGCGAGCCCGAGCAGCACCAGCACGGCGATGGCACCGCCCATGGGGGGCAGTTTGGCGGGCAGCGGCGGCGCGGCGAGCCGGCCCTGCGGACGGCGGCTCCACCAGATCCAGAGCCCGCTCACCGCGCTCAGCAACACCATCAGGCAGATGGTCAGCATGACGAGCTGATGGGGCCAGCCGTAGAGCTTGCCGGTGTGCAGCATGACGCCAGTCTCCACCGTCTTGGCGACCGGGCCGTAATCCTGCCAGCGCACGTCGGCCAGCACCTTGCCGCTGTATTGGTCGATGTGCAGGGTGGCGTCGTTGCGCGGATCGTCGGCGAACAGGGCGATGGTGTAGACGCCGCTCTCACCGGCGGGCGGGGTGATGCTGTAACCCGGGGTGACCTGGCGCTCCCTGGCGATCTCCACCACCTGTTGCAGCGGGATGCGGTGGCTGGCCATCACCATGCCCTCGTGGCCGTCGCCGTGGTTCATGGCGCTGTGATCATGGCCCTCGGCGGGGGGTTGCGAGCTCGGCATCGGCATGGTCTCAGCCCCCCAGGGAACCGTCTGGGCGTGAGCCTGGTTGAGGCTGCGGGTGAGGGGGGCAGATTTCGGTACCTCGTTCCACATGGCTGCCGGGAAGCGATTCCACACATTGGCGAACTGGTCGCCCCAGAAACCGGTCCAGGTCATGCCGCTGAGCAGCAGCAGCAGCAGGAAACCCGCCCCCCAGAAGCCGACCACGGCGTGCAGATCCCGCCACCAGAGGCGGCCACGCTGGCTCATTCTGGGCCAGAGGATGCCACCGACCCCGGGCCCCTTGCGCGGCCACCACAGATAGAGGCCGCTGATGAGCAGCACTATGCCCCAACCGGCGGCCAGCTCTATCAGGCGATCCCCGATGGGGCCGATCAGCAGCTCCGCGTGCAGGGCCCGCGCCACCGCCTGCAGGTTCCATTGGTTGTCCATGGTACCGAGCAGGGCGCCACTGGCGGGATCCATGAACAGGGTCAGCTCGCTGCCCTGCTGGCGGACGATGAGCTGGGCGCTCTGATCCGGGGCTGCCGGGGGCAGGTATTTGCTCAGGCTGGCGTCCGGCATGGCCATCATGGCCTTGGCCAGCAGTTGATCGGCGCTCAGGGTTTGGCTGGCGGGGGCCACCTTCATCAGCTCGGGGTACATGATGTTGTCGAGCTGGGGTTTGAACAGATACACCATGCCGGTGAGGGAGAGCAGGATCAGGAAGGGGGCGACGAAGAGCCCGGCGTAGAAATGCCAGCGCCAAATCCTCTGGTAATAGTTCGCATCGTGAGTTTTCATCTCTGATCCTTGCGGCGTGAGAAAGGTTTCAGTTGGTGGAACCTTTGGTGGCGCGGATGATAGCAGCAACGTTTTCTTAACTGCAATAAAACATAGCGCACCCAATCGGCGTCGGGTGCCGGGGGTGAGCGAACACTCTCGGGGAGGGGCAAGCTGGCCTGATAAAACACTCTCTCACGGGGTGATGCAGTCGGGCTTTCCTCTCTCACACTGGCGGCAGATGAGAGGGCCCACGTTATCGACGTGACACATGATGAGGCGGGCGATCCCGCGCCGCTGTACCGTTGGCTCGGCTAGTTCAGCGTGATGAACCACTTGTCCCGTTCGTCGATGCAGTCGGGCTCGCCCATCTCGAACTCGCGGCAGATAAGCGGTCTGACTTCATATATCCGGCACATCATGGTGTTGCGATCCAGCGCCGCACACCAGCCATCTTCCAGCCGATGCATCACGGGCACCTGTCCCTCGATCTCGTCCACGTAGCGATCCGGCACGCCGGTATCGGTAAACAGCATCACTTCGAGGCGGCAGCAGCAGGCTTCGCAGTTCTGGCAGCTGACTTCGGCTTGGGTTTCTCGGGTCATCTCTCTCAGTCCGTGCCATGAGGCGGCACATTTTTTATAAAAAACAGGCGCCTGCAAGAGGCGCCCGTGCTGTGGTACGTGGCGAGTCGGGCAGAGGCGCTGCCCGACATCCTCACTAACCCAGTTTGCGGGCGCGGTAGGTGCGCCCCTTGATCTTGCCTTCCTGCAACCGCTTGAGGGCGGCGCTCGCCACCTGGCGTTTGACCGCCACGTAGGAGTATTGCTCGGAGATCTGGATCTTGCCGACGTCGCTGCCGGCGATGCCGCCTTCGCCGGTCAGGGCGCCGAGGATGTCACCGGCGCGTACCTTGCTCTTGCGGCCCGCATCGATGGAGAGGGTCGCCATCTGCGGCGCGATCGGCTTGATCTCGCGGCCAATGTCGTGCAGATCACCCTGCGGGATGGGGGCTTGCTGGTACTCCTCGATCAGGTTGACGCGCTGGGCTTCGTTCGGCTGATAGAGGCTCAGGGCCAAGCCCTGCTGGCCGGCACGGCCGGTACGACCGATGCGGTGCACGTGCACCTCGGGGTCATAGGTCAGCTCGTAGTTGATGACGGCACCGAGCTCCTTGATGTCGAGCCCGCGGGCGGCCACATCGGTGGCGACCAGGATGGTGGCGCTGCCATTGGCGAAACGTACCAGCACCTGATCCCGCTCACGTTGTTCCAGATCGCCGTTCAGCGCCAGCGCCGAGAAGCCCTTGGCGGCCAGGTGGTCGGCCACGTCGTTGCAGGCGCGCTTGGTGTTGCAGAACACCACGCAGGAGCTCGGCTGATGGTGGCTCAGCAGCCAGGTCAGAGCGTCGAGGCGCTGGCCGGCGGGCACTTCATACAGCTTCTGCTCGATGGCGCTGCCTTCGTGCAGGGATTCCACGCTCACTTCGACCGGATTGCGCTGCACACCGCGGCTCATCTGGGCGATCCCTTCCGGATAGGTGGCGGAGAACAGCAGGGTCTGGCGGCGCTCGGGCGCATGGCTGATGACCCGGTTGATGTCTTCGCCAAAGCCCATGTCCAGCATGCGATCCGCTTCGTCCAGCACCAGGGTCTCCAGGCTGGACAGCTCCAGGGTGCCCTGTTCCAGATGCTTGAGGATGCGGCCCGGAGTGCCGACGGCGATGTGGGCACCGAAGCCCAGGGTGGCGGATTGTGGCGCGGTCGGGGTGCCGCCGCACAGGGTCACCAGCTTGACGTTCGGCAGGGAGCGGGCCAGGCGACGGATCTCCTGGGCGACCTGATCCGCCAGCTCGCGGGTCGGACAGAGCACCAGCGCCTGTACGTCGACGCGGTTGACGTTGAGCCGGGAGAGCAGGCCGAGGGCGAAGGCGGCAGTCTTGCCACTGCCGGTTTTTGCCTTGGCAATCAGATCTTTGCCTTCGAGCACCAGGGGCAGGCTCTGAGCCTGGATCGGGGTCATCTGCAGATAACCCAGGCTGGCGAGGTTCTCCAGCAGGGCGGGTGAGAGGTTGAGGCTGCTAAATTCGCTGTTGTTCACAAGAGGACTCTATTTCGGGAAAACGGGCTGCGCCGTGCGCAAGGGCGCGCATTATACCAGAGAGTGCCGCCGCATGGGATGGATTGTGGCGGATTTTTGAACGCTTGCACCCGTCTCGCGGGGAAGCGCCGATGTGGACGCTTTGACGGTATCGGCGGTGATGGCGCACGAACGACATCACGGATGCCTATTATTGCCAGCGACTAATTATGCGCATAATAGATAAACGTTTTTCACCCTATTTGATTAAATATATTCATACCAAGCCTGCCATTACTGGCATGGGGATTAACCGAGCCATCGCACAATTAATGGGGGGCATCGGATGAAATTGATTAACTAAAATACAACTATATGTTTTATATATGGTATTTGTGTCTGTTCTGGTCGGGCTATGGTCACGCCGAATGATTAATTAATTTAAAAACGTTTGTATTATTTTGTATGCATATTTTTACCGCAGATTGTGATGGCTATCTGATTTTTAAATATGCAAATCACTATGATGGCGCCGGTCAAAAAATTACAACTCACTCAGGTGCTACTGGTATGGAATACGTTCACTTTGTGCTCGGACTCGTGATGGTCCTCGCTCTGGCGTTGCTGGCGAACCGCCACAACTGGAAACAGATCAAGCTGCGCTATATCGGTCAGCTGTTGGTGGTGGAACTGGCGCTGGCCTGGTTCATGCTGAACTCCGAAGTGGGTCTGGCGGTGGTGGGTGGTTTCGCTGCCGGCTTCACCAAGTTGATGGAGTTTGCCAAGCAGGGTACCGACTTCGTGTTCGGTGGCCTGGTCAACGAGGGGGCCTTCTCCTTCTTCCTGATGGTGCTGATGCCCATCGTCTTCATCTCCGTGCTGATCGGGATCCTGCAGTACATCCGTCTGTTGCCCATCGTCATCCGTGGCATCGGCACCGTGTTGGCCAAGATCAACGGCATGGGCAAGCTGGAGTCTTTCAACGCCATCAGCTCCATGATCGTCGGCCAGTCCGAGAACTTCATCGCGCTCAAGAACACCTTGCCGCACCTGAACGAGAAGCAGATGTACACCCTGGCGGCGACCGCCATGTCCACCGTTTCCATGTCCATCGTCGGTGCCTACATGCAGCTGATCGAGCCGCGCTACGTGGTCGCAGCCCTGGTGCTCAACATGTTCAGCACCTTCATCGTGCTGTCGCTGATCAACCCCTACGAGCCGGATAACTCGGTCACCGACATCAAGGCCATCGCCGAAGGTGACGAGCACCACAGCCCGAAGAAAGAGAACTTCTTCGAGATGCTGGGTGAATACATCATGGCCGGTTTCTCCGTTGCGGTGATCGTGGCCGCCATGCTGGTCGGTTTCATCGCCCTGATTGCGCTGATCAACTACCTGTTCGAGGCGGCTTTTGGCGTCAACTTCCAGTACGTCATGGGTTACATCTTCTACCCCATCGCCTGGATCCTGGGCATCCCGAGTGGCGAGGCGCTGCAAGCGGGCTCCATCATGGCGACCAAGCTGGTGACCAACGAGTTCGTGGCCATGATGGATCTGGGCAAGATTGCCGCCGAACTGTCCCCGCGTACCGTCGGTATCCTCTCCATCTTCATGGTGTCGTTCGCCAACTTCAGCTCCATCGGCATCATCGCCGGTGCGGTGAAGGCGTTGAACGAAGAGAAGGGCAACATGGTTTCCCGCTTCGGTCTGAAGCTGGTGTACGGCTCGACTCTGGTGAGCCTGCTCTCCGCCGTGATCGCCGGTATCATGATCTGATAACCCCCGATGATGCTGATAAACCCCTGCCCAGGCAGGGGTTT
Organism: Aeromonas sp. TECH754; assembly: GCF_056279295.1. Taxonomy (NCBI): domain Bacteria; kingdom Pseudomonadati; phylum Pseudomonadota; class Gammaproteobacteria; order Aeromonadales; family Aeromonadaceae; genus Aeromonas; species Aeromonas sp. TECH754. The sequence continues at coordinate 3,440,933 of NZ_JBWBRA010000001.1, read as the reverse complement.
ATTTTTTCCAAGCTTGGAACTTTTCTATTTTATCCTGCTCTGAACGACTGAATAAAAATAACCCAGACGAAGGAGAGCAGGATGAGATGGTGGATATGGGGGCTCGTTGCCCTGCTGGCCGGCTGCGCCGCCAAGGGGGACACGCCGGAGCAGAAGCGCGGTTACGTGCAGGGCATGCGGGAACAGGTGCTGACCGAACTCTATCAGGAGAAGGCGAGCATCCGCGATGAGGTACAGCAGGCCAAGGGCTATGCGGTCTTCTCCAGCGTCAATAACAGCCTGATCTTCGTCAGTGCCGGCAGCGGCTTTGGCGTGGTGCGGGACAATAAAACAGGGCAGGACACCTACATGAGCATGGCCAATGCCGGGGTGGGGCTGGGTCTGGGCATCAAGGATTTCCGGGCCCTGATCCTGTTCAACGATGCAGACGCACTGCAGCACTTCATCGAAGTCGGCTGGGAGGCGGGGGCACAGGCCGATGCGGCGGCACGCTCTGGTGACAAGGGCAGCGAGTTGCTCAGCAAGACCGGCAGTACCGGGGCCAAGAAAGTGACCGTCTATCAGCTGACCCAGAGTGGTCTGGTGCTGCAGGCCACCCTGCAGGGCTACAAATACTGGGCCGATGACGAACTCAACGAGCCCGGCCCGGCAGCGGTGCAGGCTGTGCAGTGACACAGATGTGGTGTGTACCAGATCGCTGAATCCGGTTGACCGTATCAGGGAGTCAAAATAAAAGGGCCGCCAAGTTGGCGGCCCTTTTGCTTATGTAGATTGGTGGACTATGTCAGCTTTACAAGCTCAGGGTGTTACTGGTTACTCCATTTAGTTCGGCCGTGAAGTGGCTGTTACCGGTAAGCAGGAACACATAGGTATTACCCAGTCCCAGAGTGAGCAAGCCACCATTTATTTTCCAGGTCACACTGTTGGAGATGTTTTGCGTACTGCCATCAGAGTAGTGACCTATTGCGGTGAAGGTAATGGTACTAAGCAGCGGAGACAAGTTCAGTCCGCTCTGGCTGATGACGATGCTGGTCAGTATCGCATTGCTGACCGTTACCGTTTGGTTGGCGGTAAATCCCTGTACGTTGATGCTGACTGTTGTACTCCCAGGGATCACCCCAGTGGCAAGCCCGGTCGCGGTGATACTGAGTACTCCGGGGGCACTGCTCTGCCAATTGGCCTGGGCACTGACATCCAGCGTTGTCAGGTTGCTGAGCGTTGCCGTCGCTCTGAACTGTGCAGTCGTACCGGCCGCTACGGGGTTGATGGGCTCAATGACCACGCTGGTCACCACGGCGTTGGACACAGTGACAGCCACGGTTGCAGTTTGGCCATCCAGGGTGCCGGTGATGATGGCAGAGCCTGGCAGAACCGCTGAGACCAGGCCGGTATTGAGACCGACGTTGGCAACCAGAGGATTGTTACTGGTCCAGCTGACATTGGTGGTGACATCCACACTGGCGCCATTGCTGTAACTGCCGCTGGCGGCGAGTTGACCGGTCAGGCCAGAGGCCAGGTTCAGTGGCGGCACAGTAATGGTCAGCCCACCCGCATTGAGCACAGCACTGCTGACAGTCACCAGCAGGGTTGCGGTTTCTCCATTCAGGGTGCCGGTAATGGTGGCGGTGCCTGGGGTAACGCCGGTAACCAGACCAGCTGCATTGACGGTAGCGGTCGCCGGGTTACTGCTGACCCAGTTGACAGACGCCGTGACATCCACGCTGCTGCCATCGCTGTAACTGCCGTTGGCGGCGAGCTGGCCGGTCAGACCGGCGGCCAGGTTCAGTGGCGGCACAGTAATGGTCAGCCCACCCGCATTGAGCACAGCACTGCTGACAGTCACCAGCAGGGTTGCTGTTTCTCCATTCAGAGTGCCGGTAATGGTGGCGGTGCCTGGGGTAACGCCGGTAACCAGACCAGCTGCATTGACGGTGGCAGCCGCCGGGTTACTGCTGACCCAGTTGACAGACGCCGTGACATCCACGCTGCTGCCATCGCTGTAACTGCCGCTGGCGGCGAGTTGACCGGTCAGGCCAGCGGCCAGGTTCAGTGGCGGCACAGTAATGGTCAGCCCACCCGCATTGAGCACAGCACTGCTGACAGTCACCAGCAGGGTTGCGGTTTCTCCATTCAGGGTGCCGGTAATGGTGGCGGTGCCTGGGGTAACGCCGGTAACCAGACCAGCTGCATTGACGGTAGCGGTCGCCGGGTTACTGCTGACCCAGTTGACAGACGCCGTGACATCCACACTGCTGCCATCGCTGTAACTGCCAGTGGCCACGAGCTGACCGGTCAGACCGGCGGCCAGGGACAGCGGCGGCACAGTAATGGTCAGCCCACCCGCATTGAGCACAGCACTGCTGACAGTCACCAGCAGGGTTGCGGTTTCTCCATTCAGGGTGCCGGTAATGGTGGCGGTGCCTGGGGTAACGCCGGTAACCAGACCAGCTGCATTGACGGTAGCGGTCGCCGGGTTACTGCTGACCCAGTTGACAGACGCCGTGACATCCACGCTGCTGCCATCGCTGTAACTGCCGTTGGCGGCGAGCTGGCCGGTCAGACCGGCGGCCAGGTTCAGTGGCGGCACAGTAATGGTCAGCCCACCCGCATTGAGCACAGCACTGCTGACAGTCACCAGCAGGGTTGCGGTTTCTCCATTCAGAGTACCGGTAATGGTGGCGGTGCCTGGGGCGACGCCGGTAACCAGACCAGCCGCATTGACGGTAGCGGTCGCCGGGTTACTGCTGACCCAGTTGACAGACGCCGTGACATCCACACTGCTGCCATCGCTGTAACTGCCAGTGGCCACGAGCTGACCGGTCAGACCGGCGGCCAGGGACAGCGGCGGTGTGGTGATGGTCAATCCACCGACGTTGAGAACGGCGCTGCTGACCGTGACCGACAGGGTCGCAGTCTGGCCATCCAGAGTACCTGTGATGGTGGCGGTGCCTGGGGTAACGCCGGTAACCAGACCAGCAAGGCTGACGGTCGCGATGGTCGGATTGCTGCTGCTCCAGTGGACATCGGCAGTGACATCCTTGCTGGTGCCATCGCTGTAGGTGCCGCTGGCTGCCAGCTGGCTACTCTGACCTGCTGCCAGCGTCAGGGGGGGCACAGTGATAGTGAGACCACCGGTATTTATGACCGCACCGGTGACTGCCAGCGTAACCGGGTTGCTGCTGACATTCTGGAACTGGGCCGAAATGATGCTATTCCCTTCCGCCACGGCAGTGACTTCACCGTCCAGATCTATGGTGGCGACGTTGAGATTAGAGCTATCCCAATAAACCTGGCTGCTGAGATCTTGCGTTGAGCTGTCACTGAAAGTGGCGATGGCCTGGAATTGCTGTGTGGTCCCCTTGGGTAGTGAACTGGTCGCAGGGGTGAGCTGGAGGGAAGTGGCAGTGGCGTTGGTGACGGTCAGAGTGGCGCTGCGGCTGATGCTCCCCAATACGGCAGTGAGCGTTGCCTGGCCAATCCCTTTACCCGTGACCAACCCAACACTGTTGATATCCGCCAGGGTGGTATCGCTGCTGCTCCACTGAACCTGATCCGACACATCCTGAGTGGAACCGTTCTGGAAAGTGGCAATAGCTTGCAACTGGGTTTTGGTGCCCAGTGCTATGGTGCTCGCCGCCGGAATGACTTGCAGAGCACTGGGGCTGGTATTGTTGACCTGAACGCTGGTGCTGGCGGTGACGCCGAGCAGGCTGGCGGAGAGTGTGGTCGAGCCTGCGGCCACGCCACTGACTTGTCCTGTGCTGTCCACGGTGGCTACACCGGTATTGCTGCTCAACCAGGCCACTTGGGAGGAGACATCCTGCACGGTTTTATCGGCAAAGGTGGCGATGGCGGTCAGCTTTTTCTTGGTGCCTACGGCTAATTGAACTGTCGTCGGGGTGATCTGGATCTGGCTGATGCTCAGATTCACGGCAGAGATAGTGGTCTGGCCGGTGATGCCCTGCACGGTCGCGGTAACGGCGGCATCGCCAAGATCGACGGCAGTTATTTTACCCAAGGAATCGACGCTCAGTATGGCGGGATTGCTGCTAGTCCAGCTTGCCTGAGTAGATACATCCTTGGTGCTGTCATCGGAGAGGGTTGCGATGGCCTGCAGCTGTAGTGTCAACCCTTTTGCCAGATTAGTGATGGGAGGAATGACGGAGATCTTGGTGGCTATCGCATCCGTGATGGTCAAGGTTGAGCTATTGCTATTGACGCCTTGATAGCTGGCTGTGATCAGGGTCTTGTTGATTTTCAGTGGCTTGACCAGACCCTTCTCATTAATGGTCGCAATGCCGGTATCGGCACTGCTCCAGGTGGCCAGATCAGTGATGTCGGCCGTGCTGCTGTCGCTGTAGGTTGCGATGGCCAGATACTGGGTGCTGATGCCGAGGGGGGTGCTGGGGTTGGCCTCTGCACGCGCCTTGACGCCTGCGGTATCGGCGGATATGTCGATTCGGGTCAGCGTCTTGGCCGCAGGATCGGTGGGCGTGGTTGGTTTGCTTCCGCCTCCTCCGCCTCCGCAGCCGAATAAGAAGAGAGTGAGAAACAGTGAGAGAAATATCTTCATTGTTCTATTCATGGGTATTCCCCTTAGATATCCGTGCCCATTGAGGATGTCATTTACATGTATTTTACTGAGAGGCAGGCCGCACAAGAGCAACATCTCCCTGCGAAGCCAGATATGGATTCATCCATAAGATATTGAATGTTCATTGATTAAATGGTTTTCATTTCTGGCTCTATAAACCACAGAATATATGTGTCCTTTTAAAACGTAGGTCGGTAGGAAAACATCAAGTGATACTTTCGTCACTTGTGTTTGCTTAATATGTCTAGGCGAGGACCCGAGGTATTTCAATTGCTATTGATATAATTAAAAACATTGTTTTTGGCATGGCAGCCACAATGCAGCCTCGCTGAGAGCGGTGACGGGATGAAAGGGCGCGGCGGTTGGCGCCTCGGTAGCGGAGGGGAACGCCAATGAACAGGGCTGGTGAGGCGATGGCGAAGCTGCCGAGAGGCAAGCCGGGAATGGCCAACTTGCCCTAGGGTGGGATGCTGAAAAATTTATCTCGGTGCGTCAGGTTTTTGCAGCGCCAGGGTGCTTGATGTCAGCTCAGTTTTCCCTTGAGCAACCACTTGTCCAGCGCGTTGGCAAAACGCTGCTTGTCGCCGGCGTTGAAGGGGGCAGGGCCACCGGTCTGGATTCCGGCCGAGCGCAACTCTTCCATGAAGTTACGCATGCCGAGCCGCGCCTGTATGGTCTCGCGGGTGTAGATTTCGCCGCGGGGATTGAGCGCCTCGCCACCGGCATCGATCACCCAGGAGGCGAGCGGAATGTCCCCGGTTATCACCAGATCCCCTGGTTTGACCTGCTGGGCGATGACATGATCCGCCACATCGAATCCTTTCTCTACCTGCTGGGTCTTGAGGAAGGGAGAAGGGGGTACCCTTAGCCCCTGATTGGCCACCAGGGTGGTGATCACCTGGGCGCGGTGGGCGGCGCGGTAGAGGATCTCCTTGACCGGGAGCGGGCAGGCATCGGCATCAACCCAGATGGGCATGGCATGGCTTCCTGTGTCTGAAACGAGGGCCGTATGTTAGCACGGCTGACGCAGGGGGGGGTGGCCATGAGGCTGAGTCGAGCCCGGCTTTCGTGTAAGCTGGCTCGATGAACCGAAGCGAGAAGGATGAGTTGATGGATCGGGTGCCCAGTGACGTGATTTATGCCCTGACCCTGGATGGCAAGGGCGGCATGCAGCCGTTGGCGGCGGGGAGCGAGATCCCGGGGGCGCAACCCAGCTGGTTGCACCTGGACTATGGCAATCCGGAGGCGGCGCGCTGGTTACTGCAGACCCCCTTGCTCAACGAGGCGGTGCGCGAATCCCTGCTCGGCCAGAGCAACAGGCCCAAGCTGGTACGGATGGGGGAGACCGTGCTGCTGATCCTGCGCGGCATCAACCACAACAAGGATCACCGACCCGAAGAGATGGTGGCGTTGCGCATCTACATCACGCCGGATCTGATCATCAGCAGCCGCCGTCGTCCCCTGTTGTCTGAAACCGACGTGTTCAATCAGCTGAAACTGGGTGGGGGAGCCGACTCTCCCGCCGACTGGCTGGTGGAGATCTGCGATGCCCTGACCGACAGGGCGGGGGAGTTTGTCGAGGTGCTGCACGACCAGATCCTGGAGCTGGAAGAGTTGGTGCTACTGCGGGATCTGCCCGCCAACGGCCGGCTGGCGTTGATCCGCAAGCAGCTCATCATGATCCGGCGTTACCTCTCCCCCCAGCGGGATCTGGTCGCCCGCCTTGCCAACGAGAAGATCAGTTGGCTGGATGAGGACGATCGTCGCCGCCTGCTCGACATCGCCGATCGCCTGCGGCGCTGGCTGGACGATCTGGATGCCGGGGTTGCCCGTACCGCCGTGCTGGCCGACGAGATCAACAACCTGATGGCGGAGGCAACCAACCGCCGCGCCTACCAGATGTCGGTGATGGCACTGCTATTCCTGCCCGCCAGCTTTCTGACCGGCCTGTTTGGCATCAACCTCGGCGGGATCCCGGGAGCCGAGAATCCGACCGCCTTCTGGATCTTCTGCGGATCCTTGCTGGCGCTGGCGACCGGGTTGGCCATCTGGCTCAAACACCGGCGCTGGTGGTAAGGAGCACGCATGACAACATGGGAATCTTTTGGCGTGACCCTGCTGCTGTTGCTGGGACACACCCTGATCCGCAGCCTCATTCACAAGAGTCTGCTGGCGCTGGCCCAGTCCAGGCAGGTGAGCGAGAACCGGGTACTCTACGTGGAGCACGTGTTTCACTTCCTGCTCGGCTGCGCGACCCTGCTGATCCTGGCAGGGGTCTGGGGGCTCGACTTCTCCCGGCTGGTGGTGCTCGCCTCCTCCTTCTTCGCCGTGCTCGGCGTCGCCATGGTGGCGCAGTGGTCGATCCTCTCCAACATCACCGCCAGCATCACCATCTTCTTCGCCTTCCCCTACAAGATTGGCGACAGGATCCGCATCCTCGACAAGGATGATTCAGTCACCGGGGTCATCACCGAGATAGGTCTGTTCTATGTGCGGGTGCGGGATGACAACGGCGATCTGGTCACCTATCCGGCCAACCTTATTCTGCAAAAGCCGGTCAGGCGGCTGGAAGGCAAGGGGGCTGAGCCCTCTCAACCAGAATAGAAAAAAGGCTCCGAAAGGAGCCTTTTTCATGGGTGGCTGTTTCTCAGCGTTCGTAGAAGCGGTAGAGATGCTCGACCTGGATCGGGCAGTCGGCCACCCGGTGGATATGCTCGCGTGCATCCTCCTCCGAGGCGAATCTCACCGGGCAGCCCAGGGTGTCCGTCATCTCGTACAGGCGACCATCCTGGCCACGAAACTCCACGATCCAGCCCGGGAAGGCGATGTCGTGCAGGATCTCGGCCTCTTTGAAGCGGCCTTGCTGATTCAGAGTGCGCAATTCGCTGACCGTCATGACATCCTCCTATGACTCATGGCACCACCCTCAAGTCTAGCCGCAGGTCCGTGCGCCGGTTGGCTGCCGTGCCTTTGCTGGCAAGGGGCTGCAGATGGGAAGACCGGCATTGGCGGTGTCGGGGATGGATCGGTGAGTCGTGGCGCAAGAAGGCAGGGCACAGGCAATCTGCCTGATTAGATGGGACTCTCTTTGTGGAGCTCGGTGACGCAATCGGTCACCGCCAGCGCCAGGGCCGAGCGCACCACCTGATCGAGCCGGTTGAGCTGCATCTGGTAGAGGGGCCAGTCTTCCTCGTTGGCCGGGGGCTCCTGCGGTATCACGCTGCCCTGATTGAGGCAATGCAGGCGTTCGAGCAGATTGCGGATCGGTTTGTCGCTGAAGCGGTAATCCTTGGGGTCGCGTACCAGCAGATCACGGGTCTTCAAGTAGAGTTCGAGATCCTGATAACGCTCGAGAGAGATGAGGCCGAGGGCGAAGATGAGCTTGAGGCGCACCTCCAGCTGGCCGAGGGGGCCGCTCTGGTTGAGCAGGGGTTCGATGGCGTATTTGACGGCATACTCTTCCTGGCGGAACGCGCGCCGCATCAGGGAGTCGACCGCCTCTTCCAGGATGGTCACGACCTCGAGGAAGAAGCCACGGGGGCCATCCTGCTCGTTCAGTCGTTCCAGTACTTCGTCTTCCTGGTGTGTGGTCATAGGTACTTGGGGTCCAGCTGACAGGGAGAGAGCCTGGCTCTCTCCCTGTTTTTAACTAAGGGCCGCCGCTGTCCGCACAGCGGCGTGCCGCCTGTGTGTCCTCACAAGGCCTGATAGCGGGCGACGATGGCGGCAACGATGTCGCTGTTCGCGTCCAGACCAGTCACTTTAGCCAGCGCTGCGGCTGGGCCAACGTCTGCCAGCAGGGTCTGCAGCTCCACCGCCTGGGGATCATCGGCGTTGCGATAGTGCAGCGCCGCGGCGATACCCTCCTGCAACTGATCGTTTGGCAGGCCGTACTCCAGGGTGCCGAGCAGCGGCTTCACCAAGCGATCCCCGGCTGCCAGTTTGCGCAGCGGTTGGCGACCCACGCGGTCAATTTCGTCCACCAGATAGGGGTTGGCGAAACGGGTCAGGATCTTCTCGATGTAGGCGGCATGCAGCTTTTCATCGAACGCATAACGCTGCACCAGCACGGCCCCGCTCTCCTCCATGGCACGGCGCACCTTGCTACGGATCACCGGATCTTCGATGGCCTCACGGATGGTGTGATAGCCGAGCAGACGACCCAGATAGGCGGTGACGATATGACCAGTGTTGAGGGTGAACAGCTTGCGCTCGACGAACGCCATCAGGTTGTCGGTAGCCTCCATGCCAGCGATATCAGGCACTGCCCCCTTGAACTGGGCACGATCAACGATCCACTCGCTGAAGCTCTCGACCGTGACCTCCAGCAGGTCGCCACCGGCAGCCGCTGGCGGCACGATGCGATCTACTGCCGAATCGACAAAGCCGACATGGGCTTCGAGGGTGGCATGATGCTCGGCTGGCAGGTGCTTGAGCACCTCCTGCTTGAGGTGGCTGGTGCCGCGCACCATGTTCTCGCAGGCGATGATGTTGAGCGGAGCCTGGTTACCCGCCGCGAAGCGAGCTTGCAGGCCCTTGGCCAAGGTGCTGGCGATCAGGTCCAGCACGTTCGGGCCCACCGCTGTGGTGATCATGTCGGTGGTGGCGATGCGAGAGAGCACCTCATCACCGATGGAGCTGACGGCGTCCACGTTGCGAACCACGTCTATTTTCTGCTCCGCGCCGACCACGTTCACCTTGTACTCGTGACGCAGGTTCAGCTCAGCCAGCAGCGGTTCGTTGACGTCGGCGAAGGTCACCTGATGACCGGCATCGGCCAGCAGTTTGCCGATGAAGCCACGACCAATATTACCGGCACCGAAATGCAATGTTTTCATGAAACTAGCCTCTTAAACCTAAAACAATGATGAATGTTCGCGTACCGATCAGGCGCCCAGCAGTTTCAGGAATTCCTGTGGGTCATTGGTGCGGGCCAGACGGTCGATGAGACCATCTTCATCCAGCGCATTGGTCAGGCGAGAGATGACCGCCAGATGCTCGTCGTTGCGAGCGGCGATGCCGATCACCAGACGGGCGACCGCATCCTCATCGTCACCGAAGCGCACACCGGCTGGGTATTGGCAGATGACGATACCGGTACGCTTCACCAGATGCTTGGACTCGACGGTGCCGTGCGGCACTGCGATGGACTCACCCAGATAGGTAGAAACCAGCTTTTCACGCTCGAGCATGAACTGCACATAGTCGTGTTCGACATAACCCGCATCGGCCAGCATCTTGCCTGCCAGGCGAATGGCAGACTCTTTGTCGTCGGCCTTCAGGCCCAGATTGATGTCTGACGGGGACAGGGTGAACACCTCGCCCTTGGCTTCGGCGGCGGGAACGGCAACAGCCGGTTGGGTAGACGCAGCACCCTTGCCAGCAGCATCGGTCAGCTCTTGCACCAGGTTCTGATACAGCGCGTTGTCGAGGAAGTTGGTCAAGGATATATGGCGAGCATTCGGCGCATGGCGACGAGCACGCTCGGTCAGATCCTGGTGAGTGATGACCAGGTCAACCTGATCGTCCAGGTTATTGATGGCACGGTTGGTCACGCTGATGTCGAGGCCGGCAGCCTGCACCCGCTTGCGCAGCATGCCGGCGCCCATGGCGCTGGAGCCCATGCCCGCATCGCAGGCGACCACGATGTTGCGCACCGCCATCAGCTCGGCGCCCAGTTTCTTGGCTGCGCTGGTTTCAGGTTTGGCGCCCTTCATGGCTTTCATCTGGCGGGTAGCTTCACCCAGAGCATCGGCCTCGTCGGCTTCCGGTTGCTGGGCTCGGACGAAGACGGCGGCGACCAGGAAGGAGACGGTCGTTGCGGCGATGATGGAGAGCAGCACCCCGATCAGGGAGGCCTTCGGCGTCATCAGCAGCACGGCGAAGATGGAACCCGGCGAGGCAGGGGAGACCAGACCCGCGTTGAACAGTGTCAGGGTGAAGACCCCGGCCATGCCACCGGCGATCACCGCCAGGATGAGGCGCGGGTTCATCAGCACGTAGGGGAAGTAGATCTCGTGGATGCCACCGAAGAAGTGAATGATGGAGGCTCCGGCAGCGGATTGCTTGGCACTGCCACGGCCGAACACCATGTAGGCCAGCAGCACGCCCAGACCCGGCCCCGGGTTCGCTTCGATCAGGAAGAAGATGGAGCTGCCCTGTTCGGTGGCCTGCTGGATACCCAGCGGCGAGAAGATACCGTGGTTGATGGCATTGTTCAGGAACAGGATCTTGGCCGGTTCGACGAAGATGGAGGTGAGGGGCAGCAGACCGTGGGCGACCAGGAAGTCGACACCACCGGCCAGGACGCCGGAGAGCACCTTGACGAAGGGACCGATCACGAAGAAGGCGAGGATGGCGCACAACATACCGACGATGCCGGCGGAGAAGTTGTTGACCAGCATCTCGAAGCCGCTCTTGACGCGACCCTCCATCGCCTTGTCGAAGCGCTTGATGGCCCAGCCACCGAGCGGGCCGACCATCATGGCGCCCATGAACATGGGGATGTCGGTCCCGACGATGACGCCCATGGTGGTGATGGCACCGACCACGGCACCGCGTTCACCACCGATCAGCTTGCCGCCGGTGTAGCCGATGAGCAGTGGCAGCAGATAGGTGATCATGGGGCCGACCAGCTTGGCCAGCGTCTCGTTTGGCAGCCAGCCGGTAGGAATGAAGAGTGCGGTAATGAAGCCCCAGGCGATGAAGGCGCCTATGTTGGGCATGACCATATTGGACAGGAAGCGCCCAAAATTCTGTATCTTGACTTTGGTATCCGGTGATAACATGTCGGGACCCCGTTTTAAGCCTGTTTGATTAAAAGTGGTAGTCGGAATGGTGGGTTTTGCCGAACCCCATCCCAGTCGTCTAAGCAACTTCAATCTACCAGTTTACGATTAAATTGGGCTGGGAACGGGGCATCTTGTGATGCTCCTCCCAAATACCTGCCCTCCCCCCCTCCCTTGTTGGTGATCCAAATCACAGAGATGAACTGTTTTTTGGCTGCTTTTCGATCTTTCTTGTCGCGAACAATGTTTTACTGTGATTTACCTCTCACTTTTTTGCGTGATGCTGAATGGTGTCAACGTGATATATGTCACAAATATAAAATTTGACCTCAAGTGAGACTGTGCTGGGGACAGGGGAAATGAGAGGGGGAACGATGAATTATTCGTATTTTCCGATAACTGGCCAATGGATCACCGCGGATCTATGCCCGCACTCAGGCTGTCAGCGGTATCCATGATCTGCTGTTGCCGGGAGGGCGCTGATTCGGATGGCGCTGTTGTGAGGGAGGGCGGGCGGACTGTGATGGTACCAGCGCGGTGCTGGCCCGTACGGGAAGCAGAGGGGGTGGAGAGGCACTGGATCCACCCTGGCAAGGCGCCATAAAAAAGCCCGCCGAGCGGCGGGCTGTTGAATCGAGCGGGTGGCGACAAACTTATTCTGCCTTGGGAGCTGCCTCGGCAGGTGCCTCAGTGCTGTCGGCGACCGGGGCTTCCGGCGCCGGGCCCGGCACCAGCGCCACCGCCGGTTTGGCGATGAGGGAGCGGGTCTCTTCCACCGCCTCGCTCAGCTTGACCTGGATGACCTGGCCCAGCTCATACACCACCTCGGTCTTGTCCAGATAGACGCGGCCGTTGTCCCAGTTGCACTCCAGCCTGTCCTTGTTGTCCAGGATGTGGCGAGCGGGCATGAACACCACGGCACCGTTCTCCTGCAGACGCAGCTTCAGACCGGCGCGCATCACGTCGATGATCTCGGCGTTGAACAGCTGATCGGTGCCGGCGGCGGCCATCAGGTAACGGACATAGAGCCAGTCGCCGATGTCGCGCTCGACTCGGCGGTGCAGGCGGCGGCATTCGGTCAGGTGCTCGGTCAGCTCCTGGCTTGGGCGCTCACCCGGGGTCTTGCCGGCGATGACGGCCTTGAGCAGGCGATGGTTGACCATGTCGCCGTACTTGCGGATGGGGGAGGTCCAGGTGGCATAGGCATCCAGCCCTAGGCCGTAGTGGGCACCCGGCTCGGCGGACATCAGCGCATAGCTCTGGAAGCGGCGGATCTTGCCGTCCAGCCAGCGGGTATCCTGGCTGTCGATCCAGCGGCGCAGGGCGCAGAAGCCGGAGAGACTCGCGATTTCTTCCTTCTCGAACGGGGCCTCGGCGCTCTTGAGCAGCTCGATGGCGCCGTCGAGGGACTCCTCGTCAAAGCCGGTGTGGACGTTGAAGATGCCGTAGCCGACCTGCTTGCCGAGCACGCGGCCGGCGCAGATGTTGGCGGCGATCATCGACTCTTCGATCATCCGGTTCGCGATGCGGCGCGGCTCGACGTGAATGGCCAGCACGGCGCCGTTTTCACCCAGCTCGAAGTCGTAGTCGGGGCGGTCCGGGAACACCAGTGCATGCTCGGTGCGCCACTTGATGCGCGCCTCCGTCATGGCCTTCATCAGCGGCAACTGGGCCAGCACACCGGCGTCGATGTTCAGTTCTTTGCCGTGCTCGGCCCAGTCGGAGACCTCGTCATAGTTGAGGCGGGCGTGGGAGAGGATGCGAGCGGCGAAGAATTCGGTCTCTTCCAGCAGCAGGCCGTCTTCGGCGATCAGCAGGCGCGCGCACAGGGTGTTGCGCTCCTCGCCCTCCTTCAGGGAGCAGAGCTCGTCGGAGAGGGTACGCGGGATCATCGGCACGTTGCGGCCCGGCATGTAGACGGTGAAGGCGCGCTGGGCGGCTTCCTTGTCCAGCTCGCTGCCTTCGGCCACATAGGCGGTCGGATCGGCGATGGCGACCAGCAGCTCCCAGCCGTTGTCCAGCTTGCGGATGGCCAGGGCGTCATCCATGTCCTTGGTCTTGGCACCGTCGATGGTGAAGAAGGGGGTGGCGGTCAGGTCGGTGCGCGGCAGCTCCTCCTCTTCGATCACCTTCCACTCGGGCAGATCGGCCGGTTCAATTTGAGCCAGGTTGTGGCGCGCCAGCACCACCCACCAGGGCACGTTGTGATCGTCCTTGTCGGCGATGAGCTGGGTGATCTCGGCGGAGAAGTTGCCGTCCACCAGGGCGTGACGCTTGAGGGTCGCCACCACCCAGTCCCCTTCCTTGAGGGACTTCTCATCCAGACCCTTCTTGGTGCGGGCCTTGATGGCGTCCTTGATGAGGGGATGGTCCGGCACCACGTTGAGGCGGTCGCGGAACATCTTCACGCGGCCGACGAAGCGGGTCACCGCCTGCTCCAGCAGGGCATCCGGCTCGGCCACTTCCTTCTCTTTCTCGGTGCGGATCAGGGCGCTCACCCGGTCACCGTGCATCACCTTCTTCATGTAGGGAGGCGGCACGAAATAGCTGGTCTTCTCATCGACCTCCAGGAAGCCGAAGCCCCGATCGGAGGCGCGGATCACACCCTCTTTCTTGGGGATGTTCTCGCGGATTTGTTGCTTGAGCTGAGCCAGCAGGGGATTGTCTTGAAACATAAGTGAGGAACCTGAGTGGAGACCTGATGAAGAATCGCCCAGCACTATACGTTTTTACCCCTCCAAAGCCAAGGTGAATGGCCTCCTCAGCGGGGTTGCAATGCCCGGCGACCTTGCTGGATCAGGCGCGCGGAGATCTGCTTGTGCAGCCCCCGCTCCAGCACCCAGCGGTGCCAGTAGAGGCGCTCGACCAGGTGATGGTCCGGGCACAGATCGAGCAGGCTCCCCTCTGCCAGCTGCTGGCGGATCTGCAGCTCGGGGATGAGGCAGCAGGCCAGCCCCTGCTCGGCCATGGCGACGAAGGCCTCGGACGAGCGCACCGTGTGGCAGGGATAGCCACCGGGCTCCAGCCCGAAGTGGCGGGCCACGAAGCTGACGTGCATGTCGTCGCGCTGATCGAAGGCCACCGCCGGTGCCTTGGCCAGCGCCGCCGCGGTGAGCCCGTGCGGGAAGTGGCGGGCGACGAAGGCGGGGCTGGCGGTGAGCATATAGTGCATCTCGCCGAGTTCGTCGACGCAGCAGCCGGCCAGCGGCTGGGGTTGCAGGCTGACGGCACCGAACGCTTGTCCCTCGCGCACCTTGTCGAGGGTGCGGCTCTCGTCGTCCACCAGCAGGTTCAGCTCGATGGGGTGCTGCTCCAGCAATGGGGCCAGGGCGGGCAGGAACCAGGTCGCCAGGCTGTCGGCGTTGATGGCGATGCTGACCCGCACCGGCGTCTGCGGTGCATCGGGGGAGAGCTCGCCGGCCAACTCCAGCTCCAGCTGGCGCACCTGGCGGTAGTGGGCCAGCAACTTCTGGCCGAGTTCGGTGGCCCGCAGCGGCTGGCTGCGAATGATCAGCGGCTCGGCAAATTGCTGCTCCAGCTGCTTGATGCGCTGGGAGATGGCGGACTGGGTGAGGTGCAGACGCTGGGCGGCCCGCTCGAAATTCTGCTCCTGCATCACCGCATCGAGCGCCAGCAGCAGCTTGTAGTCCAAGGCTTTCATCAGCATTCCTTATCAATTTGGTGATTCAAGAAAATATGCTACTGAATCCAGGGGCTGGCAACAAGGCAGGGCGGGGCACGGGGCGGCGTTGGCGGTCGGGGTGGCGGGGCCGGTCACTGTGATAAGTGACAGTAGTCCAAAATTGAGATTCATTAGATACTCACCCGGTCCGTTTTTACATGGGGTGGAAACGGGCCATAGCGAGAGTTTTAGTCCCGGGCAGCGTCCCGGGACTTTTTTATGGGGCGGACAGTGGCGCGGGTTGGCGGAGCCAACGCCAGTGAGGAGTGATCGCCTCGCCAGCCGATTGCTGGGGCTGGCCAGCGAGGGACGCGGCCTCGCTGGCACACGTCCGGGACTAGAGGATGGCGATCGCCGCGTCGGCTGGCGCGTAGTGCCCGCGCAGCGGCCGGTTGACGGCGCGCTCGAACCGCTCGTCCAGCAGGAAGCGGATGCCGACCCCGCGCACGGCCCCCAGATCCACCGCCTGGCGGTGGCCGAGCCGCTCGATGGGCAGGCCGAGGCGGCGGAAGATCCGCTCCACCGGCAGGCTGACCACGGCGACCAGCTCCCGGATCCCCTGCTCTCTGGCGAAGGCATGGATCTCGCGAAAGATGACGCAGGTCAGCTCGCTGATGCCGTTGTCGAGCTGGGGAGCCCGGCCGGCGTCGATGGCGAGGCGGGTCAGCTCCCACACATCGGCGCTGCGCGGCGCCAGTTCCCCCGCGAGGGCGCTGGGGAAGATGCTGGGCAACATGTAGTCCTGGGCGCAGCTGAGCAGCCGGATGCAGCCGCATAGGCCCTGCTCGTCCTCAATCAACACCCAGTGGGTGTCCGGCTTGTCGAAGCTGTCCCGTTCCAGACCCCGGTGGGATTCCACATCCCAGCCGAGTCGATCGGAAAAGACGCGCTTGCGAAAACGATAAAGCTCGTTTTCGACCTCCCATTTGGGGTGTTCTTTCAATTTTCCTTTGAAAACAAGCATTCATGTCTCTCCATTTCATGGTTCGGCGCTATAATCCAAGGCCTTGGCCAGGGGGGCTAGCCTATGACACGTGACCAACTGCTTGAGTATTTGGAACATTTCACGCTGATGACCGACGGGGAGCGGCTGGCCGAGTTGATCGGCCGCTTCTCTCTGGGGATGGGCTACGACTACTATCGTTTTGCGCTCATCCTGCCCATGTCGATGCAAAGGCCCAAGGTCGTGCTGTTCAATCAGTGCCCGGACTCCTGGGTGCAGGCCTACACGGTGAACAACATGCTGGCCTGCGATCCCATCATCCAGCTCGCCCGCAGGCAGACCCTGCCCATCTACTGGAATCAACTGGACGAAAAGGCGCGCTTCCTGCAAGAGGGCAGCATGGATGTGATGGGGCTGGCGGCGGAGTTCGGGCTGCGCAACGGCATCTCTTTCCCGCTGCACGGGGCGGCGGGGGAGAACGGCATACTGTCGTTTATCACCGCCGAGCGAGCCTCGAGCGATCTGCTGCTGGCGTCCTCGCCCATCCTCTCCTGGATGTCCAATTACATCTTCGAGGCCGCGATCCGCATCGTGCGACTCAGCCTGCAGGACGGCGAGCCGCAAGAGGCCCTGACCGATCGGGAAACCGAGTGCCTGTTCTGGGCCAGCGAGGGCAAGACCTCGAGCGAGATCGCCTGCATCCTCGGCATCACGGAGCGCACCGTGAACTACCACCTCAATCAGGTGACCCGCAAGACAGGTTCCATGAACCGCTATCAGGCCGTCGCCAAGGGGGTGAGCAGCGGCATTCTGGTCCCGAACCTGGAGCAGGTGGTGGTCACCAACTTCCCCAAGCTGTGGCAATGACGCTCGCCGATTGAGCAACAACGCGCGGCTGCCCGGCTCGCACCGACGCGCCGCATCGCCCGTGCGCTGGCAGGCCCCTGATATGATGCATTCGCAGGCCCTCCTTCCCGAGTTGACGTAATCACTCTACCGATTCTCGGGGTGCGACCCCGGCCTCACAATTGTCAGATCCTGCAATTGACAGTTCGCCACGGAGGAGCTTGGGGCGCTGGTTATCAGATTTTTGAATGTATAAGAAAATTAATGAATTTCTCTGATTACCTCTATGCCCCTTATAGTGCGCCCAGATAACTCACCTGGATGCTTTCCCCATGTTCGCGACTACCCTGCAAGGCTTCACCCTCGGCCTCGCCATGATCATTCCCATCGGTGCCCAGAATGCCTTCGTGCTGAGCCGGGGCATCCACAGAAACCACCACCTGCTGGCGGCCACGCTCTGCTGCCTGTGCGATCTGGTGCTGATCGGAATTGGGGTGTTCGGCGGGGCCAACCTGCTGGCGGCCAGCCCGATCGGGTTGGCGCTGCTGACCTGGGGGGGCGTGCTGTTTCTCGGCTGGTTCGGCATCCGTTCCCTGCGCAGCGCCTGGCGCGGGCAGGGGGCTGCGCTTGCGGATTCGCCCCAGCTGATGGGGGTCAAGAGCGTGCTGGCCATGACGCTCGGGGTGACCCTGCTCAATCCCCACGTCTATCTGGATACCCTGATGCTGCTCGGCTCCTTCGGCAGCCAGTTTACGGAGTCGCTGCGGCCGGCCTTCGCGGCGGGGGCGATGCTGGCATCCGTGGTGTGGTTCTACAGCCTGGCGTTCGGGGCGGCGGCGCTGTCGCCCTGGCTTGCGCGGGGCAGGGTGCAGCAAACCATTGATATGGTTGTGGGTATTGTCATGCTGGGGCTGGCGTTGCAGCTGGCGAGGGGGGCGATCATGGCCTCATAAGGCTATTTTTGTGCCGCGCTTCATAAAAATTAATGTCGGTGCCATCTGCTGACATATTCGTCTGTTAAATTCCCGTCGCTGGTAAAGCGTTACTCATAATAATAGGGAAAAGACAGTGAATAAAACTATGAAGCTAGGTGCTATTGCAACCATCGTGCTGTTGACTGCCTGCAGCAGCGACAACGACAGCAAGGCGCAGCCGGGGACCGTCTCCCTGCGCCTGATCCAGACCTCCGATATCCACTCCAACGTGCTGGGGTATGACTACTACCAGAACAAGGAGGATCGCAAGTTTGGCCTCTCCCGCACCGCGTTGCTGATCCGCGCGGCCCGCGCCGAAAACCCCAACAACCTGCTGCTCGACAACGGCGACCTGATCCAGGGCACGCCGCTGGCGGACTACATCTTCGAGCAATCCGGTTCCGGCTACCTCGAGAAGCAGGCTCACCCGGTGTTCAAGGCCATGAACGAGCTCGGCTATGATGCCGGCAACCTCGGCAACCACGAGTTCAACTACGGGCTGGAGTACCTCGGCAAGGTGCTGGCAGGCGCCAAGTTCCCCTATGTGAACGCCAACGTGTTCGAGGCCGGCGCCTTCAAGCGCGATGCCAAGGGACAGATCGACTGGAGCGGCAACAAGTTCACCCCCTACCTGCTGCTGGATCGCCAGGTGACGGATGACAAGGGCCAGACGCAGACCGTCAAGGTCGGCATCCTGGGGCTAACCCCGCCCCAGGTGCTGCAGTGGGACAAGCGCCACCTGGAAGGCAAGGTGGTGGTGGCCGACATGGTCGAGACCGCCAACCACTATGTGCCGGAGCTGCGCGCCAAGGGTGCCGATCTGGTAGTGGTGGTGGCCCACACCGGCATCAACGCCAACAGCTACGAAGCCATGATGGAGAACTCTGCCTGGCATCTGGCCAAGGTGAAAGGGGTCGACGCCCTGATGCTGGGCCATGCCCACAAGAACTTCCCGGGCGACTTCCCCGAGCTGCCCGAGGTGGACAACCAGGCCGGCACCCTGAGCGGCATCCCGACCGTGATGCCCGGCTATTGGGGCAACCACCTCGGCATCATCGATCTCAAGCTGGAACAGGTAGACGGCAAGTGGCAGGTGAAACAGAGCCAGGCCAGCCTGCGCAAAATAGATTCAAGCGAAGGCAGCGCCGTGGATCAGCAGGTCGTGGACCTGGTGCAGGCGGATCACGATGCCACCAACCTCTGGCTGGATGAGCCGCTCGGCAAGATCACTTCCCCCATCCACAGCTTCTTCGCCCTGGTGCAGGACGATCCCTCCGTCCAGCTGGTGAGCGATGCCCAGCGCAAGCACGCCGAGCAGTTGCAACAAGACGGCCTGCTCAAGGAGTCCTACCCGATCCTGTCGGTGGCGGCCCCCTTCCGCGGCGGTCGCAACGGCATCAATGACTTCACCTACGTGGCCCAGGGCAACATCTCCCTGCGCAACGTCTCCGACCTCTACATCTATCCGAACACCCTGCAGGTGGTCGAAGTGAACGGGGCCACCGTCAAGGAGTGGCTGGAGATGAGCGCGGGCCAGTTCAACCGGATCGACGCCGCCCAAAGCGGGGTGCAGTGGCTGGTGAACGAGAATTTCCCGACCTACAACTTCGATGTGATCGACGGGGTGAACTACGAGGTGGACATCACCCAGCCGGCCCGTTACAGCAAGGAAGGCGCCAAGGTCAGCGATGGCCAGCGCATCAGCGGTCTCACCTTCAACGGCCAGCCGGTGGATCCGGCCCAGAAGTTCTACGTGGTGACCAACAACTACCGCGCCAGCGGTGGCGGCCACTTCCCGGGCATCGACGGCAGCAACATCGTCCATGAAGATCCCTTCGAGACGCGTGAGATCATCGCCCAGTACCTGAAGTCCCAGTCTGCCGACAACCCGGCCGGCTTCAGCCCGGCGGCCAACAACAACTGGCACATGAAGGCGCTGCCTGCCGGCGTGGACGTGCGGCTCTACTCCTCCCCGAGTGCCGAGGCCAAGGCCCTGGCAGGGGACGATCTGGCCTACCAGTCCACCCTGCCGATGGATGATGCCAAGCATCCCGGCTACGCCATCTACCGCCTGGTCCGCAAGTAACCGGCAACCCCAGACAGATAAAACAAAGCCCTCGCATGCGAGGGCTTTTTCGTTTGGGCGCGGCGCCTGGGTCAGTAGTAACCCGCGTCGTCCGGGTTGGGACGGGTCTTGAAGCGGCGGTGCAGCCACATGTACTGCTCGGGGGCCTTGCGCACCGCGGCCTCTATCTCCCGGTTGGCGCGGCTGGCATCGACCTGATCGTCGCCGCTCGGGTAGTCTGCCAGCGGCGCCCCTATGTGCAGGGTGTAGCCGTTGGCGGTGCGGATGTTGTAGCAGGGCAGGGTGACGGTGTTCTTCACCCGCGCCAGGGTGGCGGTGCCGGTGATGGTGGCCGCCTGCTCGACCGCGAAGTAGGGCACGAACACGCTGGCGTGGGCGCCGTAGTCGTGATCCGGCGCGTACCAGAGCGCGTCGCCGTTGCGCAGCGCCTTGATCATCCCCTTCACGTCCATGCGGTCCACCAGGTACTTGTTGGAGGCGCAGCGACCGTGGTACTGGGCGTATTCCAGCACCGGATTGGTGTTGGGACGGTAGACGCCGACCCCGGGCCGCACCAGCCCGAAGCAGCGCGCATTGAGCTCCAGCGTCAGGAAATGGCAGGAGAGCAGCAGCATGCCCTGGCCCTGTCGGGCGGCGTGAACGACGTGCTCTTCCCCTTCCACCGTCATCAGGCGGCGCATCCGCCAATCCGGCCAGAACCAGGCCATGCCCACCTCGAAAATGGCGCAGCCCACGCTCTCGAAGTTCTGCACCAACAGGGCTTCGCGCTGATCGCGGCTGAGCTCGGGCATGGCCAGCTCCAGGTTGCGGCGGGCTATCTTGACGCGGGATTTCAGCAGCTTGCGGGCCAGGGTGCCGAGCTGGCGGCCGAGCCACATCTGGTTGCGCCAGGGCAGCAGCACCAGCAGCCAGAGCAGGCTGAGGCCGAGCCAGCTACCCCAGTAGCGGGGATGGAACAGACGGGGTTCGAGGCGTGGGGCATGTTCTTGGGCCATGAAGAGTCTCTTGTTCTCAATCGAAGATCAGCAGGGTCGGGGGCAAGGGGCAGGATGATACTCCACCCGCCATTGTGTCCGGCCGACTTGGCTCGTAATCGGGGGATTCTAGCCGAAAAGGGGGGGCGGGTGCGAATGGCCATCGCCTGGTCAGAGGGGTGAAGGGGGCGCAAGGGGTGGACAATGGCGGCCGTGGCCGTGCTTTTTTCACTCCCATCAAAAGAGTGTGATAAAATCCTGGGCTGAATTTTTCAGGTTTTGAGAGCCGATACAGATGAAGATCACCCTGCCCGAATTTGAAAAAGCCCGCGTTCTGGTCGTTGGCGATGTCATGTTGGATCGCTACTGGCATGGCCCCACCGGCCGCATCTCCCCCGAGGCACCGGTGCCCGTGGTCAAGGTTGAACACATCGAGGAGCGCCCGGGTGGCGCCGCCAACGTGGCCCTCAACTCGGCCGCACTCGGCGCCCATGCCGTGTTGCTGGGGCTGACCGGTCAGGATGAGGCCGCCGATGCGCTGGCCGGCCAGATGGCGGGGGTCAAGGTCGCCTGTGATTTCGTTCGTCTGACCGACTATCCGACCATCACCAAGCTGCGGGTGCTGTCCCGCAACCAGCAGTTGCTGCGCCTGGATTTCGAGGAAGCCTTCCACGACGTCGACGCCAGTCTGCTGATGGGCAAGGTCGAGCAGGCACTGCCCCAGGCCGACGTGATGATACTGTCCGACTATGGCAAGGGGGCCCTCAACGATGTGCCAGGCATGATCAAGCGCGCCCGCGCCGCCGGCATCCCGGTGCTGGTGGATCCCAAGGGCACCGAGTTCGAGAAGTATCGCGGCGCCACCCTGCTGACTCCCAATATGTCGGAGTTCGAGGCCGTGGTGGGCAAGGTGAAGAGCGAAGATGATCTGGTCGCCAAAGGGCTGGAACTGGTCAAGCGCTTCGAGCTGGACGCCCTGCTGGTGACCCGCTCCGAGAACGGCATGACCCTGATCCGCCAGGGCCAGCCCGAGCTGCACCTGCCAGCCCAGGCGCACGAGGTCTATGACGTGACCGGCGCCGGCGATACCGTCATCTCTACCCTGGCCACTTCGCTGGCCGCCGGCATGACGCTGGACGAGGCTTGCGCCCTGGCCAACACCGCCGCCGGCATCGTGGTCGGCAAGCTGGGGACCTCTACCGTCAGCCCGGTGGAGCTCGCCAACGCGCTCTACACCGAGCAGGAGACCGGCTTTGGCGTCATGTCCGAGGCGCAGCTCAAGGTCGCCGTGCGGGCGGCCCGCCTGCGGGGCGAGAAGGTGGTGATGACCAACGGCTGCTTCGATATCTTGCACGCCGGTCATGTCTCCTACCTCGCCAATGCCGGCAAGCTGGGAGATCGCCTGATCGTGGCGGTCAACACCGACGACTCGGTGCGTCGCCTGAAGGGACCGGGTCGTCCGGTCAACCCCACCGAGCGCCGCATGACGGTGCTGGCGGCGCTGGGCGCCGTGGACTGGGTGGTGCCGTTCGCCGAGGATACGCCGCAGCGGTTGATCGCCGAGATCCTGCCAGACCTGCTGGTCAAGGGCGGCGACTACAAGCCGGAAGATATCGCCGGCTATGCCGAGGTCACCGCCAACGGCGGCGAGGTGCGGGTGCTGAACTTCGAGGACGGCTGCTCCACCAGCGATATCATCAAGACCATCCGCGAGCGCGGATAAGCGGATACGCATGTCATAAGAAACCCGGCCCAGGCCGGGTTTCTTATGTCTGCGCGTGCCGGTGGCTGGAGGTGATACGGCGCAGCACCAGCCTGCGACAAATGAACCGGCCGTGGCGGGCAGCAAGCGCAGCTAACGAAAAGGCGACCCCAGGGTCGCCTTTTGTATGCCTTGACGCTGGGCTCAGGACTTATTGGTGACCTGGGCGGCGGGCTCCAGACCCTGGTTCACGTCTTCCAGATCCTTCTGCTCCAGCGTGCCGGCGGCCTGCTTGAGGGCGAGGATGCTGAGGATGTAGTTGTAGCGTGCCTCGGAGAGCTTCTGCTTGGCTTCGTACAGCTTGCGGGTCGAGTCCAGCACGTCGACTATGGTGCGGGTGCCGACTTCGTAACCGGCTTCGGTCGCCTTCAGGGCGCTGTCGGCGGAGATGACGGACTGGCTGTAGGCGCGTACCGAGCCGATGCTGGCGTTGACGTTGTTGTAGGAGGAACGCACCGTGCTCTGCACCGAGCGGAAGCTGCGCTCCAGCTGCTCGCTGGCGGCCACGTAGTTGAACTGTGCCTGCTTGACCTGGGAGGTGGTGGCACCACCGGTGTAGAGCGGCAGGTTGAAGTTCAGACCGACGTTACCCTGGCTGCTGTTGCTATCGGGGTTGCGGATCTCGTCCTTGTAATCGTTGTAACCGGCGGTGAGGCCGGCACCGAGATCCAGGGTCGGTTCATGGCCTGTCTTGGCCAGATCGATCTGCTCCTTGGCGATGTCCTTGCCGATGCGGGCGCTGTGCAGTTCCAGGTTCTTGTCCAGGGCCAGTTCCAGCCACTTGTCGGAGTTGAACGGGGTCTTCTGCGGGGCGAAGCGCTCGGTGTTGAGCACGTCCAGCTGGCGGTGATCGATACCGGTCAGCTCGCGCAGGCTCTCGTAGCTGTTGTCCAGGTTGTTCTCGGCATTGATCTCGTCTGCCAGCGCCTGATCGCGCTCGGCCTCGGCTTCATGCACGTCGGTGATGGCGGTCAGGCCGACCTCGAAACGCTGCTGGGTCTGTTCCAGCTGACGCTCAACGGCAACCTTGTTGGCGCGCACGAATTCCAGGGTATCCATCGCCTTGAGCACGTTGAAATAGGCCTGGGAAGTACGCAGCATCAGGTTCTGGATTTCGAGGTTGTAGCCAACGTCGGACTGGGTGGCACTCTTCTCGGTCAGGTCCAGGTTGACCCAGTTGCTGCGACGATAGACGGACTGATCCAGGGTGACGGAGCCGGAGGCGCCGCTGTTGGTCTGGGTATCGTTGTTGTTCTGCAGATAGTTCAGGCCGGCACCCAGGTTGATCTGTGGCAGCAGGGCGGCGCGTGATTCGTTGATCTTCTCGAAGGCCTGGTCCCGTCTCGCCTTGGACTCCAGCAGCTGGGTGTCCTTGATCTGGGCCTGTTGGTAAATCTCGAGCAGGTTTTCGGCATGAGCACCAGTGCTCACACCCAGCATCACCATGACTGACAAGAGTGTTCTTTTCATATGATAGTTTTAACCTTATATATCAACCCAAAGCTGTCCGCTGGCTGAAGGGGGGGGATTGTCACCGACCGAGCTTGATTTCAGCTTAACCACTCTACTATAAGCAGAATTTAATGCGAACTGTCTCTTTTCCAGTAACGGGAACGTCAAGGAACAGGGGCGTTTTTCTCGGCAACGCGCCTAGCCAAATGTCCTGTGGCTGCTAAAATCCATCCCTCATCGTCGGCGAGAACGAGTGAATGAATGTTCATTCATGTTCCCGAATATTATGGTCAAACCTAGCCAAGTCAAGCCGGCAGGAGCGTCGTATGTCACAGCAAGCCTTGCCTCAAACCAGTCACTATTCCGGTGACGATGTGAAAATTATCGATAAATCATCTGGATACAACGGTTTCTTCAAGATCAATGTCTACCGTCTGCAGCACAGGTTATTTGCCGGTGGCTGGAATGAGCCCATAGTGCGCGAGCTGTTCGAGCGGGGCCACGCCGGTGCCTTGCTGCCTTATGATCCGGTGCGCGACCAGATAGTGCTGGTGGAGCAGTTCCGGATCGGCGCCATGGAGACCAGCCCCACTCCCTGGCTGCTGGAGCTGGTGGCCGGCATCATAGACGAGGGTGAGACTGCCGAAGCCGTGGTGCGCCGCGAGGCAGTGGAAGAGGCCGGCCTCGAAGTGGGCCGCTGCGAACACGCCATCAGCTATCTGGTGAGCCCGGGTGGCAGCACCGAGCGGATCGAGGTCTATGTGGGGGAAGTCGACGCCAGCAAGGCCGCCGGGATCCACGGTCTGGCGGAGGAGGGGGAAGACATCCGGGTGCACGTGGTGAGCCGCGAGCAGGCTTATGCCTGGCTGAAAGAGGGGCGCATCGACAACGCGGCGTCCGTCATCGCGTTGCAGTGGCTGGCGCTCAACCACGGCGAGCTGCGTGCCCGCTGGCTGGCGGATCGTTAAGATGCCGGTATTATCCGCCAGGCACCGGGTTCCGGATCTGGAGATCTTGCAGCAGATCTGCGGGGTCGGTTTGCATGATCCTTGGTTGATGGAGGTCTGAGATGTCAGTACTACTGGCCAAGCGCCACGTCCCGGATCTGAAGATCTTGCAGCGAACCTGCGAGGTCAACTACATGGCGCTGATGAAGCTGCTGCCCCCCGGTGGCAGCGTGGGGGCCGAGCGCCGCTATCAGGTCGGCAACGGCCTGCAGTTCCAGCTCTGCGTCAGCGAGGAGAGCCGCTTCACCAGCCAGGTGATCCTGGCCCAGCACAATCCCGAGTTGCCGAGCTACTTGCAGGCTCGTATCGAGATTCGTTTGTATCACGACGTGCGGATGGCGGAAGTGTGTGCGGCGCAACAGATTTCGATGTTGCAACCACGTTATGATTATCCCAATAAAAAAATGCATCACAGGGATGAAAAAGAGCAGGTAAATCTGTTTCTGGCCGACTGGCTAAAATTTTGTCTCAAACACGGCACCAGCCTGATTAACATCCTCTAGTCGAACCCATAAAAAGAAGCGTGATTTTGGAAACAGAGCTACCCCAGGCGCAGGACGGCAGTGTGCGCCTGTTACAAATTACCGATACCCATCTCTTCGCCAGCGCCGAGGGGCGGTTGCTGGCCGTGCGCACCGCCGAGAGTCTGGCCGCCGTGCTGGCGCAGGTGCAGGCGAACGAGCATCCGTTCGATCTGATCCTGGCGACAGGGGATCTCTCCCAGGATCACAGCCCGGAATCCTACCAGCGTTTCGCCTCCATGATGGCGACCCTGGCGCGCCCCATCTACTGGCTGCCCGGCAACCACGACGACGCCCCGTTGATGACCGAATATCTGCATGCCGCCGGCATCAGCGAGGCCAAGCAGCTGGTGGGGGATCACTGGCAGGTGATCCTGCTTGACACCCAGGTGCGCGGCAAGCCCCACGGCCTGCTCGGGGATCACCAGCTGGCGGCGCTGGACAGTGCACTGCGCCAGCATCCCGAGCGGCACGCCCTCATCGCCCTGCACCATCAGGCGGTGCCGGTGGGTTGCGCCTGGCTGGATCAGCACAATCTGAAGAATGCCGACGACCTGTTCGCCGTGCTGGCCCGTCACCCGCAGCAGAAGACCATCCTGTTTGGTCACGTGCATCAGGAGTTTGACGAGGTGCATCAGGGGGTGCGGCTGATCGCGAGCCCTTCCACCTGCATCCAGTTCAAGCCGCTGAGCGATGGTTTCGCGCTGGACGAATCCGGCCCGGGCTGGCGCTACCTGACCCTGCACCCGGATGGCCGGATCGCGAGCCAGGTGTGGCGGCTGCCGGTGGGGCAGTTCGTGCCCGACCCCGATGCCACCGGCTATTGAGAGGGCCGCCATGAGCTCAGTGCTGCTTTATCTACACGGTTTCAACTCCTCGCCGGGATCCGCCAAGGCACAACAGATGGCGGCCTGGGTGGTGGAGCACAGGCCCGATATCGAGGTCATGATCCCGGCCCAGCCCAATACCCCGGCGGCGGCCTGGGCGGCCATCGAGCAGTGCATCAAGGAGGCCAAGGCCCGCCATGGCGCGAGCCTCCGACTCGGCGCCGTGGGCAGCTCCCTCGGCGGTTTTATGGCGACGCGAGTGAGCGAGCAGTACAACTGCCGTGCGGCACTGATCAATCCGGCGGTGCGCCCCCACGAACTGTTGCAAGACTATCTCGGCCCCCAGCGCAATCCCTATACCGATGAGCACTACGAGCTGCTGCCTGAACATATAGACGAGCTGCGATCGCTGGCGGTGCCGGTGACGGCCCCGGAGCGGCTCTGGATCCTGCAACAGCAGGAGGACGAGGTGCTCGACTATCGCAAGGCGCTGGCCGAATACCGCTTCGCGCGCCTCTCGCTGGAGTGTGGCGGCAACCACGCCTTCGTGGCGTTCGAACGCTACCCCGCCCAGATCGTCCGTTTCCTCGGGATCTAGCCATGACACCGCCACTGGCCGCGTTTCTGGAACAGGTGCTGGCCACGGCCCAGGCCGGGCTCACCTACTCCAAAGATCCCTTCGACATCGGCCGCTTCGAGGCGCTGCGGGATGCCACCGTTGCCCTGATCGCCAGCCAGAGCGAGCTGGACCCCAAGGCCATCGCTGACTGGATAGCGCTCGACAGCGGCTATCCCACCCCCAAGCTGGATGTGCGGGCGCTGATCCTGGACGACGCGGGTCGGCTGCTGCTGGTACAGGAGCGCAGCGACGGGCTCTGGACCCTGCCGGGAGGCTGGTGCGACATAGGCGATTCGCCCGCGGGGGCCGTGGTGCGGGAGGTGGTCGAGGAGACCGGCCTCGAGTGCCGCGCCGTCCGGCTGCTGGCCCTGTTCGACAAGCACAAGCATCCCCATCCGCCCCAGCTGCCCCACGCCCACAAGGCCTTCTTCCTGTGCGAGGCGACGGGGGGCGAGTTGCTCATCGAGACCGACGAGACCCGGGGCGCCGGCTACTTCCCCATCGACCAGCTGCCTGCGCTCTCCCTGCACCGGGTGGTGGCATCCCAGTTGCGCACCCTGCATGCCCATGTGCAGCAGGGGCGGTGCGAGACCCTGTTCGACTGATCTGGGAGCCCATCCCGTGGCAAGGAGGCCATATGATCAAACGCATCGGCAATACCCCCATTCAAGAGAGACACAGAGCCAGCTGTCATTGCGGCGCTGTGGTGCTGGAACTCAGCCTGCCGGATGGCGTGGTGGATCCCCGCCGCTGCGACTGCTCCCTCTGCCGGCGACGTGGCGCCATCGTCGCCTCGGTGCCGTTCTCCGGCATCCGCATCCTGCAGGGAGAGGCAGTGCTGCGCTGCTACCAGTTCAACACCCGCACCGCGAAACATTACTTCTGCGGTGTCTGCGGCATCTACACCCATCATCAGCGCCGCTCCAACCCGGCCGAGTACGGCTACAACCTCGCCTGTCTCGAAGGGGTCAATCCGTTCGATCTCGGCGAGGTGCCGCTGCGGGACGGGATCAACCACCCGGCGGACAGGACAGCCTGAGCGAGCGGGTGTCATCTGCTTCTGTGGCACGTCCCATGGCTGTGTTAACCTTGGCAAGCCTGCTCTCTGGCAGGTTATCGCCGATTTTTGGTCTTCCTCTACCCTAGGGAGCACGCCATTGCCGACCCCTTCAGTGCTACCGGATCTGATCCTGGGCGCCTCGCTCTACTTTCCGCCGCTGTTCAAGGCCGTGCTGCTCGGCCTGCTGGGCTGGTTGCCGGTGCATCACTTGCTGCGTGACTGGCTCTACGGCGGGGAGGTGTGGCACCCCCTGCTGATGGATCTCTCCCTCTTCATCCTCGCCGTCAGCGGCGCCTTATGGATTCTGCTCCATGGCTAAATCATTCCTCGCGACCCTCAAATACTTTTCCACCCTGCTGGTGTGCGCCCTGGCGCTGGCGGCGGCCTGGTGGCTGTGGAACTACTACATGCAGGGGCCCTGGACCCGGGATGGCAAGGTGCGCGCCGAGCTGGTCAGCATCACCCCCGAGGTGTCGGGCAAGATAGTGGCCATCCCGGTGCGGGACAACCAACTGGTGAAGACGGGAGAGGTGCTGTTCAACCTGGATCCCGAGCCTTACCGGATCGCCCTGGACAACGCCAATGCGACCCTCGCCAAGGCCAGATCGGATCTGGACAAGGCCGAGCACGAGGCGAGCCGTCGTCAGAACCTCTCCCGCACCGTCATCTCCGCCGAGGCCGTCGACGAGGCGCGTCTCAATGCCCAGGCGATGAAGGCGGCCTATCAGGTGGCCGAGGCCAACCTGGAGCAGGCCAAATGGTCCCTCACCAAGACGACGATCAAGGCGGCGGGGGATGGCTACATCACCAACCTGCAGGCCAGGGTCGGCAACTACGCCAGCGCCGGGGTGCCGCTGGTGGCGCTGGTGGATATCCACTCCTTCTATGTGCAGGGCTATTTCGAGGAGACCAAGCTCAGGCACATCCAGCCGGGCAAACCGGCGCGCATGGTGCTCTACAGCTCCGAGCTGGAGCTCAAGGGCGAGGTGGAGAGTGTGGGGCGCGCCATTCACGATCAGAGCCTGGAGGGCAGCGACAGCCTGCTGCTCGACGTCAAGCCGAACGTGCCCTGGGTGCGACTGGCCCAGCGGGTGCCGGTGCGGATCCGGCTGCTGGAGGTGCCGCAGGGGCTCGCCCTGATCGCGGGCACCACCTGTACCATCACCCTGGGGGAGTGAGATGAGGGTGTCGCTCTGGCGCCGCACCCCCTGGGGGCAGGCCAGCACGGGCCAGTGGCGCTATGCCTTGCGCAATGGGCTGGCCATGTGCCTGGCACTCTGGCTGGCGTTCGTGTTGCAGCTGGATTCCCCTTACTGGGCCATGACCTCCGCCGCCGTGGTGAGCTTTCCCACCGTCGGCGGCGTCATCAGCAAGAGCCTGGGGCGGGTGTTGGGCAGCCTCATCGGCGCCCTGGCGGCGGTGGTGATCGCGGGGCTGGGGCTCAGCGATCCCTGGCTGTTCAGCATCCTCATCGCGCTCTGGCTCGGGTTTTGTACCTACGCCTCCAACCACTATCAGAACAACGTCTCCTACGCCTTCGCCCTGGCGGGCTACACGGCGGCCATCATCGCCTTCGGCTGCGTCAACCTGGACGATCCCCGCCACATCTTCGACATCGCCCAGGCCCGGGTCAGCGAGGTGATCACCGGCATTCTCTGTGGCGCCTTCATGATGATGCTGCTGCCGAGCACGGGGGACGGCGAGACCCTGATAGGCTCGTTGCGTCAGAGCCAGGCCCGCCTGCTGGACCATGCCCAACTGCTCTGGCAGCAGCAGGCCGGCGCCGAGGTTCGCCACGCCCATCAGGGGATCATCAGCCAGATCCTCACCATGAACGTGTTGCGGATCCAGGCGATGTGGAGCCATCACAGGTTCAGGCGCCACAACCGGCTGTTCAACTTTTTGCTCCATCGCCAGCTGCGCATGACCGGCCTCATCTCCGGGGTACGCCGTCTGCTGCACAACTGGGAGTCACCGCCGCCGGAGCTGGACAGCCTGCTCGCGGCGCTGCCCAAGGCCCTCGCCGAACCCGGCTGCGACAAGCTGCGCATCGCCCGCCTGCTGGCACCGCTGGCCCGCTCGGGGGATTACCGCGCTCGCACCTTCTGGCAGCGGCTGCGCCAGTTCTGTTGGTGCTATCTGGAGGCCCAGCGCTGGCTGGATCGGTTGGCGGGGGCACAGCAGGAGGATCTCCCGCTGCGCTGGCCGGCCCCCCCCAGGCTGAGATCCCTCGCCATGCACACCGACAGCTATGAGGCGGCCTACAACGGCGGGCGCACCGCGCTGTGCGTGCTGCTTGGCTGCATCTTCTGGTTCCAGACCCAGTGGAGCTCCGGCAGCTCGGCGCTGACCCTGCTCTCCATCAGCTGCGTGCTCTACTCGGCGGTGCCCGCACCGCTCAAGAGCGTGACCACCATGCTGCAGGCCATAGTGCTGCTCAGCCTCGGCTGCTTCCTGGTCAAGTTCGGCCTGATGATCCGCCTGGAGGCGCTCTGGCCCTTCCTCATCCTGCTGTTGCCGACCCTGCTGACCATGCAGCTATTCAAGCAGCAGCGACCGGCGTCGGCGGCCCTGTGGGGGCAGCTCATCGTGCTGCTCGGCTCCTTTCTCGCCATCACCAACCCGCCGAGCTACGACTACCAGGACTACATCAACGGCAGCCTCGGCCAGATGCTGGGGGTGATGGTGGCCGGGCTGGGGTTCCAGATCCTCAGACCCAGCTCGGACAGGCGCAAGAGCCGCCGCCTGATCCGTCGCCTGCGGCGGGACTTCATGGATCAGCTGATGCCCTCCCCACGCCAGAGCGAGCACGAGTTCGAGTCCAGGGTCTACCACGCGGTCAGCCAGCTCAGTCAGGGCAAGGATCAACTGGCCCGGCTCTGGGTGTTGCGCTGGGGCGTAGTGCTGCTCAACTGCAGCCACATCGCCTGGCAGCTGCGCCAGTGGCGGGGCAAGGATCCGGCGCTCTATCTGGTGCGGGATGGCTGCCTCCGCTGCCTGAAGGGGATCCTCACCGAGCGGGGCGTGCAACATGACTCCCTCGACCTCACCCTGGCCGAACTCAGGCGCATCGAGCAGGGGCTGGCCTTGCACCGGGAGCCAGCCGCGCGGGAGCTGGCGGGTCAGGTATGGCGACTCGAAAGCGCCCTCTCCCAGCTGTTGCAGGCCCTGCCGGAGACATCCGACGCCCCCTGAACCCGGGGCGCACCCTGCCACCCCCTCTGGATCACCCTTTGTGGCCGCCGTATTTGTCGCAATCCCTCCCAAGGGTTAAGATTCCCCCCAAACGTCAATTCGCAAGGCCCTCCATGTCCACTCAATACAATGCGGATGCCATTGAGGTCCTCAATGGCCTCGAACCGGTGCGTCGCCGCCCCGGCATGTACACCGACACCACCCGGCCCAATCACCTCGGCCAGGAGGTCATCGACAACAGCGTCGACGAGGCGCTGGCGGGCCATGCCCGTACCCTGGAGGTGACCCTGTATGAAGATCAGTCCCTCGAGGTTGTCGATGACGGCCGTGGCATGCCGGTCGACATTCACCCGGAAGAGGGGGTCTCCGGCGTGGAGCTGATCCTCTGCAAGCTGCACGCGGGGGGCAAGTTCTCCAACAAGAACTACCAGTTCTCCGGCGGTCTGCACGGGGTGGGCATCTCCGTGGTGAACGCCCTGTCCGATCGGGTCGAGGTGACGGTGCGCCGGGACGGTCAGGTCTATGACATCGCCTTCGAGCGTGGCGACAAGGTGCAGGAGCTGACCATCAGCGGCACCTGCGGCCGTCGCAACACCGGCACCCGGGTGCGCTTCTGGCCCCAGGCGAGCTACTTCGACTCCCCCCGCTTCTCGGTCTCCAAGCTCGAGCACCTGCTCAAAGCCAAGGCCGTGCTCTGCCCCGGCCTCACCATCAAGTTCCTCGACAAGAACACCGGCATCAAGCTGGAGTGGTGCTACGAGGATGGCCTCAAGGATTACCTCATCGATGCGGTCAAGCAGTTCACCTGTCTGCCGGAGCAGCCCTTCGTCGGCGCCTTCAGCACCGAGCAATCGGCGGTGGACTGGGCCCTGTGCTGGTTGCCGGAGGGGGGCGAGTGCCTCGCCGAATCCTATGTGAACCTGATCCCCACTGCGCTGGGCGGCACCCACGTCAACGGCCTGCGTCAGGGCCTGCTGGACGCCATGCGCGAGTTCTGCGAGTTCCGCAACCTGCTGCCGCGGGGGGTCAAACTCACCCCGGAAGACATCTGGGATCGCTGCGCCTACATCCTCTCGGTCAAGATGCAGGATCCCCAGTTTGCCGGTCAGACCAAGGAGCGGCTGTCGTCCCGCCAGAGCTCGGCCTTCGTCTCCGGGGTGGTGAAGGATGCCTTCAGCCTCTACCTGAACAGCAACACCGAGCTGGCGGAGCAGATCGCCGAGATCTGCATCAGCAGCGCCCAGCGCCGGATGCGCGCCGCCAAGACGGTGGTGCGCAAGAAGATAACCCAAGGCCCGGCCCTGCCCGGCAAGCTCACCGACTGCAACTGCGCCGACCCCATGCAAGGCGAATTGTTCCTGGTGGAGGGTGACTCCGCGGGCGGCAGCGCCAAGCAGGCGCGGGACCGTGAATTCCAGGCCATCATGCCCCTGCGCGGCAAGATCCTGAACACCTGGGAGGTGGAGGCCGGCCAGGTGCTCGCGTCGCAAGAAGTGCACGACATCTCGGTGGCCATCGGCCTGGATCCGGACTCCGAGGATCTCTCCGGCCTGCGCTACGGCAAGGTATGTATACTCGCGGACGCTGACTCGGACGGTCTGCACATCGCCACCCTGCTGTGCGCACTCTTTGTTAAGCATTTCCGCACCCTGGTCAACAAGGGCCACGTCTATGTGGCCATGCCGCCGCTCTACCGGATCGACATCGGCAAGGAGGTGTTCTATGCCCTCGACGAGGACGAGAAGAACGGCGTGCTGCAACGGGTCGAGGCCGAGAAGAAGAAAGGCAAGGTGATGGTGACCCGATTCAAGGGGTTGGGTGAGATGAACCCGAAACAGTTGCGGGAAACCACCATGGATCCCAACACTCGCCGCCTGGTGCAGCTCACCATGGGCGAGATGGAGGAGGGGGACGAGACTCTGCAGCTGATGGACATGCTGCTGGCCAAGAAGCGTGCCCCGGATCGCCGCGAATGGCTGGAAGAGAAGGGCAACCTGGCGATCATCTAGCTGCGTTCATCATAAGAGCGTTGTAAGCCCCCCGTCTCCCTTGCGAAGGGGGAGGCGTGAAGGGGGTCTTGCCACCCTCATGACGCCAGCACCAAGCCATCGACTGACCCGGGCGGGTCAGCAAGTATCAGCCGGAGTCGCCCGCGGGCGGCTCCCGAACCGGAAGAGAATTTCACAT
Source organism: Aeromonas sp. TECH754 (assembly GCF_056279295.1). Classification (NCBI taxonomy): domain Bacteria; kingdom Pseudomonadati; phylum Pseudomonadota; class Gammaproteobacteria; order Aeromonadales; family Aeromonadaceae; genus Aeromonas; species Aeromonas sp. TECH754. The sequence goes on along the minus strand of NZ_JBWBRA010000001.1, from coordinate 3,407,416 downwards.
GAGTGATGCTATCGAGCTCAGTCTGGACGGGGTAGAGCGCCAGCCCATGCGCGCCTTCACCGAGCAGGCTTACTTGAACTACTCCATGTACGTCATCATGGATCGGGCCTTGCCCCACATCGGCGACGGCCTCAAGCCCGTGCAGCGGCGCATCATCTACGCCATGAGCGAGCTGGGGCTGTCTGCGCTCTCCAAGCACAAGAAGTCCGCCCGTACCGTGGGTGACGTGCTGGGTAAGTACCATCCCCACGGCGACAGCGCCTGCTACGAGGCCATGGTGCTGATGGCCCAGCCCTTCTCCTACCGCTACCCGCTGGTGGATGGTCAGGGCAACTGGGGGGCGCCGGACGATCCCAAATCCTTCGCCGCCATGCGTTATACCGAGGCGCGGCTGTCGCGCTTCTCCGAGCTGCTGCTGTCTGAGCTCGGCCAGGGCACGGTGGAGTGGACGCCGAACTTCGACGGCACCATGAAAGAGCCCGTGGTGCTGCCGGCTCGCCTGCCGCACATCTTGCTCAACGGCATCACCGGCATCGCCGTGGGCATGGCGACGGATATCCCGCCCCACAACGCGCGGGAAGTGGCTTATGCTTGCGCCGAGCTGCTGGACAACCCGAACGTGGGTCTGGATGTGCTGATGCAGCATATTCAGGGACCGGACTACCCGACCAACGCCGAGATCATCACCCCCCGCGACGACATCCGCAAAATTTACGAGACCGGCAAGGGCTCCATCAAGCAGCGGGCGGTGTGGAGCGAGGAGGATGGCGACATCGTCATCACGGCGCTGCCCCATCAGGCCTCGGGCGCCAAGATCATGGAGCAGATCGCCGCCCAGATGGTGGCCAAGAAATTGCCCATGGTCACCGATCTGCGGGACGAGTCGGATCACGAGAACCCGACCCGATTGGTGATCATCCCCCGCTCCAACCGGGTGGACGTGGAGGGGCTGATGGCCCACCTGTTCGCCACCACGGATCTGGAAAAGAACTACAGGGTCAACCTCAACATCCTGGGGCTGGACAACCGCCCCCAGGTGAAGACCCTCAAGATGATCCTCTCGGAGTGGATCACCTTCCGCCGCGAGACGGTGCGTCGCCGCCTGCAATATCGCCTCGACAAGGTGCTGGCTCGCCTGCACATCCTCGAAGGCTTGCTGGTCGCCTACCTCAACATCGACGAGGTGATCGAGATCATCCGCACCGAGGATGAGCCGGGCAAGGTGATGGTGGAGCGCTTCAACATCAGCGAGACCCAGGCCGAGGCGATCCTCGAGCTCAAACTGCGCCACTTGGCCAAACTCGAAGAGTTCAAGCTGCGTGCCGAGCAGGACGAGCTGGCCATCGAACGTGACAAGCTGGAACTGCTGCTGGGCTCCGAGCGTCGCCTCAACACCCTGCTCAAGAAAGAGCTGCTGGCGGATGCCGAGAAGTACGGCGACGATCGCCGCACCCCGCTGGTGGAGCGCGCCACCGCGGTGGCGCTCACCGAGAAGGAGCTCACCCCGAGCGAGCCGGTCACCGTCATCCTGTCTGACAAGGGCTGGGTGCGCGCCGCCAAGGGCCACGACGTGGACGTGGAAGGCCTCTCCTACAAGGCGGGGGACAGTTATCTCACCCACGCCTGCGGCCGCAGCAACCAGCAGGCGGTGTTCCTCTCCACCCTGGGACGCACCTATGCGCTGGAGGCTCACACCCTGCCATCGGCCCGCAGTCAGGGCGAGCCGCTCACCGGCCGCTTCGCACTGGGGCCGGGGGAAGAGGTGCGCCATCTGGTGATGGGCAATGAGGGCGAGCCTTACCTCATCTGCTCCGACGCCGGTTATGGCTTCGTCTGCAACTACGACGACCTGATCGGCAAGAACAAGAACGGCAAGGCGCTGCTCACCGTGCCGGAAGGGGGCCAGGTGATGGCGCCCCAGAAGATTGGCTCGCCCGAGAGCGATCTCTGCATGGCCATCTCCAACGAGGGCCGCATGCTGCTGTTCCCGCTCAGCACCCTGCCGGTGCTTGGCAAGGGCAAGGGCAACAAGCTCATCAGCATACCGTCTGCGCGCGTCAAGGCACGGGAGGAGTTTATGGTGATGGCCGCCATCATACCCCAGGGCCAGTGCGTGACCCTGTTCGCCGGCAAGCGCAAGCTGACTCTCAAGCCCTCGGATCTCGACTACTACCGTGGCGAGCGCGGCCGCCGTGGTGCCAAGCTGCCCCGCGGATTGCAGCGGGTGGACAGGATAGAGATCGAACCCGCCGTTGGTGAGCCGGCAGTGGGGGAAAATCAGGAAGGGTAATTAATAGAGGGGAGCGAAAGCTCCCTTTTAATTAAAACAGTAAAGAAAATTAATTTATAGAATAAGATATGTGGCTTGACCATAAGAGCCCAATAAGACATCTTCCTCGGAGCCTTCCTCATGGTTGTCATAAAAATTATATGAGTCAAAGCCTAATTCTTTCCCCATCTTTATTATTTCGCCTACCATACTTTCAGATAAATATTGTGAGATTGAAACATTCCTACCATTGGGTTGTTTGTCGGTTCCGAAAAGAGTTCCACGAGACACTCCTAGGTGGGAAAGTTTCTCTTTTATTTTATCTTTATCCTGCAAGTGGCGATTAATTCCAACCACTAAGTTTTCTAGCGAATGGCCATTTTCATTAGATATTTTCGGCAGTTTTTCCATGTATTCAGAAGTTACGTGATTATTGTGAAGGGTAATTTCGTCATGTTTTATTTTAATGATCTCATTTGTTTTATTACTTAAGTATGATGAGTAGTAGGAGTCTTCTTGAAGCTCAGGTCTAAACTTTGTTTGCAATAAGAAAACAGCCGCTAGAAAAACTGGAACATTCAGAGTTGCGGCAATAACTAATATATCAGATTGCCAAGACTCCGTTCCCAATTTAGCTGCAGCTATAAGGAAGCAACTATCTAATGCCACTAACCCCACAAGCCAAGCAGCTAGTAGCTGGATTGGTTTCGTAATTTTATCTGGTTTTATATTTTCTTCGCTCATTATATACTGTCTCGTTTTATTCTTAAATTCGCCTATTTTTTACGTATTACCAATGACTAGGATGTCAAAATCAAATGATAAAAATCAACATTTGTCATCTATTAAAAGCTGTATATTGATCTCACAAATGCAGTATAAACCTACAATGAATGCCAACATAATCACCCAGAAAAGCATTGGATTGATAGAGTCAGTATTGTGATATAAGTCGCATTGTTGGAAATTGGATGAGGGCCGTAAAGATTATGCATGTACAGGATTTTAAGGGCCGTAGGTTTGATTAGCGAAGCGTAATCAGACGTTCGAGAAAATAGGTCGCCGCAATGCTACTGGTAATCCATCAGATCGTCTTTCCCGTTGCCACAGAGTCTGCGGTGCGGCCGATAGAGCTTCGCTAATCGACCCAACTCGCCTTTGCTTGATGTAACGTTCTGCTGTTTGCCTATTGCTTCTGCTGTTATGGTTTGCCCCCTCATCCCCAGCCCTTCTCCCGCGAGGGGAGAAGGGGGCGCCGCTCGTAGCGATATCGGATGGCGGTGACATAAAGGGGGTCTGGTGATGTGTGGCTTAGAAGAAGGCTGCTAGGGCACTAGGCTGGCGCTATACAGTTCCCTCTCCCCTTGGGAGAGGGCTAGGGTGAGGGGAGATGGCTGGTCGGGTGTAGCAACCAAGCGGCATCACACCACTGAGCCGTCAGTTATTGAAATTCCACTTGATGGGCAGCTCGACGTCGAAGACAAGCGCATCCCCTACGAGGCTAAAGGGCAGGCTGGTCTGGTGCTGCTCATATTCGTTGACGATAAGGCAGCACTCGAAGAAGTTGGATTCGTAGCTGAGGTGGGCAAGGCCCCGGGTGCCGTCTTGATCGAGTTCGATGCGCAGCACCTGTGGCGGGTGCTCCTGACTGAGGTTGACCGCAGGATTGCCCTCATCCACCAGCCGCTCCAGCAGGGGGAAGAAGTCCTGCTTGTGGCTCTCGATGACCTGGGTGATGGCCTGCTCCAGTTCGGCACGGCTGGCGAAGGGGCCGCCGAGGGGGTAGCGGGTCTGGATCCTTTCCTGAGTCATGACGATTTCTCCTGCATTGAGATATGAGAGCGCTTTGGCCCATCCAGGGGCCTCTTATCATAGACCCGAGGTCAGCCACTTTTATTGCAAATTATGGGCTGAACCTTATCCAGTCTGGGTATCCTTAGCCCTGGTAGATAAAACGATCTGTTAAATCACAATAGGGCAGATGTTTATAAAACATCAGGCGGGGATCCGGCCATTCTTCACCAGCGCCCGGCGGATGTTTTTGCACATCTTGCCAAAACTGTAGAGCTCGTCGAAGGTCGGCGGGATGCCGCGGTTGATCTGATATTGCCAGTAGCTGAGATCCGTATCCACCAGCTCCATCAGCTTCTTGGGGCAGCCGATGCAGGTGTTGTCCGGCCCGCATTTGAAGGTATCCGGTTGATAGAGCGGGAATTCTAGCTTCACGGCATCGATGATCTGTTGCATCGCGGTGATGCGGTCGGGTTTTCTGCTCACGCCTGGCCCCTGCTGCTGGTAGGAAGGATTCATTATATCCCTGACAGTCCGTAGGCCAATTACACCAAGGGGTTAGCTCATTGTGAGTGGATCTGCCGGCAGGGCCCTTGGCACAGGTTCTGCTCCCCGATACAAAGGAAGGCTGGGTTGATAAACGCAGCCCGATCAGTTGGTTGCGCATACTGCTTGGCAAGACAGCGCTCTTGCTGGTGATTGAACCGCTGCGACTCGGGCTTTGGCCGATCAGGCGACATCACGTTAAATGACCCTCCGGGGTGGCGAACCTGTAGTCTCCTCTATACGGGCTTGCCGGAGGCGTGGCTGGAGAAGATGGTGATCAGGTGTCCGGCGGGCTCGCGCAGGGTGAAGAGCTCGTGTGCGATGGCGGGACGTGCCTCTATGGGCGAGGGCGTCAGCCCCAGGGCGCTCAGGCGCCGGTGGGTCTCGTGCAGATCGTCGACCATCAGATCGAAGGGGGCTGCTCCCGCCGCGATCTCGTCGCCGTGCATCAGCAGCAGGTGAGTGCCGCCGCGCATCTCCAGGACGGCGATCTCGGGCCCCTCGAAGAGGAGCCTCATGCCGAGCTGGCGCATAAAGTGGGCGGACTCTTCCATGCGATCCGTCTGCAGCACCACGTGGGCCACGCCCACTAGGGGTTGCTTGTCGTCCAGCGCCATCTGCATACCTCTCGGAAAAGTTGGTTGCTGTCCGAGCCCGCCTTCCCCCATCCCGGGCAATATGGCGGGAGCGCGACATGCCCGGTCAGACCGGGCGTTGGGTAAGGATGGATGGGGCCGTCGGCGCTGCAGTGACCGCCTCTGTCGCCACCCGTTGGCGACCTCCCATGGGAGAGCCGGTCACTCCCGTGCTGCCATCAGGATCCCGATGAACAGGCATTTGTGATGGCGTCGGCATTGACCGGTCCACTTGCCGCCAGGCAGAGCCTACTTCTTGATTTCATGGCCAATCACGCCCCCGACGACGGCCCCGCCAACGGTGCCGGCCGCACTGCCTCCGGTCAGAACGGCGCCACCGACGGCGCCGATACCGGCCCCTACGGCGGTGCTCTGGCCCTGTTGCGACATGCCGGAACACCCCGTCAAGCCAAACAGCATGACGATGGTCACGGCGCCGAGTGCTACACGATGGATCTTGTTCATGGGGTTCACCTCTTGATGCTGCCCAAGACGTTAGGGCATCCCTAACGGGCGGTTACCGATCCTGAGCCCGACGCGCAAGCCCGGATGAGGATTGCTCAGCCGCGATGCTTGCGGGCAAATCGAGCGACGGTGTGAGCTGTCTGATATGGGGCGGGTGCTTTGCCGGCCGTTTGCCCTTGCCTGTCGGCTTGCCGTCGGCGACGGCACATGAGCCCAGCAGGCCCGCTGTTTCGCCCCCCTCCTGGAGCTATATACGCGGTGGCAGGCACTTTGGTTTACATTGCGCTCCGTCTGCATGGGGTCGGATGGCCTGCCCGCCCCTTATTCCTTCTCTTGCGGGGGAGGGCAAGGCGCCATTTCTTGCGCTGACCAGGTATGACAACGCCCGGCGAACCGGGCGTTGTAGTGCGACTGAGGGGCGGTGAAAGCCCGCCCTAGAAGTCGTGGTAGAGCGGCCAGCCGAGCAGGGGGTGCTTGAGACCGGCGCGCATCTCGATGTTGTCGAGTTTCTCCGGCGAGGCGTTCTCCTGCTGCAACTGCTGGTACTGGCGCACAAAGCCGAGTGTGTGCAGCAGATTGGGCACGAAGCGGGGGCTCAGCTCCTGGCGCAGGCCGCTGACGAGATCGCCGGGCAGTTCGGACAACAGCAATTCAAGCTGCGCAGCGATGTAAGCTGTGGCGTACCACTCATCCTTTAGCACGATATCCCGTGAAAGTCGGCGCTTGAGATCCTGTTTCACCTTCAACGGGGCGCCACCGCTCTGGCCGCAGAGGATGCGATACAGCAAAGCCTCGGCCAGCTTGTCCTCCATGGTCGGATGGTCGTTCTCGCAGGCGAAGAAATGGCTGTCCAGCAGACTCATCAGACGGGTCTTGTTGTGCTCGGTCAGCGCTTTTTCATACTCCTGCCAGCCTTGCCACTCTTCCACGTCCGGCGGGCTGGAGATCTTGTCCAGCAGCCGCGCATCCACGTCCCCGTAGAGGCTGTTGCCAGCCTGCTTGGGGCTGACGGAGATGAGCATGGACCAGCCCTTCTGGAACGGCTTGATGGGGCCTTCCGGCGCCTGCAGCAGGGCCAGCGCCTTGGCGGTATCCCGCTGGGAGAGCTCCTGCAGTCCCAGGCTTATCACCCCGATCACGTCGTGGGCGGCCTGTTCGAGCAGGTGCATCTTGTACTTGTTGTAGTACTTGTCGGCGAATTTGAGGCTCATCAGCACCGCCTTGCCCTTGATGGCGGCAAGCTGCTGGGCGCTCAGGCGCTCGCTGTCACGACCGAAACGCAGCACCTGGCTGAGGAAGGGGCCCTCGTTGGCCTCGCGGATGACTAGTTGCATAAGGCTCTCCTCAATCCAGGAAGCTGAACATGTCGTCGACGTCGCCGTACTCGTCTTCCTCGACCTTGTTCTTCTCCTTGGCCTGCATCACCAGTTCGGCGGCGAACTTGTTGATGATGCCGTCCCAACTGGAGTGCTCGTTGCGCAGCAGGGCCTTGATGGCCTTTTCGACCTCGGGGGCCTGCTCGCGGATCAGCATCAAGAGGCTGCGCGGATCATCCAGCGGATAGTCGTGGGTGCCCTCGGCCTGCTGGCGCTCGCTGTAGGCGAGTGACTCTTCGAGATCCTCCTCCTCGGCGTGCAGCACGTCGCCAAAGCCCTCGTCGTCCTCGTAGCGATCGCCGCGATAGAACTCGATGAAGGGGATGGCGAGGTAGAAGAGGCCGGCCGGATCGTCGGCGATGCACTCCAGGATCTCGCGCTGCTTGGCCTCGTTGTCCTGGGTGCGGATCAGGTAGTTGAGGAAGTCGAAGGTGTGCTGTTGCAGCTCCTCGGCGTTGTTCTTGATCGCCTCTTCCCAGTAAAGGGGCTGCTGGCAGACGATGTCGCGGATCCGCTCCGGGGTCATCAGCTCGGAGATGATGGACGGGAAGGAGATGTCGTGCTGGCCGTTGATCTGGGTCAGGGTGACGATATCGATGTTTTCAATGACCTCGGCCAACTGCTCGTCGGACATGGTCTTGGCGATCAGCTCGAACTTCTCGCTGGCCTGTTTCGGTTCGACCACGGCCAACTCTTTGATCTCGATGGCGGTAATTTCTATCAGACTGTTCATGCTTTGTCCCACTGCTGGCCCCGGTTAGAAACGCACTTCGTCGTACATGTCTCTATCGTCTTCCTCGTCATCCCCGCCGTGATAATCGTTATCGGCATTTTCCCCGTCATCCTCATCCTCGTCGCGCAGCTCAAAGTCGTCATCGGCGTGACGGCCGCCGCGGGGCAGGGGGTTGTCCAGCAGATAGACCACGGCGCAGGCTTCGATGAGCTGCTCCTCACTCAAGGCGCGCACCGCCTTGACCAGCGGCAGATCGGCGTTGTTGAACGCCACCGACACCTTGAATTCGTCCCAGTCGGGCTGAACATTGCTGCCGAGCCACTTGGCCCAGGCCAGCTTGGCCTTGGGCGGGAACTGCACCCGGCCGTAGAGCGCGAGCGGCAGGTATTCGGGCATGAATTCCAGCATGCTGATGTCGGCCAGCAGCAGGGCCTTCATCTTGCCGGTGAACTGCTCCAGCGCCTTGGGCTGGTCCTGATCCCGGTAGGATTCGATGTTTTCGCCAGCATCGCTCTGCAGCGCCTTGAGCCGCGCCTGATCCCATTTTTTTTGCATAGTCACTCTTCTTGCTCAGTGCATCAGGGGTAGAACTGGTCCCACATCTCCTGCATGGCAGCAGCGGGATCGGTCACGATGACGTTGTTGAAATCCTTGATAAAAGCGGCACGCGCCTTGGGATCGGAGAGGACCTCGTAGGCCTTCTTCACCTGATGCAGCAAGATGGCTGCCTGCTCTTTCTCTTCTTCACTCGCCCCAATCAGCTTGTCGGGGTGGTACTGGTTCGAGAGCCGTCGATAGGCTTTCTTGATGTCGTTCTCGTTGGCGTTGGACTTGACGCCCAGCACCCGAAAATAGTTGTTCATGGCAGATCCTGCATCACTGGCATCATCAGAGTCACAATGCTGGCGCCTGATGGGGCTTGGGGAACCAGGCACGGTAAAAACCCGTCATTTTAACGGAAACAAGGCGCCACCGCCACGAATAGGAAGCGATATGGCGAGGAGCGGGTGAGGGAGCCGGCTCCCGGCGGCGGGGCTACAATGGCTGAAGGGGCGAGGTGGCAGCCACAGCGTCGTCCCCCTGTTCCCGACGGCAGAAGTCTGACTCCTGCCACATCATCAGGGCCGGCAAGGCCGGGTCAGCATAAGGAATCATCGTCATGTTCAAACCTTGTCTTCTCTCTCTCGCGCTCTTCAGCGGTTTCACCTTCGCGGTCGATTCATTGCCCGTCACCCCCATGATGGGGGACATCACCAAGGCGCAGTTCATGACGCGCGCCGAGCAGCGCTTCGCCGTGCAGGATCAAAACGGGGACGGGGTGCTCTCGGTTGCCGAGAAAGAGGCCGCCCTGACCAAGATGGAAGCCTTGATGAAGCAGGCGGGCAAGCCGGTGCCGGAGCGCATGAGCGGCCTGAAGCCGAAAGGCAACACCACCAAGGCGCAGTACATGGAGCGCCAGGAGATCATCTTCTCTCGTCTGGACAAGAACGGTGACGGGGTGATCGGCGAGACGGAGCGGGCCGATATCAAGGCCCATCTGGACAAGCGGGTGATGGAATCCACCCCATAGGGTGCGCCTGAGCTGTGCGGTCATGCCATAAAAAGAGCCCGGTATCGCTACCGGGCTCTGGTCATTCGGGGTTTGCGCCGTCGTTACCAACGGGCCCATAACAGCCGCAGCTTGAGCCCCCAGCGGCTGCTCCAGCCGGTGGTGCTGCTCACCAGTTTGCCATCCTTGACGATGAGGAAGGTCGGGGTGACGCCGACCTGCCATTGGGCGGCGAGGCTGCCCTGCTCATCGTTGTGGGTGGGAAAGCTCAAGCCCTTCTTGCTCATGCCCTGTTGCAACTGGGCGTCGCTGCCGGAGCGCAGCGCCACCGTCAGCACGTTTTCACCCTCCTGCCACAGCTGCTCCACCGCCCCGGTAGTGAAGCGGCAGACCCCGCACCAGCTGGCCCAGTAGTAGACCAGCAGCGGCTTGCCCTGACTCAGGGCGGCCAGGCTGGTGGTGGTGCCATCTTGCAGGGTGAAGGGGGCCTCCATGGCACCGTCCGGCAGGGTCGGACTGCGCCACAGATCCAGCAGGGTGGAGATGAGCAGCGCCGCCAGCAGCAGCCAGAGCGCCTCCTTGCCCCAGCGTCGCCAGCGGGGCGCTTTTGCAACCGAATCCTCCGCCATGGCTTAGCCCCGCTTGGCCAGCTCGGTTTTCACCAGCTGTTCCAGTTCGTCGTACGGGATGGCGCCCGGCACCAGCTGGTTGCCGATCAGGGTTGCCGGGGTGCCCTGCACGCCCAGCAAGGTGCCGATGCGCTGACTGTATGGACGCAGCTCCACGGGTCGTTTCCTCATTTCTGCTTGGCCAGCTCGGTCTTCACCAGCTGTTCCAGTTCTTCGTACGGGAGGGCGCCTGGCACCAGCTGGTTGCCGATAAGCGTCGCCGGTGTGCCCTGCACACCCAGGAGTGTGCCGATGCGCAGGCTGTTGCGCAGCTCTTCGGTGGCCTTGGCATCGGGCTTGAGGGCCAGATTGTCGGTGGCCGCCAGCGCCTTGTTGATGTCCGTCTCGGTCAGCATGCCCTGCTTGCTCATCAGCTTGTCGTGCAGGGGGAGGAAGCGGGCCGGATCCTGCTGCCACAGGGTCAGGCTGTACTGGGCCGCCTTGGCGGAGGTCTGGCCCTTGAACGGCAGCAGCTTGATCACCAGCCCCAGATCGTTTGGATAGGCCTTGAGCAGCTTGGTCAGCTGGGGATCGAACTGCTTGCAGTAGGGGCAGTTGTAGTCGGTGAACAGCACCAGGGTCAGCTTGGGATTCTTGGCACCGAGTCGCGGGCTGGTGGCGCTGTTGAACAGCACATCCTGATTGCCCTTGATGAAGTTGCCGAGCTGGGCCTCCTGGGCGGCGCTGTTCTGCTTCTCCCAGGATTCGGCCGCCTCGTCGAGGATCTTCGGATTCTGGACCAGGGTCTCGCGAATGAGCTCCTTGATGCGTGCCTCCTGCTCCGGGGTGAAGGGCGCAGCGTGCAGGGCCGGGGCCAGCAAGGCGCCGGACAGGGAGGCTAGCAGGGTCAGGGTACGCAGGGTCGGTTTCATTTCTTTTCTCCGTCGAATGGGGTTGTCTGCCCGTCGCTTCCGGATGAAGCGGCGTGGCGCAAGCTGGTCAGCAGGTCTGCCTTGTCGAGCAGGGGGGAGAGGATCTCCCCCTGCGGCAGGCCGGGGCCGTAGATCTGGTTGAAGGGGACTGCGGCCGCCCCCCTGGCGCGCAGGAAGGCGGCGATGGCGTCGCTCGGCCTGCTCCAGTCACCGCGCAGGGCCACCACGTCCGGGGCCGAGAGGGCGTCTTGCACCTCGTCGCGCAGCAACACGTTGTACTTGTTGGCCTTGCAGGTCACGCACCAGTCGGCGGTGACGTCCACGAAGACCCGCTTGTTCTGCGCCAATGCCTGAGTGATAGCCTGTTCGGACAGACGCTGCCAGGGCACCCGATCGGCGCTGGCCGCTCCTTGGACGGTGAAGGCGCCGCCCAGCAGCAGGGCACCGCCGATCAGGGCCGACAGCGACAGCGCCAGCGTGAAGCCACGAATGCCATAACGCCAGATGATGCCGACCAGCAGCGCCAGCAGCAGGCCCGCCATCAGCCAGCGGGTCGTGAGAGTGCCCAGATGGTTGCCGAGCAGGCTGACCAGCCAGAGGCTGGAGCCCAGCATCATCAGACCGAGCAGGATGCGAAGATGCCCCATCCAGCGGCCCGGTTTGGGCAGCAAGAGTGCCAGGCGCGGCAGGGCCGCCACCAGCAGCCAGGGCAGGCTCATGCCAAGCCCAAGTGCGGTGAAGATGAGCCACAGTTCCCCGAGCGGCGCTGCCAGCGCAAAGGCGACCGCGGTGCCGAGGAAGGGAGCGGAGCAGGGGGTCGCCAGCAGGGTGGCAAAGCTGCCTTGCAGGAAGTGGCCACCGAGGCCATTGCCACCGCTGGTGGCGAGCCGGGTGCTGAGATTGCTCGGCAGGCGGATCTCGAATAGCCCCAGCAGGTTGGCGCAAAACAGCAGGGTCACCACCACCATGACACCGATGAAGCCGGCGCTCTGGAACTGGATGCCCCAGCCGACCGCCCCCTGGGTGGCGCGCAGCAGGCTGCTCATGGCCGCCAGTACCCAGAAGGAGGCGAGGATGCCGGCGCTGGCGGCGAGGAACTGCTTGCGCACCTCGGTCTGTCGCCTGTCCTGCTGTTGCAGCACTGAGCCGAGCTTGAGCGCCAGCACCGGCAGCACGCAGGGCATCAGATTGAGGATGAGACCGCCGAGCAGCGCTGCTCCCAGCAGCCAGAGCAGCGAGTTGTGCTGCTCTGGCAGTGTCAGGGGGGGAGTTATGCGGGCCTCGGTCTGCCAGGCCTGGTCTCCGTTGGTGAGCAACAGGCCGAGCGTCCTGCCGCGCAGATCCGGCGCATCCCCTTGCCAGCCATCGCTGACGGGGACCCGGGCGATCAGGCGATGGCCCTGCACCTCCAGCACCGGCTTGCCAAACTCGGCTCCCTCCAGCGCATCGATGAAGAGCGCCGGCCTCTGCCAGTCCTGCGTTTGGGACTCCGGAGTCAGCTCCGCCAGCAACTGCAACTGGTTGTGTCCATAGCCGAGCTGGATGCCGATGTCGGCGGGCAGGGGCTGGGGCAGGCTGCTCATGGCCTTGGCGTAGGCAAAATCGAAGCCCGCCGGCACGGCGTCGCCCGCCGCCAGGGCGAAGGGGTAATCGGTCAGGATGCAGACGTTGCTGCAGGTGGAGAGGCGCAGGGTGCCGGTGAGCGGCTCAGCGGCGGGATGGCGCAGGCTGATGGGGAAGCTGACGCTCTGCTGATAGCCCTGGGTGTTGAGTCCGGCTACCTCGAAGTGCTGGGGCACCGGCCAGTGCCACTGTAGCTCGGTGACGGGCTTGTCCCACAGGATCTGGGGCGCTATGCCCCCCTCACCCGGGCTGTGCCAGTAGGTTTTCCAGCCCGACTCGAGGGCGACATCGAGCAGGATGCGGGTCTGTCCGGGTTCGCTGCGGTCGGCCTGCAGCCGCACCTTGGCGTGATCGTTCTGGGGGCTGGTGAGCCAGCCCGTGTCGCTGGCCAACCCCACGGATTGCCATAGCAAGCAGCCCAGTAACAGGGTTGCCTTGAAGAAGTGTGACATCTTGTTGTCTCGCAAAAAATGAATGACGGTTGATGGGAGAAACCGCTGAACTCATTCCCGCCAGACACAGAGGGTGAGATGAAGACGCCGCTCGGGGGGCGAGATGACGGGTGGGGCAGGCAAGGGGGGCGTGTGGCGCCAGAGTGGGGCCAACAGGGCAATCACCAGCGCCACCGCAAAGAACAACTGCTCGACGCAGAGCAAGGCTGCGGCGCTCAGCCACTTGCCGTTGAGCTGGCAACTGCTCGGCTGCGGGCTGCTGGACCTGGCGCTATCCTGATCGTCGGCGGCCTCTGGCTGGGGCAGTGCCTGACAGCTGAGGGCCTGATCGAGCATTGCCAGCCGGGCCAGCGGCTGGGCCGCACAATTGAGCAGCAGCAGGCAAACCAGCAGCAGGAGTCGTCTCGCCATGCGTTGTTGGTGGATCATGCTCGCCCCGTTCATCAAGATGGCCACATCCTAACGACCAATGGCGAGTGGGGCAAGTCGGGGGCGGCATGGGGTAGCAGGGGATGGTCGGTTCTGTTTGGCGAACGCTTGTTCGCTAAAAGGGGGACCAGTATACTGCGCCGAGTTAAATTCCGAGGTGTTCGATGCTCAAACTTGCCCGTGTGCTGCTGCTAACCCTGCTGCTCGTTTTCTGGTTCGTGTTTGGTCTGTTGCTCTGTCTGGTGCGCCCGCGCCACCCCAACAACGTCTATGTGTTTGCCCGCATGTACCATGCCGTCTGCCCGCTGATCGGGCTCAAGGTCAGGGTGATCATCCCGGACGAGGTCAAGTCGGTCGGTCCGGCGGTCTACGTCTGCAATCACCAGAGCAACTTCGATATCTTCACCGTGACCGGCGCCGTGCGCCCGGGCGTGGTGGCGGTGGGCAAGAAGAGCCTGCTGTGGCTGCCGTTCTTCGGCCTGCTCTTCTGGCTCTCCGGCAACGTGCTGATCGACAGATCCAACCGCTCCCGCGCCATCGGCACCATAGGGCAGGTGGTGGATCGCATCAAGCACCACGGCACCTCCATCTGGATGTTCCCGGAAGGGACTCGCTCCCAGGGCCGCGGCCTGTTGCCGTTCAAGGCCGGTGCCTTCCACACCGCGGTGCAGGCCGAGGTGCCGGTGGTGCCCATCGTCTGCTCCAGCTACTTCGGTCAGGTGGACCTGAACCGCTGGGACAACGGCGAGGTGCTGCTGGAGATGCTGCCCCCCCTGTGCAGCAAGGAGCACGGCGCCGCCGGGATCCGCGAGCTGTCCGACAACTGCCGCGCCAGGATGGAGGCCAAACTGGCCGAACTGGACAGCCAGCTCGGTCATGGACCGGCCGCCTGAGCCAGGCTCCGGTGAGCGTATTGAGGGAGCCGCTGGCTCCCTTTTTTATTGGTGAAAATCACCAAATTGTTGGTTTTTTTCACCACATCATTCGCCTTGAATCTCCGCCATCAATCTCCATCTACTTGTAAAAAAACGATAAATTTTTTTGGCACGGCTCTTGTAATGTCATGGGGAGAGATAGCAGTCCCATCAACGAGGAGCCAGACCATGAGCCTATTTAGCCGCCTGACCGACGTGATCAATGCCAACCTGCACAGCCTGCTCGACAAGAGCGAGGAGCCGGAGAAGATGCTGCGGCTGATGATCGAGGAGATGGAGCAGGTGCAGGTCGAGATGAGAACCCAGGCCGCCCGCATCATCGCCGAGCAGAAGCAGCTGGAGCGTCATCAACAGGCGCTGCGCCACCAGATCCAGGAGTGGTCGGCCAAGGCCGAACTCGCCATCCAGAAGGGCCGTGAGGATCTGGCCCGCGCCGCCCTCACCGAGAAATTGGCGGAGGCCAAGAAGTGCGAGCAGCTGGAGCAGGACAGCGCCCGGGTAGCCGAGGTGCTGGCCCAGCTGACCGCCGACAGCGAGCGCTTGGCCGCCAAGCTGACTGAGGCGCGGGAGAAGCAGAAGCTGCTGACCCTGCGCGAGCAGACCGCCCACAGTCGCATCCGGGCGCGTGCCCAGGTCGACAACCAGCGCATGCACGAGCTGATGGCGCGTTTCGACGGTTTTCAGGGCCGGGTGGATCAGCTGGAGGCCCAGCTGGAAGCCGCAACCCTTGGCCAGAATCCCTCCCTGGAGGCGCAGTTCCGCGAGCTGGAGCTCAATGACGAGATCGAGCGCGAACTGGCCCGCCTGAAGGGTCAGAAGGTCGAGGTGTAATCATGACGCCCTGGCCGAAAGATCTGGCCCACCGCAAGCTGACCGGGGTCTGCGCCGGCCTTGCCAACGGGTTGGGCATCTCCAGGGTGACGGTGCGGGTGGTGGCGTTGCTCACCCTGATCCTGATGCCGCCGCTGGCCCTGGCGGCTTATCTGCTGGCGGTGCTCGTCATGCCGCCCCGTCGTGAGTTGAAACGCTGGCTGGACTGATCCCAGGGTCAGTCTGCCGGCATAGAGAAGGATTGAGAGGAGCAAACCATGCTGGAATTTATCGTCTTGATGCTGGTACTGGTGACCATGGCGCTGACCGGTTTCACCGTGCTGGCCATGTTGCTGGTGAGCGGGGTCTTTATGCTGTTTGGCGCCCTGGCCGGCATGGTTGCCCTCGTCGTCAAGCTGGCGCCCTGGTTGTTGGTGCTGCTGGTGGTGTGCTGGTTCATCAGCAATAGGCGCAAGCAGTCAAATACCTACCGTTAAGCCTCCCTGGTTTTTCCCCAGCCACCGTTCGCGGTGGCTTTTTTTATGGCGCCGGGATGGTCGAGCCTGGTGTGGCGATGCTGGCCAGCCAAGGCTGGCACCAGTCGTGCCATAGCGAAGGGTCTTGCACCAGCCGTTCCTTGAAGGCCTTGCTCTGCTGCTTGAGCCGGTATTCGAGCCGCAGCGCCTGGCCCTTGTCTGCCACCTCCTGGTGCCACACCAGGGCCAGCGGCCCCTTGCCGCGCAGGGCACGGGCACCCTTGCCACTCTGGTGCTGGCGCAGCCGCCGCTCCGGATCCGTGCTGATGCCCGCGTAAAGCGCGCCACTATTGGTACGTACCAGATAGATAAACCAGTTACATGCCGGTTTATCGGTACAAACGTCCGCCGTCATGACTCTTTCCACTGCACCTGACTGCGCCTGAGCCGATGCAGGGGCAGCAGGCTGACCAACAGTCCCGCCCAGACGAAGGCGAAGCCCACCGATTTGACCGGATCCGGTGTCTCGCCGAACCAGAAGATGGCGAGCAGGAAGGCGAGGCTCGGCTCGATATATTGCAGCAGCCCCACCGTGCTCATGCGGGTGCGCGCCACGGCGTAGCAGAACAGCCCCACCGGCAGCAGGGTGGCGGGGGCGCTGCCCATCAGCAGCAGGCGATCGCTCCAGTCACCTGCCATGAACAGGCTGGAACCCTGTGCGGCGAGATAACCGAGGATGAGCAGGGCGACGGGCAACTGCACCAGAGATTCGAGATAGAGGCTGACGCCGGCGTCATAGCGCACCTTCTTCTTGATAAGGCCGTAGAGGGCGAAGTTGGCGCCCATGATGAGGGAGAACCAGGGCAGCTCGCCGTAGGAGAACAGCATGTAGGCGAGCCCCGCCAGTGCCAGCGCGACCGCCAGGTGCTTCTGCGGGGTCAGCCGCTCTTTCAGGAAGAGGACAGCAAACACGATGTTGAACAGCGGCGTCATGAAGAAGGCGAGGCTGGTAGCCAGCACCTGGCCCGTGGTCAGGCACCAGGTGAACATGCACCAGCTGATGGACATGACAGGGCCCGCCAGCAGGATGAGGCCGAGCTGGCGCGGTTCGGCGCGCAGGTGCGCCCAGGGCACGGACGCGCTGAGCAGCAGGAAGATCCCGCCAAGCAGGACGACCGACCAGAGCACCCGGTGAGAGAGCAGCTCCCACATGTTCACCTCGGGCATGAACTGGTAATAGAGAGGCAGCAGGCCCCACAGCACGAAGGAGAGGGCGGCACTGCCGGTGCCCAGCCAATTTTTCATCCCGTTCCGTTTATTAAATTAAACAAATGTGGCGGCATAATAAGTATCCAATGAGGGTTTCACAAGCGGGATCTGGTTGGAAAGTCTGCTACCATCAGCACCATGAACCGACTCGAAACCTTGTTTGAGCAGATCCGGGCCTGCCGTCTGTGCGAGGCCCATTTACCGCTGGGACCGCGGCCGGTGATCCGCGGCGCCGAGAGTGCTCGTCTGCTGATCATCGGTCAGGCACCGGGTACCCGGGTCCATGCCAGCGGTATTCCCTGGGACGATCCTTCCGGCGATCGGCTGCGCCACTGGCTCGGGGTGGATAAGGCGATCTTCTACGATGAGTCCCGCATCGCCATCATGCCGATGGGGCTCTGTTACCCCGGCAAGGGCAAGTCGGGAGATCTGCCGCCCCGGCCGGAATGCGCGCCGACCTGGCACGACAAGGTGCTGATGTTGCTGCCCCAGGTCGAGCTGACCCTGCTCATCGGCCAGTATGCCCAGCGTCACTATCTGCGTGAGGCGGGCAAGGACAGCCTGACCGAGACAGTACATAGCTGGGTCGACTATGGCCCCGCCTGGTTGCCGTTGCCGCACCCCTCGCCACGCAATACCTTCTGGCTCAGAAAGAACCCCTGGTTCGAACAGGAAGTGGTCCCGCACTTGCAACAGCGGGTCGCCCCCCTGCTGGGATGACCTCTCGTAATAGAAGTCAGATCGCGGGCTCGGCCACCGGTTTTGGTTTGCCACGGGCCATGACGACCAGGGGCAGTATGATGCACAGGCAACCCAGCAGCAGCGGCAGCCCGGGCTGCTCGTCGAACAGCCAGACCCCGATGACGACCGCCATCAACAGGCCGGTGTATTCCGCCGAGGCGATCTTACTCGCCTCCGCCTTGCGATAGGCCACCACGCAGAGCCCGGCGTAGACCATGATCAGCGCCGAGGAGCCGAACGCGGGCCACCACATCTGCCACTGCCAATCCCCCCCTTCCCACCAGGCCAGCGCCAAAATGATGGGCATGCTCAGCACGTTGGTGAAGAACAGGGTCTGGGCGATGGGCTGCCTGAGCGGAATGCGTTTGATCAGCAGGTTGTTGACCGCCATGGAGAGCGCCACCCCGAGTGCCGCCAGGGCGGCCCAGTTCACCTCGGTCGGCCGCAGCACGATCAGTACCCCGATGAAGCCGAGCAGCGCCGTCAGCACCTTCTGGCGTGACAGTGCCTCCCCCGCCAGCCAGACCGCGAGCGGCACCATCAACAGCGGCGCCGCATAAAACAGGGCGTTGGCGGTGGCGAGCGGCAGGCGGGTGAGGGCGACCACCATCAGGCAGACGCCGATGGCCCAGATGTGGGCGCGCAGCAGGTGCCACTTGATGGCGACCGGCGGATGACGACGCCAGGACCAGAGTAGCCAGGGGGTCAGCAGCAGGGCGGCGGAGAGCTGGCGGAAGAACACGAACTGGAATACCGGCTGGCTCGGATCCAGCACCTTGACCAGCGCATCGGAAAAGACCGCCACCATGTTGCCAAGCACCAGATAAAGGATGCCGATCCCGACTGCATTCATACCACCTCCCGCATTAGATGAAGGAAGGGTAGCCCTCTTCTTGTTATCCAGTAAAATGATAAAAAATCACCATTCATGAGATTTTTGGATAATGAAGCTGCCCCCTTTACGCGCCGTTCAATACTTCGAGGCGGTCGCCCGCCTGCTCAGTTTCTCCCGCGCGGCGCTCGAGCTGAACGTCAGCCAGAGTGCGGTCAGCCACCAGATCCGCCTGCTGGAGGACTTTCTGGGGGAGCGGTTGCTACTGCGCCAGGGGCGGCTGCTCTCCTTGACCCAACAGGGGGAGCTCTACTTTGAGGGCATCGCTGCCGGGCTCGGTCAGATAGCCCAGAGCAGCGAGCAGTTGCGCGGCGGCGGCGAGATGCGGCTGCGGCTCGCGGTCTACAGCTCGTTCGCGGTGAAGTGGCTGATCCCGCGTCTGGCGGGTCTGCGTCAACTCTATCCCGAACTGGATCTCAGCCTGGAAATGGTGGCGGAAGATCCCGAGCTGTCCGATCGGGTGGCGGACTGCTTCATCACAGTCTCTCCCGAGGGGCCCGGTTACATGCACGATCTGCTCTACCGGGAGCGGCTGATGCCGGTGTGCAGCCGTCGTCTGTGGCAACAGGTGGAGGGGGAGTGGCCCGGGGCCTTGTGGCAATTGCCGCTGCTCTCCATCCAGGCGATCTACAGGGAGAAGGGAGAGGATTGGCGGCGCTGGGCCGAGGTGGGGGGGCTGACGATCGCCCCCGAGGCGAGGATGCATCATTTCAGCCACATACTGCTGGCGCTGGAGGCGGCCAACTGGGATCAGGGGGTGGCGCTCATCAACGACTATATGCTGCAGCCGGAGGATCCCGGTCTGGTACGACTGCCGCTGCATTCCCTCGAGACCGGGGATCACTTCTATTTCGTCTGCAAGCGCTCGCGAGCCCATGAACCCGCCATCAGCCGGCTGCGACAGTGGCTCTGGCAGGAGGCGCAGGCGAGCCTGCGCCCCGGGGAGAATGAACCGCTCAAGCGCGTTTGAACTGGCTCAGCACAAACAGGCTGGTGGCGCAGACCACGACGGAGGGACCAGCCGGAGTATCTTGATACCAGGAGAGGGATAGCCCCCCCAGCACCGCCAGGCAGCCGATCAAGGCGGCAAAGCCGGCCATCTGTTCCGGCGTCTGGCTGAAACGCCGCGCGGTGGCCGCGGGGATGATCAGCAGGGAGGTGATGATCAGCGCCCCGACGAACTTCATCGCCACGGCGATCACCAGCCCGATCAGCAGCATCAGCACGCAGCGCAGCACGTCGACCCGCACCCCTTCCACTCGCGCCAGCTCCTCCGAGATGGTCATGGAGAGCAGGGGATCCCACAGCCGCCACAGGGTGAGCAGCACCAGGGCGCCGCCGCCGTAGATCCAGAGCAGATCCATGGGTTGCACCGAGAGCAGGTCGCCGAACAGGTAGGCCATCAGATCCACCCGCACGTTGTCCATGAAGCTCAGGGTCACCAGACCCAGCGACAGGGCGCTGTGAGCCAGGATGCCGAGCAGGGTGTCGGTGGCCACCTGCTGGTTGCGGCTCATTATTACCAGCAGCATGGCCATGGCGAGGCAACAAACCACCACCGCCAGGGTGAGATCCACCTGCAGCAGGATGCCGAGCGCGATGCCAAACAGGCAGGCGTGGGAGAGGGTGTCGCCAAAATAGGCCATCTTGCGCCACACCACGAAACTGCCGAGGGGGCCGGCCAGCAGGGCGATGCCGAGGCCGGCCGCGAGGGCGTATAACAGAAAGCTGTCCACTGGAATGTCCTATTGCTTGGCTATTTGTTGCGAGAAGGCAGGCGGATGACGGGGGCCTGGGGCTCATGATGATGGTGTTCGCCGTCGCAGTGGTGATGATGGGTGTAGACCGCCAGCACCTCCTGCTCCGGGCGCCCGAACAGGCGGGCAAATTCCGGGTGGCGAGCCACGCTCTCCGGCTCGCCGTGGCAGCAGACGTGGCGATTCAGGCAGATCACCTCGTGGGTGCTGGCCATCACCAGGTGCAGATCGTGGGAGACCATCAGCACGGCGCAGTTGAGCTCGGCGGCGAGCCGGCCGATGAGGGCGTAGAGCTCGATCTGGCCGCTGATATCGACCCCCTGCACCGGCTCGTCCAGCACCAGCAGCTCTGGCTTGACCAGCAGGGCGCGGGCCAGCAGCACCCGCTGCATCTCGCCACCGGAGAGCTTCTGCATCCGGTTGTCCAGCAGATCCTGGGCACCGACCCGGTTCAGGGCGTCGTCGATGGAGAGGCGGCCATTCTTGCCAAGCTGCAGGAAGCGGCGCACCGTCAGCGGCAGGGTGGGATCCAGGAAAAGCCGCTGTGGCACATAGCCGACCCGCAGATCGCGACGACGCAGGATCTGGCCGGAATCCGGGCTGAGCAGGCCCAGCACCAGCTTGCTCAGGGTGCTCTTGCCCGCCCCGTTGGGGCCGACTAGCGTGGTGATTTTGCCTTTGTTCAGGGTAAAGGAGACCTTGTCGAGCACGGATCGTCCGTCGAACGCGAGACAGACATCTTTCAGCTCCACCAGTTGGGTCATGACAGCTCCGGGGTTTACAGCCTGTGAGAGTTATAATATAACAACAGCATTGGTTTGTTATATTATCACACACACACTTCCTGACGAGACCCCTATGCGAATTCTTACCCTGATCACTGCCTTGCTGGTGGTGAGTCTGCCCGTCCGCGCCCTCGAGGTGCTGACCACCATCAAACCCCTCGGCTTTATCGCGGCCGCCATCACCGACGGTGTCAGTGAACCCAAGGTATTGCTGCCGACCGGCGCTTCTCCTCATGACTTCGCCCTGCGCCCCTCCGATATCCGCAGCATCAACGACGCCGATCTGGTGGTTTGGGTCGGCCCCGAGCTGGAAGGCTTCATGGCCAAGCCACTGGCCCAGCAACCTCATGTGCTGACCCTGACCAAGGTGCAGGGTATGCCGCTGTTCGACTACACCAAGCAGGCTGGGCATGAGGAGCACGCCGACGAAGATCATGAGGGTCACAATCATGACGGCCACGAAGGGCATCATCACGAAGGGGTCGACCCTCACATCTGGCTGGGGCCGACCCAGGCACTGGTGATCGCCAAGGCGCTGAGCGACACCCTGAGTGCTCAGGACCCGACCAATGCCGCGCGTTACGGTGCCAATTTGAAGGCGTTCGAGGCCAAGGTGGAGGCTAAGGACAAGCTCATCGCCGGGCAGATGAAGGCGGTGAATCAGAAGGGGTACTTCGTCTTCCACGAGGCCTATGGCTATTGGGAACGTCACTACGGCATGAGTTCAAAGGGCCACTTTACCGTGAGCCCGGAGCGTCGACCCGGCGCCAAAACCCTGGTGGAGATCCGCAAGGCGCTGGAGGAGAAACAGGCGAGTTGCATCTACGCCGAGCCGCAATTCTCGCCAGCGGTGATCGAGTCGGTGGCACGCAATACGGGCGCCAAGGTGCTGCTGCTGGATGAGGTGGGTGAACAGGTACCGCTCGGACCCGATGGTTATCCGCAATTCATGCAGCAACTGGCCGATGCCTTTGCCGAGTGCCGCTAAGGTGGTGGCGGTGGTCATCTGACCGTCAGGGCTGACTATACTGACCTCCAGCGTATGAGATGGAGTGCCCGGTATGAAATGCATTGTCCCCGCCTGCATCCTGGCACTGGCCGGTGTCCCGCTGCAGGCTTCCCAGCTCTCCAGCTACATTGCCAGCCCTGAGCTCAAGGCCAAGTTGCAGGAAGTTTACGGTGGCCGGGCGTTGCAACGGGCCGAGGCATTTTCCCGCTTGCTCGCTCCCAGGGCGGGCACGACGGATCGGCAGAAGCTGGATCTGGTCAACAACTACTTCAACAACCTGACCTACAGCGATGATCCCAAGCTGTGGGGGGAGGAGGATTACTGGGCCAATCCACTGGAGTTTATCGGCGCCCGGGGAGGGGACTGCGAGGATTACAGCATCTCCAAGTATTACACCCTGATGGAGCTTGGGATCGATGAGAAGAAGCTGCGGTTGGCCTATGTGAAGGCCATCCGCTACAACCAGTTTCACATGGTGACGCTCTATTTCCCGACCACCAAGTCCGATCCGCTGGTGCTCGACAACATCAATGGCCGCATCCTGCCCGGTAGTCAGCGCAACGACCTGCAACCGGTTTACAGCTTCGATGCCAAGAGCATCTGGGTCATGAAGTCGCGCCGCGAGGGAACCTTGGCCGGCAGCGCCGATCGCCTGACTCAATGGACCTCGATGCAGAGCCGCTTCTCCAGCGAGCATCTGCGCACTCCCCGTCGCCAGCTATAACTTGCCTGCCGCCTTCAACTCCTCGAAGTACTTTGCCGCTCCGGGGTGCTGCTCGACGCTCAGCACCGGGCCTATCTTGTTGCGCGCCTTGTGAAACAGGTTGGCGTAGCCGTAGGTCTGCTCGTTGAAACTGGTCTGCTGGCTCAGCATCGCCTTGGTCAGGCGATAGACCTCGGCATCCGGGGTGGCGGCATTGGTGACCAGGGTGGCGGCGATGGCAAAGGTGGGGGTGGCCTTCAGATTGCCGGGATAGATGCGGGCGGGCACCTGACTGCGTTGATAATAGGTCACGCCCTTCAGCAGTTGATCCCGGACCACCCCTTCAATCGGCAAGAAACGGATAGGGCAGCGCTTGCTGGTATCCAGCACTATCCGGTTCGGGTGCCCCATCACCACGCCGTAGGCATCGATTTGTTTGCTGCACAGCCCCTCAGCCAGATTGGCCACGCTCTTCAGATCCAGATCCTGCTCCCTGGCCCCCAGCACTGCAAACAGGGCCAGTGCCGTCTGACGGGTGCCCGAGCTCTTCAGCCCCATGTCGATGGGGGACATCTTGAGTTGCTCCAGCCCGGTGATATCCCCATCGGCGCGCACCACTATGGTGAAAGGCTCGGCATGGGTGGCGAAGAGGGCCCTTAGCTTGGGCTGAGGTTGCGCGGTGAAAGGCCCGGTGCCATGGCTGGCCTGATAGAGCCAGTCGGATTGGACGAGGGCATAGGGGATCTCTCCCGCTTGCAGTCGACGCAGATTCTCGATGGAGCCCGAGCTGGCCTGCAGTTTGCATTGCAGATCTGGGTCGCTCTTGCCGGCCAGTCGACAGAACTCCTTGATGACCTGGTAGTAGATGCCCTGCTCGCCACCCGTGGCTATGGTGGCGGCCTGCGAGCCGGTGTGCCACAGCAGGGCAAGTAACAGCAGAAAAGTTCTCATGATGCCCCCTGGCTGGCATAACCATCTACGCCCCAGCCACGCAGGGTATCGATGTCGCTCACCTCGCTCGCTTCTGCCAGCAGGGTATAGCCGGAGGCATGCAGACACTGGGAGAGCAGATTCCAGTAGAGGGGGGCCTGGGTCAGCTGACAGCTGATGAACACCGGCCTGACGGGATCGAGCCTGGTCAGGTTGTCGCTGTTCATCGGCACATTGCTGAATGCCATCTCGACCCCCTGGGCCTGCAGCGTCGTCATCCGTTCCTCGGCCAGCGGGGGGAAACTGGTCAGATCCCAGCGCCAGTCCAGGGTCTTGCCCTTGCCGCTGGCCAGGGATGAGGCGAACTGTGCCCAGTCAGGGTGGGCGAGCAGACTGAGGGGGAGCTGGATCCCCTCTGCCTTCTGTGCCAGCCAGTCGTTGAGCAGGGTCCGGATCTCGTCCGGCGAACTGTCCGTGGTCGGGGGAGTGCGGGGGATAAGCCGGCTGTATAGCCTGATGTCCCCCTGGGTGGAGACAAAGTGCTGCAGATGCATGCCGTTTGCCGTCTCGGCCAGCCCCATCAGCGGTTGGCTGGCCTGGATGTTGTAGTGCTTGCCGAGCTGGGTGATCTTGAGCCGTTGTTGCAGCAGATCCCGCTTGCGCTCGGAGACCAGCTGATTGATGGAGATCACGACCTCCTGCAGCTCCAGCAGCCAGGGGGTGGGCAGATTGCCACTGAACTGGCGTCTGCGGATCTGCATCAACTGCAGGCTGACTTGCTCGAGGGGGCGCAGCAGGCGGTTGCACACCCACTGGATGATGAGGGTTAGCACTACCAGCCCCCCGAGCAGGGCCAGCCCGGTCCGGCTGATGGCGTTCCACAGATGTTGGTAGGCATAGCCTCTGTGCCCCTCGAGCGTGAGGGTGCCGAGGATGCGCCAGCCATCGGTGAGCTCCTGCTCCACCTTGACCGGCGGCATGCTGATCACGGCAGGCAGCCAGCTGGGGATGTTCTGTTGCGCCGTCTGGAATGTCTTCTGAAACAGCAACTGACCATCCGGATCCAGCAGGGTGACCGAGCTGACGAAGCCGCCGTCGAACATGGCGTTGACAATGGTTTCCGCCAGCACCTTGTCGTCGTTGAGCAGGGTGCCTTGCAGCACCAGACCCAGCGCCGTGATGGCAGTCTCCAGATTGGCCGACATCTGATCGAGGATGGATTGCCGTACCGTGGTGATCTCCAGCATGACCAGCAGGATGGCACCGATGGCGAACAGGATCAGGATGATTACATTTAACAATCTGGCCAATGACATACCTACTCCATGGCAATGTTATTGCAACATTTGACGATTCGGATGGGAAAACAACCGGACCCGGTTCTTAAAAATAGAAAAAAATGGTTAAAAGCGACGATCATTTCTGCCCATGCAGGGAGGTTATGCATAAAATGTGAGGTTCGTGCATATAGCTATGAACTTTTTGTAAGTATTTAGGTCTAAAAACCAGATATTCGGTTTTCATAATAAAAACTCATAAAAACAGACCCACAACTACCACCCTTAGATCTAACGACAGGATAGCGGATGAAACGTCTCCGTCCCTTGGTAGCGCAAGCTGCCAACTGGGAACCCCCGGTTCCCCGCAAGCATTTTTACGCCATGTTATTGCTCACGGCCATGACGCTGTCAGCGGTAGCCGTATTGCCAGCACCAGGCGACATCCTGGAGCGGCCACTGCGTCTGGAGTTGCCCATTGCCACCACCGGCACCGCAACCAACGAAGACAACACCGACTTCAACGATATTCCGGATCACGAACTGGTGGAGACTGCGGCCCCCGAGGATGACATCCCGGCCGATGCCACCCCCCAGTGGCAGGATTACCGGGTGCGTAACGGCGAAAACCTGACCACCATCTTCAACAACCTGGGGCTCTCCACCACCACCCTCTACAAGGTGCTGGATGCGGATGCCAAGAACAGCCTGGCCCGCCTCAAGCCCGGCCAGACCATAGAGTTGCTGATCGATCAGGACAACATACTGCAGCAGTTGAAGATCCGCCTGAACATCAAGCAGACCCTGGTGCTGGAGCGTACCGACGACACCTACAGCGCAAACATGCTCAATGAAGAGGTGCAGTGGCAGCAGAAGAGTTATGACGGTGTCATCAACGGCAGCTTCTACGTCAGCGCCCGCAATGCGGGGATCCCGGCGAACCACATCCAGAAGATTGCCAACCTGTTCCAATGGCGGATGAATTTCGCCAAGGATCTGCAAAAGGGTGACAAGTTCAAGGTGCTGGTGAGACAGGAGACAGTCGAGGGCAAGAGCACCGGCAACACCCAGTTGCTGGGGGTGGAGGTGTTCAACCAGGGCAAGGCGGTATCGGCCTGGTTGTCGGAAGATGGCAACTATTATGACGGCCAGGCGAACAGCCTGGAGCGCGGCTTCCGCCGTTATCCGACTCACAGTCGCTATCGGGTCAGCTCCAACTTCAACCCGGTTCGCCGCCACCCCATCACGGGTCAGGTACGTCCCCATGAGGGAACCGACTTCGCCCTGCCGGTGGGGACGGCGGTCATGGCCACCGGTGACGGGGTCGTGCTCAAGGCGACGCGTCACCCGCTGGCCGGCACCTATGTGGTGATCAAGCATGGCCGTACCCTGATGACCCGCTATCTGCACCTGAGCAAGCTGCTGGTGAAGCCCGGTCAGAAGGTGAAGATGGGGGACAAGATTGCGCTCTCTGGCAACACGGGCCGCTCCACCGGTGCGCACCTGCACTATGAGGTGCGGATCAACAACCGCCCGGTGGATGCCATGAAGGTCAAACTGCCGATGGCGGAGCCTCTGAGCGGCAAGGACAAGCGCCAGTTCCTCGCCAAGGTGAAGAGCTATCGCAAGGAGATGGAGGCGGGTTAATCCCCTCCGTCCGGATAGAAAAAGGCCCCGCCAGATTGGCGGGGCCTTTTTCATTGCAGTCAGGGCTCAATAGCCCTTGTCGAAGTCGATCCGGCCATCGAGCTGCTGACCGTCGATGAAGCGGATGTAGTTGCGGATGAAGATCTGGGCCACATCTTCCGGGAAGCTGTAGGCGCTGTTGTGGGGGGTGACGATGAGATTGGGCTGGTGCCAGAGTGCGCTGGTCGCCGGCAGGGGTTCCTGCTCGAACACATCCAGCACGGCCATCGCGAGCTGTCCGGTACGCAGCGCCTCCAGCAGATCGCCTTCGTGTACGGCATTGCCCCGGCCGACGTTGAACAGGATGGCGCTTGGCTTGCAATGTTTGAAGCGCTCGGCGGTGAACAGGTGGCGGGTCTCGCGGGTTGCCGGCAACACGCTGACGATGACATCGGCCTGGGCCAGCATCTTGTTGAGCGCCGGCAGCTGATACACCTGATCGAAGCCTGCCCGCTCACGACCGCTGTGACTGATGCCGAGCACTCTCATGCCAAAATGCTTGCCGGTCTGGGCGATGTGCTGGCCTATGCTGCCGGTACCGAGTAGCAGCAATGTCTTGCCCTTGAGTCCCTGGTAGGGATGGCTCTGCCACTGCTTCTGTTGCTGCTGCTCACGATAGAGCGGCAGCTGGCGCGACAGGCTGAGCAGGTGACCGAACACGTACTCGCTCATCAGCGGGCCGAAGATGCCGCGCACATTGGTCAGCAGGTAGTCGCGGCGGCAGCTGGCATCCAGCAGCACGTCGACCCCGGCATAGGTGGATTGCAGCCAGCCGAGCTTGCCGGCCTTGGGCAGCAGCGGCTTGGCGCGGGCCGGCTCGGCCATCAGGATATGAGCCTCCCCGATCAGTCGCTCGGCTTCGCTCTGGTTGTCGGCCCGCAGAATGCGCAGATGGGGGAGGTGGGCCGCCTTGAGCAGACGTTCATAGTGCGTGTTGTCCTGGCTGAGCAGAAGCAGGGTACGTTGGCTCATACTCTTGTTCCTTATCATGTTTATGGCACGGCGGAGGAGGTACTGTTTCCATCTTACCCCAGTTGATCGGGCAAGATAGCCGAGCCGGGTGCTTTTTCGTTTTCGCCACGCCCCTCGTGGGCTACAATCCGTCCCACATTTTGCAAAGGATCCGACTCCAGTGTTTGGTGACAAGTTTTATAAGCGACTGGCCGAGCTACAGCCTTGGCAACAGACCGTCTACACCCTGGCGCTGGCAGAGCGCATGTACCCCAACTATGCGCTGTTTACCCAGGCGGCCGGTTTTGGTGATGCGAAGGCATTTCGCCATGCGCTGGATCAGATGTGGAACTACCTCACCGTGAAGGGATCCCGTGTCAATCTGGGAGCCATTCTGGAGGCATTTGAGGTCTACATTCCCGAGCCGGGCAAGTTCGAATCTTACGGTGCCTACCCGGCGCTGGATGCCTGCGTGGCGCTGGGCTGTGCCTACAACTCGGTGATCTGCCGGGTGGGAGAAGAAGCGGAAGATGCCAGCCATGCCTCGGTGGGCACGGTCGCCGGTTTCATCGACATGCTGGAAGGCCGTGAGCTGACCGACGAAGAGCTGTACGAGCACGAATACATCGAGGCCGAGCTGGAGTTCCAGGTCGAGCTGCTCAAGCGGGTGGCCCATGAACGTGACAGCGACCGCATCCTGGCCATTCGCCAGTTTGCGGCCCAGGATGGTGTCTCCAACATCGGCATCAGCCTGGAAGAGTGATCCCGCTGGGGACCCCATAGAAAAAAAGCTCCCGTTTGGGAGCTTTTTTTATGTCCGTGGCTCAGGCCCGCTCTTCGGTGAGCGGTCTGACGCTCAGCACGGGGGCTGCATCGATGCCATCGGCATTCATCATGGCCGAGATACGCTGCAGGGAGGAGAGCAGCAAGCCCTGCTCCCAGATTTCCAGCGCCTGGAAGCGCTGGATAAAGCTCTCCTGCAGCGGGGTGGGCGCCTGTGCCAGCAGGGCACGGCCTGCGTCAGTCAGCGTCGCGTGCACCTTGCGCTTGTCGGTGCTGCTGCGAATACGCTGCACCAGCTGACGGCTCTCCAGGCGATCCATGATGGTGGTCGCGGTGGCCTGACTCATGTTGGTGTGATCCGCCAGCTGGCGCATGGAGATCTGCCCCAGCTCGTTGATCCCCTTGAGCAGCAGGAGCTGGGGCGAGGTCAGCCCGGCTTCCTTGATCAAGCGTTTGGAGTGCATGTCGATGGCACGGATGATCTGGCGCAGGGCAACCAGCACTTCATCATGTTTTTCCATGGGATCTGGGTCGTAGCAGGGCTGTTGAGAGGCGCAAAATTGTCCGCCTAATTTGTCGGAAGGTCAATATGGTTTTTGGTGTAATCATTTCTGCTCTAATTAATTATATGTTAGGTTATCGGGTAATTTCCGAATTTAAACCCGATATTCGAGGAGTGATACATGAATGATGCACTGGATATCAAGTCGCTGGTGGCCGGACTCAGGGTCGTCAGAGTGCGCTATGAACTGCCGGATACCTCGGCCTTCGTGCGCTATCAACCCGCCTATGACGAAGACCCCAACAACCTCAAGGTACACCACTACGATGGCGAGTTGCCCCTCTCCTACAGCGAGACAGGTGCTTTCAGCCTAAATGAGTTGGTGAATGAATTACGCTACGCCTATGTGCTGGTGCACCTCTTCCCCGACGAGAGTGCCATGAACTTCTACCTGACGGGCCTCGATACCGGCCTGGCCCAGCTCGAGTTCATCGGTGGATCCTACGACTTCAACCGTCTCTGGATCACCAGCGGCATCTCCAACCTGGGTGTGCCCATGGCCATCTTCCTCGGCAAGCGCCATGCGGTGAATGGTCAGCCTTCGGTCACCCTGGTGGATCATCGCACCGAGCTGGCAGGCCAGATGGTCTATCGCGCCATCGGTGGCGCGGGTGATCACGTGGGTGAAGATTTTTTCAACAACGACTAAGGAGGCCCGATGAGAGCAACCAAAGGGCTACTGAAAGGCCTCAATCCCACCATGGCCATGACGGCACTCACCGTCATCACCCTGTTCCTGCTGTTCGGGGTCTTCGTGCCCGAGACGGCGGCGGCTTGGTTCGTCGGCGCCAAGGACACTATCATTGCCGGGTTCAAGTGGTACTACATTCTGGTGGTCGCCCTGTTTCTGTTCTTCGCCGTCTATCTGATGTTCAGCCGCTTCGGCAGCATCCGGCTGGGCGACGACGACCAGGTACCGGAGTTTGGCTACTTCGCCTGGTTCTCCATGCTGTTCAGTGCCGGCATGGGGATCGGGTTGGTGTTCTGGAGCATCGCCGAGCCCATGAATCACCTGCAGGGCAATCCCTTCATCACCGAGGGAATGACACCGGAGGCGGCCCAGATCGCCATGCGCCTCACCTTCTTCCACTGGGGTCTGCACCCCTGGGCCATCTATGTGATCGTCGGTCTGTCGCTGGCCTTCTTCAGCTATCGCCGCAAGTTGCCGCTGGCCATTCGCTCGGTGCTCTATCCCATCCTCGGTGAGCGTATCTACGGCTTCTGGGGCCATGCTGCCGACGTGTTGGCGGTATTCGGTACCGTGTTCGGGGTGGCGACCTCCCTCGGCCTCGGCGTCTCCCAGATGAACACCGGTCTCAACCAGATGTTCGGCATGGCGGTGTCGCAGAGCAACCAGCTCTGGCTCATCGGCGGCATCAGCCTGATAGCGACCCTGTCTGCGGTCTCAGGGGTAGGGCGTGGGGTCAAGCTGCTCTCCGAGCTCAACATCTGGCTGAGCGTGTTCGTGCTCGGGCTCTTCCTGGTGCTGGGGCCGACCACCTACATCCTCAACGCCTATGTGCAGAACATCGGTGACTACCTGCAGAACATCATCAAGCTGAGCTTCTGGACCAACACCGAGGCCAACGGCACCTCGGCCTGGCAGTCTAGCTGGACCGCCTTCTACTGGGGCTGGTGGATTGCCTGGGCACCCTTCGTCGGCATGTTCATCGCCCGCATCTCCAAGGGGCGTACCATCCGTGAATTCGTGCTCGGCGTGCTGCTGGTGCCTTCCCTGCTCGGCATGTTCTGGCTGACGGTGTTTGGCGGTACCGCCATGAACCTGGAGCTGTTTGGCGGTGGCGGTGTGGTTGCCGCGGTCAATCAGGATGTGACGCTGGCGCTCTACAAGACGGTGGAGCTGCTGCACTGGGAGACCTTCGGCTGGATAGCCAAGGGGGTGCTGACCCTGCTGATCTGCACCTATTTCATCACCTCCAGTGACTCGGGCACCCTGGTCATCACCACCCTGCTCTCCATCGGAGACAAGGAGCCCCCCGTGCTGCACCGCGCGGTCTGGGGACTGGGTCAGGGGCTGGTGGCGGCCATCCTGCTGGTGTCGGGTGGCTTGGCGGCCCTGCAGGCGGCCAGCATCATCGCGGCCTTGCCGTTCTCGGTGATCATGCTGGCCATGTGCTATTCGCTGATGCTGGGGCTCAAGCAAGAGAGCCAGCGCCAGATTGAATACCGGCAGAACCTCAAACGCCACGATGGCTCCTCACACATGAGCCTGGCTGACAGGATTGGTCCGGCCTGATCCGGCGACGAACAAAGCGCGCAAAGCAAAAGGGGAACCTCTCGGTTCCCCTTTTTGCATCCTGCACCGCGCCCATCACAGCATCTGTTTGAGACGGTAGAGCAGATCCAGCGCCTGACGCGGGCTCAGTTCATCCGGGCGTACCGCGGCCAGCTCTTCCACCACCGGATGGGCCTGGACTGGCTTCACCGGCGGGGCCTTGCGTGCCTTGCCGCTCGCGGGCGCCGGCGCGGCGCTCTCCAGCTCCGCCAGCTTGTGGCGGGCCTGGCTTATCACCGCCTTCGGCACCCCGGCCAACGCCGCGACTTGCAGGCCGTAGGAGCGGCTGGCCGCCCCCTCCTGCACAGCATGCATGAAGGCGATGGTATCGCCGTGCTCCACCGCATCCAGATGGACGTTGGCCAGCCCTTCCATCAGCTCCGGCAGCCGGGTCAGCTCGAAGTAGTGGGTGGCGAACAGGGTGTAGGCGCCGATCTTGCTTGCCAGCTGTTCGGCACAGGCCCAGGCCAAGGAGAGGCCGTCGTAGGTGCTGGTGCCGCGGCCGATCTCGTCCATCAGCACCAGGCTGCGGGCGGTGGCGTTGTTGAGGATGTTGGCGGTCTCGGTCATCTCCACCATAAAGGTGGACCTTCCAGAGGCCAAGTCGTCCGACGCACCGATGCGGGTGAAGATACGATCGATGGGGCCGATGCGGGCGCTGTCGGCGGGCACGAAGGCGCCGATGTGGGCCAGCAGCACGATGAGTGCGGTCTGGCGCATATAAGTGGACTTACCACCCATGTTGGGGCCGGTGATGATCAGCATACGCCGTTCCCGGGCCAGCCTGATCGGGTTGGCGATGAAGGGGTCGCTCATCACCTGTTCCACCACCGGGTGGCGGCCCCCTTCGATCAGGATCTGCTCCTCGTCGATCAGGGTCGGGCAGCGGTAGTCCAGGGTCTCGGCCCGCTCGGCCAGGTTGGCCAGCACGTCCAGCTCGGCCAGCGCGGCGGCTGAATCCTGCAGATCCCCGAGATGGGGCAGCAGGGCATCGAGCAGCTCCTCGTAGAGGCGCTTCTCCAATGCCAGCGCCTGGGCCTGGGCGGTGAGTACCTTGTCTTCGTACTTCTTCAGCTCATCGATGATGTAGCGCTCATTGTTCTTGAGTGTCTGGCGGCGGATGTAGTGGGCCGGTACCAGATGGCTGTTGGCGCGACTCACCTCGATATAGAAGCCGTGCACCCTGTTGTAGCCCACCTTGAGGGTGTTGATGCCGGTCAGGGTCTTCTCCCGCTCCTCGATGCGGGCTAGGCTGGCGGTGGCACCGTTCGCCAGATCCCGCAGCTCGTCCAGCTCCTGATTGAAGCCGTCACGGATGACGCCGCCATCGCGGATCAGCACGGGCGGCACCTCCATCATGGCGCGCTCCAGCAAGTCAAGCAGCTCGGGGAAGGTGCTGGCCCGCTCGCCGAGCTGCTGCACCGCCTCGTGTTCGCTGTCGGCCAACAGCCTTTGCAGCTCGGGCAGTTGCGCAAAAGCTTGCCGCAGGCGAGTCAGGTCGCGCGGGCGGGCACTGCGCAGGGCGAGGCGAGCCAGCACCCGCTCCACGTCGCCGACCTGGCGCAGCAGGGCACCGAGATCGTCGTACAGGTTCTGCTCGATGAGCTCCTTGATGGTGCTCTGACGCCCCTTGAGGATCACCCGATCCCGGATCGGCTGGTGGATCCAGCGCTTGAGCAACCGGCTGCCCATGGGAGTGGCGGTTCTGTCCAGTACCTCGGCCAGGGTGTTTTCATAGCCTCCCGCCAGATTCTGGGTCAGCTCCAGGTTGCGGCGGGTGGCGGCATCCATGATGACGGCGTGATCCGGCTGTTCGAGGCGCACGCCGCGAATGTGGGGCAGGGCGGTGCGCTGGGTGTCTTTCACGTACTGCATCAGACAGCCGGCGGCGCACAGGGCGGTCTCGCTCTGCTCGACCCCAAAGCCTACCAGATCCTGGGTGCCGAACTGCTGACACAGCAGCTTGCGGGCGGTGCCGAGCTCAAATTCCCACTCGGGGCGGCGGCGCAGACCGCGGCGGCCCTCAACGTGGTGCAAGAACTCGAAGGATTCCGGGTAGAGCAGCTCGGCCGGGTTGGTGCGTTGCAGCTCCGCCAGCAGCGTCTCTTCCTTGTCGAACTGGTTGATGAAGAAGCGGCCGGAGCTCACGTCCATGGTGCTGTAGCCGAAGCGGCGGCCATCGTGATAGACGGCGGCGATCAGATTATCTTGGCGCTCGGAGAGCAGCGCCTCGTCGGAGACGGTGCCTGGGGTGATGATGCGGATGACCTTGCGCTCCACCGGCCCCTTGCTGGTGGCGGGATCCCCCACCTGTTCGCAGATGGCGGCGGATTCGCCGAGCTGCACCAGCTTGGCGAGATAGCCCTCGATGGCGTGATAGGGCACCCCCGCCATGGGAATGGGGCTGCCCGCCGACTGACCGCGCTTGGTCAGGGAGATGTCGAGCAGTTGGGAGGCCTTGCGGGCATCGTCATAGAAGAGTTCGTAGAAGTCGCCCATCCGGTAGAACAGCAGGATCTCCGGATTCTCGGCCTTGAGACCAAGATACTGCTGCATCATGGGGGTGTGGGCGCCGAGGGCGGCGCTGGGGGCTTGGTATTGTGCTGTCATGTGCTGTTCCAGAGGGTGCTCTTGCGGGCAAGCGTCTGCCTTGATGGGTCTGAATCTGGCCGCCATTCTACATGCTCGAGGCGAGATGGTGAGGGGGAATCTCTACCTCGGGGAGAAACTCGGTGAGGCTTCAGGATTTGGCAACTGCCCGTGAAACCTTGTATGGGGCGAGCGATAAAGCATCGGGTCTGGTGGCGCTGCGGGAATGGGAGTGGGTTCGGGGAGCGCTGTGAGGAAGGCGTGGAAAAAACAAATCCCCGCACCGGTGCGGGGATTGTGGTCAGAGGAGGATAAACCGCCTCTTAGTACATGGCTTCGCCGCCACTCATCATCTCGTGCAGCTTGGCTTTCTGCTCGGCGGTCAGCACCTTGCTGACTTCGAACAGGTAGAAGGCGCGGTAGTAACGGGCCTGGGCCTGGATGTCGCTGATGGTTTGCAGCTGTTTCTTGGCGGCCGCCTCATCCCACTTGCCAGACTTGATCATGTTGACGATCACGTCCTGGCCGATGGCGTCGAGCTTGAGTGAGCTCAGGCTGTTCATGGTCTGCTCACGCAACCCTTTGATCTGCTCAGTCTGGGCGCTGGACAGGTTCAGCTCCTGGGCCAGGGTGGTCTCGCTTTGCAGGTCAGTGGCAGTCTCGGTGGCAAAGGTATTGCTGGCAAAGCACATCGCCAGGGCGGCAACGGCGACTTTGAACTGATGCTTCATCTGTCTTTCTCCATGTTTCACAGGATTGAAACCGCATAGGCGGTGCTTGCTGATTATAGGGAGCCCCCATGTACTGGAGCT
This sequence comes from Aeromonas sp. TECH754, assembly GCF_056279295.1. Taxonomy (NCBI): domain Bacteria; kingdom Pseudomonadati; phylum Pseudomonadota; class Gammaproteobacteria; order Aeromonadales; family Aeromonadaceae; genus Aeromonas; species Aeromonas sp. TECH754. The sequence continues at coordinate 3,372,745 of NZ_JBWBRA010000001.1, read as the reverse complement.
TAAGCGGAGGTAACTAGCTGATATGGCGGGGCTTGCCCGCAAAGCCTGCGACAGTTGCTGTCCTGGGCCAGGACGAGACGCAGCGGGTGCCCGGCTGGTTGCCCGGGATCCGGGGCAATTGCATAATGGGCCCCATAGTTCGCCTGAAAATGGCCAAAGAGGGTACGACCATGGGGCTTGAAGCTGAGATTGCCCGCTTATCCCAGGAACTGGGGGAGGCGCTGACGGGGCGGGGCTGGATGGCAGCCACGGCGGAATCCTGTACCGGCGGCGGCGTCGCCACGGCCATCACCGAGGTGGCGGGCAGCTCCGGCTGGTTCGACAGAGGCTTCGTCACCTATACCAATGAGGCCAAGCAGCAGATGCTAGGAGTCAGCATCGACAGCCTGCTGCGCCATGGCGCCGTCAGCGAGGCCGTGGTGCTGGAGATGGCCAAGGGCGCCCTGGCCCGCTCCGATGCGGCCATCAGCGTGGCCATCAGCGGCATCGCAGGGCCGGGGGGCGGCAGCGATGACAAGCCGGTCGGCACCGTCTGGTTTGCCTGGGTGGACAAGAGTGGTCGCCATCACTCCCTGCTGGCCCGCTTCGACGGCGACCGACAGCAGGTGCGGCGACAGGCCGTCAGGCAGGCCTTGTCCGGCTTGTTGGCTCTGCTCAGATAAATTGGGCTTGATACTGTATGCATAAACAGTATACTTAGCCCAACTTCACTTCTTCACCACGATTCCCAGCGGAGATTGGCATGGATCAGAACAAACAGAAGGCACTGGCGGCTGCGCTGGGCCAGATTGAAAAGCAGTTCGGCAAGGGTTCCATCATGCGTCTTGGCGACAGCAAGACCATGGACATCGAAGCCATCTCCACCGGTTCTCTCTCCCTGGACGTGGCGCTGGGTATCGGCGGCCTGCCGTGCGGTCGTATCGTCGAGATCTACGGTCCGGAATCCTCGGGCAAGACCACCCTGACCCTGCAGGTGATCGCGGAAGCTCAGAAAAAAGGCAAGACCTGTGCCTTCGTCGATGCGGAACACGCACTCGACCCCATCTATGCCGCCAAGCTGGGGGTCAACGTCGATGAGCTGCTGATCTCCCAGCCGGATACCGGTGAGCAGGCGCTGGAAATTTGCGACATGCTGGTGCGCTCCAACGCCGTCGACGTCATCATCGTCGACTCCGTGGCCGCCCTGACGCCGAAGGCAGAAATCGAAGGCGAGATGGGGGATTCCCACGTCGGCCTGCAGGCCCGTCTGATGTCCCAGGCCCTGCGCAAGCTGACCGCCAATATCAAGAACGCGAACTGCCTGTGTATCTTCATCAACCAGATCCGGATGAAGATCGGCGTCATGTTCGGCAGCCCGGAAACCACCACTGGTGGTAACGCGCTCAAGTTCTACGCCTCAGTGCGTCTGGACATCCGCCGCATCGGCGCCATCAAGGATGGCGACGAAGTGGTCGGTAACGAGACTCGCGTCAAGGTCGTCAAGAACAAGGTGGCCCCGCCCTTCAAGCAGGCCGAGTTCCAGATCTTCTACGGTGCCGGCATCTCCAAAGAGGGTGAGCTGGTGGACTTGGGCGTCAAGCACAAGCTGATCGACAAGGCCGGTGCCTGGTACAGCTACAACGGCGAGAAGATTGGTCAGGGCAAGGCCAACGTGATGAAGCTGTTCAGTGAGAACAAGGCCATGGCGGCCGAAGTGGAAGCCAGACTGCGTGAGCTGCTGCTCTCTGGCGCCGCTCCGGTGGACGACAAGCCTGCCGCCATCGAGGCCGACGAGTTCGAGCCCGAAGGCGAAGAACTCGAGTAAACAGAAAGGCCGGGCTAACCCCCGGCCTTGTCATTTATGGTCGATGAATCCATGTCAGAACCCGCCGATACCCCAGTCCCCCCAGAAGAACCCTCATTCGAAGAGATGTTTGCCGCGGCCCGTGCCTTTGCCATGCGCAGTCTGGCGCGCCGGGAGAGTGCCGAGTCCGAGCTGGCGAACCGCTTGCGCAAGCAGGGCTTCAACGACGAGGTGATCGGCGCCGTGCTCGACTATTGCCGCGGTTATCACTGGGTCGATGACGAGCGCTATGGCGCCATGGCCGTGCGGGCCGGTGCCGCCAAGGGGCATGGGCCCATCAAGATCCGCTTCGATCTGCGCCGCAAGGGGCTGAGCGATGCCCAGATAGAGCGCGCGTTTGAGCAACCCGAGCTGGACTGGTTCGAGCTGGCGTCCGAGCTGCTGCAGCGGCGGGCCAGGTCGAGCGAGCTGGATGATTTCAAGCTGCGAATGAAGTGGCTCAAGTATCTGCTTGGCCGTGGCTTCAATCAGGATCAGGCCCGTTACGCCCTCTCGGCCATGCAAGAGCGGGGTGAGTAAGGGGCCGCCATTGCTATGCCCTCTCGGTCACGCCGGCGCGGGAGGAGTCGCTGTCCCGCCATAGTCGTGACCTGGCTGGCAGATGGCCGTTTCCTCTGGCTGTTTCACACAGAGATCCTGCACATGGGCCCCGTTCTGGCCTGACCTTCAGTTGCAAGTACCCACTTCCCATGGCCGCCGCTGCTGGCGGCATGACCATGCCTTCCTCTCGCTCTGCGGACCATGCGTGCTTTTTCACCCGCTACGAGCCGGTACGTTTTACTTTACCCCGCAGAAAACTTACATTATTGCGATTAAAAGTCCGTATCCGAATCAAGCAGGATTTTCCATGTATATGTCCACGTCAGAGTTACGTTCCGCGTTCCTCGAGTATTTCCGCTCCCAGGGGCACCAGGTTGTCTCCTCCAGCTCGCTGGTGCCGCACAACGATCCGACCTTGCTGTTCACCAACGCAGGGATGAACCAGTTCAAGGATGTGTTCCTTGGCGCAGACAAGCGTGCCTACAACAGAGCCACCACCTCCCAGCGTTGTGTACGGGCTGGCGGCAAGCACAATGACCTGGAAAACGTCGGCTATACCGCTCGTCACCACACCTTCTTCGAAATGCTGGGTAACTTCAGCTTCGGTGACTACTTCAAGCAGGACGCCATCCGTTTTGCCTGGGAATTCCTGACCGGTACCCTCAAGCTGCCCAAAGAGCGCCTGCTGGTGACCGTCTATGAAACGGACGACGAAGCTTTCAACATCTGGGCCAATGACATCGGCGTGCCCACCGATCGCATCGTGCGCATCGGCGACAACAAGGGCGCCGCCTTTGCCTCCGATAACTTCTGGCAGATGGGCGATACCGGCCCCTGCGGCCCCTGCACCGAGATCTTCTACGATCACGGCGACCACCTCTGGGGTGGCCCTCCCGGTTCACCGGAAGAAGACGGCGACCGCTTCATCGAGATCTGGAACGTGGTCTTCATGCAGTTCAACCGCCAGTCTGACGGCACCATGGAGCCGCTGCCCCGCCCGTCAGTGGACACCGGCATGGGTCTTGAGCGCATCTCCGCCATCATGCAGGGCGTGCACTCCAACTACGAGATCGACATCTTCCAGGCGTTGATCAAGAAGGCGGCCGAGATTGTTGGCACCGAGGATCTGAGCAACCAGTCCCTGCGCGTCATTGCCGACCACATCCGCTCCTGTGCCTTCCTGGTGGCAGACGGCGTCATGCCGTCCAACGAGGGCCGTGGTTATGTGCTGCGTCGCATCATCCGCCGCGCCGTGCGTCACGGCCGCAAGCTGGGTGCCACCGAGGTGTTCTTCTACAAGCTGGCCGCCGAGCTGGCGGTGCAGATGAAGGACGTGGCGGCCGAGCTTATCGCCCAGCTGCCGCTGGTCGAGCGCGTGCTGCGTATCGAGGAGGAGCAGTTTGTCCGCACTCTGGACAGAGGTCTGCTGCTGCTGGAAGACGTGCTGGCCAACCTGGGGGACGCCAAGGTGATCCCGGGTGAGGTGGTGTTCAAGCTGTATGACACTTACGGTTTCCCGGCGGATCTCACCGCCGACGTGGTGCGCGAGCGCGAGATCGGCATCGACGAGGAAGGCTTCAAGATCGAGATGGAGAAGCAGCGTGCCCGTGCCAAGGAGGCTTCCAGCTTCGGGGTGAACTACAACGAAGTGTTGAAACTCGACTTCGAAACCCCATTTACCGGTTACAAGCAGCTGAGTCAGAAGAGCACCGTCGTCGGCATCTACAAGGACGGGATCGAAGTGAACGGCCTCATCGCCGGCGAAGAAGCCGTGGTCGTGCTGGCCGAGACCCCCTTCTATGCCGAGTCCGGCGGTCAGGTGGGTGACAGCGGCGTGCTCAAGGTGGACGACGGCATCTTCGCCGTGACCGACACCCAGAAGGCAGGCAAGGCCATCATTCACAAGGGGTATCTGGAGCTGGGTACCCTGGAGAAGGGCGCCGAGGTCGAAGCCGTGGTCGATGGCGATCGCCGTCAGGCCATCGCCCTGAACCACTCGGTGACTCACTTGCTGCATGCCGCCCTGCGCCAGGCACTGGGTGATCACGTGACCCAGAAAGGTTCTCTGGTGGGCGCCGAGCGCATGCGCTTCGATTTCTCCCATTTTGAAGGCCTGACCATGGCGACCATTCGCCGGGTCGAGGAGCTGGTCAATGCCCAGATCCGTGCCAACCACGATATCGCCACCCAGGTCATGGATCTGGAAGCGGCCAAGTCCGCCGGCGCCATGGCGCTGTTCGGCGAGAAATACGAAGACGACGTGCGGGTTGTGCGCATGGGCGACTACTCCACCGAGCTGTGTGGCGGTACCCATGCCAAGCGCACCGGCGACATCGGCTTCTTCAAGATCATCGCCGAGAGCGGTATCGCCGCTGGTGTTCGTCGTATCGAGGCGGTGACCGGCAAGGGTGCCATCGACTTCATGCATCAGCTGGCCGAGCAGATCGAAGAGGCGGCTGCCTTGGTGAAGGGCGATCAGTTCTCCATCGCCGACAAGGTCCGCCAGATGATGGACAAGTCCAAATTCATGGAGCGTGAGCTGGAACAGCTCAAGGCCAAGCTGGCAGCGCAGGCCGGTAGCGACTTGCTGAGCCAGGTTATTCAAATCAACGGCCAGAAGGTGCTGATTGCGGCACTGGAAGGGGCCGATCCCAAGTCCCTGCGCGGCATGCTCGATGAGTTGAAGAATCAGATGAAGTCCGGTGTCGTACTGCTGGCAACCTGCAGCGATGACAAGGTCAACCTGATCGCCGGTGTCACCAACGATCTGACCGCCAAGGTAAAAGCTGGTGAGCTGGTCAATCTGGTGGCCCAGCAGGTGGGTGGCAAGGGCGGTGGTCGACCGGACATGGCCCAGGCGGGTGGCACCCAGCCCGAGGCGGTGCCGGCGGCATTGCAATCCGTTCACTCCTGGCTGGAAGAGCGCCTGTAACAGGGCGAGGTGATCTGTGGCACTCTATGTACAGAAGTACGGCGGCACCTCGGTCGGTACGCTGGAGCGGATCGCGGCGGTGGCTGAGCGGGTTCAACAGACCCGCGCCCAAGGACACGATGTGGTGGTGGTGGTCTCCGCCATGTCGGGCGAGACCAACCGGTTGCTGGGCATGGCCCAGCAGCTGGATCCCGACGCCAACCGGCGCGAGATGGATGTGCTGGTCTCCACCGGTGAGCAGGTCACCATAGCGCTGCTGGCGATCGCGTTGAACAAACGCGGTTGTCCGGCGGTCTCAATGACCGGTGATCAGGTTCGCATTCATACCGATGCCGCCTATGGCAAGGCGCGTATCACCCACATCGACACCGCGCAGGTTCAGGCTGAACTCGGTGCGGGCAAGGTGGTGGTGATCGCCGGTTTCCAGGGCCGTGATGAGCACAACGCCATCACCACCCTGGGCCGCGGTGGTTCTGACACTACGGCGGTGGCGGTCGCGGCGGCCCTCAAGGCCGATGAATGCCAGATCTTTACCGATGTGGATGGGGTCTATACCACGGATCCGCGCATCGAGCCCAAGGCCCGCCGCCTCTCCACCATCACCTTCGAGGAGATGCTGGAGATGGCGAGCCTGGGGGCCAAGGTGCTGCAGATCCGTTCGGTGGAATTCGCGGGCAAGTACCGCGTGCCACTGCGGGTGCTGTCGAGCTTTGTCGACGGAGAGGGAACCTTAATCACATACGGAGGTGAGAGGATGGAAGCACCCCTGGTATCCGGCATTGCGTTCAATCGCAACGAGGCCAGTCTGACCATTCTGGGCGTGCCGGACAGGCCGACGGTGGCGGCGCAGATCCTGAATCCGATCAGCGATGCCAACATCGACGTCGACATGATAGTGCAGAACACCCTGGGGGATGGCACCGCCGATTTCACCTTCACGGTGAATCGCGATGACTACCGCCGGGCTCGCGCCCTGCTGGAGCAGACCGCCACCGAACTGGGGGCTGCCTGCGTGCAGGGCAACGGGGAGATCGCCAAGGTCTCCATCGTCGGGGTCGGCATGTGGAATCATCCCGGTGTCGCGCGCACCATGTTCAAGGTATTGGGCGAGGAGGGGATCAACATGCAGTTGATCTCCACCTCTGAAATCAAGATATCCGTGGTGATTGACGAGAAGTACCTGGAGCTGGCCGTGCGTTCGTTGCACGCCGCGTTCGGGCTGGATAATGAGCCTCATGAGCAGCCCTTGGGGAACAATCCCTGATTGATTTAGTTTCAACCATTTACCATATCGGTATCTTTGTAAGATAATGGTGCATATCGATATAAATACAAAACAAGATACAGGAGCAAGCGAATGCTTATTTTGACTCGTCGTGTAGGGGAAACCCTGATGATTGGTGACGAAGTGACTGTCACCGTGCTGGGTGTGAAAGGCAACCAGGTTCGTATCGGTGTCAACGCACCGAAAGAGGTCTCCGTGCACCGCGAAGAGATCTACATGCGGATACAGGCCGAGAAAGTGCCGGGTCAACCGAATTTCTAAGCCGCATCAATAGCTGCTATCAGGCGACACCTCTGTGTCGCCTTTTGTTTTTTTGGGGCCCTGCAAACGGCCTCGCAGGGTGCGAAATGACGGGGTAAGTGTCGATATTGCTTGAATATTCCACGCTTTGTCCAAATGCTGAGCGAACACGCTATTTTCTCCAAAAAAGTGTTTGACTAAAAATCCCTGTGAAGTATTATCAGCCCCGCAAACGGAGAGGTGGCCGAGAGGCTGAAGGCGCTCCCCTGCTAAGGGAGTATGCGGCTTATACCCGCATCGGGGGTTCGAATCCCCCCTTCTCCGCCATTTGCGCCCGTAGCTCAGCTGGATAGAGTACCTGGCTACGAACCAGGTGGTCGGAGGTTCGAATCCTCCCGGGCGCACCATATTACGACTCAAGCAAGAGTCATGTGTTGACCATCAGCAAGTCGACACTTTGAAAAAGGCTTACTGATAAGTAGGCTTTTTTTATCGTTTTAAATCAGGGCGCCCGTAGCTCAGCTGGATAGAGTACCTGGCTACGAACCAGGTGGTCGGAGGTTCGAATCCTCCCGGGCGCACCATTTAAAGCAAAATCAAAAATTTATGAGCGCCCGTAGCTCAGCTGGATAGAGTACCTGGCTACGAACCAGGTGGTCGGAGGTTCGAATCCTCCCGGGCGCACCATGTTTGAAAGCAATGTCAAAAATTGATGAGCGCCCGTAGCTCAGCTGGATAGAGTACCTGGCTACGAACCAGGTGGTCAGAGGTTCGAATCCTCTCGGGCGCACCATTTTTGAAGACAATGCTAAAAGTTGATGAGCGCCCGTAGCTCAGCTGGATAGAGTACCTGGCTACGAACCAGGTGGTCGGAGGTTCGAATCCTCCCGGGCGCACCATACAGACAGCCTCGACTCCGGTCGAGGCTGTTTTTTTATGTGCCAATTTCCTATTTCAGCATGAAAATTTGCTGCAATTTGCACATTCCCCCCTATTTCTCTCTATCCTCTGGGCCACTTTGTTCACCCGGTCGGCAAGTCCCGGTGGATCTCTCCAGCATCCGCGATAAACGCCCGCCTGCGCCGCTCTGAGCGCTTTCCACGCCAGTACCATCAAGGTCGCTCGCCCTCCCCTGGATATCAACTCAGGCAGGCGTGACGGGCCTGTGGGGGCATGCTACCTCCCCATCATCACAGGTCGCCCACCATCCCTTGGATATCGATTCAGATAGCCACGGCAGGCCTGTGAGCGCCATGCTATTCCCGTATCATCCCATCCCTTGGGAAGCGGCTCAGATAGCCACAGCTGGCCTGAGCGCTATTCCCATACCATCAGGGTTCACCCCCATCCCCTGAGGATTGGCTTAGACAGACGCGGCTAGCCTGTGAGCGGCGAGCATGGGTGAGCGCTGGGCAATAAAAAAGGATGCCTTGGCATCCTTTTTTGCGTTTCAGCTATCCGCTTAGCTCTTGAGCCACTTGCGAATGCGGTTGGCATCGCCGATGGGGGTGCGTTTGCCCACCGAGTTGAGCAGCACTATGGCCAGCTCCTGGCGATCCGGCTTGGCGCGCATCAGCAGGCAGCGGCCCGCCTCGTCGGTGTAGCCGGTCTTGGAGAGGCGTACGTCCCAGTCCGGGTTCTTCACCAAGGGATTGGTGTTGTTGAACATCAGGCTATAGGAGGGGTTGGAGAAGCGCATCTCCATGCTGTCGTTCTGGGTGAACTGGCGGATCAGCGGCTGGCGATAGGCTGCCGAGATGAGCCTGGCCAGATCCTGAGCGGTGGAGACGTTGCGGGTCGACAGCCCGGTGGAGTCATAGTAACGGGTATTGCGCATGCCGAGCTGCTTGGCCTTGTTGTTCATGGCGCGAATGAAGGCGGCGCGGCCACCAGGATAGTGGCGGGCGAGGGCGGAGGCCATGCGGTTCTCGGAGGACATCAGCGCCAGATGCAGGGCATCGCGGCGGGTCACCTTGGTGCCGAAGCGCACCCGGGAGTAGGTGTGCTTGATGTTGTCCCTGTCGTTCTGATCGACGGTCAGGGTCTGGCTCAGGCTCTGCTTGGCATCCAGCACCACCAGGGCGGTCATCAGCTTGGTGAGGGAGGCGATGGGGCGTACCTGGGTGGGGTTCTTCTGATAGAGCGTCTTGCCGGTGTTGACGTCCATCACCAGGGCGCTGCCCGACTGCAACTTCAGACTGGCCGGGTTGGGTGCCGCCAGGGCTGCAGGCAATCCAAGCAGTCCCATCAACCCACATACCAGCGCGATTACGCGAATCCGACACCCCATACAACCGACTCCATCCACAGCGAAAAAAGGCGCTAGATTCACTCATTTTTGCCCTTGCTTTACAAGAGCGGGGACGAGGATTTTGTCATTATTTCCATAAAAAAAGGGCCGCCTGCCGGCGACCCTCGTTGCGCGTCTCAATCCTTGGAGACGGTGGCCTTGCGTTTGCTTAGCCAGCGCCAGATCAGCGCGATCAGGCCACCGACCAGCAGCACCAGTGGCAGGCAGAGAATGATGCTGAGGAACTGGGACTCATACTGCGCGGCCAGCTTGGTGTGGCTCAGGTAGTAGCCCAGGCCGACCAGCGGGCAGATCCACATGATGGAGCTGACCAGATTGACGATGAGAAAGCGCCCCTGGGGGATCTCGCTGGCACCGACGATGTAGGGATAGGCGGTGCGCACGAAGGCGATGTAGCGTGCCGTGATCAGGGTGACAATGCCGTACTTGTTGAGCAGGTAGTAGACCTTCTCCTTGTGCTTGTCATCCAGGTGGGACATCAGCCGGTGGTACATCTGGGTGTGGCCGAGAAAGCGCCCCTGCATGTAGCCAAGCCAGGTGCCGACGAAGGTGGCCACGATCAGCAGCGGGACTATCGCCAGCGGCAGCACCCCCTGATAGATCAGCACACCGGTCAGGATCAGCAGGGTATCGCCCGGCAGGAAGGCGGTCGGGATGAAGCCATTCTCCAGCACCAGGAAGGTCAACAGGACGATATAGACCATGAAGACCATCTTGGGATCGGACAGGGCCGCCAGATCCTGATTCATGAAGGCGTGAGCCAGGTGGTAAAACTGCTCCATACGTGCAAACTCCGCAGGTTAGCTGGGTTGGTCGGTCAAAGGCATGGCAAGCACCTTGTCGATGCGCAGGCCGTCCATATCCACTATTTCCAGTTGCCACTGTTCCAGGGTGACCAGGTCTCCCGTCTGGGGAAGGCGGCCAAGGAGCAGCATGATAAGCCCTCCAAGGGTGTGATAGTGATGTTTTTCTTCTTCCGGCAGCCGTACCAGCTCCAGACAGTCCTTCAATTCGGGCAGCGGGATCAAGCCATCGAGCAGCCAGCTGCCGTCGGCGCGCTGGAAGGCCCAGTTGTCTTCGCCGCCTTCCTGCTGGAAGTCGCCGGCCAGGGTCTCCAGCAGATCCTGCTGGGTGACTAGCCCCTGCAGCTCGCCGTACTCGTCCACCACCAGCACCATGTGTTCGGAGTGGGTGCGGAAGTGATTGAGCAGCTCGAGCCCGTTGAGGGTTTCCGGCAGCAGGCTGCCATCCTGGGTCAGGGCCGCCAGATCGATGGGGTCGCCCTTGATGTAGGCGTGCAGCACCCGGCTGACGTTGAGGATGCCCACCAGATCCGACAGGCTGCCATCACAGACCGGGAAGTAGCCGTGGCGATACTCCACCAGTCGCTGCAGGTTGATCTCCAGCGGCAGGGCGAGATCCAGATAGCGAATGTCGCTGCGGGGCACCATCAGGGAGGAGAGGCTGCGCTCGTCGAGCCGGAACACGTTGCGCAACATAGTGTGTTCGTGGTCTTCGATGATCCCGGCTTCGGAGCCCTCCACTAGGATGGCGTGGATCTCCTCCTGGGTGACGTTGTTGCTGTTGCTCTGATCGACCCGCAGCAGGCGCAGGCTGGCGTTGGTGGAGGCGGACAGCAGCCAGACGAAGGGGCGGGTCAGGGTGGCCAGCCACATCATGGGGCGGGCCATCAGGCAGGCGATGCGCTCGGCGCTGAGCTGGCCGAGGCGCTTGGGCACCAGCTCCCCCACCACGATGGAGAGGTAGGTCACCAGCACGACCACGATGACGGTGGCGAGCAGGCTGCTGCTGTTGGCGGACAGGCCCCACTCTTGCAGCCAGAGGGCGAAGGGTTGCGCCAGCAGGGACTCGCCGTAGATACCGTTGAGCAAACCGATGCTGGTGATGCCGATCTGCACGGCGGAGAGGAAATGGGTCGGATCCTCCCCCAGCTTGAGCGCGATGGCGGCGGAGCGATTGCCCTCGCTTGCCAGTTTGGCGAGGCGGGCCTTGCGCGCGGTGACGATGGCAATTTCCGACATGGCGAAGACGCCATTGAGCAAAATCAATCCAAACAGGATCAATACTTCCATACTGGGGCAGCACTCCGAATAGAAAAGATCGCTGGCAGTGTAATGAATTTGCGGACGATGCGCTTGTGAAAGCAGGTGATTTGGTTCGTGAATTTTTCAATTGCAGGGACAGAAAAGCGCAGGAAAACGGTGTCGGCCGTCGGCGGGCTCCGCGTCCGGCCGCTGCGCCATCTCCCCCGAGACCGATCCTGCCGCGCCAGAAAATAAAAAGCCCCCGATAAACGGGGGCTTTTTGCACTCAGGGCTCGCTTACAGGGCGGCGATCTCGACCTGCTGGGCTTCCAGCTTGGCCAGCTGGAGGCGGTACTCTTCCAGCTTCTCGCGCTCCTTGGCGATGACGGCATCCGGCGCCTTGGCCACGAAGGCCTCGTTGCCGAGCTTGCCTTCGATGCGGGCACACTCGCCGGCGAGCTTCGCGACTTCTTTCGCCAGACGGGCCAGCTCGGCCTCCTTGTCGATGAGACCGGCCATCGGGATCATCAGCTCGGTGGCACCGATCAGTTTTTTGACCGACAGGGGGGCGACCTCGCCGTCCGCCAGCACGCGAATGGACTCCAGACGCGCCAGCGACTTGAGGAAGGCCTCGTTGTCCTGGGCGCGCTCGGCATCCTTGGCGTCGCATTTGAGCAGCACGTTCAGACCCACGCTCGGGGAGACGTTCATCTCGGCGCGGATGTTGCGGATGCCGACGATAAACTCCTTCACCCACTCCTGATCCGCCATCGCGCTCTCGTCCAGCTTAGCTGAATCGAATGCCGGGAACGGCTGCAGCATGATGGTATCGGCGTTGATACCGGTCAGCGGTGCCACCGACTTCCAGATGGTCTCGGTGATGAAGGGGATGATGGGGTGCGCCAGACGCAGCAGGGTCTCGAGAACAGTCACGAGAGTGTGACGGGTAGCCCGCTGCTCGGCCTCGGAGCCCTTGCCCAGCACCGGCTTGGTCAGCTCCAGATACCAGTCGCAGAACTGGTTCCAGATAAACTCGTACAGGATGCCGGCCGCCATGTCGAAGCGGTAGGTGTCGAGGGCGGTACGGAAGTCACGGACGGCCACCTGCAGCTGGGACTGGATCCAGCGATCCGCCAGGCTGAACTGCATCTCGCCGCCATTGAGGCCGCAATCCTGCTCCTCGGTGTTCATCAGCACGTAGCGGGAGGCGTTCCACAGCTTGTTGCAGAAGTTGTTGTAGCCGTCCAGGCGCTTCATGTCCCAGTTGATGTCGCGACCGGTGGACGCCAGCGCCGCTAGGGTGAAGCGCAGGGCATCGGTGCCGTGGGCCTCGATCCCTTCCGGGAACTGCTTGGCGGTCCGCTTGCCGATCTTCTCGGCCATCTGCGGCTGCATCATGTTGCCGGTGCGCTTCTCCAGCAGATCCGGCAGGGAGATGCCGTCGATCATGTCGAGCGGGTCCAGCACGTTGCCCTTGGACTTGGACATCTTCTGGCCTTCTTCATCCCGGATCAGACCGGTGATGTAGACGGTCTTGAACGGGACCTGTGGCTGGCCGTCTTCGTCCTTGATGAAGTGCATGGTCATCATGATCATCCGGGCTATCCAGAAGAAGATGATGTCGAAGCCGCTCATCAGCACGTCGGTGGGGTGGAAGGTCTTGAGTGCCTCGGTGTTGTTCGGCCAGCCCAGGGTGGAGAAAGTCCACAGGGCGGAGCTGAACCAGGTGTCGAGTACGTCTTCGTCCTGACGCAGCACGGTCACGGACGGAATGTTGTGCTTGGCGCGCACCTCGGCCTCGTCGCGGCCGACGTAGACCTTGCCGGCTTCGTCATACCAGGCCGGGATGCGGTGACCCCACCACAGCTGACGGGAGACGCACCAGTCCTGAATGTCGCGCATCCAGGAGAAGTACATGTTCTCGTACTGCTTGGGCACGAACTGGATGCGGCCATCTTCCACTGCCTCGATGGCGGTCTTGGCCATGGGGGCCACGCGCACATACCACTGGTCGGTCAGCATCGGCTCGATGGGCACGCCGCCGCGATCGCCGTAAGGCTGTTGCAGCACGTGATCCTTGGTTTCGGCCAGCAGACCCAGCTCGTCGAGCTTGGCGAGGATCGCCTTGCGGGCGGCGAAGCGCTCAAGACCGGCGAACTCGCTTGGCAGGGCGGCGTCGTAGGCGGTGCTCGGGTTGCCGTTGGCGTCGACCACTTCGGCCTCGGTGCGCACGTGGGCGTCCAGGGTGAAGATGTTGATCATCGGCAGGTTGTGGCGCTTGCCGACTTCGTTATCGTTGAAGTCGTGGGCCGGGGTGATCTTGACGCAACCGGTGCCCTTCTCCATGTCGGCGTGTTCATCGGCGACGATGGGGATCAGACGGTTCACCAGCGGCAGCAGGATGTGCTGGCCGATCAGCGCTTTATAGCGTGGATCTTCCGGGTTCACGGCGACGGCGGTGTCACCCAGCATGGTCTCGGGACGGGTGGTGGCGACGATCAGGTGATCCTGACCTTCGGCCGTCCTGGCACCGTTTGCCAGTGGGTAACGCAGGTGCCACATGTGGCCCTTGATCTCGCGGTTTTCCACTTCCAGATCGGAGATGGCGGTGTTGAGCTTGGGATCCCAGTTCACCAGCCGCTTGCCACGGTACATCAGGCCATCTTCGTACAGCCGCACGAACACTTCCTGCACGGCTTCAGACAGACCCTCATCCATGGTGAAGCGCTCGCGCTCCCAGTCAACGGAGTCGCCGAGGCGGCGCATCTGGCGGGTAATGGTGCCGCCGGACTCTTCTTTCCATTGCCAGATCTTGTCGATGAAGGCATCGCGGCCGTAGTCGTGACGGGTCTTGCCCTCTTCGGCGGCGATCTTGCGCTCCACCACCATCTGGGTGGCGATACCGGCGTGGTCACAGCCCGCCTGCCACAGGGTGTTCTTGCCCTGCATGCGGTTGTAGCGGATCAGGGTGTCCATCAGGGTCTGCTGGAAGGCGTGACCCATGTGCAGGCTGCCGGTGACGTTCGGCGGCGGGATCATGATGCAGAAGGAGTCTTTGCTGGTGTCGCCGTGGGGCTTGAAGTAACCCTGGGATTCCCAGTGCTGGTAGAGCGCCTGTTCGATGGCGTTGTGATTAAAGGTCTTTTCCATGGTCTCGCCGTATTCTGGATGGATTCTGGTGTGAATGGGTGTGGATCGCGCTGGACGCCGTCAGGGCTGCGCCGGATCCGGTGCAGCAAGGACGGGCTGATCCCTCATTTCGAGGGTGTGGCCTGCCTGGCGATAGTGCTTGTAGCGCTCGCGGGCTTGCTGCTTTTGCGTTTCGTCAGTGGGGACAAAATCTACCACTTGAGCGAAGTGTCCTGCAAACAAAGGTGTCTGTTCGGTCAGATTGATGAGCCGCGCGTAGCGCCGCTTCGGGGGTTGATGACCTATCTCCACCGGTGCCTGGCCGGTTTCCCCCTGCAACTGGTGCGGCACGAAACGATCCGGTGGCAGTTGCCACAGCAGCTCGTCGAGGCGCAGCGCCTGGGCCTCGTCGGCACAGAACAGGTAGAGATGGCCCGTACTCCAGCCATCGGCTGCGAGCTGGCAGGCGAGCCGCTCGACCGCAGAGGCCTGCGCGTCGTCCGCTTCGCTCATCAGATAAAAGGTCACTTGGCTCATCAGGTTGGTCCCGTTTGGCTGTGACGGACAGCGATTGGCCGTCTTCGGGAAGCCGTGCCAGGCACGGTTTCCCCGGATTCTCTCAATGAAACAAGGAAGAGGCGGGCCTCTTCCTTGTGATACAACAGGGTAACGCCTTTCCGCACCGCTCACCGAGTCGATGGGGAAGGGGCATCATTCCTTATCTTCGACGTCCGCCACACCGGCGCGGTTGAGCAGGAACTGGGTCAGCAAGGGCACCGGACGACCGGTTGAGCCCTTGTCCTTGCCGCTCTTCCAGGCGGTACCCGCGATGTCCAGGTGCGCCCAGTTGTACTTCTTGGTGAAGCGCGACAGGAAGGCGGCGGCGGTGATGGTGCCAGCCGGACGACCACCGATGTTGGCCATGTCGGCGAACGGACTCTCCAGCTGCTCCTGGTACTCGTCGAACAGCGGCAGGCGCCAGGCGCGATCGCCGGCCTGCTCGGAGGCATTCAGCAGCTCGTGGGCCAGCGGGTTGTGATTCGCCAGTAGACCCGAGGTGTGGTGACCCAGCGCGATGATGCAGGCGCCGGTCAGGGTCGCCACGTCGATCACGGTCTCGGGATCGTATCTGTCGACATAGGTGAGCGCATCGCACAGCACCAGCCGACCTTCCGCGTCGGTGTTGAGCACCTCGACGGTCTGACCGGACATGGTGGTGAGGATGTCACCCGGGCGATAGGCGTTGCCACCCGGCATGTTCTCGCAGCCGGCCAGCACGCCGATGACGTTGATGGGCAGCTGCAACTGGGCCAGGGCGTGCATGGTACCGAGCACGGAGGCGGCGCCGCCCATGTCGTACTTCATCTCGTCCATGCCGTCGGCCGGCTTGATGGAGATGCCGCCCGAATCGAAGGTCAGTCCCTTGCCGACCAGCACGATGGGCTTGGCATCGCCGTTGCCCTTGTACTCGATGATGGCCATCATGGCTTCGTTGTCGGAACCGCGGGCCACCGCCAGGTAGGAGTTCATGCCGAGCTCGGCCATCTCCTGCTCGCCGATCACCTTGGTGGTGATGTTGTCATAGGCATCGGCCAGACGACGGGCCTGGGAGGCGAGATAGGCCGGATTGCAGATGTTGGGCGGCATGTTGGCCACGTCGCGGCAGATGCGCACCCCTTTCGCCACGGCCAGGCCGTGGGTGATGGCGCGCTCGCCGATGGCCAGTTCACGACGGGTCGGCACGTTGAACACCAGCTTGCGCAGCGGGCGGCGCGGTTCGGCCTTGTTGGTCTTGAACTGATCGAAGCTGTAGAGGCCCGCCTTGGTGGTTTCCACCGCCTGACGCACCTTCCAGTAGGTATCCCGTCCCTTGACGTGCAGCTCGGTCAGGAAGCAGACGGCTTCCATGGATCCGGTCTCGTTGAGGGTGGTGATGGTCTTGTTGATGATCTGCTTGTACTGGCGTTCGTCGAGTTCCCGCTCCTTGCCGCAACCGACCAGCAGCACGCGCTCGCTGAGCACGCCCGGTACTTGATGCAGCAACAGCATCTGGCCTGGTTTGCCTTCCAGATCGCCGCGGCGCAGCAGCGAGCTGAGGTAGCCGTCGCTGATCTTGTCCAGCTGTTCGGCGACCGGAGAGAGGCGACGGGGCTCGAATACGCCGACGACGACGCAGGCACTGCGTTGCTTCTCAGGACTGCCACTCTTTACACTGAACTCCATGGAATCTCCTACATCCTAAAGACAAAAGGCACCTTTTATTGAATAATGCGGTGCTTGTTGGGGTATCAGAGGCGGAGCGAACAGCCACAGGCTCCGCAGTTCAAACTGGTAAAAATCCAATATAGGGCCCTATTTTTCAGGCATTCGACTAAAAACACAAGTTTACTTGGGAATGACTGTGATCGTTTTCCGATATTTGTTCAGGGAGACCCTGAAAACCCAGCTGGCGGTGCTATTCGTCCTGCTGCTCATCTTCGTCAGTCAGCAATTTATCCAGATCATCGGCGATGCCGCCGATGGCGAGGTGCCGACGCGCCTGGTTTCCACCCTGCTGCTGCTCAACCTGCCCAATATGGCGCTGTTGATGCTGCCTATCAGTCTGTTTTTAGCCATTCTGTTTGCTCATGGTCGTTTGTACGCCGAAAGCGAGATGACGGTGATGCACGCGGTGGGCTTCAGCCACCGCTTCGTGATGCGCAGCGCCATGTTGCTGGCCTTGTTGACCGCGGCCGTGGCGGCCTTCAACACCGGCTGGGTCGCCCCCCAGGCCAAGGAGCGCGAGTATCAGGTCATCGACGAGTTCAAGGCCGATCCGGGTATCTCCTTCCTGCAGGCCGGGCGTTTCATGGAGCTCGACAAGGGGCGGTTGGTCGCCTATATCCAGGATCTGAACGACAAGGGATCGGAGCTGCAGAAGATCTTCGTGCTGCAGCGGGCCGAAGGCAGCTCGCCGCCGTCGGTGGTGGTCGCCAACGAGGGGCGGGTGACCGCCGACAGCAACGGGTTGCAGTGGCTGACTCTGGTGGATGGCACCCGCTACGAGGGGCAGTTCACCGGCAAGCAGTTCCAAATATCGGAGTTCAGCGAATACAGCCTGGTGATCCGTCAGCAGGAGATGGAGCGCTCCAACCGCAAGGCCGCGGCCAAGCCGACCGCAGCCTTGTTGGGCACCCGAGACAACCAGTTGATGGCCGAGCTGCAGTGGCGCCTGTCGCTGCCGCTCTCCATCCTGGTGCTCACCTTCCTGGTGGTGCCGCTGGCCCGGGTCAATCCGCGCCAGGGGCGTTATGCCAAGCTGTTGCCCGCGATCTTGCTCTATCTGTCCTATTTCCTGCTGCTCAGTGCCTCCCGTTCGGCCATCGACAGCGGCCGTCTGCCTCACTGGCCGGGGATGTTCCTGGTGCCGCTCAGTTATCTGCTGCTGGTCGGTCTGCCGCTCAACCTGCAGGGGACCAGCTGGTGGAACGGGGTCAAAGGGCACTTTTTCAAGAGAAAGTCAGCATGATGCTGCAACCTAGGAGTTTCTGCTGATGTTCGGCATTCTCGACAGATATATCGGCCGGGTCATCTTCATGTCGATCCTGCTGTGCGAACTGACTCTGGTGGGGCTGGCGGCGCTCATCAAATATGTGGAGCAGTTGAAAGCGGTAGGGGAAGGCAACTACGACATGCTCAACGCCCTCTATTTCGTGCTGCTCTCCATGCCGAAAGAGGCGGTGTTGTTCTTCCCGCTGGCCGCGCTGCTGGGTGGCCTCATCGGCCTCGGTCAACTGGCGACCAGCTCCGAGCTGGTGGTGATGCAGGCGGCGGGCCGCTCCAAGATCAGCATCGTCATGGCGGCGCTCAAGACGGCGATCCCGCTGATGCTGCTGGTGGGGCTGATGGGGGAATATGTGGCCCCCATCGCCAAGCGGATGGCGGATGACATCAAGGCGGGCTCCATGTCGGAAGGGCGCCTGACGGTGTCGGCCTATGGCGTCTGGGCGCGGGATGGCAACAACTTCGTCAACATCAACGGGGTGCGCAACGACGGCGCCCTGACCGGCATCACCCTCTATCGTTTCACGCCTTCCCGCAATCTCATCGACGTGATCCAGGCGCAGGAGGGGGTGTTCGAGCAGCATCACTGGCTGCTCAAGCAGGTGCACATCACCCGTTTCGACGATCCCACGCGGATCCAGGACGAGAAACGTGCCCAGCTGGAGTGGCAATCCGAGCTGACCCCCAAACAGCTCGGGGTGGTCAGCATCGATCCCGAGAACCTGCCCATCTCGGGTCTGCGCGACTATATCGGCTATCTGGATGCCAACAAGCAGGATGCCGGTCGCTACAAGCTGGAGATGTGGCGCAAGCTGCTGTCGCCGCTGTCGGTGGTGGCCATGATACTGCTGGCCTCCTCCTTCATCTTCGGTCCGCTGCGCTCGGTGAGCATGGGGGCCCGCATGCTGATGGGGATCATGACGGGTTTCGCGGTCTACGTGAGCGATCGGGTGTTCGGCCCCGTCAGCCTGGTCTATTCGGTACCGCCCATCCTGGCCGCCATCGCCCCCAGCCTGCTGTTTGGCGGCATCTCCTTCTACATCCTCAGTCGCAAGCAGTAGCGGTCGGCATCGACCAACAACAAGGGCACCCATGGGTGCCCTTGTTGTTTTTTCAGCCGCCTGGATTACTTGCTCAACTGCTCCAGATTTTCCTGCTTGCCGAGCACGACCACCTCGCATTCGGCCCAGATGTCCTGGAAGGCGCGGGGCCGCTCGCGGTTGAACACGCACAGCAGATTGCCGAGGCCGAAGGCGGCGGTGGCGAGCCGGATCAGCGCCTGGGTGATGCGAATGTTGCTGCCGTCCACATTCTGGATGCGCAGACGCCAGGCGCGCATGCCGATGGTCTGGCCGGCGCGGGTCCAGAACCAGGTGTAGAAACCGCAGATGATGAGGGCGAGCCAGGCGCTGTAGAGCGGGCTGGTCAGCAGCCAGGAGGCATCCTTGCCCTCGGGCACGGTCGCCATGCCGGTGGCCAGCAGCAGATAAGCCACGCCCATGCCAATGAAGCCGGCGATGATCAGCAGGGAGGTGACCACCAGGTAGTCATAGAGCAGGGCGCCCAGGCGGCGCAGCAAACCGGCTGAGGGGTACTGGTGTTGCGGGGGAGGGGTCTGGGGAGAAGAGACAGTCTTGCGCTTGGCCATGGTGGTTATTCCATTAATATGATGCGGGCATTCTATGTAACTGGCTTAATATCGGCAAGGCGTTGAATAAATGAGCAAACGGGAGCTGACACAAGAAAAACACCTTGCATGCCCAAACGCCATTCGTATAATCCCTCGCAGTTGCCCGGGTGGCGAAATCGGTAGACGCAGCGGATTCAAAATCCGCCGTTGAAAGACGTGTCGGTTCGAGTCCGACCCCGGGCACCATTCAGAATTCAGTGACAAAAGGCCATCCTCGCGGATGGCCTTTTGTTTTTCTGCGTCTCGCTGTTTCCCCTTCGCTTTTTCCACTTTGCCACCTGGCCGGTGTTCTGGGCGATGCGCCACAGCACGCCGGACGGGCCATAGAGGCAGAAGTCCTTCATGTGCCACGGCTGGCTGACGATCTCCGTCACCCTGACGCCGTAGCGCGAGGCGATGCCGCTGTCATTCACGTGGGCCCACCAGGCCGCCACATCCTCCACCAGGATGTGCAGCATGAAGTGCTCGGCCAGGGCCTCATGGTAGAAGTCCTGCAGCAGGAAGCTCACCTCGCCGAAGTGGAAGTAGGCCACCCCGCCGCCATCGGAGGCCAGGGTGAACCCCAGATCCTGATAGAACTGCCTGGAGAGCGCGAAGTCGCGGGCGGGCACGAAGGCCTTGATTTCAGTTACTTTGAGATTGGTCATGGGATCCTCGTGGCGGACGCAGGGTCAAGGGACATAGTCGCGCCAGTATGACCCGAACGCCGCGGCGTCAGCCAGATCCGGCGTGATGACGCCCCTCATGTGGCGGTGCAGGGAGACAGGACCGGCCCGATTACGCCGGATGCTTGTCACCGGCACGGGGTGGCTCGCAGACAGCCACGCCTGCGGGTTCGGCACAGGTTCCCCGCACGCCCTTAACACGCTGTTAAGTTTCCCTGCCCATAGTCTGCCCATACCAGAGGGTATCTCGGGAGGCAGCATGCAACATCGATCCGATTTTTTGACCACCATGGCCAACAAGGTGCCGGAAGTGACGTTGATCTTCTGGATCATCAAGATGATGTCCACCACTGTCGGTGAAACCGCGGCGGATTATCTGATCTTCAACCAGCATCTGGGGCTGATCCTGACGTCGGCCTTGATGGGGGTTCTGCTGGTCGTGGTGCTCGCCCTGCAGATCAAGGCGGTGCGTTATGAGCCCTGGCGTTACTGGCTGGCGGTGGTGCTGGTCAGCATCTTCGGTACCTTGCTGACCGACAACCTGACCGATCGGGTCGGGATCCCGCTCTGGCTCTCGACCAGCGTCTTTACCCTGCTGCTGCTGGTCACTTTTGCCATTTGGTTTCGTCATGAAGGCACCCTTTCCATTAATTCTATAAATACCCTCAAGCGGGAGAAGTTCTACTGGCTCGCCATCCTGGTCACCTTTGCCCTTGGCACGGCGGCCGGTGACTGGGTGTCGGAGGGGATGGATATCGGCTATCTCAATGCGACCCTGCTATTTGGCGGTCTGATCGCGCTGACGGCCGTGGCGCACAGGGTCTTCAGGATGAATACGGTGCTCAGCTTCTGGATCGCCTATGTGCTGACCCGGCCGCTGGGGGCCTCGGTGGGTGATCTGCTGTCGCAGTCCGTCAAGCACGGCGGGCTGGGGTATGGGGTGACGACCGTCAGCGAGGTCTTCTTCGTGCTGATCCTCCTCTTGGTAGGCTACCTGACCCTGAGGCGACAGGCCGCGTAGACAGGGCCCATGATGCCGGGCCGCAGGGCCCGGTAGCCGGTGGGGAAGCGCAGATCCGGCTTCCCCTTCTTTCTGCCCTCCGCATCCCTTTATCCCACCTTCTCTGCCGCCAGGCCGGAGCCACAGGCTTGCCCTGTTCACGGGTATATGTTCGCCGCGATCACCCTCATCCCTTCCTCGATTGTCGTCCCCTGTCCCATCTTGGTGCGCCCCGTCCTCGCTGCACAGCCGAAGTGCGATCCTGATCCTGTTTGTGGCCAGACTGCGCCATCATGGTGCGTAATCACATCACAATCGATTCAAGATGTTGAAAAATAAAGATTATATTTTTTGGCCTGTTTTATGCTTTAAATCCGTCATGTCGCCATGATGATCCCCGCGGGGTCATACCGAGGGTTGGGGTGGGGCAATATTGATTTGACGATCCGGGTTTGGGCGAATACCCAACGTTGACTTTCATATCAGGAAATGGACCCGGCCAGGTGCCGGGATGACAAGGAGAGGGCTGTATGTTCAAGAGACTCGTAATGACTGGCCTGCTGGCGCTGACCGCCACCATGGCGGCCCCCGGTTGGGCCGAAGAGGTGGCTGCGCAGGCTGATGTGGTGCAGGCGGCGGCCGTGACCATCAACAAGGGTGACAACACCTGGCTGATGGTGGCGGCCACCCTGGTGATCCTGATGTCGATCCCGGGGCTTGCGCTGTTCTACGGCGGCCTGGTACGCGCCAAGAACATGCTGAGCGTGCTGATGCAGGTGTTCACCTTGTTCTGCCTCATCACCGTGCTGTGGGTGGTCTATGGCTACTCTCTGGCCTTCACCGAAGGGGGCGCCTTCTACGGCTCCTTTGACAAGGTGTTGCTGATGGGGGTCACGCCTGACTCTATCGGTGCCACTTTCAGCAAGGGCGTGGGGATCAGCGAATTCATCTTCGTGGTGTTCCAGGGCGCCTTCGCGGCCATCACCTGCGGCCTCATCGTCGGCGGCTTCGCCGAGCGGATGAAGTTCTCCGCCGTGCTGCTGTTCGCGGTGATCTGGTTCACCTTCGCCTACATCCCGATGGCGCACATGGTGTGGTACTGGGCAGGTCCGGATGCCTATACAGATGCGGCAGCGGCCGACGCTGCCGGTGCCACCGCCGGTTACCTGTTCCAGCACGGCGCCCTGGACTTTGCCGGCGGCACTGTGGTGCACATCAACGCGGCGGTCGCCGGTCTGGTGGGTGCCTTCATGGCGGGCAAACGGGTGGGTTACGGTCGTGACCCCATGACGCCCCACAGCCTGACCATGACCATGATAGGTGCGGCTCTGCTGTGGTTTGGCTGGTTCGGCTTCAACGCCGGCTCCGCGCTGGAAGCGAACGGTACCGCCGCCCTGGCCCTGATCAACACCTGGGTAGCCCCTGCCGCCGCCGCGCTCGCCTGGACCTTCGCCGAGTGGCTGATGAAGGGCCGTCCCTCCCTGCTGGGCGCCGTGTCCGGTGCGGTCGCGGGTCTGGTTGCCATCACCCCGGCCGCCGGTTTCGTCGGCGTCGGTGGAGCCCTCATCATCGGTCTGCTGAGCGGTGTCGCCGGTCTGTGGGGGGTGCATGGTCTCAAGCGCCTGCTGGGGGCCGATGACAGCCTGGACGTGTTCGGCCTGCACGGGGTGTGCGGGATCCTGGGTGCTGTGCTGACCGGGGTCTTCGCCAGCCCGGATCTGGGCGGTACCGGAGTGTGGGACTATGTGACCAATCAGGTCGCCGAGGGCTACTCCATCCTGACCCAGGTGAAGATCCAGATCATCGGCGTGCTGGTGACGGTGGCCTGGACCGGGCTGGTCTCCGCCGTGGCTTACAAGCTGGTGGATCTGCTGCTCGGCCTGCGCGTCAAAGAAGATGCCGAGCGGGAAGGGCTGGATGTCACCAGCCATGGCGAGAAGGCCTACAGCCTGTAATCCCACTGAGCTCCCGTTGATGTATCTGCCGCCGGCCCTGCCCGGCGGCTTTTTTATGGCGGCCCGTATGCAAGGCGCGAGAATGCGGAGCCTTTGCTCCCATCCTTTGTCCATGGGGTTGCCCCCGCTATTTCGTTCTGGCGGCGTTTTATGCCTGCATTTTGGGCGGATCTCCGCTAAACTCTGCCACCCTTTATTCGGGGTAGCCGGGTTAGCCCTGTTTCCATCCTTTATCTATGCCTTCGGAGCCGCTCATGCCGTTAGTGGGACACCAACATCAGATCGATATTCTGGAACTGACCGACAAAGGGGATGGCAAGGGACGCCTGTTCGATCGCCCCCTGTTTGTCGAGGGGCTGCTGCCCGGTGAACAGGCCCTGGTGGAGCTGACCGAAGTCAAGCCGAACTACCTGCACGGCAAGCTGGTGGAGTTGACCCAGCCCTCCGCCGACCGGGTTCCCGATTTCTGCCCCAATACTGAGTGCGGTGGCTGCCAGGTGCGTCCGCTGGCCTATCCGGCCCAGCTCAAGCTCAAGCAGGATCTGGTGCAAAGCGCGCTGGAGCAGGTCGGGCTGACGACTCAGGTCAATCCCATCCTCGGCATGGACAGCCCCTTCGCCTATCGCAACAAGGCGCAATATGCGGTGCGCGGCAGCGAGGCTGGCGCCGAGATCGGCTTCTATCGCAAGCATTCCCACGATCTCATCACCGCCGATGACTGCGCGGTGCAGGATCCCTTGCATGTGGAGCTCAACGCCCGGGTGCGCAACTGGATGCGCGAGCACGAAGTCGCGGCCTATGACGAGGTGAATCACAGCGGCTGCGTGCGCAACCTGATGACCCGCAAGGGCTTCAAGAGCGGCGAGCTGATGGTGGTGCTGGTAACCCTGGGCGAGGCGCTGCCTGCCGAGGCCGAGCTGCTGGCTGCCTTGGCCGATCTGCCCATCACCACCCTGGTGCAGAACATCAATGACGAGCGCACCAACCGTATCCTGGGCGCGAGCAATCGGGTGCTGTTGGGGGAAGGGGTGATCCGCGACAAGATCCATGAGCTCGAGTTCGAGATCTCGCCGCTCTCCTTCTTCCAGAACAACCCGAGCCAGACCGATGTGCTCTACTCCAAGGCACTCGACTACGCCGAGCTGACCGGCAACGAGACGGTGTTCGACATCTATTGCGGCATCGGCACCATCTCCCTGTTCCTGGCGAACAAGGCGGCGAAAGTGGTCGGCATCGAATCGGTGGAGAGCGCCATCGCCGACGCCCGCCGCAATGCGGCCCTCAATGGCATCGAGCACACCGAATTCCACGTGGGCAAGGCCGAGCAACTGATGCCCGAGCTGCACGCCCAGGGCGTGAGCGCCGACGTGGTGGTGATGGATCCGCCCCGCAAGGGCTGTGACAAGGCGGTGCTGCAGACTCTGGTCGCCATGGCGCCGCGTCGTCTGGTTTACGTCTCCTGCAACCCGCAGACTCTGGCCCGGGATCTGGCCTGGCTGGTCAAGCAGGGCTTCGTGCTGGACGAGGTGCAGCCGGTGGACATGTTCCCGCACTCCATGCACGTTGAAGCGGTTGTCCGGCTGAGCCTGCCAGCCAAGGACTGATTTGAATTAGCCAGATGGCTCTGATAAAAACGACTCCAATGGAGTCGTTTTTTTATGGCTGCCGATCGGCGAGACAGAGCCGCATTGGCCGCCGTTGTGACGAGGTGGCTCAAGGTGCCGAGGGCGCCGGTGCTTGAAGCGATGGGGCAGATGTCATCCGTCCCCATCGGTATGAGGAGGGAGCATGAAGGGGATATTGCTGCGTTGGCTGGCCCGCTACGATGCCTGGTGCCAGGAGTGGGGGCTGGTGCCCGAGAACCGGCGCTGCTGCGCGCCGGTGCGTCATGATGAGGACGAGGAAGCGTCAGACAAGGGCGAGGATGGAATCACTGAAAATTGCGGGTCACGGCCCCGCTGACGCTGTTGTAGTCGAAGCTCAACCCGTTCGGGTAAGCGGGCAGACGGCCGATGGAGTCGCGCAATATGTAGCGGCAGTTGTCGTGGCGCAGATTGCCGGCGACCTGCCCATCGGCGGGGATCAGGCGGGAGATATAGTCGCTGTCCGAGTCGGTGTGCAGCTCATCGGTGGCGGTCTGATCGGTGTCGAGCAGGCCGCCGAACAGGCTCTCACAGTCATCCCGGCTGCTGACGGAGATCTGATCGCTGTCGCCCCCCGGGAAGACGGTATCCGGCCCCTGACCGCCCTGATCCTCCTTGGTGCCCACCGGCCAGCCGTGGCTGTTGATATCGAGATCCTGCTTGCCCATGCCGCTAAAGTTGTAGAGTGCCAGCGGCTCTCCCCTCACCTTGACGGCCCAGCCCGCATGGGCCAGCTGGACGGCGCTGGAAAAACTGCCCGCGGTCGCCGACACGCTGCTCTTGAGGGCATCGTCCTGGATGTTGATGAAGCGGGGCAGGGCGGTGACCGCCAGGATCCCCAGCACTATGATGACCAGCACCAGCTCTATCAGGGTAAAACCGTGAGAAATGCGTTTTGACATGGAATGAACCCATTAAGTACGACAAACAGGTAAACGTGATATGCAACTGATCGATACCCACTGCCACCTCGACTTTCCGGTCTTCGAGCCCGAGCGGGAGGCGCTGCTGGCCAGCTGGCGTCAATTGGGAGTGGGCGAGTATATCATCCCCGCCGTGGGAGAGGAAAACTGGACTCGCGTGATCTCATTGGCCGAGCGCCATGCCGGCATCGCCTATGGGCTGGGCATCCATCCCTGGTATGTGGGGGCGCAGGCGCCCGACGTGCTGGCACGGCTGCACGCCTTGCTGGCGAGCCGGCCTCGCGGCCTGGTGGCCATCGGCGAGTGCGGACTGGACTTGCGCAGCCAGGTGCCGCAGGAGGGCCAGCTCGAGCTGTTCGAGGCGCAGATCAGGCTGGCGATGGAATTTGATCTGCCGCTCATCGTTCACTCGGTGCGCGCCAACGACACCGTCGCCAAGGTCCTGCGGCGCTTCAAACCGGCCCGTGGCGGCGTGATCCACGCCTTCAGTGGCTCCCTTCATCAGGCCGAGGTGTTCTGGCAACTGGGATTCAGGCTGGGGATTGGCGGTGTCATCAGCTATGAGCGCGCCAACAAGACCCGGGAGGCGGTGCGCGGCATGCCGCTGGAGGCCTTGCTGCTGGAAACCGATGCCCCCGACATGCCGCTGCAAGGGCAGCAAGGAGAGCCCAACAGCCCCGCCAGCCTGCCACTTATCGCGCAATTGTTGGCCGACTTGCGGCAGCAGCCGCTGGCAGATGTTGTCTCGGTGTTACATGAATCCACTTTGCGGGCCTTCCCGCGCAGGGATAGTGAAATTAACAGTTGATTAACTTCGCTATCGCAGTAATAAAAAACAGAACCCATAAAAATCGTTTGCGGTCTAATTAAACGACGGTCGGCCCTTTTCGGCCTTATAAAATGTGACCAGCGTTCTACTTTGTCGCACCTTAATTAGTATAATGCGCACCCTTGATTAACGGCTTTAAGATACAAAACGTTAACAAGCTGGAAGGTGCTACATAAGAGGAAGTATTAATAATGAATCTGATAATGGGTCTGGTAGGGATGGCGACGCTCATCCTTATCGCGGTGCTGTTCTCCAGTAATCGCAAAGCAATCAAAATTCGCACCGTTGGCGGTGCCTTTGCCATTCAAGCCGGCCTGGGTGCATTCGTGCTCTACGTCCCTGTCGGCCGGGATATTCTGGTCGGCGTATCTGATGCTGTTTCCAGCGTCATCGGTTATGGCCACAACGGTATCGAATTCCTGTTCGGTGGCCTGGTCAGCAACAAGATGTTTGAAGTCTTCGGTGGCGGTGGTTTCATCTTTGCCTTCCGCGTACTGCCCGTCATCATCTTCTTCTCTTCCCTGATCGCGGTTCTTTATTACCTCGGCATCATGCAGTGGGTCATCAAACTGCTGGGTGGTGGTCTGCAAAAAGTACTGGGTACCTCCCGTACCGAATCCCTGTCTGCGACCGCCAACATCTTCGTCGGCCAGACCGAGGCCCCGCTGGTGGTGCGTCCCTTCATCGGCAAGATGACCGACTCCGAGCTGTTCGCCGTCATGTGTGGTGGCCTGGCCTCCGTCGCCGGCTCCGTGCTGGCCGGTTACGCCTCCATGGGCGTCAAGATGGAATACCTGATCGCCGCCTCCTTCATGGCCGCCCCGGGTGGTCTGCTGTTCGCCAAGTTGCTGGTACCGGAAACCGAGACCCCCAACTATGACGAGAGCGCTGCCGATGGCGAGCTGGACGACAAGCCGGCCAACGTGATCGATGCCGCTGCCGCCGGTGCGTCCGCCGGTCTGCAACTGGCCCTGAACGTGGGCGCCATGCTGCTGGCTTTCATCGGCCTCATCGCCATGATCAACGGCCTCTTCGCCGGTGTGGGTGGCTGGTTCGGTTATCCGCAGCTCTCCCTGGAACTGCTGCTGGGCTGGTTGTTCTCCCCGCTGGCCTTCCTCATCGGTGTGCCCTGGAGCGAAGCCGTGGTGGCAGGTTCCTTCATCGGTCAGAAGCTGGTGGTGAACGAGTTCGTGGCTTACCTGAACTTCGCCCCTTACCTGAAAGATGAGGTGCTGATCAACGGCGTGGCCATGTCCGACCACACCAAGGCCATCATCTCCTTCGCCCTGTGCGGTTTCGCCAACCTGTCTTCCGTCGCCATCCTGCTCGGTGGTCTGGGTTCCATGGCGCCGAACCGTCGCGGCACCATCGCCAGGTTCGGTCTGAAGGCTGTGCTGGCAGGCTCGCTGTCCAACCTGATGTCTGCCACCATCGCAGGCTTCTTCCTGGCATTGACAGCCATGTAGTATTTGCCTGACAGTCAGGTAAAGACGAACGCCACAGCACAATGCTGTGGCGTTCTCGTTTGGAATGGTGTCAACCGTTTGCGTATCTAGACTAATAATAAAATGAGTCAAATCGGAGGTTATATGAATGAAGTGCTACTGGCGATGGCGGCCGGCTTTATCGTTGGCTTGTTGTTTTCTTTCCTCAAATTACCGATCCCGGCACCTCCCGTCTTGTCCGGGGTAATGGGGATCGTCGGGGTGTATCTGGGGGGGATTGCCTACTCCTGGATCCTGACCCGCTTCTTCTCTTAAGCACTTTCCAGTACCGGATTTGCCAGATGTGAGGTACCTCTGAAAATGGCAAATCCGGCTTGCAAACACGGGGTATCTCGGCTGAAATAGGCGATGCCAGCAGGGTGCTGGCATTGACTAATACCCACATGAAGTGGGTGTTGGCGGTCAAATGGAATTGATTGGGAAGTCGGGTCAGCGGTTGTCGGCCTTTCTCAAGTCTTCATGGAACCAAGTCCGCACTTTTGTAAGAAAGTGACAGGGCTCTTGCCTTATTTGCAGCCGTATTGCCTGTGCATTTGCGCTGTAATTCCATATCCCCTTTACCCGGGATCTTCTGTTGCCGATCCTGCGTGCTCGGCGACGAGTGATCACCGGTATCCGGGACTTATCGAGACTTTGGAGACATAGCATGACTGATCTGAAATTGGCCGCCCAACGCGCCTTGAACCTGATGGACCTGACTACCCTGAACGATGACGACACCGATCAGAAAGTGATCGACCTGTGCCGCAAGGCCAAGTCCCCGGCTGGCCTCACCGCCGCCGTCTGCATCTATCCCCGCTTCATCCCCATCGCCCGCAAGACCCTGCGTGAGATCGGTGCCGCCGACGTGCGCATCGCCACCGTGACCAACTTCCCCCACGGCAACGACGACATCGAGATCGCCGTGGCCGAGACCCGTGCCGCCGTGGCGTACGGTGCCGACGAGGTGGACGTGGTGTTCCCGTACCGCGCCTTCATGGCTGGCAATGAACAGGTCGGCTTCGATCTGGTCAAAGCTTGTAAGGAAGCCTGCGGCACTCAAGCCCTGCTGAAGGTGATCATCGAGACCGGCGAGCTGAAGGAAGAGGCGCTGATCCGTCGCGCCTCCGAGATCTGTATCGATGCCGGTGCCGACTTCATCAAGACCTCCACCGGCAAGGTGCCGGTGAATGCGACCCCGGAAGCGGCCCGCATCATGATGGAAGTGATCAAGGCCAAAAACCCGAAAGTCGGCTTCAAGCCGGCCGGTGGCGTGAAGGACGCGGCCGTAGCCGGTCAGTACCTCGCCATGGCCGAAGAGATCCTGGGCAAGGACTGGGTTTCCCCCCGTACCTTCCGCTTCGGTGCCTCCAGCCTGCTGGCCAGCCTGCTGGCGACCCTGGGCCACGGCGACAAGCCGGCCAATACCAGCGGTTACTAAGCGGTGGCAGGGGACGGCATGCCGTCCCCTATTTCGGTCTGTGTTCGTGCCAGGCGCACGGAGGGAATGAAAGATGTTTTTGCCTCAAGAAATTATTCGCAAGAAGCGCAACGGTGAAGCGCTCAGTACCCAAGAGATTCAGTTCTTCGTTCAGGGCATTACCAACAACAGCATCGGCGAAGGCCAGATCGCGGCGCTCGCCATGGCGGTCTACTTCAAGGACATGACCATGGATGAGCGGGTCGCCCTGACCTGTGCCATGCGCGACTCCGGCATGGTGCTGACCTGGGATCACCTGAACCTGGGCGGCCCCATCGTCGACAAACACTCCACCGGCGGTGTGGGTGACGTCGTCTCCCTGATGCTCGGCCCCATGGTCGCCGCCTGCGGTGGCTTCGTGCCGATGATCTCCGGTCGTGGCCTCGGCCACACCGGCGGAACCCTGGACAAACTCGATGCCATCCCCGGCTACCAGACCTCGGTCGACAACGATCGCTTCCTGAAAGTGGTGAAAGAGGCCGGGGTCGCCATCATAGGCCAGACCGGTGATCTGGCCCCCGCCGACAAGCGCATCTACGCGGTACGCGACATCACCGCCACCGTCGAATCCATCGCCATGATCACCGGCTCCATCCTCTCCAAGAAGCTCGCCTCCGGGCTCGAAGCGCTGGTGATGGATGTGAAAGTCGGTTCAGGCGCCTTCATGCCGACGTTTGAGGCCTCGGAGGAGCTGGCGAAAAGCATCGTCGCCGTGGCCAACGGTGCCGGTTGTCGCACCTCGGCACTGCTCACCGACATGAACCAGGTGCTGGCCTCCAGCGCCGGCAACGCGGTGGAAGTGCGTGAAGCGGTGCGCTACCTGACCGGTGCCTATCGCAACCCGCGGATCCACGAAGTCACCATGGCGCTCTGTGCCGAGATGCTGATCTCCGCCCATCTGGCCAGCGACGACGCCGATGCCCGCGCCAAGCTGCAAGCCGTGCTGGACAACGGCAAGGCGGCCGAGATCTTCGGTCGCATGGTGACCGGCCTCGGTGGTCCCGCCGACTTCATCGAACGTCATGACAGCTACCTGCCCAAGGCCGCCATCGTGCGTCCCGTCTATGCCAGTCAGGCCGGTTTTGTGACCGCCATGGACACCCGTGAACTGGGCCTGGCCGTAGTCGCCATGGGGGGCGGTCGCCGCGCCGCCGGTGACAAACTCGATTATGCGGTCGGTCTGACCGACTTTATCCGCCTGGGGCAGAGCGTCGAGGCTGACAAGCCGCTCGCGCTGATCCACGCTCAGACAGAAGCTCAATTTGCCGAGGCCGCCCGCATGGTGCAGGCAGCCGTCAAGATCGGTGACACCCGACCAGAGGCACTGCCCGAGGTTTATCGTCGCATCGGTCTGGCCGATTTGTAACAAGGGGAAGACCCATGAAACGTACCTTTATTCTGATGATGGACTCCTTCGGTATTGGCGCTGCCGCCGATGCCGAGAAGTTCGGAGATGTGGGCGCCAACACCCTTGGCCATATCGCCAAGGCCTGTGCCGCCGGTGAGATTGAAGGCCGTGGCGCTCTTCATCTGCCGAACCTGAACAAACTGGGCCTGGGCCACGCAGGGGAGCAGGCTTCCGGCTACTTCCCGGCTGGCTTGCAGAAAGATATCGAGGTGGTCGGTGCCTACGGCTTCGCCCAGGAGCTCTCCTCCGGCAAGGACACCCCGTCCGGCCACTGGGAGATCGCCGGCGTGCCCGTGCTGTTCGAGTGGGGTTACTTCCACGATCACCACAACAGCTTCCCGCAGGAGCTGCTGGACGCCATCGTCGAGAAGGCGGGCCTGCCGGGCTACCTCGGCAACTGCCACGCTTCCGGTACCCAGGTGCTGGACGATCTGGGCGAAGAGCACATGAAGACCGGCAAGCCGATCCTCTACACCTCTGCCGACTCGGTGTTCCAGATTGCCTGCCACGAAGAGACTTACGGCCTCGAGAAGCTCTATGAGCTGTGCCACATAGTGCGCGAGCTGCTGGAGCCCTACAACATCGGTCGGGTCATCGCCCGTCCGTTTGTGGGCAGCGGCAAGGGCAACTTCAAGCGTACCGGCAACCGTCACGACTACTCCGTGTTGCCGCCGGCGCCGACCGTGCTGGACTACATGAAGGAAGCGGGTGGCCAGGTGGTCTCCATCGGCAAGATCGCCGACATCTATGCCAACCAGGGCATCACCAAGCAGGTGAAAGGTACCGGCCTGACCGAGCTGTGGGATCGCACCCTGGAAGAGGTGAAGGCGGCAGGTGATCAGACCATCGTCTTCACCAACTTCGTCGACTTCGACTCCTCCTACGGTCACCGCCGTGACGTCAAGGGCTACGCCGACGCGCTGGAGTACTTCGATTCCCGTCTGCCGGAGCTGTTCGAGATCCTGCAGGATGGCGACGTGGTGGTACTGACTGCCGACCACGGCTGTGACCCGAC
Source organism: Aeromonas sp. TECH754 (assembly GCF_056279295.1). Lineage (NCBI taxonomy): Bacteria > Pseudomonadati > Pseudomonadota > Gammaproteobacteria > Aeromonadales > Aeromonadaceae > Aeromonas > Aeromonas sp. TECH754. Next base: position 3,340,785 of record NZ_JBWBRA010000001.1, on the reverse strand, counting down.
CTGGAGCGGCACCGATCATACCCGTGAATACATTCCGGTGCTGTTCTTCGGCAAGCCGGTCAAGGCAGGCAGTGTCGGTCGTCGCGAGACCTTCGCCGATATCGGTCAGAGCATCGCGGCCTACCACGGTCTGCCCAAGCTGCAGTACGGCACCAGCTTCCTGTGATGCCGACCCTGGGCAGTGCATTGTGGATGCAGGGCCTGCCCAGGTTGCACAGCAGTACTCGCTTCTTGTAATTTACCCGCCCGTCGCCAAGGCGACGGGCAACCCAATAAAGACAATAAAACTCAACCTAGTGTGAAGGAATCAAGAGAATGGCAACTCCTCATATCAATGCAAAAGATGGCGCCTTTGCTGACACAGTACTGATGCCAGGGGACCCCCTGCGTGCCAAGTACATCGCCGAAACCTTCCTGGAGAACGTCGAGCAAGTCTGTGACGTGCGCAGCATGCTCGGCTTCACCGGCACCTACAAGGGTCGCCGTATCTCCGTCATGGGTCACGGCATGGGCATCCCGTCCTGCTCCATCTACACCAAGGAACTGATCACCGACTACGGCGTCAAGACCATCATCCGCGTGGGTTCCTGCGGCGCCGTGCGTGAAGACGTCAAGCTGCGCGACGTGGTGATCGGCATGGGTGCCTGCACCGATTCCAAGGTCAACCGTCTGCGCTTCAAGGATCACGACTTCGCCGCCATCGCCGACTTCGATCTGGTTGCCAATGCCGTGCAGGCCGCCAAGAACAAAGGCGTTGCCGTGCGCGTGGGCAACCTGTTCTCCGCCGATCTGTTCTACACCCCGGATCCCTCCATGTTCGACGTCATGGAAAAATACGGCATCCTGGGTGTCGAGATGGAAGCCGCCGGTATCTACGGCGTGGCTGCCGAGTACGGTGCCAAGGCCCTGACCATCTGTACCGTTTCCGACCATATCCGCACCGGCGAGCAGACCACCGCCGAGGAGCGTCAACTGACCTTCAACGACATGATCGAAATCGCGCTGGACTCCGTGCTGCTGGGCGATTGATCCAGAGCCTCGGCTTCCTGCAAAACGGCGACCCTGGGTCGCCGTTTTTTTATGCCCGGGATCTGGTGGGGGACGCAGGAAGAGGATGGCGCCGCCTATACTTTCCGGCAACTCTTTATGAGATTAAGACAATGAAATGCATGCATATTCTGGCTCCGCTGCTCTTCATGCTGATTCCGGACATCGCGTGGGCCAGAGAGGGGGCGAGGCAACGGTTGGCAGATCTGCTGATCGACAACAACAATGCCCTTTCTGTTGGCCGACGATGGAACCGGCTGGCCTAAACGCCAGAGCGCAACGAGGGACCGACTGGCCCCGCATCACCTCCTGAGATCTCAATCACGCCGCTCTCGGCCCATGCTGTTTGCCAAGATCCGATGGTAGATAAAGAGCCCTAATCACCCTCTTCGCTAATTACTCTCGTTGCTAACTACTAGCGACCAGCTCTTGTCGGGATCGAACAGCTGGATCGCTTCAACGACTGTTGCCGTTTCGGCCCCGAGATCCTTTTGATAAACCCGCCCCTCGTGGTTCACCATGAAGGTCATCACCCCACTGTTGGCATAATCGGCTGGCCAGGCGATCAGGGCGACACCGTCTCTTAATTGCCCTTCGACAAAGTACTCTTTCATCCCCCCATTGGCAGCGGCTCCTTGGGCATACAAGATACGGTAGTAGTAGCCATGATAGGGGGTGCGTTGGCCGACCACGGCCCTGTAGCCCTCTGCCGCGGCACTGACGACCTCCTCTCCGGCCGGGCTTGCTGGTTCCCCCTTGCTCACAGGCCAATAGAGTCCATTTTGTCGTCCTGCATCACTCCGTAATTTTGCCGCAAAGAGTCCCGCTGTTTGGCCATCATGCCCCACTGCGGCGTACTCTATCTGGGCGTCGATAAAGCCACGGCACACCGCAATCGCCCCCAACTCATTCCGACCGATGCGGCGATAGACGATCTCTTTGGCACCGGTGGCGCCATCGAGATACCACTTGCCATTTGTGGCCACGAGGGGGATTGGCAGTGGCCAATCCGACTCCCCCACGAGCAGTATCATTTTATCCTTACCTTCGGCCACCAGTTGGTGCTTGCTCTTGAAGCTCGCAACGAAGGCGGCACGATCATTGGCATCGGCCACCTCATCCCCCGAGGTGATGGCCTCCTCACTATTCTCGCCGAGTAACAGTGTCAATGCGGTAACATCGTTCCGCTCCAAGGCCGTGATCAGGGCCTGTACCGCCTCATCCGGGGTGGCGAAGGTGCGCGGTGCCATGGCGCTTGCGTCGCTGGCGCAGATCAGGGCTAGCAGGGCCAAGCCCCATGAGGGGCCCCAACTCCATTTCAACAAACGCTTCATTATCGCGTACTCCGTTTGGGTTGAGTGGTGCGCCCGGTACGCGCGCTACTAGCCACACTTTCACGCCCACGTTGGCTGGCGGCGCGCTCGGTTCTGCCCGTATTCTGTACCCCTTGGAAGGCACTCTTTGAGGTTGAGGCAGCAGGGGCTCTGCGTGTTGCCGTCTGTGCTGCACTCTTGCTGTGAGTGGCACGTGGTTGGACATAGCCGCGATCACGCGCTCCAGCGGTCTGTGGCGTGATTTGCTGCCGCTTGACCTTGTCTCCTGCGTAGTCGCTCCGGCGCGGCGTGCGCTGGGCCACATTCGCCTCCCTGCTTACCTGTCTAGCGCCGCGTGCCGCGTTGGCATTTTCGCTTTTTGGTTGGCGGTTGGCCCCCGCATAGCTCCCTTTCGGCGCGGTAGCGCGTGCCTCCCTGTTCACCTGATTGACAGCACGTGGTGCGCCAGCGTATTCACTTTTTGGTTGGCGATTGGCCCCCGCATAATTCCCTTTCGGTGTGGCATCTCGTTGACCCCCCCCTGCCGCGTTATTTCGCGAGCGTTGTTCCAGGGTAGCCAGCTCAGCACGCTGGGGGCGCGCCGCTGTGATGGGGCTGTTGGCTTGGCGCATGTAGTTATTGGGGCCGCGCTCGAACTTGTTGAAGTAATCATTCCCCTTGGCGTTGATATAAATATTGTTGTTAGAGCCCCGCTGATAGTTGACCGGACGGTTGTACCCGCTGGTGGGACGAAAACCGTTGCCATAGTTCGGGTTATAACGATAGGGAACGTAATTGTCGGGATAATCGGATCCCCACCGAGGGTAATAATAATCCCCCTCATCATCGTCGTTGAAGACCTCGTTGACCAACATGCCCGCACCAAAGGCGAGCAAGCCCGTCAAGACCATATCACCGCGGTCGTATTCATCATCGTTGTCGTGATCGTCATGCTCCACCACTGTCGTGGTCGTTGTCGCAGGCACTGTCGTTGTCGTGGTTGCGGTGGTCACCGGAGCCGGGGCTGGTCCGGCAGCTGGCGCGCTATAGGCGGCGCTTGGGTCGTATTGTGGGACGTAAACGACGTCAGGGTTGGCGGGCGCAATAGTGACGATCTGCTGATTGTTCTGTTCACCTGTGGCCACTTTCATCTGCTCCGAGTCTTTCAGGTTGCCCACCTCCATCGCTTGTTGGCGCAGGCGCTGAACGGCTGCCAGTACGCCCGGCTCATCGGCCAGGAAGGCACCGCCCAGCTCAGTCGTCCACTCCATCTTCAAGCACATCATGTCCATGACGGTTGGGAAGTGCATCAGCGACATGGTTGGCGGCGTAAAGCCCAGCGGCGCAATGGCGGCGGTCAGCTCTTTCCCTTTGAGATTGGGATGGGCAACCAGCCAGTTACCGGCATCGAGCACCTCTTGCGGATTGGTGGCGCTGGCCAACACCTGAGCCAATACCGCATCCGGGTAAAGCGCTACGGGGGCAAGCAGGGTTTCGAGCGCCTCTGGGGTATATTTCGATGCTGGTGCGTTAACGGGCTGCTGCCCTTGAGGCACTACCGCCGCGCTGGCTGCGCTGGTTGTGCTGGCAGCCGAGGCCACGGTGGGCTGAACACTGTGCGTGACGGGAGGTGGCTCCTCTTTGCAGGCCGCCAATACCGTGCTGAGGGCGATCACGACCGCCAACGCGCTACGGCGAAATCTGGGTTGCTTCATGATCTTGCTTCCTTCTGCTGGAATGGCTGATGCACCTCTTGCCTGATGATCTCCACAAACGTCGTATCTCATTGCAGCAATGCGGGCGTTTCATACCGAAAACATAAACCACTAATCGAGATCACACCCAAAACCAGCTTGAAAGGCGTAAAAAATTCGCTTGCTTCTGTCTCAAGCTACGCCTGAACACCGTAACTTGACCAAATCAGATGGGTAGACCTGAGAAGTGAAGGGCTATGGGATACCGCCTTCGGTGGTGCTCGAGATTCAATCAACACACTTGGCGATGGAGAAGATCGACGCGCAGCACAGCAGGACGCCGAGGCAGCGCAAATAGCGGGATAGGCTGGACAAGCAACTGTTGCGTGAGGTGATCATGGGTTGTCACGTCGCTGACGAGTGCTTCAGCGACGGCGGTGCCAAGCGTCTCGATAGTCATCTCGAACAGTTGGGGGTAATAGCAACACTTGCCCGTTTCGCGAACAGCGCCTTATTCGATGCCGGGAGGCGGGGCGTTGTCGTCGGTCGTCGCTGCCTGAGGCGCGCGCTTCTTGTGCTTGCGCACCCGCATGTAGTTGCGGCGCACACCGTAGGAGATGAGCAGCCCGGCCAGCAACATCACCAGCAGCATCAACCGCTGCTTCTCCTGGTTCACCTTGAGATGAATATCCTGCTCTGCCAGCAGTTGCTGCTCTTCCAGGGTGATGCGCAGGTAGCCGAGGGTCTGGTTGCCATCCAGTACCTCCTGCACGAACTGGATACGGCCCTTGCCCTGCTCAGGTGCGGACTTATTGTCGGCGCCGATGGGCAGCAGGCTCTCCAGCGGCACGGCCTGATCGGACTGGGCGAGGGGGATGCCACGGGCATCGTACAGGGTGACATCGAGGATCTCGGGCTCGGCGGCCAGATCCTGGGCCAGCCGCTCCAGCTCGCTCTCCTTGTCCTCCTTGATCCAGCGTTTCATGTCGCGGGCGGCGTAGGAGACCAGTGCCTGGGCCCGATCGCGCGCCTCGCTGTGCAGCGCCGCCTGGCTTGCTCCCTGCATATGCACGAGCACCCCCAGCACCCAGAGACCGAGCAGGATCCCGGCAGCCAGGCTGACAACACGTTTGATGGGGAGGTGACGCACAGCACGAGCCTCTTGCGGTGAATGTATGACGATGCCGGAGTCCTGATGCCTGCGCGGCCAAGGGGCGGTACGCGGCTCAGGGCTCCGTGCGTTGCACGACGAATCGATGGCGGGATCTTGGCGCTTGCCTGTACAAAAAGCAATACGCTACTCTGGGCCAGCATGATGAACCCCATGATCCCCAAGGAAGGCGTCCCCTCTATGTTGTTGTCCCAACTATCCCCCTCCCTGTCCGATTGGCCCAAGGCCTTGTCTGGTGCATCCTGCTGGCAGCTCACCGCAGAGGCTTTGCTGCCCGCGGCCGAGTCTCATGATGGAGCCTGGCTGGTCCTGTTTGGCAAGGCGCTCGGCGCCGTGCACCTGAGTCGGTTGGCGGCGCTGCTGGTGACTGAAGGGGTCGAGGCGAGCCTCTATCCCGTGGGGGAGCAGGCCGGCATCCCCTTGCTGCTGCTCGGCACGAGCCGCTTCTCCCCAGCGCTGGTGCAGGTGCTCAAGGCTCAGGAGTGGGACATCGATGTCTGCCATCTGCCCGCCCTGCCGACTCTGGATGAGCCCGGTCTGCTGGTGATGGACATGGACTCCACCGCCATCCGGATCGAGTGCATCGATGAGATTGCCAGGCTGGCCGGGGTGGGTGAGCAGGTCGCCGCCGTGACGGCGGCGGCCATGCAGGGCAAGCTGGAATTTGCCGACAGCCTGCGCAGCCGGGTCGCCCTGCTGGAAGGGGCGCCAGTCGCCATTCTCGACGAGGTGGCGGCCAACATGCCCTGGATGCCGGGCTTGAAACTGATGGTCGATACACTCAAGCAGGCGGGCTGGAAGGTGGCGATCGCCTCCGGTGGCTTCACCCGCTTCGCCGGTGAGCTGCAACAGGCGCTGGGGCTGGATGCCATCTTCGCCAACGAGCTGGCGGTGGAGAGTGGCCGCCTGACCGGGCAGGTGAGCGGCCCCATCGTTGATGCCACCGTCAAGGCCGAGGTGCTGCAACGGCTGGCGGCCGAGTACGGTATCGATCCGGCCCAGACCGTCGCCGTCGGCGATGGTGCCAACGATCTCAAGATGATGGCGGTGGCAGGCCTTGGCATCGCCATTCACGCCAAGCCGCTGGTGCGGGCTCAGGCGGCAGCCACCCTCAATCATCACGATCTGGAAGGGGTACTCTGTCTGCTCGGGGCCCTCTCTTGCCGCGAACGGCGCTGGAACTGAACAAGGGTCAAGGAGGACCCATCGATGGAACTGTTGCAACAATCCCTGTTTATCCCCTGTGGCGAGCATCGACTGCACGTGCGCCACATCCAGCCCAAGGTCGCGGTGCATGCCGACCCCATCCTGATGGTGCACGGCGCCATCGAGAACGGCCGCATCTTCTACACCGAATCCGGCAAGGGGCTGGCCTGTTATCTGGCACGTCACGGCTATCAGGTCTATGTGGCCGACCTGCGCGGCCGGGGCCTGAGCACGCCGGCCATCGCCCAGCAGACCGGGCACGGTCAGCATGAATTGATCACCGAGGATCTGCCCGCACTGCAACACTGGGTCGCGGCCCGCCATGCCGGCGCCCGGGTGCACTGGATGGCCCACTCCTGGGGCGGGGTCATCATGGCCTCGACCCTGGCCCGTTTCCCCGAGCTGGCCGAGCAGATAGCGAGTCTGGTGTTCTTCGGTACCAAGCGGGGCGTCTCGGTGCAGAACCCGGAGCGCTGGCTGAAGGTGGACTTGATTTGGAATCGGCTGGCCCCCTGGCTGGCACGCGGCAGCGGCTTCCTGGCGGCGCGCAAGTTGAAGATGGGGGCCGATGACGAGCCCCTGCGTTACTTGCAGGAGACCATTCCCTGGGTGAAATGCGGGCCCTGGCAGGATCCCCACGACGGCTTCGCCTATGACGAGGCGGCGAGCCGGGTGGCCTGGCCGCCGCTCTGGATGATCTCGGCCAAGGCGGACAAGGTGCTGGGTCATCCGATCGACGTGCGCCGTTTCAGCACGGAAATGGGCTCGGCCACGCGCCACACCCGGCTCGGGCTCGACAACGGCAACCGGCTCGACTACGACCACATCAACATGCTGACCGCCCCCCAGGCGCAGGAGGATCACTTCCCCCAGATCCTGAGCTGGTTGCAGGATCCGCAACCGGGCTGATGTCGCTTGAGCGAGCCATCCCAGGCCTGGGCCGGGCCGATAGCACAAGGGCGACCCACTGGGTCGCCCTTGTCGTCAGCCATGCTTGTCCTGCCGCTTCAGCCCGCGGAGGAGGGGATACCGAGCCGGAACAGGGTAGCCTGGCTGGTGTCGGTCAGCTCACCCACACCCACCACGCTCCACAGCTCTTCCTCCAGCTTCTTGGCCTTGTGAATGGCAAATTTGGCGATGTAGTCCAGCTCATTGGCGATGAAGCTGGTGTCCGGCCGGCCGGTGCGGGAGATGCCGACCAGCACCGAGTAGAACTCGCCCTGCTGCAGGGCCAGCTCGACGAAGCGGCGCTTGTCCTCCAGCGACGCAAAGCTGCTGGCCAGCCGGCTGAGGAACAGGGGGGCGCCACCCTGTGAGTGCAGGCTGGCGATGTAGACCTCCTCCTCCTTGGGTTTGTCTTCCCGCTCGATGGCCCGCAAGGGATTGAGCAGCAGGGTCTTGAGCAATCCGCCCTGGAACAGGGGATAGAGGTTCGCCTGATCCTCTTGCTCGGCGCAGGCTTGCAACAGCCGGGAGAGGCTGCGCGGGCGAGGGGCCAGCCCCACCGCGGCCGGCGTCGGGGCAGCCTTGAACTTGTTGAGATAGACGGGGGTGTTGAAGGTGTGGTGGGTGAAGATGTTGCGCAGTGCTCGCGCCATGCCTCGGTAGCGCCTGTGTTCCCGGGTGGTCTTGAGCTTGTTCTGGTTGCTCTCGATCAGCAGGCTGAAGAACTGGTGGCCGATGTGGCGAGCCGCATCCCCTTCGATGCACAGGTGCAGCACGGTGCGGCTCAGGTTGAGGCTGACCAGCCGATAGGGCAGCCGCTGCAGATCCATGCTCTTGGCGAGATCCTGCAGCCGGGGCAGGGCGACGGTGATGATCTCCCCCTTCTCTCCCTCGAACGCCTCTTCCAGCTCGATCTGCATGCCATGGGCCGAGATGTCCCGGGTCCAGCCGAGCCAGGCTCTCTCCTTGTGGCGGATCACGATCGCCGTCTTGTGGATGTAGCGCGCCTCCTTGCGCAGTTGCACGTAGTGCAGCGTCTCTATGTCGAAGGGGGTGGTACTGGTGCCGTGGCCGAAGCGCTGCAACTCGTTGGCATTGTGTGGCTGGTTGGCATCGTAGCGAAACTCGTCGCGCTGATTGTCGAGCCCTATCTCCTGCAGCAGGCCGACATGGCCTATCTGCTGCAGCCGTTCACGCATCAGCATGTCCTGCAACTGGTGCGACTCCGATTGGTTGTCGAGATCGGCCTCGTGCAGAGAGCAGGCCTCCAGGCTGAACTTGTAGACCCGCCAGCTGGGGCGGCGAGCGCCGACCTGGAAGAACAGCGAGGTCAGGCCGCTTTGCTGCAACTCTTCCCGGGTGGCGGAGAAGAAGTAGAGGTGGCTGCGTACCGAATGGGTGAAGCTGTAGATCAGGGTCTCGCGCAGTGTTCCTCTGGCCGGGAGCAACGACCGCATCCGTGCCGCCGGGAACAGGCTGGCGAGCATGTCGCGGTTCTTGGCATCCCGCCAGTACTCGAGCAGGTGCTGGTTGTTCTCGGTGCGCAGGGTCATCTCCAGCGCGGGGCTGTCACCCTTGCCGAAGAACAGCGGCATGCCGGTCATGCGTGGCAGGTAGAACTGCTCGTAGCCCTTGACGATGGCCGCCGACAGCAGGTAATCGACGCTGACCCGGTAGCGGTTGCGGTTGTGTTCGATGAATTCGCGCAGGAAGTGGTCGAAGGCGGGATAGTCGCCACTCTTCACCAGCCGCAGCCAGAATTTCCCCTCCTTCTGCTCTTCCCCCAGGATCTGGTAGCCGATGGGGGAGCGCAGTATGGGGTTGGCGTGTTCCCGCTCCAGCCCGGTGAAGAGTACCTCGACCTGTTCGCCGGTCTGGTAATCGGGCAGATAGGGCACCGATACCCGGATCCCGCCGAGGGAGATGTCCGAGCTCTTGGCAAACAGCTTCTCTCCATTTAGCAGCTTGAGCACCATGGCGGAGCTGAAGTGCATCCGCTCCTCTTGTCGGCCGTAGTGGCTGGCGAAGGGGATGGCCTGAACGTCGAAGAGACGAAAGGGGCTGGCGGGCAGGGACAGACTCTCCCCCCGGCCCTGATTGAGTTTGTACCAGGCCTGCAGCGCCTCGTAGACCCCTAGCGTGTAGCTGTCCCGGTAGAGGTAGCACTGGGATTGAAACTGCTCGACCGCCTCGGCGGGCATGAAATGGGTGACGCCTTCAAACTCGTGCACCAGACAGAGATCGCTCAGCTCGTTGCGCATGTCGATCACCCGCCGGCAGGGGGCGCATTTACGCTTGATCTCCATCTTGAGCAAGAAGCGGCTGTTGGCATTCTCGTTCTGGGTCAGGCGGTTGAAGATCTCGTCGAAATCCTTTTCTCTGAGCAGGGGGACAAGCTGTTCTATCAGGTGTAGCGGTTGTTCTGAATCCATGTATTCCTGCCGCGGAAAGTCACTTTTCCGATTCTGGGTTTGATCTGTCGGTCGCAAACCAGTATATCAAGCAGGAAATCATCCTGTCCCCGAGTTATCCATGGCCAAAAACAAAACCGCCTATGTTTGTACCGAATGTGGAGCCGACTTCACCCGCTGGCAAGGTCAGTGCGGCGAGTGCAAGGAGTGGAACACCATTACCGAGGTCCGGCTCGGGGTCACCACCCCCGGCAAGAGCGCCCGTTACACCGGCTATGCCGGCGCCATCGGCAGCCAGGTACAGACCCTGGCGGAGGTCGCGACCACCGAGATCCCCCGTTTCGGTTCGGGCTTCAAGGAGCTGGATCGGGTGCTGGGCGGCGGTGTGGTGCCCGGCTCGGCCATCCTGATCGGCGGCAACCCGGGGGCGGGCAAGTCGACCCTGCTGCTGCAGACCATGTGCGGCCTGGCCGAGCGGATGAAGACCCTGTACGTGACCGGGGAAGAGTCTCTGCAGCAGGTGGCGATGCGGGCCAACCGGCTCGGGCTGCCCACCGACAAGCTGCGGATGTTGTCCGAGACCAGCGTCGAGCAGATCTGCATCATCGCCCAGCAGGAGCAGCCGCAGATCATGGTCATCGACTCCATCCAGGTAATGCACGTGGCGGATGTGCAGTCATCCCCCGGCTCCGTCTCCCAGGTGCGGGAATCGGCGGCCCTGCTCACTCGCTACGCCAAGCAGAACCACGTCGCCATCTTCATGGTGGGCCACGTCACCAAGGACGGCACCCTGGCCGGTCCCAAGGTGCTGGAGCACTGCGTCGACTGCTCCGTGCTGCTGGACGGTGCCCATGATTCGCGTTTTCGTACCCTGCGCTCCCACAAGAACCGTTTCGGTGCGGTCAATGAACTCGGCGTCTTCGCCATGACGGGGCAGGGTATGAAGGAGGTGAGCAATCCCTCTGCCATCTTCCTGAGCCGGGGCGAGGAGCAGGCGCCAGGCTCCATCGTGGTGGTGATCTGGGAGGGTACCCGGCCACTGCTGGTAGAGTTGCAGGCGCTGGTGGACTACTCCCAGGTCTCCAACCCGCGCCGGGTGGCGGTGGGGATGGATCACAACCGCCTCGCCATGCTGCTGGCGGTGCTGCATCGCCACGGTGGCCTGCAGATGGCGGATCAGGACGTCTTCATCAACGTGGTGGGTGGGGTCAAGGTCGAGGAAACCAGCGCGGATCTTGCGTTGCTGCTGGCCATGGTCTCCAGCTTCCGGGATCAGGCCCTGCCCAAGGATCTGGTGGTGTTCGGCGAGGTGGGGTTGTCCGGGGAGATCCGGCCCGTGCCCTCCGGCCAGGAGCGTCTGCAGGAGGCGGCCAAGCACGGCTTCCGCCGCGCCATAGTCCCTTACGCCAATGCCCCCAAGCACCCCATCGAAGGGATGGAAGTGGTGCCGGTGAAGAAGCTGGCCGATGCCCTCGAGGCTTTGTAAGCCGTGAGCTGACAATAAAAAAGGAGCGCATGGGCGCTCCTTTCTCGTTACTGCAATTCAGGCCGAAGGAGGGTTGTGCTCCTGGTGCTCCTGCAGCAGTTGCTCCAGCTCACGATACAACAGTTGCTCTTCCCCGACGTTCAGTTCGATCATCCGCTTGAGGTGGCTGGCACTGTCGATATCGATGTGGTGACAGTAAAAGCCCAGCTTCTTGCTGGCCTCATGCGTCAGCGTCACCTGCATCTTGATCTCGATGTCGCTGCCGCCGAGTACGAAGCAGATCTCGTACTCCTTGTCGTCGCTGCCAATCCAGTCCTCTGGTCTGAGCAACAGAGCACCCTGCAGGGAGACATCGACCAGCTGGGTCCGCCATTGGTGCGGCCCCTGCATCAGCTTGGCGGCTGTCAGATAGAAGATCCTGGTAAAGTGGCGTCGCTCGGCCATGTTCATCTCCGGTCTGCGTGTGAACGCAGTGCTAACAATTCAGGTTCCAGAGTGTAATGTAGCTTGCTCATCAGGATCTTGAACTGGCTCAGGTATTGGACATCAGACCTGCTGATGGCTGAGGGATTCGACCACCTGCAGCGCCTTGACCAGACGATCCTCCTGCTTGAACCTGTCCTCCAGCACGGGCCCCAGATGATTCAGGTCTTCGTCGAGCAACAGCAACTGGGCTTCGTCGGCGTTGCTGTATTTGTCGTTGAACTCCAGGGCAAACTCGGTGCAGGCCCGGATATGGGGATAGATGCGTTTGGCCAGTTCCAGCTTGTCACCGCTGGCCTGCTCGAAGGCGGTGACCACGTGGTTGTAGATCTCGAAGTGACCGGCGCTGACATAGTCGACCAGTTGCTCGCAGAAACGCTGCAGTTCGACGTGACCGGGGAGGGAGCGTTGCTTGGATCTGGCAGGCATGAGCCCGGCCAGCCGCATGTACTCGACCAGTAACGCCTGCCTGGCATCGAGCCAGTCATCGATCGCTCTGTGCTTGCCTGACAGCGCGCGCTTGGTTTTTTCCAGTTCAGTTAACATAGTCCCTCCGTGGGCATGGCATGGAGCTAGATGGCTACAAGCCTGCGGTCATTCCCATCGACTGACAACACTCCCTATAACTAGGGAAAATACTGTTGACCGTCAATAGGAGTGTGGGGATATTGTTACATCAGATGGGGGTTTGCGTACAAGTCCTCATCGGTTGTTCGCCACCGTACCGTCAATCAGGACGACGAAGGGGCGAGATATGTGACTATTTCCGCAGATCTTGATGAAAACCCCAGCATTCAAGCCAACCCGGCTGATAAAGCCTTTGCCTGAGTGTTTTTTTTTGAATAGAGTGGCCCGGTGCTAAATGCCCGATCATAAAGGAAATGTTATGAACAAAGCTCAACTTGTCGATGCAATTGCCGCCAAAGCAGACCTGAGCAAAGCTCAGGCTAAAGTCGCTCTGGAAGAGATCATCAATGGTATTACCCAGAGCCTGAAAGAGGGCGATGCCGTTCAGTTGGTGGGTTTTGGTACCTTCAAGGTCAACCATCGTGCGGGCCGTACCGGTCGTAACCCGCAAACTGGCAACGAGATCCAGATTGCAGCCGCCAATGTGCCGTCCTTTGTGGCAGGCAAGGCGCTGAAAGACGCCGTAAAGTAATAGCGTAAAGTTATCGAATGAAACCCGGCGCCAGCCGGGTTTTTTCTTGCCATCGTCAGCAAAATTTGTTTCAGATACACTCAGGATATGGCATGCGCTGTAGCGAGGTGGATATGGAACAGAAGAATGCCATTCGGCAGGTTGCCGTGCCATGGGCACCCTCCCGTCAACTCCCCCCCGGTCTGGTCGTGGCCGAACTGCATCAGGATATCTGGGGTGACAATCTGACGGTCGTGCTGGGCCGCGCCCGCAGCATCGATCTGCCACCGCAACCACTCTGCCGGGTCAATTTTCGCCATATCTTCGCCGTGCGGGTGATGGAAGACTGCGATCTGGCGGAAGGCCGGGACAGCCATGCCATCGAGGAGCAGATCCAGCTGATCATCCCGTCCCGTTTCGCGAGCTGGTTCCATCAGGAATCCGATGGTCTGCATCTGGATGAGGATCTGCAGCACTATCGCATCTCGACCTGGGATTACTGCGCCGACGTGCTGACCTCAATGCCCCCCGAGCTACAGTTTGTGGAGGTGGGCGAATAAGCGGGGCGTCGCAGCAGACATAAAAAAGCCGGAGCATCAGTGCTCCGGCTTTTTTGCATCCAATGGCCAGGCGGCGGGTGTCAGCCCAGCAGTTGATCCTTGTGCAGACCCAGTACTATCACGAGTCCGAGCAGGTAGAAGGCGCTGAGCTTGATGCCGAGGATGGCGAGCAGACCGGCACAGAGGCGAACCAGCGCCTTGTGCAGCCAGGATCCGGTGAAGCGATACATGGTTTACTCCACCGTCAGCGGGCTGGCGAATTCGGGCACCTTGGCCATGGCATCCAGCACCACCTGGATGCCGGCGCCCGGTTTGCAGGCATTCTCGCTCAGGTGACGACGCCAGGCCCGGGCACCCTGCATGTTCTGGAACAGGCCCAGCATGTGGCGGGTCATGTGGGAGAGGTAGTTGCCCTTGGCCAGCTCCTGCTCCATGTAGGGCAGCATCATCCGCACCACCTCGTGGCGGCTCGGTATCTCGTTGTTCAACCAGAACACCTGGTTGTCTACCTGAGACAGGATGTAAGGGTTCTGATAGGCCTCGCGCCCCATCATGACCCCATCCACGTGCTGCAAGTGTGCTAGGGTCTGCTCCAGGCTGGTCACGCCCCCGTTGAGGGCAATGGTCAGATTGGCATAGTCCTGCTTGACCCGATAGACGCGCGGGTAGTCCAGCGGCGGGATCTCCCGGTTCTCGCGGGGGCTCAGGCCGCTCAGCCAGGCCTTGCGGGCGTGGACGATGAAGGTGTCGCAGCCGGCGTCGCGTACCTGCTCGATGAAGGCTTGCAAGAATTCGTAGGAGTCTTGCTCGTCGATGCCGATGCGGGTCTTGACCGTCACCGGAATATCGACCACGTCGCGCATCGCCTTGACGCAGTCGGCCACCAGCGCGGGTTCACCCATCAGGCAGGCACCGAAGCGGCCGTTCTGGACCCGGTCAGACGGGCAGCCCACGTTGAGGTTGATCTCGTCGTAACCGCGTTCCTCTGCCAGCTTGGCGCAACGGGCCAGATCCGCCGGGTTGCTGCCTCCCAGTTGCAGGGAGATGGGGTGCTCCTGCTCGCTGTAACCCAGATAATCCCCCTTGCCGTGAATGATGGCGCCGGTGGTCACCATCTCGGTATAGAGCAGCGTCTGACTGGTCATCAGACGGTGAAAGTAACGGCAATGCCGATCGGTCCAGTCCAGCATGGGGGCGATGGAAAAACGCTGCGCCTGCATAAAAATCATCCGGGTTCGCAAAACAAGGGGGCGGATTCTACCACAACGTGAGGGAGCCCCAGAAAATGAATTTTGTCGCCGCGCAAGCGGGGCCCTGTGATAGGATCCGGCTAATTGACAGGGTAGCTGCGTGATCATGAATCAAGACCAACTCTTACTACGGGCGGAACGCCTCTGCGAACAACGGGGGATCCGCTTCACCCCGACCCGGCGCCAGGTGTTCCGGCTGCTTGCCGCCCACGGCAATGCCATCAGCGCCTACGATCTGCTGGCCCAGTTGCAGCAGACCGAGGCCCATGCCAAGCCGCCCACCGTCTACCGGGCGCTCGACTTTCTGCTCGAGCAGGGTTTCGCTCACAAGGTGGAGTCCCTCAACGCCTTCATCTTCTGCTGCCACTTCGACCATGCCCACCCGATGCAATTGCTGATCTGCGATCGCTGCGGGGAAGTCGTGGAGCTGCACGATCCGGCCATCGACGGCGCGTTTTCCGAGCAGGCTCATCTGCATGGCTTTACTATTACCAACAAGACCATAGAAGCCCATGGTCAATGTGCTCGCTGTTCCGACCCCGTAGGAAGTCAAGATGAAGGCTGATTTTGTAAACCCGTTCCTGCTCTCCCTGCTCAATGTGCTGTCCACCATGGCACAGCTGGAGCTCAAGCCTGGCGCCCCCAAGCGCAAGACGGATGAGCTGGCGCGCGGGGATGTGTCCGGCCTCATCGGCATGGTGGGCCCGCAGACTCGGGGTTCGCTCTCCATCAGCTTCGAGAAGGGACTGGCGCTCGAGATCATGCGCCGCATGCTGGGGGAGGCGCCGACCTCCATCAATGAGGAAGTCACCGACATGGTGGGCGAGATCACCAACATGGTGACCGGCGGGGCCAAGCGCATGCTGGGGGAGAAGGGCTACGAGTTTGACATGGCGACGCCCATCATCGTCTCGGGCCCCAATCACACCATCACCCACAGAGCCGATGGGGCCAAGATCATGATGCCGTTTGATTCGGATTATGGCCGCGCCACCATCGAAATCTGCTTCGAGTAATCATCATGTGGACTGTGCTGAAATGGAGTGTCATCGGTAGTGTGCTGCTGCTTATCCTGTCCGATATCCAGCTCAGCACCTCCATCTACAAGTACGAAGACAATCGGGTGCAGATAAACTTCCCGCGCTGGCAGGCCAAGCAGCCCTGGGCCACCCTCAGCTGGCATGCGGGTCAGACCGAGTACCAGTGGTATGGCTTCGCGGGCAAACCCAAGCCGCTATCCGTGCTCTAGCGCCAGCGTCTTTACTCACGCAGATATGCGCAAAAAAAGAGGCCAGCAGATGCTGGCCTCTTTTTTATTCTGGAAAGCGCGACACTCAGGCGGCTTCGGTGGCCAGCTTGTCAGCACTGCGTCCCACCAAGCCGAGGCCGCAGGCCAGCAGGGTCGGCAGCAACCAGGCCAGGCCCTTGTCAAACAGCGGCAGGAAGGCGAAGGCATCCATCTTCATGCCAGCGGCGCCCAGACCATCCAGACAGCCGAACACGAAAGCCACCACCAGCACGGAGCGGAACACCAGGCGTGGACGACCGAAGTAACCCTTCAGGAAGGTGACCAGCACCAGCGCCACGGCAACCGGGTAGATGGCGACCAGCACCGGGATGGAGAGGCTGATGAGCTGGCTCAGGCCGACGTTGGCGACCACGGCGCAGATGACGCCGAGCAGCACGACCAGCTTCTTGTAAGCCACGCCGGTGAGGTTGTGGAAGAAGTCGGAGCAGGCGGAGATGAGGCCCACGGCGGTGGTGAAGCAGGCCAGGGTGATGATGGCCGCCAGGATGAATTGACCCGGTTGACCGAACAGGCTCAGCACGTAGGCGTTGACGATGGCGCCGCCATTGCTGACATCGGTGGCGACACCGGCCGCGGTGTTACCCAGTTGGAACAGGGAGACATAGACCACGGACAGGCCGATGGCGGAGATGATACCGGCGATGGCCAGATACTTGAACTGGCTCTGGTAGTCGTTGATGCCTTTCTTGCGCAGCAGATCGACGATCAGGGCGCCAAACATCAGGGACGCCAGGGTATCCATGGTGTTGTAGCCTTCCAGGATCCCTTTCACGAAGGGGCTGCTCTGATAGTCACCGGCGGCGGCAGGCATGGTGCCCTGGGGCGCGACGAAGACGCCGATGGCCAGGGTCAGCAGCAGCAGCATCAGCACCGGGGTCAGGTATTTGCCGATGGCATCCATCAGCTTGCCCTGATTCATGGAGACCAGGATGGCGATGCCAAAGAAGATCACGGTGTAGGCTGCGAGCCCGGCCTGACCCATGTCGCCGATGAAGGGCTTGAGGCCCATCTCGTAGGCTACCAGACCGGTACGGGGGGCGGCGAAGGCCGGGCCAATGATGATGTAGATGGCCACGGCTAGGGCGGTGGCGATACCGGTGGGCAGCAACTTGGTCATGCCGGCCCAGCCGTTGCCCGCCTTGGCGACGGCGAGGATGGTGATGAGCGGCAGGCCTACGGCGGTGACCAGGAAGCCCAGCATGGCGACGGACAGGTGCTCACCGGCCATGTAGCCAGCCAGCGGCGGGAAGATGATGTTACCGGCGCCCAAATAGAAGGCAAAGGTCATGAAGCCCAATCCGAGCACATCGGACATGGTGAGTGATTTCGTCAAGTTCAACCTCGTCTGTCTTGCAAGCAATTGCTTGTTATCGTTTTTATTGATCGCTGAGTAATATTCCTCAGGAGTAAAAAAAAGAGCCCCGCTGTTTTTTTCATCACGACCAGTGGTTTGAGCTGGTCTTGAGCGGGTGCTCGTTTATGGAACAGCATAATGATGTGAAAAAATAGTTCAAGGCGAAATTTACATCTTCAAATAGAAGGGGTGGGCTAGTTGGATATATCTGTCGGAATAGGCTCCATCAGCAGAATGGATCAGTATTTCACCCTGTTCACACCTGTTTGATCCTCTGCCAAGTCGCAATAAAACGCGATTTGCCGCTTTCCCCTCCCTGGTGATAACAGCTACGTAACAAGCACCATACAGATCATAATCCGCCGAAATGTCCAGGATTTCAGCGGCCATGGCAGTGGGCAGCACCAGCGCCAGTTGTCCATGCTGACTCAGCAGGCGGTTACAGGCCGCCAGCAAGGCCCGGCTGTCGAGCCCCCCGGTGTGACGGGCCAGGGCTCTGGCCGGATCGCGAAACGACTGACCTGCCCCGAAGTAGGGGGGATTGGAGACGATCAGATCGTAAGGGGAGGCCTGATAATCCTGGATCGCGCGCTCGATGATGTTGACCCGTGTGGCCCAGGGGGAGGCGGCCACGTTCTCGCGGGCCTGGGCGGCGGCGGCGGGATCCAGCTCCACCCCATCGACCTGGCAATCGGCTGTGCTGCGCTGGGCCAGCATCAGGGCAATCAGGCCGCTGCCGGTGCCGATGTCCAGCACCCGGCGTGCATCCGCCACCGGCGCCCAGGCCCCCAATAAAATGCCGTCGGTGCCCACCTTCATGGCACAGCGATCGTGCTCGACGTGAAACTGTTTGAAGGTAAAACCACTGCTTCGTCCCATCTGACCCCCGTCTGCTGCCCGCTACACCTGAAAATGGTCGGCGATTATAGCGACTAAGCCATAGTCGCCATAGGAGCTGGCGGCATAATCGCCTATAATCTGCGGTTTCCTAAATGACCGAGTATTGACATGAGCCAGTCCTTTGATGATTTCGACCTGAATCCAGCCCTCAGCCGGGCCCTGGCCGAGATGGGTTTCACCCGCCCCACTACCATTCAGCAGATGGTGCTGGAGCCAGCCCTGGACGGCCGCGATATTCTGGCATCCGCACCGACCGGTACCGGCAAGACCGCCGCCTTCCTGCTGCCCGCCATGCAGCACCTGCTGGACTTCCCGCGCCGCAAGCCGGGCCCGTGCCGCATGCTGATCCTGACCCCGACCCGGGAGCTGGCGCTGCAGGTCAGCGCCCATGCCAAGGCGCTGGCGGTGCACACCCACCTCAGCATCGAGACCATCATCGGCGGCGTCAGCCATGAAGAGCAACTGCCGGCGTTGACCAAGACCACCGACATCGTGGTGGCGACCCCGGGCCGTCTGCTCGAATACATCGAGAAAGAAGAGTTCGAGAGCCACGACATCGAGGTGCTGGTGCTGGATGAGGCGGATCGCATGCTGGACATGGGCTTCATCAAGGACGTGAACCGGATCGTGGCCGAGGCGCGTTACCGCAAGCACACCATGCTGTTCTCCGCCACCCTGGAGGGCGCTGGTCTGGAGAAGTTCGCCAACGAGATCCTGAAAGATCCGGTCGAGCTGCACGCCGAGCCGCCCCGCAGCGAACGTCGCCCGATCACCCAGTGGGTGCATCTGGCCGATGACGCCGCCCACAAGCTGGCGCTGCTGATCCACATCCTGAAGGATCCGGAAACCCAGAAGGCCATCGTCTTCGTCAAGACCCGTGAGCGGCTGGCGGAGCTTTCCGGCCAGTTGCAGGCGGCCGGTGTGTCCTGCGCCTGGATCCGGGGCGAGATGGAGCAGAGCAAGCGCATCGAGTCGATCCGCAAGTTCCACGCCGGTGAAGTGCCCTTCCTCATCGCCACCGACGTTGCCGCCCGCGGCATCGACCTGCCCAACGTCAGCCACGTCATCAACTACGACATGCCCTACGGTACCGACGTCTATGTGCACCGCATCGGCCGTACCGGCCGGGCCGGCAACCGGGGTTGCGCCATCAGCCTGGTGGAAGCCCACGACATGGCCATGGTCTCCAAGATCGAGCGTTACACCGAGGAGCGTCTCAAGCGTCGGGTGATCGAGGAGCTGCGTCCGAGGCACAAGGAGGCGCGGGTGCCGGTGAAGAAGAAGAAACCGAAGGACGGCAAGAAGAAGTCTGCCAAGAAGAAAAAGAAATAATATTTGCAGCAACGGCCATCCTCGGATGGCCGTTGTGTTTTATGGGGTAGGCAAAAGCACGGCTGGCTGAATTGCGGACAGAAAAAAGCCGATGCATAGACATCGGCTAATAAAAAGTGCTTACAACAGAGGATTCATAGGTTCAGACCCGAGGATCCTGCGATTGGTTCCCTCTTTTTGTAATTAATTTTCAGTGCGCTTGAACATCAGGGTGTGAGCATCCGACTCTTGGGGCACGAAATAGTAGCCGCCTTCGTTGAAGCCGGTCAGTTGCTCCACCTCGGTCAGCCGGTGCTTGATGATGTGGCGGGCCATCATGCCGCGGGCCTTCTTGGCATAGAAGCTGATGATCTTGAACTGACCGTTCTTCTCGTCCTTGAACACCGGGGTGATGATCCGGCCCTTCAGCACTTTCGGGCGCACGGATTTGAAGTATTCGTCAGACGCCAGGTTGATCAGCACCTCATCCCCCTGGGCTGCCAGCGCCTTGTTGAGGTGTTCGGTGATGATGTCGCCCCAGAACTGATAGAGGTCCTTGCCGCGCTCGTTGTCCAGCCGAATGCCCATCTCCAGCCGGTAGGGCATCATCAGATCGAGCGGGCGCAACACCCCGTAGAGACCGGACAGCATGCGCAGATGCGCCTGAGCGAAGTCGAGATCCGCCTCGCTGAAGTCTTCTACCGCCAGCCCGGTGTAGACGTCACCCTTGAACGCCAGCAATGCCTGACGGGCATTGGCCGGGGTGAAGTCCGGCTGCCACTCGGCGAAGCGTGCCGCATTCAACCCCGCCAGCTTGTCGCTTATCTTCATCAGGCTGGCTATCTGATCCGGAGCCAGTTGGCGGGCCCGGCCGATCAGCCGGGCCGAGCAGTCCAGCAACTCGGGCAGGGTATGGCGGGACGTCACCAGCGGCGACTCATAATCCAGCGTCTTGGCCGGGGAAACCACAATCAGCATAACGATCCTTTATAGCGGTGACACACGCCCCTCATTCATCCAGGGTGACGTTGTCGAGAGTACCTGCACCCAGCTGCTCGCGGCCGGACAGCTTGATCAGCAGTCGCAGGTCGTTGGCCGAGTCGGCATGGGCAAGGGCCTCACTGTAGCCAATTTGGCCGGCACAGAACAGGGTGAACAGTGCCTGATCGAAGGTCTGCATGCCGAGTTCGGTGGATTTGGTCATCACCTCCTTGAGTCGATGCACCTCCCCCTTGCGGACGATGTCGGTGATGAGCGGGGTGTTGAGCAGGATCTCGAAGGCGGCGACCCGGCGCTGACCATTGGCGTTGGGCAGCAACTGTTGCGCGACGATGGCGCGCAGGTTGAAGGAGAGATCGAACAGGAACTGGCGATGTTTCTCCTGCGGAACCAGGTGGAGGATGCGATCCAGCGCCTGATTGGCGTTGTTGGCGTGCAGGGTGGCGAGGCAGAGGTGGCCGGTCTCGGCAAACTGGATGGCGAGCTCCATGGTCTCCTGGGTGCGGATCTCGCCGATGAGGATCACGTCCGGCGCCTGGCGCATGGAGTTCTTCAGGGCCACATCGAAAGATTCGGTGTCGATCCCCACCTCCCGCTGGGTCACCAGGCAGCGGCCGTGCTGATGCACGAACTCCACCGGATCTTCCACCGTCAGAATGTGGCCGTCGCCGTGCTGATTGCGATGGCCAATCATGGCCGCCTGGGTGGTGGATTTGCCGGCGCCGGTGGCCCCGACAAAGAGCACCAGACCGCGTTTGGCCATGGCGACATCCCGCAGCACGGGGGGCAGCACCAGCTCGTCGAAGGTCGGGATCCGGGTCTCGATGCGGCGCAGCACCATGCCCGGCAGATCCTGCTGCCAGAAGGCGCTGACCCGAAACCGTCCCAGCCCCTCGCGATGGATGGCGTAGTTGGCCTCGCGGCTGTGCAGGTAGCGCTCGAAGTGTTCCGTATCCAGGCTCTCTTTGACCAGATCCAGCGTGGCCTGCCGGTCCAGCGGGTTGTTCCCGAGGGGGACCAGGCGGCCATTGACCTTGAGGGTCGGGGGGGCGCCGACCGTGATGAACAGGTCCGAGCCCTTTTGTTCAACCAGTGCAGCCAACAGAACATCCATGTTCATAGCGTCTCCTTGGGGTAAAAAATTAGTCAAATACTGTTGGGATCGGCCGCCTTGGCCTTGGCATCGAGGGCCGCGACCACCCCCCGGTTGACCAGCTGCTTGAGGCTCTGATCCATGGTCTGCATGCCGTGGGTCATCCCGGTCTGGATCACCGAGTAGAGCTGGGCGATCTTGTCTTCCCGGATGAGGTTTCGCACCGCCGGGATCCCCATCATGATCTCGTGGGCCGCCACCCGGCCACCGCCGATCCGCTTGAGCAGGGTCTGGGAGATGACCGCCCGCAGGGATTCGGAGAGCATGGAGCGCACCATGTCCTTCTCCGAGCCGGGGAAGACGTCGATGATACGGTCGATGGTCTTGGCGGCCGACGAGGTGTGCAGGGTGCCAAATACCAGATGGCCGGTCTCGGCCGCGGTCATGGCGAGGCGTATGGTCTCCAGATCGCGCATCTCGCCCACCAGTATGATGTCCGGGTCTTCCCGCAGCGCCGAGCGCAGGGCGTTGGAGAAGCTCTTGGTGTCACGATGGACCTCGCGCTGGTTGACCAGACAGCGTTTGTTCTCGTGCACGAATTCGATGGGGTCCTCGATGGTGAGGATGTGGTGATGGAAGTTGTCGTTGATGTAGTCGACCATGGCCGCCAGTGTGGTGGACTTGCCCGAACCGGTCGGGCCTGTGACCAGCACCAGACCGCGCGGGAACTCGGCTATCTTGCGAAACATCTCCGGTGCCCCCAGATCGTCCAGGCTCAGCACGGTGCTGGGGATGGTGCGGAACACGGCGCCAGAGCCGCGCGCCTGCTGGAAGGCGTTGACCCGGAAACGGGCCATGCCGGGTACCTCGAAGGAGAAGTCCACCTCGAAGTTCTCCTCCAGCTCCTTGCGCTGGTGGTCGTTCATGATGTCGTAGATGAGGGCGTGTACTTCCCTGTGGTCCAGGGCGGGCAAATTGATCTTGCGAACCTCCCCATCAACCCTGATCATCGGGGGAACCCCGGCTGAGAGGTGTAGATCCGAGGCCTTATGCTTTACACTGAAAGCCAATAACTCTGTGATATCCATAGATTTGTTATTCTCCCATCACAAGATCACGAACGAAATATGAGCCAGATTGCCCAGCACCTGCTTCAGGTAAAGGAACGTATTGTACAGGCCGCCCGGCGGGTTGGCCGTGGTGCCGATCATATCCAGTTGTTGGCGGTCAGCAAGACCAAGCCACTCGCGGACATCCAGGCTGCCTATGCCGCGGGTCAGCGGCGCTTCGGCGAATCCTATGCGCAGGAGGCGGCGGTCAAGATCGATACCCTGCGTGCCCAGGCTGACTATGCCGACATAGAGTGGCACTTTATCGGTCCGCTGCAATCCAACAAATCCAGGCTGGTGGCGATGCGATTCGATTGGGTGCAAAGTGTCGATCGCGACAAGCTGATCGAGCGCCTCAACACCCAGCGTCCAGCCGGGTTGCCTGCGCTAAATGTCTGTCTGCAAATCAATATTAGCGGAGAGAGCAGCAAATCCGGTACGTCGGAGCAAGAGATTTTCCGATTGGCGGCGCTGGTCTCCCAGTGTGAGCGACTGCGGCTGCGCGGTCTGATGGCCATCCCCGAACACACCCGCGACGAAGCGGTATTGGCCGCGCAGATGCAGCGCATGCAGACTCTGTTCACCGAACTTGCGCGACAATATCCGAGCGTCGATACCCTCTCGATGGGCATGACCGAGGATCTCGAGCCGGCGATCGCCCATGGCAGCACCATGGTGCGGGTCGGTACCGCCATCTTCGGTGCCCGTGATTATTCATAGACCCGGAACGGATGATGCAGAGCCTGGCTGCGACAGGATCGCGAGGCCCGCATTCACGACGACATCAATGAGGAGCCTTTGATGCAGCATAAGAATTTTGCCTTTATCGAGGCAGGAAAGCAGGACTTCGCAGGTATTTCATCAGCAGGAGCGCAAGATGCAGCATAAAATCCTCGCCTTCATCGGGGCAGGCAACATGAGCCGCAGTATCATTGCCGGCCTGGTGCAGGCGGGCTATCCCGCGGATCGGATCCTGGCCGCCAATCCGAGCCGCCCCAAGCTGGACGATCTGGCCAGCCAGTTCGGCATTGGCATCACCCAGAACAACGCCGAGGCGGCCCGGGCGAGCGACGTCATCGTGCTGGCGGTCAAGCCGCAGCTGATGGCGGCCATGCTGGGTGCGCTGGTCGCCGAGCTGGGGTCGCTGGAGGGCAAGCTGCTCATCTCCATCGCCGCCGGCATCAGGGTCGAGCGGTTGCAGGAGATGGCCGGAGGTCATGGCCGGATCATCCGTACCATGCCCAACACTCCCTCCCTGCTGGGGCTGGGGATGACGGGCCTCTATGCGCCAGTCGGGATCACCCAGGAGGATCGCGATGTTGCCGAGCAGATGATGCAGGCCGTGGGCAAGACCCTCTGGACCTCGCAGGAGTCGGGCATCAATGGCGTCATCGCGGCGGCGGGCAGTGCACCGGCCTACTTCTTCCTGTTTATGCAGGCGATCGCCGAAGAGGCCGAGGCTATGGGCTTCTCCCCCGAACAGGCTCGCCTGCTGGTGCAGCAGACCGCGCTCGGCGCCGCCGCCATGGTAGAGCAGAACCCGCAGCTCTCCCTGCAGACCCTGCGCGAGCAGGTGACCAGCAAGGGCGGCACCACGGCCGAGGCCGTCAAGACATTCCAGGAGCAGGGGCTGATGCCGCTGACCGCGCGTGCCATGCAGGCGGCCGTCACTCGAGCCGCCGAAATGGAAACTCTTTTCTGAACCCTTTTTTGAACAGGAGCCCGGATGAACACCGCTTACTTTCTGATTAACACCATTTTCGATCTCTACCTCATGGTGGTATTGCTGCGCGTCTGGCTGCAGTGGGCCCGCGCCGACTTCTACAACCCCATGAGCCAGATGGTGGTCAAACTGACCAATCCGCTGGTGATCCCGCTGCGCCGCGTCATTCCCGGTTTCGGCGGGCTGGACATGGCCTCGGTGCTGCTGGCACTGATCATCGCCTTCGCCAAGCTGGCGCTGCTCAAGAGCATGAACGTGCTGTTGACCGACTGGCTCACCCTCAGCCTGTTCGCCTTCCTCACCATACTGAAGAAAGCGGGCTCCATGATCTTCTGGGTGCTGCTGATCCGCGCCATCCTGAGCTGGGTCAGCCAGGGTCGCAACCCCATCGAATACGTGATGCATCAGCTGACCGAGCCCTTCCTGGCACCGATCCGTCGCATCCTGCCGGCGTTGGGTGGACTGGATCTTTCGGTGCTGGTCGCCTTTATTGCGCTGCAAGCCATAAACTATCTGTTAGGAGATCTGTTCGGCCAGCTGTGGTGGATGATCTGATGCCAGCCGTCCTGCAAGAGGGGGACGGGATGACGCTACATCTCATGATCCAGCCCAAGGCGAGCCGGGATCAGATCGTTGGATTGCATGGCGACGAGTTGAAAGTGGCCATTACGGCGCCGCCGGTGGATGGTCAGGCCAATGGCCATTTGATCAAGTACCTGGCCAAGCAGTTCAAGGTGGCCAAGGGGCAGGTTCGTATCGTGCGGGGGGAGCTGGGGCGACACAAGACGGTCACCATCGAAGCGCCAAGGCAGATCCCCGCCGAGATTGAAGCCCTGCTGGAGAGCGGAACACGAGAAGGATGACATCATGAAAACAGCCTGGATTAGCTGCCTGCTGGCACTGTTGATGACGCTGCCGTTGCGGGCCGAACAGATGAAGGAGCTGGGCCCCTGGCAGGTGCATTACAACGCCTTCAACTCCAGCTTCCTGACGCCCGAGGTGGCCAAGGCCTACGGTCTGGAGCGCAGCCGTTACAACGGCATCATCAACATCGCGGTGCAGAACAAGCAGGGGGTTGCCCAAGCGGTGGGCATCAGCGGCGAGGCCAAGAATCTGACCGGTACCATCCGTACCCTGAGTTTTCAGGAAGTGAAGGAGGGGGAGTCCATCTACTATCTGGCGGTGCTGCCGTATCGCAATGAGGACACCTACCAGTTCACCCTGAAGATCATGGGGGAGGGCCAGCAGCAGACCCTGACCTTCCAGCAGACCTTCTACGTCGACTAGACGCCACCTTGTTCGATGAAATACCCAGAACCGGCCGGTTCTGGGTATTTTTTTAGCCGGGATCTGCCCGGCGGCGGCTTCAGCGGCTGGCCAGCGGGTAGGTGAACAAGGCCAGGTGGGCGAAATTGAACAAGAAGTGCAGCAGGATGGCGACGCCGAGGCGTCCGCTCCACTGGAATGCCAGTCCGTAGCAGGCCCCTGCCAAGGTGGCAAACAGCATCAGCAGCGGGCCGCCGGCCAGATGCGCGGCCCCGAACAGCAGGCTGGCGACCAGGATGCCCACCCAGAGCCTGGTGCGCTTGGCGATGGCTTGCTGGATAACGCCCCGAAACAGCGCCTCTTCCGCCACGCAGGTGAACAACAGGTTGTTGAGGGCAAACAGCCACCACCAGTGGGGCAGACCCAACTCCGGCTTGAGGGCGCCAAGTTGCCAGGCGAGGATCAGCTGCGCCGCCAGTGGCAGGATCAACAGGGCCAGCGGCCGCCAGCGGATCGCACCCGCCGGACCGAGTAGGGCGGGCCAGGCCAGCAACAGACCGAAGAAGATCAGCGGCTTGTCCAGATTGAGATAGAGACTGAAGGGCACGCTGGCGGGGCCGGCCAGCACCCGATCCAGCACCCTGGGATTGTCAAACCCCGGCACCAGATGCAGGGCCAGGGCGATGGCCCACAGCAGCACCAGGCCGAGTGCGATCCCGCGCCAGGGCAGGGGCAGCCTGGGCGTTCGCCAGGCCAGCAACAGGCCGGCGAGGCTTGCCAGCAGGGCGATGGGAGAGAGTCGCTCACACCAGAGCGCGGCCAGCAGGGCCACCCCCAGCAGGAGCAGGCCGGGCTGTTGCTGACGAGCGAGACAGAGCAGCACGGCCAGCGCCAGCGCCCCCCAGATCAGGGCATCAGATAGCGGTAATAGCGGTAACATTGAGTCTCCTTGCGTCGTCGAGGGGGGGCACCTTAACGATCCGCCATGCTGTGACACAAGGGTCAATAAGCTGGTCGGATCCCTGCCGTCCCCTGGTTTGCTGCCTGAATGGTGCCTATTTGCCCATAAAAAAGCCGGAGCAGAGGCTCCGGCTATTGCTGTCTCACTTGCGACTTTGTGCCATTTATTGGCGTCACGGTGGAATATAAGGCAGGTTTTTTTATTAAAAATAGATGATTATCGGCCAGATTCGGCGATCACCCGAGCGATGATATCGGCCCGCTTGGTGGCTTCCAGCTCGCCCAAGGCGATCAGGCCGGCCTTGAAGATCACGTTCTTCGGCAGGCTGACGTCGTCCAGGGTGGTGATGGCCTCCACGTGCATGCCGTTCAGACGGCTGGCATCACGCGGGCTCAGGTTGACCTGGGTATTCATCACCTGCTTGCCCTTCTTCTTGGCGGGCACGGCGGCTTTCTGGCTGGATTCCTGTTCTTCGTCTTCCGGCAGTTCATCATCAAAATCGTAAATAGACATAGTCAATCCTGTTGGGTTGCTGCGGGCATGCTGCCCGACATATAGAGGGTAATCAGCCCATATCCTCGTTGCGGATAAAGGCGCGCCAGGAGGCAAGCACCTGGGCAAAGTCTTCCAGCCCGCACATGGCCAGCTGCTCATCATCGTAGTAGGCGAGATCGTCGAGATCCTCGTCCAGCGAGATGTTGAGGACGTTGGCTTTCACCTCCGCCTCCTCATGGGTGAGCAACAGCGAATAGTCGCCGCCGGGCAAGCTGTATTCGACCAGGGCGCGGCTGGAGAGGCGGTCGATGATGTTGAACAGCTCATCGAGTTTCTCCTCATCCTTGCCCACCTCGTCGATCAGCCATTGGCCGATGGCTTCATGGCCCATGGAGAACCGGGCGCGATAGCCACCGAACGGGTCGCGGCGAAATTCATAGTCCATAGCGGGATCCATAGCGAAAGAGTGGGGCATCACCACGGCGTGGCATCTGGCGCCAAATCGTGATCCATGGTGGGGCACACCTGAGGTAAAGTGGCCTATTCTAGCGATCCCCCCCGCGCTTGTCTTGATGATGTGGCATCTTTGCAGCGTTACCTCGTTTTTTGTTCGGAGATCCCATGCAGTTACATGACGCGCTCGCCCACCAGATTGTCAGCCGGGCGATGAAGATCCTGTCGTTCTCAGTCAAGGTGGGTGGGGAAGAGCATGGCCTCGTTATCGCCATCGACGCCATCGGGAGATCTTATGCGGCTCAATGACGCGCTCGCGCATCAGATTGTCAGCCGGGCGATGAAGATCCTGTCGTTCTCGGTCAACGTGATGGACGAGCATGGCCTCATCATCGCCTCCGGCAACCCGGAGCGGCTGCACCAGCGCCACGAGGGGGCGGTGCTGGCGCTGACCGAGAACCGGGTGGTGGAAATAAGCGACGCCACCGCCCGCCAGCTCAAGGGGGTGCGCCCCGGCATCAATCTGCCCATCGCCTATCAGGGGGAGCTGCTCGGGGTCATCGGCATCTCGGGGGACCCAGACGAAGTGCGTGCTTACGCCGAGCTGGTGCGGATGACCGCCGAACTTATCCTGGAGCAGGCGGCGCTGACCGAACAGTTGCAGTGGGACAAGCGCCACAAGGAGGAGCTGGTGTTGCAGCTCATCCGTGGCGAGGGGCGAGTCGATCAGTTGCAGCAGGCGGCCCGCTTCCTCGATCTGGATCTGGCCCAGCCTCGGGTGGTGGCCGTGCTGGCGCTGGAGGAGGCGGATCCCGCCCGGCTGCGGGAGCTGGTGCACCTGCTGGAGAACCCGGAGCGGGACAACCTGGTCGCCATCAACGGCCTGGACGAGATAGTGGTGCTCAAACCGGCCCAGCTCAGCGACGGGGTCTGGCAATCGGCGCAGGAGCGCAGCCGCATCAAGCAGTTGCTGGCGCGCATCCCCCACTTCAAGGTGCGCATCGGGGTGGGTGATTACTTCGCCGGGATCGACGGGCTGGCCCGCTCCTACCAGACGGCGCGGGACACCCTGCGCCGTGGCATGCGCCAGGCACCGCGCAAGCAGACCTACTTCTTCGAGGATTACCGGCTGCCGGTGCTGCTCGGCAGTCTGGCGGACTCCTGGCAGGCGGATCAGCTGCGCGCGCCCCTGCTCAGGCTGGCGCAAGAGGATACAAAGGGAACGCTGCAAAAGACGCTGCGCCAGTATTTCTTGCAGGACTGTGATCTGCATCCCTGTGCCGATTCACTGTTCATCCATGCCAACACGCTACGCTACCGCCTGACCCGGATAGAGCAGATAACAGGATTAAGTTTCAACAAGTTAGACGATAAATTCCTGCTCTATCTCGGGCTCAATCTCGACGGCTGATTTGTTCGTTTGAACAAATATAAAGGTCCCGTAAAGGTAAGCTTTGGCTTTTTCACCAAAGCATTCCGGACGGGGATCACCATAATGGCGGCCACTTATTACTATAAAAGGTGCCCGTCATGATCCCTGTATCCGCGCTCGGCGCTCTCGCCGCGCTCTCCATCGCCATCTTCCTCATCCTGAAGAAGGTACCGCCCGCTTACGGCATGATCGTCGGCGCCCTGGCCGGTGGCCTGATCGGCGGCGCCGATCTGACCCAGACCGTCGCCCTGATGATCGGTGGCGCCCAGGGGATCACCACCGCCGTGATGCGGATCCTGGCGGCCGGTGTGCTGGCGGGCGTGCTGATCGAATCTGGCGCGGCCACCACCATCGCCGAGACCATCGTCAAAAAACTTGGCGAGACCCGTGCCCTGCTGGCCCTGGCGTTGGCCACCCTGATCCTGACCGCAGTCGGCGTCTTCGTGGACGTGGCCGTCATCACGGTCGCCCCCATCGCCCTGGCCATCGCCCGCCGCGCCGATCTCTCCAAGGCGGCCATCCTGCTGGCGATGATCGGCGGCGGCAAGGCGGGCAACGTCATGTCCCCGAACCCGAACGCCATCGCCGCGTCCGACGCCTTCCACCTGCCGCTCACCTCGGTGATGGCGGCCGGTATCATCCCGGGTCTGTTCGGGTTGGTGATGGCCTACTGGCTCGCCAAGCGTCTGAACAACAAGGGCAGCAAGGTTGCGGCCGAGGAAGTGGTGAGCTTCGACGGTGTCGCGTTGCCGGGCTTCTTCGCCGCCATCAGCGCCCCCCTGGTCGCCATCCTGCTGCTGGCCTTGCGTCCCGTCGCCGGTATCGTCGTGGATCCGCTCATCGCCCTGCCGCTCGGCGGCCTGGTCGGCGCCCTGATGATGGGCAAGTTCAGCAAGGTGAACCAGTTTGCCGTCTCCGGGCTGGCCCGCATGGCGCCGGTCGCCATCATGCTGCTGGGGACTGGTACCCTGGCGGGCATCATCGCCAACTCCGGGCTGAAGGACGTGCTGATCAGCGGCCTGACCGCCTCCGGTCTGCCCTCCTACCTGCTGGCCCCCATCTCCGGTGCACTGATGTCGCTGGCGACCGCCTCGACCACCGCCGGTACCGTGGTGGCGTCCAACGTGTTCAGCTCCACCCTGCTTGAGCTCGGCATCACCAGCCTCGCAGGCGCCGCCATGATCCACGCCGGTGCCACCGTGTTTGACCACATGCCCCATGGCTCCTTCTTCCACGCCACCGGGGGCAGCGTCCACATGGGCGTGAGCGAGCGTCTCAAGCTCATCCCTTACGAAACCGCCGTCGGTCTGACCATTGCTGCCGTCTCCACCCTGATGTTTGGCGTGTTTGGTCTCGCCTAAGGAACTGATATGAAAATTGTTATCGCACCGGATTCATTCAAGGAGAGCCTGAGCGCCATGGCGGTGGCCGATGCCATCGAGGCTGGTTTCAAACAGGTGTTGCCCGACGCCACCTACGTCAAGCTGCCGATGGCCGATGGCGGCGAGGGGACTGTCCAGTCCCTGATCGATGCCACCGGTGGCCGCATCCTGCCGGTGGAAGTCACTGCTCCGCTCGGCAACAAGGTGCAGGGCTTCGTCGGCCTGCTGGGGGATGGCGAGCGCGCCATCATCGAGATGGCAGCCGCCTCCGGCCTGCATCTGGTCGAGCCGGAACTGCGCAATCCGCTGCTCACCTCTACCGTCGGTACCGGCGAGCTGATCCTGGCGGCGCTGGAGATGGGGGTGAAACACCTGATCCTCGGCATCGGCGGCAGCGCCACCAACGATGGCGGCGCGGGGATGATCCAGGCCCTCGGCGGCAAGCTGCTCAAGAGCGATGGCACTCCCATCGCGCTGGGAGGGGGTGGTCTCCTTGATCTGGCCAGCATCGACCTGAGCGGACTGGATCCGCGCCTTGCCGGGATCACCATAGAGGTGGCCTGCGACGTGGACAATCCGCTGTGCGGCCCGACAGGTGCCTCCGCGGTGTTTGGTCCGCAGAAGGGTGCAACCCCGGCCATGGTGGCCCAGCTGGATGCCAACCTGGCCCACTACGCTGGCTGTATCGAGCAGACCCTGGGCCGCCAGGTGAAGGACATGGCCGGTGCCGGCGCCGCCGGTGGCATGGGCGCGGCCCTGGTCGGCCTGCTCGGTGCCGAGCTCAAGCCCGGCATCCAGATTGTCATAGAAGCGCTGAAACTGGCCGAGGCGGTGGCGGATGCGGATCTCGTCATCACCGGCGAGGGCCGCATCGACAGCCAGACCATCCACGGCAAGACCCCCATCGGGGTGGCCCGCTGCGCCAAGCAGTTTGGCAAGCCGGTGATCGGCATCTCGGGTTGCCTCACCGACGACTACGGTGTGGTGCACGAGCACGGTCTGGACGCGGTCTTTGCCGTGGTCAACCGCGCCATGTCCCTGCCGGAGGCGCTGGCGACGGCCACCACCAACCTGCAACTCACGGCTCGCAACGTGGCCGCCCTCTATATGCTGCGCAAGTAATCCCTTCTGGCCGGTGCGAAGCGCCGGCCATCCCCCGTCCCGTGTAGCGGATGTGGTTGGCTGCTTGGCAGCAAACGCTCTGACGCACCTTGCCGATCCCCGATCGGCTTTTTTCATTATCCCGCTGTCTTTTATGTGGTTTTTGTATTCTGGCCGAAGGCTTTGCGGCATAGTGATCCCCCATACTGTGAGGGGAAACCCATGATCTTGCTGACCCTGGGGGTAGTGCTATTTACCCTGATCCATCTCTATCCCTGCTTCGCCGCCCCTCACCGTGCCCGGTTGCGGGATCGGCTGGGGGAGCACCGTTACAAGGGGCTCTTCTCGCTGCTGGTGTTCGTCGCCATCGCCTGCATCATCGCCGGCTGGCGCACCTCCAGCCCCCTGCCGCTCTATTTCCTGCCCGTCTGGGGCCCCGCGCTGGTGATGGGAACCATGCCCGTCGCGCTGATCCTGCTCTGCGCCGGCCAGGGTGCGAACCATTTCCGGCGCTGGCTGGTGCATCCCCAACTGCTCGGCACCCTGCTGTGGGCGGGGAGCCATCTGGCCGTGAACAGCGAGGCTCGCTCCCTGATGCTGTTCGGTGGACTGGGGCTCTGGGCGCTGGTCAGCATCGTCTGGATTTCGGTGCGTGACTGGCAGCAGAAGCCGCGACCCGAGGCGAGCTGGCAGGGTACCGGGATCTGCGTGGGCGCCGGCCTGGTGCTGACGGCACTGATGATCTTCTGGGGCCACGGCTGGCTGACCGGGATCCCCCTGTACTGATCCCCGGGGCGAGATCTCGCGTATGATGCGCAAAGATGCGAGGAGTCACGTCAATGAAATGGTTCAGCCTGTTGTTGCTGCTCGGTGCGAGCACGGCCTCTGCGGTTTGTCCCGACTACTTCAATGTGGAGCAGCGGGAGCTCAACGGCACCCAGCGCCACAACCTCTGCCAGTTGACCGAAGGCAAGGTGGTGCTGGTGGTCAACACCGCCTCCTACTGCGGTTATCGCGGCCAATTCGCCGATCTGGAACGGCTCTATCAGGGTTACAAGGAGCGGGGGCTGATCGTGCTGGGTTTCCCCTCCAACGACTTCTGGCAGGAGTCAGGGGATGAGGGCAAGACCGCCGCTGTCTGTCGGCGTGACTACGGCGTGACCTTCCCCATGTTCAACCGGATCGCCGTGCGCGGGGACGATGCCAGCCCGCTCTACAAGGGACTGGCGGCCGCCGCCGGCGGCGATGCCCCTGGCTGGAATTTCCACAAGTACCTCATTGGGCGCGATGGCAAGCTGATCGCGAGTTACGGTGCCAAGCAGAGTCCGGATGCCGATCCGCTGCTGGCTGCCGTGAAACAGGCCCTCGATCACTAGGCCTCGTCGGGCGGCTCTGGAATAATGGCGTCAGTCTCTTCAATCTGGTGATCCCGTGCTGCAACGCCTTCCTCAAATGGTGATCTTCGATGCCCTGGTCCGTGAGCAGGGCATCTCCGCCGCTGCACGGCGGCTCGGCGTCTCCAAGTCCCACATCAGCAAGCAGCTGGCCCTGCTCGAGACCGAGCTCGGTGCCCAACTGGTGCAGCGCACCACCCGTCGTTTCGCCCTGACCGAGCTTGGCCAGGAGTATGCCCGCCACTGCCGTGCCTTGGTGGCGGTGGCGCAGGAGGCGGACTCCATGGTGGCGGAACGCCGTGGCAAGGTGAGTGGCGTGCTGCATCTGGGGGTCGGCCAGTCGTTTGGCCGGCTGCACGTGATCCCGCGCCTCAAGGCGTTTCAGCAGCGCTACCCCGAGCTGGAGCTGGAAGTCTCGTTGTTCGATCACAGCGCCAATCTGGTGGATGAGGGGCTGGATCTCTGGATCACCACCGTCGAGGACAAGCCTCAGGGGTTGGTGGGGCAGCGGCTGGCGGATATCCACTTCGTGCTGGTGGCCTCGCCCGACTACCTGCTGAGTCACGGTACCCCGCTGCAGCCCAGGGATCTGGCCCAGCATAACTGCATCACCTACCAGAGCCGGGAGCGGCGCTACCACGAATGGTCGTTCCGCCAGGGCAAGGAGCGGCAGACGGTGCAGGTGGCGGGCAATTACCGGGTGGATCTGGCGGAGGCGGTACGGGACGCCGCTCTGGCCGGGCTCGGCATCGCCTATGTCGCCAACTACTTGCTGGACAAGGAGTTGCAGTCCGGCCAACTCATCTCCCTGCTGCCCCAGTGGCGACCGAACCAGAAGATGGCGGTGCACGCCGTCTATGCCAGGCGCGAGCATCTGGATCCCAAGATCCGGCTGTTCATCGATTTCCTCAAGGAGAGCTTCGGTCCCGAACCCTATTGGGAGCAGCGGCTCGCCCCCTGGCTTGGCGGCAAATTGTCCAGCCCTGTGGAATGATCGTTTCCATATACGAACGCTGGCTTTCTCCTGATACCAAAATTGAACCAAATCAGCAGCTTGGCGCAACCGATATCGTGCAAACGTTTTTGCTAACAGAGTTGTAACCAAGCAGGCTTGCAGTGAGCGCGCGGGAGGAGCAGAATCCGCGCCCATCTTTTACCCCACTAGATGGAATCCCTATGATTGCCCTGCTTGGCATCCTGAGTATCCTGGCGATGGCCGTACTCTGCTCTGATAATCGTCGTCGTATCCCGTTGCGAACAGTGGGCTTCGCCCTCTGCCTGCAAGTGCTCTTCGCCGCGCTGGTACTCTGGCTGCCTGCCGGTCAGCATGTGCTGAACGGAGTGAGCGAGAGTGTCAGCAGCGTGATCGGCTACGGTCAGGAGGGGATCGCCTTCTTGTTCGGCGATCTGGCCAAGTTCAAGCTGGGCTTCATCTTTGCGTTCAACGTGCTGCCGGTGATCATCTTCTTCTCTGCCCTCATCGCCATCCTCTACCACATCGGCTTGATGCCCAAGGTGATCGCCCTGCTCGGTGGCGGCCTGCAAAAACTGCTGGGTACCGGCCGTGCCGAGAGCCTCTCCGCCACTGCCAACATCTTCGTCGGCATGGTGGAGGCGCCGCTGGTGGTCAAACCCTACCTCTCCAAGATGTCCGACTCCCAGTTCTTTGCGGTGATGAGTTGCGGCCTGGCCTCGGTGGCCGGTGGCACCCTGGTGGGTTACGCCAGCATAGGGGTCGAGCTGAAATACCTGATCGCGGCAGCCTTCATG
The DNA here is from genome assembly GCF_056279295.1 of Aeromonas sp. TECH754. Lineage (NCBI taxonomy): Bacteria > Pseudomonadati > Pseudomonadota > Gammaproteobacteria > Aeromonadales > Aeromonadaceae > Aeromonas > Aeromonas sp. TECH754. The sequence goes on along the minus strand of NZ_JBWBRA010000001.1, from coordinate 3,306,029 downwards.
TCGGCGCCAGCGGGTCTGGCCATGGCCAAGATCCTGGTGCCGCCCAGTGCCGATGAGGTGGATCACCATCAGGACGTGGAGATGCCGCGCTCGACCAACGTGATCGAGGCGGCGGCCGATGGCGCCATGGCGGGTCTGAACATCGCGGTGGCGGTGGGGGCCACCCTACTGGCCTTCGTCGGGGTGATCGCCCTGCTCAACGGCCTGCTGGGCTGGGCCGGCGATCTGGTGGGGCTGGAGCTGAGCTTCCAGATCATCCTGGGCTGGCTGTTTGCCCCCGTCTCCTGGCTGATCGGCGTGCCCTGGGGCGAGGCTCAGGCGGCCGGCGCCCTGATCGGCACCAAGATCGTCATCAACGAGTTCGTCGCCTTCATCGCTCTGGTGCAGGATCAGACCCTGAGCGAGTCGAGCAAGGCCATCGTCACCTTCGCCCTGTGCGGCTTCGCCAACATCTCCTCCATGGCGATCCTCATCGGTGGCCTGGGGGCCATGGTGCCGGAGCGCAAGTCCTTCATCGCCCGTTACGGCATGCGCGCCATCCTGGCGGGGGTGCTGGCGAATCTGATGAGCGCCTCCCTGGCGGGGTTGTTCCTCGCCCTCTGATTTGACCCTGGGTTAGCACCTTCCGGTCAAGGCCTGCTTCGGCGGGCTTTTTTGTGGCCAGGCGACAGGCAAAAAAAAGCGCCTCTGGGGAGGCGCGGGGAAAAAGACAGATTGGAAGCGTCACACGGGTGGTACCTGGATGAGGGATGACCCGTGCCATCCAAGTATGAAGCCATGATGCCAGCCCCTGTCTGAAGCCCTTCTGAGGCGATTCTTCATGCTGCATTCATTTTGCTAAGCCCCCGTTGGCCTGGTTCGGGTGTCTGGATCTTGCGGTCAGGGCGTCAGCTCAAAGGACTGATGTGATTGCTCCAGCGCCAGCAGCCAGCGCTTGATGGGCAGACCTCCGCCATATCCGATCAGCTCGCCGCTGCGGCCTATGACCCTGTGGCAGGGCACTATGATGCTCAAGGGATTGCGACCGTTGGCGGCCCCGACCGCCCGCATCGCCTTGGGGTTGCCGATGGCCTTGGCGATCTCCAGATAGCTGGTGGTCTCGCCGTAGGGGATCTCGCACAGGGCCTGCCAGACCGATTGCTGGAACGGGGTGCCCCGGGCGGCGAGCGGCAGGTCAAAATGTTGCAGCCGGCCGGCGAAGTAGGCCTCGAACTGCTCGATGAAGGGGGCCAGCGCCACCTCGTCCCGCTGCCACTCCGGCGCTGGCTGCACCGGCCGCTCACCTCGTACAAATTCCACGTAGCGCAGTCCGTCCCGGTCGATGGCGACGAGCAGAGGGCCATGGCCGCTGTCACAAAAACTGTATTTCATCTTCTGCATTCCTTGGTTCGTGCCGGTCGGCAGGGCGCCTCATTCCAGCCCGGGTTTGCCGCGGGTCGATTTTATTTCCCCCTTGCGCTTCTTGGCATCGACCCGCTTGCGCTGGGAGCTGCGGGTCGGCTTGGTGGCGTGACGAGCCTTGGGGCGCCACGCGGACTTTTTCAGCAGTTCCACCAGCCGGGTCATGGCCTCCTTGCGGTTCATGTCCTGGCTGCGATGGGTCTCGACCCTGATCTGGATGAAGCCGTCGTGCACCCGGCTGTCGCTCAGCTTGTCGAGCCCCTCCTTGTAGAGGTCCGGCAGGCTGGGGGAGTCGCGGTAATCGAAGCGCAACCAGACGGCGGAGTCGGTTTTGTTGACGTGCTGACCCCCGGCACCCTGGGCGCGCATGGTCTGGAACTGCAGCTCATGCCAGGGAATGGTCACGCTGTTGGAGATGACTAACATGGGGTGATGCTCTCATTTGGTGCATCAAGGGAGTCTGGTGCAGCTTGGTGCCTCAAGATGGGGCGAGATGCGCTTCCTTGGTGATCCTGGGTCATAATGGCCCAAGGGTTAAATCCTATCTTTATGAAAATAAACAATAAAAATACTTGGCACAAGAATTGATGGCTCTATCCACGACATACCATGGATTGGGAGCAACCAGATGAAGCTGATTACTGCGATTATCAAACCCTTCAAATTGGACGATGTGCGCGAAGCCATCGCCACCCTGGGGGTCGAAGGTCTGACCGTGTCCGAGGTCAAGGGCTTCGGTCGCCAGAAGGGACATACCGAATTATACCGGGGAGCCGAGTATCAGGTCGACTTCCTGCCGAAGGTGAAGCTGGAAATCGCCACCGCCGACGAGAACGTGGAAGGGGTGATCGAGGCCATCTGCAAGGCGGCTTATACCGGCAAGATCGGCGATGGCAAGATCTTCGTCTACGACTTGTTGCAGGCGGTGCGTATCCGTACCGGCGAGAGCGACGACGAGGCGCTGTGATGCCCATGCTGCCGTGCGCCGGTCGGGGCGTAGGCGGTTTGGCGGAGCCAGGCTGGTTGAAGTGAGCGACATATCATCGAGAGGCCGGGTGGGATTCCATCCGGCCTCTTTGTTTGGTCGGTGGTTAAATATGTGATCCTACCTGTGCAAACGACCTTGATCCGGCGGTGCCGACTGTGCAGAATGCAAACGAAAATAGTTATCAATCGATGCACACAAGGAATGGATGATGAAAATGAAGATGTTGGCGCTGCTCTTCTCCTCGCTGGTCACCCAGTCGGCATTGGCAGCAGGGGAGGTGAACGTCTACTCCACCCGCCAGGATGAGCTGATCAAGCCCATCATCCAGCAGTTCGAGAAGGAGACCGGGATCAAGGTCAACGTGGTATTCGCCAAGGAGGGGCTGAACGAGCGTCTGGAGCGGGAAGGCAAGCTCTCCCCGGCCGACCTGATGCTGACCGTCGACATCAGCCGCCTGACCGATCTGGTGGACAAGGATCTGGTGCAGTCGGTCGACAGCAAGACTTTGCAGGAGAACATCCCCTCCATCTATCGCGATCCCGAGAACCGTTGGTTCGCCCTGACCACCCGGGTGCGCGCCATCTATTCCAGCAAGGAGCGCCTCGGCAAGCTCGACACCATCAGCTACGAAGATCTGGTCAAGCCTGAATTCAAAGGCAAAATTTGTACTCGCAGCGGCAAACACGAATACAATGTGGCGCTGGTCTCCTCCATGATCGCCCATCACGGCATGGCCGACACCAAGACCTGGCTGGAAGGGGTCAAGGCCAACCTGGCGCGCAAGCCGCAGGGCAACGATCGGGATCAGGTCAAGGCAGTCAAGGATGGCATCTGTGATATCGCCCTCGGCAACAGCTACTACCTGGGCGCCATGTTGAAAGATCCGGCGCAGAAGTCCTGGGCCGATGCGGTCTACATCAACTTCCCGAACCAGGGAGATCGCGGTGCCCACGTCAACGTGAGCGGTGTGGCCATGACCAAGTACGCCAAGAACAAGGTTGAGGCCCAGAAGCTGATGGAGTTCCTCTCCGGCGACACCGCCCAGCACCTGTATGCTGACGTGAATGCCGAGTATCCGGTCAAGGTCGGGGTGGAGCCGTCCGCCATGGTCAAGTCCTGGGGCAGCTTCAAGTCTGACGCCCTGCCGGTCAGCGACTATGCCAAGCACCGCAAGGACGCCTTGCAACTGCTGGATGAAGTGAAGTTCGATTTGTAATCAGATGGGGCCAAGGGCCCCATCAATCGCTGTGGTCTCATGAAAAATTCTGGTTGGATTGCCGGCAGCTGGGTCAGTGCCCTGCTGCTGGGTTTGCCCGTACTCGCCCTGATCTTCTCCGCCTTCTCGGCGGACGGAGAGCTGTTTCGCCATCTCACCGACACCGTCTTGCTCGACTACCTCGCCAACACCGCCGGACTGGTGCTGGGGGTGGTGGGGCTCAGCTTGCTGTTCGGGGTCCCCACCGCCTGGCTGGTGGCCATGTGTCAGGTGCCGGGGCGCCGTGCCCTGCAATGGGCGCTGATGTTGCCCATGGCCATGCCCTCCTACATAGTCGCTTACGTCTATACCGATCTGCTTGATTACTCGGGCCCGCTGCAGGCGGGACTGCGGGCCCTGTTCGGCTGGCAGAGCCCGGGTGACTACTGGTTCCCGGCCATTCGCTCCCTCGGCGGGGCCGCCTGGGTACTGGCACTGGTGCTGTTCCCCTATGTCTATCTGCTGACCCGGGCCTCCTTCCTGGAGCAGTCGGTCAGCCTCATTCACTCCAGCCGGCTGCTTGGCTGCACCCCCTGGCAGAGCTTTCGCCGCCTGAGCCTGCCGCTGGCGCGCCCCGCCATCATGGTCGCCATCTCTCTGGTGGCGATGGAAACCCTTGCCGACTTCGCCACCGTGCATTTCTTTGCCATCAACACCCTGACGACGGCCATCTACGACACCTGGCTCGGTTACGGCAGCCTGGCCACCGCCGCCAAGCTCTCCTGCCTGATGTTGCTGGCGGTGGTGGTGCTGATCGCGTTTGAACGGCGCTCTCGCCAGCGCCAGCAGGTGTTCCAGAAATCCATGGGCCACGAGCAACCGCTGCGTTATCCGCTCAAGGGGGGATGGCGCCTGCTGGCGGGGTTCTGGTGCTGGGGCCTGGTGCTGGCAGGCTTCGCCCTGCCGTTCGCCATCCTGCTCGATTACGGGGTGCGCTACTTCGCGCTCTCCTGGACGCCGGAGTTCGTCCGCTTCGCCGGCAACAGCCTGCTCATCTCGGCCTTGACCGCCCTGCTCGCCATGGCCGTCGCGCTGTTGCTCGGTTTCTGTCGCCGTCTCGACGGCGGCACTCGCAGCCTGCTACCCCTGCGCATCGCCGCCATGGGTTATGCCATGCCGGGCACAGTGCTCGCCATCGGGGTGCTGGTGCCGCTGACGGCGCTGGATTTCGGCATCAACGATCTGGCCGAGTGGCTTGGGCTTGCGGGGCCAGGTCTGCTGTTGACCGGCACCCTCACCGCCATCGTGTTCGGTTATCTGGTGCGCTTCGTGGCCATCGCCATCGGCTCGGTGGAGAGCAGCATGAGCAAGATCTCCCCCAGCCTCGACATGGCGGCGCGCTCCCTGGGGCAGGGGACCGGTGGCATGCTGCGACGGGTCCACCTGCCGCTGGTGCGGCGCGGCCTGTTTGCCGGCGCCATGCTGGTATTTATCGAATCCATGAAGGAGCTGCCCGCCGCCCTGCTGCTGCGGCCGTTCAACTTCGAGACCCTGGCGACCCACGTCTATCAGTTCGTCTCGGACGAGATGCTGGAGCGGGGGGCGCTCGGCGCCATCGTCATCGTGCTGGTGGGCCTGGTGCCGCTCATCTGGATCAACCGCAGCCTGGACAGCCAGGGCCATTGAGCCCTTGTCCGGCCTGACGTCAAAGAACGAGAGGAGACGAGCCTTGTCTTGTCTGAATATCGAGAAGGTCAGCTGTCACTACAACGGCCGGCCCGTGCTGGAGCAACTTTCTTTGCAGGTGGCCGACAACGGGATCGTCTGCCTGTCATGGGGTGGCCAGCGGCTGGCCCGGCGTTCCAACAAGAGAGGAAGAGTCCTTTGTCCTGCCTGAATATCGAGAAGGTCAGCTGTCACTACAACGGCCGCCCCGTGCTGGAGCAACTTTCTTTGCAGGTGGCCGACAACGAGATCGTCTGTCTGCTGGGTGCCAGCGGCTGTGGCAAGACCACCCTGCTCAAGGCCATTGCCGGCCTGCTGCCGCTGGCGCAGGGGACGATCCGGCTCGGCGATACCCTGCTGGACGGGCAGGGCCACAGCCTGGCACCGGAGGCGCGCAACATCGGCATGATCTTTCAGGATTACGCCCTGTTCCCGCACCTGACGGTGGCCGACAACGTCGGCTTCGGGCTGGTACGCCAAACCCGCAGCGTGCGCCAGCAGCAGGTGGAGGAGGCGCTGGCGCTGGTCAATCTGCAGGGGCTGGGGGAGCGCTATCCTCATCAGCTTTCCGGCGGTCAGCAGCAACGGGTCGCCATCGCCCGCGCCCTGGTGTGCAAGCCCAGGCTGATGCTGCTGGACGAGCCCTTCTCCAACATCGACACCCAGGTGCGGATGAAGTTGATCCTCGAGATCCGTACCCTGCTCAAGCGACAGGGCATCGGGGCCATCTTCGTCAGCCACAGCAAGGAGGAGGCGTTTGCCTTTGCCGACCGGCTGGCGCTGTTCCGGGCCGGCCACATCGAGCAGGTGGGGGAGCCGGAGCAGCTCTATCGCCGCCCGCAGAACCGCTTCGTGGCGGAGTTTCTCGGTGGGGTGAACTACCTGGCCGCCGAGGTGGTGGACGACCGCAGCGTGCAGACGGCGCTGGGGCTTATCTGCGGTCATGAACCCCATGGCCGCGCCGTCGGTGAGCGGTTGCAGCTGATGCTCAGACCCCAACAACTGGTGCTGACGGCGGCGGCAGAGGGGGAGCTCCGGGTACGGGAGCAGCAGTTCCTCGGTCACCACTGCCGGGTGCTGGTGGAGTGCGGGGATCTGCTGCTGGAGGCCAGCATAGGGGAGCCGCTGGAGGGAGAGCGAGCCGAGGTCACGGTTGCCCCCCATGCCCTGGTGCTGTTTGGGGATGTGCCCGATAGCGATGTGAAATCAAGGAATTGACGCTATTCCGGTTTATAATCCCGCCACGCCCATAGCAATGCCTTTGGAGAGAGAAATGAAAGCCCAAGCCGGGATCTGCGCAGAGCCGAATCTGCACGCCCTCTATCTGATGTTCAATCGCACCGGTGACGGTGCCGAGCTGGCGACCCGTCTGGCCAGGCTGCCGGTCCTGTGGGATGCGGTCAGTACCGATTTCCCCGATGCCGGTTTCTCCGGTCTGGTCGCCGTGGGGGCCGAGGGCTGGGATGCCATCTACCCCGCTGCCCGTCCGCCCCAGTTCCGCGGCTTCATGGCCCAGTCCGCCAACGGCCAGGAGGCGCCCAGTACTCCCTTCGATCTGTTCGTGCAACTGCGTGCCGACCGGGTCGACGTGCTGCATCACGCCGGTCAGCGGGTGATGGCGCTGCTGGCCGGCTTGGTCGAGCTGGCCGAAGAGGTCAGGGGCTTTCGCAACCAGGATTGCCGCGATCTCACCGGTTTCGTCGACGGCACCGAGAACCCGCAAGATGCGCACAGGGCCGAGGTGGCGCTGCTCGAGGGTGGCGAATTTGCCGGTGGCTCCTATATCCACGTCCAGCGCTGGGTGCATGCCCTGGCGGAGTGGGAGAAGCTGGCGCTGAAGGAGCAGGAAGACATCATAGGCCGTACCAAGCTCGACAACATCGAGTACGAGTCGGCCGACAAGCCGCAGACCTCCCACATCAAGCGGGTCAACCTCAAGACCCCCAAGGGGGAGTCCATGGAGATCCTGCGCCAGAGCATGCCCTGGGGCACCATGCGCGAGCAGGGGCTCTACTTCATCTCCTGCTGCCGCACGCCGCTGCACTTCAATGCCATGCTGGCGAGCATGTATAAAGGGGAGGGCAGTCACTACGATCACCTGCTGCGCTTCACCAAGGCAGTGACCGGGGTGGCGCTGTTCGCACCTTCGCAAGATTTCCTGCTATCACAGGGTAAATAACAGCACAAATACGCTGCAGAAATGAGCCGAAGCGGGTGGTCTGGTACGGATCTCTGACCCTGTCGGCTCAGCTGTGACGCCGGGCAACAGAGCCCGGGTGCAAGCCAGGCGACCGACAGGGCGCCCAGATAACAAAAATCCCGGCCTAGGCCGGGATTGTTCGTTCAGGGGCGCCGTCACAAGACGGCTCCTGCTCAAGGGGTCTGTTCGAACAGTTCGAGCGCCGAGAGGTAGAGTTCTTCGATATCGGTGTCGCTGGTCGGGGTGATGAAGATGGTGTCATCACCGGCGATGGTGCCGAGGATCCCTTCGGCCTTGCCGAGAGAGTCGAGCAGACGGGCGATCAGCTGAGCGGCACCCGGGCTGGTGTGGATCACCACCAGGGCCCCGTTGTGGTCGACATCCAGCACCAGGTTCTTGAGCGGGCTGGAGGTGGTTGGCACACCCAGTTCCACCGGCAGGCAGTAGACCATTTCCATCTTGGCGTTGCGGGTGCGAACGGCGCCGAAGCGGCTCAGCATGCGCGAGACCTTGGATTGGTTGATGTTCTCGAAGCCCATCTCTTGCAAGGCGGTGACTATCTCTGCCTGGGAGCCAAAACGCTCCTCTTTCAGCAGGGCTTTAAAGGCCTTGGCCAGTTTTTCTTGCTTGTCGTTATGTTTCATCTTGGACTCACGAATGAGGGGGGTGGCCGCCTGTCACGCTCAGGCGGCAGATACGAACAGCGCTGCTATTTTGCATTCATATGCCGGTTTTGGCAAGGAAGCGGCGCTTGTTCTGCATATTGATTCAAATATAGCTTGCATCCACCCAACCTAGCGCTAGAATCAGGACGAAATTTTGAAAACTTATTCAATTGGGCTGTATGGGTATTGAATTAATCGGCATCGAAAAATCCTGGCACAAGGTGCAGGTACTGCAACAGGTCAGCTTCAAGACCGCGCCCGGCGAGACCTTGGTATTGCTGGGCCCGAGCGGCGCTGGCAAGAGCTCGCTGCTGCGCATGATGAACCTGCTGGACACCCCGGATGCCGGTGTATTGCGCATCGGCGACAGTGAATTTTCTTTCCCGTCCTCCATGTCCGTGGTGCAATTCAACCGTCAGGCACAGGCTCTGCGCCGCAAGGTGGGCATGGTGTTCCAGCAGTACAATCTGTGGCCACATCTCACCGTGATGGAGAACCTCATCGAGGCGCCGGTCAAGGTGCTCGGCATGAGCCGCGAGGCCGCCATCGACAAGGGCGCCTATCTGCTCGCCCAGTTGCAGCTTGCCGACAAGCGCGACGCCTGGCCGGCACGCCTGTCCGGCGGCCAACAGCAGCGGGTCGCCATCGCGCGCACCCTGATGATGGATCCCCAGGTGCTGCTGTTTGACGAGCCGACCGCGGCGCTCGATCCCGAAATTACCAAAGAGGTGGCGGAGATCATCCGCACCCTGAGCCAGACCGGCATCACCCAGGTGGTGGTGACCCACGAGGTGGAGTTCGCCCGCAAGGTGGCCAGTCAGGTGATCTATCTGGAGAAGGGGCGGATCATCGAGTCCGGTAGTGCCGCCATCTTCCAGGCCCCGCAGACCAGCCGGTTTGCCGAATTCTTGATGCATTGATACTGAGTCGATAAGGAAGCTGTCATGAAAAAGAGTCTGCTGTTGATCGCCGCCATGGGCCTGCTGAGCACTTCCGTGCTGGCCAAGGAGATCAAGTTTGCCACCGAGGCAACCTACGCGCCGTTTGAATACCTGGATGACAAGAACGAGTTCCAGGGCTTCGACATCGACCTGGCCCGCGCCATCTGCGCCCAGGCCAAGCTGGAGTGCAGCTTCCACAACCAGGCCTTCGACAGCCTGATCCCCAGCCTCAAGTTCCGTCGCTACGATGCGGCCATCGCCGCCATGGACGTGACCCCGGAGCGGGCCGCCCAGGTCGATTTCTCCGACATCTATTACGAGAACTCCGCGGTGTTCGTGGCCAAGAAGGGCAGCTTCAAGGGCCCGGAAGAGCTGGTCGACAAGACGGTCGGCGTGCAGAACGGCACCTCCCACCAGTCCTATCTGGTGGATAACTGGATCAGCAAGGGCCTGCTGACCGTGCCTTACGCCAGCTACCAGAGCGCCTTCCTCGACATGATGAACGGCCGTACCGACGGCGTCTTCGCCGACACCGCCGTCGCCGCCGACTGGCTCAAGCAACACAAGGATTACAGCGTCATCGGCACCCCGGTGACCGACGCCAAGTACTTCGGTACCGGTTTTGGCATCGCGGTGGCGAAGGATAATAAAGAGCTGCTGACCCAGCTGAACAAGGGGCTGGCCGAGATCAAGGCCAATGGCACCTATCAGAAAATCTTCGACAAATACTTCGCGCAGTAAGCCATGTTGAGCCTGTTGTTGGATGCAGCCTGGATGACCCTCGGGCTGGCCTTGGCATCACTGGTCGGGGGCATGGTGCTGGCGCTGTCATTCAGCGCCGCCGAGCTCAGCAAGCGCAGTTGGTTGGTGTGGCCGGTGGCCACTCTCACTACGTTGATCCGCGGCCTGCCGGAGTTGCTGGTGGTGCTGTTCATCTACTTCGGCTCGACCCAGGTGCTGTTCCTCATCACCGGCGAGTACGTGGAGTTCAGCCCGTTCGCCTGCGGTGTGCTGGCGCTCTCCCTGCTGTTCGCGAGCTACGCCACCCAGACCCTGCGGGCGGCGCTCAATGCGGTGCCCGCAGGGCAGCGACTGGCGGCGCTGGCGCTTGGCCTCGGCAGAGGCCACATCTTCTTTCGCATCGTGTTGCCCCAGGCCTGGCGTCATGCCCTGCCCGGACTCGGTAACCAGTGGCTGGTATTACTGAAAGACACGGCGCTGGTCTCCCTCATCGGGGTGAACGAGATGATGCGTCAGGCGCAGATGGCCTCGGCCAGTACCTACGAACCCTTCACCTGGTATGCCGCGGCAGCCCTCATCTACTTGGGCATCAGCCTGGTGAGTGAGTTTGGCCTCAAGCAGGCTGCCCGTTATACCCGTCGTTACGGAGGCTGATCATGCCGGACTATCTCATGACCCTGCTGGGTGGATTAGTGATCACCCTGCAACCGACCGTCTTCAGTCAGCTGAGTGAATTCGGGTTCAAGCAGACATCCTGTTATACCCGCCGCTACGGAGGCTGATCATGCAAGACTATCTCATGACCCTGCTGGGTGGTCTGGCGATCACCCTGCAGCTGACGGCATTCAGTCTGTTGCTCGGCGTGCTGCTGGCGGTTGGCATGACCTGGGTGCTGGAGCGGCGCATTCCGGTGGCGACCCAGCTGGTGCAGCTGTGGGTGTTGCTCTTCACCGGCACGCCGTTGCTGATCCAGATCTTCCTCATCTATTACGGTCCTGGTCAGTTCGAGTGGCTCAAGGCTGGCCCGCTGTGGGTGCTGCTCAAGCAGCCCTGGTTCTGCGCCGTGCTGGCGCTGGGGTTTAACACTGCGGCCTATTCCACCCGGCTGTTCAAGGGGGCGCTCGATGCGATCCCGGCCGGTGAGGTGGAAGCCTGTCGGGCTCTCGGCTTCTCGGCCGGGCAGACCCTGTGGATGAAGGCGCGTCATGCCGCCCGCCGGCTGGTACCCGCCTACTCCAACGAGGTGATCCTGGTGCTCAAGGGCAGCTCGCTCGCCAGTACCATCACCATCATGGACATCATGGGGCTGGCCCAGCGTCTCAACGCGCAGACGTATGACACCCTAGCGGTGTTCACCGTGGCCGGTGCGCTCTACCTGACCATGAATGGATTGTTAACAATTGGTTTCCGTTGGTGTGAACGACGAGCTCTGGCATTTCAGTCCTGAAACAGTCGTAATTACCTCTTAATGGTGAGAGAGGCACAGAAAATCTGCGTCTTTCCTCCCATTTATCGCATATTCCTCTCCATTTTCATCCCCGCTTGTTCCTTGGCTCACAGAACTTGTGATTACAACTGTTATCAGATTGTTTTTTAGCAGGGGATCCTTTAAGGTGAGGCGCACAATAAGAAACAGCGTTAACCCAACTAGAAACAACCTTAAACCTACGCTTAAACATGGAGTTGATCATGAAAGTTGCCGTTCTGGGTGCCGCCGGTGGCATCGGCCAAGCCCTCGCTCTGCTGTTGAAAAATCGCCTGCCAGCTGGTTCCGAACTGAGCCTGTATGACATTGCCCCGGTCACCCCGGGCGTGGCGGCGGATCTGAGCCACATCCCGACTGACGTGAAAGTAAAAGGTTTCTGCGGTGAAGATCCGAGCCCAGCTCTGGTCGGCGCCGATGTCGTGCTGATCTCTGCCGGTGTGGCTCGCAAGCCGGGCATGGATCGTTCCGATCTGTTCAATATCAACGCCGGTATCGTCAAGAACCTGGTGGAGAAGTGCGCGGCCAGCTGCCCGACCGCGCTGATCGGCATCATCACCAACCCGGTCAACACCACGGTCGCCATCGCCGCCGAAGTGCTCAAGAAAGCCGGTGTCTATGACAAGCGTCGCCTGTTCGGCGTCACCACCCTGGACGTGATCCGTGGTGAGACCTTCGTGGCCGAAGCCAAGGGTCTGAACATCGACAAGATCCGTGTCAACGTGATCGGTGGCCACAGTGGCGTGACCATTCTGCCGCTGTTGTCCCAGATCGAAGGGGCCAGCTTCACCGCCGAAGAAGCGGCTGCCATGACCAAGCGCATCCAGAATGCCGGCACCGAAGTGGTGGAAGCCAAGGCCGGTGGCGGTTCTGCCACCCTGTCCATGGGTCAGGCTGCCTGCCGTTTCGGTCTGTCGCTGATCAAGGGTCTGCAGGGCGAAGCGAATGTCATCGAGTGCGCCTATGTGGAAGGCAATGGCGAGCACGCCACCTTCTTCGCACAGCCCATCCTGCTGGGCAAGCACGGCGTCGAGTCCGTGCTGGACTACGGCAAGCTGAGCGCCTTCGAGCAAGAGTCCATGAACAGCATGCTGGCCACCCTGAAGGCCGACATCCAGCTGGGCGTCGACTTCGTCAAATAAGCCGCAGCGTCGGTCATAAGGGGAGCCTCGGCTCCCCTTTGTCATTCTGGTGCCGGCCAAGCACCTGGTGAGAGGGCTAAGGAGTTGGGGTTTGCTGCCGATAACCGAGAGCAGCAGGAGATCTTCATGATGAAACCCAGTACCTTCGTCGGCTTTATCTGTTTATGCAGCCTCCCCTTGCAGGGGGCAGAGCCGGTCTCGGCTGCCTCGCAAACCCGGGCGCCTGTGGTGTCTGCTGCCACTGTGCCATCGAGTGCCGCCACCTCGGCTCCTGTGCCAGTGATTTCTGCTTCCATATCAGCCGTTTCTACTTCTGTGCCAGTGATTTCTGCTGCGGTGCCAGCTGTCTCGACTGCGGTATCAGCAGCCCCCGCCGTGGCCCCGGTCGTCCCTGCACCGACTGCGCCCATCCCGACATCGACCGCATCCGCCCCCTTGCCCGAGCCGCTGAGCACGGGCTTGCAGGCGGTGCAGCTCTATCGGCAGGACGAGCTGCTCAACTGGATTGAGCAGGGCCGTCATCTGACCCGGGTGAAGCAGGACCGATGCCAGCTGACCCAGGACATAGAGGCCCGTGCCTCGGTGATGAAGATCCCCGCCTATCAGTTTCTGTGGGGTGACATGTTGGCCTGGGGGGTCTGCATCAAGCCCGACGCAGAGGTTGGCGTGCAATATATGTGGGAGGCGGCCAATCAGGGGCTGGCGCCGGCGCTGGAGCAGCTCGGCCGCTACTACTGGAAGGGGATCCTGGTGCAAAAGGATCTGGCGCGGGCCGAGACTCTGATGCGGGAGGCGGCCAGCCTGGGTTTCCAGCGGGCGCAGATCGAATGGGTCGAGATGCTGCTGCAGGGCATGGGCAGCCCACTGGATTATGAGGAGGCCTATCACTGGCTGCACGGCACCGTCATCGGTGACAAGGCCACTCACCAGAAGGCGGCGAGCCTGCTGAGCCGGCTCGGCAATCGGATGCCCGCCAACGCCATTGCCCGCGCCAAGGCGATGCACTGAATCCTGCCTGATGTGATAGCGGATATGACAAGGCCCACGAACCTGTGTTCGTGGGCCTTGTTGCATCTCGCCATGAAGGGCGTTGGCGTCTTATAGATCCTGATGGGGGCCGAACACCTCGTAGTGCATCCGCTCGGCAGGCACACCCAGCGCCAGCAACTGGGCCTTTATCGACGTCATGAAGGCGAGGGGGCCGCAGAAATAATAGTGGGCATTGGCCGGGATGAGGTCAGTGACCTGCTCCAGCACCATGGTGCCGCTGAAGTCATAGTCTTCTCCTTCCACATCCTGGGCGGCGGGGGTGCGATACCAGACTCGGCTCTGCAGCTTGGCGTGTTGCCGGCTCTTGGCCTGGATCTCTTCCTTGAAGGCATGCACGGCGCCCTGTTCGCAGGCATGCAGCCAGCGGATGTCGGCAGCCTGCTCGTTCTGCAGTCGCTGATTGAGCATGCTCAGCATGGGGGTGAGGCCCACACCGGCACTGAGCAATACCACGGGGCAGCCGGCGTCGGCTTGCAGGAAGAAGTCACCGGTCGGCGGCATCAGCGCCACCTCGTCACCCGCTTGCAACTGGTCATGCAGCAGATTGGAGACCTGGCCCTGGGGCTCGCGCTTGACGCTGATGCGATAGTCGCGGCCGTTGGGGGCATCGGAGAGGGAGTATTGGCGGATCTCCTGATACTCCAGCGCCGGGTGGTTGAGCTGGATGCTGAGGTATTGCCCCGGTTTGAAGGTGAGCACGGGCTTGCCATCGGCGGGAGCCAGCACGAAGGAGGTGATGAGTTCGCTCTCCTTGCGTTTCTCCTTGATGATGAAGGGGCGGGCACCCTGCCAGCCACCGGCCTGCGCCGCCCGCTCCTGATAAATCTCGCTCTCCCGGCCGATGAAGATGTTGGCCAGCACCCCATAGGCCTTGCCCCAGGCATCCAGCACCTCGTCAGTCACCGCACTACCTCCCAATTCTTTGAGCGTGGCCAAGAGATGACTACCCACAATGTGATATTGTTCCGGCTGGATAAGGAAACCCGTGTGCTTGTGGGCAATGCGTTCCACCGCGCCGGCCAGGGCACCCAGGTTGTCGATATTCTTGGCGTAGGCCGCCACGGCGTTGAACAGTGCCAACGGTTGACCACCGCTGCGCTGGTGGGCCAGGTTGAAAATATCTTTCAGCTCGGGATTGTGGCTGAACATACGCTGATAGAAATGCTGGGTGAGCGCAGGCCCCGCCGATTCGAGCAAGGGAATGGTACTTTTGATGACGGCGATGGTGGCTTGATCTAACATAGGGGAGTCCTTACTAATTGAGCATTTAAGATGTCACTTAATAAGTTGCATCCTAGATGTTTAATTGATCTGAATCAACAATCAATTTTGCGCTTTGCGCCATAGGCACTATGAGACTGACTAGCTATACCGATTTTGGATTGAGAGCCTTGCTCTATCTGGCCACCCTGCCGGAGGGGGAGCTATCGAGCGTGGCCAAGGTATCGGCCTTGTACGATGTGTCCCGCAATCACATGGTGAAGGTGGTGAACCAGCTGGTGAAGTTGGGCTATCTGCAATCCCAGCGCGGCAAGAACGGCGGGATCCGCATGGCCTGTGCGCCTGAGGACGTCAACATCGGTCAGGTGATCCGGGCACTGGAAGGCAATCTGGACGGGATCGACTGTGGCTCGCCGGTCTGCCATATCGTCTCGGTCTGCTTGCTGAAGAGCGCCTTGAAGGAGGCGATGAATGCCTTCCTGGCGGTGATGGACAGCTATACGCTGCAAGACTTGCTGGCCAACCGCGCCGAGTTGCAGCAGGTGTTTGGCGAGTTGATCCCGACTCTGGTGTTGGAGCCGGAACCGGAAGAAGAGAACGAGTAAGACGAAAAAGGCTGCCATCGGCAGCCTTTTTTCAATCCTCGTAAGCCGAGTCACTGCGGTATAGATGCGGCATGATCCGCGCCATCTTCACCATGTTGTTCTCGACTTCAATGATCTCGATGGGATAACCCGCCAGCCTGACGCAGATGTTGGGCTGGGGGATCTCCTCCAGATATTCCAGGATCACCCCGTTGAGGGTGCGTGGCCCCTCGATGGGCAGATGCCAATTCATCTCCTTGTTCAGCTCGCGGATGCTGGCCGAGCCTTCCACCAGGAAGGAGCCGTCCGGCTGGGGATGGATCTCGTCGCTCGGGGTCGGCGTCATGGAGGTGGTGAAGTCCCCGACTATCTCCTCGAGTATGTCATCCAGGGTGATCAGCCCCTGAATGTCCCCGTATTCATCGACAATCAGCCCGATCCGTTCCTTGTTGCGCTGGAACTTGGCCAGCTGCACGTTGAGCGGCGTCCCCTCCGGAATGAAGTAGATGGGATCGACCTCCCGCAGCAGGCTGGACTTGTTGAATTGATCCCTGGCGACCAGCCTGAGCGCATCACGTGCGTGCAAGAAGCCGACAACGTCATCGATGTTGTCGCGATACAGCAGGATCTTGGTGTGGGCGCCGTGGGCCAGCTGACGCAGTATGGTCTTCCAGTCATCGTTGATGTCGATGGCGAAGATATCGCTGCGCGGCACCATGATGTTTTCCACCGTCATCTTGTCCAGATCCAGGATGCCGATCAGCATCTCCTGATGGCGCTGGGGGATCAGGCTGCCCGCCTCGTTGACCAGGGTGCGCAGCTCATCTGCATTGAGCGAGTCATTCGTGGTGTGATTCAGCCGCATCAGCCTGAGCAGCAAGGTGGTGATACCGTTGATGAGCCAGACGAAGGGGGAGAGGGGAACCATCAAGCCCTTGAGGATCCAGGAGGCCGGATAGGCAATCTTCTCGGGGAACATGGCCGCCAGGGTCTTGGGGGTAACTTCGCCAAACACCAGTACCACCAGGGTCAGGCCTACGGTGGCGATGACGATGCCGAGATCCCCGAACAACCGGATGCAGACGATGGTGGCGATGGCGGACGCCAGGATGTTGACCAGGTTGTTGCCGATGAGGATGAGCCCGAGCAGGCGATCCGGCCTGGCCAGCAGTTTTTCTACCCGGCGGGCGGCCTTGTGTTTGGTCTGGGCCAGATGCCGCAACTTGTAGCGGTTGAGGGACATCAGACCGGTTTCGGAACTGGAGAAGAAGGCTGACAAGAGGATCAAGATAACGAGGACAATCAGCAGTGTGCTCGTCGAGATACTGTCCAAAAAAGGCTCCTGTTGGATGATGGGGCGATGGCCGGGCCGTCAGCTCAGCAAGACTTCCTTGACGAAACGGCTGCCAAAATAGGCCAGGGTCAGGATGACGCTGCCGATGAGGCTCAGGGTAATGACCTTGCGGCCACGCCAGCCACGGCTGTGATGACCCCACAGCAGCAGCACGTAGACGCACCAGGCGAGGATCGACAGCACCGCCTTGTGGGACTTGCCCTGGGCGAACATGTCTTCCAGGAAGAACAGGCCGGAGGCGATAGACAGCGTCAGCAGGAACAGGCCGGCCGAGATGAGCTGGAACAGCCGTTTCTCCACCGTCATCAGCGGCGGCATGGCGGGCAGGTTGCTGATCTTTCTGGATTTCAACTTCCGGTCCAGATAGGCCAGCTGCAACGCAAACAGACAGGCTATCATCAGCACCGAGTAGGCCATCAGGGCGAGCCCGATGTGCAGCAGCAGCTGGGGATGGGCTTCGAGGTGAGTGATGTAGCGGCCTGGGATGAGGGCGCTCGCCGCGAGCAGCAGGGCCGAGAAACTGTAGACCACGGGCAGCAGGATCCAGCCGTTGAAGCGGCGGGTCACGCAGGTCATGAAGCAGCTGATGATGAGGGCGACCAGAGAGGCGACGTTCAGCATGCTGAGATTCTGGCCGGACTGAGTGGCCAGCACTTCGCTGCCCACAGCGATACCGTGGGCCGTCAGGGCCAGTCCGATACAGGCGAACAGCGACACTTGCCCGACGGGCTTGGCACTGAGCAGCAAATGCAGCGAGGCGATGATGGCCAGCAGGTAAAACGCCAGGGCCAGAACAGAGATCACGATCATAACCAGGTCGTTGTTAAACAAGCTTTATGAATAAGAGGGGCAGTATACCTTGCACAAGATATGCTCGCCAGTTGTGCCAGGGGCTAACTGCCCATATATAAGGAGCAGGTGGCCGCTTCGTGCGGTGAATAATCGTCCTCTGGCGTTGACTGAGGTATGATGCGCCTCATCTATCACGCCTGACCATCCTGATGGCAGGCGGCCGCTGTGCGGCGAATCATCGTCCTCATAGTGCTGACTGGGGTATAATGCACCCCATTTGTTACGCCAAGAACCGGAATGCGTCATGTTTGAGAATTTGACTGAACGACTCTCGCGCACCCTGCGCAATGTCAGCGGCCGTGGCCGACTGACCGAAGAGAACATCAAGGAAACCTTGCGTGAAGTGCGCATGGCGCTGCTCGAGGCGGACGTCGCCCTGCCGGTCGTGCGTGACTTCGTGGCACGGGTCAAGGAACGGGCCGTCGGCCAGGAAGTGGCCAAGTCCCTGAGCCCGGGCCAGGCATTCATCAAGATCGTCCATGGCGAGCTGGTCTCGGTCATGGGCGAGGCGAACGAGCAGCTCAACCTGGCCGCCCAGCCGCCGGCCATCATCCTGATGGCGGGTCTGCAGGGTGCCGGTAAGACCACAACCGTGGCCAAGCTGGCCAAGTTGCTCAAGGAACGCAGCAAGAAGAAGGTACTGGTGGTCAGTGCGGACGTCTACCGCCCCGCGGCGATCAAGCAGTTGGAGACCCTGGCCGGCGACATCGGGGTCGATTTCTTCCCGAGTGACGTGACCCAGAAGCCGGTGGCGATCGCCACCGCCGCCATCGATCAGGCCCGCAAGAAATTCTATGACGTGGTGATCGTCGATACCGCCGGTCGCTTGCACGTCGATGGCGAGATGATGGCGGAGATCCAGGATCTGCACGCCACCATCAAGCCGGTCGAGACCCTGTTCGTGGTCGACGCCATGACCGGTCAGGATGCGGCCAACACCGCCAAGGCGTTCAACGAGGCGCTGCCGCTTACCGGCGTGATCCTCACCAAGGCGGACGGTGACGCCCGCGGCGGTGCCGCCCTGTCGGTGCGCCACATCACCGGCAAGCCGGTCAAGTTCATCGGTATGGGCGAGAAGACAGACGCGCTGGAGCCGTTCCATCCGGATCGTCTCGCCTCCCGCATCCTCGGCATGGGGGACGTGTTGTCGCTCATCGAGGAAGTGGAGCGCACCGTCGATAAAGAGAAGGCTGCCAAGCTGGCCGACAAGGTCAAGAGTGGCAAGGGCTTCGATCTGGAAGATTTCCGTGAGCAACTGGCTCAGATGCGCAACATGGGCGGCATGATGGGCATGCTCGACAAGCTGCCCGGCATGTCCGGTCTGCCGGATAACGTGAAAGACCAGATGGATGACAAGCTCACCGTGCGCATGGAGGCCATCATCAGCTCCATGACGCCCAAGGAGCGCGCCCACCCCGATCTCATCAAGGGTTCGCGCAAGCGTCGCATCGCCGCGGGCTCTGGCATGCAGGTGCAGGACGTGAACAAGCTGCTCAAGCAGTTCACCGAGATGCAGCGCATGATGAAGAAGATGTCCGGCAAGGGCGGCATGCGCAAGATGATGGGTCAGATGAAGAACATGCTGCCACCCGGCTTCGGTGGCGGCGGTCGCGGCCCGTTCTGATCCCGCGGGATTCAGCCAGTTCAGGGGCCCACGACATGTGGGCCCTTTTCATGATGCACCCTGCGCAAAAAATGGCTGGTTTGGTTGCAATTATTACGAATCCAAGTAGAATTACGCGGCTTATTTTAAGCTAGGGTCCGCGTGTTTGCGGGCCTTGTTCATTAGATGTTAATGAGGACGATATGGTAACCATTCGTTTACAACGTGGTGGCGCGAAAAAGCGTCCGTTTTACCAGGTAGTAGTTACTGACAGCCGTTGCGCCCGTGACGGTCGTTTCATCGAACGTGTTGGTTTCTTCAACCCGGTCGCTACCGGCAACGCTGAAAAGCTGAAGCTGGACCTGGCTCGTATCGAGCATTGGGTTGCTACTGGTGCCGCTGTTTCTGACCGCGTTGCCAAGCTGATCAAAGACGCTGCCAAAGCTGCTTAATCAGTCAAACGGTAGGGAGTTAAGGTGGAAAAACCTATAGTTCTGGGCACCCTGGGTACCGTATACGGCATCAAGGGCTGGCTTAAAGTGAACTCCTTCACCGATGTTGCCGAAGCGATTTTCGATTACAACCCCTGGCTGATCAATCAGAACGGGGTGTGGCGTGAGATTCAGGTTTCGGCCTGGAAGCGTCACAACAAGGGTCTGATCTGCAAGCTCGATGGTATCGATGTGCGCGAAGATGCCCTGGCATTGACCAACGTCGAGATTGGCGTACCCGCCGATCTGTTGCCTGCGTTGCCCGAAGGTGAGTTCTACTGGCGTGACCTGATTGGTTGCTCGGTATCGACCACCAAGGGATACGACCTGGGCAAGGTGACCGAATTGATGGAAACCGGCTCCAACGATGTGTTGGTGGTTGAGGCCAATGTAAAAGATGCCTTTGGTGCGAAGGAGCGGTTGATTCCGTTCCTGGAAGAGCAGGTGATCAAGAACATTGATCTGACTGCTCGAACAATCGAAGTTGATTGGGATCCTGGTTTCTAGTTTCCCGCGCTAACACGGGTGCCGGAGGTTTCTTATGTGGATTGGGGTAATCAGCCTCTTCCCGGAAATGTTCCGAGCCATTACCGAGCACGGGGTAACGGGTCGGGCCGTCAAGAGTGGCCTGCTGCAGATTGAGTGCTGGAACCCTCGGGACTTCACCCACGACAAACACCGTACGGTCGACGATCGTCCCTATGGTGGTGGTCCTGGAATGTTGATGATGGTGCAGCCGCTGCGTGATGCGATTCATGCAGCCAAGCAAGCGGCGGGAGACGGGGCGAAAGTCATCTATCTCTCTCCTCAGGGACGCAAGCTGACTCAAGCGGGCGTAACCGAGTTGGCGACGAATCAAACATTGATTCTGGTCGCCGGTCGATACGAAGGTATCGATGAGCGCGTGATCCAAACCGAAGTCGACGAAGAGTGGTCTATCGGAGATTACGTGTTAAGTGGTGGCGAGTTGCCTGCCATGACCCTGATCGATGCGGTTTCGCGTCTGGTCCCCGGGGTCTTGGGTGATCAGGCCAGTGCCGAGCAGGACTCCTTCACGGATGGCCTGCTGGATCATCCCCACTACACTCGGCCGGAGTTGTTGGATGGATTGGCGGTGCCGGAGGCGCTGACAAGCGGCAATCACGAAGTGATCAGACGCTGGCGGCTCAAGCAATCGCTCGGACGAACCTGGCAGAGAAGGCCGGAACTTATTAACAACCTAGCTCTGACTGACGAGCAAGAATCACTTCTTGCCGAGTATGTCCGCGAAGTGCGTGACAGCGTCTAAGTAGAGTTTTCAGTTTATCCTAGGTAAGGAAAGACAATGAGCAAGATTATTCAGCAGCTTGAACAAGAGCAACTGCGTACCGACATCCCGGCATTTGCCCAGGGCGACACCGTACGTGTTCAAGTTCGTGTTAAAGAAGGTGGTAAAGAGCGTCTGCAGGCTTTCGAAGGCATCGTCATTGCCAAGCGTAACCGCGGTCTGCACTCTGCTTTCACCGTTCGCAAGATCTCCAACGGCGAAGGTGTTGAGCGTGTATTCCAGACTCACTCTCCGCTGATCCACAGTGTAGAACTGAAGCGTCGTGGTGATGTTCGCCGCGCCAAGCTGTACTACCTGCGCAACCTGTCCGGCAAAGCTGCTCGTATCAAAGAGAAGCTCAACTAATTCGATTCGAATTGGTGTCGGTATGTCGACGAATAGCTCGACAGGTAGTGAAAAGGCTCGCCAATGGCGAGCCTTTTTTGTATCCGTCATTCGGGACTCAGGCTGGCTGGCTGACCCGCACTACGGAATTGTCCCGCCCGAACGGGCCGGGCACATAGTCATCCGCCGCCCAGTCGTTGTCGTAATGACTCTCTCCTCCCGGCTGCACCAGCTGGTAACAGTACTCAAAATGGCTGGGACCATCGGTGGGCAGATTGAGGGTCGCCTTGAATTCCCCGTTCTTCATCCGCTTGAGTTCGATGGGTTGCCACTGGCTGAATTCCCCCAGTAGCAAGATCTGCTCGGCCTCGCCCGCGGCCTCTTTTTCCACTGCGAAGGTCACCTTGACCTCGGGACGCGACTTGAGAAACTGCTTGTTTATCGGCATATGCCCTCCTTGTCACTGACTGCGAAGAAAATGGTGCTGGTTATTTTTATACCACTTTATGACAAGGATGTTGATAGCGAAGATCACGCGGGCAAGGCGAAGTGGCGCAGCAACAGCTGATGGGTGAAGTCAATCTTGAGATAAAAGCCCCTTGGCAGGGTCTGGATTGGCTGGCCGTTGCGTCCGATGGCGCGGGTCAGTGCCTTGCTGTTGGCCGCCTTGGGCCGCAGCTGCATGACCTGGCCGTGGCGGGCGCTGATCTGTTCCACTTCCCCCAGCACTATCATGTCCATCAACTCTTCCCAGTCCTGGCACAATAACCGATCCTCTTCTTCGCTCGGACTCCACAGCAGCGGCATGCCGACCCGGCGCTCACCGATCGGGATCTCGCGGCTGCCCTCCACCGGGATCCAGAGTACCCGGGAGAGTTTGTTGCGCACGTTCGACTCTTCCCAGCGCTGGCCGCTGACACCGATCAGCGGCGCCACACAGACGAAGGTGGTCTCCAGCGGCTTGCCTTGAGGATCCACCGGGATCGTCTTGAGCTCTATCCCCAACTCGGGGAAGTCCTGCTCCGGCCTGCTGCCCGCGCTGGCACCCAGTTGCCACTCGATCAGCTGACCTACCCAGCCCTTGTCCCGCCGCAGATCCCGTGGCACCGGGATCCCGGCGTTGGCCGCAAGCTGGGCCAGGGGAAGCCCCGCCATGGCGTAGGCGCGAGCCAATAACTCTTGCTCTGACTGGGGACTGACGGGCATGAAGGGCTCCTGTGAGATGAATGGGTCTGGCAAGTCTGTTTTTGGTTGAGGATCGCTGTTTTTATAACCGATCACTGGCCAATTGTGCACAGGGGAGGGGGGATTGCCAATACTCATCTATAGCAATGATTTTAAAGGAGTTTGACTTTTTCTGCCAGCCATCGGAGGCGGAGGATCCTGGCTGAAACAAGTTGTCCAAGGGTTTGGCCTGGCTGTTGCACATAGTTATCCACAGAAATCTTGGATAACTGGCATAAAGTGATCATGGAGGCCCTTCCAATGGAAAAAAATGTGAGAGCACACCGATTTTTCCGGCTATAACGGTGCAGATAATGCACCAGGCTTGTGGATAAATCGGCCGTGATGGATCTTTGAACAGTCGAACTTGTTCACAATCCAGAGTCAGGATCCTCGGTGGCAAAAGACATGGATCTTGATCCAGCATTTAAATATTAACTGTATGTATTTAAATGAATATTTTGTTTGATACTGAATGAGGTATGATAAAGAATGATTCGGTACCCCGATATGAAACTACTGTATATACCCGTTTGATCACAGGCTTATACACAGTCTGGGTGGGCAACTCATGGTGGTTGATCTTAAAGTTTGTTTATAACTTAGCTTGAAATGGCAAGTTATTCATGAATGGAAGATGACAGTCCTTGTTTGCCGCCACGGGGTGAATGTGGAACAATCTCTTTATAGATTCAGCCTTTATAAGGTGATCACGTGATAGATGGTGACGGATTTCGTCCCAATGTCGGCATCGTGATCTGTAACCGTGACGGACAAGTATTGTGGGCTAAGCGCTATGGGCAGCACTCCTGGCAGTTTCCGCAGGGGGGGGTTGATGATGGTGAGTCGCCGGAACAGGCCATGTATCGTGAGCTATACGAGGAGATAGGCCTCAAGCCCGAAGACGTGACCATATTGGCGATCAGTCGCAACTGGCTGAAGTACCGCTTACCCAAACGACTCGTTCGCTGGGACAGTTCACCGGTCTGTATTGGCCAAAAGCAGAAATGGTTTTTGTTACAGCTCGATCCGGGCAAAGAGTCCAGGATCCAGTTTGGTTGTCATGGCCACCCGGAATTCGATGATTGGCGTTGGGTCAGCTTTTGGTACCCGGTGCGTCAGGTCGTCTCCTTCAAGCGGGAAGTCTACCGCCGGGTGATGAAGGAGTTTGCCCCACTGGCGATGCCGGTGCCTGCGGTGGTGCAGACGGGGCAGGCTAATCGAAAGGATGGGCGGCGTAACCGCTCGCGCTAAGGAGCACGCCAGTTGCTGACGGAACTCAGACGCATCGTCGAGAGCATGGCCGAGGCCAATACCCTCGAGCAGGCCTTGCAGGCATTGGTGAGCCAGACCCGGCTCGCCATGACGGTCGACTGCTGCTCCGTCTACGTCGCCGAGCCAGAGATGCGGCGTTATCGACTGGCGGCCACCGATGGCCTGGCCGAGTCGGCGGTGGGCAAGGCCACGCTGCCGTTCGAGCAGGGCATCGTCGGTCTGGTCGGTCAGCGCGAAGAGCTGATCAACCTGGCCGACGCCCCTTCCCACCCCAGCTTCAAGTTCCTGCCCGACGTGGCCGAAGAGGCGTTTCGCTCCTTCCTTGGCGCCCCCATCATGCATCAACGCCAGGTGGTGGGCATCCTGGTGGTGCAGCAGAAAGAGAGCCGGCTGTTCGATGAGGGGGAAGAGTCCTTCATGGTCACGCTGGCGGCGCAGCTGGCGGCCCGGATTGCCCAGGCACAGGCCAAGGGCTGGTTGCAGAAGACCGACTGGAGCAAGCCGCTGCGCGGCATTGCCGGCGCCAGCGGCATCGCCATCGCCAAGGCCTGGGTGTGGCGCCCGCGCAAGGCGCTCAATTCCATCACCCCGCGCAAAGACGAAGAGCACGCCAAGCAGTTGACGCGCCTCGAGCTCGCGGTGGAAGAGGTGCGCCACGATCTGGAGAGCCTGGCGCTGCGGTTTCGCGAGAGCTATAGCCAGGACTCGGTCGCCATCTTCGACATCTATCTGCACCTGCTGAATGATCCCGGCTACATCAAGCCCATTCGCAACAAGGTCAGCAAGGAGCACTGGACCGCTATCTCGGCGGTCAAGCTCATCAGCGATCGGTTGATCGAGCAGTTCAAGGGGATGAAGGATCCTTACCTGCGCGAGCGTTCTGCCGACGTGAAGGACATCGCCCAGCGGCTCATCAGCCGGCTGGTGCAGGACGAGCCCGAGCAGCTCACCATCGGTGAGCCCGTGGTGCTGGTCGCCGACGAGGTGACCGCCACCATCCTCGCCGAAATTCCCCGTGAGTTTCTGAGCGGGGTGGTGTCGCTCAAGGGCGGCACCAACTCCCATGCCGCCATCCTGGCGCGGGCCATGGGGGTGGCCGCCATCATGGGGGTGGATCTGCCGCTCGGCGACATCGGCGGTCGTACCCTGGTGGTCGATGGCTACAGCGGCGATCTCTTTATCGAACCCAATCAGGTGATCCTGACCGAGTACCGGCAACTGCTCAACGAGGAGCGGGAACTCGATACCCTGGTGCGCAGCGTCGACAACCAGGCCTCCGAGACCGCCGACGGCACGCCGGTGTCGCTGCTGCTGAATGCCGGCCTCAGCGCCGATACGGAGATCTCCCTCAATCATCTGGCGGATGGGGTCGGGCTCTATCGCACCGAGATCCCCTTCATGCTGCAGGAGAGCTTCCCCTCGGAGTGGGAGCAGACCGCCCGTTACCGCGGCATCCTGGAGACCTATCGTGATCGGCCGGTGTGCATGCGCACCCTGGACGTGGGGGGGGATAAACAACTGCCTTACTTCCCCATCGTGGAAGAAAATCCTTTTCTCGGCTGGCGCGGGATCCGGCTCACCCTGGATCACCCCGAACTGTTCCTGGTGCAGCTCAAGGCCATGCTGAGGGCGAGCGAGGGGTTGGACAATCTGGCCATCATGCTGCCGATGATCAGCAGCGTTGGCGAGATCCGCGCCTCCCGCCGCTTGCTGGATCAGGCCTGGCGCGAGGTCTCGGAAGAGGCGGCCAGCCGCGGGGCGGAGATCCGCTATCCGAGCCTGGGGGTGATGATAGAGGTGCCCTCCGCGCTCTACATCCTGCCGGAGATGGCGCCGCTCATCGACTTCTGGTCGGTGGGCAGCAACGACCTGACCCAGTATCTGCTGGCGGTGGATCGCAACAACGCCCGGGTCGCCAGCATCTATGATGCCTTCCACCCGGCGGTGATCCGCGCCCTGCAACTGCTGGTCGATGCCTCCCATCGCTACCAGAAGCCGGTCTCGGTCTGCGGCGAGCTGGCCGGGGATCCGGTGGGCGTGCTGCTGCTGCTGGCCATGGGCTATCGTCGTTTCAGCATGAATACCCACAACATTTCCCGCATCAAATACGTGCTGCGGCAATCCGATCTCGGCGAATTGACCACGCTGCTGACCGATGGTCTCAAGCACGATAATCCCCACGTGCTGCGCGGCCTGTTTGCGCGCTATCTGGAAGAGCACGGCCTTGGCGGTTTGCTGCGGGCCGGCCACAAGACCAAGCTGCCAGATTGATATTCAGTCTTGTCCCGGCTGACGAATGATCGGAGAATGCGGCTTTTCTTATGATTGGGGCCGCACATGCAGCACGATGGATATTGGGTTTTCTCGCAGATTGATCCCGTAGCATTCAGTTTGGGACCACTATCGGTACGCTGGTATGGTCTCATGTATCTGTTTGGTTTCGCCTTTGCCATGTGGCTTGCGGGGCGTCGCGCCGATGCCCCGAACAGCGGCTGGACCCGTGAAGAGGTGTCTGATCTGCTGTTCTACGGCTTCCTCGGGGTGATCCTCGGCGGCCGAGTCGGCTACGTGCTGTTCTACAACTTCGATCTCTTCCTCGCAGACCCGCTCTATCTGTTCAAGATCTGGACCGGCGGCATGTCGTTCCACGGTGGCTTGATCGGGGTCATCACCGCCATGTGCTGGTTTGCCCACAAGACCAAACGCCACTTCTTCACCGTGGCCGACTTCGTGGCACCGCTGATCCCGTTCGGACTGGGGGTGGGCCGCATCGGCAACTTCATGAATGGCGAGTTGTGGGGCCGGGTGACCGATGTGCCCTGGGCCATCATCTTCCCGGAGGCGGGCCCCGAGCCGCGTCATCCCTCCCAGCTCTATCAATTTGCCCTGGAAGGGGTGGTGTTGTTCATCATTCTCAACCTGTTCTGGCGCAAGCACCCGCCCCGCGGCGCCATCTCTGGCCTGTTCCTGCTGTGCTACGGCCTGTTCCGCTTCCTGGTGGAGTTCGTGCGCCAGCCAGACAGCCAGCTCGGTCTCTATTTCCAGGAGATCAGCATGGGCCAGATCCTCTCCACCCCGATGATAGTGGCCGGTGCCATCATGATCTGGATTGCCTACAAGCGACCACGGCTGTTTGGCAACGTGGCGAAGGAGGCAAAGTAATGAAGGCCTATCTCGATCTTATACAGAAGATCCTGCCGCAAGATACCTGTGGGAGTGTGAAGATCTTTGGTGATGCCATGAAGGAGGCCAAGGAATGAGGGCTTATCTCGACCTGATGCAGAAGATCCTGGATGAGGGCACGGTCAAGTCCGATCGTACCGGCACCGGGACCCTTTCCCTGTTCGGTCACCAGATGCGCTTCAACCTGGGGCACGGCTTCCCGCTGGTCACTACCAAGAAGTGTCACCTGCGCTCCATCATTCACGAGTTGCTCTGGTTCCTCAATGGCGATACCAACACCGCCTATCTGAAGGAACACGGCGTCAGCATCTGGGATGAGTGGGCCGACGAGCACGGCGATCTCGGCCCTGTCTACGGTGCCCAGTGGCGTTCCTGGCCGGCGGCCGATGGCGCCGTCATCGACCAGATCCAGCGGGCTGTGGATGACATCAAGCACAACCCGGATTCGCGCCGGATCATCGTCTCCGCCTGGAATGTGGGCGAGCTGGACAAGATGGCGCTGGCGCCTTGCCACGCCTTCTTCCAGTTCTACGTGGCGGACGGCAAGCTCTCCTGCCAGCTCTATCAGCGCAGCTGTGATGTGTTCCTCGGCCTGCCGTTCAACATCGCGAGCTACGCCCTGCTGACCCACATGATGGCCCAGCAGTGTGATCTCGAGGTGGGCGACTTCGTCTGGACCGGCGGCGACGTGCATCTCTATTCGAATCACATGGAGCAGACCGCGCTGCAGCTCTCCCGCGAGCCGCGCCCGCTGCCGCAACTGGTGATCAAGCGCAAGCCGGAGTCTATTTTCGACTACCGCTTCGAAGACTTCGAGATCCAGGGCTACGATCCGCACCCCGGCATCAAGGCGCCCGTCGCCATCTGACGCAAGTCGGGGCACTCTGGCCGGCATCACGTCATGATGCGACAGCATCTTATCGACAGGCACCTCAGGGTGCCTTTCTCATTTGTGGCTCATCCCCATAGCGACCAAACCGTACTTTGCCTCCCTGATGAGATCCCGATGAGAGGTGCGTGGGTCGGATATAAAATGAATTTCCATTCAAATTGATGAATGCGACAGTAGTTCAAAAAGGCGAGTTAAAACGGGCATATAGCAGACTTGGTGATTTTTGCTTTCGGTTTTTCCGTTGTTAATGGCAATAAGAAACGATTTTTCATTGAGTCACTTCGACTCTAGACTGAAAAAAATGCAATTCTATGGGTAGTCAGATCATGAGTGACGTAATCAAGAGATTTCTCAAACTGGAGTCAGCCTCCGGAATAATTCTGATCCTGGCGGCCTTGCTGGCCATCGGCCTGGCCAATTCGGCCATGGCTGAGCACTATCTGGCCTTCCTGGATACGCCTGTGCAGGTGCGCATCGCGGCCCTCGACATCGACAAGCCGTTGCTGCTCTGGATCAACGATGGCTTCATGGCGATCTTCTTCCTGCTGGTCGGGTTGGAGGTCAAGCGCGAGATGCTGGAGGGGGCGCTCTCGTCCCGGGTGCAGGCGACCTTCCCGGCCATTGCCGCGGTGGGCGGTATGCTGGCGCCGGCGCTCATCTATGCCTTCTTCAACTATGAAGACGAGGTGACCCGGGCCGGCTGGGCCATTCCGGCCGCGACCGACATCGCCTTTGCCCTCGGGGTGATGGCGCTGCTGGGCAAGCGGGTACCGGTGAGCCTGAAGGTGTTCCTGCTGGCGCTGGCCATCATGGACGACCTTGGGGTCATCATCATCATCGCCCTGTTTTATACCCAGCAACTGTCGCTGGCGGCGCTGGCGGTCGGCATCCTCGCGACCCTGACTCTGCTGTGGATGAACCGCCGCGGCGAGGACAGGATCGGCCTCTACATGCTGGTCGGTTTGGTGCTCTGGGTGGCAGTGCTCAAGTCCGGCGTCCATGCGACCCTGGCGGGCGTGGTGGTGGGCTTCATGATCCCGCTCAACGGCAAACGCTATGCGTCGCCGCTCAAGCACCTGGAGCATGTGCTGCACCCCTGGTGCGCCTACCTGATCCTGCCGCTGTTTGCCTTTGCCAACGCAGGTGTCTCGCTGGACGGGATAGGTCTGTCGGCCCTGCTGAGCCCGGTGCCGCTCGGCATCATGCTGGGGCTCTTCATCGGCAAGCCGCTCGGGGTGTTCACCATCAGCTGGCTGGCGGTGAAACTCGGCATCGCCCAGCTGCCGAGCGGGGTTAACTTCAAGCAGATATTTGCGGTCAGCATCCTGTGTGGCATCGGTTTTACCATGTCGATGTTCATCGCATCGCTGGCGTTCGAGCACGGCGGATTGGATTACGGCAGTTACTCACGGCTCGGGATCCTGGTGGGATCCAGCCTGGCGGCCGTGGTCGGTTATCTCGCCCTGTGGATGTCGCTTCCCAACCGGGAGGCGGATCAAAGCACGGAGGGGTTATGAGAAGACTGGGATGGTTGATCATGCTGGCGAGCCCGGCAGTCTGGGCGAACAGTCTGGTGGCGTGTCAGCAGGATGCGGCCTCGGCAGGTTGCTCTGCCTATCTCAACGGGGTGGTCGACAGCGCCCTCATGCTGGGGGAGCAGCAGGCCAAGGCCCGCTTCGGCGAGACCTTTGCCGAACGGGCCCTGAGTAGCCGGGCCGGGGAACGGGTGAAGAAGTCCAATCAGCGCTACTGCGGTGAGCGGATGCCGGATCCGGCCAGCCTCAAACTGGTGCTGCAAAAGCAGTTCGACGCAAACAAGGTTGACTCGATCAGCGACATGTATGACATTCTGGCGGTTGAACTCAGCTGCTACCGGAGCCCGCCAGCCGCGGGAACCCCATCGGATGTCACACCTTAACTACAACCATCTTTATTACTTTTGGATGACTCAGAAGAAGGGCTCCGTCACCCAGGCGGCGGAGGCCCTTTTTCTTACTCCCCAGACGGTCACTGGCCAGATCAAGCTGCTGGAGCAACGCCTTGGTGGCAAGTTGCTGATGCGCAAAGGACGATCCCTCGAGGCGACCGAACTCGGCCAGCTGGTGTTCCGCTATGCCGACAAGATGTTCAGCCTCTCCTACGAGATGCTGGATATCGTCAACTACCGCAAGGAGAGCCAGATCCTGTTTGACGTCGGCATCGCCGACGCGCTCTCCAAACGTCTCGCCAGCCGGGTGCTGCTGTCAGTCATTCCCAACGACGGCTCCATCCACCTGCGCTGCTTCGAATCGACTCACGAGCTGCTGCTGGAACAACTGAGCGAGCACAAGCTCGACATGATCCTCTCCGATTGCCCGGTGGATTCCAGCCAGCATGCGGGGCTGCTCTCCAAGCGGCTCGGTGGCTGCGGGGTCAGCTTCTTCTGCAAGGCGCCGCTGCCTTCACTGCCGTTTCCAGCCTGTCTGGAGGAGCGCAAGCTGCTGATCCCCGGCCGCCGCACCGCCATGGGCCGTCAGCTGACCCACTGGTTCGAGCAGCAGGGGATCTCTCCCAGCATCCTGGGGGAATTTGACGACGCGGCGCTGATGAAGGCATTTGGCTTCTTCAATCAGGGCATCTTCATGGCGCCGACCATCTATCGGGAGGAGATCCTGGAGGGGGAGGGGGTCATGCTGCTGGGGGAGACCCAGGATCTGATGGAGGAGTATTACGTCATCTTCGCCGAGCGGATGATCCAGCATCCGGCGGTGAAACGGGTGTGCGAGAGCGATTTCTCCTTCCTGTTTGCCGGCCAGGAAGATTTTACCGCTATCCAGCCGGCCCCCCTGTCGTTTTAAATGGCAGGGGCCGGGAGTATGATGCCTGACTTGCAGAAGAGGGAATGAGATGCAGCTGGAAGAGATGGAGGCAAATGCCGGGCGCGCGGTGACGCTGCTCAAGGCGCTGGCCAATGAACGGCGCTTGTTCATTCTGTGTCAGTTGCTGGAGCGGGAACTCTCGGTGGGGGAACTCAACGAGGTACTCAGATTGAGCCAGTCCGCTCTGTCACAACACCTGGCGGTGCTGCGGCGTGATGAGCTGGTGACGACGCGCAAGGAGGCCCAGACGGTTTACTATTCGCTGCGCAGCCACGAGGTGCGCGAGATGATAGGTCTGCTGAACAGACTTTACTGCAGCGCAGATAAATAAAAAACCGGCCCTGAGGCCGGTTTTTTGAGCTTTATACAGCCGAAGCTGATTAAGCCATAGCTTTGATCTGGGCAGACAGGCGGCTCTTGTGACGAGCAGCTTTGTTCTTGTGGATCAGGCCTTTGGTTGCCATACGATCCATGATCGGCTGGGCAACGGCGAAAGCGGCAGTGGCAGCAGCCTTGTCGCCAGAAGCGATGGCAGCAATTACTTTCTTCAGATAGGTACGGGTCATGGAACGACGGCTGGCGTTGTGTTGACGACGTTTCTCTGACTGAATCGCGCGCTTCTTAGCAGATTTGATATTAGCCAAGGTAAAACTCCTAAAACTGTCTTAGCGAGTGTATTGAAAAGGCCCGGAAATATGCCTTCACAACCACATATTGTCAAATGATTTGTGCAAATAAACACCGCCCCCCGGTGGTGTGTCAGTTGGGAGGCGGTTAAACTGTCGGCCGATTCTACCAGCATTCTTTCCATTCTGACAGTTCCAGAGGCTTCGTCTTGAGTAAGAAATTGATCAAATCCGGCATGATAGTGTCCGCAATGACGCTGGCATCCCGTGTGATGGGCCTGGTTCGCGATGTTGTCATCGCCAACCTGCTCGGCGCCGGGGTGGCTGCAGACGTCTTCTTCTTCGCCAACCGCATTCCCAACTTCCTGCGCCGCCTGTTTGCCGAAGGCGCCTTCAACCAAGCCTTTGTGCCCGTGATGACGGAATACAAGAAGAAGGGCGATGAGCGCGAGGTGCGTGAATTGCTGGCCGCGGTGGCGGGGACCCTGGGTGGCATCGTCACCATAGTGACCCTGCTCGGGGTGCTGGGCTCCGGGGTGCTGACCGCCCTGTTCGGCTGGGGCTGGTTCTGGGACTGGCTGCACGGCGGGCCGGCGGCCGAGAAGTTCGAGCTGGCCAGCCTGATGCTCAAGATCACCTTCCCCTATCTCTGGTTCATCACCTTCACCGCCATGGCGGGGGCCATCCTCAACACCTACGGCCGTTTCGCCGTCTCCTCCTTTACCCCGGTGTTTCTCAACATCACCATGATTGCGGCCGCCTGGTGGATAGCGCCCTTGATGGAGAAGCCCGAGATCTCGCTGGCGATCGGTGTCTTCCTGGGGGGCTTGGTGCAGTTCCTGTTCCAGTTCCCCTTCCTGCGCCAGATGAACATGCTGGTATGGCCCAAGTGGGGTTGGCACCATCCCGGGGTCGTCAAGATCCGCACCCTGATGATCCCGGCGTTGTTTGGCGTTTCGGTCAGCCAGATCAACCTGCTGATCAACACCATGCTCGCCTCCTTCCTGGCGACCGGTGCCATCAGCTACCTCTACTACTCGGATCGGTTGCTGGAGTTCCCCCTCGGCCTGTTTGCGGTCGCCATCAGCACCGTGATCCTGCCGGCGCTGGCGAAGAAACACGTGGATGCGGATCCGGCGGATTTCTCCCGCACCATGGACTGGGGGGTGCGGATGGTGATGCTGCTCGGCCTGCCCGCCATGGTGGGGATCGCCGTGCTGCGCGAGCCTATCCTGCGGGTGTTGTTCATGCGCGGTGAGTTCGGCCTGCACGAGGTGAGCATGTCCAGTGCCAGCCTGTTGGCCTCCACCACCGGGCTGCTCTCCCTGATGCTGATCAAGGTGCTGGCGCCCGGTTACTATGCCCGCCAGGATACCAGGACCCCGGTGCGGATCGGGGTGATGTCGATGGTGGCGAACATGGTGTGCAACCTCATCTTCATCTATCCGCTTGGCTATGTGGGGCTGGCGCTCGCCACCGCCTGCTCCGGCACCCTGAATGCGGCCCTGCTGTTCAAGGGGCTCTATGAGCAGAACGTCTACCGGCCGTCCCGCCAGACCGGTCTGTTCTGCCTCAAGTTGCTGGTGGCGACCCTGCTGATGGGCGGCCTGCTTGGTTACTTGTCACCGGATCTCGCCCAATGGGGGGCCTGGAGCATGGGCAAGGCCAGTCTGGAACTGACACTGCTGCTCTGCCTCGGTGGAGCCCTGTACGGGATCGTCTTGCTGGTGCTCGGTATTCGGCCAAGGCACCTGAAATCGGATCGGCAGCAGAACTGACCATAGCGCTCTGTGCGGCGAGTGGCTCGGCAGGTGTCCGGCATTCGGTCAAGACATCTGATGTTGGGTCAGCGGCGAGACGTCGCCGTTCGGTGTGAACATTCATGCTGTGGGGGCCCTGAAATGGGCCAAGACAGCTGAAATCGGGCGGGGAGGGCTGACCCTGCCTGCCGCCTGATATATAATCCGCCGATTTCCTGGCAGCAACGTACAAGGCACTGATGGAGCTTATTCGCGGCATTCACAATATCAAGCCCCGTCATCGGGGCTGCGTATTGACCATAGGCAACTTCGATGGGGTTCATCAGGGACACCATGCGGTGCTGGCCCGACTGCAGCAAAAAGCAGCCGAGCTGGGCCTGCCCGCCTGCGTCATGCTGTTCGAGCCCCAGCCCCTCGAGCTGTTTGCCGGGGCCGATGCCCCTGCCCGTCTCAGCCGCTGGCGTGAGAAGTACGAGGCCCTCAAGGGAATGCGGATCGATCGCATGCTCTGCGTGCATTTCACCCACCGTTTCGCCGAGCAGACGGCCAACACCTTTATCGAGCAGTTGCTGGTGGAGAAACTCGGCGTGCACTATCTGGTGGTGGGGGACGATTTTCGCTTCGGCCGCGGCCGAGAGGGCGATTTCCACCTGTTGGAGGAGGCGGGGCGTCGCTACGGATTCGAGGTGATCAGCACCCAGAGTTTCCAGATCGAACGCCAACGGATCAGCAGCACATTGGTGCGCGAAGCCCTCAAAGCGGGGCGGATGGCGGAAGTGGAGCTGATGCTCGGCCGCCCCTACGCCATCAGCGGTCGGGTCGCCCATGGCGACAAGCTGGGCCGTACCATAGGTTTTCCCACTGCCAATCTCGCCCTCAAACGGCAGGTGATCCCGGTCGGTGGCGTGTTCGCGGTGGAAGTGTTATGTTCCGGCAAGACCTTCCCCGGTGTCGCCAACGTGGGCGTACGGCCGACGTTGAGCGGCACACAAGCCAGATTGGAAGTACATCTATTTGATTTTTCTGGTGATCTATATGGTCAGCAGGTCAAGGTGCTGCTTCGCCACAAGCTGCGCGAAGAGCAGAAATTTGCCTCTTTCACCGCCTTGAAAGAGCAGATCGAACGAGATGCCCTGGCGGCCCGAGCCTGGTTCGGGCTGCCACCATTTAATTTACCCAGCACTCTTTTAGCAAAGAAGGGAACCCAGGACTGATGAGCGACTATAAACACACCCTGAATCTGCCGGAAACCGAGTTTCCGATGCGTGGCGATCTGGCCAAGCGCGAACCCAACATGCTGAAACGTTGGTACGATCAGGATCTTTACGGCGCCATTCGCCGCGCCAAAGCGGGCAAGCCTTCTTTCATTTTGCACGACGGTCCTCCCTATGCGAACGGCAGCATTCACATCGGTCACTCCGTCAACAAGATCCTCAAAGACATCATCATCAAGTCCAAGGGCCTCTCCGGTTTTGACTCCCCCTATGTACCGGGCTGGGATTGTCACGGTCTGCCCATCGAGCTGAAGGTCGAAGGGCTCGTCGGCAAGCCGGGTGTGAAGGTATCCGCCGCCGAATTCCGCGCCGAGTGCCGTAAATACGCCAAGACCCAGATCGAAGCGCAGAAGACCGATTTCATTCGTCTGGGTGTGCTGGGTGACTGGGACAAGCCTTATCTGACCATGGATTTTGGTACTGAAGCGAACATCATCCGCTCCATGGCCAAGATCGTCGAGAACGGCCACCTGCACAAAGGCTCCAAGCCGGTGCACTGGTGTACCGACTGCGGCTCTGCCCTGGCTGAAGCCGAAGTGGAGTACTACGACAAGAATTCCCCCTCCATTGACGTGCGCTTCAAGGCCGTCGATGAGGCAAGTGTCGCTGCCAAGTTTGACTGCCCCGAGGGTCATACCGGTCGTGGCCCGATCTCCGTGGTGATCTGGACCACCACCCCCTGGACTCTGCCGGCCAACCGTGCCGTCGCCCTGAACGCGGATCTTGATTACGCCCTGGTGCAGGTCGATGGGGATAACCCCGAGCGCCTGATCCTGGCCGCCGATCTGGTCAAGGACGTGATGGACAGAGCCGGGTTCGAGCAGTTCCACAACCTGGGCTATGCCAAGGGGGCGGCGCTCGATCTGTTGCGCTTCAACCACCCCTTCTACAGCTTCGATGTGCCTATCGTATTGGGCGAGCACGTTACCCTGGATGCCGGTACCGGCGCGGTACACACCGCCCCAGGTCACGGTCAGGAAGACTTTGTGGTCGGCCAGAAATACGGTCTGGAAGTCGCCAACCCGGTGGGTAGCAACGGTGTTTATCTGCCGGATACCGAGCTGTTTGCCGGTCAGCACGTGTTCAAGGCCAACGCCTCCGTGGTCGAGGTGTTGACCGAGCGCGGCGCCCTGCTGCATCACCAGGTGTTCAACCACTCCTACCCGCACTGCTGGCGTCACAAGACCCCGATCATCTTCCGTGCCACCCCGCAGTGGTTCATCAGCATGGAGCAGAAGGGGTTGCGCAAGCAGGCCCTGGCCGAGATCGAGCGCATCGAGCAGGACGGGATCAAGCAACATGGCCAGAGCGGCTGGGTGCCGGCCTGGGGCAAGAACCGCATCCAGGCGATGGTCGAGAATCGCCCCGACTGGTGCATCTCCCGTCAGCGTACCTGGGGTGTGCCCATCTCCCTGTTCGTCCACAAGGATACTCAGCAGCTGCACCCGGAATCCGTGCGTCTGATGCACGAAGTCGCCAAGCGGGTCGAGCAAGACGGTATCCAGGCCTGGTGGGATCTGGACAAGGCCGAGCTGCTGGGCAGCGACGCCGACCTGTACGACAAGGTGCCGGATACCCTGGACGTCTGGTTCGACTCGGGTTCGACCCACTCCTCCGTGGTGGATGCCCGTCCCGAGTTCAATGGCAAGTCGGCTGACATGTATCTGGAAGGCTCGGATCAGCATCGTGGCTGGTTCATGTCGTCGCTGATGATCGGCGTGGCCATGAAGAACAAGGCTCCCTACAACCAGGTGCTGACCCACGGCTTCACCGTCGATGGTCAGGGTCGCAAGATGTCCAAGTCCATCGGCAACGTAGTCAGCCCGCAAGACGTGATGAACAAGCTTGGCGCCGACATCCTGCGCTTGTGGGTTGCCAGCACCGACTATACCGGCGAGATGACCGTCTCCGACGAGATCCTCAAGCGTTCTGCCGATGCTTATCGCCGCATTCGCAATACCGCCCGCTTCCTGCTGGCCAACCTGAACGGCTTCAATCCGGCGACCGACATGGTGGCACCCGCCGACATGGTGGTGGTGGATCGCTGGGCCGTGGGCCGTGCCAAGGCAGTGCAAGCAGAGATTGTGACCGCGTTCGACGAGTACAACTTCCACGGTGTGACCCAGAAGCTGATGCAGTTCTGCTCCATCGAGATGGGCTCCTTCTACCTGGACGTGATCAAGGACAGGCAGTACACCGCCAAGGCCGACAGCCTGGCCCGTCGCTCCTGCCAGACCGCGCTGTATCACATCGCCGAGGCCATGGTGCGCTGGATGGCGCCGATCATGAGCTTCACCGCCGACGAGATCTGGGCCCTGCTGCCGGGCGAGCGCGGCGAGTTCGTGTTCACCGAGGAGTGGTACGATGGCCTGTTCGGGCTGGATGCCGACGAACAGATGGGCGACGCCTTCTGGGCCGAGCTTCTGACCGTGCGCGCCGAAGTGAACAAGGCGCTGGAAGCCGCCCGTGGCGAGAAGCGCATCGGTGGTTCCCTGCAGGCGGAGCTGACGCTGTTTGCCAAGCCCGAGCTGGCTGCCCGCCTGAATGCCCTGAGCGATGAGCTGCGCTTCGTGCTGCTCACCTCCAAGGCCAAAGTCGTGGTGGTGGACAGTGCACCGGCAGATTCGGTCGCCACCGAGCGCGATGACCTCTGGCTGAACGTGGCCCAGTCTGCTGCGGCCAAGTGCGATCGTTGCTGGCACCATGTGGAAGACGTGGGCACCATCCAAGGTCACGAAGAGATCTGTGGCCGCTGCGTCACCAACGTCGAGGGTGACGGCGAAACTCGTCAATTTGCCTGATGAACATGACTCATAACAAGAGCGGCCTGCGTTGGCTGTGGCTGGCGGTGCTGGCATTCGTACTGGATCAGGCGAGCAAGCTCGCCGTGGTCAAGTTGCTGCCATTCGGCTACCCGGGGGTGGAGATCACCCCCTTCTTCAATCTGGTGCACGTCTACAACAAGGGCGCGGCGTTCAGTTTCCTGGCCGATCAGGGTGGCTGGCAGCGCTGGTTCTTCGCGGTGCTGGCGTTTGCCATCTGTGGCCTGCTGATCCACTGGTTGCGCAAGCAGTCGGTCACCCAGCGCTGGAGTGGCATCGCCTACTCCCTGATCATCGGCGGAGCCCTCGGCAACGTGTTTGATCGGCTGGTGCTGGGCCATGTGGTCGATTTTCTCGACTTCTACTGGCAGCGTTCCCATTGGCCGGCATTCAATCTGGCCGACAGTTTCATCTTCATCGGCGCCGCCATGATAGTGCTGGAAGGTTTTCGCAGTGAGAAGAAGAAGGAAGAGGC
Source organism: Aeromonas sp. TECH754 (assembly GCF_056279295.1). Lineage (NCBI taxonomy): Bacteria > Pseudomonadati > Pseudomonadota > Gammaproteobacteria > Aeromonadales > Aeromonadaceae > Aeromonas > Aeromonas sp. TECH754. The sequence continues at coordinate 3,268,353 of NZ_JBWBRA010000001.1, read as the reverse complement.
GCTATGAGTCAGCAGATTACGGCAGATAGCAGCGTACTGTTCCACTTCGCCATCAAGCTGGAAGATGGCTCCGTTGCCGACAGCACGGCGCTGCACGGCAAGCCTGCTCGCCTGAAAATGGGTGATGGCAGCCTGACCGACACCTTCGAGCAGTGTCTGCTTGGGCTGCAACAGGGGGAGGCCAAGAGCTTCACCCTGAGCCCGGAGCAGGCCTTCGGTCTCTCCAATCCTGACAATATCTACCACCTGGACAGGGCCAAGTTCGGTGCTGATATGGAGCCCAAGGTCGGCACCATCATGGTGTTCGACCAGCCCAATGGCAGCGAGCTGCCCGGCATCATCCGGGCGGTGGAAGGCATGTCGGTGACGGTCGATTTCAACCACCCCCTGGCCGGCCATACCGTCACCTTTGAGGTGGAAATCCTGGCCGTCGATGACGAGGAAAAGGTGCACTGATGGATATCCTGTTCGCCAATTCCTGCGGTTTCTGCCGTGCTATCGGCATGAGTGAGGTGCTCTGATGGATATTCTGCTGGCTAACCCCCGTGGCTTCTGCGCCGGTGTCGACCGTGCCATCAGCATCGTCGAGAGCGCGCTGGAGAAGTTTGGCGCCCCCATCTACGTGCGTCATGAGGTGGTGCACAACCGCTATGTGGTGAGCAAGCTCAAGGATGCAGGGGCCGTGTTCGTCGAGGAGCTGGATGAGGTGCCCGATGACAGCATCGTCATCTTCTCCGCCCACGGCGTCGCCAAGGTGGTGCGCGAGATGGCCAAGTCTCGTGCCCTCAAGGTATTCGATGCGACCTGTCCACTGGTGACCAAGGTGCATATGGAAGTGCATCGTGCCAGTCGCAAGGGCTCCGAAGCCGTGCTCATCGGCCACGCCGGTCACCCCGAGGTGATCGGTACCATGGGGCAGTACGAGAACCGCGAGGGGGGGATGTATCTGGTGGAGACGCCGGAAGATGTGGCCAAGCTTCGGGTAAAGAATCCTGACGATCTCTGCTTCGTGACCCAGACTACCCTCAGCGTGGACGAGACCTCCGACGTCATCGATGCCCTGCGCCAGCATTTCCCCAAGATCCAGGGGCCGCGCAAGGACGATATCTGCTATGCCACCCAGAATCGCCAGGATGCGGTGCGGGAAATGGCCGGGCTGGTAGATACCATGCTGGTGGTCGGTTCACGTAACTCCTCCAACTCCAATCGCCTGCGGGAGCTGGCCGAGAAGGTGGGGGCTCGTGCCTACCTTATCGACGATGCCTCCATGATTGAGCCAGAATGGCTGGATGGGGTCGCCCGTATCGGAGTGACGGCAGGCGCCTCCGCCCCCGACATCCTGGTGCAGAACGTCATCGCCCGTCTGCGCGAGCTGGGGGGCAAGATAGTGACCGAGCATCCGGGCCGTGAAGAAAATGTCGTATTCGAAGTACCGCCCGAGCTTAGAATTATTTGAATGTGGCCAGGATGGCCTAAGAATAAAGAGCGATGTTCCTGATGCCGGATTTGTTGTTGCGACCTATCCGGCATTAGACTGTCAAGACAACCAGTCACCAAGGATGGGATATGATTGGGCTCCATCGAGGCTTTTCTCTTATTGAATTGATGATTGTCGTCGCAATTGTGGCGATTCTTGGTGCTATTGCCTATCCCTCTTATCAACGTTATCTGCTAACCAGTCACCGTGTTGAAGCCAAAAAAATGCTGTTAAATGCCGCGAACAGGCAAGAAACCTATTTTATGGACTTCAACCAGTACGCCTCTACCTCGGCTGCACTGAATATCTCCGACAACTCGGATTCCGGTCTTTATCATCTGGTTATTTCCGCTGCCGGCAACACATTCACCCTGTTTGCGACGGCTTCTGGAGCACAAGGCTCTGATAGCGACTGTATCATCTTCTCTATCGACCAGAACGGAACCCGCAGTGCCACCCGGCTTGGCAACACCACCAACAACGCTTGTTGGGACTAGCTGATGAGACTACACACTCGTTGCCCACAGACTGGATTCAGCCTGCTTGAAGTGATGATAGCCGCGGTGGTGCTCTCCTTCGGCCTGCTTGGCCTGGTGGCTATGCAGGCGACCGCCAAGTTCTCCGGTTATGAGGCGCGTCAACGTACCATTGCCAGCTGGCTGGCCAACGATCTGGTGGAGCGTGCCCGGATCAATAAAGACAGCTGGTCTGCACAGGGAACGACCGTCGTATCCGGTAACGCAATATTGAGTATGCCGAACTGCGCCAACATCGATGGGACTATGTCGGGTTGCAGCCGCAGCGATCGTCAAACACTGGATCTCTACTATTGGCAGCGTTCCCTGCTGGGGACAGCCGTCTCCGGCTCGGTCTCCTCCCTGCAAGCCCCCACTGGCTGTGTCATTCGTGGTGCCAATAACAGCCTGACGGTCGGGATCTTCTGGCGTGGTCGCGAGTCCCTGTCTGATGGAGCGAACGCCGTCGCCGCAGTACGAACCAACTGTGGACTGAGTGCAACAGCTGATCGTCAGAGGCGTCAGTTCGTACTGACGACCACATTATGAAATCCAGTGGCTTTACCCTGATCGAATGGTTGATCGCCATGTTGATCGGCGTATTTCTGGTCGGTGGTGGTCTGAGCGTTTTTGTAGCATCTCGTTCAACCACCGAAGATACGTTTGATCAGAGTGAGTTGCAGGAGAATGGTCGTATCGCCATGCGTATGTTGACTCAGGATCTTAAATGGGCGGGATTCTGGGGGGACTATACAGGGTCTCCAATGACGAAAGATCTGGGTATTACCTTGAGTAGTGGAGTTATTGTAGCGAACGATTGTTTAGACAACTTAAATCGTGGCAGCTTCCCAACGACCGTAGGCTCGCTACGTTCATTCTGGGTTGCTCAAATTGATGGTAATCGAGCTGTGATAGGAGGAGGGCTTGACTGTATTGGTACAGGCGATCGCATAAAAAATACAGAAATTATCAGTATCAAGCGACTGGTAGGGCGCTCTTTGGAAGCTAAAGACCTAGTAGCCACTCGTTTTTATCTTGCGACCACCACACAATCAGCTTACCTGTTCAAAAAGGGTGAAGCTATACCCAGTACCATGATTAATCCCCAGCTATGGGAATATCAACATTTTATTTATTACCTATCTCCAAATTCAACTAATGGCAACTCTGAGCTGCGTAAACGCTACTTAACACCAGGAGGTGGTTCATTATTAATTGGTGGCGCAATAGCTGAAGGCATTGAGCAAGTGAGGATATTGCTTGGTGTTGATGACAGTTCGGTACCTGATGGTGTAGTCGATCGCTATGTCGCCACCAATAATGTCAACGAGCAAGAGTGGAGTGAGGGGCGTGTCGTTGCTGCCAGAGTGTTCGTTCTTGTGCGTTCCTTGAAAGCCTCTAACCGTTATGCCAATAACAATACCTATCAGGTTGGCGACATATCGGTTCCGGGCAATGGCGATGGTTTTCGCCGGTTGTTATTGGAAACCAGCGTGTCACTGCGCAATCCGGCGGTGATTACCGGAGGAGGCTCATGAGAACTCAGCGCGGTGTGGCCCTGATAGTGGCCCTGATCATTCTGGTACCACTAACGCTTATTGCCGTGGTGGTGATGCAGTCGTCTGGGCAGGATCTCAAGATGGCGGGATCCGCGGCCAGTTTTCGGCAGGCAGAGCATCGACTCGAGGGGATCATGGAAGCGGCCATCCAGAGTAACAACTTCTCGACACTGATCGCCAACATGGGTGTGAGTGCATCGATCAATGTCAATAGCAGCAATGCCTCTGCCGCCGTAGCCCTCACGAATCGCACCGAAACTATTTGCAAGCGTAAGGTCGATGCCAGCAGCAATAATGTGATTCCGGTTTGTAAATATGTTGAGCTGCAGGCGAATGTAAACTATGGAAAATATTCCCGGCCCTTGAATTGGACTGCGGGTGTAGAACAACCACTGCTCACCAAATAGGAGCGAAGGATATGTGGTTACGTCAAATTGGAATGACGCTCAGCTGGTTCACCATGGTACTGGCTGCGACTATGGTAAAAGCCGATGATACCGAGCTTTTTATCTATGATTTCAATAAGGCTGGGGATTTCAGACCCAAGGTACTGCTGATTTTTGATAATTCAGGCAGTATGGCAGACACTATGGAACAGATTAAAGAAGTCTATAACCCCGCCACCATCTATCCTGTATTAAGTAATGATCCTGATTCAGGAAATAGTAAGAAATACATCTATTTTTCTACTGATGGTAGCATCCCAGCTATCAACAGCACCAAACGATTCTCCGATAAACTGAATTCCTGTGCCACTTCAAAAACACCGTTGTTGAATATTGGTTACTTTCAATCTCAAATATGGAGTTATGAGGTAAATAATGGTACGCCTCCTGGTAGAGGTCGTGGGGCCTGGTATTCTATAAGTGGCTATCAAGAAAGCAATATAAATTTAATTGATTGTAAACAAGATGTCACAGCTGCCAATTCGGCAAACCCGTACACTGGAACATGGGTAGTTGGTGCGGGTTATCCGGTTGATAAAACTAGTAATAACCAAGGGTCATGGTTTTATACCGCAGCGACGAAAGATGCGGTCAATGCAAGCAACACAGCTGTAACTCTTTATTCAGCTAACTATATTCGTTGGTATTATGGCCCAACCGGCTATTCAGTACAGTCTCGACTCCGCATTGCCAAAGATGCGGTAAAAGGCTTGATATCTTCTACACCAGGGGTCGATTTCGGCTTGGCCATATTTAACACAAATAACAGCACTAGTTCGAATGGAGGAAGAATCGTACGTGATATATTGGGCAGCGAGATAACGCTGACGAATGGCAAGACGGGAGAGCAGGACCTGCTGGACAGAGTCGAGGCATTAACGGCCAGCACCAATACGCCGCTCTGCGAGACACTGAGGGAGGCGTATCAGTTCTTCGGCAACAAGGCCGTTGTCTACGGCTTGCAAGGCAGCCCGAGAGATACAACGGCCGAGAGTCCGAGCGGTACCTATCAGGCCCCCTATGACAATTGTTCAAACAATGGGTACGTCATTTATATCACTGATGGCGAACCGACCCAGGATACGTCGTCAGATACATTTGTACAGGGGTTGGTCAATACACTGTCAACCGATGAAAAAGCAGCATATGGTTCTGTGGTGACTTATGGTTCCGATAAGCCCAAGGCTACCAGCTATCTGGCCGCTCTGGCCGGATATATGAAGCATAAGGATGTCAATTCGGTATCGCCCGGCACTCAGACTGTTACGACCTTTACCGTTGGTTTCGGGGATGAGGCGATCAGTGGCGCCGGTAATTTACTGGCTGAAACTGCCCGTCGTGGAGGGGGAGTATATTATCCGGCAACTAATGCATCAGCGCTGACAAATGCCTTGAAATCGTCTCTTCTGGCCATTCTTAGAATTAATACATCCTTAGTGTCACCGGCGATCGCCAGTAATAACTTTGACCGAACACGGAGCCTCAATAATATCTATTACGCCATGTTTGAACCGGATGACGGTCCGAGGTGGCGGGGCAATCTGAAGAAACTGGTATTTTCCCCGGATGGGTATGTTGCCGACAGCCGTGGCCTGCCGGCGATCAAATTTGATGGCACCATACTCGACAGTGCTCAAACCTTCTGGTCATCAACCAAAGATGGCAACAAGGTAGCGGAAGGGGGAGCACAAGACATGCTGGCGGCAAAGAGCAACCGCAACCTGTATGTCATCAATAATGGTCAAAGCCGGCTTGATACATTGACGAAAGCCAATCTGGTCTCCCAGGCCGGTACGGAAGCGGCACTAATGGCTTGGATGAAAGCCGGTGACACGACCGAGCTAGATGAGTTGATAAACTGGACCAAAGGAGTTGATGTCGACGATGAGGATTTTGACACCACCACCTTGATCCGTAGCGATATTATGGGTGATCCCTTGCACTCCCGCCCACTGGTGCTGAATTACGGTCCTCAGTCCGGCAATATGACGGACGCTCCCGATTTACGGATCCTGTTTGGCACCAATGCAGGTTTCCTGCATATGTTCAAGGATATGGGCAGCACCGTAGACGAGAATTGGGCGGCCATTCCCTACGAATTTTTGGCCAATCAGAAAGCCTTGCGTATCAACACCGAGTCAGCAGAACACATTTATGGTGTTGACTCCTCGCCTGTGGCGCTTATCAAGGACGCCAATCGCAATGGCGTCTTGAAGTCTTCCGAGAGCGACTTTGTGTGGGTGTTTACCGGGTTGAGAAGCGGTGGGAAAGCCTATTATGCCTTCGATGTGTCGGCCCCAAACACGCCAACGCTGAAATGGCGACTGAATTCGCAAACGGCAGGTTTTGGTGAGCTGGCATTGACCTGGTCGGTGCCTGAGATTGCCTTCATACCTGGCTATTTCAAAATTGTTAATGGCAAGCAGATCCAGCTTCCAGTCTTAATATTTGCTGGTGGTTACGACACCAATAAAAGCGGGCAAGGATTAGGAAGTGGAGACAGTTCGGGGCGGGGAATCTATATCGTCGACGCTGAGACTGGGGCTCTGGTATTCAGCGCAACGCCAGCGAACACCCCGACAACCGATCATCTGCAGGTCAGTGGCATGTCAGATAGCATGCCGGGCTCGGTCGCGACGATGGACAGTGACGGCGATGACAAGATTGATCGTATCTATGCGGGGGATACGGGCGGCAACATCTGGCGGATGGACCTGCCCTCTGCCACTAAATCCGATTGGAATGTATTCAAGTTTGCCAGCCTGGGATCGGATACGACCCAGGTAGATGACCGTCGCTTCTTTACCCAACCCATAGTGGTTCGAACCATCAACAAGCAAGTGACGGCAACGGTCGCCGGAGGAAATACAACTTATTCCTATCAGGATCGTCCCTTCGATGCCGTGTTGATAGGCAGTGGCGATCGCAATCGACCCTCATCTGAATCAACAGTCCATAACGGTTACTTCATGTTGCGCGATTACGATGTAATGCCCCGCACGTCAACTTCACCCACCAGATCGGCTATCCAAATTTCAGAACTCTACGATGTGACCAATGATCCCTTGTCGGCACAGACGACCAGTGCCGGCATTCTGGCAACCAAGGCGGGCATTACCAGTGCAAAAGGCTGGGTCAACTGGTTGAACGAAGAAGGTGAAAAGTCCCTGGGAGCGGGCGTCGTGCTACAGGGCAAACTCTATTTCACCTCCTTCCTGCCTCAGGTGCAGTCATTCCAGCAGTGCACCATTCAATCCATTGGGGCGGCACGCCAATATATGGTGGATATGCACTATGGCAGCTCCTTCCGCTACGTAGTGGATCTGGACGGTAATGAAACACCAGAACGCTATGTAGAGGTTCAAAACAAGGTGGCAGATGACTTGGTTGTACATGCGGGTGATGATGCAAAAATCCGCATCATAGGTGGAGGTGCAGGGGAGGAAGTCATTCTCAAAGACGATGGTAGTGGTGAACCTGAGCGCTGTACCGGAGGTGGTGAATGTGCTCAGGGAGCGGAGGAGGCCGATATGGACATGTCACCCAAGAAAATCTACCTGTATGAAGGAGAGGGGCAATGAAACCGCTGAAGATGATGTTGGGTCTGAGTCTTTTATTATCAGGCCCTGTGCTGGCGGATGACATGAAGTGCTATGTGGAGCTGGTTAATGAGCAGAAAGTCGTGCTGCATGGCACAGTAACGGATAGCAGCCAGAAGGCAGTACAGGAGAAGTTCAAACAGCGAGGGTACGAGGTCAATGGTGTCGTGCAACCGGTACACAAGTTGCTGGAGTGCCTGCCATCGGGAGAAAAGTTTCAGTCAAAAGAGGGACAGCAACAGGATGCGGCCCAGTTGCGATAGTGAACCAAGCTCATCAAGGGCAGGTATTGGCTTGAGTTGACTGGGTTGTGCGGCCTGATGGGGCAATGACCAAATTGATCTGAGCATTGCCTGGACTGCAGAGACTGAGGGTGGCATTGGTGACCAGGCTGGTGCCATCCGGGCTGAAGGTAGTGGAAATTCTGTTGTTGGCTGCGGTCAATGTTCTGGGGAAGGCGGGGCTTCTTGCCAGAAATTGCTCCCCATTATTGAGCACGTCGTTGCCGTTGATATCGACGAAGACCAATACTTGAGTCGGGCTGGCCATGACGCAGTTATCGCTGGCATTGGCTAAACAGGCAGTGACGGTTTGCTGGTTGTCGACCGCCTGGCTGCGGGCGAAGCGCAAGTACTTCAGGATCGTGCGGGATTCAAATCTCAGGGTGTTTTCATTGAGCAGGCTCGACATGGCGGGAGCCCCGATCCCGAGCAAGATAACGCCCAGGCTGACGGCAATCATCAGTTCCAGCAGGGTGAATCCTTTCACATCCTTGATCATGGTAAATATCTCCCTCGATTAGTTACATCTTATCTCCTGAGTGCCAGAACACCAGCGCAAAGGCCAAGTGTTGCGCTGGCACAGCCAGCGCCTTTTCTTTATCATTCCCCATCATTTTCGAGTTTAAGATGCATCGCCATGGCAAAAGCCCTCTCTCTGATGCTTGCCCAGTTAAATCTGACGGTAGGCGCCATCGAAGATAACTGTGACAAGGTACTGGCCGCGGCTGCCCAGGCCGATCTGCAAGGTGCCGATCTGCTGGTGTGCTCCGAGCTGGCGCTGACCGGTTACCCGCCGGAAGATCTGCTGCTGCGCGCCGACTTGATGATCCGGGTCGAGTCAGCCCTGGCCCGCATCGCGGCCTGGCAGGGTCATTGCGCCATTCTGGTAGGACATCCCTGGCGCGAGGGCGAGGCGCTCTACAATGCGGCCTCCTTCTATGAGCGGGGTCAACTGGTCGCCCGTTACTTCAAGCAGGACTTGCCGAACTACGGGGTATTTGACGAGAAGCGCTACTTCAGTGCGGGTTCTGAAACCTGTGTCGTGGCGTTCAGAGGGCACCAGCTGGGATTGCTCATCTGCGAGGATCTGTGGCAGCCGGGCCCGGCACTGGCGGCCAAAGAGGCCGGTGCCGAGCTGCTGCTCACCATCAATGCCTCCCCCTACGATCGGGAGAAACCCTGGATCCGCCATGAGCTGATGACCGAGCGCTGCGCCCAGACCGGGCTGTCGCTGGTCTACCTCAATCAGATATGCGGTCAGGACGAGTTGATCTTCGATGGCTGCTCCAAGGTCTTCAACAGCCAGGGCGAGCTGACTCATAAGCTGGCCCCCTTCGCTGAAGAGTTGGCGCTGGTGCGCTTCGAAAATACCCAACCGATGAAGGTAAAAGAGCCCGCAGCCTCCCTTGCACCCTTGGCCGAGATCTATCAGGCGCTGGTGCTGGCGGTGCGCGACTACATCACCAAGAACGGATTCCAGGGCGCCGTGCTGGGTCTCTCCGGCGGCATCGATTCAGCTCTGACCCTGGCCATCGCGGCCGATGCCATCGGTGCGGACAAAGTGCAGGCGGTGATGATGCCGTTCCGCTATACCGCCCAGATGAGTGTGGAAGATGCCAAGGAGCAGGCCGAGCGGATGGGCGTCGAGTTCGACATCATCTCCATCGAGCCCATGTTCGAAGGCTTCATGACCCAGCTTGCCCCCTTGTTCGAGGGCACGACACGAGACACCACGGAAGAAAACCTGCAGGCTCGCTGCCGTGGCGTGTTGCTGATGGCGCTCTCCAACAAGCGCCGCCGCATCGTGCTGACCACGGGCAACAAGAGCGAGATGGCCGTGGGCTATGCCACCCTGTATGGTGACATGGCTGGCGGCTTCGACGTGCTCAAGGACGTGCCCAAGACGCTGGTCTTCAAGCTGTGTGAATATCGCAACACCCTGGATTACGTGATCCCGCAGCGGGTCATCGACAGACCCCCCCGTCGGCAGAGCTGGCGCCGGATCAGGTGGATCAGGATAGCCTGCCCCCCTATGACATCCTGGATGCCATCCTCAAACGCTATGTGGAAGAAGATGCCTCGGTCGCCGATCTGGTGGCGGAGGGCTTCGAGGAGGCGGTGGTACGCAAGGTGATCCGGCTGGTGGATCTCAACGAATACAAACGTCGTCAGGCTGCCGTTGGGCCCCGCATCACGGCCCGCAACTTTGGTAAGGATCGCCGTTACCCCATTACGTCCGGGTTTGGCAAACAGAACTGGTAAGGAGTCACCATGAAGAAGATTGAAGCCATCATCAAACCGTTCAAGCTGGACGATGTGCGCGAGGCCCTTGCCGAGATCGGCATCAACGGCATGACCGTCTCCGAGGTCAAGGGGTTCGGCCGCCAGAAGGGGCACACCGAGCTCTATCGCGGCGCCGAGTACATGGTGGATTTCCTGCCCAAGGTGAAGGTGGAGCTGGTGGTACAGGACGAGGATCTCGATGCCTGCCTGGAGGCCATTCAGAATACCGCCCGCACCGGCAAGATTGGTGATGGCAAGATCTTCGTCTGCGAAGTTGAACGCGTTATCCGCATTCGTACTGGTGAAGAGAACGAAGACGCCATTTGATGTGGTGGACAAGTCTATAACGACGAAGAGAACCAAGATGGCATTTTGCTGATGTGGACACGTTTAATGGTGGCGGCAGGCCTGTTGATGGGTCTGACCGCCTGTAGTTCCAAGCCACCGGCCCAGCCGGAAAACCTGTGTCAGATATTCACGGAAAAGCCAGAGTGGCACCAGGCGGCACTCAAGATGAGCGAGCGCTGGGGCACGCCAGTGCACGTGATCATGGCGATGATGTACCAGGAGTCCTCCTTCGTACACGACGCCCAGCCGCCGATGCAGTACTTCCTGTTCATCCCGACCGGACGCGCCAGCTCGGCTTATGGCTATGCCCAGGTGAAGGACGAGACCTGGGATGATTACCAGCGGGAGACCGGCAACGGCTGGAGCGATCGCGACGACTTTGCCGACGCCATCGACTTTATGGGCTGGTACACTAACAAGGCCCAGCGGCTGAACGGCACCTCCAAGTGGGATGCCTATGGCCAGTATCTCAACTATCACGAAGGCTGGGGCGGTTACCGGCGTGGCAGCTACCGTGCCAAGGGGTGGCTGATGCAGGTCTCCCGCAAGGTGGAGGCCCGCGCCCAGCGCTACGGCGCCCAGTATCGACAATGCAAGGAGCGGCTCCCCAGCGGGGGCTGGTTCTCGTAACCAATCAGGAGTCAGAAATGCCGTTATTGGACAGTTTTACCGTCGACCACACCCGTATGGAAGCCCCTGCGGTGCGCGTTGCCAAGACCATGCAGACCCCGAACAAGGACACCATCACGGTGTTCGACCTGCGTTTCTGCGTGCCGAATCAGGAGATCCTCTCCGAGCGCGGCATCCACACGCTGGAGCACCTGTTCGCCGGCTTCATGCGGGATCACCTGAACGGTAACGGGGTCGAGATCATCGACATCTCCCCCATGGGTTGCCGCACCGGCTTCTACATGAGCCTGATCGGAGCACCGGACGAGGCCCGTGTCGGTGCCGCCTGGCGGGCTGCCATGAGCGATGTGCTGACCGTACAGGAGCAGGGCAAGATCCCCGAGCTGAACGAATACCAGTGCGGTACCTACAGCATGCACTCCCTGGAGGAGGCGCATGCCATCGCTCGCCACGTGCTGGAGCGCGGTATCGGCGTCAATCACAACGAGGAGCTGGCTTTGCCGGAAGAGAAGCTCAAAAGCCTCTAAGCGCATCGCCAGAATGAAAAAGGCCGGTCATTGACCGGCCTTTTTGTTGAATGCAGATCAGGACGGCAACGGCATCACCCGGTTGCGCCCCAGTTCCTTGGCCTTGTAGAGCAGCTTGTCGGTGCGCTCGACCAGAGCATCGGCCGCCTCCTGCCCGCTGTATTCACCGACCCCGAACGAGGCGGTGATGTGATCGATGCGGCGGCCTGACTTGCGATCCAGGATCGACATCTTCTCGATGGCCCGGCGCAGGCTCTCCGCCATCTGCCGGGTCAGCGCCAGGGAGCGGCGTGGTGCCAGCAGGGCAAACTCCTCGCCTCCCAGTCGATAGGCAGTGATCCCCTCCTTGCTGGCTTCGCGCAACCGCTTGCCGAAGATGCGCAGCACCTGATCTCCCAGCAGGTGGCCGTATTCGTCGTTGAAGCCCTTGAAGCGGTCGATGTCGGTCATGATCAGCGAGAAGGGCTGCTTGCTGCGGATCAGGCTGTCCATCTCCAAGTCGAAGGCGCGCCGGTTGAGCAGGCCGGTGAGGGCGTCCTCGGTGGCCAGCTTGCGGGTCTCGTTCAGGGCCTCTTTAAGCTCCTTGATCTCCTTCTCGGCACTGCTGAGCTGATTGCGAAAGTGCATGGTGGACATGCGCACGTCCCGCGACTCACGCACCAGCTCGCGCAGTATGGTCATGGTGTCATCCAGACTCAGCCCCTCGTCATCGATGAGGCTGAGGCGGTCGAAGCTCTTGTCGAGCATCGCCTGGAATTGGCCGGTGTCCACTAGTGCATCCTGCATGGAGTGGCCGAGCTCGTTGGCCATGGCGGCCAGATTGAGCTTCATGGTCTCCATCTGCCGCTCATCCTGGCTGGCAAGGTGCCGGTGATAGAGCCGCTCACAGGTAGTGAGAGAGCAGGTCCCCTGCAACTTGACCGCCTGATCGATGGCACCGTTCAGCTCTGGCATATCGCCGGAGACGTAGCTGTACCAGAGGTGGTAATTGTTCGGGGTGGTGGGAATTTGATACTTGATCATCAGGGGAACCGCCTGTTTCAAATAGGCGGCAGATTGGGCGAACGAGTCCTTGCTCATGAGTTCCGAGTCTCACATACCTGCAAACTGGGCCCAGTATGACAGAGAGATTGGCCAAAAGGCAGTCGATGGATGCCAATAGCTCCCCCCTTCGATATAATGTCTTCGTTATTACCTACCCAAAGGCCTGCTTATGTCTCAAAAAGATCCTTTCCTCCAACGCGAGGCCGAAAAATACGATAACCCCATCGCCAGTCGCGAGATGCTGCTGGAGCTCATCAGGGGCCATGAGAAACCCATGTCCCGCGAAGAGCTGGCCAAGGTCCTCAAGCTGACCGATGAAGAGCCGTTGGAAGCCTTGCGCCGTCGCCTGCGCGCCATGGAGCGTGATGGGCAGCTGGTCTTCACTCGCAACCAATGTTACGCCCTGCCGGATCGCCTGAATCTGGTCAAAGGCTATGTGCTCGGCCACAAGGATGGCTTCGGTTTTCTGCGCCCCGAGAGCGGCGGATCGGATCTGTTCCTGAACAACCGCGAGATGCAGCGTCTGATGCACGGCGACTATGCGCTGGTGCAACCGACCGAAGTCGATCGCAAGGGCCGCCAGGAAGCGCGGCTGGTACGTCTGCTCAAGCCCCGTGAGGCGGATATCGTCGGCCGTTACTTCGTCGAGAACGGCGTCGGTTTCGTGGTACCGGATGACAGCCGCATCGGCCAGGACATCATCATCCCGGAAGGGGAGAACAAGGGTGCCCGTCAGAGCCAGGTGGTGGTGGTGCGCATCAACCAGCGCTCCAACGGTCGCACCAGCTCGGTCGGTACCGTGCTGGACGTGCTGGGCGAGAACATGGCGCCGGGCATGGAGATTGAAATTGCCCTGCGTACCCACGGCATTCCCCATACCTGGCCGGACGAGGTGACCAAGGAGGTCGCCGGTCTGGGCGAACAGGTGCCGGAGAAGGCCAAAGAGGGTCGCATCGATCTGCGCGCACTGCCGCTGGTGACCATCGACGGGGAAGATGCTCGCGACTTCGACGATGCGGTGTTCTGTGAGGCCAAGCGCGGCGGTGGCTGGCGCCTCTGGGTCGCCATCGCGGATGTGTCCGCCTATGTGCGCCCGGGCACGGCGCTGGATGCGGAAGCCTATCAGCGCGGCAACTCCGTCTATTTCCCCGAGTTCGTGGTGCCCATGCTGCCGGAGGTGCTCTCCAACGGCCTCTGCTCCCTGAACCCGCAGGTTGACCGGTTGTGCATGGTGTGCGAGATGACCATCTCCGCCACTGGCCGCATGTCCGGTTACAAGTTCTACGAGGCGGTGATGAACTCCCACGCCCGCATGACCTACAACAAGGTCGCGGCGATCCTGGAGGGCGATCCCAAGCTGCGCCAGCAGTACGAGCCGCTGGTGGGCCACATCGAGGAGCTCAACAACCTCTACAAGGCGCTCAAGCACGCCCGTCACCAGCGTGGCGCCGTGGAATTCGAGAGCGAAGAGACCCGCTTCATCTTCAATGCCCAGCGCAAGATCGATCAGATAGTGCCGCTGGTGCGCAACGATGCCCACAAGATCATCGAAGAGTGCATGATCCAGGCTAACGTGGCGGCTGCCCGCTATATCGAGAAGAACGAGGCCTTCGCCCTGTTCCGTACCCACGACAAGCCAAGTGAAGAGCGCCTGATCGGCTTCCGTGACTTCCTGGCCGAGCTGGGCCTGGAGCTCAAGGGCGGGCTCGAACCCGAGCCGAAAGACTTCGCCGAGCTGGCTGCCCAGTTCGAGGGGCGCCCGGATGCCGAGCTGCTCTCCACCATGTTGCTGCGCTCCATGCGCCAGGCCGTCTATCAGGCCGACAACATAGGCCACTTCGGTCTGGCCCTGAAGTCCTACGCTCACTTCACCTCGCCGATCCGCCGTTATCCGGATCTGATCCTGCACCGCGCCATCAAATACCAGACGGCCAAGGAGCAGCAGGGCAATCTGCGCCACAAGTGGACCCCGAGCGGTGGTTATCACTACCAGCTGGAAGAAGTGGATCCCATGGGCGAGCACTGCTCCATGACCGAGCGCCGTGCCGACGACGCCACTCGCGACGTGGCTGACTGGCTCAAGTGCGAGTACATGCTGGATCACGTGGGTGACGAGTTCGACGGCGTCATCGCCAGCGTCACCGGCTTCGGCTTCTTCGTGCGCCTGGCCGAGATCCACATCGACGGTCTGGTCCACGTCAGTACCCTCACCAACGACTACTACCAGTTTGATCCCCTGCACATGCAGCTGATTGGCGAAAACTCCCGCCGTCGCTACCGTCTGGGTGACAAGGTGCGCGTCAAGGTGATGGGTGTGAACCTGGACGATCGCAAGATCGACTTCGTGATGGTGGAAGAGCCGCTTCCCGCCAACGGCAACAACACCAAAGGGACGGCGCGCAAGCCCGCCAAGGGTGCTCCGCGCGGCGAGAGACGCACCGAGAGCAAGGATGGCGGCAAATCCGACAAGGGTGGCCGCGCCAAACCCAGCAACAGACGACCGAGCAAGAAGGCTCGCGATAAGGTCAAGAGCACTAAATGAGTACTGAACTGATCTACGGCATTCACGCCGTCTCCGCGCTGCTGGAGCGCACCCCGGAACGCTTCATCGAGGTGTGGGCCCTCAAGGGCCGCGAGGACGATCGGCTGCAACCCTTACTGGACGAGCTGGAATCCCTCGGCCTCAAGGTGCAGAGCGTGAACCGCAAGACGCTGGATGACAAAGCGGAAGGCAACAATCATCAGGGCATCATGGCCAAGGTGATCGAAGCCCCCAAGCTGGCCGAGCACGATCTGGCCAGCCTGCTTGATGGTCTGGCTGAGCAGCAGACTCTGCCCTTCCTGCTGGTGCTGGACGGGGTGACCGACCCGCACAACCTCGGCGCCTGCTTGCGCAGCGCCGATGCGGCCGGGGTCCATGCGGTCATAGTGCCACGGGACAAGGCCAGCGGCCTGACGTCCGTGGTGCGCAAGGTTGCCTGTGGCGCCGCCGAGGTGGTGCCGCTCATCCAGGTCACCAACCTGGCCCGCAGTCTGCGGGAGTTGCAGGAGCGCGGAGTCTGGATCGTCGGCACCGCCGGCGAGGCGGATCACGATGTCTTCCAGGCCAAGCTGACCGGTCCGCTGGCGCTGGTGATGGGGGCCGAGGGCAAGGGCATGCGCCGCCTGACCCGCGAACACTGCGACGAGCTGGTGAGCATTCCGATGGCCGGGGCTGTTTCCAGCCTCAACGTCTCGGTGGCGACCGGTGTCTGCCTGTTCGAAGCCGTGCGTCAGCGTCGCGGCTGAGTCAGCGACGATGGACAGACCCCAGTTCAACCTGGATAGGGTCATGAACGAGCAGGAGGCCGAGCGCCTCCTCTCTTTTGCCCGCTCGCTGAGCCTCGCCCCCAAGTCTTGCCTCTGGCATGCCGGTGACAGCCCTGATCTGCTGATCAGGGTGGAGCAGGGACTGCTGCGGGCCAAGGTGGTGCTGGCGGACGGGCGCGAGTACATCAAGGAGTTCTATTGGGAGGGCGACGAGTTTATCGACTTCCACCACCTGCTCAGCGGTGAGCCCGCCCGCTACAGCGTGGAGGCGCTGGAGCCCTGTCGCGTGCAGCTGTTCAACCTGGCCGACCTGCGCCGGCTCCCTTGCTGGCCCGGCTGGTACCAGCATCTGCTGGCGGTGCAACTGCGGATCAAGGAAGAGAAAGAGCTGTTGCTGCTGACCGGCAGCCCCCAGGCTCGCTATCAGCACTTCCTGGCCAACTTTTCGGCGCTGGACGCCAGAGTGCCGGATCACCAGATTGCCGCCTATCTCGGCATTACCCCCATCAGCCTGAGCCGCATTCGCAAACGGCTCAAGAGTCTTAACCAAGGTTAATGCCGGTCAGGGCGTGAGCCCCTATGCTGGCGGGCCGACATGACATTAAGGAGTGACCCGTGAACTGGAGTCTCAAGAGCTGGAGTGAACTGACCACGGACGAATTGTATGAGCTGCTCGCCTTGCGCGCCGAGGTGTTCGTGGTGGAGCAGACCTGCCCCTTCCAGGATCTGGATGGACTGGATCGTCGTGACGGTGTCCTGCATCTGCTCGGCCATGATGGCCACCACCTGGCCGCCTATGCCCGCATCATGGCCCCCGGCATCGGTGACGAGCAGGGCAGCGCCATCGGCCGGGTGGTCACCTCGGCCCGGTCGCGCGGCGATGGCCTGGGTCACCGGTTGCTGACCGAAGCCGTAAAAGGCTGTGAGGCGCGCTGGCCGGATCACAGCATCTGGCTCGGCGCCCAGGCCCATCTGCAGGGCTTCTATGGTCGGCACGGCTTCGAACCGGAGGGGGAAGGGTACATAGAAGACGACATTCCCCACATGGGGATGCGTAGACGACAGGGCTGAGCTTGGGTGTTGTCGCGAGATGATGGGGCGACCATGAGATGACTCCCAGATTATTGCGATACAAACGGGTATGATCGTGCGCCCATATTGACTGGAACCCCGCTGTGACCCCCACCATCTTCGCGGCCATCCTGTTGGCCGCCTTGTTACATGCCTTGTGGAACGCGCTGGCCAAGCGCCAGGCCGCGGGCCAGGTCAGCGTGCTGCTGGTTGCCCTCTGCTCCGGCCTGTTCTCTCTCCCCTTCCTGCCGCTGGTGGGATGGCCAGATCCCGCCGAATATACCTGGTTGGCGCTCTCCATCCTGCTGCACAGCGGCTACTGCCTGTTTCTCGGTCGAGCCTATCGGTTGGGGGAGTTTGGCCAGGTTTATCCCCTGGCCCGTGGCAGTGCCCCGCTGCTGACCCTGTTGCTCGGGGCACTGCTGCTGGGGGAGTGGCCCGGATGGCTGGCGGTCGCGGGGGCCCTGGTGCTGGTGAGCGGCGTCTTGCTGATGGCCTGGCGCGGTGGCATCAGGCTGGCGCCTGCCGCCCTTATCGCCGTGTCGATCACGGCGCTCTTTACCGCTGCCTACACCCTGTCCGACGGCATGGGGGCTCGCTCGGCTGGCGCGCCGGTACGCTACACCCTGTGGCTGTTCGTTCTGACCGCGTTGCTGATGCCGCTGTTGATGCGCTGGCAGAGCCGCACCAGTCTGCGCAGCCTGAGCCGGGCTGACTGGTCTACGGGGGCGCTTGGCGGCCTGCTGTCGCTGCTTGCCTACGGTATCGTCATCTGGGCCATGACCCAGGCGCCCATCGGACTGGTGGCGGCACTGCGCGAGAGCAGCGTGCTGTTTGCCATGCTGCTCTCCTGGCTCTGGCTGGGGGAGCGGTTGGGGCGGGTCAGGCTGATGGCAGCGCTGATGATCCTGTGCGGCATCCTGCTGATCCGCCTCGGCTGATGGGACCCGGCTCAGGTTCTCCCAGCCGAGGCTGACTCAGGGACTGACCCTCGAGATAAGGACGAAGCCCTCCTCGGCGGGGGCCAGTTGCACCGAGACCTGACCCAGCTCGGCCAGGCTGCCGACATGGGTGCCACCGCAGGGGATGGTCACCTCTTTTCCCTCCAGCACGCAGTGCCAGTAACGCGAATCTATGATGGCCTCGCCTGAGCGCGAGCGGCGGATCTCTCCCCCCTCCGCCAGCCAGTTGGCCAGCTGTTCATTGATGCCTTGTTCGATGGCGGGCAGAGCCGCGAGCAGCTCGGTTGCCATCATCCCCTTCTTGCGCAGGCTCTTGCCGATGCGGTATTGCTCCCGGGAGCCGTTGGGTTCGACCCGCGAGGTCTGGATGGCGAGGCGGTCGAAATCGGGCTGGCCGAGGGCGTCGCGTTCGCTCACCTCCTTGCGCCAGTAGGGCATGAGCACCCGGTTGAGCGCCAATGCCACCAGATGGCAGCCGCTGTGGCCCAGGCTCAGGGCATGGCGAGCTTCGGCATCGACCCTCAGCTCGACCGCACTGCCGATCGCCAGTTCATGTCTGCCCGCCAGCGGGTGCACCACCACGAAGGCCCAGCCCTCGGTGCCCCGCTTGACCGGGATCTCTTGATCGACAAACAGCTCTCCCTGCGGGCTGATGGCCCCCATGCGGCAGGGGAGCACGCTTGCCTCACCACCCTCCCAGCCAACGGTACCTGTGTCGCCCGGTTGATCGGGCCAGAGGTGGCTCTGGGGATGGAAGGGGGTGAGATCGGTGACCAGCAGGGTCGGCTCACCGGCCTGACAATGAACGACCCTGGCCTGCTCGTGATGATGGCCCAGCACGAAGCTGGCTCGGCTATGTTCCATGGATGGCTCCCGCGCGTTGCGAATAAAGATAGAGCCGCAGCATACGCCAAAGTGCAGACGGGCTCATTAACCCGCGTTAATGAGCCCGTCTGGATGATGGCTATTGTGGGTCAGATCATGGAGACCAGCAGATAGGCGTTGAGGCCTATCACCAGGGCGACGATCAGGCGTCCCAGCGCCTGGGTCACGGGGTGGTTGCGATGCTGGCCCATCAGGGTGCGATCGCCGGTCAGGATCAGCAGGGGGATCAGCGCCAGCGCGATGCCAAAACTCAGGATCACCTGGCTCAGCACCAGGATCTCGGTGGTGTTGAGCCCCATGGCGATCACCACGAAGGCGGGCGCCATGGTGATGGCGCGGCGCAGCCAGAGTGGAATGGTGAAGCGCACGAAGCCTTGCATCACCACCTGACCGGCGAGCGTCCCCACCACGGTGGAGGAGATGCCGGATGCCACCAGGGAGAGGCCAAACAGGGTGGCGGCCGCTGGCCCGAGCAGGGGGGTGAGCGTCTGGTAGGCAGATTCCAGCTCGGCCACCTGCTGATTGCCGGAGCCGTGGAAGGCGGCGGCGGCCATGGCCATCATGGCCAGGTTGACGAAGCCGGCGATGGTCATGGCGATGGCCACATCCACCTTGGTGGTGTGCAGACGCTGGATGACGGTGCCCTGATCCTGGGTGTGCTGGGTCAGCGCCGAGTGCAGATAGATGACGTGGGGCATGACGGTCGCCCCCAGCACGCCGGCGGCGAGATAGACCGCATCGCTGTTGGGCAGGCCGGGGAAGAGGGCACCCTCCAGCAGACTCGGCAGATGAGGGCGGGAGAACACCAGCTCGACGATGTAGGCCGCGGCGACGAACAGCAGCAGACCGCCCACCACGAACTCCAGCGGCTTCTGGCCGCGAGATTGCAGCATGAGAATACCCCAGGTGACCAGGGCGGTGATGCAGGCACCCTCCAGCAGTGTGACCCCCAGCAACAGCTTGAACCCCACGGCAGCGCCGATGAACTCGGCGAGATCGGTGGCCATGGCGATGATCTCCGCCTGTATCCAATAGGCCCAGACGGCGGGTTTGGGCAACTTGTCCCGAATGTGCTCTGCCAGGTTCTTGCCGGTGACGATGCCGAGCTTGGCGGAGAGGGTCTGCACCAGCATGGCCATCAGATTGGCCCACACCACCACCCACAGCAACTGATAGCCGAAGGTGGACCCGGCCTGGATATTGGTGGCGAAATTGCCCGGATCGATATAGCCGATGGCGGCGATGAAGGCGGGCCCCAGCAGGGTCAGCTTGAATTTGCGGGCCGGGATGGCCGTGCTCAGTGCGGGTTGCATACTGCATCCTCCATAAGGATATGAAGACAGCATAGATCTAAATGATAATTGTTATCAATTGAAGTTTTGTATCGCCGCCATAGATAAAAACAACTGTCCGTGCCAGTTGCAGTGAGAGAGGCGATTTCGTACAATACGCCGCCCTAGAAAGCAGTGTCTAAACACCACTATGTTCCTTGCCTCCGAGGTCTGGCTGCACCTGGGCGGAGGCTGAATTAATCCGTAAGGAGCTAATTAATGCGTCATTACGAAATCGTCTTCATGGTTCACCCGGACCAGAGCGAGCAAGTACCTGGCATGATCGAGCGTTACACCGGCGCTATCACCACCGCTGGTGGTACTATTCATCGCTTGGAAGATTGGGGCCGTCGTCAACTGGCTTACCCGATCGACAAGCTGCACAAAGCTCACTACGTTCTGATGAACGTGGAAGCCGAGCAGGCCGTTATCGACGAACTGGAAACCAACTTCCGCTTCAACGATGCCGTTATCCGCAACATGATCATGCGCACCAAGCACGCCGTGACTGAAGTTTCTCCGATGGCCAAGGCCAAGGAAGAGCGCTTCCCACGTCGTGACGACGAGCGCCGCGAAGATGCTGTTGAAGCTTCTTCCGAAGAGTAATTCTGGATCACTGAATAGAGGATAAAGGCCATGGCACGTTATTTCCGTCGTCGTAAGTTCTGCCGCTTCACCGCCGAGAACGTTACCGAGATCGACTACAAAGATATCGTTACTCTGAAAAACTACGTCACTGAATCTGGCAAGATCGTACCGAGCCGTATCACCGGTACCCGCGCCAAGTATCAGCGTCAGCTGGCACGCGCCATCAAGCGTGCTCGTTACCTGGCTCTGCTGCCGTACACCGATCTGCACAACAAGTAAGAATCGGTCCGGCACTTAGGCCTAACTCAACTTTCTTAGAGGAAAGGTAATGCAAGTTATTCTGCTCGACAAAATCGCCAAACTGGGCGGTCTGGGTGACCAAGTCGCTGTTAAAGCTGGCTACGCCCGTAACTATCTGATCCCGCAAGGCAAAGCCGTTATGGCTACCAAGGCCAACATCGAGACCTTCGATGCTCGCCGTGCTGAACTGGAAGCCAAACTGGCTGCCGGTAAAGCCGCCGCTGAAGAGCGCGCTGCCAAGCTGGGTGAACTGGCTGCCGTTGTCATCGCCTCCAAATCTGGCGACGAAGGCAAGCTGTTCGGTTCCATCGGTACCCGTGACGTGGCTGATGCCATCACTGCTGCCGGCGTCGCCGTTGCCAAGAGCGAGGTCCGCATGGGCAACGTTCTGCGTAACACCGGCGAGTACGACGTTGTTGTTCAGCTGCACGCTGACGTCAAGGCAACCGTACAGATCCAGGTTGTTGCTCTGTAATAGCGTTTCGCTTTGCAGAAAAAACCCGCGCAACTGCGCGGGTTTTTTTCTTTTTGAATCAAGAGGGGATCAAAGGGTAAAGTGAGGATCCGTTCTCAAGAAGGAGATCCTTATGGCAGCCTGGGTTGAAGGCCGTGTCATCGAGCGCATCGAATGGACACCCACCCTGTTTTCTCTGCGCGTGGCGGCGGAGCTTGCCCCCTACAAGGCGGGGCAATTTACCAAGCTGGCCCTGCAACGGGGTGAGCAACGGGTGCAACGGGCCTACTCCTTCGTCAATCCTCCCAATAGCCCCTATCACGAATTCTATCTGGTCGAGATCCCGGATGGTCAGCTGACGCCGTCGCTGGCGGCCTTGCAGGCGGGCGACAGTCTGCTGGTCCAGTCCTTGGCCACGGGCTTCCTGACCCTCGACGAGATCCCGGCCGGCCGGGATCTCTGGCTGCTCTCCACCGGCACCGCCATCGGCCCCTTCCTCGCCATGCTGGCGGACGGCGAGGCGTTCGAGCGGTTTGAGAAGCTGGTGCTGGTGCACGGGGTGCGCAAGGGGGAAGAGCTTACCTATCAGGCGCTCATCACCGGCCTGGTCGAGCAGTTCGGATCCCGCTTCCAGTATGTTCCCTTCGTCAGTCGCGAGCCGTGGCCGGGCGCCATGGCGGGCCGGATCCCGGCGGCCATCGCCGAGGGGCGCCTGCAGGCGCGGGTCGGGATGACGTTCTCGCCCGAGCACAGCCAGGTGATGATCTGCGGCAATCCGGCCATGGTGAAGGAGACGCAACAGACTTTGCTGGAGATTGGATTGGCCAAGAACCTGCGGCGGGCTCCCGGCAATATCAGTGCGGAGAATTACTGGTAGGCGAGGCAGTTTAAATGGGTTGTTAATTTAGCCTTTACCATTCACTTGTTTTGTCATTTCTGTGCTAATTGGCTCTTTATGCTGCCTCAACGGAGCATCTCGCGGCTCCCGAGGCGGTATGTCCTGCTGGGATGGGACGGCATCGCGGCGGGCAGGGGGAGCTTCAAATGCCGCGCCGCTATCGAGCAGCCGGGAGAGCAGGTGGGAGTTGGTGTTGCGCATGCTGGCCTCTTAACCGCAGGAGGGTACGCAGTCTATCGTCGCCAAGCTTAATGGAAACGGAACAATCCTTGAGCAATTACCCGCCAGATCCGGCCATGAGGTGCGGCCATCAATGGCGAGCAGGGAACGGTTCACCCTGGCGTCCCTCGCGCTTGCGACAGCCAGGGTGCCCGACACCTTACTTGTTCTTGCCTTTGCCGTTGCCCTTCTCCTTGTGTTTGACGTCGTCATCCCAGTCCTGCTTGTCGTGGCCCTTGCCCGGGTTGTTGCCGCTGTGGATGCTGCGGTTGTCGTGATCGCGGTACTTGTTATCTATTTTGTCGCAGTCGAGTCTGATGCGGCTACTGCGATTGTCGATCTCCTGGCAGTTGTCCTTCCACCAGTCGTACTCCTTGTCGTCCCAATCCCGGTCGATCTGGCCCCGGTCGATGGAAATGTTGATGTCGTCGTTGGTATTGACGCGGGGGGCTGCAAATGCGACGCCATGGGCGAGGAGCAGGGAGAGCAGGAGGGGGGTCTTGTGCATGATGGCCTCGATAATAGAGCGATATGCATCAGTGTATGCCGCCTCAGCTTAACCTCGGCGGAACTGGGGATGGATGGCCTCGACGCCTCCTGTGGTTATTCCTTCGGGCGGCTATTTGCCCAATTCGGTCGCGTTCTACCCATCCAGATGAGGATATGAAGGAATTCAACCGAATAGCCTTCTCTCCACGAGTCCGATGACTATAATCGGCAGCCAAATTTCCTCTGCACCACATCGTCTCCTCATCATGACTACACAGGACACCACAGCACTGCGCTACCCCAAGGGGTGGTTCGCACTGACCACGGTTTACAGTTTCACCGGGCTGGCCATCCTGGCCTCCATCGTCTTCTCATTGTTGCTGTTTCTCTCCATCGACGACAACCCGCTGATGAAGTGGCTGTTTGGCGGGCTCGCCATCATCTTCGAATTGGGCAAATTCTACGTCTGGTATGAATACGGTGAGTGCAAGGCGCGCCGCGACCTCGGCGGTGCCTTCTGGTCGCTGCTGTTTTACTGCGTGCTGGCCGCCATCTCCATCGGTGGCAGCATCGGCGGCATCAACAGCGCCACCAATACCATCCTGAGTCAGCAGGCCCGCCACGAGCGGGAACTAGCCCGCTTCGACGAGCAG
Organism: Aeromonas sp. TECH754; assembly: GCF_056279295.1. Lineage (NCBI taxonomy): Bacteria > Pseudomonadati > Pseudomonadota > Gammaproteobacteria > Aeromonadales > Aeromonadaceae > Aeromonas > Aeromonas sp. TECH754. Next base: position 3,244,485 of record NZ_JBWBRA010000001.1, on the reverse strand, counting down.
ATCGCCAGCATAGAACGCCAGATCCAGCTCAACGAGGAGGCGGCCCGCAAATACATCGAGATGGCGCGCATCTCCAGCGGCGTCACTGGTCTGCAACAGGCCAACACCCAGCTGCGGCTGAAGCAGGATGAGCTGCGCCAGGAGCGGGACGCCAAGCCGCTCAACGAGCAATCCTCCATGCTGGGGCTGATGAGCAGTCTGGCGGACGGGGTGGGCATGAGCATCAGCCAGGTGCAGTTCCTGCTGGTCTGCTTCCTCTCGATCCTGCTCGATGCGTTCGGTGCCTACTTCGTCAGCCTGATCGGCGCGGAGAACCGCTTCCGCCGACTGTGGCAACGCCAGCAGCAGGCAGAAGCCGAGGCGGCGTCGGTAGCGACAGAACCCCAGATGGTGAGCAAGCCGGCACCGGCTCCCGCGCTGGTGGCGCGGGTTCGCGCCGTGCTGGAGAGCGGTGAACTCAAGTGCAGCAAGCGCCAGGTGGCACAGGCGCTGGCCATGCCGCTGGAGGAGGTGGACAGGGTGTTCCAGCATCTGCTGGCAGAAGGGGTGCTGGGGCAGGGCAGCAACCGCCACTACCATCTCAACACGCAAACAGGCTGAGGTCAGGGGCTGTGGACGGTATGACCGCCGCCGCCGTTATCACCATCTCAACCTGCAGGCCGGTTGAACCAGCCGGTTGCACAGGAGGCCACCCCAGGGTGGCCTCGTCGTTGCCGGGGATGGGACGACGGCGAGTGGCTCGGCACTGTCATCGGGCTGAGAAAGGCGGCTAGTGGGTCAGCACCATCATCAGGCTGAGGAAGGCGGCCAGTCCGCCACCCAGGCCGATGATCCAGTAAAACCCCCTGGCCCCCTGTTTGAGCGGGATGCGGAAGTAGAGCAGAAACGCCCACCATCCCAGGGCCAGCAACAGAGGAATAAGAAACATTCGAGCCATGGTGTCCTCGCTGTTATTCTGTGGATCCTTGATCAATCAACAGGATGGATTGTGCAATGACGCAGCTACAGATTACCGCATTCGGCGCCCCCTCGGTACTTAAGCTCAACCCTTCCCAGGACAAGGTGCCTGCCGAGGGGGAGGTGCGGGTGCGCATCTGTTTTGCCGGCGTCAATCCCATCGATGCCAAGACCCGGGCCGGCCTCGGCTGGGCGGCAGCCCAGAACAAGGACAAGCTGCCCTGGACCCCGGGTTATGACGTGGCGGGGGTGGTCGAGAAGACGGGCCCGGGCGTCACAAGCCTGCAGGAAGGGGATCCCGTCTGTGGCATGGTGGGCTTCCCGCTGGCGGGGGGCGGCTATGCCGAGAGCATAGTGGTGAGCGAGCACGATCTGGTCAAACTCGATGGGGTGAGCCTCAAGCAGGGGGCGGCGCTGCCGCTGGCGGGGCTCACCGCCTGGCAGGGGCTGTTCGAGCACGGCGGCCTCAAGGGGGGGCAGCGAGTGCTGATCCTGGCCGCGGCCGGTGGCGTGGGTCACCTGGCAGTGCAGTTCGCCAGCGCCTATGGCGCCGAGGTGGTGGTCACCGCCAGCAAGGAGAACCACGGTTTCCTGCACGGGATCGGGGCCACCACCATGGTGGACTACCACGATGCCGACTGGGTTGCCCAGGTCGGCCAGGTGGATCTGGTGCTGGATCTGATGGGGGGCGAGAGCGGCAAGGCGGCGCTCGCCTGCGTCAAGCCGGGCGGTACGCTGGTGACGGTGCCGACCATCACGGCGCAGAGCATCAAGGACGCCGGCGCCGCGTCGGGGATCGCCGTGAGCGGCATGCTGGTCCACCCGGATGGCAAGCAATTGGCCCAGATGCTGATGCTGCTGCGCCAGGGCGAGGTCCACATCACCCTGTCCGGTGAGTACGAGCTGGCGGAGGGGGCCCTGGCCCATCAGGCCATCGAGAGCGGCCATACCCGCGGCAAGCTGGTGCTGCGGATGCCGGCCGCCGAGCGCCATCTCGCATGATGGAGACACTGACGACCGGGCTGGGCTGGTTGTTTCTGAGTGCCTTCACCTCGGCGACCCTGCTGCCAGGCAGTTCGGAAGTGCTGCTCGGCGTCATGGCAAAGCAGGATCAGTGGAGCATGGCCAGCCTGCTGCTGTGGGCGACCCTCGGCAATACTCTGGGGTCCATGACCACCTGGTGGCTCGGCTGGCTTGCCACGTACAAGAAAAAGCCGGAAGATTTCCATGGCCGTGGGGAACAAAAGGCACTCGGTTGGCTCAAATTGCATGGTCACTGGTGCCTGCTGCTCGCCTGGACACCGGTGATAGGTGATGGTCTCTGTCTGCTGGCCGGCTGGCTGCGCCTCTCGTTCTGGCGCTCTCTCATTCTGATCGGGCTTGGCAAATTGCTTCGTTATGCCCTGGTGTTTCTGCTGGCCAGGCAGATCTTCTAGCTGTTTCTCTTCACTCACGAGGTAACCGTGAACAAATTCATTCCATTAAGCATTCTCCTTGGGATTGCCCTGCCGGTGCTGGCGGCTCCGACTCTGGTGTCGGAGCAGATCAAGCAGGAGGGCAAGCTCGGCATCCCCTACCAGATGTACAAACTCGATAACGGCCTGACCGTGATCCTGGCGCCTGACAAGTCCGATCCCGTGGTGCACCTCGACGTGACCTATCACGTGGGCTCGTCCCGCGAGACGGTCGGCAAGTCCGGCTTCGCCCACTTCTTCGAGCACATGATGTTCCAAGGGTCGAAGCATGTGGGTGATCAGGAGCATATGCGGATCATCAACGAGGCCGGTGGTGAGATGAACGGCACCACCAACAAGGATCGCACCAACTATTACGAGACGGTGCCGGCCAACCAGCTGGAGAAGGTACTCTGGCTGGAGGCGGATCGCATGGGCTTCCTGCTCGATGCGGTAAGCCAGAAGAAGTTCGAGATCCAGCGCGCCACCGTCAAGAACGAGCGGGCCCAGCGCATCGACAACCAGCCCTACGGCCTGCTTGGTGAGAAGGTGGGGGAGGCGCTCTATCCGCGCACCCATCCCTACTCCTGGCAGCCCATTGGCTATGTGGAGGATCTCGACCGGGTCGGGGTGGATGACCTCAAGCAGTTCTTCCTGCGCTGGTACGGGCCGAACAACGCGACCCTGACCCTGGGCGGCGACTTCGACACCAAGCAGGCGCTGGCCTGGATTGAGCAATACTTCGGCTCCATTCCCCGTGGCCCCGACGTCGCCGAGCCGACGCCGGCCCCGGCGGTCTTGCCAGAGACGCGTTATGTCACCCTGGAAGACAAGGTGCATCTGCCGCTGCTCTATATCAGCTACCCGACGGTGTCCCTTGGTGATCCTCAAGAGCCGGCCCTCGATGTCTTCGCCGACGTGCTCGGTGGCTCCGCCAGCTCCATGCTCTACCAGTCGCTGGTCAAAACCGGCAAGGCCATCGAGATCGGTGCCTCCCACTCCTGTGAGGAGCTGGCCTGCACCCTGACGGTCTACGCCTATCCAAATCCGGCTCAAGATGGCAGCCTCAAGACCCTCAAGGGGGAGGTGGACAAGGTGATCGCCGACTTTGCGAGCCGGGGCATCAAGCCTGCGGATCTGGAAAAGGCCATCAGCAGCTACCGCGCCGCCGCCATCTGGGGGCTGGACAGCATCGAGGGCAAGGTGAGCCAGCTCGCCATGGGTCAGGTGCTGGCTCAGGATCCCAACTATGTGTTCAAGAACCTGGATGCCATCAGCGAGGTCAAGGCGTCGGACGTCAAGGCTGCCTACGACAAGTTCATCGCGGGCAAGCCCGCGGTGGTGCTGAGCGTGGTGCCCAAGGGCAAGACGGATTGGCAGGCGGCCACGCCGAACTTCACCCCGGCCAAACGGGAGCTCCCGGATTACAGCCAGCATGGGGAACCGTTGGCCCTGCGGCCGGTGAAAGATGACTTCGATCGGAGCGTGCAGCCCAAGGCGGGCGCGGCGGTCAGCGTCAAGGTACCGGCCATCTGGCACGGCAAGCTGGACAAGGGGATCGAGATCATCGGCACCCAGAGTGACGAGATCCCGGCGGTCTCCATCATGATCGCCCTGCCGGGCGGTATCCGGGCCGAGGGCAAGGGTGAGCTGGGGCTGGCGAGCCTCACTGCCGCCATGCTGGAACAGGGCACGGTGCGCATGAGCGAGGCCGAACTCAGCGACGAGTTGCAAAAACTCGGTGCCAGCATCAGCGTCTCCAGCGCCCAGTACAACAACCTCATTACCATCAGCAGCCTGACCGACAAGCTGCCGCAGACGATGGCGCTGGTGCGCGAAGTCTTGATGCGCCCCGGCATGCGGGAGGCCGACTTCGAGCGCCTCAAGGCGCAGATGCTGCAGGGCATGAAGCAGAGCGAGCAGCAGCCGGAGTGGCTGGCGGGTCAGGCGTTCCGTGAGTTGGTCTACGGCAAGCAGAGCCGGCTCGGCCAACCGACCAACGGGGTGTTGACCGACGTGGAGACGCTGACCCTGGCGGATGTGAAGCGCTTCTATCAGGCCTATTACAACCCGACCAACGCCAAGGTGGTGGTGACCGGTGATGTGACCCAGCAACAGGTCGAGTCCGAGCTCGGTTTCCTGACCGAGTGGAAGGGGGCCACCCCCACCCTGGGGGATCTCAAGCCCAAGGGGGAGCAGGCCAAGCCCGGCATCTATCTGGTGGACAAACCGGGGGCGCCCCAGTCGGTGATCCGCATCGGCCGCCGCGCCATGGCGTTCGACACCACGGGTGACTACTTCGTCGCCAACCTGATGAACTTCAACCTCGGCGGCAACTTCAACAGCCGGATCAACCTCAACCTGCGGGAAGACAAGGGCTACACCTATGGTGCCAGCTCCGGCTTCCAGGCCAACCGCGAGGCTGGGATCTTCGCCACCGGTGCCAACGTGCGCACCGATGCGACCGTGGACGCCATCCGCCAGTTCCTCAAGGAGATGGACGGCTATCGGGCGAGCGGGCCGACCCCGGTGGAGCTGGCCTACATGCGCAGCGCCGTCTCCCAGCAGGACGCACTCTCCTACGAGACGCTGGCACAGAAGGCAGGTTTCCTGTTGCAGATGATCATGTATGACCTGAAGCCGGACTATGTGCAGGCCCAGGGCGAGCTGATAAAAACGGTTCCATCTGAGGTGTTAAAGGCCAGTGCGGCCCGCTGGCTCGATCCAGCCGAGATGGTGATTGTGGTGGTAGGCGACAAGCAAAAGCTTGAAAAACCGCTGGCGGAGCTTCATCTTCCCATTTATCCACTGCAGTTGCCCTGAGTGACACTGCAAAAAATAAGCGCCGCCCTCCTGGGGCGGCCCATCATGAGCCGTGAATATGACTACTACTAGCTTGTCGCTCACCGAGTTGCTGACCGCCCTGGGGACCCCGGAACGGGTGACCGCTCTCAAGGGGATCCGGCGCGGGATCGAACGTGAATGTCTGCGCATCACCCCCGAAGGCACCCTCTCCCAGACCGATCATCCCAGGAGTCTGGGGTCGGCGCTGACCCATGCCAACATCACCACCGACTACTCGGAGAGCCTGCTGGAATTCATCACCCCGGCCACCGACTCCATCGAGAGCCTGATCGAGCAGCTTGGCGACATCCATCGCCACACCATTCATCACCTCGGTGACGAGCGTATCTGGCCGCTCTCCATGCCCTGCTTCATCGGCGACGAGGAGAGCATCCGGCTGGCCCAGTACGGCAGCTCCAACATTGGCCGGATGAAGACGCTGTACCGGCAGGGGCTGAAGAACCGCTACGGCAGCCTGATGCAGGTCATCGCCGGGGTGCACTTCAACTTCTCCATGCCGGACAGCTTCTGGTGCGAGTGGCAGGATCTGGTGGGCGAGGGTTGCTGCAGCCAGCGTTTCATCTCCGACAAGTACATGGGGCTTATTCGCAACGTCTACCGCTTCGGCTGGCTGGTGCCCTATCTGTTCGGCGCTTCGCCGGCCATCTGCGACTCCTTCCTGAAGGGGCGCAAGAGCGCGCTGCCGTTCCAGAAGACCGGCAAGGGCACCCTCTATCTGCCCTATGCCACCGCGCTGCGCCTGTCCGATCTCGGCTACACCAGCAGCTCCCAGAGCAAGCTCAACATCAGCCATGACAACCTGCCGGACTATGTGGCCAGCCTGCGCCGTGCCATCAGCACCCACGATCCCGAGTTTGCCAAGATCGGGGTCAAGGTGAACGGCGAATATCGCCAGCTCAACGACAACGTGCTGCAGCTGGAGAACGAGCTGTATGCGCCGATCCGTCCCAAGCGCACCCCGCGCAGCGGCGAGAAACCGTCAGATGCGCTGGAGCAGCGCGGCATCGAGTACATCGAGCTGCGTACCGTGGACGTGAACCCCTTCACCCCGTTCGGCATCGATGTGGATCAGATCCGCTTCTTCGATCTGTTCCTGGTCTGGTGCCTGCTGCGCCCGTCCCCGGTGCTGACCGAGGAAGAGATTGCCCGCAACCGTCGCAACCAGAACAAGGTGGTGCTGGAAGGTCGTCGTCCCGGTCTCGAGCTGGAAGACGAGCAGGGTGCCGCCATCGGTCTCAAGGAGTTCGGTCTCAAGCTGTTCGACGAACTGGCGCAGGTCGCCGGACTGCTGGATCGTTGTTGTGGCCGCAATCGCTACCGCGAGACGCTGGCCATGCACCGCGAGAAGCTGCACAACCCCGAGCTGACCTACTCCGCCCGCCTGCTCAAGCAGTTGCTGGAGAGCGGCCAGGACAACGGCTGCTTCGGTGACGAGCTGGCGAGCCGTTACCGCGAGGAGATGCTGGCCGGTGAGTTGCAATACTGGGATGAGGCCTACTTCGCCGGCGAGGCGCGGGATTCGCTCATCAAGCAGCGGGAGCGGGAACGCGGTGACAGCCTGTCGTTCGATGACTTCCTTGCGGACTATTTCGGTACCCGGCAGACCACCAGTTGATGACCTGCCTTGGATGGTAAAAGCCGCTCCCATGAGCGGCTTTTTGTTGGCCGCCGAACACCGTACCCGTGCTCGGCAGACATAAAAAAACGGCCCCGCAGGGCCGTTTGGCAAGGAGTGAAACGCTATCAGAGGATAAGGCCACCGAAGAAGAAGCCCAGCGCCACTGCCATGGCGATGGTGGCGACACCCGGGATGAAGAAGGGGTGGTTGAACACCGCCTTGCCGATACGGGTGGAACCCGTGTCATCCATTTCGACCGCGGCCAGCAGGGTCGGGTAGGTCGGCAGCACGAACAGGGCGCTCACGGCGGCGAAGGAGGCGATGGCGGCCAGCGGGCTGACACCCAGTGCCAGTGCGGCCGGCATCAGCGCCTTGGTGGTCGCGCCCTGGGAGTAGAGCAGCATGGAGGAGAAGAACAGCACCACGGCCAGCAGCCAGCTGTATTGGCTCAGCAGGTCGCCGGCGAAGGCCTGGATCTCGACCATGTTGCCCTTCACGAAGACGTTGCCCAGCCAGGCCACGCCCAGCACACAGATACAGGCGGACATACCGGACTTGAAGGTCGGCATGTTGGTGATCTGGGCGGCGTCCAGCTTGCAGAACAGCACCATCAGGGTGGCGGCGGAGAGCATGATGCCCATGATGGCACCGTCACGGGGGATCGGCGGGCTGGTGATCAGACCGACGTTGCCGGAGATGGCGGTGGCATACGCCATGACGGCGACGATGGCGGCGATGAAGATACCGACGGAGAGCTTGGCATATGGCTTGAGCTCAACCTTGCTGGTACCGCACAGCTTGATCAGGCCCTTGGCCTTGCGCTCCAGGTAGACTTCGTCCAGCTCCAGCGGCTTGCCCAGCATGTTGGCCACGAAGGCGCCCAGGATACAGGCGATGAAGCTGGACGGGATGCAGATGGCCAGCAGGGTCAGGTAGTCGACACCGAGTGGTTCAAGCATGCCGGAGAAGGCAACCACGGCCGCCGAGATGGGGGAGGCGGTGATGGCGATCTGGGAGGCGACAACCGCGATGGAGAGTGGGCGGGAGGGGCGAATGCCCTGCTCCTTGGCCACTTCGGCGATCACCGGCAGGGTGGAGAAGGCGGTGTGACCGGTACCGGCCAGCATGGTCATCAGGTAGGTGACGACCGGTGCGGCGAAGGTGATGTGTTTTGGATTCTTGCGCAGCGCCTTCTCGGCCAGGGAGACCAGGTAGTCCATCCCGCCAGCCAGCTGCATACAGGCGATGGCACAGATGACGGACGCGATGATCATGATCACGTCCCAAGGCAGATAGGTCACCAGCTGATCACCGGGGATGGGCATGCCCATCCCCCAGGTCAGTACCAGTACCCCGAGACCACCGGCAAAGCCGATGCCGATGCTACCGATCCGGGCCCCCAGATAGATAGCGGCGAGCACGACAAGTAACTCGATTCCAATCATAGCGAATACTCCATTTTCCAGTTTTTTTTAGGTTTTATGTGGCAGAAAGCCAGTTCCCGATAGGGCTGAGGGGAGGCCGATCGGGAACTGACTCTATAGGGCCGGGAGAGATCCCGGCCCGTCGATACGCTTATACGGTGGTTTCGCGGGTGTAACGCTTGGCCTTGTATTGCGGGTTCATCAGGTTCTCGATGGAGAGGATTTCGTCCAGCTGCTCGGCGGTCAGCAGGCCGCGCTCCAGCACGACTTCGCGGACGTTCTTGCCGGTCTGGGCACAGATCTTGCCGACGATGTCACCCTCGTGGTGGCCGATGAAGGGGTTCAGGTAGGTCACGATGCCGATGGAGTTCAGCACGTGGTTCATGCAGATCTCCGGGTTGGCGGTGATCCCGTCCACACACTTCTCGCGCAGGGAGATACAGGCTTTTTCCATCAGGCTCAGGGATTCGAACATGGCTTGCCCTATCACCGGCTCCATCACGTTCAGCTGCAGCTGACCCGCTTCGGAGGCGAAGGTGACGGTGATGTCGTTGCCAAATACCTTGAAGCAGGCCTGGTTGACCACTTCCGGGATGACCGGGTTGACCTTGGCCGGCATGATGGAGGAGCCCGCCTGCATTTCCGGCAGGTTGATCTCTTTGAGGGCGGTACGCGGGCCGGAGGAGAGCAGACGCAGATCGTTACAGATCTTGGACAGCTTCATGGCCAGACGCTTGATGGCGCTGTGCAGCATCACGTAGGCGCCGCAGTCGGAGGTCGCCTCGATCAAGTCTTCTGCCGGGACATAGGCGCGACCGGTGATCTCGGCAAGGCGCTTGATGGCCAGGGCGGAGTACTCGGGCGGAGTGTTCAGGCCGGTACCGATGGCGGTGGCGCCGAGGTTCACTTCCAGCAGCAGATCCTGGCAACGCTTGATGGACTTGATCTCTTCACGCAGGGTGACGGCGAAGGCGTGGAATTCCTGCCCCAGGGTCATGGGCACTGCATCCTGCAGCTGGGTCCGGCCCATCTTGAGGATGTTCTTGAATTCATTGGCTTTGGCATCGAAAGAGGCGATCAGCGCTTCGAGGGCAAACAAGGTGGTATCGGTGCTGTTGACCACGGCCACGCGGAAACCTGTGGGATAGGCGTCGTTGGTGGACTGGCACTTGTTGACGTGATCGTTGGGGTTGATGACGTCGTAGCGGCCCTTCTCCAGGCCCATCAGCTCGAGGGCGATGTTGGCCAGCACTTCGTTGGTGTTCATGTTGACGGAGGTGCCGGCACCACCCTGATAGACGTCGACCGGGAACTGGTCGAAGCATTTGCCGGTGTTGAGCATCAGATCACAGGCTTCGATGATCTTGTCGGCGATTTCGGGACGAATGGTGCCCAGCTCACCGTTGGCCAGGGCGGCGGCCTTCTTGGTCAGCACCATGCCACGGACAAATTCGGGAACGTCAGAAATCTTCTGAGTGCTCAGCTTGAAGTTCTCGACCGCGCGCAGGGTGTGGACGCCGTAATAGAGATCGTTGGAAACTTCTTTGGTGCCCAGCAGGTCTTCTTCAATGCGGACGTTCTTGATGTCGCTCATTGTAATGCCTCAGAAATCAGATAAATGGAAATAATCCTCACCGAGTGGTCGCGACTTCCCTACGCACGGTTCATCCTGAAGCACCACACATCGAGTGGGGCAGTTGGGAGCCTGTTGCTCCCTGTTTAATAACTGATGTGGATATTACCTCAATTGAGGTACCTGATATTAGACCTGGATCACTAAATTTGAGACAGCCCCAAAGATCTTGTGGTCATTAAACAGATATTGCAATCGAGCGATTAACTTTGACAGAACAGCCACTTCAATCCCAGTTGGGCGGGCAAATATTTATCCGGATCCCGGGCTCCATCACTCGGCAGGCTTGAAAAATGGGGATGGGCCCCCATTTTATGGGGAAGAAACCGATACTATGGTGGGTTGTAGCGCTCGATTGTTCGCAGGCGGCACCGATCACAGGTTCATTTATTCATCGCACTGAGGTTGTTATGGGCAAGTTATTACTGTTGTTGGTCGGCCTGGTATTGCTGGAGCTCACCGTGATGATCGAGGTAGGTTCCGTGATCGGCGCCCTGCCGACGGTGGGCTTGCTGGTGCTGACCGCGGTGCTGGGGTCCTCTCTGGTGCGCAGCGAGGGGATCAAGACCCTGTTCAGCGCCCAGCAGAAGATGCAGCAAGGGGAGATGCCGGGCCGTGAGGTGATGGGGGGCATGATGCTGGCGTTGGCGGGTCTGCTGCTGATCATCCCGGGCTTTGTCACCGACTTCTTCGGCATCCTGCTGCTGCAACCCTGGTTGCGCAACCGGCTGGCCGACAAGCTGGTGGGCAGCAGCCAGTTCAGGATGCAGATGGGGGGCTTCCCGCCACAACAACAGCCGTTTGGAGCCGGCCCGATCGACGGACCCGGCCAGGACAACCGTGGCGGCACCACCATCGAGGGTGAGTTCGAGCGTAAAGAGTGAGTTAAAGAGTTCGTCGCCGTATCGAGGCCGTGCCGATCAGGGGTTGCCCCTGTGGCACAGCCTCTCGAACCTGCGGTGGGCATAGGCCCATGCCAGCAGGCCCGCCGCCAGGTTCGCCAGCAGTATCCCCAGATAGATCCCCTGTTCTCCCCCCAGTTTTGCGCCCAGCCAGGCCCCTGGCAGCAAGAACACAAACAGCCGCATCCCGTTGAAGACGAATGAGACAGCCGAGGCTCGCACGCCGTTGAGCGCGGAGGCCAGCAGCATCACCATACCCTGGAAGCCATAACCGATGGGCACCAGGTGCAGGTAGAGCACGATCAGCCGCACCACCTGGGGTTGTTCGCTGAACAAACCGGCGACGAGCGGAGCCAGCAGCCAGAGCAGGCCGTAAACGCCGAGCTGGAACAGCAGGGCGAAGCGCATGCACAACAGCAGCGCTGCCTTGGCGCGCGCCGGGCTGCCCGCGCCGCAGTTTTGCGAGATGAAGGGCGCCAGCACCGAGGAGAGCGCCATCATCACGATGAGCAGCAAGGCTTCTACTCGGGATGCGGCGCCGTAAGCGGCGACCACCTCGGTGCCCAGTCCGGCGAAGATGACCATCAGCACGGCGTTGGCCAGCGGGTTGAGCATGTTGGTGAACGAGGCGGGCACCGCCACGTGCAGCAGGGGGCGCCAGTGGGCCAGCAGCCGTGGGCGGGGGGAGAGCTGCCACAGCAAGAGCCCTTCTCGTGTGCGCAGGATATGGAGGCTGACCAGGGTCGCCATCAGCCAGGAGAGCGAGGTGGCGATGGCGGCACCGGGAATGCCCCACTCGGGGAAGGGGCCGATGCCGAAGATGAGCAGGGGATCCAGCACCCCGTTGACCAGCCCGGCGACTCCCATCACCAGGCTCGGGGTCTTGGTATCCCCGGTTGCCCGGATGGCGGCATTGCCGACCATGGGCAGCGCCAGCAGGGGCACGGTGAGATACCAGATCAGCATGTAGTCGTGGATCAGCGAAATGAGCTCGCGGCTGGCCCCGAGCAGGGTGAAGAGGGGGACTATCGTCAGGGCGCCCAGCGCGGAGATCAGGGTCACCAGCACGACGGCAAGGAACAGGCAGTCGGTGGTGATGCGTGCCGCCTCGTCGTGGCGGCCCTGACCCAGGGTATGGCCGAGCAGGGCGGAGAGGCCCGCGCCCAGCCCCATGGTCAGCGAGGTAACCACGAAGGTGACCGGAAAGGTGAAGCTGATGGCGGCCAGCGCCTCCGTGCCCAGCAGGCCGATGAAGAAGGTGTCGACCAGGTTGAAGGTCAGGATGGCAACGATGCCGAGGATCATGGGGCCGGTCATGCGCAGCAGCACTGAGGGCATGGGATCAGTCAGCATGGGGTTGGGTCGGCTCAAGGAATTGTCTCTATTGCAGCTGGGCCAGCATGCCGGCCGCGTCCATCCGCCTTCCTGGTAGGAGTTTGCTGATCCATCAACGTTGCTTATAGTACGTGAAAATTTTTTTTTTGTATTTGCCCTTGAAGGGCTACCCAAATTGCCCCAGATCAGGGGCATAACAAATTTGGCCAACCGTGGCCATTCCTCAAGCAACACAGAGACTCATTTTGGGAGAGTTATCGATGAAAATTCGTCCACTGCACGACCGCGTCATCATCAAGCGCATCGAAGCTGAAGCCAAATCCGCTGGCGGCATCGTCTTGACTGGCACCGCGGCCCAGAAGTCCACCCGTGGTGAAGTTCTTGCCGTGGGGACTGGTCGAATTCTGGACAATGGCGATGTCAAAGCCCTCGCCGTCAAGGTGGGTGACAAGGTGATCTTCAACGAAGGCTACGGCGTGAAGACCGAGAAGCTGGATGGCCAGGACGTGCTGATCCTGTCCGAGACCGACATCCTGGCGATTGTCGAAGCGTAATCACTCCCTTTTCCCCGAATTGATTTAAGGACTGAATAACATGGCAGCTAAAGAAGTTAAGTTCGGCAACGAAGCTCGCATCAAAATGCTGGAAGGCGTCAACATCCTGGCCGACGCCGTCAAGGTGACCTTGGGCCCGAAAGGCCGCAACGTGGTGCTGGACAAGTCCTTCGGTGCCCCGACCATCACCAAGGATGGCGTCTCCGTTGCGCGCGAAATCGAACTGGAAGACAAGTTCCAGAACATGGGCGCCCAGATGGTGAAGGAAGTTGCTTCCAAGGCCAACGACGCCGCCGGTGACGGCACCACCACCGCCACCGTACTGGCGCAAGCCATCGTCAACGAAGGCCTGAAGGCCGTTGCCGCCGGCATGAACCCGATGGATCTGAAGCGTGGTATCGACAAGGCCGTGGTGGCTGCCGTCGCCGAGCTGCAGGCTCTGTCCACTCCTTGTGCCGACAGCAATGCCATCGCTCAGGTAGGTACCATCTCCGCCAACTCCGACGAGAAAGTGGGTGCACTGATCGCCGAAGCCATGGATAAAGTCGGTCGTGACGGCGTCATCACCGTCGAAGACGGTCAGGGCCTGGAAGATGAGCTGGCTGTGGTTGAAGGCATGCAGTTCGACCGTGGCTACCTGTCCCCTTACTTCGTCAACAAGCCGGAAACCGGTGCCGTCGAGCTGGATGATCCCTTCATCCTGCTGGTGGACAAGAAAGTGTCCAACATCCGTGAAATGCTGCCTGTGCTGGAAGGCGTGGCCAAGGCGGGCAAGCCGCTGCTGATCGTCGCCGAAGATGTGGAAGGCGAAGCGCTGGCGACTCTGGTGGTCAACACCATGCGTGGCATCGTGAAAGTGGCTGCCGTCAAGGCACCGGGCTTCGGCGATCGTCGCAAGGCCATGCTGCAAGACATCGCCGTGCTGACCGGTGGTACCGTGATCTCCGAAGAAGTGGGCATGGAGCTGGAGAAGGCGACCTTGGAAGATCTGGGCCGTGCCAAGCGCATCGTCATCACCAAAGAGAACACCACCATCATCGATGGCGTGGGTGATGCTGCCCTGATCGAGAGCCGTGTTGCCCAGATCCGTCAGCAGATCGAAGAGACCTCTTCCGATTACGACCGTGAGAAGCTGCAAGAGCGCGTAGCCAAGCTGGCTGGCGGCGTTGCGGTGATCAAGGTTGGCGCTGCCACCGAAGTCGAGATGAAAGAGAAGAAGGCCCGCGTTGACGATGCCCTGCACGCAACCCGCGCCGCCGTGGAAGAAGGTGTGGTTGCCGGTGGTGGTGTTGCGCTGGTACGCGTTGCCGCCAAGTTGGCCGGTCTGCGTGGCGACAACGAAGACCAGAACGTGGGTATCAAGGTCGCCTTGCGCGCCATGGAAGCTCCGCTGCGTCAGATCGTCATCAATGCCGGTGAAGAAGCCTCTGTCATCGCCAATGCGGTGAAGAACGGCGAAGGCAACTTCGGCTACAACGCTTACACCGAACAGTACGGTGACATGCTGGCCATGGGCATCCTGGATCCGACCAAGGTGACCCGTTCCGCCCTGCAGTTTGCCTCTTCCATCGCCGGTCTGATGATCACCACAGAGTGCATGATCACCGAGATGCCGAAGAAAGATACCCCTGCCATGCCTGATATGGGTGGCATGGGTGGCATGGGTATGATGTAATCCTGTCATTGTTATCGAACGGCTCGCATTTGCGGGCCGTTTTTTTTAGCACTACTAAACTGTCTCTATTGATAGTGAAATCATCTGAGGTGAACATGCGAAATTTAGGCCTGATTCCATTACTGTTTTCCCTGGTCATGCCCACCATGACCTTGGCAGCCCCTGAGGGGCCTGTGATCCTCAAGGTGACAGGTAATGTGGATCCTGCCGATCAGGCGGATGGGGAAGTCGCTTTTGACATGGCCATGATCCAGGCGCTGCCGCAACACGAAATAGTGACGAGCAACCCCTGGGTGGACAAGCCGCACAAGTACGTGGGACCGAAACTGTCGGATGTCATGACGGCGGTCGGGGCCGAAGGCAAGAGTATCACCCTGACGGCCTTGAACAGTTTTCAGATCCGGGTCAACTGGGATAAGGTCAGACAATATGATCCTATTCTGGCCTGGCAGGACGACGGCATGACCATGCGGGTACGTGACAAGGGGCCGCTCTGGTTTATCCTGCCACTGGACAAGTATCCCGAACTCAAGCGCTCTGCATTCACCGACATGATGATCTGGCAACTGAGTTCGATAGATATTCAGCAGTAATGATGGTGACTTGCGGGGGCATGGGTTGAAAACGAAGACCAGGGCATGGCCCTTACTCAGCGTTCTTTATCTATCCATTCTGTTGTTCACGGGCAGCACTCTGTATTGCCTGGTGCAGATACAGAATGCGACCCGGGTGATGGAGAAGTACACCTACGACGTCTCCTGGGCCTTGATGCAGCTCCAGCTTGAGCTGGGCCGCTTTCTCAATGCCGTCGAGATTTATCATTACGGCGGTATCGACCATGAGACTCTGCTGCTGCGCTACGATATCCTCTGGAGCCGGACGCCGATCCTGCTGAGTGGCCAGTTGCGCAAGAGTCTGGCAGACAACCAGAAGACCCTGCGTCTGGTGAAACTGACCGAGAGCAATATCCGGGAACTGGAGCCCAAGCTGGCCGATCTCAAACCCGGTACCCAGGATTACCAGCAGATCATGATGACGCTTGCCCCCCTGCAAGAACCTTTGTCCTATTCCCTCGCCTCCGTCATGCAGAACAACATCAACGTCTATTCGGGTAATGACAAGCGCTTCGGCCAGTTGCGCAATGCCTTGCTGTTCATGGTGTCTGGCCTGGTGATCTCCGTCATCCTGCTCAGTGGCCTGCTGATCCGCGAGGCCAGGCGCCATTTCAGGACTGCCCGGGTCGATCCCCTGACCGGTCTGTCCAACCGACTGGCGCTGTTGGAGAAGATGGAATCCTATGTCAGCCGTGATACGCCGTTCGGACTGGTGCTGGTCGACATCAATGACTTTCGGGATATCAACAGCAAGTTTGGCTACAACACCGGGGATCTGCTGTTGCGGGAGTTGGCGAAGCGGCTGCGTGCGCTCTGTGAAAATGGTGAGTGGGTGGCACGTCTGGGGGGGGATCAGCTGGCCATGTTGCAGCGGGAGGGGAGCGACCTGCGCCATGTCAGGGAGCTGGTGGCGAGAGTGCTGCACTCCCTCAAGCAGGACATCCTCATCGATAACTATCCGTTCCGGCTGGAGGTGGGCATTGGCATTGCCTTCTTCCCCATGGACAGCAACCAGACCCAGGAGCTGCTCAGCCGGGCGGAACAGGCTCTGTCTCATAGCCGCAAGACCCATGTGCCCTATGTCATCTATGACAACTCCCTGCTCAACGAGACGGTCAGGCGCAAGCATCTCGCCTCTGACATGGTGATGGCACTGGAGCACAACGCGCTCGAGCTTTATTACCAGCCTATCGTCAACCTGGAGACGGGTCGCTGCGAGGCGGTCGAGGCGCTGCTGCGCTGGCGTCATCCCGAGCTGGGCTTCATTCCGCCAAACGAAGTGATCCAGGTCGCGGAGGAGTTCCAGCTGGCAGAGAAGCTCGGCAGCTGGATCCTGAATACCGCCTGCGAGCAGCTGCATAAGTGGCAACATCTGGGGCTGGTTGATCTGCAGATGTGCGTCAACATTTCCCCCGGCATGTATCAACGCAATTTGCTGAAACTGGTGGCCAAAGCCTTGATGGACCATCACATTCCAGCCGCCAGCCTGGTGCTGGAGGTGACCGAGGATACCTCCATGCGCGAGGTAAAAAACTCCCTGCAGCTGATGCAGGACCTTAACCAGCAGGGCGTCCAGTTGGCGCTGGATGATTTCGGTACCGGTTACTCTTCCCTGAGCTATCTGCAGAAGCTGCCGGTGAGCAAAGTAAAAATTGACCGCTCCTTCATCCAGGGAATAGACATTTCCATCGAGGCGGCCGAGCTGGTCGCCAATATCTGTCGGATGGGAACCATGCTGGGCAAGAAGCTGGTGTGCGAGGGCATTGAGACCCAGGGCCAGCTCGATGTGCTGCGCTCGCTGACCGATATCCATCTCTACGGGCAGGGCTATCTGTTCAGCCGTCCCGAGCAGGCGGCCAAGGTCTATCAGACCCTGCTGGAGATGGAGGAGCGCTGGCTGACACAGCGTGTTCCGGACAAGGCCTATCTGATCTGAGGGATATGACTCATGTCTGGCGCCTCCTGGCCGATAGTGTTTAGGCAGGAGGTACACAATGGATATTTCTAGCTCTGCATCTACGTCATATGGTTCTGCCTTGATGACGGCCAGTCTGGCGAAAAAACAGCAACTCCAGGACGGTGAGACCGCGCTGAAGTTGCTGCAGACTGCCGCCCAACCCGCTCAGGCGCCCGCTGCATCGGCAACGGGGTCATTGGGAAGCAACATCAATATTCACGTTTGACTCTAATGAAAAAGCCCCCATCGATGGATGGGGGCTTTTTTTATTCACGCTATCCAGCTCAGAGCGGGAAGGGCGCCGGTGCCTCGAAGCTCATCCGCTCACCACTGCGTGGATGAGTGATGGTCAGCTTGGCCGCATGCAGATAAAGGTGCGGAGCCGCCGCCAGGGCATCGGGATGGGCATAGAGGTTATCCCCCAGGATGGGATGACCCAACTCCAGCATATGAACCCGCAACTGGTGCGAACGACCGGTGATCGGCGTCAGTTTGATCAGGCTGTTGCCATTCTCGACCTTCAGCTTCTCCCACAGGGTCAGGGCATGGCGCCCCTCCTCGAAGTCCACCTTCTGCTTGGGGCGGTTGGGCCAGTCCACGCAGAGCGGCAGATCGACCTGACCGGAGTCAGCCTGCGGCTCGCCCCATACCCAGGCGAGGTAGTGCTTCTCGGTTTCCCGCTCACGAAATTGCCGGCTCAGTTCCCGATGGGAATTCGGGGTGAGGGGAATGACGATAACGCCCGTGGTGGACATGTCGAGGCGATGAGCCGCCGCGGCCTTGGGGTGCTGCTGCTTGACCCGGTGCAGGACGCTGTCTTCATTTTCGGGCCCGCGTCCGGGCACGCTGAGCAGGCCGGTTGGCTTGTTGACCACCATGATGTCCTTGTCCTTGAACAGGATATCGAGCCAGGGTTCCAGAGGCGGTGAATATTCAAACATAGCGTCTCGCATCTTCAATCAAGGGGGCGAACCCCATCAGTTATGGGTAACCACGATAAAGCGGATAGCGTCCAGCTTGAGCTGGGTCTGGTCGATCAGGTGGTGCAATTCTGCCTGCAAGTTGCGCAGATATTCCAGCTCGCTGTCGCGCACGTTCGGATTGACCGCCTTGAGGGTCTCCAGTCGGTCGAGATCCTGCTGCAGGGTCTGCGCCATCTGGGCACGGGCCTTATCCACTATGTCGGCCTTCAGCTCTTCGGCGATGACCTGGCCCTTGCCAATCAGACCGTGGATCACCGGCTGGGACGCGGTCACCAGCTTGCTGCCAAGGTGACGATTGACCGGGGTCAGCTGGCGGTTGAAGGCATCAAACGCCACCTTCTCCCCCAGATTCTGGCCGTTCTTGTCCATCAGCAGCCGGATCGGGGTCGGCGGCATGAAGCGATAGAGCTGGGGATGAGCGGCCGACTCGGCGACGAAGATCAGTTCCAGCAGGATGGAGCCTATCGGCAGCGCCTTGTTCTTCAGCAAGGCGACCGAGGTTGCCCCAATCTCGGAGCCCAGGATCAGATCGATGCCGCCGCGCATGATGGGGTGCTCCCAGGAGAGCAGTGCCATGTCGTCTCGCGCCAGGGCGATGGGGCGATCGAAGGTGACCGTCATGCCATCCTGGGGCAGGCCCGGGAAGCTCGGCACCAGCATGTGATCGCCGGGGGTCAGTACCAGTGCATGCTCACCCCTGTCGTCCTGATTGACGCCGATCTCGTCGAACATCTTGAGGGCAAAGGAGATCATGCCGGTGTCGTCATCTTCGGCGCTCAGCTTGTCGACCAGGGCACGGGCGGCATCGCCCCCGCTGGAGTGGATCTCCAGCAGGCGGTCACGGCCTTGTTCCAGGCGGGACTTGAGCGGCTCGTGCAGTTCACGGGTCTTGACCAGCAGGGCGTCCAGCGTTGCCTGTTCACCGTCATTGGCGGCCAGCAGCTCGAACAGCTCCTCGCGCACGGCTTCAAATACCGGGCGAGCGGTAGGACAGGTCTGTTCGAATGCATCCAGCCCATCGTGATACCAGTCCAGCAGTGCGCGCTGGGCGGTGCCTTCCAGATAGGGGACGTGGATCTCGACGGTATTCTGTTGACCGATGCGATCGAGACGACCGATGCGCTGCTCCAGCAGATCCGGGTTGAGCGGCAGATCGAACAGCACCAGATGGCTGGCAAACTGGAAGTTGCGACCCTCGGAGCCGATCTCGGAACAGATCAGCACCTGGGCGCCGCTCTCTTGTTGGGCAAAATAGGCGGAGGCTTTGTCCCGCTCCAGGATCGACATGCCTTCGTGGAATACGGTGCCACGGATCCCCTCACGGGTACGCAGTGCCTCCTCCAGCGCGAGGGCCGTCGCGGCCTCGGAGCAGATCACCAATACCTTCTGTTGGCGAGCGCCGAGCAGCAACTCCAGCAACCAGTCAACGCGCGGGTCAAACTGGGTCCAGCTGGCATTGTCACCCTCGAACTGCTGGAAGATCTTCTCCGGATAGAGGTAGCGCAGGGCGCGGG
>NZ_JBWBRA010000001.1:3090000-3220000 GCF_056279295.1 Aeromonas sp. TECH754 | reverse complement strand
CAACCCAGACCGCCGGCTAAGGTCCCAAAGTTCTGGTTAAGTGGGAAACGATGTGGGAAGGCTCAGACAGCTAGGATGTTGGCTTAGAAGCAGCCATCATTTAAAGAAAGCGTAATAGCTCACTAGTCGAGTCGGCCTGCGCGGAAGATGTAACGGGGCTCAAACCAGGCACCGAAGCCGCGGATTCACACTTATGTGTGAGTGGTAGGGGAGCGTTCTGTAAGTCTGCGAAGGTGTATCGAGAGGTATGCTGGAGATATCAGAAGTGCGAATGCTGACGTAAGTAACGATAAAGGGGGTGAAAAGCCTCCTCGCCGGAAGACCAAGGGTTCCTGTCCAACGTTAATCGGGGCAGGGTGAGTCGACCCCTAAGGTGAGGCCGAAAGGCGTAATCGATGGGAAGCAGGTTAATATTCCTGCACGACTTGTAATTGCGATGGGGGGACGGAGAAGGCTAGGTGGGCCAGGCGACGGTTGTCCTGGTGAAAGTGCGTAGGCGGTATCTCTAGGCAAATCCGGAGATACAACGCTGAGACACGAGACGAAGCCACTACGGTGGTGAAGCCATTGATGCCCTGCTTCCAGGAAAAGCCTCTAAGCTTCAGATTACAAGTCATCGTACCCCAAACCGACACAGGTGGTCGGGTAGAGAATACCAAGGCGCTTGAGAGAACTCGGGTGAAGGAACTAGGCAAAATAGAACCGTAACTTCGGGAGAAGGTTCGCTCTTGACAGTGAAGTCCCTTGCGGATGGAGCAGTTGGGAGTCGCAGTGACCAGATGGCTGGGACTGTTTATCAAAAACACAGCACTCTGCAAACACGAAAGTGGACGTATAGGGTGTGACACCTGCCCGGTGCCGGAAGGTTAATTGATGGGGTTAGCGCAAGCGAAGCTCTTGATCGAAGCCCCGGTAAACGGCGGCCGTAACTATAACGGTCCTAAGGTAGCGAAATTCCTTGTCGGGTAAGTTCCGACCTGCACGAATGGTGTAACCATGGCCATGCTAGGCTGTCTCCACCCGAGACTCAGTGAAATCGAATTCGCCGTGAAGATGCGGTGTACCCGCGGCTAGACGGAAAGACCCCGTGAACCTTTACTACAGCTTGGCACTGAACATTGAACCTACATGTGTAGGATAGGTGGGAGGCTTTGAAGGCATGACGCTAGTTGTGCTGGAGCCGTCCTTGAAATACCACCCTTGTATGTTTGATGTTCTAACGCAGGGCCCTGAATCGGGCTCGCGGACAGTGCCTGGTGGGTAGTTTGACTGGGGCGGTCTCCTCCCAAAGAGTAACGGAGGAGCACGAAGGTTGGCTAATCCTGGTCGGACATCAGGAGGTTAGTGCAATGGCATAAGCCAGCTTAACTGCGAGACGGACAGGTCGAGCAGGTACGAAAGTAGGTCATAGTGATCCGGTGGTTCTGAATGGAAGGGCCATCGCTCAACGGATAAAAGGTACTCCGGGGATAACAGGCTGATACCGCCCAAGAGTTCATATCGACGGCGGTGTTTGGCACCTCGATGTCGGCTCATCACATCCTGGGGCTGAAGTCGGTCCCAAGGGTATGGCTGTTCGCCATTTAAAGTGGTACGCGAGCTGGGTTCAGAACGTCGTGAGACAGTTCGGTCCCTATCTGCCGTGGGCGTTGGATGATTGAAGGGAGTTGCTCCTAGTACGAGAGGACCGGAGTGAACGAACCTCTGGTGTTCGGGTTGTCACGCCAGTGGCACTGCCCGGTAGCTAAGTTCGGAATCGATAACCGCTGAAAGCATCTAAGCGGGAAGCGAGCCCTGAGATGAGTCATCCCTGACCCCTTGAGGGTCCTAAAGGGCCGTTGGAGACCACAACGTTGATAGGTGGGGTGTGTAAGCGCGGCGACGTGTTGAGCTAACCCATACTAATTACCCGTGAGGCTTAACCATACAACACCCAAGAAGTGTTCTGGGCCTTGTAGCAAGTGAATGAACTACTTATCTAATTCAGTGATAGTGACAAGGCAAACGCCTAAGTCGTTATTCACGTCAGCTTTCCAGATGAAGTTTTTTGCCTGGCGGCCATAGTGCCGTGGAACCACCTGATCCCATGCCGAACTCAGAAGTGAAACGCGGTAGCGCCGATGGTAGTGTGGCATTCGCCATGCGAGAGTAGGACACTGCCAGGCACCCAATTAAACGGTGATGTGCAAAGTCACGTCATTGGCCGAGAGGATGACACCTCGTTGAACGGCAGCAGAATTAGCAAAGCGCTAACCAAATTGCGGAGCGGTAGTTCAGTTGGTTAGAATACCGGCCTGTCACGCCGGGGGTCGCGGGTTCGAGTCCCGTCCGCTCCGCCACACTTTAAAAGCCCAGTCGAAAGACTGGGCTTTTTTCATTTTTGCGATTTGTAATCTTCCCTTCTCTCCCACCTCCATGATACCAGCAGTACCGATAGATTGGACTTTCTCATATCTGTTGGCCATCAGATCCGCGTTGTTACACCAGTAGAAATCAGTAGAAGCTCCAAAGCAGAGATTGCGTCTTGCCCCATCGCTGTCATTCACTCATATCAGTTCACAACTCCTTATGAGAGACATCTACCCCCCAACAAAGCCCCATTTATTCGTCTGCATGATGCTGAAGCCAATCACCGGCTTGACCTGTCATGTTATTAACACACTGTATTTAATAAGTTTATTTTCTCTAAACTCCCCTTTATATTTGAAAAAGAGATAAGCAAAGCGCGTTTTCTTCCTTCCTGATATATCAAGGAGGCGGCATGCTGTACTCAATCCAACGATAAGGAGTATCACCATGAAACTGCGAATGACCGCCCTGACCTTGCTCTCTCTGCTGGCGCTCGGGCAGGCCAATGCCGCCGAAGTCCGACTGCTCAACGTCTCCTACGATCCGACCCGTGAGTTGTTCCAGGAATACAACAGTGCTTTCGCCAAGGAGTGGAAGAGCAAGACCGGTGATGACGTTGCGGTCAGTCAGTCTCATGGGGGTTCCGGCAAACAGGCTCGCGCCGTAGTGGATGGGCTGGAAGCTGACGTGGTGTCGCTGGCGCTGGCTTACGACGTCGATGCCGTGGCCAAGGCGGGTCTTACTGCCGCAGATTGGGAGAGCCGCCTGGCTAACAATGCCTCCCCCTATACCTCCACCATCGTCTTCCTGGTGCGCAAGGGCAACCCCAAGCAGATAAAGGACTGGGATGACCTGGTGCGCAAGGACGTGGCCATCGTCACTCCAAACCCCAAGACTTCCGGCGGGGCGCGCTGGAACTACCTGGCTGCCTGGGGTTATGCCCTGAAGAAAAGTGGCAGCGAAGAGGGCGCCAAGCAGTTCGTCGGAGACCTGTTCAAGAATGTGAAGGTGCTGGACTCCGGCGCCCGTGGCGCCACCACCAGTTTCATCGAGCGTGGTCTCGGCGACGTACTGCTGGCCTGGGAAAACGAAGCCTTGCTGGTATTGGGCCAGCCTGGTACCAGTGACAAGTTTGAACTGGTGGTGCCTTCCGTCTCGATCCTGGCCGAGCCGCCGGTCGCCGTGGTGGACAAGGTTGCCAAGAAGCACGGTACCGAGGCTGTCGCCAAGGCGTACCTCGACTATCTCTACTCCGACGAGGGGCAACGCATCATCGCCAAGTACCACTATCGTCCCAGCAATCCGGCGATCCTGAAGGAGACTTCGGCTTCGTTCCCGAGCTTGAAGCTGTTCACCGTCAAGGATCTGGAAGGGGATTGGGACAAGGCCCAGAAGAAACACTTCGCCCAGGGCGGTCTGTTTGACCAGATCTACCAACCGGGCGGCTAAGCCCACAGCAAACTGGCCCCTGTGCCAACGGATAGGATCACCACGATGAACAAGATTCTCCTGGTTCCCGGTCTGCACAACAGTGGGCCGGATCACTGGCAGAGCCGCTGGCACCAGCACTTCCCACACTGGCAGCGCATGGTTGGCCTGCCCTGGGATAAACCTGACCTGACAGTCTGGAGTGCCAAGCTGGCGAGCAAGCTCAGGAGCCGGCGTAGCCGGGTCCACCTGGTGGCACACTCCTTCGGCGCCCTGACGGCCATCGCCGCCGCCCGGCTGCAGCCGGAGAAGGTTTCTTCCATCCTCATAGTGGCACCCGCGGATCCGACGCGTTTCGGCATCCCGGACGAGCTGCTGGCAGGGTCCATCAAGGTATCCGCCCAGCTCATCGCCAGCCGCAACGATCCCTGGATGTCGTTCGAGCGCGCCGAGTTCTGGAGCCGCCAGTGGCAGGTGCCCCTGTTCGATGCCGGTGAGGTGGGTCATATCAATGCTCAGTCCGGTCACGGGGAGTGGAGTCAGGGCCTCAACCTGCTCGGCACTCTCCATCGCCGGGCCGAGATGGTGGTCGAGCCAGCGCCGGTTGAATGGGGCCGGCAGGCGGCGAGCGGTTTTCGTTGATGTTTCGAATAAATGCCAAGGAAGGTGCCAAGATGAGATCAAGCAGGTTCGCTAGCCTGTATCCATAGCGACAGACTCCGTAGTTCCCGGTTCCACAGCTCCGTTTAGTTAGGTCTTTTATTTATATAAAAGACCTTTTTTTATATTTATCGCTCTAAAAGCCTTGTTCCGCCGTTGTTATACAAAAAAGTAATTAGCAAAGGCGATATTGGTGTTTGTTGCACCTGGCGGGAGTGAGCAGAATCGCTATATCGAAAGTTATTTATAACAAACGGAAGTGTTATGCGATTAAGTTCTTATTCCGTCCTGCCCGGGTTGGGCCCGACTCTCGGCTTCAGTCTGCTCTATCTGAGCATATTGGTGCTGCTGCCGCTCTCTGCCCTGGTGTTGTTCGCCGTGAACAATCTCAACGCCGCCGAGTTCTGGCAGGTGATCAGCTCCCCACGGGTGCTGGCCTCCTTCCGGCTCAGCTTCGGTGCGGCCTTCATCGCAGCCCTGCTCAACAGCCTGTTCGGGCTGATCCTGGCCTGGGTATTGGTGCGCTACAGCTTCCCGGGTCGCCGGTTGGTGGATGCGCTGATCGATCTGCCGTTTGCCATGCCCACCGCCGTCTCCGGTATCGCCCTGTGCGCCATCTTCGCCCCCAATGGCTGGATCGGGCAGTGGGTCGCGCCCTTTGGCATTGAACTCGCCTACAACCCTATCGGGGTGGTGATAGCCCTCACCTTCATCGGTCTGCCCTTCGTGGTGCGCACCCTGCAGCCTGTGTTGCGTGAGGCTGAGACCGAGCAGGAAGAGGCGGCCGCCAGTCTGGGGGCGGACCGTTGGCAGACCTTTATCCGGGTGCTCTGGCCGACCCTGATCCCGGCGCTGCTGACCGGTTTCGCCCTGGCCTTCGCTCGCGGGGTGGGGGAGTACGGCTCCGTCATCTTCATCGCCGGCAACCTGCCCATGGTCTCCGAGATAGCGCCGCTGATGATCATGAGCCATCTGGAGGAGTATGACTATGCCGGGGCCTCCGCCATCGCCTCCGTCATGCTGCTCATCTCTTTCATTCTGCTATTGCTGATCAACAAGTTGCAGGCCTGGAGCTGGGCCCGCATCGGGGGAAGTAGGATATGAATGCATTTGCCACTGCCATTCCTGAACTGCGCAGCAGCACGATGCTGTTGCTAATCGGCCAAGTGTCACAGGCCTGGAGCTGGACTCGCATCGGAGGGGGCAGGAGATGAACGCATCTACCTTGATGGTCGAAACGGCTCCGCAGGCAAGCACAGTGGTGCAGCACCAGCCGGTCACCCGTGAGCCGGTCTGGGTCAAGTGGCTGCTCATCAGCCTGGGTCTCGGCTGGTTCGCCGCCCTGTTGTTGCTGCCGCTGGCGACCGTGTTTATCCAGGCGCTGAGCCCGGGATTGGCCTTCTTCTGGCACGCCATCAGCGAGCCGGATGCCCTGAGCGCCCTCGGCCTCACCGCCCTGGTGACGCTCTGCTCGGTGCCGCTCAACCTGCTGTTCGGTCTGGCGGCGGCCTGGGCCATCGCCCGCTTCCGTTTCCCGGGTAGGCAACTGCTGATCACCATCATCGATCTGCCGTTCTCGGTGTCCCCGGTGATCGCGGGGCTGATGTTCGTGCTGATGTTTGGCAGTCGCGGCTGGTTCGGCGACTGGTTGAGCGAGCACGACATCAAGATCATCTTTGCCACCCCGGGCATCATCCTCGCGACCACCTTCATTACCGTGCCCTTCGTGGTGCGTGAGCTGTTGCCGCAGATGGAAGCGCGCGGGCCGGAAGAGGAAGAAGCCGCCATCATGCTGGGGGCGAGCGGCTTGCAGATGTTCTGGCGGGTGACCTTGCCCGGCATTCGCTGGAGCCTGATGTATGGCGTGCTGCTTTGTACCGCCCGGGCGGTAGGGGAGTTTGGCGCCGTCTCCGTGGTATCAGGCCACATTCGCGGCCAGACCAATACGCTGCCGCTGCACATCGAGATCCTCTACAACGAGTACCAGACCGGTGCCGCCTTCGCGGTAGCCAGCCTGCTGGCCCTGTTCGGGATCTTCACTCTTCTGGGGGAAACCCTGTTGGCCCGGCTGCGTGGTCAGCCCACTAAATCTCACTGATTTAACCGTTTCAACGAGGCAGCCATGAGCATTCAGGTTCAACAACTCAACAAGCATTTTAATCAGTACGCGGCCCTTGCCGATATCAACCTCGACTTTCATGACGGTGAGCTGGTCGCGCTGCTGGGCCCGTCCGGTTGCGGCAAGACCACGCTGCTGCGGATCATCGCCGGGCTGGAGCAGGCCGACAGCGGCAGCGTCATCATCCGCGGGGAAGATGCCTCGGCACTGCACGTGCGTGAACGCAACGTCGGCTTCGTGTTCCAGCACTATGCCCTGTTCCGCCACATGACGGTGTTCGAGAACGTGGCGTTCGGCCTGCGGGTCAAGCCGCGCAGCGAGCGCCCCGCTGAAAACGCCATCCGCGCCCGGGTCAAGGAGCTGCTGGATCTGGTGCAGCTCAGTCACGTGGCCGGGCGCTACCCGACCCAGCTCTCCGGCGGTCAGCGTCAACGGGTCGCCCTGGCCCGTGCCCTGGCGGTGCAGCCCAAGGTGCTGTTGCTGGACGAGCCGTTCGGCGCCCTCGATGCCCAGGTGCGCAAGGAGCTGCGCCGCTGGCTGCGCGAATTGCACGACGAGTTGCACGTCACCAGCCTGTTCGTGACTCACGATCAGGAGGAGGCGCTGGAGGTCGCGGATCGGGTCGTGCTGATGAACGCCGGTCGGGTCGAGCAGATAGGTACCCCGGCCGAGGTCTATGACCAGCCGGCCAGCTCCTTCGTGCACAGCTTCCTCGGCAGCGTAAACCTGTTCCGTGGCCGGGTGGCGGAGCAGGGGCTCGGCATCGGCGAGCAGTCACTGGGGGCACCTGCGATTTCCCATCTGGCCAAGGGCAGTGCGGCCATCGCCTATGTTCGCCCCCACGAGCTGGATATTCTGCCGGCGGATGCGACCGGCGGCATCAGCGCCACCATCACCCGACTGCTGCCCATGGGGCCGCGGATCCGGGTCGAGCTGCGCGGTATCGGTGACACTCAGGGAGCGCACTTCGAGGCCGAGTTGAGCAAGGAGGCCGCCCGTGCCCTGACGCCGGGGCAGAGCGTGCGCTTGGTGGCCAGACAGGCCCAGCTCTACCCGGACTACCAGATCTGAGAACCGGTTGAGGATGCTGCCGACGACTTGCCGCGGCAGATCCTCAACAAGCGCAGACGGGGGATCCGCTCTCTCATCCCATGGGTATCAGGCTTGCGGCCGGGCAACCGGCCAGACAGATAACAAGGCTGCGGGGTCCGTCCCACGCGGTTGGTCAGCGCAGGAGGCGATGACATGAATTTTCAGCAACTACGCATTATTCGTGAGGCGGCCCGGCGGGACTACAACCTGACCGAGGTCGCCAACGCTCTGTTTACCTCCCAATCCGGGGTCAGTCGCCACATTCGCGAGCTGGAAGAAGAGCTCGGCATCGAGTTGTTCATCCGTTACGGCAAGCGGCTGCTCGGCATGACGGAGCCGGGCAAGGAGCTGCTGGTGATCGCCGAGCGCATCCTGGGGGATGCCAACAATATCCGTAAATTGGCCAGCACCTTCGCGAACCGCGACTCGGGCCGGCTGCTGGTAGCGACCACTCACACCCAGGCGCGCTACGCCTTGCCACGGGTGGTGAAGGCGTTTCGCGAGCAGTTTCCACTGGTGCAGCTGGAGCTGCGCCAGGGCAGTCCCGAGGAGATAGTGCGGTTGGTGCAGACCGGCGAGGTGGACATCGGCATCAGCAGCGAGCAGCTTGATCGCAGCGAAGGGGTGGTGGCTTTTCCCTATTACCGCTGGCACCACAACATAGTGGTGCCCGAGCAGCATCCGCTCACCGCCGAGCGGGATCTGACCCTGGCGGCGCTGGCCCACTGGCCCATCGTCACCTACCAATCCGGGCTGACCGGTCGGGCACGGGTCGATGAGGCTTTCGCCGAGGCGGGGATAGCGCCGCAGATCCTGCTGACCGCCCAGGATTCGGACGTCATCAAGACCTATGTCGAGCTGGAGATGGGGGTCGGCATCCTGGCGGACATGGCGTTCGACCCCCAGCGCGACAAGGGGCTGGTGCAGCTAGACGGCAGCCGGCTGTTTGCACCGCACACCGCCTGGATCGGCCTCAAGCAGGGGCAGTTCCAGCACAACTTCGCCTGGCAGTTCATCCAGCTCTGCAACCCCGAGCTGGCGCTGGCGGATATCCAGGCGCGGGCCATGGGCAACGAACCGCAACTCGATTACCAGATCTGATGCCTGCCGCGAGATGAGAGAACAGGGAGCCCATGGCTCCCTGTTTGTTTATCTGCCGATGGCTGGCGCACCTGTATCGGCTATCAAGCGCCGGTGGTTTATTTGCCGGTGTGGGGTCCCAGCATGCGGTACAGGGTGCGATCCCCTTTCCTGTGGTGATACAGAGCGGCGGCCAGGTGCAGCAGGACCAGCGCCGCCAGCGACAGGCAACCGAGGCGGTGCACGCGAAAGAAGAAGGCGTTGATCTCGGGGCTGTCGATGGGGTTGGTGATCGGATAGAGCCAGAACAGGGCGTAATCCTGCTCCAGCATCAGGAAGCCGCTCAGCAGCACGACGAACATCAGCCCATAGAGCAGGGCATGGGCCAGCTTGACCCAGCCATGGTAGTGCCCGGCCTCACTCTCGGGCAGTGGCGTTCTCAGGTGCTGCCAGCCCCAGCGCAGCAGGAAGAGCGGGGTGATTAGGGTCGCCATCGACATGTTCAGCACCGACAGAAACTGAAACAGCCGGGGGTGGCTGTCGATCACCAGGTGCATCAGGTAGCCCGCCAGGGTGGCGTAGAGAATGACGACGGCCATCAGCCAGTGCAGCAGGCGACTCAGGGGGTCATAGTAGTTTTTCGTCATATTGTTTGTCCGACAGGGGAGCTCGCGCTGCCAAAGACAGCGGGATCTCGGATAACAGGCAAAAAAAAGAGGCCGCTCGGGCCTCTTCTGCTCAGGAGTTGCGGGCTCAGTTCACCAGGGTCCAGGCATCCTGCCAGTTGGATCCCACGCCGGGCTCATACTGGGTGGCCGTGCTCGACCAGATGCTGCACCAACCGCTGTAGGGGTAGGGCTTGCACTGGTATACCTTGCCGTTCTTGGGTTGCAGCACCTTGGTGCCGGCCACATAGGACTTCAACCCTTCCGGGAAGCTGTACTGGTAGTCGCCGCCGCTGGCCGGATCCTTGAACATCAGATCCAGGGTCTGCTGCAGTGAGGC
Source organism: Aeromonas sp. TECH754 (assembly GCF_056279295.1). Lineage (NCBI taxonomy): Bacteria > Pseudomonadati > Pseudomonadota > Gammaproteobacteria > Aeromonadales > Aeromonadaceae > Aeromonas > Aeromonas sp. TECH754. The sequence goes on along the minus strand of NZ_JBWBRA010000001.1, from coordinate 3,210,267 downwards.
GCCACCCGCCTTCGGCTTGCCTTCGATCACCAGCTGATGGTGACCCGCGCTCAGGCCGCTGACCGCCATGGTGAAGCTCTGGCTGCTGTCCTTGATGTCGGCACTGGTCTGTCCCTTGGCGGCACCGCCATGGTCATACAGGGTGTTGGTGACCGCGAGATCCCCCTGGGCCGTGACGCTGAAGTTCAGGGTGACCTTGCCGTTGTCGAGCAGGTATTCGCTCTCCAGACCGCTCACGCTGATGCTGTCGTTCACTGGAGGCTGCTGCTGCTCGAGCTGGACCTCGACCCGTTGCAGGTTGCTGCCAGCCTTCAGGTAGATGGGGTTCTGCCCGTAAACCGGGTTGAACTGGCCATCTGTTCCCTGCTGGCCGGCGCGGATCTGGCTCTGCTCTGTGTTGATCTTGGCTGCCAGATCGTGGGCCCAGTTGTTCTTCTGGCCCTGCTCGGAGGAGCCTATGGTCAGCACCGTCTGCAGATCGGTGCGCTCGCCGTTGGCGTCGAACACCCGGGTCTTGGCCTTGTCACCAGCCACCAGATCGATGGAGGGATAGATGGTTCCGCCCTGGCTCCAGGTCAGCGGCGGCTGGGTGCCACCATCGAACTTGGCATCGATCAGGTTGTAGAAGCTGTTGGCGGTATCACCCACCTCCCAGACCCCCAGGATCACCTGATAACCGGTGCGGGCCGGCAGGGTGCAATTGTGGGTGACCTGCTTGGGTGGTTGCACCATGCCCCCGTCGATGACGCAGAAGGGGGTCAGATCGAAGGAGTCCCGGGTCAGCGGCTGGTTCGGGTTCCAATCCTGCTTGGTGAGGTAGTAACGCCAGTTGCGGGTCACGTGGTTGGCGGTGAAGCTCCAGCTGATGGCGAAGGGGCCCCCCTGCACCGGACGCTTGGTCCAGCGATCGCTGGTCTGAACGTCGAGCTCGGCGAACTGCGGGTGACCGGCCGAGGCGATCTGGCCGTCGGCGGGACCACCATTGGGGAAGCCGGACGGTGCCTCCAGGCTCTGGGGCTCCCACTGGACGGCGCCACACTGGCTGTTGCCACCGGTCTTGCACAGGTAGTTGCGCGCCTCCGGTTGGTTGATGTAGCCATGGGCGAGTACGCCGCCGCTGGCCAGCAGCGCGAGCGCCGCCGCGAGGTGATTGAGTTGAGTTTTTGCTGCCATACATTCCTCTGTTCGACAGATGTGGGCAGTCAAGTTGGCTGGGGTTTTCCCCGAAACACGATGCTGCAACCCCGCTATCCTGGACGAGACGTCTTTAGACCGGAGGCTTTGCGTCCTGGCCTTTCAACCAGTTTGCCAAATGACTACATAAAGGGTCATTGCGTCGCGTTTGACGACGCGCTGCCATCATGTCTTATTTTGATTAAATTATTAAGTGTAAATCTTTACAGCTTGACCTCGTCGGAGTAGAGCCAATACTTAACTTTTTGTTTTTAAATGTCTATTTGATAGACCGCTTTGGCTGTATGACGGCTTCTTGCTTAATTAACATGCAAAATCAATGCATCATTTGCAGTCAATAAAGAGACCCCATGGGCAGGGCCTGGCTCGGGTGGGTGCAGACCGGATCCCGGTGCTACAGACATAGACAGCGGCTTTTGGTAGCGTGATCAGGCGCACCCCGGCGCACGCTTGCCTGGTCACGGCCGGGCATCATCACAAGGCAAGGCGGATCAGACGCCACCGACAACAAGAGGGACCTTATGACTTCCATCGCCAGGAATTACTTGAACCAGCTCAACGCCGACTACCTGCAGGTACACAGGCGCAAGGAGGATCTGTTTTGGTCCACCTACATGGGCACCAGCGACGATCAGGTCGGCTTCACCGCCGCCGAGCAGGCCTACAAGACGTTCTGCGCCAACCCGGCCCGGCTGCCGGTGCTGCGTGAGATGCAGGCCCTGGCCGAAGAGACCGAGCTCAAGCACGGCCTGGCAGGCTGGATCGCCTTCTTCGAGTGCAACGTGATCGAGGATCCGGCCGCCGCCGCCCTGATGGACGAACTGGTGGCCGCCGAGGCGGAGCTGTTCGCCCGCCGCAAGGAGCTCAAGCTCAGCCTGCTCGATGAGCAGGGTCAGCCGGTGACCGGCAGTCTGCCTGCCGCCAGCACGGCGCTGGCCGCCAGTGCGAGCGAGCCGGTACGCCAGAGCGCAGTTGCCATGTTCCATGCCCTGGAGCAGTGGGTGGTCGACAACGGCTACCTGGCGATAGTCGCGCTGCGCAACCGCTTTGCCCGTGCCATGGGTTATCGGGACTATTTCGATTACAAGGTGCACAAGAACGAGCAGATGAGCCCGGAGCAGCTGTTCGGCATACTCGATGACTTCATCGCCCGCACCGAACAGCGCCTGCACCAGAGCCTGGCCGAGCTGAAGGCTGCCAAGGGGGAAGCGGCGCTCTTGCCCCACAACCTGCGCTACAGCGTGAGCGGCGACGTGACCCGCCAGCTCGATCCCTATGTGCCGTTTTCGCGGGCGCTGAAAGATTGGGTCGAGAGCTTCCGCCGGCTCGGCATCCAGTATCGGGACGCGACCCTGACCCTGGATCTGCTGACCCGGGAGGGGAAATACGAGAACGGCTTCTGCCACGGCCCGGTGCCGAGCTTCTGGCAGGAGGGGCAGTGGGTGCCCGCGGTGGTCAACTTCACCAGCCTGGCCGATCCGGCCCAGATCGGTAGCGGCTGGAGCGGTCTCAACACCCTGTTCCACGAAGGCGGCCATGCCGCCCACTTCGCCAACGTCACCGGTAACGCCCCCTGCTTCTCCCAGGAGTTTCCCCCCACCTCCATGGCCTATGCCGAGACCCAGTCCATGTTCTGCGACAGCCTGCTGGACGATGCGGACTGGCTCAAGCGCTACGCCCGCAACGCCGCTGGCGAAACGATCCCGGACACCCTGATCCAGGCCATGATCGAAGCCCGTCAGCCGTTCCGCGCCTTCAACGAGCGGCAGATCGCGCTGGTAGCCTACTTCGAGCGGGATCTCTACGCCATGAGTGACAGCGAGCGCACCCCGGCCGCGGTGCTGGCGCTGGCTCGCCAGTGGGAGCGCAAGATCCTGGGGGTTGAGAGCCCGCGCCCGCTGCTGGCCATCCCGCACCTGCTCAATCAGGAGTCGGCCTGCGCCTATCACGGCTACCTGCTGGCGCTGATGGCGGTCGAGCAGACCCGCGCTTACTTCTTGCGCCGGGACGGCTACCTCACCGACAACCCGCGTATCGGCCCGGATCTGGCCGCCCATTACTGGGGACCTGGCAACGGCATGACCCACGATCAGACGTTGCAGAGCCTTACCGGTGAGGGCTTCAGCGCCGGCCCCCTGGCCCGCGCCTGCAACCAGAGTGTGGCCGAGGCCTGGGCCACGGCGTCGGCCTGCATGGCGGCGGCGCATCAGCGTCCTCTCGCCGGTGACGGCACCCCGCTCAACGCCCGGATCCGGGTGGTGCACGGCGCCGAGCTGATCGCCGACAACAGCGAGTCCGAAGGGCGCATGCTGGCGGATTTCGAGGCCTGGATCCGGCGCCACCATGGGGCTGAGCCCGTTGTGGCAGTCTGAGTCCCGTCCTGCAAACGAAGAGCCCTGCCCACTGGCAGGGCTCTTTCATTTTGGGGCGCTCAGATCTTCAACAAGGTGACGGGCTTGTCCTTGAGGGCCACCAGCAGCTGCTGGCCCGGCAGCTTGTGGCCGTCGATCAGGATGGTGCTCTTGCCGAAGTTCGCCACCAGCCGGCTGCCGTCGGAGAAGCGGGTCTCCTGCACCCGGCCCGCCCCGTCCCGCCAGCGGAATCCCACCAGCGCCTTGTCCCACAGCGCCTCGTGCAGGGGGGCAAACTGCTCGCTCAGCCTGACCAGCTCCGGCAAACGACTGCCTAAGGTGCTGCGGCTCAGGTTGAGCAGGGGCGGGGTGTTGTAGAGCAGGCCGAGCAGGGCTCGCTCCTCCCGGATGGCGGGGAACTTGAGGTTGTCCAGCAGCCAGTGGTGGCTGTTGATCACCGAGTCGTGGAACACCGCCTGGTAGAGCGGCAGCCTGTCCGCCGGGTTGAACACCGTCTTCAGGTAGCGCGGCTTGAGCCGGGCGGGCTGGAAGAAGATCTGGGGGGCCTCGTCGGGCCACCATTTGCCGAGGTAGTAGGGGGACTTGGCCTGCTTGCGCATGGCGGCATCGGTCCAGCCGAAGCCCCAGCTCTGGACACCGTGGGCAAACATCAGCGGTTTGCTGGTGAGGGCGTTGCCGTCTTCCGAGCCCAGCACCAGCCCGAGCCGTTCCCCGACCCAGCTCATGCGGGCGTTGCGGGCGGCGACCATGGCAGCGCTGCCTTGCTGGTGGGCCGGGCTGTAGTCGCTGGAGGCCATGGCGGTACCATCGACGTCGAGAAACAGGCTGTTGATGCCGCTGGCCTTGGCCAGCTCGCTCATGCGGCTCTTGGCGTAGGGCAGGGTGCAACCGGGGTTGAGGTAGACCCCCTCGCCGCCAAAGCCAGGTCTGGGCTTGCCATCTGCCTCGACGATGGCGCAGCGCTTGCCAAGCTCCGGCGGGATCTGGGCGGTGAGCCAGCGGTCGTTGTCGCCGGGGGCGATGGCGGTGTCGTAGGAGTCATAACTGCCCACCAGATAACCCAGGCGCTTGGCGGCGGCGAGGGCCTGATCCTGTTGCAGGGCCGCCGTCCACTGTGGGGTGCCGAGCCAGAGCTTGCGCAGCCCCGCCTGTTGCAGTGCCTCTATGACCGGCAGTGACAGGCCCTGGCCCCAGCGCTCCCGGGCCACCAGCTGCTGACCGAGGAGGCTCTTGATCCACTGCTGGCGCAGGGCCAGCACCTTGCTCTGAACGGCGGGGCTCTGCTGGGCTGGCAGCGGCAGTTGCTGTTCAATCAGCCGGTTGAGGCCTGCCATGATCAGCGTCTGTTGCCACGGTTGGGGACTGGGGGTTGCCAGCGCCTCGCGCTCCTCGTCATTGAAGCTTTTCAGCCACTCCGGCTTCTGGCTGAGTTTGGCCTGCAGGCCGGGCCAATCGGTCACGTCCTGCCGGTCCAGCAGCTCGTCCCCCCAGAGATAGAGGTGGCTGGCGCCGATCAGCCGCCGACCGGCCGGGATGCGGGCAAACTTGTCGGCGAGGGACTGCCAGGCCCCTTCGGCCTGCAGCCACTCCCGGTAGCGGCGCGCCCCGGCCAACCAGTCATCCCCCACGCTCAGACGTACCTCCAGCGGCGCTGGATTGAAGTGGTTGAACCCGTGGCTGGCGGCAAGCTGCAGGCGTCCTCCTTTGCGGCTGAAGCTGAGCTTGTTGTCGTAGGGGCTCTGCAGGATCCAGCTGTAGGTTCGCTTGCCCGCATCCTGGCTCCAGAGGGGCAGCTTGAGATCATGGTGGGTATCGAGCTCGCTCAGCTCGTCCCCGATGTAGCCGAGCCAGTCGCCGTCACGCACCGAGAAGCGGCTGCCCTCCCCAAAGGCCATGGAGAGGTGGGTCTGGTTTTTCGGCAGGCTGTACCAGTTCAGTTGGCGGGGGCCGCTGCTGATCAGGGTCAACAGCAGGTCCTCCCCGTCCAGCCGTGCCTCGACCCGGGTCTCCTGGGCCGGCCAATACCAGCTGGCCTGATGCTCATCCTGTTGCAGCCGATCGACTTGACGGGCGCCTTGCCCCGCGCTGACCTGCACCCCGTTGACCGAGATGGCCAGGGTGTCGGGGTCGATGCGATAACTCAGCGTTTCGCTTTGCAACTGAAGAGGGGCGGCCAGCGTCTTAGGCAGCCACAGCAGGGCGGGGAGCAAGAGCAAGAACAGGCGCAAGAACAGGCGCAGTGGTCGCATGGACGGGATCCTGGAGGAGGGCAAAGGGGGCATCTTCGCCGATCCTGACGGGGAGTGCCAGCCACGCTGTGCTGCTATATAACTGTTTCCATTGTCAATTGATGGGACGGGTGGGGAGGGGTCCTATCCCCTTCGTGGGGCTGGCTTCAGATATGTTTCTCTGGATATATTGAGTATTGACGGCGATCCCATATCATGGCGCTCGCTCGCCACCAGAGAGTGGCGACATTCAGATGATTTGCTAACAATAAAGCCCTGAAGGCTTGTCGAGGGATGGAATGAAAGCCGTATTGTTGTGTTTGCTGGGGCTGTGGCCCGCCTTAAGTTTTGCGATCCTGTCTGCGGACATGGTGGTGGTCAAGAAGTCGAGCTATAGCCTGACCCTGATGAAGGATGGCAAGGAGGTCAAACGCTACTGGATCGCCCTGGGCCCGGCCCCCATGGGACACAAGCAGCGGGAAGGGGATCAGCGTACGCCGGAGGGGCGCTACACCCTCGATTACAAGAAGAGCAGCTCCGGCTATTACAAGGCCATCCACATCAACTACCCGAATCTGGACGACATCAAGTCGGCCAACGAGAAGGGCGTCAATCCGGGCGGCATGATCATGATCCATGGTCAGCGCAACGACATCGGCAACCGCCGTCTGCAGCCGTCCAACTGGACCAATGGCTGCATCGCCATGCTGAACCACGATCTGGATGAGGTGTGGAGCGCCATCGAACCCGGCACCCCCATCGTCATCGAACCCTGATCCCCTGTGCAGGCCCGCTCGTCATCGCCATGAACGGGGCGGGCCTGTCATCTTCTCCTGCCTGTCATTGAGTGCTCCGTCTGACGATGGCATGGCATCTGCACGGGTGCTGTGTTAGGTTTTTCCGTTCTCGTTGACAGGACAAGGATGACCTCATGACATTGGACACTCGCCCCCAGCAAGCCGGGGTCGAGAGCACGGGCGCGCTCTGGTGGCGTGCCTCCCTCGATATTCTCCCGCTCTCCGTCTCGGTCATCCCCTGGGGGGTCCTGTGTGGTGCCCTGGCGCTGCAGGTGGGCTTGAGCCCCCTCCAGGCCCAGCTGATGTCACTGCTGGTCTATGCCGGCGCCGCCCAGCTCTCGGCTACCACCTTGTTTGGCGCCGGCACGCCGCTGTTGCCCATCGTCGGCTCCACCTTCGTCATCACCTCCCAGCACCTGTTGTACGGCTTCACCTTCCGCCGTGACGTGCTGCCGCTCTCCCTGCGCTGGCGCGCCAGCCTCGCCTTCTTCCTGACCGACGAGATGTTCGCGGTGGCGCTCAAAGACAGGGAACGCAGCGGGGCCTTCAATCCCGGCTACGCGCTGATCGCGGGCTTCGTGTTCTATCTGTTCTGGAATCTGGCGACCCTGCTCGGCATCGCCGCCGGCCAGTACATCGAGGGGCTGGATCACATGGGGCTGGACTTTGCCATCGCGGCGACCTTCATCGCCATGACGATCCCGGCCATGAAGAACCTGCCTATGGTGGCGGCCACTTTAGTGAGCGGCGGCACGGCCCTGCTCACCAAGCCGCTGCTGGCGGAGGTCTACATCATCATCTCGGCCCTGGCCGGCATGCTGGTGGGCTACCTGCTGCACCGGATGAGGAGGTGATCATGAGCTGGCTGATGATAGGGCTGCTGACCCTGATCACCTTCTTCAACCGGTTCGCCTTCTTCTCGCGGCTGACCCGTTATCAACCCGGCGCCGAGATGGGGGCTTTTCTCAGCTTCTCGGCCCAGTCGGTGCTGACCGCCATCTGGCTGCCCATCGTCTTCAGCTACCAGCCCGGCAAGGGGCTGGATTGGGATCCGGACTATCTGGCAGCCACCCTGCTGGTGACGGCGCTGACCCTGCTGCGGTTGCCGACCCTGCTGGTGGTGGTGGTCGGCATGGGGGGCTTCTTCCTGCTGCGCTGGCAGGGGGGACTCTTTACCTTGCTGCCCTGGCTGGGATAGCCGTGATCGCACACAGCGGATGTTCATTGTGGACATCCGCTGTGTTGTGAATGTCACTTCCATTAAGGCCTTGCAAGTGTAAGGATTTAGTCCTCATCCGCTTTGGAGCCTGTCATGTCCCTCACCGTCAGCTGTCAGCGCATAGTGCGCGACCCCCTGCTCTCACCGGCCCAGAAGAGCCACGCCCTCGCGCTTGCCGCCGAGAATGCCCTGCCTTACCCCGAGCTGCCCGCCACCGTTGCCGAGGCGATGGCGCAGGGGGTGCTGTGCGACATGTTCGAGGGCCACGCCCCCTACAAGCCGCGTTACGTGCTGCCGGATTACCAACGATTCCTGAGCCAGGGCTCGGCCTGGCTGGAGCTGGCGCCACCGCAAGATTTCGATGAGGCGCTCGATGCCCTGCGCATCCTCTACCACCACGTGCCCTCGGTGACCGGCATGCCGGTCTGGCTGGGACGGCTGGATCAACTGCTGCTGCCCTTCGTCGGGGAGCTGGACGACGAGGCCCTCCATCGCAAGTTGAAGCGTTTCTGGATCTACCTGGACAGGGTGCTGCCGGATGCCTTCATGCACGTCAACATAGGGCCGGATGACAACCGGCTCTGCCGCCTGATCCTGCGCATCGACGGCGAACTCAAGCAGGTGGCGCCGAACCTCAGCCTGTTCCACGACCCAACCCAGACCCCGGACTCCCTGCTGATGCAGGCGGTACAAAATATCGCCGAATGCGGCAAACCCCATATCGTCAACTATCCCCTGCACAGAGACACCTTCGATGCGCGCGGTTTTGGCATCGTCAGCTGCTACAACGCCCTGCCGCTGGGGGGCGGTGCCAACACCCTGGTACGAGTCTCCCTCAAGGGGGTGGCCGAGCAGAGCGCCGGCATCGACGACTTCCTGGAGAGATGGCTACCCCACTATTGCGAGCAGGCCTCATTGCTCATCGAGGCCCGCGCCCGCTTCCTGCATCAGGAATCCGGCTTCTTCGACAGCTTCCTGGTGCAGGAAGGGCTGATCGAGGAAGATCGCTTCGTGCCCATGTATGGCATCTATGGCATGGCGGAGGCGGTCAATCTGCTGATGGACAAGGAAAATAGGCCCGAGCGTTACGGCCGGGACGAGGAGGCAAACCGGCTCGGTTACCGCATCTCGGCCCAGCTCTCCGACTATGTGACCAACAGATCCCAGCCCCATGCCTGGGGCGGGCGAGCCCTGCTCCATGCCCAGGGAGGTTTGAGTGTGGACAGAGGGGTGACCCCAGGGGTGCGGATCCCCTACGGCGAGGAGCCGGATCCCGCCAGCCACGTGCTGGCGCTGGCGCCCCACCACGGCTTTTACGGTTCCGGCATCAGCGAGATCCTGACCCTGGATCCCACAATACGTCAGAACCCCCAGGCCCTGCTCCAGCTGTGCAAGGGGGCCTTCGTCCTCGGCATGCGGGAGTTCAGTGCCAACGTGGCAGACAGCGATCTGGTGCGGGTGACCGGCTACATGATCCGCAAGAGCGACGTGGCCCGCTTCGCGTCCGAGGGCTCGCGCCTGCAGACCACCTGCCTCGGCGCCGAGGCGAGCGAGCTGACCGGCATTCGCCAGCGGGCCCCCAGGGTCATCGGGCGAGAGACCTGCCTGGGTGAGTGCTGACCCGAGCCGACTGCTGGCACGCACCGCCGTCGTCAGCAGAATATTGCCCTTCTCCTGCGTGGACGGGCCGGGTAATCGTCTGGTGCTCTTCCTGCAGGGGTGCAACTTCCGCTGCCCGGGCTGCCACAACCCGCACACCATAGGGTTGTGCGATCACTGCGGCGACTGCGTGCCAGCTTGCCCGAGCGGCGCCCTGACGATGGCGGAGGGGCGGGTGAGCTGGCAGGCTGCGCTCTGCACCCACTGCGATCGCTGCACCGATGGCTGTCCGCGCCAAGCCAGCCCCAAGACCCACGTCATGTCGGTGGCAGAAGTGCTGGCGCAACTGCGCCGCTATGGCCCGCTGCTGAGCGGCATCACCGTCTCCGGCGGGGAGGCCAGCACCCAGCTGCCCTTTGTGATCGCCCTGTTCACCACCATCAAGGCCAACTCTGAATTGGCTCACCTGAGCTGCCTGCTGGACAGCAACGGCTCCCTGGCCCCGGCGGGCTGGCAGCGGCTGCTGCCGGTGCTGGATGGCGCCATGCTCGATCTCAAGGGGTGGCGGGATCCCGTGCACCGCGCGCTGACCGGCTACGATCGCGAGCGAGTGCTGGCCTCCCTGCAATTGCTGGCACGGTGCGGCAAGCTGACGGAGCTGCGGCTGCTCCACGTGCCGGGCAGAACGGATTTCGTCGACGAGCGGGGGGAGCCGGACGCCGGCCTCTGCGCCTTCCTGCAGAGCCTCGGCCCAGTTCCCATCCGCCTCAACGGTTTTCGTCATCACGGGGTACGAGGGGAGGCGCTGAGCTGGCGGGAGGCCGGTATGGATGAGCTGAAAACGCTGGCCAACGCCCTGATGGCCAAGGGGTTTGGCCCCGTCTCGCTGCCCGCCATCGGGTGAGGGGCCGGTAGCGCGCTTTGAGACCCGATATGACGCAACTGTGAAGTTCGTCTATATGGTGTGCGCGAAGTGACGGCTAGAATGGGAAAACCGCCCACCATCAACAGATAAATATGAGTGAAGCCAACGCCTTATACCGAGTGCAGTTTATTTGCCACAGCGAGCGCTACGAGGTCTATGTCAGGGAGGTCAACCAGGGTCCGCTGTTCGGCTTCATCGAGATAGCGAACTTCGTCTGGGACAATCACACGGCCCTCATCGTCGATCCGGGTCACGAGAAGCTCAAGAGCGAGTTTGCCGACGTCAACCGCACCCTGATCCCCATGCACCAGGTGCTGCGCATCGATCAGGTGCGCAAGCAGGGGGCTGCCCGCATCACAGAGCTCGGCAACAACGTCGCCTCCTTCCCCGGCCCCATCTATACCAAGAAGCCCTGAGCAGGGGCGAGCCCCCTATCCCTGTACCATGACCCGCCCCAGTTGCAGGATCCGTTGACGGAACCAGCGCAGGGCGGGCTCTTCCCCCGTGGGGCCGTACCACACCAGGCTATGGGTCACGGCGCCATAGTCGAAGGGAGGCGCGAGGCGCACCAGCCCCGGCAGATCGGCCTGGGTCGCCCAGCCTTCGATGGCGGTGAGGATGAGATCGCTCTGGCGCAGCAAGGCCGCCGCGCTGCCAAAGTCCGGCAGGGTGGCCCCTAGCTGACGGCGTACCTGCAACTGGGCCAGGCTCTGCTCGAAGAAGGGGTTGGCGAGCTCGGTGTCGCGAATGGCGATGTGGCGCCAGCTCAGGTAAGCATCCAGATCCCAGGGCCTGTCCAGCGCCGGGTGATCCGAGCGCAGCAGGCAGACCAGCCTGTCTTCGCGCAAGGGTTCCCACACCAGCCCAGGGTGGCTCGGCAGGGGTTGGCTCTGATCGTGGGGCAGGATCACGAAGTCGAGTTTGCCCGCCGCCAGCCGCGCCAGCGCCTGTTCATCCTTGTTCCAGATGACGGGCATCATCCCCGGCACCTCTCGCATCAGCTGACCCAGAATGGGCCCCATGGGCCAGACCATGCCGCTCTCTCGCAGCGCTATGTTCAGCTGTCCCTGCCAGCTGGCGGGGTTGAACCCCTCCTGGCTGGTGAGACCGTTCAGCTCGCGCAGCAGTCGCTGCAGGCTGGGGCCGAGCCGCTCGGCGAAGGGGGTGAGCAGCAGCTGATTGCCCTGGCGATAGAGCAACTGATCCCCCAGCAGGGCGCGCAGTTGATTGAGGGTCTTGCTGACGGAGGAGGGGGTGGTGCAGAGGCGCTCGGCGCTGCGGGTGACGCTGCGGCTATCCAGCAGCAGGTGCAGGGTGACCAGATGGCGTCCCCCCAGGCGAGAGAGTGCTATCAGATCCATATCGATTCCCGACGTGAGCCAAATATGGTGGCTGGATGGCGTGCTCCTACCATCAAGCGAGAGAGTGCTATCAGATCCATGGCAGGCTCCAGATAAAGGCGGGGAAGGGGAAACAAAAAGCCCCGCCGAAGCGGGGCTCTGGGGTTAGCCCTTGAGCACGGCGGCCATGGCATCGGCCACGTAGTCGACGTTGCGACTGTTGAGGCCAGCCACGCACATGCGACCGGAGCGCACCAGGTAGACGGCGAACTCCTCGCGCAGGCGATCGACCTGCTCCGGGGTGAAGCCGGTGTAGCTGAACATACCGCGCTGGCTGACGAAGTAGCCAAAATCGCGGCCCGGCACCTTGGCGCTCAGCACCTCGAACAGCTTCTGGCGCATGGCCTTGATGCGGCTGCGCATCTCGGTCACTTCATCCACCCAGAGGGCGTGCAGCCCAGCATCGTTCATCACGGCCGCGGTGATTTGGCCACCGTGGGTGGGGGGGCTGGAGTAGTTGCGACGCACTGTCGCCTTCATCTGACCCAGCACCCGGCCCGCCTCTTCTGCATCCTTGCAGATGACCGACAGACCGCCGCAGCGCTCGCCGTAGAAGGAGAGGTTCTTGGAGAAGGAGTTGCTGACGAAGAAGCTGACCCCCGCATCGACCATGGCGCGGATGGCGTAGGCATCTTCTTCCAGGCCGTCACCGAAGCCCTGATAGGCGATGTCCATGAAGGGGATCAGCCCCTTATCCACGACGAGCGCGATCACCTTATCCCACTGGGCGCGGGAGAGATCTACCCCGGTCGGGTTGTGGCAGCAGGGATGCAGCAGCACGATGCTCTTGGCCGGCAGGGTCGTGAGGCAGTCCAGCATGGCGTCGAAGTTGACGCCGCCGGTGGCTGCGTCGTAGTAGGGGTAGTCGTGCACCTTGATGCCGGCCCCCTCGAACATGGCCTTGTGGTTGTCCCAGGTCGGATTGCTGACCCAGACCTCGGAGGTCGGGAAGTAGCGCTTGAGCAGGTCGGCCCCGATCTTCAGGGCGCCCGAGCCACCTATGGTCTGGATGGTGGCGATGCGGCCGGCCTTGACCGCGGCATGCTCGGCGCCAAACAGCAGATGCTGCACGGCGGTGCGATAGTTGGCGGCGCCTTCCATCGGCTGATAGGGGCGCGGCGCCGGGGCGGCGGCGCGGGCGGCTTCGGCCTGCTGTACCGAGCCCAGCAGCGGAATGCGGCCCTGCTCATCGTAATAGAGGCCGATCCCCAGGTTCACCTTCTGTTCGCGGGTGTCTTTGTGGAAGGTCTCGACGAGGGTCAGTATGGGGTCGCCAGCGTAGGCATCGACGTGTTCAAACATGGGGGGTCCTTGCGAAGTGGAGTCCAAAAAACGGAGATCAATGATCGGCGGTCATCATGGCGTAAAGCCGGCGAGGCCTCAAGCCCTTGTGTGGATGACAGTCCCAAAGAGAGAGGGAGGCCGCGGCCTCCCTCTCTCATGTCGCGCTATACCCGCCTATCCCTGCTCCGTCGGGGCGGGATCGTCATAGTCATCCACCGAGGTGATGCGGTTCTTGCCGGTGCGCTTGGCGCGATAGAGCGCCCCGTCGACCAGGACAAAGAAGGCCTCCTGGCTTAGCCCGTTGCGCTGGCCGATGCCACCGCTGAAGCTGACCTGCAAATCCGCCTCGCGCCAGGTCAGGGTGCTGGCTATTCCGCGCCATTCGTCCATGGTCAGCCGGGCAAGCTCCAGCGGCATGTCCTCGAAGATGGCGATCAGCTCCTCGCCGCCGAAGCGGTACAGGGAGGCTCTCTCTCCCAGCAGTTGCTGCCCCAGAGTCGAGATCCGCCGCAGCACGGCATCCCCGGTGGCGTGGCCGTGGGTGTCGTTGATCGACTTGAAGTTGTCGATGTCGATGATGGCCATGACGTAGTCGCGGTCGGTCTCATGCAACTGGGTCAGCTTCTCGTTCAGGCTGTGGCGGTTGTAGAGCCCGGTCAGCGGATCACGGTTCATCCGCTCGAAGGAGGCCTTCAACTGCTCGGAGACGATGGACACCTCCTGTTTGAGCGCATGGGCCTCGGGCAGATGGATCTTGTCCAGGTGGCTGAGTTGCTCCGCCTGGGACATGACCCGCAGCTGCTTGACGGTCTGCAGCAGGGTGCCGATCAGCCGCTCTATCTTGAGCCGGAAGATGATGGCGGCCAGCACGAACAGGGCGCCGGTCAAAATGGTCACCACCAGTACCATGGCGCCGTATTGCAGCGCCGCCCGGTCACGCCGCAGCTGGATGGTGACGGCCATCAGATCGGGGCGATCGGGCACGGTGGAGTAGGCGACGAATTCGTCCTCGTCCGACGCATAGAAGGATCCCGCGGTGCCGATCAGCTGATTGGACCAGCTCGGCGCGAATAGCAGGCCGATCCGGTTGGGGTTGGAGTGAACCAGGATCCGGTTGCTCTCCCTGTTCAGCAACAGGTGCTGCAGGGCATTGTCCCGGCTCAGCATGCTGTCCAGCCGCTGGGACCAGGCCAGCAGATCGATGTCTGCCCCGACCACACTGTAAGCTCTGCCGTCGTGGTGGTCGATGCGACGGGACACCGTGATGGTCTTGCGGTGGGTCAGTGCATCCTCATAGGGCGGGGTCCAGTAATAGCCCCCCGGCATCCCCTCCGCCCCCTTGAACCAGACCCGGGTACGCGGATCGATGGCATTGCCGTTGTGTTCGATGGAGAAGCGAAAATCCTGCTGATCATCGCTGGAGAACCACTCCCCGTCAGAACTGGCGTAGAAGATGACGCTCAGCAGATCGTTCTGTTTGACCTGATCTTTCCAGATGTCCTTGTAGTACTTTTTGCTCTTGTCGGATTGGGTGATGGGGATGGTCTTGTCGGCGGTGATGGTGGTCCCCAGCGCACGCACCAACTGCTTGTAGATGTCCCCTTCGGCCAGCGACAGGGCATGGTTGATCGAGACCAGCTTCTGTTCGATCGTGTCCTGATAGTGGATCTTGGAGACCACATAGAGGGTGATCATGGCCAGCAGCAGCGGCATGGCCAGCAGGATGAGGTAGCCGGTCAGAAAAGAAGATTTTCCCTGCGCGGTATCTGAACGAGACATAAACCTCCTCACTGATGATGGGGGATCTGCCACCATCCGCTCGTGGCGGATCGGGTGGCTCTGCCAGAATAGAATCCGAACAAGGCAAAGAACAAGATATCGTCTGCGATTCTTCCTATTTAAGAATAGGTTGGGAGCAAGGGAAACGCCTTGGCAAGGCAGCCAGCGAGCATGGCATGGCCGGTATCAGTGGGCCGGAAGAGAGAGTGCGCCGCCACGACAACCGGTGGTTTTTCTGTGAGAGCAGTCCCATCCCCGCCGGTGGGGGATGGGGGGCGGCATCTCGAGGGTATGTGAGCCGGGTGAGAAGAGGAAAAACGATGGCGCTCGCCTCACCGGTCTGCTCGGCCACCGGGGGGCATATCCCCATGCCGCAGGAACCAAGTCACTGGCTTGCGCCGCCTCTTGGCAAACCCTGGCCAACCTATTTGAGATAGGATCGCAGCACCCGCACCACCTGATCCAGATCCTCCAGCCGCTCGGCCGGGGTCGCCTCCTCGGCGCCGAGGTGCTCGCGCATATGGCCCTCCAGCACCTCCAGCATCAGGCCGTTGACGGCGCCGCGAATGGCCGCGATCTGCTGCAAGATGGCGGCGCAGTCGCTCCCCTGCTCCAGTGCACTCTCCAGTGCCCCCGTCTGCCCCTTGATGCGGCGAACCCGGGCCAGCAGCTTCTTCTTGTTGTGTACCGTGTGTGACATGCAGGATCCTTTAGTGCGATAAAACTATACTGGGGTATAGTATATTTCATCACATCCCGCAGGAGAAATGTATGTCGTCCGTCGCCGCCTCCCACT
Organism: Aeromonas sp. TECH754; assembly: GCF_056279295.1. Classification (NCBI taxonomy): domain Bacteria; kingdom Pseudomonadati; phylum Pseudomonadota; class Gammaproteobacteria; order Aeromonadales; family Aeromonadaceae; genus Aeromonas; species Aeromonas sp. TECH754. Next base: position 3,194,674 of record NZ_JBWBRA010000001.1, on the reverse strand, counting down.
GCCAGCAACCCGTGATACATCGGGGCAATCCGCTGGCCGAACAGAAGACCCGCTGGGCCGTGCTGCTCACCGTCGTCATGATGGTGGCGGAGATCGGCGGTGGCTGGATCTTCAACTCCATGGCGCTCCTGGCCGACGGCTGGCACATGAGCTCCCACGCCCTGGCCCTCGGCCTCTCGGTGCTGGCCTATCGTGCCGCCCGGCACTATGCAAGGGATCACAGGTTCAGCTTCGGCACCTGGAAGATAGAGGTGCTTGGCGGCTTCACCAGCGCCCTGCTGCTGGTGGGGGTGGCGGGCCTGATGCTGTTCGAGTCGGTGGCCCGGTTGCTGGATCCCAGCCCCATTCACTATCAGCAGGCCATCGGTATCGCCTTGCTTGGCCTCTTGGTGAACCTCGCCTGTGCCTGGCTGCTCAAGGACGATCAGGGTCATCATCACGGTCACGACCATGGTCACGACCATGGTCACGACCATGGTCACGGGCATGATCGCCACCATGGCCATGCGCATCATGAGCACGGTGGCAGGCACGAGCATCAGGATCTGAACCTGCGCGCCGCCTACATCCACGTGCTGGCGGATGCGGCGACCTCGGTGCTGGCCATCTTCGCGCTGGTGGGGGGCATGTTGTGGGGAGCCGACTGGCTGGATCCCCTGATGGGGATAGCGGGGGCCATATTGGTGGCGGTATGGGCCAGGGGCCTGCTGCGCGACACTGGCCTGGTGCTGCTGGATGCGGAGATGGATGCCCCCGTGGTGGAGGAGATCCGCGAGGTAATCGCCGAGCTGCCCGGTGCCGAGATCCGCGATCTGCACGTCTGGCGGGTCGGCCAGGGGCAATATGCCGGGGTGCTGTCGCTGAAGATGACAGAACCCGTGCCGGCCGGGCAGATCCGCGAGCGGCTTGCTATCCACGAGGAGCTGGTGCACCTGACCATCGAAGTGGCCAAGGCCTGATTCAAACCGGCGGCTCTTCAGGGGCCGCCCTGTTGGCTGGTGGCGGTTCGAGCCGCCAAGCGCTTCGTCGCGGGCTTGCGCTGCCGGTGGATACCCGGCAGTGGTACGAGCGCGCAGGGCGCTATCTTGCAGACCGCGACAAGATGATTACTCCACGGGCTTGTGTTGCCAGACGGTGCCCAGCAACAGCCTGAGCAACAACTTGGGGGGGTCGTCCAGCAGCCGGCCCGACTCCAGTTGCAGTTGGCCATCGGCGCCAAATCTCAGGCTGGCGTGGGGCAGATCTTCTTCATCCACTATCTGGATGATGCCGTGCAGGGCGCCTCGCTCCCCGGGCTGGCAGCGGAGCCTCAGCTCGCGCGGCTCTCCCAGCAGGGTGAAGGCGCGGGAGAGCGGCGGCGTATCCTCGTAGTCCGGCCATTTGAAGAAGTGATACTGCTCGGCGAGGGCCCCGGCCCGCTGGCAGAATTGATCGAACAGCTGGCTGATGGCCAGGTACTCCTCGTCCAGCCGTTTCGCCTGTTCATCGATACGCGTCATCGACATCTCCTGATATCCATTTGATAGGAAATAGATTTTTACTGCATCCCCGGGATACTTTCCGGCATGGGGACAATATTGACCCCAGTCTGTGAGCTTGCTCCAACTTTCGTTATGAAAACGTTATCTTGTTGAAACGGATTGGTTTTTTTTGCCGACCTGCTCACATTTACGACAATCTCCGCTGATTAATATGACACCGCTCGGCCAAGGCCGGGTACTCGTCTATCGAGACTAACTACAGCGGGAATTATAAAAAAATGGATATGAAAAAGACCAAAGTGGCGCTGGTTACAGCCTCACTGCTCGCGCTTTTGTCTGGCTGTAATGACAACAGCTCCTCTGCTACCACCCCGACCCCTCAGGATGAGCCCGCCGCTCGCCTTCCCAATGTGCAACCCCCGGCCGAGCTGCTGGTAGCCGGTCCCAATGAGGCGGTGATCGCCCTGGTCGATACCCAGACCAGCGCGGCCCGTGGTGTGGACGGCCCCTTCGCCAGCCACAGCATGCACCTGTGGAACAACGATGCCTGCAACTCGACCGCCGACAGTGGCCTCAACGCGAGCTGGGATGATGCGAGCAAGACGCCGTCCGCGGCAGACAGCTTCGGTCCCGGCTGGGTAGTGCCGCTTGCCAAGATGGAAGGCTGCATCAACTTTATCGCCCGTAACGGCGATCTGGCGAACCTGACCGGCGCCGACATGAAGGTCGTGTTCAGCGATCACCCGGACCGCACCGTGGCCATAGTCGCGGGCAAGAGCGAGATCTTCGGCAGCCGTGCCGAGGCCTTCACCGCCGCCTTCGGCGTGGCGGGTGCCAGCGCCCACCTGATCGATGGCAACACCCTGATCTGGCAAGGGGGCAAGGACAAACCCCATGTGCGCCTCTACTACACCGACTCCGGCACCATCACCGCCAACAGCGAAGGGGTGTTTGACTTCCCCTATCTCAAGCTGACCCCCACCAGCCTGACTGCCGAGCAGCAGGCCAAGTATCCGCACCTCAAGGATGCCGCCGCCTTCGCCCTGCCCTCTGGCAAAGACCTCAAGCCGCTGCTCAAGGGGGAGCTGGTGGCCATCGGCACAGATGCGAGCGGTATTTTGCAGGGGGCGACCCTGGTGCAGAGCGCCGGTGCCCTCGACGCCGTCTACGCCGAGGCAGCCACCAAGCTCAGCTATGGCGCCATCATCGAAGGTGGCAACGTCACCTTCCGGCTCTGGGCACCGACCGCCAAGTCGGTCAAGCTGGCGCTGTTCGATGAGCAACACAAATCCCTGGGCGAGCAGGCCATGACCCTGGACGAGGCCAGCGGCAGCTGGAGTCTGCAGGGCGGTGCCGATCTGGTGGGCAAATATTACCGCTATGACATTCAGGTCTATCATCCCCTGAGTCGCAAGCTGGAATCCTATCAGGTCACCGACCCCTACTCCCTGAGCCTGGCCATGAACTCCGAGTTCAGCCAGGTGGTGGATCTCGACGATCCGGCCCTGAAACCGGCGGGTTGGGACAGCCTGAAGGCCCCCCACAGCCAGGCCAATCCGGCCGACATCGTCATCTATGAGGCCCATGTCCGGGATCTGACCGGCAACGACGAATCCACCCCGGTCGAGCATCGCGGCAAGTTCCTGGGGCTGACCGACAGCGACAGCGTGCCGGTGACTCACCTCAAGGCGTTGGCCAAGAGCGGCGTCAGCCACCTGCACCTGCTGCCGGTGTTTGACATCGCCACCATCAACGAAGATCCGACCAAGGTCGCCAACATCGGTGACGACTTCAGCAAGCTGTGCGAGGTCAACCCCGAGGTCAAGAACTCCAAGTTCGCCAGCCACTGTGGTGGTGGTGAGACCATCGAGGCCGTGCTGACGGATCTGCAAGGAAATGACAGCAAGGAGAGCCCGGTAGTGCAGGAGCTGTACGGCTATCTGCGCGGGGTGGACTCCTTCAACTGGGGTTATGATCCCTTCCACTACACCACCCCGGAAGGCTCCTACGCCACCAATGCGGAGGGGACGACCCGGATCAAGGAGTTCCGCGAGATGGTGCAGGCCATCAAGCAGGACATCGGCATGAACGTGGTGATGGACGTGGTCTACAACCACACCAATGAGGCTGGCCTGGGCCCGAAATCCGTGCTCGACAAGATAGTGCCCTGGTATTACCAGCGCCTGAACCCGGAGACCGGCTCGGTCGAGAACTCCACCTGCTGCTCCAACACGGCGCCGGAACACGCCATGTTCGCCAAGCTGATGGATGACTCCCTGGTGACCTGGGCGCGGGACTACAAGGTCGACGCCTTCCGCTTCGACCTGATGGGCCACCATCCGAAAGATCAGATGGTGCAGGCCCTGGCCGAGGTGAAGAAGGTCAACCCCGAGATGTACTTCTACGGGGAAGGCTGGAACTTCGGCGAGGTGCAGGATGACAAGCGCTTCGTGCAGGCTATCCAGAAACACCTTGGCGGCACCGGCATCGGCTCCTTCTCCGACCGGCTGCGGGATGCGGTCCGTGGCGGCAGCCCGTTTGACGGCGGCGACGCCATCCGCAAGACCCAGGGCTTCGGCAACGGCGCCTATGTGGATCCCAACGAGGTGAACGGGGTCGATCTCGCCACCGCCCTGCATCAGTCCGATCTGGTGCGCCTCGGCATGGCGGGCAACCTCAAGGAGTTCGTGCTGACCGACAAGGACGGCATTCCGAAGAAGGGGGCCGACATCGACTACAACGGTCAACCCGCAGGCTATGCCCAGGATCCGACCGAAGTGCAGAACTATGTCGACAAGCACGACAACCAGACCCTGTTCGACAACCTGGCCTACAAGGCGCCGGCCGGTGCCGATCTGGTGCGGATGCAAGGGGTATCGCTCGCGACCGCCATGCTGGGGCAGGGCATTCCCTTCACCCACGCCGGCGTCGAGCTGCTGCGCTCCAAGTCCATGGAGCGGGACAGCTACGACTCGGGTGACTGGTACAACAGAGTCGACTACGGCTTGAACGACAACAACTTCGACAAGGGCTTGCCGCGCAAGGACAAGGATGGTGACAACTATCCGCTGATCGAGCAGGTACTGGGCAAGCACACCAAACCGGGTGCCGCCGAGATGGAGCGCATGGTGGGCTTCTACCAGGAGCTGGCCGAGCTGCGTCAATCCTCCCGTCTGCTGCGTCTTGGCAGCGGCGCCGAGGTGATCAAGCGGGTCGACTTCCGCAACACCGGGCCGGATCAGGTGCCGGGTCTCATCGTGATGAGCGTGGATGATGGCAGCAAGGCTGGCGCGGATCTGGATCCGACCATCGATGGCTTGGTGGTGATGATTAACGCCACCAACGCGCCCCAGAGCACAGGCGACTTCCGTGACGGCAACGATCAGCCCATCGATCTTTCCGGCATGGTGTTGAGCGGTGCTCACCACTCGAGCGATAGCATCGCCAGCGGTGCCGCCGTGGGGAGCGGTGAGCTGACGCTGGGCGCCTGGTCTGCCGCCGTCTTCGTCAAACCGCAAGCCGGTGCCCAGGGCGCGGGTCTGCCGGTCGGCAAGAAGACGGACTTGAGCACGCTGCCCCCCTTCGGTGACACCGGTGTCTATCTGAAAGGCTTCCTCGGTGAATGGGGCGTGGCCAATCAGCTGCACTTCACCACCAACTTCATGTACGAGTTCAGCACCGAGGTGACGGCCGACAAGCTGGGCGCGACGGAAGTGAAGATCGCCGACGCCGACTGGGGTCCGCTCAACTACGGCAGTTGCAACGCCGGTGACAAGCTGGTCGTGGGGACGCCGTTGACCCTCTGTGCCGGTGGTTCGACGGGCAACATAGGGCTGGATCTGGCCAAGGCCGGTACCTACAAGTTCGTCTTCACCGCCATGAACAAGGACAAGCCGACCCTGAGCGTCAGCTACACCGAACCGGTGCAGAGCTGCAAGGTACTGGATACCGTTGCCGGTAATCCGCTTGGCTACCCGATCTTCGTGCGCGGCAGCCTGAGCGACTGGAATGCACAGCCGGCCTATCAGTTGAACTACAAGGGGATGGAGGGCAGCCTTGCCGTCTATCAGGCCGCGTTTAACTATGCAGGCAGCTTTGACTTCAAGTTTGCCAACGATGACGGCAGCTGGAGCAAGCAGTTCTTCGTCAAGGATGCGGGCGGCACCCTGATCGCACTGCAACCGGAGCAAGTCTATCCGCTGCAACACGGCGATGGCGGCATGGGCAACAACAGCATCACCCTGAACCAGGGTCTGTGGAGCTTCTTGGTCAAGGTTGACCCGAGCAAGACGTCTGGCGAAGTGGGCTCCGTCATAGTGCAGGAGTGCAGCGCCAAGTAAGCAAGCCCATCGAGTCCGGGGCTGGCTCGGCAGCCCCGGGTTGAATTCCACCTCGCCAAGGGTGGGATAAGCCGAGAGAGTAAGAACAAGGCGCGGACTGTCATCATCAGCCGCGCTTTGATTTTTTGGGCGGGTCTGATTGCCTGCATAAAGAAAAGCCGCAACCCAGGGTTGCGGCTTTTTGTTTGTGCCAGTCTTAGCGCTTTCGCAGCAGCCGCAGGGCGTTGGCGGTGACCAGAGCGGTGGCGCCGGTATCGGCCAGCACCGCAATCCACAGCCCGGTGATGCCGAGCAGGCTGGTGACCAGGAAGATGGCCTTGAGCCCCAGCGCCAGGGCTATGTTCTGGTGGATGTTGGCCAGCGCGGCGCGCGACAACCTGATCATGGCGGCAAGGCCGCCGAGCTGGTTGTGGGTCAGGGCCGCGTCTGCGGTCTCCAGCGCCACGTCGGTGCCACCGCCCATGGCGATGCCGATGCTGGCACGCTTCATGGCGGGGGCATCGTTGATGCCATCCCCGATCATGGCGATCTTCTGCGCCTCGGCGAGTTTGGCTATCTCCTCGACCTTGCCCTCCGGCAGCAGGCCGGCGCGCCACGCCATGCCGAGTTCGCTGGCGATGGCTTCGGCGGCGCGGGGGTTGTCCCCGGTCAGCATGATGCTCTGCAGCCCGAGCCCGCGCAGCTCCCGCAGCGCCGCCGCGGCTTCTGGCCGGATCTGGTCGCGCAGTGCCAGCAGGGCGGCCGGTGCGGCATCCGCCTGTGTGAGAACCACCACCGTCTTGCCTTGTGTCTCTAGGCCGGTGATCCGGCTCTGGATCTCCTCGCTCAACGACGCGATGCGGCTCGGCGCCAGCAGTTGCCAGAGGGTGCCGTCGATGCGCCCTTCCACCCCCATGCCCGGCAGGGCACGCAGATCGCTGGCGGCAGACAGGCTCAGCCCCTGTTCATTCGCGGCAGCCACCACGGCGCGGGCCAGCGGGTGGTGGGAGCCCTGTTCGATGGCGGCGGCCAGTGCCAACAGCTCGCCCTCGCTGCGGTCGTTCAGGCCGATGAGGTCGGTCAGCTGTGGCTTGCCCAGGGTCAGGGTGCCGGTCTTGTCGAAGGCGACGGTGTCGACATGAGCCAGCCGCTCCAGTGCGGCACCGCCCTTGATCAGGGCCCCTTGCCGGGTTGCCGCCGCCAGGGCGGAAGTCACCGCCGCCGGGGTGGAGATCACTAGGGCGCAGGGGCAGCCGATCAGCAGCAGCGCCAGCCCGCGGTAGATCCACTCGTCCCAGCTCTGGCCGAAGGCCAGCGGCGGCACTATCACCACCAGCAGGGCGACCAGCATCATGGCCGGGGTGTACCAGCGGCTGAAGCGGTCGATGAAGCGCTCGATGGGGGCGCGCTGGGTCTCGGCCTCCTCGATGAGATGCAAGATGCGGTCGATGGCGTTGTTGCCGGGCTCGGAGACGACCTCGAGACGCAGCACTCTATCCGCCGCCAGACTGCCGGCGGCCACTTTGTCGCCCTGGCGGCGCTCCACCGGAATCGACTCACCGGTCAGGGCGCTCTCATCGAAGGCCCCGAGGGCATCGAGCAGGCGGGCGTCGGCCGGCAGGCGGGCACCCGGGGCTATTTCTATGATGTCGCCGGGACGCAGCGCGTCGGCCGCCACCTCTTCCCGCACATCACCAGTTGGCGTGGGACGGATACGCAGCGCCTTGTCGGGCACCAGCGCCATCAGGGCGCTGACCCCGGCGCGGGCGCGGCCGGCGGCATAGGCCTCCAGATGTTCTCCCAGCATGAACAGCAGCAACACCATGGCCGCCTCGGCGGTTTCGCCGAGGAAGAGGGCGCCGAGCGCCGCTACCGTCATCAGGGTCTCGATGGCGAAGGGGGAGCCGCTTTGGGTCAGGGCCCAGGCCTTGCGGGCGACGGGCCAGAGCCCCCACAGGGTGGCCAGGATAAACAGCGGCTTGCCGAGGGTGTCGGGCAGCAGGGCTGCGACCCCCATCAGGGCCGCCAAGGAGAGCGGCTGCCAATATTTGCCGAGCAGTGCCAACAGAGGGCTGCGCGGCGTAGTGTCAGTGGCCTTGCTCTGCGCCTCTCCCTTGAGTCGAAAACCAGCGGCCAGCACGGCGGCGGTGACGGGATCGGGGGAGAGGCCGGGGGCGAGATCCACCACCAGCTTCTCGGTGGCAAACAACACGCGAGCCTGCTGCACGCCGGCCACCCGGCCGACGGCGGTCTCTATCTTGCGGGCGCAGCTCGGGCAATCCATCCCCAGCACCTGCCAGCTGTGGCGACGGCTGTTCTGCTCGGGGGACGCCAGGGGCTCGGCGCTGTCGGCGGCCTGTTGATGAGCCTGATGAGCATGGCCGGCATGGTCATGAGTCGGCTGCGAGTCGCAGCAACCCTGGCTCTGACAAGGCCCTCTGGGGGGCTCTTCATCCCCGGGCGAGTCACTGGTGCCGTGCTCCTGATGATCATGGGGAGACGCGGCGGGGGCGCAGCTCATCGGGGTCGCATTGTCACAGCAGTGGCTGTCGTGGCTGTGCTCGGCTTGAGGCGTGGCTGCCTTGCTGATCGCCTTGATGGGGGAGGCGTGCGAATGGTTGCAGCAGGTTTTGCTCATCATGTGTCCCTCTTGAACGGATCCCGCCGGTGCGAAATCCTGGATGATTGGACCGAGTGTAAACCTTGGTGTTAAGTCCAAGGTCAAGCCCCTTCTCTCCCTCTCCGGGCCGGATTGATCGATGGGGCAAGAGATAAATCCCTCTTGTTGGCGGGTGTTTGTCCCCGTCGGCAGCGCCTATACTGGGAACCCGGATCCTCACTCGATAATCAAGGACACAACAATGAGCAATACCGTCACCCTGCAAGGCAACCCCGTCTCCGTCTCCGGCCATTTCCCCGTTGCCGGTGAGCAGGCCAAGCCTTTCTCCCTGGTTGCCAAGGACCTGTCTGACGTGACCCTGGCGGCCTTCGCCGGTCAGCGCAAGATCCTGAACATCTTCCCGAGCGTCGATACCCCGACCTGTGCCACTTCCGTACGCAAGTTCAACGAACAGGCCAGCGCCCTGAACAACGCCGTGGTGCTGTGCATCTCCGCCGATCTGCCGTTCGCCCAGTCCCGCTTCTGCGGCGCCGAAGGCCTGGACAAGGTCGTGAGCCTCTCCACCCTGCGCGGTGTCTCCTTCCTGCAAGACTACGGTGTGGCCTTCTCCTCCGGTCCGCTGGTTGGCCTGGCCGCCCGCGCCATCGTGGTGCTGGATGCCGACAACAAGGTACTGCACAGCGAGCTGGTGGCCGAAGTCGCCGACGAGCCGAACTACGCTGCCGCCCTGGCTGCCCTGTAAGTTCAGTCGCGTTCTGATTGCTAACGGCCCGCTCACTGAGCGGGCCGTTTTTCTTGCGGGTTTCGGCGCATCCGGTCACACCCTTTTACTTATGGAATGGGTCTGGCTAGACTTCGCCTCCCACTCCTTGACTCGACACTCCCATGACCTTCAGCGAACTGACCCTTGCCCCGGCTTTGTTGGCCGCCCTGCCCACCGACCTGCAGCACCCCACCCGCATCCAGCAGCTGGCCATTCCGCCCGCACTGGCGGGCCAGGATCTGCTGGCGCTGGCCCAGACCGGCAGCGGCAAGACCCTGGCGTTCGGCCTGCCGCTGCTGCAGCGGCTGGATCCGGCCTCCGATCGGGTACAGGGGCTGGTGCTGGTGCCGACCCGTGAGCTGGCGCTGCAGGTGACGGCCGCGCTGCAGGGGATTGCCGAGGGGCTGGGGTTGCGCGTTCTGACCCTGTGCGGGGGCGTGGCGCAGGAGCTGCAACAGGCCGGGCTGGCGCTGGGGCCGCAACTGCTGGTGGCGACCCCAGGGCGGCTGCGGGATCTGCTGGCGCAGCGTGTGCTGGGATTGAGCAACCTGCACTGTCTGGTGCTGGACGAGGCGGATCGCCTGCTGGAGATGGGCTTCTGGCCCGACATCCAGTGGTTGATGAATGCCATGCCCGCCGGGCGCCAGCAACTGCTGTTCTCCGCCACCCTGCCCCCTGAGCTGGAGAGCCTGGCCACCGGCCTGCTGACGAATCCGTTGCGCATCGAGGCCAATCCCCTCAACAGCCTGGTGAGCGAGATTGAGGAGCGGCTCTATCTGGTCAACAACAGCAGCAAGGTGCCCGCGCTGATCGCCTTGCTCAAGGAGCAGGAGTGGCCGCAGGTGCTGGTGTTTATCAGCGCCAGAGACGATGCCGATGGGGTGGCGCGCAAGCTCGCCAAGGCGGGCATCCCGGTGGCGGCCTTGCACGGCGACAAGGATCAGGTCGCGCGGGAGCAGGCGCTGGCGGATTTCAAGTCCGGCAAGGTACGGGTGCTGGTGGCCACCGATCTGATGGCGCGCGGCATCCATGTGGAGGCGCTGCCGGTGGTGATCAACCTGGATCTGCCCGCCAGTGCCCCCGTCTATGTGCATCGCATCGGCCGCACCGCCCGCGCCGGGCGCAAGGGGCTGGCCATGTCGCTGGTCTGCCACGGCGAGGCCGAAACGCTGGCGGGCATCCGCACCCTGACTGGGCGCGAACTCCCCCTGAACGAACTGTCCGGCTTCCCGGTGACCGACCAGCCCGCCAGCGGCGAGGGCAAACGGGCACCTCGGGACAAGCAGGCAAATCGTCGCACCGCCAACAAGCGCAGCGTCAAGCAGTTCAAGGGCAAGGCCTGACGGAGCAGGCTAAAGCCACGCTTTCGGCATGAGCTGCCCGGCTGGGCAGTATCAAAAGGCGCCGGTTTCACTATGATCCATGGGTTCAATCATGGAGGAATCGCGGATGGCAACTTTGGTAATGGGCCCCTTGCTGGGGCTCGAGTCGGAGACGCAATACAGTCTCTGTTTTGTGGCAGAGGCAAGCTGCAAGGAGGCCAGCGTCAGAGTCAATGGCAAGACGCTGGCCGCGGTCAAGCAGGCGGACACTCCCAAGGGGGGCTTCTGGCGAGCGGTCTGGAAGGCTCCTCTGAAGGCCGAGGGCAACACCATAGGCTACGAGATCCTGCAAGATGGCGAGCCAGCCCGGGATCTGACCGGGGCCAGTCAGTGGCAGTTTCATCTGCCGGGCAAGCAGGACAAGGTGCACATCGGCTATGCCTCCTGCAACGGTTTCTCCGACTTCAAACTGCTCACCTCCACCCCCCAGCCTTATGCCATGTGGGACCGGCTGGCCGCCGAGCACAGGGGCAATCCCTTCTCCTTGCTGCTGATGGGCGGGGATCAGGTCTATGCCGACTCCCTCTGGACCACGGTGCCGACTCTCAAGGCCTGGAACGAGCTGGACCGGGTGGAGAAGGTCAAGCGCAAGGCGACCCGCACCATGGTGGATCAGCTCGACCGCTTCTATTGCGAGCTTTACTGCAAGCAGTGGAGTCGCCCGGAGGTGGCCTCCATGCTGGCATCCATCCCCAGCGCCATGATGTGGGACGATCACGATATCTTCGATGGCTGGGGTAGTTACCCTGCCGATCTGCAGGGCTGCGAGGTCTATCAGGCCGTCTACGCCGCCGCGGCCAAATACTTCCGGCTGTTCCAGCTGCGCTCCGGCGCCAATGCGTCACTGCTCGATGCCAGCCTTGGCCACCACTCCTGGCGGCTGACATTCCGGGGCTACCAGATCCTGGCGCTGGACAACAGGGCGACCCGCACCCTGACCCAGGTGATGAGCCGGGGCCAGTGGGATCAGATCAATGAAGCGCTGGCCGTTTGCGACGAGGGGCACCTGCTGGTGATGACCGGGGTGCCCGTGGTCTATCGGGATTTCTCCTTCACCGAGGCGGCGTTGGATGCCACCCCCTGGGAGGAGGAGCTGACCGACGATCTCAAGGATCACTGGCGCGCCAAGGCCCACGAGGGGGAGCGGGCCCGCCTCATCATGCGGCTGCTGGACAACGCCCGCGTGCGGCGCAAGAACGACAAGGCCGGCAAGGTCGAGTCGAAGACCCTGATCCTGTCCGGCGATGTGCATGTGGGTTGTCTCGGCGTCATCCAGGACAAGCGGGCGAAGGGGGTGTTGAATGTGCACCAGCTGGTCTCCTCCGGCATAGTGCATCCCTGTCCGACCCAGTTCCAGTGGACGGGGATCCTCGCCATGACCAACGACAACCCCGAATATCTCGACGAGAGCCGGCTGATCCGCACCGAGCTCATCAAGCCGTTTGGCGCCCCCGTCTACCTGCGCACCCGCAACTTCGCCACCCTGCAGATGGGCAGCGACAACAAGCTGTGGGCCAACTGGCAATGCGAGAACGGTCTGGCCGCCAGCTACCCCTTGGCCTGATGGCCCGAAGTGACCAAAAGGGCCCATATGCGGGTCCTTTTTTCATGGCGATTGGCTGGCATGACAGGCCGATATTGACGCCCGGGTTTGGCACTGGAGAAGACGGATCGCCATGGCTCAGCGCTGAGCCTGCTCCTGAGCGAAGAAGTCACGCCGCCACTGGCTCAATGCCTCCTCTCTGTGTTGCTGCCAGCGCGCTGAATCCATGTTTCCCTGACTTGCCGCCAACTGCTGCTCCAGCTCGGCCAGCTGCTGCTGATAGCGGGTCCGTTGATCCAGCTGCTGCTGACGCTGACCGGCAAACGCCAGACTGGCATCGGCCTGGGGGGCGGGCAGGAAGTGGTGAGCCAGGGTTTCCAGCTCCTCATCCCCCCATAGCTGGCGCGCCTGCAGCAATCTGGCGTCCGGATTGAACAGGTCTGCCGCCAGATCCGGGTATTGCGCCGCCCATTCGTCCTGCAACCGGGTCAGGGCGGCCAGCCGCTCGGTCAGGGTCAGCTGCTCGCTATCCCTGGCCAGCTGCGCCAGCGCCTGGGCATAGCGCCCCTGCAGCAGGGTCAGGCTCTCCCCCTCGCTCGGCCACTGGCCCTCCACATTCCTCAGGCTCTCCAGCCGCTCATCCAGCGGCTCATCGCTCTGCTGGATCTCGCCGGCGAGTTGAGCCTCGGCCTCCTCGGGCAGTGGCCGCCAGCTGCGGGGCTGGGCCCCGGCGGCTGTCTGGCTGGCAGCAACCACCAACGGTAGTGGATCTGCTTGTGCCGGCTGAGAGGGGACCGGGGCAGCCTGCTGCGGGCTAGTGCCATCCTGGCTGGCATCGGTGGCGGCGGCCGGCTCGTCCTGCCAGCTCAGGTTGAGCAACAGCAGCGACACTAGCAGCGACACTATGGCCAGCGCCAGGATCCCGTGGCGCCGCCTCATCGGCTGATCTCCCCCTTGACCGGGAAGTGATCCGAGAGGTTGCTGGCGGGCCAGAGGCTGCCGTCGCTGGTGCGGGGGATCCAGACGCTGTTGAGATTGTGGCTGGCGGCGCCGTACTCCCGGCTCACCAGCAGGTAGTCCAGGTATTCGACGTTGGCGCCACCGGAGAGGGGGCCGCCGGCATAGGGGTTGAGCCTGGGGTCGAAGGTCGCCTCCGTGTAGCCGCCATAGGCGGGGGCATGGGCATTCAGATTGGCCAGCATGTTGGCGTAGTCACCGGCAAACTTGCGCTTGTTGACGTTGAAGTCGCCGCCATAGATCACGGCGTCCGTGGCCGGGATCTTGAGGCTGGCGGCCAGGGCGCGAATTTGGCCGAACTGGATCTGGCGCAGCTTGCGCGCCTCGTCGGTGTCGAAGCTGGCGGTGTGGGTGGCGAACAGATGCCAGGCCTTGCCGCCCTTGATCACCTCCGCATACATGACCCCCTTGTCGGCGAAACAGTCGGTGCCGGTGCACTGGGGATAGACCAGCTGGGCCTCCCGCACTATGGGGTAGCGACTGACGATCACCACACCGCCGTCGTGGATGTTGATGCCCGGCTTGTCGAGCACCTTGGTCTGGTAGGGATACTCCTTCGCCAGCGCCTGCAGGAAGCCCGCGCGGCGGCCGTCGAACACCTCCTGCAGCAGCAGGGCGTCATAGCCCTTGAGGTGTTCTGGCAGCAGGGTCAGCCGCTCGCCGATGCTGGAGGCGATCACCGGCAGGGCCCAGACGTTGTAGCTGGCAACCTTCAGTTTGTCTTCCGCCGGCTCAGGTTGCTCCCGGGGCTGAGGCGGGGTCAGCATATAGTGCAGATCGTCGTAGCGGCCGGTGAACTTGGCGGCGAAGGCCAGCTCCTGGGGGCCCTCGGTGCGGTGCAGGACGCGGTCGCTCTGCCAGCCGGACGCGCCGGTGGGCGTCTCGCCGCCGTGCTGCAAGGTGGTGTTCCACCAGGTGCCCTCCATCAACTGGTTGAGGCGGTAGACGTCGCCGCCGGCCGTGGTGACCCGGGTCTCGAACAGATAGTTCTTGCCCGCCTTCACTCCTTCATAGCGATTGAAGCTGAGCACCATGGCGCTCTCCCAGGGGCCGAGCTCAGTCCTGTGCTGAGTCCACTGGCTGCCTTGCTGCAGCTGACCGCTGCCACTTTGGCGGATCTCCAGCAGCAGAGGTTCGGGGCCGTTGTTGGTGAGATAGACATCGGTATCGGCCAGCGCCTGCAACGGCAGGGAGCCGGCGAGCAGCAGGGAGGCATAACGGAGGGGGTGGTGCATCATTGAAGTCCTTTTGGTCGAGGCACGGTGGAAACTGACTGTTATGGCGGGCACAGAGGTCATTTCATTTACATTTTTGTTACAAATAAATGAAAGGCCCCATATGGGGAGTATTTGGCGGGGAAGGCGGGGAAAACAGAAGCGCGTCCTGAGACGCGCCTGGCTACACGGGGAGCGGGCTCAGTCGTGGAACTGGTTGATCAGGCGGGAGAGATTTTGCAGCCGCTCCACCAAGAGTGTGATGCCATCGAGCGCCAGTCGACTGCTGTCGGCGGTGTGGTTGGCCAGCTGGTGGATCTGGTGGATCCCCTGATCCAGGGTGCTGGTGACGTCCGCCTGCTGGCTGACGGCCTGGGCTATCTCGTCGCTGGTGTGGGTGACCTGGGCCAGCATCTGGTTGATCTGGTCGAGCACCTCGGCGGTGGCTCCCATGTGTTGCTGGCAGAGGGCCGAGGTCTGGGCCCCCTGGATCATGCCATCGGACAGCTGCTGGGTGCTCTGTTGCAGCGCCCCTATCATGTCGCTGATCTCGCCGGTGGAGCTGCGGGTCTTCTGGGCCAGCGCCCGGATCTCGTCGGCCACCACCGCGAAGCCGCGGCCCTGCTCGCCGGCTCGCGCCGCCTCGATGGCCGCGTTGAGGGAGAGCAGGTTGGTCTGATCCGCTATCTGGCCTATCACCTCCAGGATCCCGCTGATTTTCTGGCTGTCCTGGGTCAGCCGGGCCAGCACGCCCTGGCTGGCATCCAGCTCGTGATGAAGCCGGTTGACCGACGAGCGGGTGGTGGCCAGCGCCTGTTGGCCGCTGATGGAGACCTGCTGTACCTCGCTCACCAGCGCATTGGCCTGATGAGCGTTGTTGGCCACGTCGCGGATCGACTGGCTCATCTGGGTGATGGCGGCGGCCAGTTGCTCGCTCTGGAGCCGCTGCTGCTGCAGGTGGGTGTCTATGGTCTGGATGTGGCCCCTGTCGTCTTCGGCGGCCTGCAGGATCTGCTGGTTGGTGTCGGCGCTGCGGCCCACCACGGCCCTGAGCTCGGCCTTCTTCATGCGCAGCAGCAGTTCGATGGCCCCCAGACTGTCCTGCCGCTTGGTGTAGAGCACCTGACACAGCGGGGTGCCGAGCTCCTCGCCCGCGGTGGTCAGCAGCCGCGCCAGCCGCTGTTGCAGGTGCCAGCCATGGGCCATCTGCGCCAGCAGGCAGAGCAGGGGAATCGCGCTCCACCCGGGCTGGCCCGTGACCAGACTGGTGCCCAGCCCAAGCAGGGAGATGCCCGACAGCAGCAGGCTGAGCCGACCCGGCTCCAGGGGGAGGCGGCTGAGCCAGGGCAGGGCCTTGCCCGCCCGTAGCCGGGCATAGAGCTGATCCGCCCAGGCGATGTCCTGCTCGCTCGGGCGGGTGCGCACCGACTGGTACTCGATGATCTGCTGCCGTTCGTTGAGGATGGGGGTGACATAGGCATTGACCCAGTAGAACTGGCCGCTCTTGGCGCGGTTCTTTACCAGCCCCATCCAGCTCTTGCCTTGCTGCAACCGGCGCCACATGTCGGCAAAGGCGGCCTTGGGCATGTCCGGGTGGCGGACCAGATTGTGGGGGACCCCGTCCATCTCGCTGGCACTGTAACCGGCCACGTCGCAGAAGTGCTGGTTGGCATAGGTGATGTGGCTGGCGGGATCCGTGGTCGAGATCAGTGATATGTGGTCGGGAAAATGGATCTCCCCTTCTCGCTGGGTGGTGGTCATGTGCGCATCCTGATTTGAGCCAAGTAACTGATAAATTTGTTTTTATTGTGTGTCGTTGTGATGGCTTCATTGTAGATGCGGGCCATGGCCCAACCTTGGCTCAGGTCAATTAATCGCCACTGGGGAGGCCGAAAAGAGACAATGCAAAGGTGTATTCAACCCGGACTCAGCGCAGGGACGTGAAATCGTGAACTTCACCCGCCCTCGGCTTGAAGCGGGGATCCTGGCTCTGCTGGTCTGTGACCCAGGCCATGGTCTGGCAGAAGCTCTCATGCCTGGCAAATTCGTCGCGGGCCTGATCGATGGCGCGCTCGGCGTTGCGCCGCGCCATCTTGTCGGCCTTGCGATCGCTGAACTGCTGGTGCTGGCTTAGCATCCATTCGGTGAAGGCCTGTCGGCACTCGGGTTCGATGGTGGCCCGGGCAGGCAGGGTGGAGAACAAGAGGAGCAGGAGTAGGAGGCGCATATGGGCAGAGAGTTAACGAGAAGATTAGGCAGAAAGGCAGCATTCTATGCCGACAATGCAGAAGAAAATAGTGCCAAAAGAGGGGCCAGCCAGGCTTGGCCCCATGAGGTCGGCGTCCGCTGAGCGCTATCAGTGCTTGATCAGATAGAGCTGGCGGCTGTAGGCCACGTCTTCCGGGTTGTTGATGGGATAGCCCTTGAGCCAGGGCTTGATCAGCCGGGCGTTGGTGTACTGGTAGATGGGGGCGATCGGCGCCTCCTCCTGCAAGATGGTCTCGGCCTCATCGAACAGGCGCTCGCGCTCACGCGGATCCTGGCTGCCGCTGGCCTGGGTCAGCAGGGCGTCGTAGCGGGGGCTGGCGAAGCGGGCCATGTTGCCGCTGTGGTGGCTGCCCCAGAGGCCGAGGAAGGCGGACGGATCGTTGTAATCGGCGACCCAGGAGGAGCGGATCACCTCGAACTGGCCGCTCTGGCGACTGTCGAGATAGGTCTTCCACTCCTGATTGGTGAGCTCGACCTCGGCGCCGAGCTTCTGCTTCCACAGGTTGGCGATGGCCAGCGCCATCTTCTTGTGGATCTCGGCGGTGTTGTAGAGCAGGGTCAGCTTGAGCGGCTTGGCCGGGCCGTAGCCGGCCTCTTTCAGCAAGGCTCTGGCCTTCTCATCCAGCTCGCGCTGGCTGCTGGTGGAGAGAACGTTGGGCTTGGGCACGAAGTCGGCGGTCACGTCCGGGGTGAAGCGATAGGCCGGTTTCTCCCCGGTGCCGAGCACCTTGTTGGCGATGAGGTCGCGATCGATGGTGTAGGAGAGCGCCTTGCGTACCCGCACATCGTCAAGCGGCGCCCGCTGGGTGTTGAAGGCGTAGTAGTAGGTGCCGAGCTGCTCCGGGGTATAGACCTCCCCCGGGATCTGCTTCATCAGCTTCTGGTACTGCTCCTTGGGGAAGGACTCGGTGATCTGCAGATCGCCCGCCAGATAGCGGTTGGTGGCGGCGCTCTCCTGGTTGATGGGGACGAAGGTGACCTTGGTCAGCACTGTGTGGGCCTTGTCCCAGTAATGGGGATTCGGGGTCAGCTCCAGCCGCTCGTTCACCACCCTGTTGTTCAGCACGAAGGCACCGTTGCCGACCAGTTTGCCCGGCTGGGTCCACTGGCTGCCATATTGCTCCATGCTGGCCCGGTGCAGCGGCGACAGGCTGGGATGGGTCAGCAGGCTCAGGAAGTAGGGCACCGGCTGGGACAGGTTCACCTGCAGGGTATGGTCATCGAGGGCCTGCACCCCGAGCGCCTCGGGAGCCAGCTTGCCCGCGACTATCTCGTCCACGTTATTGAAGTGGGCCAGCTGGGCAAACCAGGCGAAGGTGGCCGCCTCCCTGGGATCCACCAGCTTGCGCCAGCCGTAGACGAAATCGCTGGCCTTGACCTCGTCGCCGTTGGACCAGCGGGCATCCGGCCGCAGATGGAACGTGAATTGTCGGTTATCCTTGTTCTCCCAGCGCATCGCCACCCCGGGCAGTACCTTGCCATCGGGCCCCTGGGTCAACAGCCCCTCGTAGAGATCCCTCAGCACCTGCAGCTCGGGCAGACCGACCAGCTTGAGCGGACTCAGGCTGGTGGGCTCGTCTTTCAGGTGACGCACCACCGCCTGTTCGGCGGCGAGTTGGGTGCCGGGCGGAACATCCGCGGCCTGGACGCAGGCACAGCCCAGCAGGGCCAGCAAGGGACTCCATCCTTTCATGGCTAATCCTTCAAAATGTGTGAAGCGGGGAGAAAACTCGGCGAGAAATCATCGCCGATAGACGGGGAATCATGATATCTCCTTTGCTGGTCAGACCGCCAGCATGAGTCCCGTGATAGCCGGGCGTGGCGCCCCATTATTCCCCCGTGCTGGCGCGGGGCAGAGGAGTGAACGATGAGAGCATGGATGGTATTGGCCTGTATCCTGAGCCCGGGGGCCTGGGCGCTGGCGCCTTGCGAGCCAACCAGCCAGGTAGGGAGCTGGTGCGAGGTGAGCATAGCGCAGCTGCATCCGACCCAGGGCGGGGTGGGCCAGTTGCAGGTCGATGCCACCCAGCGCGAGCTGGCGGACAAGAGCCCGGAGCAGCTCGACAAGTTGATGAAGAAAAAAGAGATCCCCGTGGTCATCGCCCCGGACGGCGGCTACTGGCTGGTGGACCGCCATCACCTGACCAAGGCGCTGTGGCAGCAGGGGGTGAAGCAGGCCCGGGTCAAGGTCATCGCCCGGTTGCAGGACAAGGCGAGCTTCTGGAGCCAGATGCAGAACCATCACTGGGCCTGGCTGAAGGATGAGCGCGGTCAGCCGCTGACCCCGCAGCAACTGCCCAAGCAGATCGGCGAGCTGCCAGATTACCCCTACCGCTCCCTGGCGGGGCAGCTGCAGGATGCGGGCTACTTTGCCAAGCGGGATCAGGTCTATTTCGTCGAGTTCGCCTGGGCCAGCTGGCTCGGCCAGCAGATGGACTGGCTGCCGGTCAATGCCGCCAATCTGGCGGATCGGCTCAGTCAGGCCAAGCGACTGGCCTGCAGCAGCAAGGCCAAGGGACTGCCGGGCTATCCCGGCAAGCAGTGCAGTCTCAACCACTCGAAAACCGCGCAGTGACTCTTGGGTCGTGCAACGAAAGAGGGCGATCCCAGGGTCGCCCTCTTGCTATTCCGTTATTGGCGCCTTAGCGGGCGATGCGCTGCCACTGCGCCGCCGCTTGTTCCAGCAGGGCGATGTCCCCTTGCTGGATCTGTGGCAGCAGGCGGGTGATCTGTTCGTCCGGCCAATCCCACCAGGCCAGTGCCTGCAGACGGACAATCTCGTCGTCACTAAAGCGCATCCGGATCACCCTGGCCGGCGTGCCCGCCACCATGGCATAGGGCGGCACATCCTGACTCACCAGCGAGCGTGCCGCTATGATGGCGCCATCGCCGACGGTGACGCCGGGCATGATCATCGCATCCATGCCAATCCAGACGTCGTTGCCAATGCGGGTATCCCCGGCGGGGCGATTGCTGCGTGTGAGGGCCTCCACATCGGAGAACGGATAGGTGCTGATGAAGTCGGTGTTGTGGGTGTGGTTGCCCCCCATCAGGATCTTTACCCCGGCGGCGATCTGCACATAGTCACCGATGTGGAGTCGGTCTATGTGCCAGAGCGGCTCCCAGCCGGTCGCCGGGTTGCGGCTCCAGCTATCGCCATGGAGATAGCGCACCGCCACCTCCTCGAAGAGACCGTCCCAGGCGCCCGAGTAGTAGCTGTGTTGCCCCTTGAGGCAGATGTTGGAGTTGCTCACCGTCAGGTGCAGGTATTCGACCTGCGACCAGTGCTGACAGGTTTTCATCTTGGTATTCCTCTGATTGATGGATCTGGATAGTGGCGTTCGGTTGAGCGCGGCTAATAGATCCAGACCAGCATGCGGGGAATGCAGAGCAGGGAGCAGCCCAGCATTTGGGGGAGACGAGGTGCCATCGATGATGATTTCTGACCGGTGTGAAGGACCACCATCATAAGCGTGAGCCCCTCCTGCGCCAAACGGTGTAAAAACCAGCACCTACGGTCTGGTTGATATTTATTCTCAATTAGCCATGATACAGGCTCCACCCATGTCGGCAGGGGAGAGGGAGATGACGAATCAGAATTGGCAGCGTTACATGCTGGAGGCGGAGAATGCGCTGGGCAAGGGGGCGCTTGGCACGGCCATCTGTCTCTATCAGCAGGCCCTGGGGGAGGTGTATGAGCTGGCGACCGACGATCTGGACGAGCTGGCCAGCATGCGGGTCGCCACCTGTCATCGCCTCGCCGACTTCTGGCGCGCCATGGAGGAGCCCGCCTATGAGCTGCGTTACCTCAAGCTCGCCTCCGAGCTGGTCACCGCCCTGGTGCCCCAGTGTCCGAACCTGGCGTGCGAGTCCCTCATCAGCGAGCTGGGCTGTTGCCGTGCTGCGCTGCTCTCCTTTCTCAAGCGCCACCCCAATCCCGAAATAGCCAAGCTGATCCAGCTGCAGGACAAGGTGCAGGGCTGCGAGCTGATCGGCCGCTTCCGCCTGAACTAGCTACTCGTCTCAGCGCCTGAGCCGGTGGGCGATGCGCGCCTGGGCTTCTTCCCCCTGCAGGGCGAGGGAGAAGGCGCGGGCCTCCAGATCGATGACGAAATGCACCGCCTGTTTGAGCTCCTGCTTGAGCAGGGCCTTGCTCTTTTGCAGTGCCTTCGGTGGTTTGGCAGCCAGCCTCAGGCCCTGTTCGCGGGCCAGTGCCAGCAGCTCGTTGGCGGCCACCACCCGGTTGGCGAGCCCCAGGCGCAGCGCCTCTTTCGCATCGATGGCCTCCGCCAGCAGCAACAACTCGGCCGCCTTCAGATGACCAACGGCCCGTGGCAGCAAGAGGCTGGAGGCAAACTCCGGCACCAGTCCCAGCTCGACGAATGGCAGCTGCAACCGGGCGTTATCCCCCAGGTAGACCAGATCGCAGTGCAGCAGCAGGGTGGTGCCTATTCCCACGGCGGGGCCGGCGACCGCGGCGATGACCGGCTTGGGGAAATCGGCAAGGGCATGCAGGAACTGCAAGATGGGATCGTCGGCATCCAGGCTCGACTTACCCATAAAGTCGGCCAGATCGTTGCCGGCGGTGAAACAATCGTGCTGCCCCTGTATCAGCAGCACATGCACGGCGTCATCTTGTGTCGCTTGGCGCAGGGCCTCGGTGAGGGCGAGATACATCCCGGTATTGAGGGCGTTGCGCTTGTCCGGCCGATTGAGGGTCAGGATGAGCAAGCCATCCTGCTGCTCGGTCAGAATTGTGAGGGCCATGTCTGAATCCTTGTTATCGGAGGCTGTCAAAAGCTTGCTGCAGGGGTAAGCTTCGCTTCGTTTAACAACATCATAAAAGGATTCCCACCATGTTTAAACGTGCGTTTTACACCATTGTGACTCTGCTGCTGGCGGCCCCCGCCTTTGCCAAGGTCGAGGCCGTCGATGGCTATGTGCGGCTGCTGCCCCCCGGATCACCGAATACGGCGGCCTTCATGGTGCTCAAGAACGATGGCGACCAGCCGGTAACCCTGACTGCCGTTGCTTCCTCCAACGCGGGTCGGGCCGAGCTGCACACCCACCTGCACGAGAACGGGGTGATGAAGATGCGCCAGGTCCAGGGCATCGCCATTCCCGCCAAGGGGGAGGTCGCCCTCAAACCCGGCAGTTTCCACATCATGCTGTTCGAGGTGCGCGAGCTGTCTCAGGACGTCCCCTTCCCGTTGATCCTGACTCTGGACGATGGTCAGACCATCAGCCTGAACCTGCCGGTGAAGCCGGTTGAGCCGATGAAAGGCATGCAGCACTGACATTAATGGACGCTTGTTCAGTTTTTTACTCTAGGTATTCCTTGTGTTGCGGGTAAAATAGTGGCCTTTCCAGTCCATAAGGGAGCTATATGATGAAGAAGACTTTGATTGCAGCCAGTTTGTTGGGCCTGTTCAGCCACGCCGCCATGGCCGCCGATGACTGGCGTTTTGCCGCCGGTGCCGATATGTGGAACTCCCAGGGCAGCGGCAGCATCCACGGTGTGGATGCCAACGGCAGCTACGATGACCAGTACAACTGGACCGGCTACCTGCAACTGGAGCACGACATCTTCCTGCTGCCCAACGCCAAGTTCGAGATCACCGATTTCAGCACCTCCGGTGGCGCCTTCAGCAACGATCTCGAAGCCTATGATCTGACCCTCTACTATCGCCTGCTGAACAACGATCTGTTCAAGATCGATCTGGGTCTGACCGGTCGTCAGTACGACGGCAAGTTCCACACCCTGAACGAATCCTATGACGAGGGTGAGCTGATGGCTTACACCGGCGCAGAAGTGATGTTGCCGGGTACCGGCGTCTCCTTCTTCGGCGACGCTCGCATCGAGAATGGCGATCACTATGACTACCGGATCGGGGCGGCTTACCAGTTCTCCTCCATCCCGGTGCAGATCCGTGCCGGCTGGCGTGATGCTGCCATCGACATCGCCGAGATGGATCAGGGTATCGAAGGCTGGTTCATCGGCGGTGCTTTCCGCTTCTAATCGGCTCAGCCAGGGGCAACAACCTGCGGCACATCAGAGTGACGCAGGTTGTTGCCTGGCGAGCGATTTAGACAAGCCCATGATGGGTGAGTCGACGACATCTTCCACTGCCTGGGGGTAACAGATATGGGCCACATCATAGTGACTGGCGCGGGCTCCGGCCTCGGCCGCGCACTGACAATCGGACTGGTAGCGCGTGGTCACCAGGTCTCCATGATGGGGCGCCGTTACCAGAAGCTGCAGGAGCAGGAACAACTGCTCGGCCGCGCCGTGGTCGGCATCGCCGCCGATCTGGCGCACCATGAGGATGTGGAGATGGCGTTCTCCGCCGCACTGGCCTGGGGGGGATTGCCCGAGCTGGTGATCCACTGCGCTGGCGTGGGGGAGTTTGGCCCGGTCGGCGTCTATACCGCCGAGCAGATCCGCCGGGTGGTGGAGAGCAATCTCATCTCCACCATACTGGTGGCCCAGCAGACGGTGAAGCTCATCGGCGACAAGGGCGGGGTTCTGGCCAACGTGCTCTCCTCCGCGGCGCAGGCCGGCAAGGCCAACGAGAGCCTCTATTGCGCCTCCAAGTGGGGCATGCGTGGCTTTCTGGAGTCCCTGCGGGTCGAGCTCAAGGGCTCGAAGCTGCGGCTGGTGAACCTCTATCCGAGTGGGATCCGCAGCGAATTCTGGGACAACTCGAACCATGTGGACTCGAGCAACTTCATGACCCCGGAAGATGCCGCCGCCTACATGCTGGATGCGCTGGAAGCGCGCAGCAGCTGTCATGTGACCGATCTCTTTATCGGACGCAACGACTAGGTTGCTTGTTCCTAGCGGTATGAACCGCTGCCTGCACAACAAAAAGCGCGCCAACTGGCGCGCTTTTTTTATTGAAGTGCAGTGTTAAGTATCGTCGGCAGCGTTTGTTTATGAGCCGGGCCATGATGTCGGCAATAACAACGGCAATGGCTACGTCCTGCTGCTCGCCGGTGCGGCGGCGCTTGTCCCTTGCACGCCCCTGTCTAGGTTTCGGATGCCGATGCGATGGGGTATTTCCAGCAGGGCTCGGCTAATAGCATTTGTCATGGGATATGGCCAGAATAGATATATTTATCGGTCGGCAAGGCAATGCATTAATGACTGTTATATTTTATGAGATATATATAGTCATTCTTGAAGTAGAAGTAATAATCTCACCGGCCTTTATAAGGCATATCGCAATTTATTATTCCGCTGTTTTACTGTCTTGATATAAGCCAGATATATCCCATCCCCGGCTAAATGGTTTTTTAATTTCCGGGGGATGGGTTAATCGTACCCGAGTGACTCATTTCTTAGTCACATATCCCTGCAGGAAGGAGTGAACTGCATGCTTTGATTTCTTGCCAAGGGTGAGCAGCAATTCAAAATCCGGGTTGATAATGCCATATCGCACGTCCAATTCCTTTAACAAGGCAAGCCACAGGTGCGCCGTCACCTCGGCATCCGCCAGCGCGCGGTGAAATACGCCGTCATTGGGCAGGCTATGGTATTGCACCAGGGTACCCAACTTATGATTGGGCGCCTCGGGGAATAGCCGTCTCGACAGCAGCAAGGAGCAGGCAAACTGCCCGGGATAGTGGGCCGACAGCCGCTCTATTTCCGCATCCAGAAAGCGCTTGTCGAAGGAGGCATTATGGGCGACCAGGTTATCATCTCCGATAAACGCGACGAAGTCCGCCATCACCTCGTTGCAAGGTGGCGCCTGTTTCAGCATGGCATTGCTGATCCCGGTATATTGCTCGATAAAGCTGCTGACGTTAAAACCTGGGTTCATCAATGCCGAGAAACGTTCACTGATATGGCCGTCTTTAATTCTGACGGCACCAATTTCGATGGCTCTATCACCCTGTCCCGGTGAGAGTCCGGTGGTCTCGAAATCGAGCACGACAACGGTATTGGCTGAGGCGATGGACATAGATTCTCGGCAAGCTGGATAAAGAGGGTCAGTCTAGGAAATCTGCCACTTCATGTACAGCGCCATATCGCGATACAACTGGCACCCTGTTTTTGTAATGAGCAAAGCAACAGGCAACATATAAAAAGCCCCGGGTGCGATCCACACCCGGGGCTTTTTTATGGACAACGAACAGCAGAGTTAACTGGTGCTATTAGCGACCCAGCTTGCCCTTGAGCAGGGTAACGATCTCGCCGATGGCGATTTCCTGCTTCTCGCCGGAGCGGCGGCACTTGTACTCCACCACCCCGTTGTCCAGACCGCGATCGCCGATGACGATGGCGTGGGGGACACCCAGCAGCTCCATGTCGGCGAACATTACGCCCGGGCGCTCCTTGCGGTCATCGAACAAGACGTCCACACCGGCGGCTTTCAGCTCGGCGTAGAACTGCTGCGCCTGCAGGGCGACGCGCTCGGACTTGTGCATGTTCATCGGCACGATTGCCACTTCGAACGGGGCGATGGCGTCCGGCCAGATGATGCCGTACTGGTCGTTGTTCTGCTCGATGGCGGCAGCCACCAGGCGGGAGACCCCGATGCCGTAGCAACCCATCTCCATGGTGACGGACTTGCCGCCCTCGTTCAGCACGCTCGCCTTCATGGCTTCGGAGTACTTGGTGCCGAGCTGGAAGATGTGACCCACCTCGATGCCGCGCTTGAGCAGCAGGGTGCCCTGGCCGCAGGGGCTGGGGTCGCCTTCCACCACGTTGCGCAGATCGGCGACTTCGTAAGTGGCGATGTCGCGATCCCAGTTCGCACCGGTCAGGTGGAAGCCAGTCTCGTTGGCGCCGCAAACAAAATCGCTCAGGTGAGCGGCGCTGCGATCGGCGATGATGCGACCGGCAAAGCCGACCGGACCGATGGAGCCTGCGTCACAACCGGCGGCAGCCTTGATCTGCTCGTCGTTCGCGAAGGTCAGCGGATTGGCGACGCCTGGCAGCTTCTCGGCCTTGATCTCATTGAGTTCGTGATCGCCACGCAGCACCAGGGCAACGACGGCCTGATTGCCGTGCTCGTCCGCATCGCTCAGCACCAGCAGGGTCTTGGCGATGGTCGCCGGGGCTACGCTCAGGAAGGCAGCCACTTCGTCGATGGTGTGCACGGCCGGGGTGGCGACCTTGGTCAGGGCTTTGGTCGCGGCGGCGCGCTCACCGGCCGGCGCCAGCGCCTCGGCCATCTCGATGTTGGCGGCGTAATCGGAGCTGTCGGAGAAGGCGATCAAGTCTTCACCGCTCTCGGCCAGCACCTGGAATTCGTGGGAACCGGTGCCACCGATGGAGCCGGTATCGGCCTGCACCGGACGGAAGTTCAGCCCCATGCGGGTGAAGGCGGCGCAGTAGGCGGCGTGCATCCGCTCGTAGGTCTCGATCAGCGATTCCTTGTTGATGTGGAAGGAGTAGGCATCCTTCATCAGGAATTCGCGGCCACGCATCACGCCGAAGCGGGGACGGACCTCGTCACGGAACTTGGTCTGGATCTGGTAGAGGTTCAGCGGCAGCTGTTTGTAGCTGTTCACCTCATAACGGATCAGGGAGGTGATCACCTCTTCGTGGGTCGGGCCCAGCACGAAGGGACGGTTGTGGCGGTCGGTCAGGCGGCACAGCTCGGGGCCGTAGTCATCCCAGCGGCCCGATTCCTGCCACAGCTCCGCCGGTTGCACCACCGGCATGGAGACTTCGATGGCACCAGCATTGTTCATCTCTTCGCGAACGATGTTTTCGATCTTCTTCAGGACCCGCAGGCCGGACGGCAGCCAGGCATACATGCCGGAGGCCAGTTTGCGGATCATGCCGGCGCGCAGCATCAGCTGATGGCTGACGACTTCCGCGTCGGAGGGGGTTTCCTTGAGAGTGGAAAGCAGGTATTGGCTGGTACGCATCGCGGTAGACCTTCGCTAGTTCGGGCGGCTTGGCCCTGGAAAATTTCAAGAGCGGAATTTTAACAGGCCGAGCCCCGTGGCCCAAGGGCTAAATTTAGTCCGGCGGGGGAAAGGCGCTGGCGCGATGGGGCGTCCTTTGTCCGGATTACGGGAGGATGACAGGGGGTGACAGAAGCAAGCGGAGCCCTGTGTTCTCCCACCGCCCTATGCTGGATACTTATCCAGTTATTCTTTATGCTATGACCCAATTTGAAAGAGTCTGCGTGGCGAGGAAGAGAAGATGATTGGTCGCTTGAGAGGCGTTGTGATTGAGAAGAACCCCCCTGAGGTGTTGATCGAGGTCGGGGGCCTGGGCTATGAGGTGCAGATGCCCATGAGCTGCTTCTACGATCTGCCCGAGCTTGGCAAGGAAGCGACCATTCACACCCACTTCGTGGTGCGTGAAGACGCCCAACTGCTCTACGGCTTCAACCACAAGCAGGAGCGGGCGCTGTTTCGCGAGCTGATCAAGACCAACGGCGTCGGCCCCAAGCTGGCGCTGGCCATTCTCTCCGGCATGACCGCCACCCAGTTCGTGCTGAGCGTCGAGCGCGAGGAGATAAGCTCCCTGGTGAAATTGCCCGGCGTGGGCAAGAAGACCGCCGAGCGGTTGGTGGTAGAGATGAAAGACCGGCTCAAGGGTTGGGTCAGCCACGATCTCTTCTCCCCCGCCGCCATCAGCCTGCCCGCTCAGGAGAGTCAGCTGCGCGCCCCCGATGCGAGCGAAGAGGCAGCCAGCGCCCTGGTGGCGCTGGGCTACAAGCCCCAGCAGGCGAGCCAGATCGTCGCCAAGGTGGCGGTCGAGGGGATGTCGGTCGAGGCCATCATCCGTGAATCCCTGCGCAGCCTGGTATGAGAATCAATATGAGTAGAGCCGAGTCGCTTGCCTCCGCCATGGGCGGGCAGTTATGCGGGGTTGCATATGATTGAAGCGGATCGTCTTATTTCGGCCGGCGAGGTGCGCGAGGATGAGGTCATCGATCGGGCCATCCGTCCCAAGAAGCTGGCGGATTACACCGGCCAGGATCACGTCTGCGGTCAGATGGAGATCTTCATCGAGGCTGCCCGTCAGCGCGGAGAGGCCCTCGATCACCTGCTGATCTTCGGCCCCCCCGGCCTTGGCAAGACCACGCTCGCGAACATTGTTGCCAATGAGATGGGGGTCAACATCAAGACCACCTCGGGCCCGGTGCTGGAGAAGGCGGGCGATCTGGCGGCGCTGCTCACCAACCTCGAGCCGAACGATGTGCTGTTCATCGACGAGATCCACCGCCTCAGCCCGGTGGTGGAGGAGGTGCTCTACCCGGCCATGGAGGATTACCAGCTCGACATCATGATCGGGGAGGGCCCTGCCGCCCGCTCCATCAAGCTCGACCTGCCTCCCTTCACCCTGATTGGCGCCACCACCAGGGCCGGCTCCCTGACCAGCCCGCTGCGGGACCGCTTCGGTATTGTCCAGCGGCTGGAGTTCTACAACGTCAAGGATCTGACCGACATCGTCGCGCGCAGCGCTCGTTGCCTCGGACTGGAGATGTCCGGCGATGGGGCGCTGGAAGTGGCACGCCGCTCCCGTGGCACCCCACGGATTGCTAACCGTTTGTTAAGGCGGGTGCGGGACTTTGCCCAGGTGAAGTCTGATGGCCGGATCGACGGCCCCATAGCGGCGCGCGCCATGGACATGCTGGACGTGGATAACGAAGGGTTCGACTTCATGGACCGCAAGCTATTGTTGGCTGTCATCGACAAGTTTATGGGCGGACCTGTTGGCCTCGATAACCTGGCGGCCGCCATAGGGGAAGAGAAAGACACCATCGAGGATGTGCTGGAGCCTTATCTCATCCAGCAGGGCTATCTGCAGCGCACTCCCAGAGGGCGGCTGGCGACCCCGAGAGCCTATGCCCACTTCGGCCTGCAACGACCAGATGAAGGATAAAAACAGCTGATTGAACAAAAAACCGCCTCAAGGGGCGGTTTTTTACTATTCTGACAAAAAAAAGCCCACCGCTAAACAGGGTGGGCAAAGACAATTCAGGATGGATGTTCACAGACAGTGAGTGCGTCTGGAGACAGACCGGGAAAAAAACAAAGGAGCCGTCGCGGGGCCTCAGAGTCGGTTCATTTGATAGAGCTGAACGAACGAAAGCTTGTAGTAACGTATGGTCTTGGCAACAAACTTTTTCATCATTAATCCCAACAAACAGGTTCGAAATGTTCATCGAATACGTACCGGGAACCCAGATTGACCGGCCTGTATCCAGAGGTGTGCCCTCACTGCGAGGCGCATTGTAGGAGCTCTTATTGGGCCGGACAAACAAGAAAAATTACATGTTTAGGATTAGATAAAGTAATCAAATGGCGGGCGTTGTTAATAAGCATAAACATGTGTTTTTACTGGTTTTAAATTGGAATTACGGCGAGCGTCAAAGATGGATAAATAGAAAGTGAAAACAACCCTTGATGCTATTTCTTTAACAGAATTGAAACTAATGATGCGTTTGATAAAATTGATTTAAATCAAGCATTTATGAAGTCATCTTTTTTGTGAGCAAGCTCTCAAAATTAACCATGTTCCGCTTGTAAGCTACCTTGAAAAGGCATGTATTGATGATGGTTTTACATTGATTTCAATCAAATAAAGGTGATATAAAACGGCGGTCATTATAGGCGGGAATAGAATTGCAGTTATTGTTTATTAAATGTTAAACATTAGCTTTTTTTGTTCTTGTATATTGCCTTGTTGTTAATGTGGTGGCAGTCGAATCCGGTCGTCGGTATCAACCGAGCTGTGGCCGGCCATTCGGGGACTTCCAATGGAAGCTTTGTTCTTAAAACTTAAAATAGCCGTGCCAATAATCGGTGAGGAAACATCATGATTGCTGAGCATGTGGTAGACCTATCGCGGTTCCAATTTGCCGCGACGGCCCTTTATCACTTCCTGTTTGTACCCCTGACGCTGGGAATGGCCTTCATTCTGGCGATCATGGAGTCTGTCTATGTGATGACCAACAACTCTGTCTACCGGGACATGACCAAGTTCTGGGGCAAGTTGTTCGGGATTAACTTCGCTCTCGGGGTCACCACCGGGCTGACCATGGAGTTCCAGTTCGGTACCAACTGGGCCTACTACTCCCACTATGTCGGCGACATCTTCGGGGCGCCGCTGGCCATCGAAGGGCTGATGGCCTTCTTCCTGGAGTCCACCTTCGTCGGGATGTTCTTCTTCGGTTGGGATCGTCTCAGCAAGCGCCAGCACTTGGCTGCCACCTGGTTGATGGCACTGGGGACCAACCTCTCCGCGCTCTGGATCCTGGTCGCCAACGGCTGGATGCAGAACCCGGTCGGTGCCGAGTTCAACTTCGAATCCATGCGAATGGAGATGGTGAGCTTCGCCGATCTAGTGTTCAACCCGGTTGCTCAGGTCAAGTTCGTCCACACGGTCGCGGCTGGCTATACCACCGGCGCCATGTTCGTGCTGGGTATCTCCTCTTATTATCTGCTGAAGAATCGTGATGTGGCCTTCGCCCGTCGATCCTTCGCCATTGCCGC
This sequence comes from Aeromonas sp. TECH754, assembly GCF_056279295.1. NCBI lineage: Bacteria > Pseudomonadati > Pseudomonadota > Gammaproteobacteria > Aeromonadales > Aeromonadaceae > Aeromonas > Aeromonas sp. TECH754. The sequence goes on along the minus strand of NZ_JBWBRA010000001.1, from coordinate 3,164,600 downwards.
GGCCTTTGGCATGGCCTCCATCCTCTCCGTGCTGGTGCTGGGTGACGAGTCCGGCTACGAGACCGGTGAAGTGCAGAAGGTGAAACTCGCGGCCATCGAAGCCGAGTGGAACACCGAGCCGGCGCCAGCCTCCTTCACCCTGTTCGGTATCCCGAACCAGGAGGAGATGCGCACCGACTACGCCATCAAGATCCCCTATGCCCTCGGCATCATCGCCACCCGTTCTCTGGATACCCAGGTGACCGGCCTCAAGGATCTGAAGAGCGAGCACGAACTGCGCGTGCGTAACGGCATGGTCGCCTACGACCTGCTGACCAAGCTGCAATCCGGTGACAAGTCCGACGATACCCGCGCCCGCTTCGACGAAGTGAAGCAGGATCTGGGCTACGGTCTGCTGCTCAAGCGCTATACCAGCAACGTGACCGACGCGACCGACGAGCAGATCAAGTCCGCCGTGGATGACTCCATCCCGCAGGTGGCACCGCTGTTCTTCGCTTTCCGCATCATGGTGGCCTGTGGCATCGCCATGCTGCTGCTGATCGGCATCGCCTTCTATGACAGCACCCGTCACCGCATCGGCGAGCGCAAGTGGCTGCTCAAGAGCCTGCTGTGGGGTATCCCGCTGCCCTGGATCGCCATCGAGTGTGGCTGGTTCGTGGCGGAATACGGTCGTCAGCCCTGGACCATCGCCGAGATGCTGCCGACCTCTGTCTCCGCATCCAATATCCCTGCGTCCGAGATCTGGTTCTCCCTGATCGGGATCTGCCTGTTCTACACGGTGCTGCTCGTCATCGAGATGTACCTGATGTTCAAGTACGCGCGTCTGGGCCCCAGCAGTCTGAGAACGGGCAAGTACCACTTCGAACAGAGCAAGGCATAAGGAGAGGATCCCATGTTTGATTACGAATTGTTGCGTCTGGTCTGGTGGGTGCTGGTCGGCGTCCTGCTGATTGGCTTCGCCATCACCGACGGTTTCGATATGGGGGTGGGTGCCCTGCTTCCCTTCGTCGGCAAGAAGGATGTGGAGCGTCGGGTGATGCTCAACACCATGGGCCCGCACTGGGAAGGCAACCAGGTCTGGCTGGTGACGGCCGGTGGCGCGCTGTTCGCGGCCTGGCCCATGGTCTATGCGGCGGCCTTCTCCGGCTTCTACATCGCCATGATCCTGACCTTGATGGCGCTGTTCTTCCGTCCGGTCGGCTTCAAATACCGCTCCCTGATGGAAGGCTCCCAATGGCGTACCAGCTGGGACTGGGCGCTGTTTATCGGCAGCGCCGTGCCGCCGGTGATCTTCGGGGTGGCGTTCGGCAACCTGCTGCAAGGGGTGCCGTTCAGCTTCAACCAGTTCCTGATGCTGACCTATGAGGGTAACTTCTTCGGCCTGCTCAACCCGTTCGGCCTGTTGGCCGGTCTGGTCAGCCTGTTCATGATCGTGACCCAGGGCGCCGCCTGGCTGATGATGAAGACCGAAGGGGAAGTGCTGGCTCGCTCCCGCACCGCCGCCATGATCTTCTCCCTGCTGACCCTGGTGTGCTTCGCGCTGGCCGGTGTCTGGGTGAGCGGCATGGACGGCTATGTGATCGTGGGCAACATGGCGACCGACGCCGTCACCAACCCGCTCCATAAAGAAGTGGTGGTGCAAGCCGGTGCCTGGATGCAGAACTACAACCTCTATCCCTGGATGATCGCCGCTCCCGTACTGGGTCTGGTGATGAGCCTGCTGACCGCGGTAGTGGCCAAGCTGGGCAAGGGCTGGCTGGCGTTCCTGTGCTCCTCCCTGGCGATTGCCGGCATCATCCTGACGGCGGGCTTCTCCATGTTCCCGTTCGTGATGCCCTCCAGCCTGGAGCCCTCGCAGAGTCTGACCATGTGGGATGCCACCGCCTCCTTCAACACCCTCAAGGTGATGACGGTCGTTGCGGCCATCTTTGTCCCGACCGTGCTGGCGTATACCCTCTGGACCTACATCAAGATGTTTGGCCGGGTGAGTAACAAGCACATCGAAGACAACCAACAATCGCTCTATTAAGAAGGTGCCCTGATATGTGGTATTTCACCTGGATCCTGGGTCTGTTGCTGGCTTGCGCGTTTGGGATCATCAACGCGCTCTGGCTGGAGCACACCGAGAACCTGGATCGTCAGATCGATGAAGACAAGTGACAGACTTGCCCGGCTGGCCGCTCCCCTGGAGCGCCAGCCATGGCAGGCTCTGATGCTGCTGGCGGCGACCCTGCTGGGCGTCGCCATCTTGCAGGCACCCAACCTGATCGCCGCCAACACCAGTGAGCACGGGCTGCTGCTCGCGCCCTGGCTGATGTGGGCGGTCTGTTGCGGAGTGATGCACGGGCTGGGATTTCATCCCCGCAGCCTGGTCGGTCGAATCCTGTTTTTCCCCTGGCTCGCCTTGCCCAGTCTGTTGTACGGGCTCTGGTTGACCATGGAGTATTTCCTGCCATAAGTCATGGGGGAGGCCGGTATTGCTCCGCCTTCCCCTTCTCATTTGAGCTCAGCGGTCGCTGGCTTTCCCCTCTGGTTGACCGGGGGTTATTTCCTGCCATAAAAATGGTGGGGGATGGGATTTCCCTGTCTCCCCCTGCTTCTTTCCTATTCAGCCCTGCGCTATGATAGCCCCCCATCTGACTGTCGAATGGATCACAGATTTTTATGGGGGAAGTCTCTGAGTTTCCGGTGCGTGTCTACTACGAAGACACCGACGCCGGAGGCATCGTCTACAACGCCAATTATCTCAAGTTTATGGAACGGGCTCGCACCGAATTCCTGCGCGCCGGTGGCATCGAACAAGATGTCCTGCTGCTGGGGGGATTCGCCTTCGTGGTGAGTCGCACCGAGATCGATTTCCGCTCTGCGGCCCGCTTCAATGAACTGCTGACTGTAGTGACGCAAGTGACTGAAGTGAAACGCGCCTCCATGCGCTTTTCGCAACAGATCCTGGCGGCTGATGGACGACTGATCACCCAGGCCATGGTACAGATAGCCTGTGTCAGTCATCCGCAAATGAAACCTGTCGCGATACCTGAAAAAATCAAGGGAGTGCTGTTAAGTGCACGCTGAAATTTCGTTTATTGGTCTGTTCTGGCAAGCCAGTCTGTTGGTCAAACTGGTCATGATGACCCTGATGGGCATGTCGGTCGTCTCCTGGGCGCTGATCATCCAGCGTTCCAAGGCCATCAAGGCCGCCAACCAGGCCTCGGAGCAGTTTGAAGACAGATTCTGGTCCGGGGTCGACCTCAATCGTCTCTACCAGGAGTCCTCCTCCCGTCGCGATGACATCGAAGGCATGGAAGACATCTTCTACTCCGGCTTCAAGGAGTACGCCCGTCTGCTCAAGGCTGGCGCCCGTGGCCAGGATGCGGTGATGGACGGTACTTATCGTGCCATGCGGGTCTCTCTGTCCCGTGCGGTGGATGAGCTGGAGTCCAACCTGCCGGTGCTGGCGACCATCGGCTCCATCAGTCCCTACATCGGTCTGTTTGGTACCGTCTGGGGCATCATGAATGCCTTTATCGCCCTGGGTCAGGTGCAGCAGGCGACCCTGCAGATGGTGGCTCCCGGTATCGCGGAGGCCTTGATCGCCACCGCCATGGGCCTGTTCGCGGCGATCCCGGCGGTCATCTTCTACAACCGTTTCACCAATAAGGTGGAGCGACTGGAGAACGCCTACGCCAACTTCATGGACGAGTTCACCACTATTCTGAACCGCCAGATCGCACAGCAGCAGGGTGAGAAGTAATGCAAACCTATCAGCGGATCCGGCGCAAGAAGGTGGCCGAGATCAACGTGGTGCCTTATATCGACGTCATGCTGGTGCTGCTCATCATCTTCATGGCGGTGACGCCGGTGATCACCCAAGGGGTCAAGGTAGACCTGCCCCAGGCGGAATCGGAACAACTGCCCGAGGATGCCAAGCCGCCCTTCATCGTCAGCGTCAACACCGAGGGTGAGTATGTCATCAAGGCCGGTGAGGCGGATGACGAGCCGGTGCCGAGCGGGACGCCCGAGGCGATGCAGCAATACATCACCGAGAAGGCCATGGGTTATCTGGCCATCAACCAGAATGCCCCCGTGGTGGTGGCCGGTGACAAGTCCGTGCGCTATGAAGAGGTGATCCTGTTGATGGTCGCCCTCAAGAAAGCCGGCGTGCCTCAGGTTGGCCTGATGACGGATCCGGTGAACTGACGGAGATGGATGTGAAGCGTGGTATTTCCGGTTATCTCATCGCGTCGCTGCTGCTGCACCTGATCATCGGCATCATCTTGCTGGTCGGGGTCGACTTCAGCAAGCCGAAGCGCCCCGAGTCGAAGGGGGAGATCGTCAATGCGGTGATGCTGGACAGCGAGTTCCTGGAACAGCAGGCACAGCAGATCCAGCAGCAGAAAAAGGCGCAGCCCAAGGCCGCACAGCAGCAGAAGGAAAAGGACAAGGAAGACGCCGATCAGGCCCGCCGTGAGCTGGCGCAGGAGCAGGAGCGTCTGCGCGTTGCCGAGACCAAGCGCAAGGAGGCCGAGGAGGCCACTCGCAAGGCGGAAACCGAGAAGCAGAAGAAGGTAGCCGAGCAGAAGCAGGCGGAGGAGCAGGCGCAAAAAGCCGAGGAAGCCCGCAAGCTGGATGCGCAGAAGGCCAAGCAGGCCGAAGCCAAGCGCCAGGAGGCGGAGTTGGCGAAGGCGCTGGCGCTGAAGAAAAAGAAAGAAGAGCTCGAGAAGAAGCAGGCCGACGACAAAGCCAAGGCGGATGCGGCCAAGAAGGCCGAAGCCGACAAAAAAGCCAAGGCCGAGGCGGAGAAGAAAACCAAGGCGGAAGCCGACAAGAAGGCCAAGGCTGAAGCCGACAAAAAGGCTGCGGATGAGGCTGCCAAGAAGGCAAAAGCTGACGCAGAGAAGAAGGCGAAGGCCGAGGCCGACAAGAAGGCCAAGATCGATGCCGAGCGCAAGCGCAAGGCAGCCGAAGAGGCCAAGCTGCAAAAAGAGATGGAAGCCATGATGCAGCAGCAGCTGGAGGCTGAGGCCAATTCTCGCAGCCAGGCCGCCTCGGCGGCAGCCAAGGGGGAAGTCGACAAGTATGCGGCCCTGATCAAGGCGACGGTTGAGCGCTATATGATTTTGGATCCCACCATGCGGGGTAAAACCTGTACTATCGGTGTCAAATTGGCCAGTACCGGTTTCGTCATCTCGGTGGACAACGGCCAGGGCGACCCAGCGGTCTGTCGCTCCGGCAAGGCGGCCGTGCTGAAGGCCAATCAGCTGCCGGTGCCGAAGGATCCGGCGGCGTTCGAGATGTTGAAGGAGTTTAACCTCAAGTTAGAACCGAACATCTAGGTGTGGTAGAACGGGGTCATTGACTGTGGTTGGCAGGGTCTGCTGATAAAGGAATTTCACCTCTCAATTTTTATTGAAACAGAGTATTTAAGCCATGATAAGAAAAGTGTTTTTTGCTTTGGTTGGCTGCCTTCTGCTGGGCCAGAGCGCTCAGGCGGCCTTGGACATCGTCATCACCGGCGGTATTGACAGCGCAAGACCCATCGCGATTGCGCCCTTCAAGTGGGAAGGCAATGGCCAACTGCCACAGGATATCGCCGAGGTGGTTTCCAACGACCTGATGCGCAGCGGCAAGTTCAAGCCGTTGGCCCGTGGTCAGATGCCGCAGACCCCGAGCAGCAGTGGCGAGATCAACTTCGCCCCCTGGGCGTCCCAGGGCGTCGAGGCCGTGGTGGTCGGCACCATAGCCGCGGTCGGCGATGGCACCTACAAGATCAACTTCGAGCTGGTCGATGTGCTGAAGGGCCAACTGGCCAAGACCCAGGGCGGGGAAGCCAACGGCTATATCCTCGACAGCCGCATGGCGACCATCCCGGGTGCCCAGATGCGTCAATTCGCCCACCGCATCTCCGACATCGTCTACGAGCGTCTGACCGGTGAGCGTGGCGCCTTCCTGACGCGCCTGGCCTATGTCTCCGTTCAGCAGGGTACCCAGTTCCCGTATCAGCTGCGCATCTCCGACTACGACGGCTACAACGAGAAGACCTTGTTGCGCTCCCGTGAGCCGCTGATGTCGCCAGCCTGGTCGCCGGATGGCAGCAAGCTGGCCTATGTCAGCTTCGAGAACCAGAAATCCGAGATCTATGTGCAGGATATCTATAACCAGCAGCGCAGTCTGATCACCAGTTTCCGTGGCATCAATGGCGCCCCGGAATGGTCACCAGATGGTCGCCGATTGGCTATCGTTTTGTCCAAAGATGGGCAGCCTGATCTCTATGTCATTGATGTGGCTAGCAAGCAACTCACTCGAGTCACAAATAACCGCACCATCGACACCGAACCCTCCTGGATGCCGGATGGTCAAACTTTGCTGTTCACCTCTGAACGTGGTGGCAAACCCCAGATTTATAGCGTAAATTTGGCGACTGGCGTCACTCGCCGGATGACCTGGGAAGGGGATTCTAACCAAGGTGCATCCATCACACCGGACGGCAAGTCCATGGTGATGGTGACCCGGGTTCAGGGGCAATATCGCATCGCTCGCCAGGATATGGAAAACGGCGCCATGTTGGTACTGACTCAGAGTGCTCTGGACGAGTCGCCAAGTGTGGCTCCCAATGGCAGCATGATCATCTATGCCACCATCTATCAGGGTCGCAAGAGCTTGGCTTTGGTCTCGACCGATGGTCGTTTCAAGGCCGTGCTCCCGACCAGTAGCGGTGAAATTCGTGCACCAGCTTGGTCGCCCTTCTTGAATTGATAAAAAAATCGATTGTTTTTTGTTTTGTTATAAAGGTTTAAGGAAATAGCATGCAACTCAATAAACTGCTCAAGGGTCTGGCCATCGCACTGCCACTGTTCACCCTGGCTGCCTGTAGTTCTTCTTCCGACTCCGACGCCGCTGGCGCCGAGTCTGGCATGACCGACGGCATGGGCGGTGTACAAACCGGTGGCGCCAACGGCATGTTGTCCCCGGAAGAGCAGATGCGTCAGAAGTTCGAAGCTCTGCAGCGCGACAACGTGATCTTCTTCCCGTACGACGGTTATGACATCCAGGGTCAGTACGCCGACCTGCTGGATGCCCACGCCAGCTACCTGCGTGAGCATGTGTCCGTCAAGGTGTTGATCGAAGGTCACGCCGATGAACGCGGTACTCCAGAGTACAACATCGCTCTGGGCGAGCGTCGTGCCAAGGCCGTTGCCAAGTATCTGCAAACCCTGGGTGTGCAGGCCGAGCAGCTCTCCATCGTCAGCTATGGCGAAGAGAAGCCGCTGGATCTGTCCCACACCGAGGATGCCTTTGCCAAAAACCGCCGTGCGGTCCTGGTTTACTAAGGTTTGAACCGAACGAAGTTCGTGTATATGCAAGCGGCCATTTCGATGGCCGTTTTATTTGCACTAAACGCCAAGGTTTGATCCGAATGAAATCTGTATAAGCGAGCGACTATGGCGCTGGCCGTTTTATTTGCACTAAACGCTAAGGTTTGATCCGAATGAAATCTGTGTACAAGCAAGCTGCTGTTGCGCTGGCCGTGTTGGTTGCTCTGAATGCGCAAGCGGCTGCCCCGGTGAGCGATCTCAGTGGCGACAGCGGTAGTGCCGTGGCCCTCAGTGGCAACAATGGCGCCATCGTGCCCACAGGCAGCCTGGAAGACCGGGTGGCCTTGCTGGAGCGCACTCTCAATGCCCGTCTGCGCCTGCAGGCCGAGTTGCAGCAACAGGTGGATGCCCTGCAAGGGGAAGTCTCCGAGTTGCGTGGTCAGCTGGAGCAGCAGACCTACCAGATGGAACAGTCGCAGGAGCGTCAGCGCCAGCTTTATCAGGAGCTCGACAAGGTGGCCAACAGTCAGCCGGCCGCGGCGTCCGCGACCCCGGCAACAGCCACTGCAACGCCCGCCGCTGCGGCCAACTACTCGACCAATCAGGACGAGAACCAGGCTTATGACGCCGCCGTGAACATGGTGCTCAAGGAGAAGAACTACGACAAGGCCATTCCCGCCTTCGAAGGGTTCATCAAGCAGTTCCCGAACTCCAGCTATGTGCCCAATGCCCATTACTGGCTCGGCCAGCTGATGTTCAACAAGGGCGACAGAGCCGGCGCCTCGGCCCAGTTCTCCACGGTCGCGAACAAGTACAGCAAGTCGCCAAAGCGGGCCGACGCTCTGTTGAAACTCGGCATGCTGGCACAGCTCGATGGCAAGAAGGCGGAGGCCAAGACGTTCTATGAGCAGGTGATCAAGGGCTACCCCAACACCTCGCCGGCCCAGTTGGCCAAGCAGAGTCTCAGCAAGTTGTAGCATTGCTGTAGGTCACTGTTTTCGTAACAGTCTTGTAAATACGGCACCGCTTTGTACGCGCAGTGAGCAAACAGATTTAATTTAAGAATTTTCTATTGCGCCAGGATGATAAATCCGTAATATAGGCCGCCGTCAGAGCCGGTGCAGTAGTGCGCTCGGAACTGGTCGTGGTGAGGGTCGTTAGCTCAGTCGGTAGAGCAGTTGACTTTTAATCAATTGGTCGCTGGTTCGAATCCAGCACGACCCACCATTTCTTCACTGCGGGTGAAGACAGAATTCCCAGGTCGTTTAGCTCAGCTGGGAGAGCACCTCCCTTACAAGGAGGGGGTCACTGGTTCGAGCCCAGTAACGACCACCATGCTTTAAAAATGATACAGATGGGTCGTTAGCTCAGTCGGTAGAGCAGTTGACTTTTAATCAATTGGTCGCTGGTTCGAATCCAGCACGACCCACCATCATTCAGTTTTATCCCAGGTCGTTTAGCTCAGCTGGGAGAGCACCTCCCTTACAAGGAGGGGGTCACTGGTTCGAGCCCAGTAACGACCACCATGCTTTAAAAATGATACAGATGGGTCGTTAGCTCAGTCGGTAGAGCAGTTGACTTTTAATCAATTGGTCGCTGGTTCGAATCCAGCACGACCCACCATCATTCAGTTTTATCCCAGGTCGTTTAGCTCAGCTGGGAGAGCACCTCCCTTACAAGGAGGGGGTCACTGGTTCGAGCCCAGTAACGACCACCATGCTTTAAAAATGATACAGATGGGTCGTTAGCTCAGTCGGTAGAGCAGTTGACTTTTAATCAATTGGTCGCTGGTTCGAATCCAGCACGACCCACCATCATTCAGTTTTACCCCAGGTCGTTTAGCTCAGCTGGGAGAGCACCTCCCTTACAAGGAGGGGGTCACTGGTTCGAGCCCAGTAACGACCACCATGTTTTAACACTGCCCGCCACATGCGGTTGGTGACAGGTTCAAGATGGGTCGTTAGCTCAGTCGGTAGAGCAGTTGACTCTTAATCAATTGGTCGTAGGTTCGATCCCTACACGACCCACCATCTTGACCACCGAGTTCCCAGGTCGTTTAGCTCAGCTGGGAGAGCACCTCCCTTACAAGGAGGGGGTCACTGGTTCGAGCCCAGTAACGACCACCATGTTTTAACACTGTCCGCCACATGCGGTTGGTGACAGGTTCAAGATGGGTCGTTAGCTCAGTCGGTAGAGCAGTTGACTCTTAATCAATTGGTCGTAGGTTCGATCCCTACACGACCCACCATCTTGACCACCGAGTTCCCAGGTCGTTTAGCTCAGCTGGGAGAGCACCTCCCTTACAAGGAGGGGGTCACTGGTTCGAGCCCAGTAACGACCACCATGCTTTAAAAATGATACAGATGGGTCGTTAGCTCAGTCGGTAGAGCAGTTGACTTTTAATCAATTGGTCGCTGGTTCGAATCCAGCACGACCCACCATCATGCAGTTTTACCCCAGGTCGTTTAGCTCAGCTGGGAGAGCACCTCCCTTACAAGGAGGGGGTCACTGGTTCGAGCCCAGTAACGACCACCATATTCCGAGCAAATGGCTTGTGATAGAACCTTAAAACCTGCCGTATGGCGGGTTTTTTTGTATCTGCCGTTTACCCGCCGACAGGGCAGAACATAATCGCGAGGTGCTGGAGGCACTTACCCCATTGGCTGGATTTGTTGATGGGTTTGTGGCTTGCTTCTGGGTATAATTTTTACCTTTCCAAGCGTTGATGGAACAGTCGCAATGAGCAATGCACTGATCAGTGTCCCTCCGGTCATCGAGATGGACTACCCCTTTCCGGTCAAACCGGCCCCCCTGACTGCCGAACAGAAGGCGACCCTGATCACCGAGATCAAGGCGTTGCTCGAGACGCGTCAGGCCGTGCTGGTTGCCCACTATTACACAGACCCCGAGATCCAGGCGCTGGCCGAGGCCACCGGTGGTTTCGTCGGCGACTCCCTCGAGATGGCACGCTTCGGTCGGGATCACGCCGCCCAGACCCTGATCGTGGCAGGGGTGCGCTTCATGGGGGAGACCTCCAAGATTCTGAGCCCTCACAAGCGGGTGCTGATGCCGACGCTGGAGGCGGAGTGTTCCCTCGATCTGGGCTGCCCCATCGATCAGTTCTCCGCCTTCTGTGATGCCCACCCTGACCACATAGTGGTGGTCTATGCCAATACCTCGGCGGCGGTGAAGGCGCGGGCCGACTGGGTGGTGACCTCCAGCATCGCGCTGGAGATCGTCGAGCATCTCGACAGCCAGGGCCACAAGATCATCTGGGGCCCGGATCGCCATCTCGGCGCTTACATCGAGAAGAAAACAGGCGCAGAGATGCTGCGCTGGCAGGGGCACTGCATCGTCCACGACGAGTTCAAGGCGCGGGCCCTCAAGGAGCTCAAGGCCCTGAATCCGGATGCGGCCGTGCTGGTGCACCCTGAGTCACCGGCATCGGTTATCGAGCTGGCCGATGCGGTGGGTTCCACCAGCCAGCTGATCAAGGCGGCCAAAGAGTTGCCCCAGCAGAAGCTGATCGTGGCGACCGATCGCGGCATCTTCTACAAGATGCAGCAGGCCTGCCCGGACAAGGAGATGGTCGAGGCGCCAACCGGTGGCGATGGGGCGACCTGCCGCAGTTGCGCTCACTGTCCCTGGATGGCGATGAACGGCCTGGTGGCGATCAAGGAGGCGCTGACCGATGGCGCCGAGCGCCACGAGATCCTGGTGGACGAGGCGCTGCGGGTGAAGGCGTTGATCCCGCTGGATCGCATGCTGAACTTCGCCGCTGAACTCAAGCTCAAGACCCAGGGCAATGCCTGATCTTTCGAGTCGCTGAATACAAAGAGGGCACCCAATGGGTGCCCTCTGCTTTTAGGGATGGCGGCCTCGACCCAGCGGCTGGCGCGACAGCCGCATCATTCGGGATCAGATGATCACGGTGGAGAAACTGTGTTCCTCGTCCGGCAACACTGTGACGCCAGCATCGGCGGTGATGGCGGCCTCGACGCAGAACATGGTGCTATAGCCATCATCGCTCATGTCGGCCATGGCGCTGGCGCCCTCCAGCCAGGGAGTCCATACCACTATGCTGTCGTGGTTGCCGCTGACCACATGAATGGCTCGCTCGCCATCCTGCACTGTGACCCTGGGTGATGGTTGCAGGTAGATGCGATCCATGGCGCCAGAGAGCGTCAAGGCGCCCCGCTGCCGTGCATCCTGGCCGCTCAGCTTGTCGTGGTATGGCTCACCCAGGCCCGTTACGCTGACGGCCGCCGGGCTGCTTATCTGCAGATAGGTATGCAGGGCGGCGTTGTAGACGAGGGGGGCACTGCCGGTGTTGCGGGTGGTCAGCACCAGGGAGAGCTCCTTGCCGATCAGCACGTCCAGCTCCAGCTCGAAGGGGTGTGGCCAGAGGGCACGGCTGGCATCGTTGTCGGTCAGGGAGAGGTGCACCAGGGTGCCATCCTCGTGGTCGGAGACGCCATCCAGAGCCCACAGGGTGGTACGGGCGAAGCCATGAGCGGGCTTGCCGCTGCCGACACGGGCGGGGGCCGGGCCGAACCAGGGCCAGCAAATGGGAATGCCGCCGCGGATGGGCTTGCTGCCATCCAGCACGGCCTTGTCGCTGAGCCAGATCGAGGCCGGCTCGCCGTGACGCTGATAACTCAGCACATGGGCGCCAAACAGGCTGATCTCGGCCTTGGCATGGGCATTGTCGATGGTCAGCAGGGGCAGGCCTGCCGCGTTGTGGCTGAGGCTGCAATGGGCAGTCAGAGTACGTATGGGTTGCATGAAGGCTCCTGTGCGCGCGCACATTCAGAAAAGAGGGTAGCAAGACTCAGAATACAAAAAAGGCGGCCAATGGCCGCCTTTTTTACGCTACGTGATTGCGCATTCCAAATTACTTGGAGATGTGAGCGATCAGGTCCAGAACTTTGCTGGAGTAGCCCATTTCGTTGTCGTACCAGGATACAACTTTAACGAACTTGTCGTTCAGTGCGATACCGGCTTTGGCATCGAACACGGAAGTCTGACGCTCACCCAGGAAGTCAGTGGAAACCACTTGATCTTCGGTGTAGCCCAGCACGCCCTTCATGGAACCTTCGGAAGCGGCTTTCATCGCTGCACAGATTTCAGCGTAGGTAGCGGCTTTCTTCAGGTTGACGGTCAGGTCAACAACGGACACGTCCGGAGTCGGTACGCGGAACGCCATACCGGTCAGCTTGCCGTTCAGCTCAGGGATAACGACACCCACAGCCTTGGCGGCACCGGTAGAGGACGGGATGATGTTCTGAGCCGCACCGCGGCCACCGCGCCAGTCTTTGGCAGACGGACCATCAACGGTCTTCTGGGTAGCAGTGGTTGCGTGAACGGTGGTCATCAGGCCGGATTCGATACCGAAGGTATCGTTCAGAACCTTGGCGATCGGGGCCAGGCAGTTGGTGGTGCAGGAAGCGTTGGAAACGATGTCCTGGCCAGCGTAGGTTGAGTCGTTAACACCCATGACGAACATCGGGGTAGCGTCTTTGGACGGACCAGTCAGAACGACTTTCTTGGCACCGGCAGCGATGTGCTTGCGAGCGGTGGCGTCGTCCAGGAACAGACCGGTGGCTTCGGCAACAACGTCAACACCGATGGCGTCCCATTTCAGGTTTGCCGGGTCACGCTCAGCGGTAACACGTACGGTCTTGCCGTTGACAACCAGGTTGCCGTCTTTGACTTCAACGGTGCCATTGAAGCGGCCGTGAGTGGAGTCGTACTTCAGCATGTAAGCCATGTAGTCAACGTCGATCAGGTCGTTGATACCAACTACTTCGATGTCGTTGCGCTCAGCGGCCAGACGGAAGACGAAACGGCCGATGCGGCCAAAACCGTTAATACCTACTTTGATAGTCATAATTGGTTACCTAACTGTTCAGTAGTCAAAGAAAATTCCGTTTGTAAATTTACTAGAACTCCCCCGTGAGTCAACCAACAATCTGCGCGAAATTGCGCTATATCATGAAAAACTGTGAAATTAATTTTCGGTTTATGTAACTGACTACCAACTTTTGTCGAATGTTCCATCAGCTGGTTCTCGTCACAGAGATCAACAATAGTGCCTGCCCGGTCACACATCCAGCCGGGGAGATATGTAAAAATGTGCGCGGTTTAGCATGGCCAAAGAGCCACTGTTCAAGCACCACCCATAAAAATTAATCAAATAGTATAGATAGAATCCACAGCGGGAATTCTCAAACTATGACCACCCTGATTGAACAGCTGGCTGCCGCCAAAGGCATTGCCAGCGAGTATATTGATGCCTCGGGGCCACCCGGCCCAGGTATCCGAAGAGAGCAAGGCCGCCATGCTGGGCGCCATGGGCTACCGCGTCGATGACGAGGCCGCCCTGACCGAGCAGCTTGAGCAGGAACACCGCCAACATTGGCTGCGTCCACTGGATCCCGTGATGGTGGTCCGCAGTGGCGATGCCATCAGCCTCGAAGTCCGTCTGCCCATCGAGTTCGTCAACGATGCTCTGCATTGGCAGATCGCGCTGGAGCAAGGCGCCCTGTTGACCGGCCAGCTCACCCCCATCGAGGGAGAACTGATCGGGGTCGCCGAGTTTGAGGAGATGGAGTGCCAGGCCTATCGCGTCGCGTTGGATGTGCAGCCCGAACTCGGTTATCACCAGTTGACCCTGCTGGAAGAGGGCAACGACGAGCCACTCGCCAGCATGCGCCTCATCGTCGCCCCCAAGTCCTGTTACAAGCAGGCGCAGATCGCCAATGGGCGCAAGGTGTGGGGTCCGAGCGTGCAGCTTTACTGCCTGCGCAGCCGCCATAACTGGGGCATGGGGGATTTCAGCGATCTTGGCCAGCTGGTCGAGAAAGCGGCCGCCTGGGGTGCCCACTTCGTCGGCCTGAATCCGATCCACGCGCTCTATCCGGCCAACCCGGAGAGTGCCAGCCCTTACAGCCCCTCCTCCCGTCGCTGGCTCAACGTGGCCTACATCAACGTCGAGGTGGTGCCCGAGTTCCTGGCCAATGAGCGGCTCAAGGCCGAGGTGGCCAATCCGGCCTTCCAGCAGCATCTCGCCTCCCTGCGTGCCAAGGAGAATGTGGACTACACCGGCGTCATCGAGACCAAAATCGGCATGTTGCGTCAGGTGTTCGACCAGGCGAGCCTCGGAGCCGAGCGTCAGGCGCAGTTCGATGCCTTCGTGGCGGCCGGTGGTGACAGCCTGCAGCAGCAGGCGGTGTTTGATGCGATTCAGGCCCATTTCTATGCCAAGGGCGAAAACGCCTGGGGCTGGCCGGTCTGGCCAGAGGCGCTGCGCGATTACCACCATCCCGAAGTGGCAGCCTGGATGGCCGAGCACAGCCAGGATGTGGCTTTCTACCTCTACCTGCAGTTCCTGGCCGACGAGCAGCTGGCGCAGGCAGATGCCCGTGCCAAGGCCGCCGGCATGGTGATGGGGATCTACCGGGATCTGGCGGTGGGCGTCTCCGAGGGGTCCACCGAGATCTGGGCCAACCGGGATCTTTACTGCCCGAAAGCCTCGGTCGGTGCGCCGCCGGACATCCTGGGCCCGCTCGGTCAGAACTGGGGTCTGCCCCCGATGAACCCGAACCAGCTGTTCGAGGCGGCCTATCAGCCGATGGTGGACCTGTTCCGTGCCAACATGCGTGCCTGCGGCGCGCTGCGGATCGACCACGTCATGGCCTTGCTGCGCCTGTGGTGGGTGCCGCCCGGAGAGTCTGCCGCCAAGGGCGCCTACATCTACTATCCGGTCAACGACCTGCTGGGGATCCTGGCGCTCGAGTCCCACCGCAACCAGTGTCTGCTGATCGGGGAAGATCTCGGCACCGTGCCGGAGGGCATCGACGTCACCCTCAAGGAGAACGGCGTGCACTCCTACAAGGTGTTCTTCTTCGAGCGCTCCAAGGAGGATGGTGGCTTCATCTCCCCGGCGCACTACACCGAGCAAGCGATGTCGGCGTTGACCACCCACGACATGCCGACCCTGAAGGGCTTCTGGCAATGTGACGATCTGGCGCTGGGTCGCGAATTGGGATTGTATCCAGATGAAGATGTGCTCAAGACCCTGTATGCTGATCGCCACCAGGCCAAGCAGCGGATCCTTGACAGCTTGCACGCCCATGGGGTCATCTCACAGAACATCAGCCACGACGTGAACTGGGTCGGCATGAACACCGAGCTCAACCACGGTCTGCAACTGCACATGTCCCGCGGCAGCTGCGCCCTGTTCAGCACCCAGCTGGAAGACTGGCTGGAGATGGACAAGCCGGTCAACGTGCCGGGCACCAGTTACGAATACCCCAACTGGCGTCGCAAGCTCTCCCGCGATCTGGAGGATATTTTTGCCGATGAGGCGCTCAAGGCGCTGGCAGGCAAGATGAGCCAGGCCCGTGACGAGGCCAGTCGTTGAGCCATTGTCGCCAACTGACTAACTTTCATCCGCTTCGGCTTTGGCCGGAGCGGATGCTCAGCCATGAAAGGAAATGTCGATGCCCGTTGAACGTTTGGTTGCCGCCCGCTGTGCCGAGCCCTTTTCCCATCTAGGCCTGCTGGCCAATCCTGATGGACCAGGCCTGAAACTCACCACCTGGTTACCCGATGCCACCTCGGTCCGGGTCAGGGATCTCAAGTCCGGCAAGATAGTGGCCACTCTGACCTCCGCCGATGAAGCGGGCCTTTTTGAAACTGTTTTCACCCGTCGCAAGAATCCCTTCCCTTATCAGCTGCTCGCCAGCTACCCCGATGCCAGTGCCGAATACATAGACCCTTATCAGTTTCAGGCTGCCGCCTGGGATGGTCTGGCAGAGCTGGCGTCGCAGCCGGAAAATATCTACCACACCCTCGGCGCCCAGTTACGCAGTGTCGAGCACCTTGGCCTGCGGGTCGAGGGGGTGCGCTTCGCCGTCTATGCGCCGAGCGCCAGTTCGGTGAGCCTGATCGGCGACTTCAACTTCTGGGACGGCCGTCGCCACCCCATGCAGCGCAGCCAGTGTGGTCACTGGGTGCTGTTCGTGCCGGGTCTCAAGGCGGGGGATCGCTACAAGTTTGAGCTCAAAGATCCGGCTGGCCACCGACTGCCCCACAAGAGCGATCCGGTTGGCTTCTACTGCGAGCAGTATCCCTCGTTCGCCTCCGTCATCCATGACCACGAGCAATACCAGTGGCAGGATGCGGCCTGGCGCGAGAGCCAGCACAACGACAAGCGGGAGCAGCCGCTCTCCATCTACGAGTTGCACGTGGGATCCTGGAAGCGTCACCCCAACGGCGACAGCCTGAGCTGGCGCGAGCTGGCGGTGGATCTGGTCGATTACGTCAAGCAGATGGAATACACCCACATCGAGCTGATGCCGGTCTCCGAGCACCCCTTTAGCGGCTCCTGGGGCTATCAGCCGGTGGGCATGTTCTCGCCGACCAGCCGTTTCGGCAGCGTCGATGACTTCAAATACTTCGTCGACCAGTGCCATCAGGCCGGGATCGGCGTGATCCTGGACTGGGTACCCGCCCACTTCCCGGCCGATGCCCACGGTCTGGCCCGTTTCGACGGCACCCCGCTCTACGAGTACGAGGATCCGCGCCGTGGCTGGCACCCGGACTGGAACTCCTACATCTACGATTTCGGTCGCAACAACGTGCGCCAGTTCCTGGTGGCGAGCGCGCTGTTCTGGCTCGACAAGTTCCACATCGACGGCCTGCGGGTGGATGCGGTCGCCTCCATGCTTTATCTGGACTATTCCCGCAACGCCGGTGAGTGGGTGCCGAACGTCGACGGCGGCAACCACAACTACGAGGCCATCAGCCTGCTGAAATGGACCAACGAAGAGGTGTACGGCAAGTATCCCCACACCATGACCATTGCCGAGGAGTCCACCGCCTTCGCTGGGGTCTCCAAGCCCACCTTCCTGGGCGGGCTGGGCTTTGGCTTCAAGTGGAATATGGGCTGGATGCACGACACCCTGAGCTACATGCAAAAGGAGCCGGTGCACCGCCGCTATCACCACAACGAGATGACCTTCTCCATGGTGTATCACTATGATGAGAACTTCATCCTTGCCCTGTCCCACGACGAAGTGGTGCACGGCAAGCACTCCCTGCTCTACAAGATGCCGGGGGACGAGTGGCAGCAGGCCGCCAACCTGCGCGCCTACATGGGCTTCATGTATGCTCACCCGGGCAAGAAGCTCAACTTCATGGGCACCGAAATCGCCCAGAGCAACGAGTGGAATCATGATGCCCAGCTGCCCTGGCAGCTGCTGCAATATCCCAAGCACGGTGGTCAGCAGCGGCTGATCCGGGATCTCAACCATCTCTACCGTCATGAAGCTGCCTTGTATCAGGCCGATTATGAGCAAGTGGGCTTCCGCTGGCTGGATCATCAGGATGCCGACAACAGCATCTTCGCCTGGCTGCGGGCCGACAAGCAGGGCGCCAATCAGGTTCTGGTGGCCAGCAACTTCACCCCGGTGCCGCGCATCGGTTATCGACTCGGGGTGCCGCAGGCCGGTCACTACGCCGTGGTGCTCAACACCGACAGCGAGCATTACTGGGGCAGCAACTATGATGTGGGGCTGGCCTTCGTCGCCGAGCCGACGCCCTGGCAGGGGATGGCGCACAGCATAGTGCTGGATCTGCCGCCGCTCGCGACCTTGTTCATCAAACAGGAGTCTTGATGTTTGTAATGGAAAACGGGGTGGACTACCCGCTGGGCGCCCGCCTCGACGAGACGGGTTGCCACTTCTGTGTCTGGGCCCCCCAATCGGATCGGGTGGAACTCTGCCTGTTCGACGAACAGGAGCGGGAGCTGGTTCGACTGACGCTGCCCGGTCAGCGCGGCCAGTATCGCTTCGGCTATGTGCGTGGCGTGAAGGCCGGCCAGCGCTATGGCTACCGGATCCACGGCACGCCGCGGGACGGCATGCTGTTCGATCCCGACAAGCTGCTGATCGATCCCTATGCCAGGGCGCTCAGCCGTCCGACCCATTGGGACGACGAACTGTATGAGGGGGACAGTGCGGCCATGGTGGCCAAGTCGGTGGTGGTCAACGATGACTTCGACTGGCAGGGGGTCGGCAAGCCCGCCATTTCCCCCGAGCGGGTCGTCATCTACGAGACCCACGTCAAGGGCTTCACCCGCCAGCATCCCGGCGTTCCCGCCGAGCTGCGCGGCACCTACCTCGGCATCAGCCATCCGCTGATGATCGAGCATCTGACCGCGCTCGGCGTCACCTCGGTGCAGCTGATGCCGGTGGCGGCCTTCATGTCCGAGCCTAGGCTCGAGCAGTTGGGGCTCACCAACTATTGGGGCTACAACCCCATCGCCTTCTTCGCCCCCGAGCCGCGCTACGGCGCGGGGGACGCGGTGACCGAGTTCAAGACCATGGTGCGCGAGCTGCATCGGGCCGGGCTCGAGGTGATACTGGACGTGGTCTACAACCACACCGCCGAGTCAGGCGCCGACGGCCCCATGCTGTCCCTCAAGGGTTTCGACAACGCGGGCTACTACGCCTTCGAGACCGGGGCACACGGCCCGGACTACAACCGTCACGCCAACGTGACCGGCTGTGGCAACAGCGTCAATCTGGATCACCCCAACAGCCTGCGGCTGGTGCTGGATGCCCTGCGCTACTGGGTCACCGAGATGCAGGTGGACGGTTTTCGCTTCGACTTGGCGGTCACCCTGGCGCGGGAGGCGGGGGAGTTCGATCCCATGAGCGCCTTCTTCAAGGCCATGCTGGCGGATCCTGTGCTGGCGCGGGTCAAGCTGATCGCCGAGCCCTGGGACATAGGTCCCTTCGGCTATCGGCTCGGCCAGTTCCCGAGCCAGTGGCTGGAGATCAACGACCGCTATCGCGACACGGTGCGCGCCTTCTGGCGCGGGGATGCCGGCAAGATGGGGGACTTTGCCACCCGGCTGGTGGGCTCGCGGGATCTGTTCCCGAAGAACTGGCGCGCCCCCCACACCAGCGTCAACTATCTCTGCTACCACGACGGCTTCACCCTGGAGGATCTGGTCTCCTACAACCAGCGTCACAACCAGGCCAATGGCGAGGACAACAGAGACGGTCACGGCAACAACCTCTCCTACAACCACGGGGTGGAGGGACCGACGCTCGACCCCAGAGTGAACAACCTGCGCCAGCAGCAGAAGCGCAACCTGATCGCCACTCTGCTGCTCTCCCAGGGCACCCCGCACTTCCTGGCCGGGGACGAGATGGGCCGCAGCCAGCTCGGCAACAACAACGCCTACTGTCAGGACAACCAGATAAGCTGGGTCAACTGGCAACTGCGACCGGAAGATGAGCGGCTGCTCGCCTTCACCCGGCAGATGATGGCGCTGCGGGCGGAATCCGGGGTCTTCTCCAACCTGCAACTGAGCGACGACAGCTGGAATGGCGCCGCCGTCAGCTGCCACAAGGTCAACTGGTACCATCCCGACGGCCATCAGCTGACGGATCAGGACTGGCATGCTCCCATGGGGCAGGCGTTCGCCATGGACATCGGCATGCTCGAGGGGGATGGGGAGCGCTGGTACGTGCTGTTCAACGCCAGCGACTACGATATCCAGTTCCGCCTGCCGCCACCCGGCACCGGATTGGAGTGGGTGCAGGTCATCGACACCGCCACCAACGACGGCCTGCCCTTCCTGCCGGACGACATCAAGCGCCAGGTGTCGGTGGGGCGTGCCCACTCCCTCAAGCTGCTGGAGCGCGTCGCCCTGTCGGCGGTGGCGTTGGCAAAGGAGGGGGTGATGGCGGCGCCGGATGTTGCCGTCGTGTTGCCAACGGGATCACAGTTCCCGCTCGCGGGGTAGAGTGAAACGGCCGGACTGGGTATGCTGGGCGCCGTTACCTATGGCAAGGAGTCCGTATGAATGGCAACAATCCTGAACGGTGGCGCAGCAATCCCGAGAACCGGGCAGTATCATTCCTGCCCGGCAAGCATCACGAGGAGTCAGTATGAGTGGCAATAATCCCGAGCAGTGGCGCAGCAAGCTGAGCGCCGAACAGTTTCGCGTCTGCTGGGAGAAAGGCACGGAGCAGCCCTACAGCGGTGCTCTGCTCCACAACCGCAAGAGCGGCGACTACCTGTGCGTCTGCTGCAAGAGCGTGCTGTTTCACTCGGATGCCAAGTTTGATTCGGGCTGCGGCTGGCCCTCGTTCGATCGGGCCATCGAGGGGACTGTGACCTACACCGAGGATCGCAGCCACGGCATGGCGCGGGTGGAGATCACCTGCAGCCAGTGCGGTTCCCACCTCGGTCACGTCTTCCCGGACGGGCCGACCGAGACCGGCCAGCGCTACTGCGTCAACAGCCTGAGTCTGGACTTCGATCCCGACGCCGAGTAAGCCTGCCTCGCACGACATGAACACGGCGCCTCTGGTGAAAGAGGCGCCGTTTTTTTTATGGTGAAGGATCCTTGCCGAGTCAGGCCGGCAGCGTGGCGGCGCCCACCAACAGGGCGGCCAGCGCCAGGATGGGCAGCTTCAATACCCGCAGCAGATAGAAGCCGAGGGCGGCTAGCGCCAGATCCCGCGGCGTCAGCACGGCGCTTTGCCACACCGGCTGATAGATCGCCGCCAGCAGCAACCCCACCACGGCCGCATTGATACCGGTGACGGCGCCCGCCAGCCGGGGATGGGCCAGCCAGGCTTGCCAGCAGGGCCCCATGGCCCACAGCAGCAGGAAGCCCGGCAGGAACAACGCGAGGGTCGCCAGCAGGGCCCCCGCCAAGGGGCTGGCGGGCAGCAGCAAGGCGCCGAGGTAGCTGGCCAGGGTGAACATGGGGCCGGGCACCAGCTGGGCCAGGCTGTAGCCGGTCAGCAGTTGCTGCTGGTTGAGCGCCTGCCCTGCGCTCTCGGCAAGCAGGGGCAGCACCACGTGGCCACCGCCGAACACCAGGCTGCCCGCCCGATAGAAGTCGGCTGTCAGCTGACCGAGCGGGCCATCGGCCAGCAGTGGCAGGCCGACGAACAGCAGGGCAAACAGCAGCAGAGCAGGCCAGTGAGGTTGGCTACCGACGACGGAGGAGGGCGGCGTCGGCTCCGATGCTCCCGCTGCGGTCGTGGGCCGGTGCGCGGGCTGCGCGCACAGCAGGGCCGCCCCAACCAGCATGATGAGCTGGGTCAGCAGGCCGGGCTGCCACCAGAGGGCGGCGGCGGTGGCCACCATGATCCCCTGCTGCAAGGGGCGTTGGCAGAACTGGCGGCTCATGGTGAGCACCGCATCCGCCACCACCACCAGAGCCAGCAGCTTGAGGCCGTGCAGGGCCGCCGCCAGCCAGAGGTTGGCGCCGGCTTGGCCGAGACCGATGGCCGCCGCCAGCAGCAACAGGAAGGAGGGGAGGGTGAAACCGAGGAAGGCCGCAAGGGCGCCCCCCAGCCCCGCGCGCTGACGACCGATGGCGAAGCCAAGCTGGCTGGAGGCCGGCCCCGGCAACAGCTGGCACAGCGCCAGCAACTGGGCAAATTCGGCCTGAGTCAGCCAGCCAAGGCGGGCGACGAAGGTGCGCTGGAAGTAGCCGATATGGGCGGCGGGCCCGCCGAAGCTGATGCAGCCCAGCCACAGAAATTGAATGAATACCTGTCCCACGTCGTCACCCCTTCGTTGTCATCATCGACCCGGATCATATGACAAAGCGGTGACTTTTTTATGACAGTTCGGGTTGCGGCAGATAGCAACGTCCCGCCAGCCGGCAGGCGATGGTCTAGGGGGTAGGCTGGCTCGACGCCGGCAGATGGCAACGTCCCGCCAGCCAGCAGGCTATCGACTGGCGGCTGGCATCGAAGTGGGGCTCGGGCAGTTCGCGGGGATCGCACCAGATCCAGCCCTCGCACTTCTCGGGCTCCAGCAGTTGTGGCTCCCCCTCCACCTCGGCCAGCAGGGTGATCGAGATGTAGTGCAGCCCGCTCTCGCGCCAGGTCTCCAGGTTGTTGGTGACGGCGATGACGCTGGGGGCCTGGATGATGAAGCCCGTCTCCTCGGCCACTTCCCGGATGGCGGCGGATTCGAAACTCTCGCCCAGCTCCAGGTGGCCGCCGGCGATGGACCAGTAGGGCGCGTGGCTGCCCTTGCGCTTGCCGAGCAGCACCTGGCCCTTGGCATTGGTCAGGATGACGCCGACACCGACGCGGGGATGGGGAGTGGACATCTGAGGGCTCCTTGTTGTGGCTGTACTGTCATTGCAATCTGGTTGCACCCTGGCTGACCAGGGGGCGCGAGACGAGCCGGATGGACCGGGATGCTGCCGTGATCGACCCCGACGGGAGACATAAAGGCGCCTTGCCGAGACCAGATAGCACCATAAAAAACGGGCCCACCTTAGGGCGGATGGGCCCGTTTCGCAAGTCACCGGCCGGTGAGCTCGAAGGCAATCGTCAGGTTGCGTCGATTCTCTATCTGTCCAGTAGATAGATGGTGCGAGATAGCATCTATTCAAACGATGGAGTAAGGCGGCAAACGCCGGAACAGCCGGCCCGCGGGCATGCCGTCATGGCCGTTGTCGGCCCGTCTCCTGAATGAAGATCCGGGCCGATTGCCTCATCTCGATGCCGATCCGCCACTCAATCGAGCTTGACCAGCATCTTGCCGGTGTTGCGGCCCTCGAACAGCCCGATGAAGGCCTGCGGCATGCTGGCCAGCCCCTCGCTGACGGTCTCCTCGGCCTGCAGGGCCCCGGCCTCGAACGCCGGGATGGCCTCGGCCAGGAAGTCCCCGTAGTGCTGCCAGTGATCGGAGACCAGCAGCCCCTGCATCAGGATGCGCTTGCGGATCATCTGGGCGAGGTTGCGCGGGCCGCTCGCGCCGCCGTTGCTGTTGTACTGCTCGATGAGGCCGCACAGGACGATGCGACCATGGACCGTCATCTGGTTGAGGGCCGCCTCCAGCATGGCGCCGCCGACGTTCTCGAAGTAGACGTGGATGCCCTCCGGGGCTAGCCGGGCCAGCTCGGCATCGAGATCCGGCGTCTCCTTGTAGTTGATCACGGCGTCCACCCCCAGGGTCTGGAGGTAGGCGACCTTGTCGGCCGAGCCAGTGGAGCCTATCACCCGCGCCCCGGCCCGCTTGGCGAGTTGCACCGCCATGGTACCGACCGCGCCGGAGGCGGCCGAGACCAGCAGGGTCTCACCGGCCTGCAGCTGGGCGACCTTGTGCAGGCCCGCCCAGGCGGTCATGCCCGGCATGCCGAGGGCGCCGAGGAACAGCTGGGAGGGCAGGGAAGTCGCTGGCAACAGGGTCAGCTGCTCCCCCTTGGCGACGAAGCTGTCGCGCCAGCCCAGCATGCTGCTGACCCTGTCGCCGACCTTGAAACCGGGGTGGCGCGAGGCCAGCACGGTGCCGATGGCGCCGCCATCGAGCGGGCCGTTGAGCGGGAAGGGCGGCACATAGCTCTTGGCCTCGCTCATGCGGCCGCGCATGTAGGGATCCACCGACAGCCACTGGTTGGCGACCAGCACTTCTCCTTCCAGAGGCGCGGGTAGCGGGACTTCCCGCAGGATGAAATCGGCCGGGGTGGGCAGGCCGGTCGGGCGACGCAGCAGCTGGATCTGATGGCTGAGCTGACTCATGGTGTTTCCTCCAAGGGGGTGCCGTTGAGCGAGAGATGGGTGATGACGTTGCCCCGGATGGCGTTGGAGAAGGGGCAGGTCTGGTGTGCCAGACGCACAATCTGTTCAGCCTGCACTCCCTGAAGGGAGACGTCCAGTGCGATGGCAAAATTGAAGCGACCATCGTCCAGCGCCAGCAGCTCGACGCTCGCCTCGACCGGGGCACTGCGAAGGGGCGTGCCGAGCTGTTTGGCCACGTGGAGCAGCGCGTTGGAGAAACAGGCGGCATAGCCGGCGGCCAGCAGCTGCTCCGGGTTGTTGCCCTGGCCGTTGCCACCGAGGGCGGTCGGCAGGGCCAGCGCCAGTTGCAGGCTGTTGTCCAGGGTATGGACTTCGCCGTTGCGGCCGGCCTGGGCGATGGCCTGGGTACGATAGAGTGTCTTCATGTCGGTGCCTCTGAATTGATTTGCGTGCAAACTAAAGCGAGACTAATCCCGAACCCGGGGGCTGGCAACTGTTTTGTGTGCAAATTATTCAGCCCTCCCTTTTACTGAGGTATACTGGCCCCACTTGTCAGCGAGGTGCCCCATGAGTGAATTGAAAAAGCAGGTCTGTTTTGCCCTCTACAGCGCCTCCAATGCGGTGATGCGCGCCTACCGGCCGTTGCTGGACAAGCTGGACCTGACCTACACCCAGTATCTGGTCATGCTGTCGCTGTGGGCGCGCGATGAGGTCAGTCTCAAGGAGATAGGACAGGAGACCGGGCTGGATGCGGGCACCCTGACCCCCATCGTCAAGCGGCTGGAGAGCAAAGGCTGGCTGACTCGCAGCATCTCCAGCGAGGATGAGCGCCAGAAGTGCATTCGCCTGACCGAGGCGGGCCGCCAGCTGCAGCAAGGGGTCAGGGACTGTTGCCTGGTCGACAATCTGCGCAGTCAGCTGGATCTGGATGATGGCGAGCTGGCGCAGCTCAAGCAGCTCTGCGACCGCCTGGCCGGGCAGCTGGGGCGCTGAGTCCGGCCCAAGTCAGGCGGCCGGGCGCCATTCGCGGCGACAGCTGCGCGCCACCGCCTTTGGATGAAAACGCTGCAAGCTGAACCTGTGGTAGATAAAGTCGCCAAAATAGTGTGACGCAGACACCATAAAATGACATAACCGGTCTCTTTACCGGTTTTTTTCGCGATCTCGCCTGCACTTTGGCGCCTTGTTCATGGTGCGCTCATTTTTATCTTCCCATACTGGCCCCACAGTGCCATTTAAGGAGAGAGAGATGCAGTCATCCATCGTCGGACTCTCCATTCTGTGGGGGCTGTCCAGTTTTGGTGTTCAGGGGGATTTCATCGAGAGCCGTGATTCCGTTGCGCCGTCCTGGCAGGCCGAGTCCAGAGTGGAGATGGAAGGGTATTTGATAGAGCCGTTGGGCGCCGATCGCTGGCTGTTCGACAACGGTAACGAGAGTCTGCTGGTCTCACTGCCCGAGGGGCACTGGGTACCTGCCGGTGAGCGGCTGCGGCTGAGTGGCGAGCCCCAGCAGGAGCAGGCAGGCTGGCTGCTGCAGGTGCAGGACGTCAGCCCGGTGAGTGTCTGAGCTCATTCGAGCTAACACCGAACAAACAGAAGAGGAGGCCCGGGCCTCCTCTTGTTTTTTGTGGTCTCTGGCGCCTTGCCCAGGGTGATGAAGGGGCCGCGCTGGCTTACCCCAGATGGTTGAGGGGCAGCGCCGTCTTGTGCTTGATGCGGCGCAGCACGAAGCTGGAGCGCACGCCGGTCACGCCGGAGATGTGGGTCAGCTTGTCCAGCAGGAAGTGCTGGTAGTGCTCCATGTCCCGCACCACCACCTTGAGCTGATAGTCGGCGTCGTTGCCGGTGATGAGGTCGCACTCCAGCACCTCGGGCAGCTCCTGAATGGCCCGATCGAAGTTCTCGAACCGCTCCGGGGTGTGCCTGTCCATGGAGATGTGAATGTAGGCGGTGAGCGTCAGCCCCAGCTGGCGGGCGTTGAGCAGGGTGACGTGGGTATCGATGAGACCGGCATCTTCCAGCGCCTTGACCCGACGGGAGCAGGGGGAAGGGGAGAGACCGACCAGCTCGGCCAGCTCCAGGTTGCTGATGCGGCCATTCTCCTGCATCAACTCCAGAATATGCCTGTCGATACGATCAAGTTTCAGCATTATCCGTTCCTCGTTGCAATTACTGATTCACTTTCCCTAGATTAAGGGTGAACTATTGCAAAAACAACTGTAAATACTTGCTACTTCACAACCACTCACCGCGCCGGGGAGGGTACCATGGTCCTATCTTCCGGTGGCAAAGCAGATACCCGACCAGGTCTCTGTGGTGAAGGACCTTACCGGGTCAAGAGCCCCATCAGCCGTCCGACTCTATCGGGAAACGACAGGCTGGAACGAGAGCATCTCCTCCCCGAAGGCAACAAAGCAGGCATCCCGGCGCCTGCTTTGTTGTTTCTGGCGTTTGCGCATCAGGGCTGCGGCCTGATGCGATAGAGACAGCGTCTATCCCCCTCCAGCAGATATTGTTCCCGCTCCACCTCGGCGGGGGCCAGCAACTGGCGAAACAGCGCCAGCTCGCTCCTGCAAAATCCCCGGCAGGCCCGCGCGGCGGCGCAGATGGGGCAGTGACTCTCCCACCACAACCAGCTGCCATCCTCCTCCTGACTCATGTCCGCCATGTAGCCCTCGCGGCTGCGCAGCGTCTTGAGCCCGGCCAGTTTCTCCGCCAGCGTTGGCTGGTTCAGCTCGGCCCGATAGCGGCTCAGCATCTGCTGCTCCCGTCGCGCGATGAGTTGTTCCATCCCTTCTTCGCCAAACAGCTGTTGAACGTCGTCGATGAGCTGCAGGGTCAGCTCGCTGTGGGTATCGGGGAAGCGCTGCCAGGCCTGCTCGGTCAGCTGCCAGAGCCGCACCGGACGGCCCCGGCCACGAGCCTCGTCGCTGAAACTCACCCAGCCTTCGGCCTCCAGCGCGAGCAGATGCTGGCGGGCGCCCATGGAGGTCATCTGCAACTGCTCGCCGAGGGCGGCGGCGCTCTGGGGTCCGTGACTCTTGAGCAGAAACAGTATCTTGTCGGTGCTGGCGTTCATTGGGTGGCTCTCGTTATCGACAGGCGTGTACCGGGGAGATGGCGTGAATGGAAACAGAAGCTGGTCGGCACTGGCGTTGATGGAGCCATTATGGGGAGCGGGGTCATTTAAATCAACAATTCGCTTTACTTAATCACGCCTCTCCATTCAGTATAAATAAACAAATAACTTTATTTAATGGGGCGTACATGGAAGGAATCAAGACGCAGGCCAGTCTCTGGGTGCTGGTGATGACGGTGACCCTGGCGGTGGCGGGCTTCAGCCTGCCATCCCCGGTGCTGGCGCCGCTGATGCTGGATCCGGCCCAGGGCATGCTGACCCCGGAGGCGTCCGACTGGAGCCGCAAGCTGTGGCTCGGGGTCATCATGGGGCTCTACCCGCTGTTCCAGCTGCTGGGGGCGCCCTGGCTGGGCAGGCTGTCCGACCGCCATGGCCGCAAACCCATACTGACCCTCTGCCTCGTCGGCGTGCTGGCGGGCTATGCCCTGATGGCGCTCGGGATCGCCTGGCGCTCCCTGCCGCTACTCTTGCTGAGCCGGGTGTTGGAGGGCTTCTTCAACGGCGACATCGCCATCGTCCAGGCCATGGCGGCGGACATGAGCACCCCCAAGACCAAGGCGCGCAACTTCGCCAGGATCAACATCGGCATGAACCTCGGCTGGGTGCTGGGCCCGATGATCGGGGGCTACGCCGCGGTGATCTCGGGGGATTACAGCCTGGCGGCCTGGCTGGCGGTGGCCATGACGGCGGGCAACCTGCTGCTGATCCTCTGGCTGTTGCCAAAGCGACCACCGGTGGTGGCGGAGCAGACCCTGGCGCCACTCTCGAGCTGGCAACTGCTGCAACAGCCCCGGCTGCTGCCCTACTTCGTGCTGACCCTGCTCAGCTACGGCGCGGTGCAACTCTATTTCACCTACTTCAACGTCTGGTTGGTGGAGCGGCTGGCCTGGGATCCGGTGCAGCTGGCGCAGGGGGCCGTGCTGGTGAGCGTGCCCATGATGCTGGGCTCCTGGCTCGGGTCCCGGCTCGCCCACCACTGGCGTGGCAGCACGCTCGGCATCGTGGGCCACCTGGTGATGGCGGCGGGCATGCTGATGTTCGTGTTGCCGAGCCAGTGGTGGGGGCTGGCGCTCACCTTCATCCCGGCCGGCATCGGCATGAGCCTGGGGGAGCTGGCCACCTCGGTTGCCGTTTCCAACCGCAGCCACGTCAGCCAGCAGGGCCAGGCGATGGGGCTCTACCGTGGCCTGGCGGTGGGCAGCGAGATCCTGGCGGTGCTGGTGGGCAGCGCGGCGCTGCTGGCAGGCACCGAGTGGCCCTTCTATCTGGCGACGATCTTCGGGGTGATCTGTGCCCTCGGCTTCTATGGTCTACGCAGACGAGCGGATCGGCGTGAACGGCTGGCCGCCTGTGCCGAGCCGGGTTGATCCCGGGCGACAGGTGGATCACAGATTGGAGGCGGGGCGGCAGGGGAGGCTTGCATAGTCGCGGCGAGTCTGGGACGGTATGACTCTTTGCTTCGCATTACCCGATCGCTCGGCGACCCCTTGCTCAGTCATGCGCCCCGCGATGCCCCGTTTTTGGAGGTGATATGAGAGAGTTTCAGGCCATTGCTTTAGATATGGATGGCACCCTGTTGACCCGGGATCACAAGATCTCGTCCGCGACTCGGGCGGCGCTGGCGCAGGCCCGCGCCTACGGCATCAAGGTGCTGCTGGTGACCGGCCGCCACTTCATGACGGCCCGCCCCTTCCACCACGAGCTGGCGCTGGATACCCCCATCATCTGCAGCAACGGCGCCTATCTCTATGATCCGGTGCAAGACCGGATCCTGGCGGGGGATCCGCTGGCGGTGGCGCCGCTCACCGCCTTGCTGGCGCAGGTCGAGGCGCAGCAGATGGGGGCCCTGTTCCACCTCGATGAAGGCATCGGCTACCTCGGCTGCGACGAGCATGTGAACCGGATGCGGCGCTGGTCGGCCAATCAGCCGGATCACCTCAAGGTCTCCCTGCTGCCAGCCGAAGATCTCGCCGCCTGGCTACAAAAACCGGTCTGGAAGTTGGAGCTGTTCAATCAGGACCCGAGCCGCCTGCACCGCTTCGTGGGCGAGGTGGTGCAGGCCCTGCCCTTTACCCAGGACTGGGCGGCACCCTATGCGGTGGAGCTGGTGCAACCCGGGTGCAGCAAGGGCAACCGGCTGGCCCAGTGGGCCGCGAGCGAGGGCATCGCGATGGAGAATGTGGTGGCGTTTGGCGACAACAACAACGACATCAGCATGTTCGAGCAGGTCGGGCTGGCGGTGGCCATGGGCAACGCGGCG
This sequence comes from Aeromonas sp. TECH754, assembly GCF_056279295.1. Classification (NCBI taxonomy): domain Bacteria; kingdom Pseudomonadati; phylum Pseudomonadota; class Gammaproteobacteria; order Aeromonadales; family Aeromonadaceae; genus Aeromonas; species Aeromonas sp. TECH754. Next base: position 3,135,311 of record NZ_JBWBRA010000001.1, on the reverse strand, counting down.
CCCCAGATCCAGGCTCATGCCCATCAGGTCACCGCGGATCACAACGAGGACGGCATCGCGCTGGCACTGCAGCGCTGGGTACTGCCTTCCTGATCGCTTGGCAGTCCGGAACATGATGGGGTGGTCTCGGCCACCCCATCATCCTTTGAAAACCGGTTCATGATCTTACTGCGAGGCCGTGATCAAGGCTCATGTGCTGCTCGGAATCCTCATGTATTCACATACACTCCGGTTCCTGTGCTGCTCTTTACCTTGCTGCCAACCTCTCGTCACAGATCGTGAACAGGTTCTAAGAAACGGGGAGGGGGAGGGCTCTCCCTGACGCTCAGCTACCGAAGGAGAACTGGATCACCCGATCCGGGAAGCGGATCCGGTTGTACTCCCGGCTAACCCCTTCGTAATGACGGATGGCCCGATCGCGCTGGGCACGGTAGTAGTCCCGCTGCTTGGCGTCGCTCTCGCCCCGGATCTGCTGATCCAGCTGGTAGATGGTGCGCTCGGTCCGCTCCAGCTCCTGCTGCAACTCACTCAGGCGCTGTGCCAGCAGGAACTCCTTGCGGCCGCGCTCGAACTGGGTGAGGAACGTCGTGTCATTGGGGCAGACCCCCAGGTACTCGCTCCCCTCCCGGCCCTTGCTGTAGGCGAGCTCGGGGATGCAGTAGAGCTCCAGCCCCTTGGCGTAACCCCGCTGCCACTCCGCCTCGTCCACCTTGAGCCCATATTCGCCGCAGGTCTTGCTGTAGCCGCCGCTGGCCGCCCGGGTCTTGCCCTCTGTCCCGTCCTGATAGCCTTGGTTGTACCAGCTCATGGCGCGGCACTCCTCTTCCGACAGCGAGCTGCAACCGGCGAGCAGCAGGGGCAGGGTCAGCAACAGCATCCTGGGGGACATGGGAAGGGCTCCTTAGGTGAAAGTGCAGGCATTCTAGAGAGGATGGAGAGCAGGACAAGTCTCCGCCAAAGTCGTGGCAACATGATGTTTTTATCAATATTTTCAAGCTGTTGTGACCATGACTTAGGCGACCTTTCCTTGCCGGGGTTGGCAGGGTAAACTGCGCCTACTTTTAACTGGCACGTAACAAAAACAATGAAAGTCCTGACCGTCGATTACCGCTCCCCCGATGCGGCCGAGCGTTTCACCGAATCCCTGCGTACCACCGGCTTCGGGGTGTTGACCAACCACCCCATCCCGAAGGAGCTGGTGCAGTCCATCTATGACAACTGGTATCGCTTCTTCATGAGCGAGCAGAAGCAGGAGTTCCTGTTCAAGCGCGAGACCCAGGACGGTTACTTCCCGCCCTCGGTCTCCGAAGTCGCCAAGGGCAACACCCAGAAAGATCTCAAAGAGTACTTCCACCTCTACCCCTGGGGCCAGATGCCGGCGGAGCTGAAAGAGCAAGCGATGGAGTACTATGCCCTCGCCAACAACCTGGCCGCCGAGCTGCTGGGCTGGGTCGAGCAGTACACCCCGAAGGACATAGCCGCCCACTACAGCTGCCCGCTCTCCTCCATGATCGCAGAGAGCCAGAAGACCCTGCTGCGAGTGCTGCACTACCCGCCGTTCGACGGCACCGAAGCGCCGGGTGCCATCCGCGCCGCCGCCCACGAGGACATCAACCTGCTGACCATCTTGCCCGCCGCCAACGAGCCGGGCCTGCAGGTGAAGGGCTCGGACGGGGAGTGGATGGACGTGCCCTGCGATTTTGGCACCCTCATCATCAACATCGGTGACATGCTGCAGGAGGCCTCCCGTGGCTACTACCCCTCCACCACCCACCGCGTGATCAATCCGACCGGCGGCAGCGCCGCTAAATCTCGCATCTCCCTGCCGCTGTTCCTGCACCCGCGCCCGGACGTGGTGCTCTCCGAGCGTCACACCGCCCACAGCTACCTGATGGAGCGGCTGCGGGAATTGGGTGTTATCTAATCTGACGCCTCATTGATGAGACCGAAAACCGGAGCAAACAGGCTCCGGTTTTTATTGGGTGGCATCTTTGGGTATTAATTCGAGTTTTATTGGTCATTGCTGCCAATAAAGCGGTTTTATGCCGGATATACGCCGAGTGATTGCGCGCCGCCGGGCGTACTCTGGGCGCCATTTCGGGCCCCTGTGGGCGGGCCCCTCGCTCGGAGTTCTTATGCAGCAGTCCCAATGGTCATCCCGGCTCGGTTACATCCTGGCCGCCGCGGGTTCCGCGGTCGGTCTCGGCGCCATCTGGAAGTTCCCCTATGTCACCGCCGCCAACGGGGGCGGCGCCTTCCTGCTGGTGTTCCTGCTGTTCAGCTTCACCCTGGGGGTGGCGGTATTGATGGGGGAGACCCTGCTCGGCAGCCTGAGCCGGCGCGGTGTGGTGGGGGCCTTCGGCACGCTGCTGGGCCAACGCTGGCGCTGGGTCGGTGCCATGGGGCTGTTGTGCAGCCTGTTGATCTTCTGTTTCTACAGCGTGGTGGGCGGCTGGACCCTGGGCTATACCGGCATGGCGCTGGCGGGTGAGCTGCGCCAGGGGGACGGCGCGGCGCTGACCGCCCGCTTCAACGACTACGTCGGGGATCCGCTCTGGCCGGTGCTGACCCACCTGCTGTTCGCGGGCCTCACCTGGTGGTTCGTGCAGGGTGGGGTGCAAAAAGGGGTGGAGCGCACCCTGCGCTGGATGATGCCGGCCCTGTTCATCATGATCCTGCTGCTGGTGGCCTTCGGCCTGACCCTGCCCAACGCCATGGCCGGGGTGCGCCACTTCCTGCTGCCGGACTTTGGCAAGCTCGGCATGTCCGGGGTGCTCGATGCGCTCGGGCTGGCGTTCTTCTCCCTCTCCATCGGCCTCGGCATTCACACCACCTATGGCGCCTATCTGCCGGATAGCGACGGGGTTGGCCGCTCCAGTCTCTGGGTGGTGCTGCTGGCCAGCCTCATCGCGGTATTGGCGGGGCTGATGATCTTCCCGGTGCTGGCGGCGACCGGCATCGATCCCGCCTCGGGCCCGGGCCTCACCTTCATGACCATGCCGGCGGTGTTCCAGCAACTGCCCTTCGGCCAGGGATTGGCGGTGGTGTTCTTCGCCCTGCTGGTGGTGGCGGCGCTCTCCTCTTCCATCTCCCTGCTGGAGCACCTGCAATGTTTCCTCTGCGAGAGCCTCGGCTGGTCGCGGCGGGCCTCCTGCAGCTTCATCACGGCGCTGGTGATGGCGGGGGGCATCCCGGTCAGCCTGTCGTTCGGTCCCTGGGCTAGCCTGACCCTGTTTGGCAAGAACATCTTCGAGCTGCTGGATTTCATCACCTCCAACTTGCTGATGCCGCTGTTCGGGCTGGCCCTCACCCTGCTGCTCGGCTGGCAGCTCGGCCGCCGGGCGCTGCCCGAGGGGCTGGCTCCCCACTGGCGCCGGCTGGTGATGGGCTGCTGGCGCTGGTTGGCGCCCCTGCTCATCGGCGGCATCCTGGTGCGGGGCCTGCTCTGAGCCTCGGCGGCGGGTCTCTGGCCCGCCCCCTTGTTCAACCGTGGAGCCATGGCTGCCAGAAGCGTGCCGATGAATCGTATATGGCGGTATTGACCCTGTTGAAAAGTCCGTAAAATGTGGATTTATCGGTATTTTCGATTGTTGATTTGGCATTGTATGTCGTCAATACTCTGTTTTATGGGGCTTTAGAGACTATTAACTGTCAACCTCTCTTTCCATGGTTTAGGCTGTGCCCCCTGTTTTGCATTCAGGTTGCGCCCTCATGTCACTCCTCATCGCGCCGTTCCGCCGATTTTTTAGCTCGCAAGAGAGGTGACCTTGCGCGCGCAGTCTGTCTGAATGTTCATCGCAAAGGTCGCCAGAGGCGGCCTTTTTTATTGTCCGTCATTTTATTGCCAGGAGTATTGATTCGATGTTCTCTTCCCCGGAGGTTGTATGAGCCAGGTTCAGTGGTCTTCCCGTCTCGGTCATGTGTTGGCGGCAGCCGGCACCGCCATCGGCCTTGGCGCCATCTGGAAGTTTCCCTATGTGACGGCCACCAACGGTGGCGGCGCCTTCCTGCTGGTGTTTCTGCTGTTCAGCTTCACTCTGGGGGTGGCGGTACTGGTGGGGGAGACCCTGCTCGGCAGCCGCAGTCAGCGCGGGGTGCTCGGCGCCTTCAACAGGCTGGTGGGGCCGAACTGGCGCTGGATGGGCTACATGGGGATACTGTGCGGCTTCTTCATCTACAGCTTCTACAGCGTGGTGGGGGGCTGGACCGTGGGTTATGCGGTGCTGGCGGTGATGGGCAGGCTGAACCTGAGCGAGGGCTCGGCGCTGACCGCCCTGTTCAACGGCTATGTCAGCCACCCCTGGTGGCCGGTGCTGACCCATCTGGTGTTCGCCGGGCTCACCTGGTGGTTCGTGCAGGGGGGCATCCAGAAGGGGGTGGAGCGGGCGCTGCGCTGGATGATGCCAGCCCTGTTCGTGATGATGTTGCTGCTGGTGGGGGTGGGGCTCTCCATGCCGGGCTCCCTGGCCGGGGTGCGCCAGCTGCTGCTGCCGGACTTCTCCATGCTGACCGGCCAGAGCGTGCTGGACGCGCTGGGGCTCGCCTTCTTCTCCCTCTCCATCGGCCTCGGGGTGCACACCACCTATGGCGCCTACCTGCCGAGCAGCGAGGGGGTGCTGAAATCCGGGGTCTGGGTGGTGACGTTGGCGAGCCTCATCTCGGTGCTGGCGGGGCTGATGATCTTCCCGGCGCTGGCGTCTACCGGTATTGACCCGACTGCCGGGCCAGGCCTCACCTTCATGACCATGCCCGCCGTGTTCAGCCACCTGCCGTTTGGCCAGGGGCTGGGGGTGGTGTTCTTCCTGCTGCTGCTGGTGGCGGCGCTCTCCTCCTCCATCTCCATGCTGGAGCATCTGGTGCGTTTCACCACCGAGGAGTGGGGCTGGTCCCGGCGTGGTGCCTGCCGGGTGCTGACCCTGCTGATCATGGCCTCCGGCATCCCGGTCAGCCTGTCATTCGGCCCCTGGAGCGAGCTGACCCTGTTTGGCAAGACCATCTTCGACTCGCTGGACTACCTCACCTCCAACCTGATGATGCCGCTGTTCGGCCTGGTGCTGACCCTGCTGCTGGGCTGGCGACTGGGAGACAGCATACTGCCCGCCGACTTGTCGCCGCTGCTGCGCGGTTGCTTGCTCTGGTGCTGGCGACTGGTGGCGCCGCTGCTCATCGCCGGCATTCTGGTGCGGGGTCTGCTCTGAGGCACATTGGGTTGCCGCTCGCCAGGGGCTGGCGGCCGCTGATGTCATGTCCGAGCGCCGGGATCCTGCGGGGTATCGGCTAACCGGCGGGAAGGGATGACGCGAGAGGGGTTGGCCAGTGGCCAACCCCTCTTCGTATCGGGCGATTATTGCAGGCCGGGGCCCTTGGCGGAGAAGGGGCAGTCGGCCTGATAGATGAGCCTGCGCCCCTGATGATCATCCGCCTGCCAGGCGAGATCGAGCTGGCCGAGCCGGCCGAGGTGGCGCAGCTCGAACTCGTAGCGCAGGCAGGGGTTATCGAGGGGAAGCTGGGCCATGCCCGCCGGCAGGCGATAGTGGTAGCGCAGCAGGGGGCCATCCTGCAGCGCGCTCTGCTCGGGTACCAAGCCTTCCGCCGTGGGGGCGGGGGCACTCAGGTAGCGGCGCAGGGCGATGGGGGCGTCGATGGCCTTCTGGTAGTGGAGCCCGTTCATGGCCGCCAGCTCCTCTTCCAGCCGTGTCAGCTCATCTTCCAGTCCGCTCAGGGCCTGGCCGAGCTGCTGATGGGCGGGCGAGGCGCAGCCTCCCAGCAACAGGGTCATGAGTAACAGGGCGGCACGGGGTGGCAACATGAAGACTCCTTCTGGGCGGGGCCACTGACTATAGCAAGGGATTGGTCGGCGGCGCAGCGCGCAGCAGGCCGGCGAGACGCTCCAGCCCCTCGGCGACGCGGGCGTCGGTGGCGGGCTGGCTCAGGCTCAGGCGAACCCCTTGCGGCGCGGCAAACTGGCCGGCGGCGAAGTGTTCCCCACTGGCGACCCCGACGTCAAGGGCGTTGGCGGCCTCGGCGAACTCCTGACTGCGCCAGGGCTCGGGCAGAGGCAGCCAGGCATGCATGGAGCCCGGCTGCCAGCGGGCGCCTGGCAGCAGGTGGCGCAGCAACTCGCCACGGCGCGCCAGGATCCGTCTCTGCAGCTCGATCAGCGGCATGATCTGGTGCTGGCTCACCAGCTTGCAGGCCAGCTCGATGAGCAGCGGACTGACCATCCAGCTCGACAGCCGCATCGCCTGGGCGAAGCCGTTGCGCAGGGCCGGCGGTGTCAGCACGAAGCCGACTCTCAGGCCGCCGCAGGCGATCTTGGCCAGGCTGCCGAGGTAGATGACCCGCTCCGGTGCCAGGTTGACCAGCGGTGGCAGCGAGGTTTCCGGCAGCAGGCCGTTGACGTCGTCCTCGATGATCAGCAGATCGTGGCGGCGGGCTATGGTGACGATGGCCTCGCGCCGCGCCAGGCTCATGATGGCGGTGGTGGGGTTTTGCAGGGTCGGCGTCAGGTAGAGCAGCTTGGCCCGGCGTTGGCGGCAGGCCGCGTCCAGCGCCGCCGGGATCAACCCCTCCTCGTCCAGCGGCAGGCCCACCACCTGGTTCTTCAGCTGGCGGGCGTTGCCCAGCATGCCGGGGTAGCTGAGCCCCTCGCACAAGATGGTCTCTCCCACGCAGCCGGTGGCGAGCAGGGCCAGCATGATGCCGTGCTGGGCGCCGTGGCTGAACAACAGGTGCTCCTGCCGGCAGTTGACTCCGAGACTCAGCAGCCAGTCGACGAACAGCTGGCGCTGCTCGGGTCGTCCCGCCTCCTTGTCATAGCCGAGCAGGGCGTTGAGATCCCCTTCCGCCAGCTCGTTCAGCATGGGTTTGATGATGGCGGCCCTGTCCAGCTGGACCGGCAGGTTCTGCCACAGTTCGATGCGGTGGCTGTCTTCGTTGCGGATCACCCACTCGTTGGCCGGATCCGCCTCCCCCCTGACCCAGGTGCCGTGACCAACCCTGGCGGCCAACAGACCGCGCCGCTCGGCTTCGGCGTAGGCACGGGTAACGGTGCCGACTGTCACGCCGAGCTTGTCCGCCAGCGCCCGCATGGTCGGCAGCCGGGTCTGGGGTGGCAGGGTGCCGCCGTGAATGGCCTGCTCGATGGCCTTGACCAGCTTCAGGTAGATCGGGCCTTCGAAGGCATCGAGGTTGGGAGTCCAGATTGTCATGGTGACAATAAATCCATTGATCGCAAAATTGTCTCAATATAGCGTGAATATCAGCCGTTAAACAACCGTGATACACACATTGTATCGATACAATCTAACCCTGTAGGAGATACACCCATGACCATGGAATGGTATGCCACCCTGTTTGGCTTCGCCCTGCTCACCTGTGGCACCCCGGGCCCGAACAACCTCATGCTGACCGCCTCCGGCGCCAACTTCGGCGTGCGCCGCACCCTGCCTCATCTGATCGGGGTGGTGGTCGGTCAGCCGGTGTTGCAACTGGTGCTGGCGCTCGGCTTCTATCCGCTGTTCGAGCGTTGGCCCTTGCTCAAGCTGAGCCTGCAGGTGCTGGGCAGCCTCTATCTGCTGTGGCTGGCGTGGCGCATCGCGGTGGCCGGGGCGCCCGGCGATCCGGCGCGGCGCTCCCGTCCGCTGACCCTGCTCGAAGGGTTGGGCTTCCAGTTCCTCAACCCCAAGGCCTGGATGATGGGGATCTCTGCCATCAGTTTGTTCAGCCTGCCGGGGAGCGATTACTGGTCGAGCATGTGGGGCATCATGTCGGTCTTCCCCATGGCGGGACTGCCGGTCTGCTTCGCCTGGGTGCTGTTCGGTCATCAGCTCAGCCGCTGGATCAATTCGGACAAGGGCTGGCGCCGTCTCAACGGCAGCCTGGGCGCCCTCACCGCGCTCTGCGTGGTGATGCTCTGGTATTGATGAGTGACTGATTATTAATGCAAAGAAAGTGCATTGCTGACCTTGTCGTCAGGGCGCCGGCTCTGCATATTAGGGAGCTTGCTGTTACTTTATGAGGTTGAGATGGATCTGAACTGGTTGCTTCCCCTGGCGGGCTTTGCCCTGATCACCTGCGGCACGCCGGGCCCCAACAACATGCTGCTCACCAGCGCCGGGGCGGCCCAGGGCTTTCGTCGCTCGCTGCCACTGCTGGTGGGGGTGGTCGGCGGCATCAATCTGATGATCCTGGCCATGGCGCTGGGGCTGGGGGGGGTGTTCGAGACGCTGCCGCTGCTGCACGAGGCGCTCAAGCTGATCGGCTCGGCCTATCTGCTGTGGCTGGCCTGGAAGGTGGCGACCGCCAGCGGCCCGGCCGAGGGTAGCCGACCGCTGATCCCGGCCCATCAGGGCGCCATGCTGCAACTGCTCAACCCCAAGGCCTGGATGATGGCGCTTTCCGCCATCAGCGGCTTTACCCTGGCGGGAGAGAACTACTGGCCCTCAGCCAGCTGGGTGCTCGGCACCTTCTTCATTACCGGCCTCTATACCGGTGCCTTCTGGGTGTTGTTTGGTGCCCAGGTGCGCCGCCTCATCCGCACCGCCAGGGGCTGGCGTCGCTTCAACCTCGGCATGGGGGCAGCCACGGCGGCCTGCGTGCTGATGATCTGGATTTAGGTGCCTGTACCTACCCTTCTGTCTTGTTGGCCCTGCGGGGCCTTTTTTATCTCTATGACCGTCAAGGAGTTGCCATGAAATGTATCGGTCTGCTGGGGGGCATGAGCTGGGAGTCCAGCGTCAGCTACTATCAGGCGCTCAACCGGGGCGTGCGGGCCCGGCTCGGTGGCCTGCACTCGGCGCGGGTGCTGCTCAACAGCGTCGACTTCGCCGAGATAGAGCGGCTGCAACATATCGGTGACTGGCCCGCCACCGCCCGGCTGCTGAGCGTCGCCGCTCGGGATCTGCAGGCCGGTGGGGCGGATTTTCTGCTGATCGGCACCAACACCATGCACAAGGTGGCGCCCGAGATAGAAGCCGCCATCGAGATCCCGCTGCTGCACATCGCCGACGCCACCGCCAGACGCCTGCAGGCCGACGGGGTGACCCGGGTCGGCCTGCTCGGCACCCGCTTCACCATGGAGCAGGATTTCTACAAGGGGCGGCTGACAGAGCAGTTCGGATTGGAGGTGCTGGTGCCGCCAGAGGCGGAGCGGGAGCGGGTGCACCGCATCATCTATGACGAGCTCTGCCTCGGGCAGATTCTCGCCCCCTCGCGGGTCGAATACCTCGCCATCATCGCCGGGTTGGCCGAGGCGGGCGCCCAGGCGGTGATCCTGGGTTGTACCGAGATCGCCCTGCTGGTGGGGGATGCCCATGCCGCGGTACCGCTCTACGACACCACCGCCATCCATGCGGAGGCGGCGGTGGAGTGGGCGCTGGGCTAAGTCCCATAACTAGAACACGCAGCAAAAAAAACATAAAAAAGAGGTGCCGATGCGCTTCTTTTTGCTGTGGGGGGAAGCCTTGGCCGAAACACTGAGCGGATTAACGGTCTTGGGTCCTATCTTCTGTTATTAGCCCATAGGGGCCTTTTTACCAATCATGTTATTAGATAGGTACATTTTAAAATACAGCAGCCCAACAATGTAAACCCTCCATATGAGTCCTCGATCGAGAGCGTGAAGCAATATAACATTCTGTTTTTAATATGGAGGTTATATGAAGCTCGCTATACTTTCACTTTTAATCCCAATTGGTGTGTCAGCTGTAGAACAAGATTATAGACTTACAGTAGACTCTTGGGTTGATGGTGCCTTGGATAAAAGTACAGCCTCATCATCTACAATAGTAGTGAATGTTGAAAATGGAATAATATCACCAGGTAATAGTGGTGATTTGATAAATGGTAATTTCGTTGATAACGATAAGATCATAAATTTAAAACAAAGTGTAAATCAAAAAAACACTCACTATCTTGGCAAGCGAATAGATGAACGGCAATACCAAGGCGTCTGGTATGACAATGATGGCAATGGTGGTGACTTCCACATTGAGTGGGGTGAGGAGGAAAAACCGGATTGCCGTCTAGCAACTGAGACTGGTTGGCATCACGGTTTATACTGTAATGCGGAGATTGATGGCGGTGGATGGCAACTGGTTGCTGTGAGGTTTAATAAAGAAGCACATATTCCTGTTGAAAAAATCACTGAATTAAATAGTAATCAATACCTTAATCCTGGTGCATGGATGCAATTAAAAGATGAGTCGACAGAGATTTTATTTGTACAGCCGGATACAAATCTATGGGGAGTGATGGGGATATTACAAGCAAGTAACCCTAAGTTTTGTTCACCATTGAATGATAACTTAAGTAAGAAGGTTTTGGTTCACGCAGAAAAAGAAGGTTGCTCACTTCAAGATCTAGATTATACAGTTGTTGGGCACCCTAGTAGTTCAGATTATCAAGGAAGTTTCTATAAATATAAAAAAGGTGTTTGGAGTGCAAACTACCCTGACTTATGGGTTAAATCAAACTGGGCACATCAACAGGATGCATCATTTAGCTATAGTGGCCAATTGATGGTTTTTGTAAGATAAATAATGGCCACCTCTGGGTGGCCTTTATTTATATGATGTATATCAAAATATTTAATTACTTATACGTGGCTATACATCGCCTCGATCTCGCTCTGGTACTTGGCCTCGATGATCTTGCGGCGCAGTTTCATGGTCGGGGTGATCTCCCCGAGTTCCATGGAGAAGGCGCTCGGCAGCAGGGTGAATTTCTTCACCTGCTCGAACTTGGCCAGCTCCTGCTGCAGCTCATGGATGCGCGATTCGAAGAATTCCACCACCCGGGAGTGGCGCAGCAGCTCGGTCTTGCACTGGTATTGCAGGTTGATGGAGCGGGCGTACTCCTCCAGCGACTCGAAGCAGGGCACGATCAGCGCCGACACGAAGTGGCGGGCGTCGGCCACGATGGCGATCTGCTCGATGAAGCGATCCTTGCCGAGCGTCCCTTCCACCAGCTGCGGCGCCACGTACTTGCCGTTGGAGGTCTTCATCAGCTCCTTGAGGCGCTCGGTGAAGTAGAGGTTGCCCTTGTCGTCCATCTCGCCGGCATCGCCGGTGCGCAGGAAGCCATCCTCGGTCATCACCTCGGCGGTGGCCTGTGGCTTGTTGTAGTAACCGCGCATCACGGTGGGGGAGCGCACCAGCAGCTCGTTGTTCTCACCCAGCTTCACCTCGATACCGCTCAGCACAGTGCCGATGGAGCCCAGCTTGAACTGCTGATCCTCGAAGCAGCAGACGGTGGCCGTGGTCTCGGTCATGCCGTAGCCGTACTTGAGGTTGAGCCCCATGGCCTGGAAGAAGAGGTTGACGTCGTCGGCGAGGCGGGCGCCCGCCACGGGCAGGAAGCGGGTACGGCCGCCGAAGCGGGCGCGCAGCTTGCGAAACACCAGGCGCTCCGCCAGGGCGAGCTTGACGTAGAGCAGCGGCGAGGCGGACTCGCCCGCCTGACGGGTGGCGACCATCTGCTGGCCGACCCTGGTGGCCCAGCCGAACAGGGCGCGGCGCAGGCGCGGAGCCTGGGCCACCTTGGCCTGGATCATGGCGTAGGCCTTCTCGTAGAGGCGTGGCACGGCGCACATCACGGTCGGTTGCACCTCGCCGATGACGTCCATCACCTTCTGGGGATCACGGATATAGACGTTCTCGGCGCCGCAATAGAGCACGTAGTAGGTCCAGACGCGCTCGAACACATGGCTGAGCGGCAGCATGCACAGGGACACGTCGTGCTGGTTCAGATCCAGGCGCTTGTCGTGCATCTCGAAGCAGGCGGCGACATTGGCAAAATCGAGCATGACCCCCTTGGGCTCACCCGTGGTGCCCGAGGTGTAGATCAGGGTCAGCAGGTCATCCATCCGGTAGTGCTGCTCGCGAACGCGCAGCTCCTGCTCGCTGGGCTGGTGATTGCCCGAGGAGAGGAAGGTCTGGAAGTGACACGCCTCGGCGCAACCGCGCAGATCGACGCCGCCATCCAGGGTGACGATCTGGCGGATCTCGCCATTGTTCAACAGCTGGAGCGCCTGATCGAACTGCTGCTGCTCCCCCACGAACAGCAGGCTGATGTTGGCATCACGCACTATGTAGCGCAGTTGCTCCAGGGTGCTGGTGGGGTAGATGGGCACGCTGACGCCGCGGGCGGCGAGGATGCCGAGGTCGGCCTGGGTCCATTCCGGCATGTTGCGGGCATAGATGCCGACCATCTCGGTGGACTGGTGGCCGGTACGGATCAGGGCCTGGGCACAATAGTCCATCGCCTGACCCAGGGTGCGCCAGCCGATGGCACGCCACTGGCCGTCCTGCTGGACGCGCAGGGCGGCCTTGTTGCCAAGGCGGGCAATGCGTTCCCGCATCAGTCGAACCAGATGAAACTGCGGCATCCTCAAACATCCTCAAGTAACAGTTGTACGCCCGTGAGGGCACTCAAAATCGCGCTGGAGTGTAAACTCTAGCATTACAGCTTACAAGTGTGCGCCGTTTGTCCTGGATCACAAAGTCGTCAACTTGGATCGACTCAGGCATGATGGGGCAAAGAGATCGGATTCGTTCAGGGAGGGGAGCCATGAAGTTCGGGATCAAGAGCCTGATCACCGGGGTCTTGCTGCTACTGGCGGGGGTCGGGGTGCTCTGGTTTGTACTGGGAGGCTTGCCTGCGGGGGAGGACAATCCCTGGCTGAGCGGGGCCGAAGGTTACGAGAAGGCGCAGCAACTGGCGCTGAGCGAGGGGATCCCCCTGCTCTATGTGATCGAACACGCCAAGTGCCGTCGTTGCAAGGCCCTCGATACCCTGCTGTGGCGCGACCCCGAGCTGCAATCCAGCCTGGCCGGGCTGGCCAAGGTGCGGCTAAATCCAGATGCGGGGGATGGCAGCGCACACATCCTGCGGCGCTTCCCGCCGGTGGCGACGCCCCCCGGTATCTATCTCCAGCGACCGGGGGAGCCGCTGCGGCCGATCAGAGTCGAGGTGGAGGATCAGCAGATCTGGATGCCGGGGGTGACCTACGGCCGTGGCTTCTTCATGCCGCTCTCGGCCGCCGGCTTCGATGCCGTGGTGCGGGTCACCCTCAGCCTGGAAGATGCCGCCATCGACAATGCGCCGCTGCCTTGATCCCGTTGGTGTCTTGGCCGACACCAGCCAAGACACCGGTAGGGCATATTCGCTGTCTTGACCTAAGCCGGGCTGACGGGACATCGACAGGGCATCCATCCTGTTTCGATGGGGGTTTTAACCGAAATCGAACAGGCGGGACATCAGCACGGCGTCCTCCCGGTCCTGACCGGTGCCGTAGTAGTCGGCGCGGCGGCAATACTCGGCAAAGCCCTCGCTCTCGTAGAGGCCGATGGCGCGCTGGTTGCCGGCCCGTACCTCCAGGAACCAGGCTTCCGCCTTCCTGGCCTTGCTGCGGGCGAGGTACTCCTTGAGCAGCGCCCGGCCCAGCCCCTTGCCTTGAAGGTCGGGGTGCACGCAGATGTTCATCAGCGAGCTGTCCCCCGCCACCAGATCCGAGATATAGAAGCCGGCGGGGCGGCCGTCCAGCAGCATCAGGCCGTTGAGATAGCGCGGCCCGAAGCAGGAGAGCAGGTTGGCCTGGCTCCAGGGCTCTCGATGGGCGGCCTGCTCTATGGGGTAGATGAGCGCAAAATCGGACTCTTGCAGGGGACGAAAGCTGAGGTTGGCGTCAGACATGGTAACTCCGGGAACGATTCGCTCTTGCGATACAGGGCATGCCCATGCCATGGTCGTTGGCATGGGCGCCGGGCAGCGCAAGTCTGGGTAACTGGGATGGTGCCATGAACCGGGGACAAGTCGGGCCATGGCGTTGCTCAGCCGGGCTGTCGCTGCCGACACTGTTGCCACAGGGCCCGCTTGTGCGCCGCATCGGGCTTGAGCGGGCAGATCAGGGCGTCGGGCCAGCGGGAGTCGGCCGCCGTCAGCCAGAGCAGGGGCGGAGTCGCCCCTTCGGGCAGCTCGCCGAGCAAGGAGACCTCGTCCGGCCCGATGCCGAGCAACTGGCAGATGTCTGTCAGCAGGCTCGGGGCGGGCAGCGCCTCGGCCCGCAGCCACAGCTTGCCCGTTGGTGCGGGGGACGGCGCCTGAACGGTATTATCTGCCGTCGTCGGTGCGGGCTCGCCACCCGGCAGGGTTGGCGCCCTTAGCTGCCAGACTGGAATGCCCATCCGGGCCAGGATGCGCTGGCGTAATGGGTCCAGCAGGGGATCGTGCATGGCGAAGGCTCACTCTTGATCTGCATTGGGGTAAATTCTGATGCGCAGAGTACACTCTCGCCGGATTTGCTGCACCCTTTGCGCGTCTTGGCCCGCCCCGGAACGGGATTGCCAGCGGGGTCATCGGCGCCTTGCGGCAAGATGACCAGACTCAACACATATCGCAGTGGTGCGCGGCCAGAGGCCGGACCGCGTGCCACCTTTGACCACCAGCTTCGGAACTGTGCCCATGTCGCCTTTAGCCCAGAATACTGTTCGTGCCGTCCCCATCCATGAGCGCCTGCCACGGTTGCTGGCCGCCCTCGGAGAGGGGCTGTACGAGCGACAGGATGCCCTGCGGCTCGGCCTGCTGGCGGCCCTCAGCGGCGAGAGCGTCTTCCTGCTCGGCCCCCCCGGTATCGCCAAGAGTCTGATTGCCCGGCGTCTCAAGCTGGCGTTCCACGATGCCCGCCATTTCGAATACCTGATGACCCGTTTCAGCACGCCGGAAGAGGTGTTCGGGCCGCTCTCCATCCAGGCGCTGAAGGAGGATGGCAAGTATCTGCGGCTGACTCGTGGCTATCTGCCGGAGGCCGAGGTGGTGTTTCTCGACGAGATCTGGAAGGCGGGCCCCGCCATCCTCAACACCCTGCTCACCGCCATCAACGAGCGCCAGTTTCGCAACGGCGACAGCCAGCACCCCATCCCCATGCGCCTGCTGGTGACCGCCTCCAACGAGCTACCCGCGCCGGACAGCGGGCTGGAGGCGCTCTATGACCGCATGCTGGTGCGGATCTGGATGGACAGGGTGCAGGAGAAATCCAATTTCCAGGCCATGCTGGCGAGCGATGGCCAGTCCCACCAGAACCTGCCCCCCTCGGTGCAGATCCAGGGGGAGGAGTACGAGGCCTGGCAGAGCCAGATCGAGCAGGTGCGCCTGCCGGACGCCTGCTTCGAGCTCATCTATCAGCTGCGCCAGCAGCTCGACAGCCAGCTTGGCCACGGCTGCTACGTGTCGGACAGGCGCTGGAAGAAGGCGGTGCGGCTCATCAAGGCGAGCGCGTTTTTCAATGGCCGCGACGAGGTCGCCCCGCTGGATCTGCTGCTGTTCAAGGATTGCCTCTGGCACGACGAGGCCTCCCGCACCGCCTTGCTGGAGATGATCGGTGAGTTCTCCCGCCTCTATGGCTATCAGCAACTGGCCATGACCCGCCAACTGCTGGCCTTGCGCGAACAGTTCAAACAACTCAAGGGGGCCGTCTCCCTGCGGCTCGGCTGCAAGGCAGTCAAACGCAAGCAGTGGTTCGGCCGCCGCGCCCGTGGCACCGAGCTGCCGCTGGTCAACGCCAAGCCCTTCGGCAAGCTGGTGCACTTCCACCTGCTCACCCCGGCGCCGCTGGATGGCGGGGATCCCGAGCGCCTGACCGGCACCCTCACCTTCGATCGCACCCTGCTCTCCCATTGGCACCCGACCGGCGAGGCGCTGGTGGGCTGGCCGCTCGGCAACCCCAAGGAGGGGCACTACGAGCTGGTGCTCGACGCCGAGCTGCGGCTGCACGTGCTGGATATCCAGCGTCAGCAGGTGCCGCTGGTGCTGGTGGAGCGTAGCGCCATCCCCGAGGTGGTGATCGTCCCCTGGCAAGCCGAATTGAATGACCTGGCGGAGCAGGTGAGCCGGGTACAGCAGAGCCTCAAGGTGCAGCGGGGGCTGTTCGATCGGCACCAGCCACACCTGTTTGTCGGGGCGCACTGGTTGCAGCAGGTGGAGGACAGTTTCTTCGTGCTGAACCGGGATCTGGAGCGGTTGCGCGCCGAGTTGCTGGAATGGCGTGACCGCCTGCCCGGGCTGGATGCGTGATGGTTTTTTATGCTGAAATAATCATGCATTACCAATCCAACGCGCTGAAAATCTGTCTGTGTCAGCATGATGCTTTGCTGTCTCGGCGACACAAGGAGATCCCGTGCTCGAAATCGGCATGATGGATCTGGGGCTCCTCATTGGGGAAGGGGAGCTGGCGGGGGAGATGGCGCTGCTGCTGGCGTCTACTCCCAAGATCTCCGAATTTCTCAAACGCTCCCCGCTGCAGGGCAAGCTGCTCAAGAAACGCATCCAGAGCTGGAGCGAGCAGCTCGGTGAGGAGATGCGCCACAAGCCGGTGCCGGTGGCACTGGAGCAGGAGTACCGGCTCTATCAGGCGCACCGGTTGCTGCCCATGACCGAGCTGGTGGGTCGGCTGCCCGCCCTGCTGGAGGCGCTGGATCAGCACAGTCCCTTCGCCGGCGATGCCCGCAGCCTGGTGCGCCAGATCATGGTGCAGCCCACCGAGAGCCTGCGTCAGCTGTTTATCGAGAAGTGGCGGGCCAGTCTGGTGGGCAGCCTGCTGCAGCTGCAGCAGCAGATCGCCGAGGCGGAGCGGGAGAAGCAGCGCCAGGAGATAGAGGATCAGTTGCTGGCGAACCGCACTCTGGCCGATGCGCTGGATCCGCACCAGATCTCCGCCGGCGGCCTCTGGGATCTGGCGCAGGGCAGCTGGCACAAGCGCAGCCTGGTGCTGGTCAAGCAATACGCCCGCATGTTGCAGCGCGAGCCCCTGCTCGGGGAGATCGCCGACCTGCTGGGGCGCAGCGAGCGGGAGCGGCGCACCGATTCACGGACCCAGCCGCCGGTGCCGGTGCATGAGCTGGAAGAGGTGCAGACCGACGACGTGCCGGACGATCTGGTGGGGGTGCACCCGGCCAGCGACCTGATGCGATTGCTGCCGAGCGAGGCGGTGATGCTGGCGCTGCCGGAGCTGGAGCTGGAGTTCTATCGCCGCTATCTGGAACGGCGGCTGCTGAGCTATCAATCGCGCGGCACCCTGCCGCGCCAGCGCCTGATGTTGCGCACCCCGGAGCAGGGGGGCGAGGAGCCACAGCCGCGCGGGCCCTTCATCGTCTGCGTCGACACTTCGGGCTCCATGGGGGGTTATCCCGAGGAGTGCGCCAAGGCGCTGTTCCTGGCGCTGCTCAAGGTGGCGATGGACGAGAAGCGGGGCTGCTATCTGATGCTGTTCTCCACCGAGGTGGCGACGCTGGAGATCACCGCCGAGACCGGGCTCGACAAGGCGGAACGCTTCCTCTCCATGAGTTTCCACGGCGGCACCGATCTGGTGCCCTGCCTCGAACAGGCGCTGACCCAGCTCGATAAGCCGGATTTTGCCAAGGCCGACGTGCTGGTGATCTCCGATTTCATCGCCCAGAGCCTGCCCCACGCCCTGCTCGACAAGATGAACGGACGGCGCAAGCAGCAGACCCGCTTCCACGCCGTCGCCATGTCCAAACACGCCAAACCGGCGATCCTGCGGGTGTTCGACAACAGCTGGTTGCTCGACTGCGGCCTGCGTGGCCGGTTATTGCGGCGCTGGCAGCGCAGCTGAGGGGCCGCTTCCCTTCATCCTTCAGATATCGGCGAGGTCATCGGGCGGTCAGGCATCTGGTCTGTGGTGCAGCCCTCGCTCGCTCACCTGCTCCTGATCCAGCAGCGGCTGGCCGCTCGGCTGGGCGATGTGGAAGCCCCGCTTGCCGCCGCGTTTGACCCGGTACATGGCCTGATCGGCCCGGGCCAGTGCGGTGCTGAAGTCATCCTGTGGCCGAATGGCCGCTATCCCCATGCTCAGCCCCACCGCCACCTCCCCGTTGGGCAACTCGAACGGGGTGGCGATGGCGTTGATGCACTGACGGGCCAGGTGGCTGGTCCTGGGATCCTCGGATGACCAGGGCAGCAACAGCACGAACTCGTCCCCGCCGAGCCGACCCAGCCTGATCTCGTCGCCACAACAGTGGCGCAGCCGCTGACTGAGGGCGACCAGCAACTCGTCACCGGCGCGATGGCCCAGGTTGTCGTTCACCTGCTTGAAGTCGTCCAGATCGATGAAGCAGATGGCCTGATATTCCAGCGGGAACTGGCGCTGCAGGGCGATGCGGTTGAGCAGGCCGGTGAGGGGATCCCGGTGGGCGAGCCTGGCCAGTTGCTGCTCGTACTCCTTCTCGTGGGTGATGTCGATGTGGGTGCCCATCACCCGCAGCGGGTTGCCCTGTTCATCCCGCTCCACCACCCGGCCCCGGTCCAGCACCCAGGTGACCTTGCCGTCCTTGGCGAGCATGCGGTGCATCACCTGATAGAATGGGCTCTTGCCCTCCAGATGATCGAAGAAGGCCTGCAACACCCGCTCCCTGTCCTCCGGGTGCAGGTGGGCACGCCAGACGTCGAAGTGGGCCGACAGCTCCTTGGGCTGATAGCCGAGCATGGCCCCCCAGCGCCGGTTGAAGATGATGAGCTTGCCGGTCGGCACATGGTTCTGCCAGATGCACAGGCCGGTGCCGTCCATGGCGGCATCCAGCTTTTCACGGGCATCCTCGGCGATCCGTTTCAGCCGCTCGTTCTCCAGCAACAACCTGTCATGGGCCTCCAGCAGCTCCTCGTAGGTCATTCATCATCCCTTCCCTTGTTTGAATCTGCCTATAGTCGATGCAGATTTTCCTTCTGTAAAGAATGAGATGGCAGTAGTGAACACCAAGCCGAGATTGGGCTCCTCGTCAGACGGTGGCTGTGCACCCGCGACAAGGAGGGATATTATTGGCACTGTGGGTGCGGCATGCGTGCCATCGAACGGGGAGACGGAGTCGGCATGAAGATCCTGATGAGCTGGAGTCTGCTGTTATGGCTGGGGGTAGCCCCGGTCTGGGGGGCGCAAGCACCGCTCAGCGAACCCGGCTTGTCCCGGGAGTTGCAGCAGTTGGAAGATGATGCGCCGCCGGTGCGGGAATTTCGTGTGCGGGTCGCGATCCTCGGGGGGCAGCGTGGCGACTATCCGCCCGAGGTGCAGGGGCGCATCGCCCGGCTGCAATGCTGGGCCCAGCCCGCCGAGCGTGATGAAGACTTTGCGCGGGCGGTGCAGTTTGCCGAAGGGGAGCTGGCTCTCGCCCGTGAGCGCAGGGACAGGGTCACCGAGAGCGGCCTGCTGGCCTGTCGCGGTTTTCATCAGCAATTGCTCGGCAACATGGCCGAGGCCACCCAGGATTACAGCGACGCGCTGACCCTGGCGCGCCGGCTGGGGGATGAGCGGCAACGGGCCGATATCCTCAGCCTGCGGGGGGACATGTACTCCTATCAGGGGGAGACGGCCGAGGGCCTGCTGGAGCTGATGGATGCCCATCGCCGCTATGAGGGGCTCGGGCTGGAGAACAAGGGGCGCGAGGTGCTGGCCAGGATCGCCAATACCTATCGCCGGATGGGGCTCTTTGAGCGGGCACAGGGCTATTTTCAGGAGCTGGAACACGACTATCGGGTCGCGGGTGATCCGGAGCGGTTGATCGACATCCACACCCAGCAGGGATTGCTCTATGTGGAAACGGGGGAGTACGACAGGGCACTGCCGCTGATGACCGAGGCCGAGGGCTACTACCTGGCCCAGCAACAGGAAGGAATGCTGGCCTGGATCCGGATCGAGATGGCCACCATTTTGCTCAATCAGGGCAAGACGGCCAGGGCCATGGACAAGCTGGAACAGGCCTCCACCTTGCTGCATCAGGGGCTGGGAGCGGACAGCGTGACCCGCGGCCACTGGGAGATAGTGATGGCCACCGTGCTGGAGGCCACGGGGAAACCGGCCGAGGCGCAGCCGCATCTGGATCGGGCCGAGCGGGTGTTCGCCAGGGACCATAATCTGCGTTTCCTTGCCTGGATCCATGAGGTGCGGGCCCGGCTGCTGGAGCGGCAGGGGCATATCAAGGAGGCGCTGGCCAGCCTCAAGCAGTTCGTGCAGACCCGGCATGAGCTGGAACAGATACTGCGGGAGCAGCGTACCTTGCGGCTGCGCTTCGAGTTCGATCTCGCCCGCAAGGAGCTGGAGAACCAGACCCTCAGATCCAGCCAGCAGTTGCAGGCGGAGAAGCTCAAGCAGTTGCAGGAGCGGCGCTACTGGCAGTATCTGGTGGTGACGCTGCTGATCCTGGTGATGGGCATATTGGTGATCCACCAGCGGGGTCGCACCCGCAAGATGCACCGCCTCGCCATGACGGACGAACTGACCGGCATCCACAACCGGCGCCAGATCCAGGCCAAGGGACGCAAGCTGTTCAGCCAGGCGCGCGAGGATGGCAAGCCGTTTTGCGTGCTGCTGCTGGATATCGATCACTTCAAGAAGGTCAACGACCAGCTGGGTCACCATGTGGGGGATCTGGTGCTGACTGCGGTGGCCCAGTGCATTGAGGATCAGCTGCGCAGCCTGGACAGGGTGGGGCGCAACGGGGGCGAGGAGTTCCTGGTGCTGCTGCCGGACACCCTGCTCGACGAGGCCGCCGAGGTGGCGGAGCGGATCCGCGAGCAGGTCGCCCGATTGCGGATCGAGGAGGTCCCCGAGGATCACCCCATTCATGTCAGCATCGGCTGTGCCCAGTACCGACCCCAGGACGGCAATCTGGGGGAGCTGGTACGCCGTGCGGACGAGGCGATGTATCAGGCCAAGCTGACGGGCCGCAACCGGGTGGTGAAGGCACAATGATCCCGGCCGGGGTCTCGCCCTTTCCTGTTAAGCCGGGCTGGGTATTTTTCACTCGCGCGGGTATAATGTCGCGCAATTTTGCTTTGACCCAGGCGAGAAGACCCATGTAGCGCAGCGCTCTTTCCTTTCCCACCGGCTGGCCAGATGGCCCGTGCGGGTGGCGCCGTTGTGTGCATGGGGGCCCCGAGTCTGAAGGTGGCATCCGCATTTATTCCCACGGGGGCCTGAGGCCCTCGCTCAATAGAAGAACATTGAATTATGTCTGCTGAATTTCTGAGTGAAGTCTCCAAGAGACGCACTTTTGCGATCATCTCGCACCCGGATGCGGGTAAAACCACCATCACCGAAAAGGTCCTGCTGTTCGGACAGGCCATTCAGCGCGCCGGTACCGTCAAGGGCCGTGGCTCAGGCCAGCATGCCAAGTCCGACTGGATGGAGATGGAGAAGCAGCGCGGCATCTCCATCACCACCTCGGTGATGCAGTTCCCCTACGGCGACTGCCTGGTCAACCTGCTCGACACCCCGGGTCACGAGGACTTCTCCGAAGATACCTACCGTACCCTGACCGCGGTCGACTGCTGCCTGATGGTCATCGATGCCGCCAAGGGCGTCGAAGATCGGACCCGCAAGCTGATGGAAGTCACCCGGCTGCGGGACACCCCCATCCTCACCTTCATGAACAAGATGGACCGCGAAGTGCGCGATCCCATGGAAGTCATGGACGAGGTGGAGCGCGAGCTGAAGATCATGTGCGCCCCCATCACCTGGCCCATCAGCTGCGGCAAGTCCTTCAAGGGTGTCTATCACCTCTACAAGGACGAGGTCTATCTGTACCAGACCGGTCAGGGCCACACCATCCAGGAGAAACGGGTGGTGAAAGGGTTGCACAACCCGGAACTGGACGCCGCCATCGGCGAGGATCTGGCGGCGCAGCTGCGCGGCGAGCTGGAGCTGGTGCAAGGGGCCTCCCCCGAGTTCGATCACGAGGCCTTCATCGCCGGCGAGATGACCCCGGTCTTCTTCGGTACCGCGCTCGGCAACTTCGGCGTCGACCACATGCTGGACGGCCTGACCGACTGGGCCCCCGCGCCCATGCCGCGCAAGGCCGAGAGCCGTGAGGTGGCCGCCACCGAGGAGAAATTCTCCGGCTTCGTGTTCAAGATCCAGGCGAACATGGACCCGAAACACCGCGACCGTATCGCCTTTATGCGCATCGTGTCAGGTACTTATTCCAAGGGCATGAAGATGCGCCACGTGCGCATCGGCAAGGACGTGAACATCTCCGACGCCGTCACCTTCATGGCCGGTGATCGCGAGCAGGCCGTCGAGGCCTGCGCCGGCGACATCATCGGCTTGCACAACCACGGCACCATCCAGATCGGCGACACCTTCACCCAGGGCGAGGATCTGAAGTTCACCGGTATCCCGAATTTCGCCCCCGAACTGTTCCGCCGCATCCGCCTGCGCGACCCGCTCAAGCAGAAACAGCTGCTCAAGGGACTGGTCCAGCTCTCCGAAGAGGGTGCGGTGCAGGTGTTCCGTCCGCTCATCAGCAACGACCTCATCGTCGGTGCGGTCGGTGTGCTGCAGTTTGACGTGGTGGTCTCGCGCCTCAAGAGCGAGTACAACGTCGAGGCCCTGTACGAGGCGGTCAACGTCTCCACCGCCCGCTGGGTGGAAGGCACCGACGTCAAGAAGTTCGAGGAGTTCAAGCGCAAGAACGAACTGAACCTGGCGCTCGATGGCGGTGACAACCTCACCTACATAGCCCCGACCATGGTCAACCTGCGGCTGGCCCAGGAGCGTCACCCGGACGTCCAGTTCCGCCAGACCCGCGAGCACTGATATCCGTTCGCAGGACTTGAAGACTGACAATAAAAAGACCCCGCCTCGGCGGGGTCTTTTTTTATGACGCTTTGCCATCGAGGTCGCGTGAATGAGGTTAGGGCCACGAAGATGACTCCGGGGGGCGTCGACAGCGGCCGCAAAGCGCCCTATAAAGGGAGTCGTTGCTGATTATCAGGGAGTTAGCCATGTCAACGGAACTGCCCGTCGCGGCGCAATTTGCCGCCTACAATGCCCACGACCTCGAGGCCTTTCTGGCCTGCTTTGCCGAGGAGTTCAAGGGTTACCGCATGCCTACCGAGAGCCCGAGTACAGTCGGCAAGGGGGCGCTACGGGCCTTCTATGCGGAGCACAGGTTCAACAACCCCGCCCTGAGAGCCGAGCTGTTGTCGCGCACCGTCATGGGCAACAAGGTGTTCGATCACGAGCGGATTTATGGCCTCACCCCCGAGCCCATCGAGAGCATGGCGGTGTTCGAGGTAGAAGCTGGCCTGATCCAGACCGCCTGGTTCTATTTCCCTTCCTGAACGCCCTCACCCTAGCCCTCTCCCGGAGGAAGAGGGGCGCGACGACAGCCAGCTTGTTTGCTCCCTCTCCCCTTGCGGGAGAAGGGCTGGGGATGGGGGAGAGGCACATAGTTACCGCAGTGACTGACTAGAAGGCACGCAGCAGTCGGGCCGGATTACCGGCATAGGTGCCGGGGATCAAGATGTCGCGAGTCACCACTGCGCCGGCACCGATGACGGCCCCGCGGCAGATCCGCACTGGCAATATGGTGGCGTTCGAACCGATGGAGACCTCGTCTTCGATGAGGGTGCGCCCCCAGTTCGCAGAGTCCGGATCCGGGGCTCCAGCCCGAAACAGGTCGTTGGCGAAGATGACGCCGTGACCGATAAAGCAGCGTTCACCTATGGTCACATGCTCACAGATAAAGCTGTGGGACTGTATTCTGGTCGCGCGCCCTATGTTGACGTTCGACTGGATCTCGACGAAAGGGCCGACGAATACATCGTCGGCCAGCGAGCACTCATAGAGATTCACGGGCTCCACCACCTTCACCCGCTCACCGAATTGTACCTGACGTATGCCCGCCGACAGCAGGATGGGGCCGCTCATGCCCGCGTCTCCGGCCCGAGCGCCAACACCATGCAGATCTCGCAGGCGTCGTGGCCGGTACAGCCTAGCGGGCCAGGCAGGTGCTCGAAGCCGAGGGATTCGTAGAGGCTGGTGGCCTCACGCAGATCGGCCGTGGTCTCCAGATAGCAGCGCTGGTAACCGAGCGTGCGCGCCTCGGCCAGGGCCTGCAGTACCAGCCGCCGCCCCAGCCCCAGCCCGCGCAGGGCGGGCAGGAAGTACATCTTCTGCAGCTCACAGATCTCTGCTTCCCCCGCCAGGGGGGCGATACCGCCACCGCCGAGGATGGCACCGTCCGGTCCTTCGATGACCCAATAACGGCTGCGCTCACCCTGATAGGTCTCGTGGAGGAAATCGAGATTCGGGTCCGCCACCCCGTAGCCCTTGTCGGCGGTGAGGCCGTATTCGGCGGAGACGGCGCGCACCACGGCGGCGATGGCGGCATTGTCATCGGGCGCGATGGGTCTGATGTGATAGCCCTGCTGGCGGCGGGCCCGGGAGAGGGCGCTGCGATACAGGCGCAGGCCGCTCCACAGCTGCTCGCACTCGGCGGGGCTGAGCTGGGCCAGCGCCAGCTCGGTGGCGCTGTCCATCTCCCGGTGCAATGCCAGCAACTGCGCCTGGCCGGCCTGGGTGAGACGGGCCTCCTTGCTGCGCCCATCGGAGGGATGCGGGTGCCAGCCGATGAGGTCACGCTCGACGAGGCGAGCCAGCGGACGGCTGGCGTTGGATTTGTCGATGCGCAGGCGCTCGGCCAGTTGCTGATTGGTGGCGGGGCCGTTTTCGAGTTCGATCAGCAGGTGAGCCTCGAGCGGGCTCAGGGCCAGGGCGCCGCACTGTTGGGAGAGCATGCCGAGTTCACGTACCAGCTCCCGTGACAGGGCGCGCAGGGGACGGGGATCCATGTGTCTTCATCCTTTTTGGTTGTCATCAGCAACCAATATAACCAACTAGTTGTTGCTAGCAACTTTTTTCTTCGGCGGGATGATGAGGGCTGGCGGAGGGCTGGCGGGCACAAAAAAGGGCCCGGGAGTGGGGCCCAAACATTGGAAACCCGCGCCAGGGCGCGGATCCCATCCTTGGTCAGTCAGGTCGCCAGTCAGGCCCGCCCGGTATTGGCTCTCGGTGCCACCAGGGGGCCGGTTTTTTAGGCCAGCCCGGTCAGCATGGCATTAGTGCGGGGGGGGGGCTGGGGCTGATTTTTTAGACCAGCTCGGCCAGCATGGTGTCGGCGTAGGGAACCAGCGGCTCTGCCTTCTTCACCCTGGCGAGGTAGTCCGGGTTGGCGATGAGCGGGCGACCGATGGCAACGAGGTCGAAGCGATCCGCCTTGATGGCCTCGGCAGCGCTCTGTGCGCTGTAGTTGCCGACCCCGACCAGATGACCGTCGTAGTGGGCGCGCAGGTAATCGGAGGCGTGACCATCCAGGTAGTCGAAGGTGAGGCTGTCATCGAAGATGCCGAGGTGCACATAGGCCAGGGTGCGGCCATTGAGTTCGGCCAGCAGATAGTCGAACACGGCGCGGTCCCGTGCGTCGCCGGCCAGGTGCACATAGGCACCGGGAGAGAGACGCAGGCCCACCCGATCGCCGCCGATGCGGGCACTGATGGCGTCCACCACTTCCAGTGCGAAGCGGCTCATGTTCTGTGGCGTGGCGCCGTACTCGTCGCTGCGCAGGTTGCTGGAATGATGGAGGAACTGATCGATGAGGTAGCCGTTGGCACCGTGGATCTCCACTCCGTCGAAACCGGCCTCGATGGCGTTGGCGGCAGCCTGGGCGTAATCCTCCACCAGCTGTGCTATCTCGGCGACGGTCAGGGCGCGCGGCACCTGATAGACCAGCTCGCGCATGCGCGGCACAGTGCCGTCATGGGCGACGGCAGACGGCGCCAGCACCTCGGCATGGTGGAAGAAGGGGTGGGAGAGACGACCCACGTGCCACAGTTGGGCGAAGATCTTGCCACCCTTGGCGTGCACGGCGGCGGTGACCTGTTTCCAGCCCTCGACCTGCTCCGCGCTGTAGAGACCCGGGGTATTCGGGTAGCCCTGACCGTCCGGGCGAATGATGGTGGCCTCGGAGATGATGAGACCGATGTCGGCACGGCGGGCATAGTAGGCGGCCATCTGCGCGGTGGGCACCAGACCGGGACCCGCCATGCAGCGGGTCAGAGGCGCCATCATAAAGCGGTTCGCGAGCGTGAGAGTGCCGTTGAGGCGATAGGGTTGAAACAGGGTATCCATGGTCGTCTGTCCTCGGGGAGTAATTCTTGAATGTGCATTCAAGACGTTTTTTGTTTTGTACGCAAGTCTTTTCTGAGCGAGCATTCCACACAAGTTGGTGTTGCCCGCCCGCTGGGGTAAACTTGCCGCCCTTTTTCTCCCCGGCTCGCCGGGACCCAGCCAACGGAGATCCCATGCGCAGCGCCGAGTTTGATCGGGACCATGTCCTGCGACACGCCATGGAGGCCTTCCGCGCCAGGGGCTATGCCAAGACCACCATGCAGGAATTGGTGGCGGCCACCGGCCTGCACCCGGGCAGTCTCTACGCCGCCTTTGGCAACAAGCGCGGCCTGCTGCTGGCGGCGGTCGATCACTATGTGCAGGAGAAATGTGCCCTGCGCCGGCGCTGTTTCGACCGGCCAAGCCCGCTTGACGGCTTGCGTGCCTACTTCAACCAGCTGGTGGACGATGCCCTGCACGGCTCCTGCCTGCTGACCCGCACCCTGATGGAACTGGCGGAGCAGGACGAGGAGCTGCACCTGCGCTTCAAGGCCATCTATGGCGAGCTGGAGGCCGATCTGACGCAGCTCCTGCAGCAGGCGAAGGAGTGCGGCGAGCTAGCCGCCGCCAGCGACATTCCCACCCTGACCGCCTTCTTGCAGATCAACATTCAGGGGCTGGTCACCTTCGCCCAGTGCCGCCCGGACAGCAGCCTGCTCGGCGCCGTGGTGGAGCAACTGATGGCGGCCCTGAGCGCGGCCCGCTAACCTGCCCCGGCGGGCCGATTTTTTCCCGCCCGCCTTGCCCTCAACTGCCCGCTCTTCCATCTTCATGGGACCACCAGAAGAAGGAGAAGGGCATGCCCAAGAAGTCAAAGTCCCAGGCGATGCTGCTGCATTTCACCGCGCCGCGCAGCACCATCGCTGAGCGCTTCGCCGTCGGCAAGCTGCTGCGTGAACAGGTGCCCCGCGAATCGCATGCCGAGCTGCCACCCCCCTCGTTCGAACGGGATCCCATCGCCGTGCTCAAGGCCCAGGCCGCCACCCGGCTGCAACGGCTGGTGCCGGTGCGCCATGCCAGGATGCAGGAGTCGCCCTTCGCCTTCCTGCGCGGGGCGGCCGCCATCATGGCCGCGGATCTCGTGGCTACCCCGCGCTCCGGGCTGATGGTGCAGGCCTGCGGTGACATGCATGTGGCCAATATCGGCCTCTATGCGAGCGCCGAGCGCAACCTGGTGCTGGCCATCAACGACTTCGACGAAACCCACCTCGGCCCCTGGGAGTGGGATCTCAAGCGGCTGGCCGCCAGCGCCCTGGTGGCCGCCGACTATCTCGGCGCCGACGCCAGCCGTCAGCGGGAGGCGGCCAAAGTGGTCGCCACCAGCTATCGCACCCGGCTGCGGGAATACGGCAAGCTGGGGTTTATGAGGGTCTGGTATGACCGCATCGATCAGGCCTCGGTGCTCAACGCCTTCTCCGCCGATGCCCACCAGCGGGTCGAGGCCACCTTCCTCAAGGCCCGGGGTCGCAACCATTTGCAGGTGCTCGGCAAGATGACGGATCTGGTGGACGATCAGCACAGGATCCGCGAGATCCACCCCTTCGTCATTCGCGAGACCCACACCGAGGATGGGCAACTGGTGTATGAGGTGCTGGGGGAGCTGCTGGAGGCTTATTTGGCCTCCCTGCCGGAGGACAGACGGATCCTGCTGCAGCGCTACCGGGTGGTGGACGTGGTGCGCAAGGTGGTCGGGGTCGGCAGCGTGGGCACTCGCTGCTGGGTGATCCTGCTGACCGGCGCCGATGACGACGATCCGCTGTTCCTGCAGGTCAAGGAGGCGCAACCCTCGGTGCTGGCGCCCTACTTCAGCTCCGAGGATGACAGCGGCAGCCAGGGGCGGCGTGTGGTGCGGGGGCAGCGCATGATCCAGGGCTCGCCGGATATCTTCCTCGGCTGGTGCGAGCTGCAGGGCCGCCACTTCTACGTGCGCCAGCTGCGGGACATGAAGGGAGGGATCGACATCACCCCCGGGGTGGTGAAGGTTCGCCACTTCATCGAATACTGCCAGCTCTGTGGCTGGGCGCTGGCGCTGGCCCACGCCAAGTCGGGGGATGCGGCGCAGATCGCCGGTTACATGGGCAAATCGGCGGTGATGGACGACGCCATCGCCGACTTCGCCGTCGCCTATGGCCAGCGCACCCGGGAGGATCACGCCACCCTGCTGGCCGCCATCGCCCGTGGCGATCTGCCGGTTGCCAGCGAGGCGCGGTGATGTCTACCGTGCCGGGCGCAATGAATGGCGGTGCCGAAAGGCGCCGCTTATGACATCCGCCACTTGTACCCACCACGCCCTTGCCGTCTTCATCTCCTCACGCCGTCAGCGTCGCTAGCCCGGATTGACCAACTCCCTCATCAGTTCCTTTAGCCAGATCAGTGCAGGCTGCTGGGCGTGCACCGGATGCCAGACGCAGTTGAGGTGATAGTCCGGCACATCCTCGGGCAGCGGCAGGCTCTTGAGGGGCCAATGCGCGGCCAGCAGCTCGGCCACCTTGCGGGGCAGCACCAGCAGGTGATCGCTCTGGCTGACGATGGCGGCCGCCGACATATAGCTCTGGCTGTTGACCGAGATGGTGCGGGATAACCCCCGGGTCTGGAGGAACTTGTCCAGGCTCGCCTCCGAGGTGCCGAGCGGCGAGTGAAACACATGGGGCATCTCCACCAACTGCGCCAGCGTTATCCGCTCTTCGGGCAGCTCGCGGGTGGCGCGCACCAGCCCGGCCAGCGGCTCGGTCAGCCAGGTCTCCTTGCCCAGATACCCCGGCACCTGCATATATTCGTCAAAGCCCAGCACCAGGTCTATCTCGCCGCTCGCCAGCTCCGCCTCCGGCAGGGTGTCGCGCAGGATGCGGATCTCGATGGTGACCCCGGGCGCCCGTTTTTTCAGGCGCGAGATGAGCGGCGGGATCAGCACGCACTCCACGTAGTCGGTGGTGCAGAGCACGAAGCGACGCTTGGAGTGACGCGGCTCGAACAGCTCCTCGTCGCTGAGCTGTTGTTCCAGCAACCGCAGCGCCTGTTGCACTCCCAGGTGCAGCCGCTGGGCGCGCGGGGTGGGCAACATCCCCTGAGGGGTGCGCACCAGTAGCGGATCGCCAAAGAAGGTGCGCAGGCGGCCGAGGGCGTGGCTCATGGCGGGCTGGCTGATAAACAGCGCCTCCGAGGCACGGGTGACGCTGCCTTGTGTCATCAGGGCGTCAAAGGCGAGCAGCAGATTGAGGTCGAGCTGGTGCAATTTCATGGGGGGATTATTCACGCTGTTTATGGGACAATTAATCCTATTCATTTGATTGATGTGAACGCAACTTCTTACACTGCGGCTCACTCTTGTTTTTCCAACGTTCCCGCGTCAATCCGGGGGGCCTCAATCCATGCAAGGAGTCTTGCGATGAGCATCAAGACCATCAGTTCCACCCCGGCCGCCGACGGCTTCACCATGCCTGCCGAGTGGGCGCACCAGCAGGCCGTCTGGATGATCTGGCCATTCCGCCCGGACAACTGGCGGGAGGCGGGCCGCTTCGCGCAAGCCACCTTTGCCAAGGTAGCCGACGCCATCGGCCAGGCTACCCCGGTGTTCATGGGGGTGCCGGCCGAGTTCATGGCGCAGGCCCGCGCCATCATGCCGGCCCACGTCACCCTGGTCGAAATGGCCAGCGATGACTGCTGGGCCCGCGACAGCGGCCCGACCGTGGTCACCAATGCGGCCGGCGAGTGCCGTGGGGTGGATTGGGGCTTCAACGCCTGGGGTGGCCTCAAGGGCGGTCTCTACGCGCCCTGGAATCAGGATGAAGAAGTGGCGGCCAAGATGCTGGCCCAGCACGGCATGGATCGCTACGACGCACCGCTCATTCTGGAAGGGGGCTCCATCCACGTCGATGGCGAAGGCACCTGCATGACCACTGCCGAGTGCCTGCTCAACGAGAACCGCAACCCGCACCTCTCCAAGGCGCAGATCGAGGCGTACCTGCGCGACTATCTCGGCGTGAAGAGCTTCATCTGGCTGAACGAAGGCGTCTATCTGGACGAGACCGACGGTCACATCGACAACATCTGCTGCTTCGTGCGCCCGGGTGAGGTTGCCCTGCACTGGACCGACGACGAGAACGATCCCCAGTACCCCCGCTCCCTGGCCGCCCTCAAGGTGCTGGAAGCGGCGGTGGACGCCAAGGGCCGCAAGCTCAAGGTGTGGAAGCTGCCCCAGCCGGGCCCGCTCTACTGCACCGAGGAAGAGTCTGACGGCGTCGAGAGCGGCAGCGGTGTGCCGCGCGAGGCCGAAGGTCGTCTGGCCGGTTCCTATGTGAACTTCCTCATCACCAATGATCGCATCGTCTACCCGCTGCTGGACGTCGCCACCGACGACGAAGCCCAGCGCATTCTGGAAGAGATCTTCCCGGAGCATAAGGTGGTCGGCGTACCCGCCCGCGAGATCCTGCTGGGGGGCGGCAATATCCACTGCATCACCCAACAGATCCCGTCCGGCAAGTAAGAACCTGGTGACGATCCTGCTGCGAGGCCGTGATCAAGGCTCATGTGCTGCTCGCTTATGTGGAACAAACGGCTCACGTATGTCTATACACTCCGGTTCCTGCGCTGCTTTTCACCTTGCTGACGACCTCTCGCTACGGGTCGTGCACCGGTTCCAAGCCCGCTGAGGCTGGTACTCAAAACCCCACACCGTGGGGTTTTATCTCTTGATGGTGTGATGGTCGCAGGCGCTGATGCGGCGATCATCATTACAAACAGTCACCCTTTTACAGGAGATCCCCATGATCGAAGTGACAGAGGTTTCCATTGCCGAGCTGCGTGCCGCGCTCGAAGCAGGCCGCACCACTGCGGTCGAACTGGTCGAGGCCTATCAGGCCCGGATCGCCGCCTACAACGGCCCCGAGACCGCAACCAAGCTCAATGCTTTGGTGGTGCCCAATCCCGATGCGCGCAAAGAGGCGCAAGCGTCCGATGCCCGCCGTGCCCGTGGTGAGACCCTGGGGCCGCTCGACGGCATCCCCTACACCGCCAAGGACAGCTATCTGGTCAAGGGGCTGACCGCCGCCTCCGGCAGCCCGGCGTTCAAGGATCTGGTGGCCCAGCGCGACGCCTTCACCATAGAGCGGCTGCGGGCCGCTGGCGCCATCTGCCTCGGCAAGACCAACATGCCCCCCATGGCCAATGGCGGCATGCAGCGCGGCGTCTATGGCCGGGCCGAAAGCCCCTACAACGCCGACTACCTGACCGCGCCCTTTGCCTCCGGCTCCTCCAACGGTGCCGGCACTGGCACCGCCGCCAGCTTCTCTGCCTTCGGCCTGGCCGAGGAGACCTGGTCGAGTGGCCGTGGTCCGGCTTCCAACAACGGCCTGTGCGCCTATACCCCGTCTCGCGGCGTCATCTCGGTGCGCGGCAACTGGCCGCTGACCCCGACCATGGACGTGGTGGTGCCCTACGCCCGTACCATGGCCGACTTGCTGGAAGTGCTGGATGTGGTGGTCGCCGATGATGCCGACACTCGTGGCGATCTGTGGCGCCTGCAGCCCTGGGTCAAGATCCCCAAGGCCTCCGAGGTGCGTCCGGCCTCCTACCTTGAGCTCGCCGCCAAGCCCGATGCCCTCACGGGCAAGCGCTTCGGCGTGCCGCGCATGTTCATCAACAAGGATGAGCTGGCCGGTACCAGCGACAATCCCGGCATCGGCGGCCCGACCGGTCAGCGCATCCACACCCGCGAATCCGTGATCGCCCTGTGGGAGCAGGCCCGTCAGGCGCTGGAAGCCGCCGGCGCCGAGGTGATCGAGGTGGATTTCCCGCTGGTCTCCAACTGCGAAGGCGACCGCCCTGGCGCGCCGACCGTGTTCAATCGCGGCATCGTCTCGCCAGAGTTTCTCAACGACGAGTTGTGGGAGCTGTCCGGCTGGGCCTTCGACGACTTCCTGCGCGCCAACGGCGACCCTAAGCTCAACAAGCTTGAGGATGTCGACGGGCCCAAGATCTTCCCCCACGATCCGGGCACTCTGCCGAACCGCGAGGGGGATCTCGCCGCCGGTATGGACGAGTACGTCAAGATGGCCAAGCGCGGCCTCAAGCGCTTCGACGAGATAGCCTCGGTGCCGGACGGCCTGCGCGGCCTAGAGCAGACCCGCAAGCTGGACTTGGAAGACTGGATGGACGAGCTCGGACTCGATGCCGTGCTGTTCCCCACCGTTGCCGACGTCGGCCCGGCCGATGCGGATGTGAACCCGGCCTCCGCCGATATCGCCTGGAGCAATGGCGTCTGGGTCGCCAACGGCAACCTCGCCATTCGCCATCTTGGCGTGCCGACCGTCACCGTCCCCATGGGCGTCATGGCCGACATCGGCATGCCGGTGGGCCTGACCTTCGCTGGCCGCGCCTATGACGACAACAACCTGCTGCGCGTCGCCTCGGCCTTCGAGTCCACCGGCAGCAAGCGTATGGTGCCGCCGCGTACCCCGCCGCTGGGTTGATACCAGCTAGGTTGGTAAAAGTCGGGGTTCGCCCTGTCTGGTGATAACTAGATCTGCACACCCCGCTTCTCCCCCTGTGTATGACAAGATGCGGGAGAAGGGGAAAATCCATTTCGTTGTTTTTCGGACGAGGGTGACAGGCGGCCCCTGCTAGCTAGATCAAGAATTGCCACCAGAGCAGGCCGATGGACATCACCACGGCGAAGCCTGCCAGCGCGATCACCAGGCCGATCCGCATCCACTCGGCGCTGGTGTGATAGCCCATGCCAAGCAGCAGCGGGATGCGGGCATGGGAGTAAGTGGCCAGATTGCAGCCTACGTTGGTGATGGCGGCGATGCTGAAGATCGCCATCTCTTTGGGCACTCCAACTGCCAGCAGGGCGCCGGTGATCACGGGGGCCAGTGCCACCACCTTGGCGGTGCCGGAGGCGAAGGCATAGGAGGTAAAGAGATAGATCCCCATCACCACCACCAGCATGGGCAGGGTGCCAAAACCACCGAGGGTGCTGTGCATGAACTGGGACAGCTCGTTCCCCAGCCAGTCGGTGAAGCCGACCTGTTTGAGGTTGTCGGCCATCCCCATCAACACGCTGAACCAGATCAGGGTATCGAAGGCGGCGCTGTTGCCCTTGACGTCGTTCCAGTTCAGCACGCCGAGCAGCAGCAGGGCGGCGAGACCGAGAAAGGCAACGGTGGTGGCGTCCAGCCCCAGGTTGCTGCCACCGACCCAGAGCACGACCAGACCGATAAATACTCCCAGCAGGCTCTTCTCATGCCGTGACAGGGGACCCATCTTGGTCAGCTCTTCCCGGGCGAAGCGGGGAACGTCCGGGGTAGCGCGGGTCTCTGGCCTGATCACCAGATAGAGCACGAGAGGAATGATCAGCAGCAGGCCGATGGCGGGTGGCAACAGGTAGAGCGCCCATTCACGAAAGCCGACGACAAGACCCGCCACGCTGGCGGCGATACCGACCAGCGCCAGATTGCCGGCGAAGCCGGTGCTGAAGGCGACGGCCGAGGCATCGTTCATGGCGCTGACGCTGGAGAGCAGAAACTGGCCAAGCTTGCGATCCTCCTTGTTGATGGTCTTGGCCAGGGAGTCGGCAATGGGGGCCACGATGGCGGCCCGCGCCGTGTTGCTCGGGGTGGCGGGCGCCAGGATAAAATCGGCGACCGCCAGACAGTAAGCGGAACGCAATGTGGATTGGCCAAAGCGGCTCAGCAGCAAGAGGGCGATCCGTTTGCCGAGCCCTGTCTTGGCAAAGGCGCTGGCAATCATGAAGGCGATGACGATGAGCCAGATCAGTGGGTGGTTGAAGTCGACCAGGGCCCCCTCGATGGCCGCC
Organism: Aeromonas sp. TECH754; assembly: GCF_056279295.1. NCBI lineage: Bacteria > Pseudomonadati > Pseudomonadota > Gammaproteobacteria > Aeromonadales > Aeromonadaceae > Aeromonas > Aeromonas sp. TECH754. Next base: position 3,101,484 of record NZ_JBWBRA010000001.1, on the reverse strand, counting down.
TTGGGGGTGGCTTCACCTCCGGCGTGGAGCACGGCATAGAGTGCGAGAGAGACAATGGCGATATAGCCAGTCGGGGCGACGTTGGTGACGATGACAAGGATGGTGGCGATAAACAGGATGGCGGTGTGGTAGGCCGCCGACGCGAGTCCTGCCGGGGTAGGCAGTGACCAGCAGAGCGCAGCCAGTAGCACAATACAGAATGCTGCTAGCTGGGATGGGGTGGGTCTTTTCATGGTGATTCCCTTGTTTTGTGCGGCATTGGAGACGACTGGAGCCGTCCACGAGCCCACTATAAGAGGCGTGATTGGCCAAATCTGGGAACTTGCCAGCAATTCGATACCTTATATTGATATTTTGATCAAAAGCGTGATGTTCAATATTCAACTCACTCATTTGGTAGTGGGAAGTACTGCATTGGCGGCGCTGAATTGGGCCTTTTGATCGCTGTCCCAGGAGGAGGAGAGGGCTGGGGGGTCGGTTCGAGATGGGGTGATGGCTACGCCCTTATTGCAGCCCTTATCCCCTGCCGGGAAAGGGGGAGGGGATTAAGGCTGTTCAATCCGGGTCTCCCTTTTATAAGATGGCCCTCTCCTTGCTTCTCAGCGACCCGGCCTTTCGAACCATGCAAGTTACGCAAGACGCACCACCCGACTCTCTCACCCGCCTCAAGCAGGCCTTCGTCACCGGCATGTGGGCGTCCCTCGCCAGCATCGTCATCGGTTTCGCCTTCAAGGTGTGGCTGGCGCAGTGGGTCGCCAAGGGGGATCTGGCGCTGTTCAACAGCGTGGTGGACTTGATCTCGCTCTCCCTCATCCTGATGACGGGGTTTCGCTCCTCCATGGTGGTGAGCTACTCCCAGACCCGAAACGATCGAGACATCATCAATATCTTTCGCTACTTCCTGGCAGGCATGGTGCTGCTGACCTGGGGCGTCGTGATCCCCTATATCAAGCACGGGCTCCATATCCGGGTGGAGTATCTGCAACTGGTGGGGCTCATCTTCGGGCTGGGGCTCAAGGTCTATTTCACCAATCTGGTGGCCATGTACCGGATGTACGGCATCTCCAACAAGGTGACCTGGTTGGAGCCGCTGGCCAACGCCCTGATGTTTGTGGTCTGCCATTTTGGGCTCGGGATGGATGCACTCGCCTCGCTGTTCTATGGCTTGACCTTCTCGTCCCTCGGCATCGCGCTTTACATGTATGTCTATCGGCGCCGCGCCATCGCCACCCGGCCGCTCGCCAAGGTGGCGCTCGGCCCCGAGATGCGCAGCTATGTGAAGAAGAGCTTCACCGCATCCTTGGAGGCGGGGGCCAGCATACTGATGATCTACATCACAGTGCTGCTCACCCTTCGCCATTTCAGCCTCGATGAGCTGGGGGATTTTCAGGTGGTGGTGCGCCCCATCTTCACCTATATGACCCTGCTGTTTGTCTTCCCCATCTATCGCTTCGTGCTGCCGGAGCTGGCGGTCAATCTGCGCAGCGGAGACCACCGCCAGATCCGGCTGATCCGTAGCTGGATCTTCCGCCTTAGCGTCGTGGTTAGCATAATATTCTTCACAGTGATGCTGCTGGCGGGCAAGTCGCTGGTGTTGCTGCTGTTCCCCGTCAGCTATGTGGGGGCCGTGCCGGTGCTATTCCACTTCTCGATCTTCTTTATCTTCATGATGCTCAACGGCTACCAGCTCGCCTATATCAAGGCCCACGGCCACTTCACCCAGAGCCTGCTCATTCGGCTGGCGGGCATAGTGGCACTGGTGGCGGCCTATTATCTGGTGGCCGAGTTCACCACCAACGTGGTGGCCATCATAGTGGCGCTGGGGCTCGGTTATCTGGCGATGTTTATTCTGTCGAGCCTGGCGGAGTACCGGATCCTCAAAGCCCTGCCGACCGCCTTGGCTGCCGAGTCTTAGTGTCTGCAATGGCCCGAAGGAAAAACAAAAAACGCCCGACCGGGCGTTTTTTTATTGGGCGCAGGGGGCGGCTTAACGCTTGCCCTTGCCACCCTTGTTGGCGCCGCCGAGGGCCTGCTTTCTGGCGCGCTGCTTCTGGGCGGCCTTGCTGTTCCTGCGCGGCTCGGGTTCCGAGCGGCTGAGATCCGGCTCGAAGCCGGGGAACCACTGCTGGGGCAAACGGGTGTCGAGCACGGCTTCAACCTTTTCGAGCTGCGGCGCGTCGTCCGGGCTGAACAATGTGATGGCGAGCCCCTTGTTGCCGGCGCGACCGGTGCGCCCGATGCGGTGCACGTAGTCCTCGGCCACAAAGGGGAACTCCAGGTTGATCACATAGTTGAGATCGCTGATATCCAGCCCGCGGGCGGCCACGTCGGTGGCGACCAGCGCCTGCAGGGTGCCGGCGCGAAACTCCAGCAGCACCTTCTCCCGTGCACTCTGGGAGAGATCGCCGTGGAAGGCCAGCGCATTGATGCCCGCCTTGCCGAGCCGCTGGGCCAGCTGATCGGCCCCCTGGCGAGTGCGACTGAAGATCAGTGCCGGTGCATAGCCCTTCACCTTGAGCAAGTGCTCGATCAGCGCCAGCTTGCGATCGCTGTCCACCGTATAGACCCGTTGCTCTATCTCGACCGCCGTGGTGTTGCGCGGTGCGACTTCAATCAACTCGGGCTCACGCAGTATCCGTTTGCTCAAGGCGAACAGGTTGTCATCAAAGGTGGCCGAGAACAGCAGGGTCTGGCGATCGTCGGGTACCTGCCTCAGCACTTCCTTGATCTCGTCCATAAAGCCCATGTCGAGCATTCTGTCCGCCTCGTCGAACACCAGGTGGGTGAGGCTGCCGAGGCTCAGGGCGCCCTGCCGCAGGTGATCGAGCAGGCGGCCCGGGGTGGCGACCAGCAGGTCGACCCCGTTTTTCAGTGCCTCCACCTGTGCGGCTATGCTGACCCCGCCGTAGACCAGGGCGCAGCTCAGCCCGGTCTCCTTGCCGTAGCGCAGTACGCTGTCGTGTACCTGCACCGCCAGCTCGCGGGTCGGCACCAGCACCAGGGCGCGGATCGGCTTATTGGCTCCCACGTCGGCGGAGCTTGTCAGCAGCCGTTGCAAGATAGGCAGCACGAAGGCGGCGGTCTTGCCGGTGCCGGTCTGGGCGCCCGCCATCAGATCGCGCCCGGCCAGAATGGTCGGGATGGCGCTGGCCTGAATGGGGGTCGGCTGGATGTAGCCGAGCTCGGTCAGCGTCTGCTGCAGGCGAGGGGAGAGGGCCAGTTCGGTGAAAGAGGCAAGGGACATAGGGCACCAGCATAGGGTCGCGGCGTTGGCCGCGAAGAGAAGGAGGCCGTGGCGGGGGCCACGAGCAGAACAGGATGATGCCGTCATGGTAACAGAAGCCCCCCGCCGGGCAGAAGATGGGAGGGGATCTGCGCAGGAAGCTGGCCGGGCTGGATCCGGCCACGGGCCTCATGTCGCTGGCGATGACGCGGTGGGGGCTCTTCTGACCAGCCGGATCTTCTGCCGGTGGTAGTAGGCGATATTGTGCTTGCCATGCTGCTTGACGTGATAGAGCAGCTCGTCGGCCAGGGTGACGGCCTCGGCCACCGACAGATAATCACGAATACGGATGACCCCGGCCGAGAAGGTGATGGGGGTGGGGAGTTCCGGGATCACGACCGGGTGCGCCAGCAGACGGGCGACGACCTGCCACATCGCATCCTCATCATCCAGCCCCCGGTAGATGACGACAAACTCTTCGCCCCCCCAGCGGATGGCGGTATCTCCCTTGCGCGTGTTGTTGCGCAGGTGGCGGGCGAAGGCGGTGAGAGCGATATCCCCCACGGCATGGCCATGGCGATCGTTGATCGACTTGAAGTTGTCGATGTCCAGGATCATCAGGTAGTTGTGATTCAGCAGCATGGTCTGATCCAGCACGTCCCGCCGCGGCAGCCCGGTCAGTTGATCGGTATGCACCAGGGCGCGCAGGCGCAGCGCGAGTGGCCGCCAACTCAGCATGAGCAGCAGCAGCGCGATCAGATAGAGTTGGAAGGCGGGGCTGTGGATCACCACCACGCGCACGAAATCGCCATAGGAATAGGTCCACTTGAGGTAGAGATCGGCGCCCGCCTTGGTGCGCATCAGCGGCCGGCTCAGGCAGAGGTAGTGGGGGCGGCAGGGCTCGGCGGCATTGAAAGAGATGACGGTGCGGGTCGGGTTGACATCATCATCATAGGGCTGCAACACGTCCTTGAAGGCTGCATTGATGGCGATGTCTATCCCCGTCAGGCCATAGCGATAGGCTTGTGTCCCCTGATCGTAGAAGACGAAGGGGGAGTACATGGTGATGGTTTGCAACTGGGTGAAGGTGTCTGTGTAGATGTCGGATACCTGGGCCTCGTCGGTGCTGCAGGGGGCATAGGTCGTCGTGAAGGAGGCGCAGCCAAAGTAATGAAACCAGGGGCCGATGTTGTCCAGTATGGTATTGGCCGACAGCAGCTGGTCCGGGATATGGCGGTTGTTGGCCATCATGCCGAGCAGGCGGTGATCGTCCAGAATGGCGAAGAGGTTGATGACCTCGGGATAGGAGAGCACATAGCGGTAGGCCGCGAGGGGCTCGCTGGTCGGCGACAGTATGGGGATCTCCGCAAACCGCGTCCGGGTCTTGAAGTCATAGCCATAGACATAGGCCAGGGCATTGCTGTTTTCGCTGAAGATGGGCGCCTTGATGTCCCTGCGATCGATGAACTGCACGAGCTGCGCCGGCGCCAAAATACGGGCACGCTGGTAGAACACCTCGAACACGTCCTGCTGCTTGGCTGTGATGAGCGCCATGTCATGGCGGATGCTGAGATAGGTGTAGTAGAACACGACGACCAGGCCCGCCAGCATCAGCGCCAACAGACCGAGGCGGAGCAGCCACTTGCGGGGAATGAAGCGCATGGGTGATACGGACATGGATAACCTTTCCCAAGTGGCGATAAATGGCTGCCTGCAACCGGCTTGGCCCTGACGAGTCAGGGGATATGCTGAGGTAGTATCAATGCCCGGGAGGATGAGGCATTGATATCAAGGGGGTAAACCGCCATTTCGCGCATATCCAGATATCTTCTCCCCTTGCCGTACAGGGAAAATGTTCACCGGGGGTGAAATTATGACCACGGTTAGCTGATGCAGGCTGAACGCAAACGTCATGACACCCCCGCGGCGACAATAAAAAAAGAGGGCATGGCGCCCTCGCTCTCTCGCATGCGTTGGCCCGGATGACCACCGTCAGACGTTTCCCGCTAATCCGCCAGCAGCACTCGTTGGGTATCCAGATGGTGCATCCACTCCCGCAGGATCAGCAGGGTAGCGGCGAAGTGCCGCGCCTTGGGCAAGTGAGCCGCCGCCAGCGGATCTCCCTCCACCATGGCGGCAAATTGGCTGAACAGCTGCTCGACACTCTCCCGACTCAGCTCATGGCTGCCCAGTGCCTCCGCCAGGGGATAAGGGCTCTGCAGCCGCAGCGTCTGGTGGGATGAAAGCCTGGCCGCCAGCGGCATCAACACGTCTTCCACCACCATGATGGCCTGTTCCAGTTCGAGCGCGGTCGGTGGATCCCGGCGAAACGGGCCCGGCGTCATGGCCTCGAGGCCAAACGCCAGCGGTTGCTCCCAGAGGGTACCGTCCTCCCGGGTCAGTTGCACCCGGCTGCTTCGCTCACCCAGACTCAGCAAGAGTGTGGGAGTGCCGGTTTCTGCCATGCCTGTCTCGCTTGTGCCATCTTGCCAGCCCCATGGATACACCCGTTCGGGCGCTCGGGCCAGCGCTTTCCCCCCATTCGGGCGAGACGGCTTGCAAACAAATCAGGTAATGGCATTCTGGATGTCTAAATGGCTATTTATGCCGTTCCATTCGTTCACAAGGAGTCCTGATATGGATATTCGCACCGCTCCCCGCACCCTGGTACTCGCCCTCTCGCTGGTGGCAGGCTGTGCCCTCGCCAACGAGGCGCTGGTCATCCAGACCGACTTTGGCCTCAAGGATGGCGCCGTGTCGGCCATGAAGGGGGTCGCCTTCGGGGTGGATCGCACCCTGCCGCTCTATGACCTGACCCACGAGATCCCGGCCTACAACATCTGGGAGGCCTCTTACCGCCTCTATCAGACCCTCAACTACTGGCCAAAGGGCACGGTATTCGTGAGCGTGGTGGATCCGGGGGTGGGCACGGCGCGCCACTCAGTGGTGCTCAAGACCAGGAGCGGCCACTACATCGTCTCGCCGGACAACGGCACTTTGACTCTGGTGGCCGAGCACTTCGGCATCGAGGCGGTGCGCCAGATCGACGAGAAACTCAATCGCCTCAAGGGCTCCGAGAAGTCCTACACCTTCCATGGCCGCGACGTTTACGCCTACACCGGGGCGCGACTCGCCGCCGGCACCATCAGCTTTGATCAGGTGGGACCGCTGCTGCCGGCCGAGGTGGTGACCATTCCCTATCAGCCGGCGCTGGCCGAAGCCGATGGTACCCTCAAGGGCACCATCCCGATCCTGGACGTGCAGTACGGCAACGTCTGGACCAACATCGACGAGGCCCTGCTCGCCAAGGCGGGGATCACCAAGGGGGAGCAAGTCTGCCTCAAGATAAGCGAAGGGGACGTGCAGAAGTATGAGGGCAAGGCTCCCTACGTCAGCAGCTTCGGCGACGTACCGGAGGGGCAGCCGCTCGTCTATCTCAACAGCCTGTTGCAGGTGTCGGTGGCACTCAACATGGACAGCTTCGCCGCCAAATATCAGGTGGAATCTGGCGCCAACTGGCACATCAGCCTGAAGAAGTGCGGTTAAACCGGGAACCAGCATGACTGGCAGGACGCAATCAGGGGTGGCCTGTGCCAGCCACCCCTTGTCATGCTCAGGTAGCGAAATTGTTGTTAAAAAACATATTAGCTGGATGGAATTGATAATGATTGTTGTTTGAGCGGATAATCGCCGGCTTGTCCGATCACACCCGTCCACACGATGAAACCCATAATCCTGCTGGCCAGCTTGCTGGTCCTCTGTGCATGCAACGACAACGGTAGCTCGGGCGCGAATCCCGTCCCTCCCATTGTCGAACCCCCAGTCGTCACCCCGCCGGTGATCGATCCGCCGATCGTCACGCCCCCCGTCGAGCCGCCGTTGCAGACCCACACCCGGGCCGATCTGACCCTCGACATCGAGGTGGCCGATCGGCTGGCGCCGGGGGCTGTCCTGCACCTGCGCCAGCGCGCCACCGGGATAGGCACATCCGTGACGCTGACCGGCCAGGGCCACACGGTCTTGACCCTGCCCGCCGGCCTGCTGCTGGCGGCACCGCTCGAACTCAGTGGGGAGCAGGATGGCTACATCCTGCGCGCCAGCAGCCCGCTGGTGGCCGATCTGGCCGCCGGCGAGGCCCGGGCCCGGCGTGCAGCCACACCGACGCTGCGGCTGGACGAGGAGGAGGCGGCGCTCTATCTGCTCAGCGATCTGAACGGTGACGGGATGTTGGACATGAGCGAGTGGGGGCAGGGCGGCGAGATCCGCCTGCAGCAACAGGCCGCGATTCAGGACTACGCCACCCTGCTGCGGGCCCAGCGGCTGGGGGCCGAGCTCAACTATCCCGACAGCTGGCAGATGCTGCTGGCGCTGCGGGGCGACAGCGCCGCCCGCAACTGGTATCGCCGTACCAACGAGGCCGCGATCCAGGCCGCCCAGCTTGCACTGTATCCGAGCAAGCCCGCCATCCCGGGGGAGCCCGAGACCGCCGACTTGCTGCGCCTGGATGAACAGGGCCGACTGCTGACGCAGGGCCGCTGGCACTGCCTGCACGACGTGCGCTCGGTCTCCGGGGTCAAGGGCAGCCAGTACTGGCTGCCGGGGCAGGGGTTTATCGAATCGGCTCCGGTCACCCGCGAGCAACTTGCGCAGCAGCCTGGCAGTTGTGGCCAGCAAGGGTGGCGCCTGCCGACCCTGGTGGAGTTCGAACGCCTGCTCGCCACCGACAAGCAGAGCTGGCGTTATCCTCATACCTTCGCCCTCGTCTTGCCCCAGCAAATCTGGTTGCAGGATGGCGTGCAAGCCCGCCTCTATCAGCCGCTGACGCGCACTTGGCTGGACGAGGGGGAGGGCAGTCTGCTCTGGTATGCGCTGGCACTCTACCCGGTGCGCCCCTCGGTCGAGCGCGGCAGCGACATGCCCGATCTGCGGGCGCTGCGGGCGCAATACGCTGGCGACAGCAGTCAGTGGCCTGTCGCCAATGTGGATGAGGGCGTGCAATGGCAGGAGCTGGGGGCGCTGCCCGCGGTGCCCTTCCCGGCCGACAACCCCTACCGCCGGGCCAAGGTGGTGCTGGGCCAGCAGCTGTTCTTCGACAAGCGGCTCTCCCAGGCCCGCGACATCAGCTGTGCCAGTTGCCACGATCCCCAGAAAGGTTGGAGCGACGGCCTGAGCGTCTCGGTCGGCCATCTGGGTCAGAAGGGCACCCGCAACGCCCCCACCATTCTCAATGCCGCCTACAGCAGCACCCAGTTCTGGGATGGCCGGGTCGGGTCCCTGGAGGAGCAGTCCCTGCACCCCATCAACAACCCGGTGGAGATGGCGCTCGATCACGACGAGCTGCTGGTACGGCTGCGGGCGAATCCGGAGTATCCGGCGGCCTTTGCCAGTGCCTTCGGCGACGAGGGGATCACCCTTGAGCGGGTCGCCAAGGCGATCGCCACCTTCGAGCGCACCATCGTCAGCAGCGAGAGCCCCATGGAGCGCTTCGTCAAGGGGGATGCGCAGGCGCTGAGCGACAAGGCGCTGTGGGGCATGCACCTGTTTCGCACCGATGGCCGCTGCATGAACTGTCACTCCGGCCCTCTGCTGAGCCAGCATCAGTTCGAGAGCGTGGGACTGACCTATTACGGTCGCAATCTCGAGGACAGGGGCCGCTTCCTGCAGACCCGCCAGAAGGCGGACATGGGGCTGTTCAAGACCCCGAGCCTGCGGGACGTGGCCTTCACCGGCCCCTATATGCACAACGGCGTCTTCCCGATCCTGGCGCAGCGCCTCGGTGGCTCGGTGCAGGGGGTGGTGGCCATGTACAACTTCGGGGTCACCAAATGGAGCAGCGGGGTCGGCTTCCCGACCGGGGCGGATCAGCACGATCCCTTCTTCCCCAAGGCCTCCGATCATCTGCATGCGCTGGGCCTGTCCAACGACGAGCTGGAAGCCATCGGTGAGTTCCTGCGCAGCGCCTCCGCCGAGCCCAGACGCACCCCGGCCAGCGTCGCCGAGCTGGGCTTGAGCGAGGTGGATGACGCCCGCCCGATCGGTCCCATCCCGGTCGATCTGGTGGTGACTCCGGCGCTGCCCCAGCTGGAAGTCGGACAAACCCTGTCATTGCAGCTCAATATGCGGTTAAGCGATGGATCTGTGGCGCAACTGGCTGACCCTGCCCAGTGGCAGAGCGAGTTGCCCGCGCTGGCGAGGGTCGATGGTCAGGGGGCCGTGACCGGCCTCGCCGTCGGTCCGGCCCAGCTGCGTGTCACGGCCGCGGGTCGCTCTCTCGCGGTGCGGGTACAGGTGGTGGATGCCCAGCCGGACTTCAGTCAGGGCTGTCATCAGCCCGAGCTGGCCGCGGGCAAGCTCTCCTTCGTCTGCCCCTTGACCCGGAGCGAGGCGGATCGACTGGGGATCGTCTATGACGGCGTGGCGAATGACGAGGACGGGGAGTACAACCCCTTCAGCGCCGACTACGCGATGATGAGCCAGCAACGGGCGCGCGATTATTGCCAGCAACTGGTAGCCCGTGGCCACGACAACTGGCGTCTGCCGGGCGCACAGGAGCTGGCGAGCCTGTTCGCTTCCTATCACCAGAGTGGCGAGGAGATGAAGCTCCTGAGCGAGAAAGGCTGGCCGCTCTACAGCCGCTTCTGGAGCAGCGATGCCAGCAACGGGGATGGTGAGGCGCCGCTGCTCGATCTGGGCACCGGCGAGCCTCTTACCGATCTGCCCGAAGAGGCCCATGCTGCCGCCTGTGTGCGGGCGCTCTAGGCAACCGGCACAGCTTCACCGCAATAAAAAACGGGCGCCCTGGCGCCCGTTTTGCTGTCTGGATGAAAGGAGAATCAGAACTCGTTGGAGAGCGCCTTGTAGCCTTTGACCAGATCGATGTTGGTGTGGGCCACATCCTCCGAGAACTCGGTGGCATCCACGGTGACCCGCGGGATCTGGGCCAGATCGCTCTGCTGGTTGATGCGGGTGGTGGAGGGCACGTAGAAGCCCGGGGGCAGATCGCAACCATCGACCACCGAGTTGTGGCGTACCACCGAGCCTTCGCCAATGTGGCAGTTGAACAGCACGCTGTTGAAGCCGATGAAGACCCTGTTTCCCACTTCGCAGGGCCCGTGCACTATGCTGCGGTGGGCGATGGAGCTGTATTCGCCGATGGTGACGGCGGCGCCGGACTTGGAGTGGATGACGACCCCGTCCTGAATGTTGGAGTTGGCACCGATGACGATGGGTTCCATGTCGCCATGTTCATCGACCTCGTCGGCGCGGATCACGGCATAGGGGCCGACAAACACGTTTTCCTTGATGATCACCTTGCCGCAGATGATGGCGGTCTTGTCGATGTAGGCAGATTCGTCGATGACGGGCAGGTGACCTGAGGGATTCTTGCGGATCATGTTACGTCCTGTTGCAGATGAATTCGGAGACGGTGGCGGGACGCAGAGGCTCGCCGGAGAATCAGCTTACGCCTCTGATCCGGGAGGGGAAACCCTTTACTGGTCAGACCCTTTTTCTGTAAGGGTATTTCGGATGGTTGTTCTTTGACTCCCTTGTATGGGAGCATGAGAGTCGGCAGCGACGGGGATCCTCCTCGCCCTGGCGCGGCAAGGTGCGATGAAGGAGGCGAAAAAGATGAAGCAGATGATGGTGTTACTGACTGGAGCCCTGTTGCTCGTCGCGGCCGTGCAGGGCAAGGGGCGGGCGGGTGAGTTTGACTACTACGCACTGGCGCTTTCCTGGTCACCGCAGCACTGCGCCGTCAAGCCGGGCGACCGGGAGCAGTGCAGCAGGCCGCTGGGGTTCGTGCTGCACGGTCTCTGGCCGCAATATCAGCGTGGTTATCCGAGCGATTGCGGCACCGAACGACTGGATCCTGAGATGGAACGTGAGTTTGCCGGGCTCTATCCCAGTCGCTTCCTCTATCGCCATGAGTGGGAGAAGCACGGCACCTGCGCCGGGCTCAGCCAGTCGCAGTTTCATCAGTTGGCGAGCGAGCTGCGCCAGCGGGTGAAGGTGCCGGCCGCCTATCAGGCCCCCAGCGAGCCGCTGCGCAAGAGTCGCTTCCAGCTCAAGGCGGATCTGGCCGATGCCAACGAGTGGTTGGCGCCGGACAGCATTACCCTCGCCTGTGCCGACGGTGGCCGCTTCCTGCGGGAGATCTACGTTTGCATCGACAAACAAGGGAATGGTGCTGTGCCTTGCTCCGACGAGATGCGCAAGCGAGAGGCGCGCTCCTGTGGTCAGCCAGATTTCCTGCTGAGAAA